>NZ_JH815513.1:0-7285 GCF_000297775.1 Sutterella wadsworthensis 2_1_59BFAA
ATGCCTCCTGACCGCGGATGTATTTCAGTGAAGCCCTTTCTTCAACTTCGATTATTGTTGAAAGCGGTTCTTCTGGTAGAAGTCTGAACGAAGTCACTAGCGCGTTCCGCGCTAAAGATTTGGACGGGATCGAAGACTGATGACAGCTAATTGTGCGCGAGTCGATGTAGGCTCTCGAGCGTCTCTCTAAGCGCTTTCCTGGCAGGAGAATGGGGAATTTAGCCTATTCGTGCGCCAACACGCGACGCCGGAGCTTCAGACCATCGAGTTACGTTTTCAGAATGTGGCTTCGCCACGGAATTGAATGAGGGCGCGCGTTTGGGTTTGCGCGCCCTCAGGGGGAAGCTGTACCCTAAAAGCGACACCCAACCCTTGCAAAAAGGGAGCTGACCATGTATCAGAACACGATCCCATCCACCACCCATGACGGCGTTCTGAAGGTTGCAGCCGAAGCTGAAACTCTTCTGCAGCCGACGGCGGTCTTGATCTCCGGTGATGATCGGTAGATTGATGGTGAAGGATTTCGTGCTCATGGGAGTACCTTAGCACAGGGGGTGGAAAGACACACGCCTTTCATCGGGGACAACCAAATAGATCGGAAGAGAGAGGTTTGCCGCATTCCTCCATCCGAATGAATTCGGAGGCTTCCTGCGGCTATTTCTGTGAGCTCGAGTGACTTTTCAGAAAAAAAGCCCGCAGCTTCGGACTTGAAGCGGCGGGCTTGTTGTTGTCCCGTTCAGGGCTGCCGGGCGGCGGGAGCCTGAGTCGGAACGGGCTCGGGTGCGACGGGCAGAACGGCCCTGTCGCCAAGCCTCTTCTTCGTCTGATTGAGAAGCTGGACCATGTAGGCGGCCACGTTGTCGACCGTGAGGCCGCTGCCGGGATTGGCGCGGCCCGACGCCTCGAGGGCGGGCACGCTGTTCTCGAAGGTCTGGAACCGAACGGCCTCGATCGCGCGGGCATTCGTCCTCACCTCGTACGTCACGACGAAGGAGCAGGCCTGCGGGCCGTCGCCCGGCATGAGCAGCCTCGGCTCGCTGCCGAAGCTCCTCACGCCCGTCTCAAGCGACTTGACGAGCGGTTCGCTCTTGACGTCCTCGTTAACGAGCACGCAGACGACGGAGAGGTCGACGGGGCGCTTCATCGCATCGGCGGGAATGGCCTCGGAACCGCCGCCCGAAAGCGCGGCGCAGCCCGAGAGCAGGAGCGCCGACAGGGCGGCCGCCGCAGCGCGGGATAATGAGGTTGTGTTGAGAATGCCGGTCATGGACGTCGTGTGTTGTCTAAAGGATTGCCCATACTAGCAGAGGAAGGCGCATCCTGCGTCGCCGTTGCGTTTTCTCGGCCAGATTCTGTCGCCCCAACACCTCATTTCGGGTAAGATGAAATCTGCGGGACGGGAGCGCAACCTCCATCCGCATCCCGCTTCATTTCATGATTCAATAAAAATGGCCGGACGCGCGCCGCCTTCGCCTCCTCCCCTTGGACGAGCCGGACGCTCCAAGCACAACCATAATAACTAGGATTTCACCGTGCACGATCCTGCGAAAATCGACAAGCCCCTGATCCGCGTCATCGACGATGACGACGCAATGCGCAACTCCTGGGCCTTCCTCATTGAAGGCGAAGGCTGGGACGTCAAGACCTATGCCGACGCCATCACGTTCCTTTCCTCGAACGACTACATCCGCCCCGGCTGTCTCCTCCTCGACGTCCGCATGCCGCACATGTCCGGCCTTGAGCTTCAGCTCAAGCTGAGGGAAGCCGGCTGCGACCTGCCGATCATCTTCATTTCCGGCCACGGCGACATCGACATGGCCGTCAACACCCTGAAGGCGGGCGCCATCGACTTCCTTCAGAAGCCCGTCGACGACCAGCGCCTCCTCAAGACCATTGAAAACGCCGTCTCGCACAACCTCGCCCAGCGCCGCGGCAAGCGCGAAGTCACCGACTTCCGCAACCGTCTCGAGTCGCTCACGCAGCGCGAGCGCGAAGTCATCCGCATGGTCGCCCAGGGCTACTCCAACAAAGAGGTTGCCCGCGAATACGGCATTTCGGAAAAGACCGTCCAGGTCCACCGAGGCTCCGCCTACCGCAAGCTTGACCTGCACAACGCCGCTGAAATCGCACGTCTTCTCATGCTGACGGGCGATCCGCTTTAAAGCGACAGCTCTCACCAAATCCCGTCCGGAACAAGGCGTTCGGACGGGATTTTTGCATCCTGCCCGCACGCTCGGAAATATTTACGGTTTTCGTCCACCCGTCCCAGCTTTTTGAGGCATACTCTCTCAATCCCGCCATCTGGACGGCAGGAGACGCTCCGTTGAAGGCTCCCTCAGGGTCGAGCGCCGGAGGCTCCCGGACCGTGCCGCAGGCCATCGGTTTTCAGTTTTTTCAGGCATTTACCTTTTTGGGAGATCCCATGCTCAGCGATATTGAAATTGCTCAGGCAACCAAGCTCATTCCGATTGACCAGCTTGCCCACGAGGCCGGCCTCACCGACGCCGAGTTCGAGCCGTACGGCCGCGACAAAGCCAAGGTCGAGCTCGACGCCTCCCGTCCCGACACGGCCAAGCTCATCCTCGTGACGGCCACGTCCGGCATGCCCGCAGGCTCCGGCAAGACCACCACGTCGATCGCCCTCGCCCAGGGTCTCAAGCAGCTCGGCAAGAAGGCCGTACTCGCCCTTCGCGAACCGTCCCTCGGCCCGGTCTTCGGCATGAAGGGCGGCGCTGCCGGCGGCGGCTACTCGCAGGTCCTTCCGATGGAAGCCATCAACCTGCACTTCACGGGCGACTTCCACGCCATCACCTCCGCCAACAACCTCCTCGCCGCTCTGATCGACAACGCCCGCCACCAGGGTCAGGTCGAGCTCAAGGAAATCTTCTGGCGCCGCGTCATGGACGTGAACGACCGCATGCTCCGCAACATCGTCACGGGTCTCGGCGGCTCCGCCAACGGCATCCCGACGGAAGCGGGCTTCGACATCACGGCCGCCTCCGAACTCATGGCCGTCCTTTGCCTCGCCACGGACCTTGACGACCTGCGCGCCCGCATCGACCGCATCGTAATCGGCACGCGCCGCGACGGTTCCGCCGTCACGGTTCAGGAACTCGGCGTGGGCGGCGCCCTCGTCGCGCTCCTCAAGGACGCCATCAAGCCGAATCTCGTCCAGTCCATCGAAGGCAACCTCGCCTTCGTGCACGGCGGTCCGTTCGCCAACATCGCCCACGGCTGCAACTCCGTCGCCGCCACGCGCGCCGCGATGAAGCTCGGCGACTACGCCATCACCGAAGCCGGCTTCGGCTCCGACCTCGGCGCCGAAAAGTTCTACAACATCAAGTGCCGTGCGGCCGGTCTCAACCCCGCCGCCGTCGTGCTCGTGACGTCCACCAAGGCCCTCAAGTGGCACGGCGGCGTCCCCCTGCCCGAAATCGGCAAGCCCAACGCCGAAGCCCTCAAGAAGGGCCTCTGCAACCTCGACGCCCACGTCGAGAACCTCAAGCGCTTCGGTCCGAACATCGTGGTCTCCATCAACCACTTCCACACGGACCTTGACGAAGAACTCGACATCATCCGCAACCGCTGCGCCGAACTCGGCGTGCGCGTGGCCCTCTCCGACGGCTTCGCGCTCGGCGGCAAGGGTGCCGTCGACGTTGCCCGCGCCGTGATCGAGGCTGCCGAGGACGTGCACCCGCTCAACTTCACGTACGAGGCCGACGCCCCCGTCATGGAAAAGGTCGAGAAGATCGCCAAGACCATCTACGGCGCTGCCGCCGTCGAACTGGCTCCTGCCGCCGCCAAGGATCTCAAGCGCCTGCAGGACCTCGGCTTCGACCGCCTCCCGGTCTGCATCGCCAAGACCCCGTTCTCGTTCTCTCACGATCCCAAGCTCCTCGGCGCTCCGAAGGGCTTCACGCTGCCTGTCCAACGCCTCATCCTCAATGCGGGCGCAGGCTTCGTCGTCGTGACGACGGGTGCGATCATGCGCATGCCCGGCCTGCCGAAGGTTCCGGCCGCCATGTCCATCGACGTCAAGGACGGCAAGATCACCGGTCTCGCGTGATCCGTCTGATACGACTGGTTGAAACAGCATGACGAAGGGCCCATGCAGCAATGCACGGGCCCTTTGTCTTGTCATGCCATCGGCTGTCGGGGCCTCGAGAACATTCGAGCGGGCGCCCTGCCGTCTGAAAAACAAAAGCCCGAAAAGACAAAACCCCGGCTTCCTTGGAAACCGGGGTTCTGCAATTGCGAGCCTGACGATGTCCTACTTTCACTGGAAATACAACCAACTATCATCGGCGATAAGGCGTTTCACTGTCCTGTTCGGAATGGGAAGGAGTGGTACCGCCTCTCTATGGTCATCAGGCAATGGCTTTTGTCTGCTTTCGCAAACGATTTTGATGATTTTATCATAAAACCGAGTGTCTGTCGACGGCATAAGTCCCAATCATACAAAACTATGCTTGGGGTCAGTTTTTGGCTACATTGACCTCATGACCACACCAATCGGAGAGGAGCCGACCATGACACTGAACAAATCTCTCGTCTGTCTTGCAATAGCGTCGCTTTCCATTCCCGCCATGGCTGCGCCCGTCACGACCGAGGGCGCGGGCGTCGGCAAGCACGGCGACGTGATCGCCGCAGTGACCTTTGACGGCGGCAGGATTCAGGCGATCGACATCAGAAAATCGAACGAGAACCCGATCCTCGCGGGCAAGGTCTTCACCGAAATGAAGGACGCGATGATCAAGCACAACACGGCCGACATCGATGCCGTGACGGGCGCGACCGTCTCGTCGGACGCCCTCAGGAACGCCGTGAAGGAGGCTGCGGCCAAGGCGGGCGTGACGCTCGCGGGCCCGGTGGCCCTTCTCAAGCGCGCGCCGAAGGTGCCTGAGACGAACGTCTACGACGTCGTGGTGATCGGTGCGGGCGGCGCGGGCTTCTCGGCCGCCATCACCGCGAGCGACGCGGGCGCGAAGGTCGTGCTTCTCGAAAAGATGCCCAACGTTGGCGGCAACTCGCTCGTTTCGGGCGCGGAAATGGCCGCTGCGGGCAACTGGGTCCAGAAGAAGCTCGGCATTGAAGGCGACAGCGTTGAACTGCATTATCAGGACACCATGAAAGGCGGCGACATGAAGGGCGATCCCGCCGTCGTGCGCACCATGGTCGAGAATGCGCTTCCCGCCGCCGAATGGTGCCGGGACGTCATCGGCGTCGAATTCCAGGAAGACAACCTCTTCTTCTTCGGCGGCCACTCCAAGAAGCGCTCGCTCATTCCGAAGGGCGCCACGGGCCTCGACTTCATCACCAAGTTCAGCGCTACGGCCGAGAAGCGCGGCATTCCCATCATCACGAACATGAAGGCCGAGGAGCTCGTGCGTGACGCTTCGGGACGCGTCACGGGCGTCAAGGCCACGATGGACGGCAAGAGCTATACCTTCAGCGCCAGGAAGGGCGTCGTGATCGCGACGGGCGGCTTTGCCGCGAACGTTGCGATGCGCACGGAGGCCAACCCGTTCTACGGCGACGGCTTCAAGACCACGAACATGCCCGGCGCCATGGGTGAAGGCATCACGATGGCGAAGAACATCGGCGCACAGGTCGTCAACATGGGCCTCATCCAGACCTATCCGATGTGCGACCCGAACTCGGGCGCCATCGAGCTCATCGACGACGCTCGATTCGAAGGCGCCATCCTCGTCAATCAGGAAGGCAAGCGCTTCGTCGAGGAACTCCAGCGCCGCGACGTGATGAGCAAGGCCATTCTCGAGCAGACGGGCAAGTACTGCTACGCGATCTTCAACGGCGAGATCGAGAAGCGCTCGCACGCCATCACGCACCATCAGGACGAGGTCGAGGTCTTCACCAAGACGGGCATCCTGCACAAGGCCGACACCATCGAGGGCATCGCCGACTTCTTCAAGATCCCGGTCGACAACCTCAAGGCCACGATTGCGCGCGTCAACGAATTCGCCAGGACGGGCAAGGACCTGGACTTCAACTACCGCAGCCGCTTCGTCGACCTCAGCACGGGACCGTACTGGATCTACAGAGGCGTTCCGAGCGTGCACCACACGATGGGCGGCCTGAAGATCAATCCGAAGGCCGAAGTGCTCGACGCCAACGACAAGCCGATTCCCGGCCTCTGGGCTGCGGGCGAAGTGACGGGCTGCACGCACGGCACGAACCGCCTCGGCTCGAACGCCTACACCGACATCATCGTCTTCGGCCGCATCGCGGGTGCGGAAGCCGCCAAATAATGACGTAGGCTGAAGCCTGGTCGACTTATACTTAAGTGGATCTCCGGGCCCGTCCTCCGAGTGGAGACGGGCCCGGATTCGTTTCATCGTCAGGGGATTCACATGGCCACGAAGGGCGAACAAAGCAGGCAGCGGATTCTGGAGGCGTCCAGAAGCATCATTCTCGAGAGCGGCATCGGGAAGCTGAGCCACGGCGCGATCGCCGAGGTGCTCGACATCTCCAAGAGCGCCATCCACTGGCACTTCCCCACGAAGGACGATCTGCTCAAGGCGCTCATCGACGACTATCTCGAGCATCTACAGGCTGAGGAGAAGCGTCATGAGACGCCCTTCATCGCCTCGGGCCTCAGTCCCGAGGACGCCGCGCTGCCCGCCATGCGCCTCTGGTATCTGGACTTCAGGGAGAACCGCGCCGGCTGGGTCGGACTCGGCTCGCAGCTTCTGAGCCTCTCGTCGCGCCATCCCGCCCTCGTCGAGCCCATCCGCGCATGGTACAAGTCGCTCTACGACAGGATCGGCCGTTCGTCGGCCGACACCGTCAGGGGTTACGTCGCCATGATGGTCTTCGACGGCTTTTTCAACTCGTCCAAGATGGGCGTCATGACGCTTTCGGACGAGGAGATGGACGCCATGCAGATGCACGTGCTGCGCGAGGCCTATGCGGCCCGCCCCGACATGCTTGAGGTCATCGAGGCCGTGATCGGCAGCGGCGAGCGCATGTGATTCCGAGCCGGTCGAACGATTCCTGACCCGCTCGGCCGCACTCCGGCGTTTTCTGACGAGAAGGCCCTGCCGCAAGGCGGGGCCTTGCGCATTTTGCTGCTCGGGAAAAACAAGAACCCCGGTCTCTTTCGAAACCGGGGTTCTTGGAATGGTGAGCCTGACGATGTCCTACTTTCACTGGAAATACAACCAACTATCATCGGCGATAAGGTGTTTCACTGTCCTGTTCGGAATGGGAAGGAGTGGGACCACCTCTCTATGGTCATCAGGCAAAGGCTTTGCTGCGCGAGCAG
>NZ_JH815513.1:12164-82195 GCF_000297775.1 Sutterella wadsworthensis 2_1_59BFAA
CCTGCACCAACACGACCAATCCTGAAATCGTCCGGGAAGAAGCAGTCAAGCTTCTCGCCGCCGGCGCCGAGCTTCTGCTCCCCGTCTGCGGTCGCGTCGCCGGCGCCGCCTTCGAGCTCATCTCCGAAGGCATGCCCATTCTCGACGTCCTGACCACCGCCGCCCACAAGGCGATCGACGAAACCCCGGTCCGCCTGCCCAAGCCCTTCAAGGTCGGCCTCATCGGCGGCCTCGGCCCTGCCGCAACCGTCGACCTCTACGACAAGATCGTGAAAGCCACGCCCGCCAAGAACGACCAGGAACACTTCAAGCTCGTCGTCGAGCAGAATCCGCAGATCTCCGACCGCACCGCCTGCCTTCTCAAGGGCGGCGCCGATCCCACGCTCGCCATGTACGGCTGCGCCCGCCGCCTCCAGAAGGACGGATGCGACGCGATCATCGTGCCCTGCAACACGGCCCACGCCTTCGTGCCCTATCTTGAACGCCACCTCGACATTCCGTTCATCAACATGCAGATCGCCACGATGGAGGAAATCAAGGCCAAGCTCGGCGACAAGGCCCGCATCGGTCTGCTCGCCACCTCCGGCACGGTCCAGACCGGCATCTACGGCGACAAGGCCAAGGCCCTCAACCTCCCGATGTTCGTGCCCGATGAACTGCATCAGGAACGCGTGATGGCCGCCATCTACGGTCCGCTCGGCGCCAAGGCCGGCTACACCGACGGCCAGTGCCGCGAAGACCTCGTGAGCGCCGCGGAATACCTGGTGAAGACCTACGACTGCAACTGCCTCATCCTCGGCTGCACCGAACTGCCGCTCATCCTTGACGAATGCGACGACTTCGTCTGCGCCGGCAAGGAGGTCTGCGTCGTCGACCCAACCTCCGCGCTCGCCCGCAAGGTCGTTCGCATCGCCACTGAGACCAACAAGGCCCGCGGCACCCGCTGATCCCTGATCTCAGGCTGTCAGGTCTGATGTTAGGCAAGGCGGCTGTCCGAACCTCCGGACGGCCGCCTTTTTGTCAGAATCCAAGTCAACAACTCCTGCCCAAAGGCAGAGGTTTTCGCGCCGAATTTCTATGAAAGATCTGTCCGTCTACGTTCTGGTGAGCTTCATCGCCTGCGTCACACCCGGCTCGGGCGTTCTCTACACCGTCACGAACGGACTGCGCGGCGGGCTCCGCACGGTCCTTGCATCTCCGCTCGGCACCACGCTCGGCGTCGGCCTGATGTCGCTCATCTCCGCGACGGGCCTCGGCGCCCTCATCACCTCATCGCCCGCACTCTATGCAGGCCTGCAGCTCGTTTCAGCCGCCGTGCTCTTCTGGCTCGGTTGGGGCAGCTGGAACGCAGGCGCAGTGCGCCTTGACAAGCTAGGCAGGCTTGAGTCCAACGACTCGCTCACCTTCAGCAGCATCTTCAAGGGCGCCCTGTACGTTCAGGCGAGCAACGTGATGCTGATCGTCTTCCTGCTCTCGCTCATGCCGCAGTTCATCTCGCCCGAGGATGACTACGTCTCGCGCGTCACGCTCCTCTCGGTCCTCTTCGTCGGAATCTGCTTTCTCGTACACCTCGGTTACAGCGCCATTGCGGCGGTGGCCCGCAAGTGGCTTGCAGGCCCGAACTTCAGCATCTGGCTCAACCGCGTCAGCGGCGCTCTCTTCTGGCTTCTCGGGCTGAGCGTCATCTGGAACGCACTCTTCAACCGCTAGAATCAGAAGGTCAGGACCGCGCCCGCTCCCGCCCAGTCGACGTCGTCGAAGCGTCCTGCCAACGCCGCCGCTGCCCTGAACCCCGTACAGTGGTTCACGCGCCAGCGCCTGACGGGAACGGCTGCGAGCGCATCCATCCAGACGGGCAGTTCCTCCGAACAGGCGCCACTCAAGTGCGTTCCGCCCGTCACCGCATCAAAGCCTTCGATCCCGAATCTCTTCATCGCGTAGTTCAGAATATTGGGAAGACCCGCATGAGCACACCCGAGCACAACAGACCAACCAGCACTCCCCTTCACGAGGAGGGAGACGTCGTCCGCGAAGGTGTCGGGGACCTTGTCACCAGTGGCTCCAGTCTCGAACATGTTGTCGAAGACAAGGAACCTCGGGTCGCGCTCGTCCGCAGGAACGGTGAAGGCGATCACTTCAGGCAGGATTTCGACTCCGCCGTCGACGGGCGTGAAGGGGAGGCCTGCGAAAAGGGGACCGCCTCCGCTCGCCCTCGACGCATCCGCATCACCCCATCTGAGGCGCGCGATCTCTCGAGACGCCCAAAGCTTTGCCGACGGAGCCACGCGGAGGATGTCCGTGAGGCCAGACGCATGATCGAAGTGGCCGTGGGAAAGCGCAAGATTCTCAACCCCCTCAGGTCGAATGCCAAGCGCCCGAAGGTTGTGAAGGAGAACATGGAGAATGCCTCCCGTGTCCCAGAGCAGATTGCCGGACGGCGTTCTGATGAAGGCGGAGAATCCCCATTCGGCATAAAGCCCCTGCCTCTGGCAAAAGTTGTCGACAACGATCGTGACGCTGGTCATGATGCAACCTCCTCCGGACTCGTGAAGGCGGGCGGGGACCTCGTCAACAGGGGTCCTAACGCACGCTCATCACTTCACTATACCCCCGAGGACCTCGAAAACTCCACGCCGATCCCGCCCGATCCTCCCTTCAGGGCCCTCAGACGACTCCTCACGCTTCTTGCTGCGCTGCTTGCAGGCGTCGCTGCGGGACTGATCGTGCCCGTCCTTGCAGGCTTTGGCGAGCGCGGCCTCGCCGTCGGCATCGCAACCACCGCCCTCATACTTCTCGGCGTCGGCATCAGGGATCGAGTGCGCGATCCAGACGGGCGCGCAGGCTCGCTCTTCATCGGGGCAGGAATCGTCTGCGTCTTTCTCCTCATCGTCGTTCTCGTATGAGCCCGTCAGGTCCGCATAACAAAGCGATCCTATATTGAGAGTCTCAACGGACCATCCACATCAGGAGAAACTATGAAACGTCTTCTCGCTGCCGCAGCCCTCGCCGCGGCGCTTTCCTGCAGCGCCGCAGGCACGCAGGACATCCAGAAGCACGGCGAAGAATACTTCCGCATCTTCAGCATCCTGCCCGACGGCCAGGGCATTCTCGCCCGCCGCTGCACCAAGCTCACGCAGAGCGGCCTGTGCGTCGGCGCACCCGTGTTGCTCCCCGCCGACGCCGTCAAGGCGCCCGCCGAGGAGAAGGTCGTGCGCCTCGCCGATCCGAAGGAGGACGGCTGGCACACGCTCCAGCATGACAACGGGCAGAAGAAGACCGTCATGAAGATGACGGGCCGCGAAGTCACTGAATGAGCGGTTGAGCAAGGACATCCTCAAGTGGGCTGCATGCACAAGCATGCGGCCCGTTTTTCTTGCCGTTCCCCGCATCCAAACACAAAAACGCCCCGAAACATGAGGAGCAGTTTCAGGGCGTCAATGCAAAAGCAAACGGTCTGCCGAACCACCAGCAGACCGTTGCCATCCAACCTATGAAGCTTCAGAGGACCAGTCCGAAGCCTCCGTACTCAAGCCTGACCAAGGCTCTTGTACAAGCACAAGCAACAGGGGACCAGCCTGCCTGCCTAAGCAGACGCTTGCGCAAATGTTTCTTGTCCGGGGGACTTGAAACTCGAAGCGTCGTCGGGAGGAGAGAGTCTCCGACGATCTTCTTTTCTTCGACGCGGCGGCCAAAGGAGAAAATGCCGTCGCATCGCGTGAGCTTGGTAAACCCTTAAGGGTTAATCCCTGCTCAACACAGAACGAAGTATATACGGATTTACCCCATAAGGAAACCCCTAATGGCAATTTTTTCGCCGATACCCACCTCCAAGATGAAACAAAATGTTTCCACCTCACCCAAAACGCCCCCTGAATACGGCCATTTCCCTTGTCCCACAGCCAACCAAACCCAAAGAACCCCATTTTGCGGAACACAGGGTTCAATCCGCCCGAACGGCCTCTCACAGTGCGAGTTCGGCCGTTTTGTCCCCCATAGGTGCCATTGACGGAAAAGGGCTCCGCCGGGCGAGCGGCTCAGCCGCTCTCGTCCGTTCCTGTTTCGTGGCCTCAGGGAAACACCGAGCAAAAAATGCTTCTGTTTTTACTGCCGTCCCCCTTAAAATTGAATAAAGGGTGGAAGTTCTTTCCGCCCCAGTCAAGGGATGCCGGCAGAGTCCTCCCGCGTCGAGCAGGAGCGGAATCCGGATGCCGCCGTCTCCGAACATGGGAGGTATGCATATGACAACAACGACATGCAGCTGGAGGCCCTACCGTGTCGCCCTGCGCACCCAGGAGTGCCGAGGCGTCATCAGTCTCTACCTCGAACCGACGGACGGAGCGCTTCCGCCCGCATTTGCCGCCGGCCAGTACGTCGAGCTCCGCATGCCCGGCATCGAGCCGCACGCCTTCTTCCTCGTCGGTCCCAGCGGCGACCGCCTCGTGCGCCTCACGATCGAGGTAGGTGACGAGCCCTTCATCGGCGAAGTCGGCCGCATCGCCAAGCTCCGCATCGGCGACCCCGTCGAACTCTCCGAGCCCAAGGGCGAGCTTGCGATGGAGCCCGGTGAAACCCCCGTCGTCATCATGACCGAGGACATCGGCTGCCTCGTCGCCCACGCATTCCTCGCCGAAATGGCCGAGGTCGAGCCCATGCGCAACGTCCGTGTCCTCTGCCAGTTCCCCAACGGCACCCGCATGCTCATGCGCGAGGAGCTCAGGAAGCTCGTCGACCTGATGCCCAACGCGGGGCTCGCCGTCTTCCTCGCAGCCCCCTTCTCGACAGACACGGCGGGAAAGGACTACGAGGTCGCAGGCCCCATCACTGTTGAAAACGCAAGGAGCGTCTGCGTCAACCCGGACGCGGACTTCTTCGTCGTCGGCAGCAGGGCCTTCACCGAAGCCCTCAGGACCGACCTCGTCAAGCTCGGCATCATTCACTCCCGAGTTCACACGCAGGTCCTCTGAGCGCTTTTACCCGGGACGGGGGTCGTCGTTCGCAAACCTCCCCTGCCCCTGTAAAATTCGTCCTTGCCGATAGCGTGATATTCCAAAACGGTCTACACTTCTATCTATCTGTCTGTCAGGCAACATAATTTATAAAACAACAACGTCAGACGGATTCCATCCGTCCGACATCCCCCATTTAAAAAGATTCCGCCGATGCATTTAACACGATTTACAGACCTCAGCCTCCGCGTGCTGATTTACCTCACCCACAACGAACGCAAGGGACTCGTTACAGTTACAGAGCTTGCCGAACGCTTCAAGTGGTCCCGCAACCACATGGTCAAGGTTGTTCACTTCATGAGCACCAAGAACTGGGTTCAGACTCACCGCGGCAGATTCGGCGGCCTCACCCTCAAGATGCACCCGTCCGAATACAAGATCGGCGACATCGTTCAGATTCTTGAGGAACCGGGCGAACTCATCGACTGCTTCGAGCCGCACGAATGCGCCCTTGCCAAATGCTGCAAGCTCCGCAGCCTTCTCAACGAGGCCACCCGCGACTTCTACTCGCGCCTCAACACGGCCGCGCTTGAGACGCTCACGAACAGCGACGAAATCAGGGAAATCATCTCCGGCAAGGACCTGCTCCGTGCCCAGCCCGACGCCCCGACGCCGCCGAGCAGCGAGCTCATCCGCCTTATGGAGGCGCGCGTCGCCCGCGAACTCCGCAAGGCCAGACAGTAATGCTTCTGCAGCACTGATCGCCCCAAAAAAGCCCCGCCAGGCGTGATGTGGTCCCCGATTCTTGGACAAAGAATTGGGGACCATCTGTATGGGACATAAATGGAAGGGAACAGTTGAAGCTAGAAAGCTGAGGTTTCTCGAGCTCTATGAGGATGGCGCAAGCTATCAAGAGATAATGACCCAGCTTGGGCTGGATGAGCATGATCTTAGGGATTGGCGCGCTACAATTCGTATTTTGGGCGTTTCTCGATTTCTAATGTCACATACCGTCAAAACGACATATTCCTACGAAACCAAGCTGGCAGCAGTCAAAGCTCGCATTGAAGATCAGGTCTCGTACCAAGACATCTTGGCTGCATATGGCGTTGCTCCCAAGCTTCTTCGACGTTGGTGCAAGATTTATAGTGAACATGGCGAAGCAGGTCTGCAACCGAAGAAAAGGGGACGTCAGTTAGGGGCCAAGCAGAAGCCCGTGCAAGAGTTGACCCCCATGGAGAAGCTGGAACTTCGTATCAAGCAACTTGAAGCGGAGAATGCCATCTTAAAAAAAGTCGCGGCCCTGAAAGATTGGCGAAACTGAGCAATCGAGAGAAAGCAGAGATCGTTTATTCTCTTTCAGGGCAACATGATCTTGATCTTCTGTTGAAGATCATTGGGTTGCCCCGGTCGAGCTACTACTATGCCCGTAAACATCCGAAGGCAGCTACACGCCCGGACGTTCATGAGAAGGTCAAGGAAATCTTCAACCGCACGTCAAATGGTTGCGGCCATCGCCAGATCTTCATGCGTTTACGTCGTGAGTTCAACATCGTCATCGCGAAAAAGACGGTATTGAAGGTAATGCGAGAATTGGGGTTGATCTGTAAGATTAGGCGACAGGGGTTTGGAAAGTACAGCTCTTATAAAGGCGACAATCGTACCGTTCCCAATCTCTTGGCACGCGATTTCAAAACAGCCTGCCCCTTCACGAAGATCGGTACCGATGTGACAGAGTTCGCTTTGTCCTTCGGTAAGGTATACCTCGCTCAGGTCGTTGACTTTTACTCCAATGAGATTCTGGCTTTCTCCATCAGTCGATCGCCCAACATGGATCAGCAAGAAGAGATGTTCGACGCGTTGGTGAAGGCGTTACCCCTTGGGGCTAGTCCCATCCTTCACAGCGATATGGGATGGCAATATCAGAATCCTGATTGGATTAAATGGACCAAGGAGCACAACGTCACGCGAAGCATGTCTCGCAAGGGTAACTGTTTGGACAATGCGGCAACAGAGCAGGCATTTGGCCATATGAAGGACGAGTTCTTCAGGGGGCAGTGCTGGGATAGCTTTGACGCCTTCAAGAGCGATCTGACGGCTTATATCGCCCATTGGAACACGAAGAGACCTCAGGAGCGTTTGGATGGATACGCACCATCCGAGTACCGTCAGCGTTATGTTAAAGCGGAATAAGAGCGTTCTCAGCGGTCTGAGAGCGATGAGTCGGGTCAAGGGTTGACCGAAGAAGTTGGAGGGGCCCTTTGGGAGGATCTAAGTTGTTCGGTCGTCCCTTGACGCGCCCCAGATAAAATACGCTATCGGCGTAGCCGGGACTTGCTTGTCCCGGCTATGCCAAGCGGCGAGCGTTAAAATCGGCCGCACTCAACTTGGAGTTTATTTTGTAGTCCAAGTTTCGGGGTCCAGATCAGGCGCCTGCCTGCGGGGCTTTTCCGTTCCGTCGTTTTCGCTTTTTCCTGACGCCTACACCAGGAAGAACCTCGCCGAAACGCCGAAGACGGCCGCGAGCTTCGTTGCGAACTCGGGCGTAATGGGCCTCACGCCCTGCTCCATGTCGGAGACGCGGACCTGATTCGTGCCCAGCTGCTCGGCCAGAGACTTCTGCGAAAGTCCCCTTTCCTTCCTGAGCTTCTTGAGCATCGGACCCGGCGGCAGGTCGGGCGTCTCCTCGGGTGCGCCGATCGTAACGACGGACTCCCCGAGAAGCATCATCATGCTCTCGAGATGTCTTCTCACGGCATCCGCCTTGTTCGCAGGAACGCTCACCCTGAACACCATGTCGGTGCCGGCGCGTTCTTCCGTAATCGCCCTCATCAGCCAGCCCTCCTCATCTCAATCAACACATTCATCACATTTGGCAACTTACGGACCGCCCAGAACGGTCCGTCTTCGCGCTATTCTACAGACAATGCGGCAAGCGCCCCGCTCCGGGAGCGCACGCATGAAGGAAAGCACGAATGTCCAAGAAATCACTTCAAGACCTGCGCAGGGAGGTCTCCGGCTTCACCGACGAAATCCGTCGCGAACTCAAGGAGCACGTATCCGAGATCCGCGAGAACCTCGATCGACAGGTCACGCGCCTGCGCGCAGAGGTCGAGGACGTGAAGGAGGAGCTCGAGCGCCGCTTCGGCACCGACGACTCGCACGTCGTATTCCGCGCGCTCCCCAAGCCCCGTCGCCTCAACATGCCGCTCACGGAGGTCCTCGAGCGCCGCCAGACCCGCCGCACCTTCAGCGACGAGCCCCTGTCCGACCTCGACATGGCCACGATCCTCTGGGCGGCGGACGGCATCAACCGCTCGAGCGGACGCCGCACCACGCCCACCGCGCTCGACTGGCGCGAGACCGACATCTATCTTCTCAAGAGCAACGGCATCTGGCGTTGGGTGCCCGAAAAAAACGGCCTTCTCTTCTGCGAGCTTGCGGACCTCAGGAGCGAGACCTTCTTCGCCGCGCCGCACCTCAAGGTTGCGCCCGTGCACATCGTCTACGTCTCCAACCGCCCGCGCACCGAGACGCTGATTTCACGCCTCGGCGAGGGCGTCGTTGAAAAACTCAGGCACTCCGCCTGGACACCCGAAAAGCTCGAGGAAATGCGCACGCGCAGCATGATCATCGACGTGGGCGCCAAGATTCAGGCCGTCTATATGGCCGCAGCCGCCATGGACCTCTCCTGCGTCGCCCGCACGGGCTTCGACGCCCACCACGTCGAGCGCATCCTGCGCCTGCAGAAGGGCGAGTCCGTTGTCGCCATCCAGACGCTCGGCTACAGGCCGAACTCCATCCTCGACGCCATCAAGTAGCGCGCCGTCACTCTTCGGACGTGTCGATCACGCCCAGGAGCCTCGCCTCGCTTCTTGCAGCATCCACCACGAGCCCCCTCACCCACTGCAGGAAGGGGTCCGTGTGGCTGCAGTGGTGCCAGACGAGCCTCGGCTCGAAGGGGCCCGACTCCTCAGGCATCGGTAGAATCCTGAACTGAAACTGCGAGTCCATCATGAAGCGCCTGAGGGTGATGAGCGGCCCCTCGAACGTAAAGTCCGTCCTCGCCACCACATAGGGAACGGTCAGGAAGTAAGGCAGCACCACGCCCACCCTGCGTCCCTCGACACTCTTCGCGCCGCCGTCCTTCATCCCCGCGGTGACACAGACGGCGAGCCAACGGTTGAGCAACTCCCAGGTCATGACGCCCGCCTTCTCGTAGGCCTCGATCACGGGGTGTCCATCCCTGACGAGAATGCCCTTTTTCGAGCGGTAGATCCTGAGCGAGTGAAAGTCGGGCGGCAATTCCGTCGCAGGAAAGAATGCCATGTCGGCCTCGTTGGCGCGAAGCCTCTCGAGCACCCTCACGTCGAGCGGCTCGATCGCAAAGCGGCTGTTCGGAACGGCATTGTAGAAGCGCTCGACCGCTGCGCTCAGTAGTGTGGCGATGCCGTTGTCGGCTGAAATGAAGCGCACCACGCGGTTCATCTCGTGCAACTCAAGCGGCTCGGGATTGAGAAGTCGACGCGTCTGGTCCACGAGCGCGGCAAGGCGGTCCCTGAGCTCGCGCATGCGGCTCGTCGGCAGCATCGACAAACCCGAGCGCACGAAGAGCTCGTCGCCGAAGACCTCCCTCACATGCGAAAGCCTGCGCGAGGCCGCGCCCATGCTGAGCCTCATGTCGCCCGCCGTCTGCGTGAGGCTCTGCGTTTCATAGAGCGCCAACAGAAACTGCATGTCCTCGAATGAGAGGTCGATGTTGTTCTTTTCGCCTTTGATCATGGTCTTTGTCGTCCTTAGCCCAAAGCGGCCGGCACGGGGCACCGCAACCGCTCGGAAGTGCCTAGAAGTATCGCATTTTTGCCGGTGGGGACGCCGCCGAGCCCCGCGCATATGCGAAAACCCTACGGACCGGTCGGTAAATTCAATCCTACAATTGAAGAATGGCTGGCGCGCAGGCGCCCGCCACCATCCGACCAACAGACCAGACGGCCGAGCGCCGCACCGACCAAAAGGAGAATCAAGTTATGTGGGATCGTCTTCTCAGGAATGCCCGTGTCGTGGACCCCGTCAACGGCCGCGACGGCGTCATGGACGTGGCCGTCAAGGACGGCCGCATTGCAGCCGTCGGACCGAACCTCCAGGGCGAAGCTTCCGAAGTCGAGGACCTCACGGGCCTCGTCGTCATGCCCGGCCTCATCGATCCCCATCTGCATCTCGGCAGCATGTTCGGCTCTGCTTACGGCACGCGCATGGCGGCTGCCGCCGGCGTGACGACCTGCCTCGACATGGCGGGTCCCGTCGACGAAATCCTCGAGACGTCCAAGACCTGCGGCGCAGGCATCAACGTCGCGATGCTCGAAGGCTTCTCGCCCATGAAGCACTGCGGCACGATGACGCCCACGCGCGAGCAGCTCGAGAAGTTTGTCCGTGAAAGCCTCGAAAAGGGCGCCGTCGGCGTCAAGATCATGGGCGGCCACTGGCCGCTGCCGCTTGAAACGAGCCGCGAACTCGTCAAGACCGCCAACGACATGAACGCCTACGTCGCCTGGCACGCCGGTTCTCACACTGCGGGCTCCAACATCCTCGGCATGCGCGAGGTCATCGAGGCCGCCAAGGGCCAGCGCCTGCACCTCGCCCACATCAACGCTTACTGCCGCGGCCGCGTCAATCCCGTCGACGAAGAGTCGAAGGAAGCCATCGAGATGCTGCGCGCCAACCCGAACCTCTGGTGCGAAGCCTACGTGAGCCCCAACAACGGCACCGTGCTTGACTGCGACGAGGACGGCCAGATCATCGACCACGTCACCCGCACCTGCCTCGAGACGTTCGGCCTCACGCCCGACGCCGCCGGCATGCGCGAAGCCTTCCTCACACACCGCTGCTTCGCGATCGCCGACACGGGCTTCATGTCCGAACTCGTCGAGGGCGAGGCCGCGCTCGAACTCTGGGAAAAGCAGGGCATGAAGGGCGCAGGCAGCTTCCCCGTCAACCCCGCACTCTCCCGCTTCATGGTCGCCACGGCCAAGCGCGAGGACGGTAGCTTCGTGGTCGACGCCATCTCCACCGACGGCGGCTGCATTCCGCGCAACGTCGCCATCTCGGTCGGCCTCTCGCTCGTCAAGTTCGGCGCCCTGACGCTCCCCGAGTTCGTCGTCAAGACCTCCGTCAACCCAGCACGCCACCTGCGCCTGCATGACCGCGGCCACCTCTCCGAAGGCGCCGCCGCCGACATCACCGTCTTCGACTACGACCGCCAGCAGGCCGTCGAGACGATCGTCGCCGGCAAGTCCGTCATGAAGAACGGCGAGATCACGGGCACCGGCATCACCCTCGTCACGACGAAGGCGGGCATCCCGGCTGCCGAACGCAACGGCTTCAAGTGGATCGAAACCGAGTTCGAAAGCCCCGAACCCGAACGCTACATCCCCTAAGCCGCATTCGACTCCATGAGCCGAAGACCGCCGCAGGCCCGCCCTGCGGCGTTTTTTTGGCTTTTACTCCCATTCACGCCCGCAGCATTCCTTCCTTTGGCGCGAATCACCTCTCCCGCAGGCACCTCCGTGAGCCGGCGTACGCCCCGCATCACGTGCGGTTAGAATGACCTTCTGAACCTTTCATTTTCCGGAGGGCACCATGCGCGCCGCCGTTCTTTCCGCTCTGCTCGTTCCAGTCTTCCTCACGGGCTGTTCTACCTACGTCACGGTCGTCTCCGAACCCGAGGGCGCCGTCATCACCGACGCATCGGGAAGCATCGTCTACGGCCGCGCGCCCCTCGACGTCGAGTACGACACCAACGAGCTCAGGCACGGTGCCCATCCCGGACAGTGTGCGCAGATTCCCGGCTTTACGGCAAGGTGGCCGAGCGGCGCCTCCGCCTCGACCGACGCAGCGCTGCCGTTGTGCGACCTGCGACACGGCATGACCGTGAGAATCAACCGTCCCAAGTCCGCACCAGGCCTCGAGCAGGACCTCCAGTGGGCGCTCGAGCGCGCCCAGAAGCGTGCGCGCGACGCAGAAATCGAACGAGACCGCATGATGCTCTACATGGACCACGGCTGGTTCTGGGGACCGGGCTGGGGCCCTTGGCCGCGCACGGCGCCCCCGCCGCCGAGGCCCGTGAGATAATTTCACTTTTGCGCAACACGATCGGGACACATCATGCTCAAAGGCAAAAAGGCGGTCATCTTCGACCTTGACGGCACCCTCATTGACTCTCTCGGCATCTGGAGCGCAGTCGACGAGCTTCTCGCCACGAGCCTCGGCCGTCCCGATCTCGCCGCCGACCCCGTGACGCTCGCCCGCCTTCGTGAGGATGCGCTCGTGCGGCATGCCCTCGAACCCAATCCTTATGTCGGCTTCTGCGCGGATCTGGCCGCCTTCTGCGGGAGCCCGCTTCCCGGCGAGGAGGTCCATCGCGAGCGCTACCACATCTCGCGCGCTCTTCTCAAGTCCGACGTGCGCCTCAAGCCGGGCGCGGCCGCCTTCGTGAAGACGCTCTCGGAGCGCGGCTTCAAACTCGCCGTCGCCACCACGACCAAGCGCGCCAACATCGACATCTACGAGACGGTCAACCCGCACATCGCGCCCGAGCTTGCATTCAGCAGCGTCTTCGACGCCATTCTCACGCGCGAGAACGTGAGCCGCATCAAGCCAGACCCCGAGGTCTACCACCTCGCGCTCGAGACCCTCGGCGTGCGCGCCGATGAGGCGCTCGTCTTCGAGGACTCGCTTCCCGGCCTGCGTGCCGCGCACGCCGCAGGCATTCAGACCGTCGTCGTCAGGGATCCGTGGTCCGAAGCCGACAGGGCACGACTCCTCGAGGAGGCGGACGCCCATGTTGATAGCCTTTGCGACGCACCCGAAATCTGCGGTTTTACCCGCTCCTAGCCACCCTTCGGGCGAACATCCTGCGCTAGAATGGATTCAGGCCAATGGCCTTCAAACAAACAGGAGGTATCCTTCATGCGCATTCTTCTTCCCGTCGACGGCAGCGAACACTGCCGCAACGCACTCCGCTTCATTGCCTCCCGCCAGGCGCTCTCGCCTGAAAAGGAGGCGACCGTTGAGCTTCTCAATGTTCAGCACTCCATCCCCGAAGCCGTGATCAACGCGCTCGGCCTCGATTCCGTCCGCAAGGCCAGCCAGGACGAAGGCATGAAGGTCATCGACGCCATGCGCGAAGACGCCGGCGACCTTGACGTCCGCGCCAAGGTCGAGGGCGGCGAGTTCGCGCCCGTCATCGTCCGCGAGGCCGACCACATGGACGCCGACCTCATCGTCATGGGCTGCCGCGGCCTCTCCGCCATGGAAGGCTTCTTCGTGGGCAGCGTCTCCGCCAAGGTGATCAGCCTCACGAAGCGTCCGCTTCTGCTCGTTCGCGACAAGATCCCCGCAGGCGCCATGCGCGTCGGCATCTGCGTCGACCACTCCGACTACGCCCACGCCGCCGCCGAATTCGTCGTCAACCAGCGCGAGTTCTTCGGCAAGGACGCCGTCTTTGAAGTGATCAACGTCTCCGAAACCGAAGAGACCTTCCATCAGGCCGTCGAACCCGTCATGACCGTCTTCGAGGACGCCGGCGTTCCCGCCGAACGCGTGCACCTCAAGGGCAAGGTGGGTGATGCGATCTGCAACTACGCGGGCGAAGGCAAGCTCGACATGCTCGTCATCGGCTCCCACGGCTACGGCAACTTCCGGGCCGCCTTCATGGGCTCCACCGCCATGCGCATCACCGCCGGCTGCGAAGTGCCCCTGCTCGTCCTCAAGGCCTGAAAGATCTCTGCGCGCCTGAATCACGACGCGCGCAGCATCTCAAAGCCAATGTGCCGGCTCCCTCGGGAGAGCCGGCACTTTTTTGTCTCATCCGCACGAAAAGGCCCGCCGCCCTGTCCCGCCTGTACTCGGCGTTGAGGA
This sequence comes from Sutterella wadsworthensis 2_1_59BFAA, assembly GCF_000297775.1. Lineage (GTDB taxonomy): Bacteria > Pseudomonadota > Gammaproteobacteria > Burkholderiales > Burkholderiaceae_F > Sutterella > Sutterella wadsworthensis_A. The sequence continues at coordinate 26,027 of NZ_JH815513.1, forward strand.
TGCCCGCATCGTATTCGGCATGTCCGGTGAAGAAGATCTGCCTGCCGCCTTCGGTCGAGACCTTAAAGTCGTCTAAAGCCCCCACGAATTACTTCACGCCCAACATCTTGAGAAAGAGCTGGTCGCGTCTCGTCGTTTCCGTTGTCCATTTGGATGCACTGGCATTCCCCGTTGCAGCGACGTAGTCGACACAACGGAACCAGTCCAAAATTTGAATGAGCGAGTGCTGATTGAGCCAAGCGAGCAGCTTTGCTTCGAGACTCAACTCCTCCTTCGTCTTTCCCTCGGTTTCTTTTTCGGAGAGCGCCTTCTTCACATCAAGGATTCTCTTCGCAAGGAAGCAGTGGTAGCCCAGACCAACGAATTGGGCAAATTGCCTGCCGTACAGATTCTCGGGATACCACGTCCTCGGCTTTCGCCCATCAAAACTGTCCTTGTACGTAGCGAAAAGCTCTTCGATCTTTTCACGGGAACGGTATGCCTTCAGCGCGTCGAAGGGATCCTTGATTTCATTGCTCACAAGGACGAAATACCCCCAATAGCGCTTTGCTTCCTCGATCCCGTCCATTTTGAAGTCGACCTTGACGCCTTTGGCCGTACGTTTCACCGTGAGGTAGCTGTCGATTTGTTTCTGGGCAGCCGGCCGAAATTCCTCGACGCCGTCCTCTAGATCCTTCTTGAGTGAGAAAAGGCTCTCGCGAAGCCTGCGCTCCTGAATCGGAGCAGCCTCCGGTTTGTGAAATACATGGACGTACAGGCGTCGCGTAAACGATTCCGTCTCCCCGGCTTCGAAATTCCCGCGCGTGCGTTTTCGCACGATGCTGAACCCGTGCTGCCTGCGGCGCATGACGCCGCTGACATCGACGTCAAACGGGCAGACGTTCCTGAAGTGCCCGAGCTCTTCGCGTGCGGCGTCGATTTCCGAGCGAACCCACTTGTCGGTACTGTTGGCGAGCATCAAGAACTTCGTGTGCTCGCGGGCAAAATGCGTCATGTTGTCCTGACTGTAGAACCCGTTGTCGGCCACGATGACCGGCGACGCCAGATCGAGCATGTCAAGCTGCCGAAGCGCATTGGCGAGCGAGATCTTGTCAGGGATGTTCCCGGGCTGCTTGCTGAAAGCGACGGGCTGACGATTTTCCACAGAGTACAGCACGAGAAGCTTGATCGTATCAAGCCCGTCCCCATCCTTGTTGAATCCCTGACGCGCTTCAATTTGATTCTTCGAATACGTCGAGAAAGTCGTGGTGTCCAACGCCAGATTCAAACCCGTCGACGAGACTCTTTGTCCACGGCACTGAAAATACGACTGCACTCCAGATTCATTTCGACCAACCGAGGCGAACAGCTTGCCGTAAACATCCTGAGTGATGGGGTGTCCGTACGGTAGCGGATTCATTACTTGCCATGATTCCATGCGCGGCAACGTGTCACCGTCAGTCGCGACCCAGTACCGAGCGATCGAACTCAACTTGAGGGCGTCGCCGATCTCGAAGCTCCTCTGGAGATCCGCATCAATACCGGATTCATGACCTGCCCACTCGAGGATTTTTTGAAGTCCGACATGGGTGCGGACGGCCTGGACGGGTGCCTCGATAACTTCGGAACGCTTCTTTTTGGGGCGGGTCGGGATCATTTCGGTCGACCCAGCCAGGATTTTGCCCAAAAGTCGGGTAGAGAGCGTCTTTGTTTTCTGAGTTTTCGGATCATATCCAGTCACACGTTCGTATACGTAGACGTCGCCATTCGAGCGGGTTTCGCGGCGAATGCCGACATGCGTTTTTCCAGTGAGAGGGCGTCCCATGAGTATCTCCAATAATGCCCTTATATTCTATCATACGTACACTATTGAAAGCAAGAAAAAGTCCGTGTATTTCACGGACTTTTCTATCAAAACGTCATTTTCACTTGAGTATCGTGACGGTTTTGAACGACTTTTAGGGTCGAGAGGGCGAAGATCCCCGCCTCGTCGGATTCAGCGAGCACCTTGAGCTCGGGATGTGCGCGCACGGCCTCTTCGTCGATCGTCGTGTGCCTCGAGTGCGGAATCCTGAAGACGTCGTCGCAGCCCCTGAAGAGCATGGAGCTTCGCCTCACGACGCGGTGCTCGAAGACACCCGAGAGCTTGCGCTCGAGAAGCGTCTTCCCTATCCCGATGAGCTGGCAGGGCTCGCCGTTCTTCGGGCGCCAACCGCCCTGCACGCAGACGGTGCCCAGTTCGGGGCATGTCACACAAACTCCTCTGTGTCAGGCGTTTTGAAGAAAACATCCTGTCAGACTATCAGAGCGAAAGGGGTGGTTTCGAAAAACCGCCCCTGTCTTGGGGGTATAACCCGCGCCTCTAGTGCATGATCCCGAGACGCGGCCCTGACGATGCCGTCTTTGTGCGACGGACTTACATCTTGCGGCCCCAGAAGAAGTAGACGCCCCAGCCTTCGTCCATCGTGCGGCCGGCCATCAGGTAGAGGGGGCCGATGATGCTGTCGACGCCCACGTAGCCGCCCACGGCGCGGTGCCAGTCGCGGTTGCCCGACTCGCCTTCCTCGTCGCGGTTGTAGGCGCGGCCCGCTTCGGCCGATGCGCCGAGCCAGACCGTGCGCTCGCCTGCGCCCAACCAGTCGGAGATGTTGCGCGAGATGCGCACGGAGCCGAGCTGGATGTCGGAGCCCGTCCAGCGACCGTAGGGACTGCCGGTGAGCTCGAAAGCGCCGCCCAGCGAGAAGACGCTCGGCACGGCGGAGCGGCCCAGCTTGCCCGAGAAGAGCGTCGTCCAGCGGCCGTAGGTGATCGGCACGTAGACGTTGGCCTCATAGATGTTCTTGTAGCCGGGACCGTCCGTGTCGAAGATGCGCTGGCCCTGCAGGGCGAAGCGGTAGCCCTTGGTCGGAAAGTTGACGCTGTCGAGCGTGTCGAGCAGAAGCTCGGCGCTCACGAACGGAGACTCGACCTCGGGCGTGCTGAGGTCGGTCACGCCGATCGTGCGGGTCGAGGCCCGGGAGAAGTAGCCCGCTGCCACGCGCGCATAGCCCAGGCGCTCGATCGAGTAGCCGAGCCCGATCTGGGCCGTGCTGGTCTCGTTCTTGTAGCGCGCGATGGCCTCACCGTTTTCGTAGACGTTGAAGGGCGAGACCGAGTACTCGAAGCTCGGATTGACGAACCAGTCGGAGCCCGGGCCGAGGGGCTGGTAGAACTCGACGCCGGCCCTGCGGTTCTTGCCCGCCTGGATCTCGGAGCGCAGCTCGGCGCCCCAGGGATTGAGCCAGCCCCAGATGTGCGCAAGGAGCACCGTGAACGTGTGTTCGTCGCGGAAGTCGGTCTCAAGCGAGCCGCCAATGCGGATGCTCGAGTAGCCGGGCTTCTTCTCCTTGGGCTCGAAGACGAGCACTTCGGTGCCCTCGGGGCCCGGTTCGAAGCGGTAGCGCACCGAGCTGTAGGCGCCGTCGGCCCAGACGCGGCGGCTCGCCGCGTCGATTTCGGCATTGGAGACCGGACGCGAGGTGTCGATGTCGAGCTCGTTGAGGATGGCCTCGGGATTGGCGACCTTGAGGCCCTCGACCTTCACGGTGGAGATCTCGTGGATGTCGCGGCGCGTGTGCGGCATGACGGCGCCCTTGCGGGTCTCGTCCCAGGCGATCCACTGGGCGCGGTCGGGCGAAGCGAGGCGCTCGAGGCGATCGCGGACCTTCTGCGCGGCATCGTAGCCGCGGGTGATGATCTTGTCGCTCTTCTTGAGGTCGGCGCTCGAGAAGTCGTCAAGGTCGGGCGTGATCAGGATGTCCTCGGGGCCGAGGTCGGCAAGCGACTGCCTGACGTTCTGCTCGGTGAGGAGGTTCACCATCTGCGCCATCACGGTGACGACGTTGCCGAGCTCCTCGCGCTTGAGAAGCGGCGTGCCCACGTTCACCGCAATGATGACGTCGGCGCCCATTTCGCGGGCGAGTGACACGGGCAGGTTGTCGAGAAGGCCGCCGTCGACGAGCATGCGGTCGTGGATCACGACGGGCGCGAAGACGCCGGGCAACGACATTGAGGCGCGCATCGCCATGCCGAGGCTCACGTCCTTCTGCAGCACCACGCGTTCGCCCGAGACCAGGTCGGTCGCGATGGCGCCGAACGGAATGGCCAGCTCGGTGAGGTCATTCACGTAGTTGGCGGGCCCCGTCTTGTCATTGAGGAAGAGGTCGAGCTCCTCGGACGGGATGACGCTGTCGGGGAGCTTCACGCGGCCGTCCTTGCCGAACTCGATGCCCGAGACGGCCAGATTCTTGTAGTCGTCCACCTTGAGGCGCCAGGGCAGCTCCTCGCGGTCGGCGCGGGGCGCCATCATGCGATCCCAGTCGACGCCGAGCACGATGTCGCGGATTTCGGCGGCCGAATAGCCCGCCGCATAGGCGCCGCCAACCATGGAGCCCATGGACGTGCCCGTCACAACGTCGATCTTGATGCCGAGCTCCTCGATCACGTCCAGCACGCCCGTATGGGCGAAGCCTCGGGCGCCGCCGCCCGAGAGCACGAGGCCCACGCAGGGACGGTGCTCGGCGCGGCATCGCGCGCGGACCTCGTCCGCCGTCTTGGCAAGGGGCTGCGTGCAGGTTGCGGCAAGGCCGAAGGCCGCAAGCGTCAATATCGCAATCTTCTTCAATTGCATGGGCTTGTCGTCGATGTCGGGGAAAAAATTGGGACGAGTCCGGAATGCAGACCTGCGGCACAAAGAAAGACGGCCGCAGGCTCCTTGGGTCGGAGTGCGGCCGTCCGTTCTCCGAGAATGCATCGGGCCGCTCCATACGCTTGATGATAGCGCGTGAAGCGGCTCGCTGACGCTTTCGGACGACGTCGAAATGAGAAAAATGCAGGCTTTTCGCCCGTCAGGCCTTCGGGCAGCGGTTGAGGAGTCCTTCCTCGATCATGGCGGGATTCGGGCGAGGGGCCTCGATCATGCGCATCGTGTTGGCATCCGTGTGCTCGAATTCGCCCTTGACGCCGGGAATCTCGAGCTTCGTGACCTGCTCGTAGCTGAAGCGTCCGTCCTCATGGAACTTGAAGACAACGTCCCAGGACTTCGTGAGGAAGGCCTCCTCGAGGAAGGGATTCGAGCAGATGCCGTTGACCATCTGACCGCGCTCGGCATGCAGACGGATCTCGCGGTCGCCGGGCATGGCCGTGCCCTCGGCCATCGCGATCTGGCCGCGCGGAATGGCGAGCGTCATGTAGATCTTGTGCGTCTCGGGCTCGTAGAGCAGATAGCCCACCTGGTCATGGAAGGCGGCGAGCTCGCCCGGCTTGGTGATGTGCACGTGGTAGCGCAGGCCGTAGAGGACCTGCGGGCCGTTGTTCTGCGGATCCATCACCTCGAAGTCCCACGTCTCGACGTAGGGCTCCGTTTCGGGGCCGCCCGCCTGCGGATGGGTGTCGACGCCGTCGTCGCCGAACCACTTGCCGGCCAGAGGAGCAATGGGCCCGAGCATCGAAAGCGTATCGGGATTGGCGGGCGCTTCCGTATAGATGTCCTTGTACTTCATTTCAGCCTCCTTTGAAGGGACCGCATGCAGCGCACCATGCGCTCCGGCGGTCCGAACAAGCTCGGTTCATGGTAACACCGCGCAGGGCCCCGTGCTCCCGCCGTTACGAAACGTACGAAAAAACATTCCCTGCATTTCGCCAGAGGCTCCGCTCCTTCCGTCGGGCGCAGTACTTGGTGTTACCATTACAGATTCCGTTTTCAAACGAGATTCCTGAACATGCTCCGTCCTAGTCCCACAGCCGCGGTCTTACTCGGCCTTATGGCCGCCCTCGCCGCAGGCGCCTCGTCTGCCGCACCGTCGACCACCGCCCCCATGGGCTTCGGCGACGCCCGAGTCCTGCTGCACGAGCGCGCCGACATCATGGCCGCCGACCGCGCCGAAATCGCCCGCGCCGAGTCCGAGGCCGAGGCCGCCAAGTCGCTCTCGGGCCCGAAGGTCGAGATGGACGTCAAGCAGGTCTGGGGCACCAAGACCGTCGACCTGGGCATCGACACGGGGCTTGGACAGCTCTCCGGCCTCGGCGGCGTGCCCGGACAGATCATCTCGGATCTGGCGCAGAAGTACAACCACATCGACATCCACTTCAAGGAAGACATCGGCGGGCCGCGTGCGGCCGTGACGGCCACGCTTCCCATCTACACGGGCGGCCTCATCACCGCGCAGCAGAACGCGCTCAACCACAAGGTGAGCGAGACGCGCGCCGACCGCGACATGCGCGAGAACACGCTTGACGCCGAGCTTGCGGCCCGCTATTGGGGCGTGCAGCTCGCGCGCAGCGTCGCAGCCCTGCACAGGAGCGTGTTCGAGGATCAGAACGAGGAGCTTCGCCGCGCGAAGCGCTTCGAGCAGAAGGGCCTCATCGCCAAAGTCGAGCGCCTCGCCGTCGAGGTTGCCCGCGACAACGCGAGGCGCACGCTCGTCTCGGCTGAGTCCGACGTCGATGTGGCCGAAGCGGAGCTTATGCGCCAATTGCGCGCAACCTCACTCCCCGAACTCTCCTCGCCGCTCTTCGTCCTCACGGGAGATCTGGGCACGCTTGAGCAGTGGCAGAACCGCGCCGACGCGCAGTCGCCCGCCATCAGGAAGATGAATGCGCTGCGCGCTCAGGCGAACGAAGGCATCTCCGCCGCCGAGGCGAGCTTCAAGCCCAAGGTCTACGCCTTCGGCACCAAGAACCTCATCAAGCACTATCTGACACTGCCCGAGCCCGACTGGATGGCCGGCGTGGGCGTCACGTTCACGCTCTGGGACAACCACGACCGCTTCGACAAGCTCAACGCCGCCCGAAGCGTGGTTACGAAGGCCGAAGCTGCGCGCAGCGAGGCGAAGAACCAGGTGGCCACAGCCGTCGAGGTCGCCTTCCTGCGCGTGATGCAGGCCCGCGAGGAGTTCGAGCTCACGTGCTCGACCGTCGAACTTGCGCGCGAAAACCTCAGACTGCGCGAGGCGAGCTTCGCGGAAGGACTCTCCAACGCCGTCGACGTCGACACGGCCCGCACGAAGCTCACGGGCGCCGAAGTCGCCCGACGCGCGGCCGCCTACAAGTTCGTCGTGAGCTGGGCCATGCTCCATGCGTCCGCAGGCGCCATGCCCGACTTCGTCAACTCCCTTACTCGCAGCGACCTCGTGGTCGTGAAGTGACTCAGAACAACGCTTTTCCACCGGCTGGAACAAAATGATCGAACAGACTCAAGCTCAGCAGACTCAGGCGCAGGCACCCAAGCGCCCCGCCTCCTCCGTCCCGCTTCTCGTGGGAGGCGCCTTCTTCGCAGGCATCGCGGCTTTTCTCGGATGGGGTGTCTGGGAGGCCACTCATCCCGCGCCCGTGCCCCTGCAGGGCATGGTCGACGCCCGCACGATCTCCGTCTCCGCCAAGGTGCCGGGACGCCTTGCCGAACTCAAGGTCCGCGAGGGCGACGTGCTCAAGGCGGGCGACACCGTCGCCGTGATCGCCATTCCTGAAATCGAGGCCAAGCTCGTACAGGTGAAGGCACAGGAACGCGCCGCCCAGGCGAGGGAGGACCTCGCCAACACGGGTGCCCGCGTTCAGGAAAAGGATGCGGCCCGCGCAGACTGGGAGCGCGCCAAGGCAGCTCTCACCCTTGCGTCCAAGACCTACGAACGCGTCGACGCCCTCTACAGGGAGGGCCTCATCCCCGCCCAGCGCCATGACGAGGCGACCGCCCAGCTTGCAGCCGCACGCAAGGTGACCGAGGCCGCTGCCGCCAAACTCTCCGCCGTGGACGAAGGTGCCCGCGTCGAGGACAAAACCGCCGCGAAGGCCCTCGTCGACCAGGCAAGAGGCGGCGTCTCCGAAGTCTCGAGCCTCGCCTCCGAAAGCATCGTGAAGGCGCCCGCCGCGGGCGAAGTCACCCGCATCGTGATGGAGGAAGGCGAAGTGGCACCCGCGGGCTTCCCGCTCGTGCTCGTCACCGACCTCAGCGACAAGTGGGTCGTCTTCAACATCCGCGAGGACGAGCTTCCGGGCGTCGAGGTGGGCACGATTCTCAAGGGCTTCATCCCCGCCGTCAACCGCACGGTCGACCTCAAGGTCAACTGGATCAATCCTCGCGGCGAGTACGCAGTCTGGCGCGCGACGCGTCAGTCGACGGGCTACGACCTGCGCACGTTCGAGGTGCGCGCTCGTCCCGTCGAAGAGCTTCCCGCCCTGCGTCCTGGCATGACCGTCATCGTCGAGCGCTGAGCGGCACGCCATGAAGCACTGGTTTGAGGGCCTCGTCAACACAGCCCGCATCGAATGTCGCTACACCCGCAGGCACCCGCAGCAGTGGGTGATCTGCGCACTCCTGCCCGTCATGTGGCTGCTCTTCGTGGCAAACACCTTCGGCACCGGCCTCATGACGAAGCTCCCTGTGGGTCTCGTCAACGAGGACGGCGGCCCGCTCGCGCGTGAGCTCGTCATGGTCCTCGATGCCGTACCGAGCCTCGGCCTCAGGGGCTTTGAAACCGCGACCGAAGCCGAAGCCGCGCTCTCGCGCGCCGAAACCTACGGCACGATCGTCATTCCAAGGGACTTCACGAAGGACAGCCTGAACGGACGCGGCAGCACGCTCGAGCTCATCATCAACAAAAGCTACTACGCCGTCGGCACCATTCTGGAAGTGGACGTGAAGACGGCGCTCGCCGCCGTCATGAAGAGCGCGGGCACGATCAGGATGACCGCCGCGCGCGGCGGCTCGCTCAAGGCCGAGTCGAACAACCTGCGCATCGCCTCGCCCGAGGTCTACTTCCTCGGCAACACAGGCTTCAACTTCAGCGCCTACCTGCTGCCGACGCTCATTCCCGGCCTCATCGCGCTTGCCGCAGGACTCACCTTCTCGGGCGTGCTCGTGCGCGAGTGGCGCGACGGAGGTGCGACGCGCCTTCTTGCGGCCGCAAACGACTTCGCGTCCGCCGCAATCCTAGGCAAACTCCTGCCCTGGTTCGTCTTCTACGTCGTGCTCGGCCTGTGCTGGGTGTTCGGCCTCACGGGCGTGCTCGGCTGGACGGCCGCAGGCTCCGTCGGCGTCTGGATCGGCGCCACGGTGATGCTCATCGCGGCCATGGCCGCGATCGCCATCCTCTTCACGGCCGTCTCGCTCAGCTGGCCGATCGCCGTCTCGGCGCTCATCTGCTTTGCCGCGCCGTCCTTTCCGTTCACGGGCTTTTCCTATCCGCTCGAGTCGATGACGCCGGGCGCCGCCTTCTTCGGGCAGCTCCTGCCGCTTACGCACTACCTCGCCGTCCAGGGCGAGTGCTGGATCCTGAATTCGCCCCTCGACCACGTCTTCACGCGCCTCGCGCCCCTTGCGCTCCTCATCGTCGTGCCCATGGCCGCCGGCCTTCCGATCCTCGGCGTGCGCCTGCGCGCCTGGAGTTCGAAGGACCCCGAGAAGGACCGCATCCGCACACTCCTCGTCAAGGAGAGCCTCATCACCGACGAAACGCAGGGAGGCGCACGATGAACAGGAACAATCAGGCTGAGCAGATGAAGGCGCCCGGCTTCTGGTACACCTTCCTACACACGATCAAGGCCTCCTTTCTCTCCCGCGACATGATCCTCATCTTCGCGGGCGCGATCGCCTTCTACCTGATCTTCTACGCCTGGCCCTACGGCAACCAGCAGATCCAGCACGTCCCGTCGGCCGTGCTCGACCTTGACCGCTCGGCCGCCGCCCGCCGTCTCGTCACGGCCATGGACGCCTCGCCCGCCATCAGCGTCGTGCGCATCACGCAGGACGAAGGCGAGGCGATGGAGGCCTTCAGGCGCGAGGAGTTCTCGGTTCTCATCACGATTCCGAAGGACTTCGAGAAGTCCCTCACCCGAGGCGAGAACGTCACCGTGCACGTGCTCGGCAACGGCGCCTTCCCCGTGAAGGCCCGAGCCGTTCAGGCCGCGTTGGGCGGCGTCGTGACCGACAAGACGAAGCTCCTCGACGATGCGGCCGTCTATGCGACGGGGCTCCCCGGCACGAGCGTGCACTCGCACCATCAGGCCGCGCCCGGCCTTCGCGTGCAGTACATGTACAACGAGATCGGCGGCTACGGCAACTACACCGTGCCCGTCGTGGGTCCCGTGATCATTCAGGCCGTGATGCTCATGGCCATCACGATGGCGCTCGGCGGCTGGCTCGTCGCCGCAAGGCGCGAGCCCTTCGTGGAGGCCGCGCTCGACCGTCCGCTCCACAGGGGCGCGGCCGTCTGGCTCGCCTTCACGCTCATCACCTTCCTCTGGTTCGTCTACATGCAGGGGTTCGACTTCTGGTGGCACGAGTACGGCTCCATGCGCAGCGTCGCCGCGACGCTGGGCACCGGCCTGCTCTTCTCGGCCTCGGTCGCCTCCTTCGGCATGGCGGTCACGATCCTTCTGGGCTCGAACCGCTGGTCGAGCCAGGCCGTCGTGATGATCTCGGCCCCTGCCGTATTCATCTCGGGCGGCATCTGGCCCATGACGAACGTGCTGAGCGAGCCCGTCTTCGCGCTCTCGCTCTTCATTCCGACCTCGCCCGCAGTGCCCGCGCTCCTTGCGGCCTCGCAGGACGGGGCCCTCACCGAGTCCATCCTTCCCTATTGGGGAATCCTCGGCATTCAGACGCTCTTCTATCTCTCGACGGCGCTCCATCTCGTGCACCGCCGCGACTGGCGCGAGGACGCCGTACAGGCCTACAGCCGCGGCGCCCTCAGGCGCGAGCCCTTCGTCAAGACCGACCGGCCCTCCGACTGGGACTATTGAGGCAACAGCACATGCAGTTCATCGATTCACACAGCCATCTCAACAGCGACGCCTTCGACGAGGACCGCGACGAGGTCATCGCGCGCATGAAAGCGGCGGGCATGGCGGCCGCCATGGTCATCGCCTGCGAGGACGACGAGCTCCCGAAGCTCGAGGCGCTCCTCGCGGAGCATCCGGGCTGGCTCTTCGGCGCCTGGGCGCTTCATCCCGAATTTCCCGACAAGCCCGAGCCCACCGTCGAGCGGATCGCCGAGATCTGTTCGCGCCCGGGGTTCGCCGCCGTGGGCGAGACGGGGCTCGACTTCTACTGGTGCAAGGAGCCGCTTGACTGGCAGCGCGCACGTTTTCGCCGCCACATCGAGGCCGCGAAGGCCATCGGCAAGCCCCTCATCATCCACGCGCGCGACAGCGAGCGCGAGGCCCTCGAAATCCTCCGCGACATGCATGCGGGCGACGTCGGCTTCGTGATGCACTGCTTCTGCGGCGACACGGACACGGCGCTCGCCGTCGTGGACGCGGGCGGCCACGTAAGCTTCACGGGCAACCTCACCTTCAAGCGAAACGAGGCGCTGCGCGAGACCGCGAGGGCGCTTCCGCTCGAAAGCCTCCTGCTCGAGACCGACTGTCCCTACATGGCGCCTGTGCCCAAGCGCGGCAAGCGATGCGAGCCTCAGTACGTCGAATATGTCGCAGAATGTCTCGCAGGACTTTTCGGCGTTGACAAAGCGCACGTCGCCCGACAAACTACGGCCAACGCCGTCAGGCTCTTCCGCCTGCCCATCCGTCTTGAGGAAGCATAATCAGTCTATGAAAAAGCTCGCCGTTCTTCTTGCCGCCGCCCCGCTTCTTCTCTGCGCGCCCCTCGCATCGTCCGCCGACGCGTCGTCCGCAGGCGACCCGGGCGCCTTCGTCCTCTCCGAGGCCGAGGTCGATCAGATGGCCCGCAACACGCACGACTTCAATCAGGCGATCGCCGCCGGCAACGCCGCCGACGTCAGGCGCCTTCTCTCCACGGGCATCACGCCCAACATCGTGCTCGAAAACGGCGACACGCCGCTCACCTGGGCCCTGCGCAGCGAGTCGTGGGATCTCGCCCGCGTGCTGCTCGACGCCCAGGGCATTGACGTCAACATGGAGAACCGCCACGGCGAGACGCCGCTCATGCTTGCGGTGATCAAGGGCCGCGAGGCTGAATTCGACAGGCTGCTCAAGCTCGGTGCGAAGGTCAACAAGACCCGCGGTTGGACGCCGCTCCACTACGCCGCCACCGAAGGCCGCACCTCCATGATGAAGCGCCTCATCGAACTCGGCGCCGACGTCAACGCCCAGACGAAGGCGGGCATCACCGCGCTCGACATGGCCGCAAGGAAACCGAGCCGCGAGGCCGTCATGATGCTCCTTCGCGCAGGCGCCTACCGCGACTACTGCACCGACAGGGGCATGTCCGCCGCAGACTTCGCCAAAAAGGCGGGCGACGAGGAGCTCGCCAAGTACCTCGCCGTCAAGACCTGCGCCGTCACGGGCCCCGCCAGACCCGAGCTCTACAGGCAACCCGCCGGCATCACGCTCCGTCACTGACGCTCGTCCCCTCATGCACAGGCCACCGGACGCACGCCCGCGCGACCTTTCCACGACAATCCCGAGGATTCCTTCGTGTCCCACACGCCTCTTCCCCTCACCGCTCTTGAACTTCTCGCCCCCGCCCGCGACGCCGACACCGGCATCGCCGCGATCGATCACGGCGCCGACGCCGTCTACATCGGCGGCCCTGCCTTCGGCGCCCGCCAGTCCGCGGGCAACACGATGGACGACATCGCGAGTCTCGCCGAGTACGCGCACCGCTACAACGCCCGCGTCTTCATGGCGCTCAACACGCTCTTCACGAACGAGGAGCTTCCGCGCGCCCGCTCGCTTGCCTTCGACGCCGCCAAGGCCGGAGTCGACGTCCTGATCGTTCAGGACATGGGCCTCATGGCGGGCCCGCTGCCCGACATCGAGCTCCATGCCTCGACGCAGTGCGACATCCGCACGCCCGAAAAGGCCGCGTTCCTCGAGAAGGCGGGCTTCTCGCAGATGGTGCTCGCGCGCGAGCTCTCGCTCGCCGAGGTCGCCGCCTGCCGAGCCGCGCTCCATTCGGCGCGCATCGAGTACTTCATCCACGGCGCGCTCTGCGTGAGCTATTCGGGCCAGTGCTACATCAGCGAGGCGATCACGGGACGAAGCGCCAACAGGGGCGCCTGCGCGCAGCTCTGCCGCCTGCCCTACGACGTCTACACGGAGTCGGGCGAGCAGATCGCCCGCCGCAGCCACGTGCTTTCGCTGCGCGACAACAACCAGACCGACAATCTCGAGGCCCTGATCGACGCGGGCGTCTCGTCCTTCAAGATCGAGGGCCGCCTCAAGGACCTCGTCTACGTGAAGAACATCACGGCCTGGTACCGTCAGCAGCTCGATGCCATCATCGCGCGACGCCCCGAACTCTCCCGCACCTCCGACGGCGTCTCGACCTTCAGCTTCACGCCCGATCCCGAGAAGAGCTTCCAGAGGAGCCGAACCGACTACTTCGTGCACGGCCGTCAGTTTGCAAAGCCCTACGAGCTCGCCCAGCTCGAGAGCCCCAAGAACACGGGCAGCCCCGTCGGCTGCTGCGAGCGCGTCGAGCCGGGCGAAATCCTCGTGCGTCCCGCTGCGGGCGTCTCGCTTGCCAACGGCGACGGCCTCACCTATCTCGGCGACGACGAGGAGATCCACGGCCTTGCCGTCAACCGTGCCGATCCCGCCGGCAGGGGCCTCGTCAGGCTCACGCTGCGCAACCGCCGCGAACTCCCCGAGGGGCTTCGCCGCGGCATGACGCTCATGCGCAACCTCGACCGCTCCTTCGTGCGCGAGCTCTCGGGCGAGTCCGCCGTGCGCCGCATTCCGATCGTCATGACCTTCCTCGTCGAGGACGACGCGCTCACGCTCATCGTGACCGACGGCCGCGAATGCGCCGAAGCTCATGTGGCGATGGATCTCGACGCCCCCTCGAACCCCGAGCGCAACAGGGAGACGCTCATCAGGAACCTCGGCAGGCTCGGCGACACGCTCTACACGGCCTCCGACATCTTCGTGCCCGAGGACCTCGACGTCTTCGTGCCCGCCTCGGTTGTCAACATGATGCGCCGCGAAGCCGTCGACGCGCTCACGAAGATGCGCGAGGAAGCCCGGGTCCGTCCCGGCCGCGCCCCCGTCGACGACGAGGCGCCCTATCCCGACCGCATCCTCGGCTTCGCCGCCAACGTCGCCAACGATGCCGCGCGCGAGTTCTACGAGCGCCACGGCGCCCGCGTGACCGCGCCCGCCTTCGAGATCAAGCCCGTGGAGAAGGCGGATCTCATGACCTGCCGCCACTGCATCCGCGCCGCGCTCAAGCGCTGTCCGAAGATGCTCAAGGCCTTCCCCGAACTGCTCGAGAAGACGCCGCGCGAAGCCTTCAGGCCCGAGCCGCTCGTCCTCGTCAACTCGTCGGGCGAGCGCTTCGAGGCGATTTTCCACTGCAAGGCCGATCCCTGCTTCATGACGATCACGCACGCCGACGACGCGAGCGGCTCCCGCTCAGCGGGATAAAATGAAGGGTCGCCCCATCCTCCGGCTCCCAAACCCATGACGAACGACGAAGAACCGATCGAGCTCCTGATGCCATCCGCCGCCATGCAGCCCGTCCTTTCGGACCTGCGTGCCGCGCTCGTGCGCCTCGGCGACGTGAAGACCAGATCCGCGCCTCGCGTCTGGGACAACATTGACTTCGAGGGCACGGCCGCGAACATCGCGCGCTTCACGCTCTGGACGGAGGGATGGGATGAAGGCGTCATCCCTGCGGGCGACGTCAACGCTGCAAGCGACGTCGGCCACCGCCTCTCGACCGAGCTTGAGATCATGTCGCCCGACGACCTCGAGGAACGCTTCCGCGTGATCGTCGACGGCGCACCCGTCACCAGGCTCTACCGCCGCATCTCCGACGCCCAGACCGTCAGCCGCCTGATGAAGGACACCATGGCGCTCGGCTGGTCGGGCTTCGACATGCTCGCGCTCTCGCCCGCCGAGCAGGAGACGATGCGCCGCAGGCGCATGTTCGTCGACGCCTTCCGCAACGACTTCGACTGGACGCGCCTGCGCGCCCTCGAGCTCTCCCAGGGCGCCGCGCTTCTCGAGGCCGCGCTCTACGTCGAGATGGTCCAGCCCGCCGACATCGAACGCCTGAGGCGCCGCATCGCGGGCGAGGCGATCGCGCGCTGCGCGAGTTGGACCGCATTCGCCCGTGCGCTTCTGTGCGCGCGCACCTTCTGCAGCCTCAGGGACGGGGCGCTCAGCACTCGAAGCAGGATCGCGGAAGACGAGGCGAGGCTCACGGCTCTCCTCTCGGGCCCCTGGCAGTCCGCCTGGCCGCGCGTCGCGCCGTAGGGCGCAGCCGGGCAGAATGCCCTCCTGAGAACCGTTCTAATCCGTTTTCCCTAAAGCATTCCGCCCAAGCGCTCTGAAGTCGCTCAACAAAGTGCGAAATTCCCTCTTGCAGAGCGCATCAAGGAGACATCAAGAGCCTTCGTTCGAGTCACAATGACTGAAACGCCGGTGCCGCGCACCGGCCCCAGTCACAGACACCCGGAGAGCATCATGCCCCTGAACCGCCGCAATTTCCTCGGAGCCGCCGCCCTTGGCGCGGGCTCCCTCATGCTCGGCTCCGCGCAGGCCGCGCCTGCGCCCGCCCTGCCCAAGTTCACGCCGCCCACGGCCAAAAAGCCGATGGCGCTCTGCTTCAACGAAAATCCGCTCGGCCTCACGCCCGCCGCCCGCGACGCCGCGATCGCAGCCCTGCCCGACGCCAACCGCTACCCGTTCGTCGCAGCCGAAAGGCTCCGCAAGGCCTGCGCCGACTTCATGGGCGGCAAGCCCGAGAACGTGATGCTCTCGCACGGCTCCGCCGAATCGATCCGCGCGAGCATCGAGGCCCACATCCGTCCCGGCGTCTGCCTCATCTGTCCCGAACTCACCTACAGCGACGGCGCCGACACGGCCCGCAAGAACAACGTCAAGGTCGTCACCGTGCCGATGGGCGCGAAGTGGTCCGTCGACCTTGAGGCCATGAAGAAGACCGTCGCGGGCATCAACGGCCCCGTCATCGTCTACTTCGTCAACCCGAACAACCCAACCTCGACCATCGTCGACTCGAAGGCCCTTCACGACTGGATCCGCTCTCGTCCGGCCGACGTCTTCTTCGTCATCGACGAGGCCTACGCCGAATACGTCCGCGATCCGTCCTTCGTCTCCTGCAAGACGCTCGTCGACGAGGGGCTCGAAAACCTGTGCGTGCTCAAGACCTTCTCGAAGATCTTCGCCATGGCCGGCATGCGCCTCGGCTTCACCTATGCCGCGCCTGCCGTCGTCAACAAGGTCCGCACCCAGGTCGCCTACGACATCATGCTCAACAACTCGGCCATCGCCGCCGCGCTCGTCGAGCTCGAAGACAAGGACTTCATCCCGAACTCCCGCAAGGCCAACGAGGACGCCCGCGTGATCGTCTGCAAGACCCTCGACGAACTCGGCATCGAGTACCTCGACAGCCAGACGAACTTCATCTTCATGAACCTCAAGGCCCCGCTCAAGCCCTTCCAGGACCGCATGAAGGCGGAGAACATCCTCGTCGGCCGCCCGTTCCCGCCCACCGTCGAATGGTGCCGCGTCTCGCTCTCGACGCCCGACGACATGAAGTACTTCGCCGCGAAGCTCAAGGAGTTCCGCCGGAAGGGCTGGGTCTGATCCGATGAGCCTTCCGCCGCGGGACGACCGTCCCGCGACGCCTTGAAAAAAATCCCGCGCGCCGCTGCCGGCCGTGGGATTTTTCCTTTCCGCTTCCCTTCGGCCGCCGTTCGACCCAGGACCTCATCAGGCCTTCAGATAGCTCTCGCCCGCCTCCGTGAGCGGGATGCCCGCCGCGCGGATGCTGCCCGCGATCTCGGCGATGCACTGCCTGATTTCGGGCCAGAGGCTCTCCGAGGTGACAGGCCAGAAGACGTAGAAGGGAATCGTGAGCGGGTTCTCGAGGGGGACCGCCGCGCAGTCGTCCGAGACGCTCATCGCCGCGAGCTCGTCCGTGATGTGCACGCCGATGCCGCGCTTGACGAACCTCAGCGCCACCTGCGTCGAGGAGAGTTCAGCCACGATCCTGTCGGGCGTGAGCGCGGGATGCAGGCTCCTGATGTACTCGCGCTCAAGCTTGTCGGCGGAAAGCAGGATGAAGTTCTCGTGCGCATAGTCCTCGAGCCTCACCTTCTCCATCCGGCTCAGGGGATTGGTCTTCGGAACCACCAGCCTGAAGGGCAGGTGCGCGATCGCCTCCTTCTGCAGGTCGTCGTGACTGCTGAGCAGCGTGCCGAAGCCCACGTCGAAGGGATGCGAGAACTTAGAGTAGTAGATGTCGCGGCTCTGGTGCACGTCCATCGTGATCCTCAGCGTCTCCTCGTGGGCCTTGAGGATCTTCGCCACTGCGGGAATGATCACGTTGCTGCAGTGGCGGGCGAGCACGGCAATGCGCAGCTGCTTCTTCGTCGAGGCCCTCTGCTTCGGAAAGTCCTCGAGCATGTGCCAGGCGCGCATCGACTCCTTCGCCACGCGATAGAACGCCTTGCCGTCCTCCGTGAGCGTCAGGTTCTTCGTCGAGCGGTCGAAGAGCCTGCAGCCGAGCCTGTCCTCGAGCTGGCTCACCGCCCTGCTCGCCGCGGGCGCGCTCATCGCGTTCTGGTTCGCGGCCGAGAGGAGCGAACCCGTCTCCACCACCGCGCAAAAGAGCTTGATCGACCTTGCCTTCAGTTCCATTTCATCCTCCTTCCGGACCTCACCGATAATTTCATTTTCCGCAATCTGCCGTGCAATATTTGCATTTTACAAAATAAAAAGCATAAGGCAAAATACTTTCCAACACGGCAGGCACGGCCTGAGACACCCAGCCTGCAACTCTCCGAAACACAAGCAACACGGCCGATTCAGAGGACATCTGATCGGCCGTTTTGCTTTTGAGGCGGAGTGCACATCCCACAAGACCCCAGTCAACTCGACGAGAAAAAAATGGCCATTTACGACCCCAAGTCCCGCGTAGCGGAAGAGTTCATCAACGATCAGGAAATCCGCGACACGCTCGCCTACGCCGAAGAGCACAAGTCGGACGTTCCGCTGCTCATGAGCATCCTTGACAAGGCCGCCCAGTTCAAGGGCCTGACCCACCGCGAAGCCGCCGTGCTGCTCGCCTGCGACGTCAAGGAGGTCAACGACAGGATCTTCGAGACCGCCATCAAGGTGAAGGAGCACATCTACGGCAGCCGCATCGTGCTCTTCGCGCCGCTCTACCTCTCGAACTACTGCGTCAACACCTGCACGTACTGCCCGTACCATGCCAAGAACAAGAGCATCGTGCGCAAGAAGCTCACGCAGGAGGAGATCCGCAACGAGGTGATCGCGCTCCAGGACCTCGGCCACAAGCGCCTGCTCCTTGAGGCGGGCGAGCACCCCAAGCACAATCCGATCGAGTACATCCTCGAGTCCATCAAGACCATCTACTCGATCAAGCACAAGAACGGCGCCATCCGCCGCCTCAACGTGAACATCGCCGCCACGACGGTCGAGAACTACCGCAAGCTTCACGAGGCCGAGATCGGCACCTACCAGCTCTTCCAGGAGACCTACAACCGCAAGGCTTACGAGGAGCTGCATCCGAAGGGACCGAAGTCCGACTACGCCTACCACACCGAGGCGCACGACCGCGCCATGGAAGGCGGCATCGACGACGTGGGTCTCGGCGTGCTCTTCGGGCTTGATCTCTGCCGCTACGACTTCGTCGGCCTGCTCATGCACGCCGAGCATCTTGAAGCCGTCTGGGGCGTCGGTCCGCACACGATCTCCGTGCCGCGCATCTGCCCGGCCGACGACATCGATCCGGCCTCCTTCGAGAACGCCGTGCCCGACGACCTCTTCCTCAAGATCGTCGCGCTCATCCGCATGGCCGTGCCCTACACCGGCATGATCATGTCGACCCGCGAAGGCCAGCGCATCCGCACCGAAGCCCTCAAGCTCGGCATCTCCCAGATCTCCGGCGGCTCCCGCACGTCCGTGGGCGGCTACGCCATCCGCTCCGTCCAGGAGATGGAGGAGAAGACCGAACAGTTCGAGACGAACGACCGCCGCTCGCTCGACGAAATCGTCCGCTGGCTCCTCGAGAACCACTACCTTCCGTCCTTCTGCACGGCCTGCTACCGCGCCGGCCGCACGGGCGACCGCTTCATGGAATGGGCCAAGGACGGCAGCATCGCCACGTACTGCCAGGCCAACGCCATCATGACGATGAAGGAGTACATGTGCGACTACGCCTCGAAGGAAACCCGCGAGGCCGGCGAGCGCGTCATCGCCAACGAACTCCCGAAGATCCCGCACGAGAAGATCCGCATCGCCAGCGAAAAGCGCCTGATCCGCATCGCCGACGGCGAACGCGACTTCCGCTTCTGATCTTCAGGCCCATCGACCTTCCGATCAATTCGCGGGGACTCCTACGGAAGCCCCGCGACCGAACACAGGGGAAAAAGGCCCTGCGGACCACATCGGTCCGCAGGGCCTTTTTGCTTCTGGGGCTTCTTCAGCTTCCTTTTCCGAGGAACGGCCCGGTCGGACCGGGCCCGGCCACTGCAGTCATCAATGGCGGTAGTTCACCTTGCTGCAGATCTCCTCGACGATCGGCTCCTTGAGCCTGTTGAACTCGGCCTTGTTCTTCTCGAAGAGATTGCCACCATGGGCGTCGATCGAGACGATGAGCGGACCGAACTCCTTGACGCGCATGACCCACATGGACTCGGGCTGGCCGAGTTCGGGCCAGTGGCGCTCCTCGACCTCCTCGACGCATTCGGCGGCGAGCACGGCGCAGCCGCCCGGGAAGACGCAGTGCACGGCCTTGCTTTCCTGACAGCCGGCAGCAGTCTCGGGACCCATGCCGCCCTTGCCGACGACGATCTTCACGCCCGTTTTCCTGAGGAATTCGCGCTCGTACTTCTCCATGCGCATGGAGGTCGTCGGGCCGATGGAGACGACGCGGAAGCCGGAGCGGCTCTTGTCGTCGGGAACCATGATGGGACCGGCGTGGAAGATGGCCTTGCCGGCGAGGTCGTACGGAAGGTCCATGCCTTCCTCGACATGGCGGAAGTGAACCATGTCGCGGCTCGTGATGAGGGCGCCGGAGAGATAGAACACGTCGCCGATCTTCAGGGACTCGATGTCGGCGTCGGAAACCGGCGTCGTCAGAACTTTCTTCGTCATTTTGCTGTTCTCCCAAATCAGAGCGTCATGCCCTTGTGGCTGATCATTTCGTAGCTCATGTCCGCATTGATGCGGATCGTGGCGCGGCGGTGGCCCCAGCAGCCCGTGGAAACGCCCACGGCAAGGCAGGACGGATGGCGCGCGGCCTGTTCGACGTTGACGCCCATCACGGACTTCGTCCCCGTCAGGCCGCCCGGACCGATGTTGATCTTGTTGAGGCCTTCCTCGATCATCTTCTCGAAGTCGGCGCCGATCTCGTTGGCGTTCTTCGAGCCCACGGGACGCATCAGGGCCTTCTTGGAAAGCTCGGCCGCAACCTCGACGCTCCCGGCGATGCCGATGCCCACGAGGAGCGGCGGGCAGGCGTTGACGCCGCGATCGCAGATCACGTCGAAGATGAACTTCACGATGCCCATGTAGCCTTCGGCGGGCATCAGCACCTTGGCGGCGCCGGGCAGCGAGCAGCCGCCGCCGGCCATGTAGCCGTGAATGAGGCAGCTGTCGGAGTCGGGAATGATCTCCCAGTCGATCCAGGGCACGCGAACGCCCGTGTTGTTGCCCGTGTTGCGCTCGTCGAAGATCTGGACGGCGTTCTGGCGAAGCGGCGCCTCGATCGTGGCGCGGCGGACGGCCTCGTCAAGGCAGGCGCGCATTTCGGAAAGAAGCGGGAAGTTGGCACCCACCTCGATGTAGTACTGGATGACGCCCGTGTCCTGACAGAGCGGGACATTGAGGCGGCGGGCGGCGGCAAGGTCGTCGAACATCGCGTCATACACGATGCGGGAGATGTCGGAAGTCTGCTCCTTGCGAAGTTCGGCAAGGCGGGTGGCGACGTCGTCCGGGAGAATCTTGCCCAGCACGGACGTGAAGCGCGTCATGAGCTCGGTGAAGCGCTCGGCCTTTTCCTGTTGATTCATTGTGCTCTCCTTAAGAGTCTGGTTCACGTCCTCCGAAACCGGGGCTGTCATTCGAAAGGACGCGGGGGTTCTCATCGCCTAAAGCACCTGCAGGGCCGGCGGTCCTTCAGAGCCGGATAATTTCCTATATATAGAAAAATGTTGTCCAGCATCAAGACCAGCCTACCTTCTTAACGTTCAATGTCGTTACAGAGCAGTACTTTCATCGATTGAGCACATTATAGAATTTTTTATATTCGACTGTCAATATGTTTTTCTACGACACGTAAAATAAATTTTTCTTCCTCCCGGACGCAAAAAGGCCCGCAGAGAGCAGGGCTCGTGCGGGCCATTGAAATCGACTGCGGGGTGGGCCGTCAGAGGTTGTTGCCCTCAGCGGCATCCTTTGCGGGACTGCCAAGCCTCTTTTCGAAGAATTTCACGACACGCTCGATGACGGGCTTCTGGAACCAGGGCAGATCTCCGTGGCCTGCGCCCTCGACGAGGACGTACTCGACGTCGGTGCCGGCCTTCCTGAGAGCCTGAGCGAGATGTGCGCTCTGCATCGGGCTCACGAGGCGGTCGCCCGAGCCGTGCATGATGAGAAACGGCGGCTCGCTGCCGTCGATGTGGCCGAGCGAGCTTGCGTTCATGGCCTTCTCGCGGTCGGAGAGAATGCTCCCGCCGGGAGACTTGCCGAAGGCGGGACCGTGCACGAGGAGCGCCTCGGTCACGGCGGGCGAGGCGTGGACCTTGGCCTGAGCCGGATCGAGTCCCTCGCCGATGGAGGTCAGGTCCGAGATGCCGTAGATCGTGCAGACGGCCTGCACGTCGGAGGAGACGTTCGTGAAGTCGCCCTTGTCGAACGCCTTCTCGCCGTTCGTGGCGCCGAGCATCTGCACGAGGTCGCCGCCCGCGGAGTCGCCGATGACGCCGATGCGCTCGGGATCGATCCCGTACTCATCGGCATGCGCGCGCAGGTAGCGCACGGCGGCCTTGCCGTCCTCGACGAGCGCCGGGAACTTGACGGGCACGGTGCGGTATTCGGCTGCGGCCACGACGAAACCCGCGCGGGCGAGCGCATGGCGCATCTCGATGAACTTCTCGTGGTCGGCGGAGGTGAAGCCTCCGCCGGGGAAGTAGACCACGGCGGGCTTCCTCGCCTTCGTGCGCGGCGTCATCACCGTCATGCGCAGCTGACGGATCGAGCGCTGGGACTTGATCTGACTGTAGATGATGCCCGATATCGTGTCGATGCGGCCGTCGGTCACGTCGACCTTCATGACCTCGGCGCCGGGCACGTAGCCCATCAGATCGGCGCGGTCGGCGGCGAAAATCGTTCCTGCCGCGAAGAGTGCGCAGGCGGCGGGAACGGCCTTGAGCAGAAAGGCCTTGCGGATATTCATTGAAAAATTCCTTCTTGTCGGTTACGAGGGGGGCTTGAGAAGCTACATTGCCAGAGAACGGGCTCCGACCAGAAAATTCTACCCTCGTCCAACCGCCCGCGCTCAGTCGGACTTCAGTCGGAATTCAGGTGAAGCTCAGCGGGAAGTCGAAGGAAGCGGCGTCTTTTGCGAGGCCGCGAGCTCGCGCAGGCGCTTGAGCGTCATCTCGTACTGGACGTACTCGGGCGTGTCGGGATTCATGGTACTCATGAGAAGCGAGAGGCTTTCGGCCGCCGTACGCCAGTCCTCGTTGGCGGAGGCCGCAACGGTCAGGATCTCGACGGCCTTCATGTCGCCGGGCCGTCCTTCGACGGCGCCCTGCGCCAGAGGCTGGGCCTCGCGCATGCTGTCGGGACCGCCGATCGTGAGAAGCGTGGCGGCGAGTTCGAGCATCACGGCCGGATCGGCCTTCACCTTGGCGTTCGCGACGCGTCCCCTGCGGTAGGCCTCGGCCGCCTTCGGGAAGTTCTCCTCGTCGACATGACGGCGCGCAAGCAGCACCCAGGCGCGGCCGTCCTTCGGGCTCGACTCGAGGTAGCGCTCGATCGAGGGCGTATCGGCGCGTCCGTCGTAGACCGCCTGGGCCTTCTCAAGCCCGATGAGCTCGGGCGCGCCGTTCACGGCATAGAGGCCGACCGAAACCGCAGTGACGCCCGCCACCACGGCGGCCGTCACGACGGGGCCCGAGAAGCTGCCCGCACGGCGGCCTGCGCCGTCGTTGGGATCGTGGAAGACCGCGTCGTGTTCCTCGAGCGCGCGGCGGCGAAGATCGTCGGCGAGAATCTCGTACTGCTCCGCACTCACGGCGCCCGACTTCAAGTCCTCGTCGAGCTGGGCGCGCTGTCGCCTCAGCGCCTCGGTCACGGCCGAGCCGTAGGCCTTGTCCTCGCGCTCGACGCTCGCCTCCTCCCTGCCCACGCGAAGGAGCGACGGCACGAGCGCTCCGACGGCCAGGACGAGCATCAGAAGGAGGATGAGATAGAGAAGGATTTCGTCGGACATGTGCGTTCGTTCCGGAGGCGTTGTTCGTCTGCCTGCGCTCGGAGCGCAGGTCGTGTTTGTCCCATCACTATATATGAAACGGGCGGCTCCGCGAGGAGACGCCCGTTTCGTCGGATCATCGCCGGGCCCCGAAGGGAGCCCGAGGCGGATTACTTCTTGGTAGCGGCCTTTTCGTCAATGGCCTTCCTCAGCAGCGCGGTGGCGTCGGAGGCTGCCTTGGCAGACTTGGCGAGGCTGCGCACGGCCATGTCGTGGTTGTGGAAGTACGCACCGTTGGCGGCAGTCCAGTATTCCCAGTTGATGTGAGCGGATTCGTGGAGCTTGCGGGCCTTGGCGAGGACCTCTTCGGACACGCCGACGGTCTTGGCGAGTTCAAACGCGTTGAACATGTCGTTCATGCGGGATTCGGCTTCGCGGACCTTGCCGTCGAAGTGGCCCTTCATCGCGTCGATCGCGGCGACCATCTGCTTCTCGTTCTTGTCCTTGTGGCAGGAGAGGCAGGTCTCCTTCACGTAGTGCTTGGGCGAGGTGGCCCAGTGCATCGTGTAGGTCTTGCCGTTTTCGTCCTTCACCTTGGGCATGTGGCAGGAAGCGCAGTCGGCGCCGGCCTTGTCGTGCTTCGAGCCGAAGTACGTTTCGGCGTCGGGATGCTGCATCTTGACGAGCGTCGCGCCGGTGAGGTTGTGCTTGAAGTCGCGGAAGCCGACTTCATCGTAGTAGGCCTCGATCTGGTCGGCGTTGACCCATGGGAAGAGGTTCGTGAGACGGCTGTCGAAGCCGACCTTCTCGCCCGTCTTGACGTTCATGCCGGGGTTGCAGACGTATTCGACGTGGCACTGGGCGCACATCAGGCGGGAGTCGGCGCGGTCGAGCATGGCGACCTTGCGGTCGAAGCCGCGGACGCCGACGTCCTTGACCTCAAGCTTGGCCTGGCGGGCCGCGAAGTCCTTGTAGACGTTCATCTTGCCTTCGCGCGTCATCGCGTCGATCAGGGCGTCGCGCATGATGCGCGGCTTGGCGCTGTGCGGGTCGTGGCAGAAGTTGCAGTTCATGCCGTGCTGGACGTTCCGAACGACGTCAACGGGGTTGGAGCCGCGGTGGAACTTCGCGCCCTCGGCCTTGTCGCCCATGTAGGCCCAGTCGAGCATCAGGTCGGTCGACTTGCAGGACCAGCACACGCCGTTGGCGGCAGCGGCCGTGCCCGGCTTGTGGGCCTTCTGCTCGTTGTTGTCGGGATAGTTGTCCTTGAGGACGTCCCAGGCCTTGTAGGACTTGCCGCCCTCAAGCGTCGTGTAGAGCCAGCCGTCCTTGGGCTCGAAGCGGCCACCGAACGCACGGTCGACGATGAACTGGTCGATCGCCATGAACGTGTGGGCGCGCGGAAGGTCGTGCTCCTTCGTGAAGCCGTGGCCGCCGAGCGCGCGGTCAAAGAACGGGTCGGGTGCAGGACCGCCGGCCGCCTTCTTCGACTGGCGGGCGGGACGGTCGGACGTCATGAAGGCGGACTTGTACTGCTGCTGGTGGCAGGCGCCGCACTGGGCCGGGTCCATGTTGACGGCCGGACGCTTCTTCATGTCCTTGAGATGCGCTTCGGTGCCGGTGTGACACGTCGTGCAGGCGAGATCCTTGTGGGCGGCGCCCGCATGATCCTTGGCGACGTTGGCGTGGCAGGCTGCGCACTGATTGTCGGCCGCCTGGGCGGGAGCGCCCGCGAGAAGACCGAGAAGCGCAAGCGCGGCGGCGACGGGGGTGAGCTGTTTATGCATGTTGTTCTCCTGTGACAAGGCCGTCGCGCGGGGTCTGGCGAGGTCCTCGTCTTTTTCAAAATTTTAAGTTTGCTTAAGCCTTTCTTAAACCCTTCCGAGGTGATGGTGGAGGGTTATTCCCAATGACCGCCGGATACCCTGTCCCACAGCCTTCCGCACGAAAATACCTCTCGAGAGGTAATACCAAGGTGATGCTCACCACCGTCCCCCACCATCCCCTCTCCGCCGTCTTCGGGCACGAAAAAGCCCGTCAGCGCATCTCGGCGCGTGACGGGCGTTTTCAGAGTGTCGGAACAGGATCAATCAGGCCGGCATCAGCACTGTTCGATCTCCTCTTCCTTGTGGCGCGGCCAGCAGAGGATGCCGCGGTGGTTCGGCATGACGCTCGGATCGAATTCCGGGTTGAGGATGCCGCGCTTCTTCTGGCTGACGTAGTCGTCGAGCGCGATGAAGGCGTACTTGCCGAGGATCGCGATGGCAACCAGATTGACGATGGCCATGAGGGCCATGAAGAGGTCGGCGAGGTTCCAGACGAGGCCGAGCGAGGCGACGGAGCCGAGGTAGACCATCATCACGACGAAGGCGCGGTAGATCCAGAGCGCGGCCGGATGACGGCTGATGAAGTCCATGTTGATTTCGCCGTAGAAGTAGTTGCCGATGATCGAGCTGAAGGCGAAGAAAAGGACCGTGACGCTCATGAAGGCGTTCGTCCAGGTGCCGAGCTGGCCCGTGAGCGTCTGCTGGATGAGCTCGATGCCGGTCTTGCCGGAGTCGGCCCAGCCCGGGGTGAGCAGCACGAGCATGGCGGAGGCCGTGCACACGACGAGCGTGTCGAAGTAGACGCCGAGCGCCTGCACGAGGCCCTGCTTGGCGGGGTGGGTGGCGTCGGCCGTGGCGGCGGCATTGGGGACCGCACCCATGCCGGCCTCGTTCGAGAAGAGGCCGCGCTTGATGCCGGTCATGAGGGCCATGCCGAAACCCGCGCCGAGGACGGCGTCGAAGTCGAAGGCGCAGCGCACGATCGTGACGAGCACTTCGGGCACCATCGTGATGTTGAGCGCCGTGACGGCGAGCGCGACGAGGATGTAGGCGCCGGCCATGACGGGAACCATCACGCCCACGACCTTGGCGATGCGGGTGAGGCCGCCGAAGATCACGAGGGCCGTGAAGCCCGCGATCGCAAGGCCCGTCATCTGCGTGTCGAAGTCGAACGAGGTCTGCATCGAGAGGCTGATGGTGTTGGCCTGGACGGAGTTGAAGATGAGGCCGTAGGTAACGGCGAGGAGCACCGCGAAGACGCTCGCGAAGAAGGAGGAGCCGATCACGTTGCCGATGTAGTAGGCGGGACCGCCCACGAAGCCGCCGCCCTTGCGCGGGGCCTTGTAGATCTGGGCGAGCGTGGACTCGACGAAGCCCGACGCGGCGCCGATCGTGGCGATCACCCACATCCAGAAGACGGCGCCGGGGCCGCCCGTGGCGACCGCGATGGCGATGCCGGCGATGTTGCCCACACCCACGCGGGAGGCGGTGGAGACGCAGAAGGCCTGGAAGGTCGAGATGTGGCCCTCGCGCGGCTTGGCGCCCGCGCCCTCGGTCATCAGGCGGAACATTTCGGGAATGCAGCGGATCTGCACGAAGCGCGTGCGGACCGTGAACCAGAGGCCGATGCCGATCAGCATCACGATGAGGACGTAGGACCAAAGATAATTGTTGATCACGCCGATGATGTCATTGAGCCAGTTCATGTTTTGTGGTTTTCCTTCTCGGTCTTTTTGTTTCAGGAGGCGCAGCTTCAGGGGCGGCGGAATCCGCACCCCTGCACGGACGGTCGGGGGAGCGGCCGTTCCGCGTCCGGACTGAGTGGGGATGCGTCCGGAATTGTTTGCAGCAATTTACCATTGTAACAAAGGGTTTGCCCTGAGGTTGTCCGCCAAGGCCCCCTTTCTGCATTTTCCGTGCCGCACACAAGCCGGCTGCAGACTACTGCGCAGTCTTGGCGAGGCGCCTGCGCCCGCCGTGGCGGCCGCAGGTGACGACGCGCACGTCGCCCTGGCTTTCGGCGCGTGCGCGGCGAACCTTCTTGGGATCACAGACGAGCGCGCCCGCGACCTCGAGCCGATCGCCCTCGTGAAGCTTCGTCGAAGGCTCGATGCGGCGGCCGAAGACAGCGAGCCCCGCCCCCGCAGGCAGCGATGCGCCCGCTAGTCCGAGGACCTCGGAAGCCGCGGCGCCATCGGGCGCTTCGACCGTTTCGGCCATCACGCCCGCCTCATTCACGAACAACACTTCCACACGCATGATCCCCCCTTTCGAAAAGCCGTCCGCGGCCGTGTCCGAAGGGCTTCGGAGCCGCGTAAAAAGCCTTACAATACAAGATTGCCGTGCAGTTTGCACGAAACGGACGCCGACCGTACGGAAGCAGGACGACAAGAATCAAAAGAACGCAATACAAGAGAACAAGAGAAACATC
Source organism: Sutterella wadsworthensis 2_1_59BFAA (assembly GCF_000297775.1). GTDB lineage: Bacteria > Pseudomonadota > Gammaproteobacteria > Burkholderiales > Burkholderiaceae_F > Sutterella > Sutterella wadsworthensis_A. Next base: position 53,691 of record NZ_JH815513.1, read on the forward strand.
ATGGCACTCATTCAGAACAAGCGCGCCCGCCACGACTATGCGATCGAAGAAAAGTTCGAGGCCGGCATCGTGCTCCAGGGCTGGGAAGTCAAGAGCGTTCGCGCCTCCCGCGCCCAGATCAACCTCGCGCACATCTACGTGCGCGACGGCGAGCTCTTCCTCTGCAACGCCCACATGACGCCTGCGGACCAGGCCTGCACGCACGTGACGCTTGAGTCGAACCGCACGCGAAAGCTCCTCATGCACCGCCGCGAGATCATGAAGCTCATCGGCAAGACGGAGCGCGCGGGCTACACGCTCGTGCCGCTCGACCTGCACTTCACCCGCGGCCGCGTCAAGGTGACGGTCGCGCTCGCACGAGGCATGCGCGAATATGAAAAGCGCGCCGACCAGAGCAAGAAGGACTGGAAGCGCGAGCAGGAGCGCATCATGAAGAAGGACGCCCACGGCCGCCACGTCCTCGAATAGCCTTTCCCTTTCAGACAGCAGGCTTCGGACAGACAGCCTGCTGCCGGCCCGAAGCGCCGCGAAACTGGCGCAAAACACGAACCAACACTCCACCGGGACGACCTCCACATGCCCACGCTCGACTCACCGACGCTTGACACGGTTTTCTTCGACTACGACCGCAAGCCCCTTTCCCGGCACCCGATGACCTGCCTTGCGATCTACGGCAAGGGCGGCATCGGCAAGTCCACCACGGCTGCGAACGTGGCGCTCGCGCTTGCGCAGGACGGCCGCAGGGTGATGCTCGTCGGCTGCGACCCGAAGGCCGACTCGACCGCGCTCCTGCGCGGCGGCGCGAAGATCGAGACCGTGCTCTCGCTCCTGCGCACGAAGCACAAGTCCGAGCTCAGGCTCGATGACATGGTGGTCGAGGGCAAGGGCGGCGTCCTCTGCGTCGAGGCGGGTGGTCCCCGTCCAGGCGTGGGCTGCGCGGGCCGCGGCATCATCGCCGCCTTCGAGGCCCTCCGGGCCCAGGACGCCTTCAACATCCTTCGTCCCGACGTCGTGATCTTCGACGTGCTCGGCGACGTCGTCTGCGGCGGCTTCGCGATGCCCATCCGCGACGGCTGGGCCAGGAACGTCTTCATCATCACCTCGGGCGAGAACATGGCCATTCATGCGGCCGCCAACATCGCCACGGCCGTCGAGACCTTCGCCGAGCGAGGCTACGCCCGCCTCGGCGGCATCATCCTCAACGCCCGCGACGTGCCCCGCGAGGCCGAGAAGGTCGAGGAGCTCGCCTGCGACCTCAACACGACGATCGTGGGCCGCCTGCCCCGCTCGGCCGAAGTGCAGGAGGCGGACGCTCTCGGACTCACCGTCCTTGAGCACGCGCCATCGTCCGGCATGGCCGACCGCTATCGCGAGCTTGCCCGCCATCTCGTCGAGGCTTGCGCCGCCACCAGACCCGAGCCCGCCCGCGGCGGCTTCACGTTCTGAGGCCCGCCCATGCTCCGACTCTTCGCACACACGCCCGAACGCGTGCTTCCCGCACCCACGGCGAAGCTCTCCGAGGCGCACTGGCCCGTGCCCTTCAGGCAGGGCCTCGAATACTCGCCGCCCACGCGCGGCCCCTGGACCATCGTGCACGTGGGCATGCTCGTGCCCGAATGCCACGAGATCTTCGTCTGCGCCCAGGGCTGCCTCAGGGGCGTCGTACTCAGCGCAGCCGAACTCGGCCTGCAGCGCCGCTTCTCCACGATCACCGTGACCGAGGAGCACCTGCGCGACGGCCAGCTTGAGGACACGATCATCGAGGGCGTCACGCACATCCTCGAGCGTCTCCCGAAGCTTCCGCCCGCAGTCCTCGTCTACTCGAGCTGCCTGCACCACTTCTCGGGCGCCGACCTCGGCTGGGCCTACAGGAAGCTCTCCGAGGCCTTCCCCGACGTCGTCTTCACCGACTGCTACATGACGCCCACGCTCCGCAAGAGCGAGATGCCGCCCGACAACAAGATGCGCAGGCAGCTCTACCACGGCCTCAGGCCCGCCGACCTTCCCAAGGGCGGCCTGCTTGTGGCGGGCTCCCTCGAGGCCTTCGGCCCCGAGAGTGACTTCGCGCGCGCCGCACACGCGGCGGGCGTCCCGTTCTTCGAGCTCCCGGGCATGACGACCTACGAGGAATACCGCCGCATGGCGCATGCGCGCTGGGTCGTGACGGTCAATCCCGCGGCCCTTCAGGCGGGCAGGTTCCTCGCCGAGCGCCACGGCATGCGCCACCTTCAGCTGCTGCTCGACTACAACGAGCACCGCATCGACGACTCGCTCGGAACGCTCGCCGAACTCACGGGCATTCCGCTCTGGGACACCACGGCCGAGAAGTCCGCCGCCAGGACCGCGCTCGCGCAAGCGGCCGACGCGCTCGCGGGCCGTCCCGTGGCGATCTGCCAGACGGCGACGACGCGCCCCGTGGCGCTCGCACGCCGCCTCGTCGAGTCGGGCATCCGCGTCACGGACCTCTACTGCGACAGCTTCCTGCCTGCGGACAAGACCGACTTCGAGATTCTTCGCAAGAAGGCGCCCGGCATTCTCGTGCATCCGACGACGGTGCCCGAGATGCGCTTCGCGACGCCCGCCGAAAAGCGCGACGACATCGTGGCCATCGGCCAGAAGGCCGCCTTCTTCACCGGGGCGACCCACATGCTCAACATGATCGAGGGCGGCCCCTGGTGGGGTCACGGCGGCGTGAGAAGCCTCGCGCTCGCGCTTGCGGCTGCGGCACGCGAGCCCGTCGACGTCGACCGCATCATCAGCGTCAAGGGATACGGGTGCAACGGATGTTGTTAGACTACACGCAAAGCTCCATGTCGACCTACACGGCCGACTGCTCGGGCGTCGCAAGCGCCCTCTATGAACTCGGCGGCATGACCGTCATCCACGACGCCTCGGGCTGCAACTCGACCTACACCACGCACGACGAGCCCCGCTGGAACACGATGCCCTCGGCCGTCTTCATCTCGGCGCTCACCGAGATGGACGCCGTGCTCGGCAACGACAGCCGCATCATCGACGACATCGTCGACGCAGCCCGCAAGCTCACGCCCGCCTTCGTCGCCATCGCCGGCACGCCCATTCCCATGATGACTGGCGTCGACCTCAAGGGGATCGCCCGCCTCGTCGAAAGCCGCACCCGCATTCCGTCCTTCGCCGTCCAGACCAACTCCATGCGCGCCTACAGCGTGGGCTGCGCACAGGCCTGGATCGAACTCTCGCGCCGCTTCGTCGTTCCCAACGGCGCCCGCGCGGGGTCCTTCGGCATCAACCTTCTGGGCGCGACGCCTCTCGACTTCTCGACAGGCGGCATGCTCGAGTCCCTCAGGGCCGCCGCCGCACGCGCAGGCTACACGATCAACGCCTGCTGGGCGATGGGCGACAAGCTCGAATCCCTCGCCAACACCGCGGCCGCGCGCGTCAACGTCGTCGTGAGCTCGTCCGGGCTTCCGCTCGCGCAGTGCTTCGAGCGCTGCTTCGGCACGCCCTACGTCTGCGGCCTGCCCGTGGGCGGACTTGCTCCCCGCTGGCACGCGGCCGTCGAATGGGCCGCGAAGAACCGCTGCAGCGTGCCCGCCGCCGACTTCCTCGGCGCGGATGCGGGCGGCACCCGCACGGCCGTGCTCGGAGAGCCGCTTGCCGCCGCCTGCACGGCCGCGGCCGTCAACCTCGAGCAGCCCGGAAGCTGCAGGGCGCTCTCGCCCCTGCCGTCCCTCGGCATCGAGGCGCCCATTCTCTCCTCGAACCTTTCCGAGGACCTCCTGCGCGCCATGCTCGGCGGCACGGAGGTGCTCGCCGCCGACCCGCTCTTCGACATCATCGCCGAGGAGGCCCGCGTCGGGCGCACCATCGCCTTCCCGCACGAGGCCTGCTCGGGCCGCATGTACAGGAGCGGGATCGTGAACATTCTCGAGCGCGCCCCGTTCGACGCACTCGTCGGCAATCTGCTGGACACTGCAAAATGACCTTCAATCTGAAGCAATGCGCCCTCGTCTGCGGCGCACTCGCCCTGGCCGCGACCTCCGCGGCCGCACGCACCGTCGTCGACGACAACGGCACCAGCGTCGAGATCCCCGACCACGTCAACCGCGTGGTCGTCACGAACATCCTTCCGCTCGCCTCCGCCGTGACCGTCTTCCTCAACGACGGCAAGACCGTGGTGGGCATGCATCCCGCCTCCTACTCGGCCGCCAAGAGCGGGCTCCTCGGCAAGCTCTATCCCGACGTCCTCAAGGCCGACACCTCCTTCATGCAGGGCGCGAGCCTCAACGTCGAGGCCCTGATGGCCCTCAGGCCCGACCTCGTCCTCGTCAACGCGCCCGACAAGCGCACGCTCGACGCGGTCCGCAACGCGGGCATTCCCGCCTTCGGCATCAGCCCGAGCAAGTGGCACTACGACATCATCGAGACGCACGCCCAGTGGATGAAGAGCCTCTCCGAGATCTGGCCCGAGCACAAGGGCAAGGGCGACCTGATCGACAGCCGCTCGAAGGCCATCGCGAAGATGGTCGCCGACCGCACGAAGGACCTCAGGCCCGAGGAGCGCAGCAAGGTTCTCTTCCTCTTCCGCTACGACGCCCGCCAGATCGTCACTTCTGGGCGCAACTTCTTCGGCCAGTACTGGTGCGACGCCGTCGGCGCCAGGAACGTCGCCGAGTCCGTGACGGCAGACAACGCCAACGCCATCGTCTCGATGGAGCAGATCTACGCCTGGAACCCCGACGTCGTCTTCATCACGAACTTCACGGCCGCCACGCCCGCCGACCTCTTTGATAACAAGATGGCAGGCCACGACTGGTCCGACGTGAAGGCCGTCAAGGACAAGCGCGTCTACAAGCTCCCGCTCGGCATCTACCGCAGCTACACGCCTTCGGCCGACACGCCGCTCACGCTGCTCTGGATTGCCAAGCAGGTCTATCCCTCGCGCTTTGCCGACATCGATCTCACCAAGGAGGTCAAGGCCTGGTACAAGGACGTCTTCGGCGTGACGCTCACCGACGCCGACGTCGACATGATGTTCAATCCGGGCGAAGGCGCGAGCACCGGCGCCACGGTCGCCACCCGCAGCAACGGCTGATCCATGTCGAACGTCTCCACCGCACGCGCGCGAAGCGCTCAGGCCGCAGGCGCGGCCGCGGGGCGCTTCCGCCTCGTCATGGCCTCGCTCGCCCTGCTGCTCGCCGTCACGGCCGTCGCCTCGCTGTGCCTCGGCCGCTACAGTCTCACGGGCACCGAAGTGATGGCCGTGCTCCTGCCCGACGGCTGGCTTTCCGTCGAGACGAACCGCATGATGGAGAACATCGTTCTCAACGTGAGGCTGCCGCGCGTGCTTCTCGCGATCATTGCGGGCGCGGGACTCGCCATGTCGGGCGCCGCCTTTCAGGCGCTCTTTGCGAATCCGCTCGCCGCGCCCGACACGCTCGGCGTCGCCACGGGCGCCTCGTTCGGCGCCGTCCTAGGCATCCTCTGGGGCTGGAACGGCATGGGCATTCAGCTCATGAGCCTGGCGACGGGCCTCTCCGCAGTCTTCTTCGTGATCGTCATCAGCCGCGTGCGCAACACGAGCTCGATCCTCATGATCATTCTCTCGGGCATGGTCGTCGGAGCCCTCTTCTCGGCTCTCGTCTCCCTCGTCAAGTACGCGGCCGACCCGCAGGACGTGCTGCCGTCCATCACCTTCTGGATGATGGGGGCGCTCACGGGCGCGACCAAGTCAAGCGTGCTCGCGGGCACGCCCATGGTGCTCCTCGGCATGCTCGTTCTCTGGCTCCTGCGCTGGCGCCTCAACGTGACGACCCTTCCGACTGACGAGGCCGCAAGCCTCGGCATACCCGTGCGCAGGATCCGCGCAGGCGTCATCATCGCCGCCACCATGATCACGGCCTCGGTCGTCTCGATGTGCGGCCTCATCGGCTGGGTGGGCCTTCTCGTCCCCCACGCCGCACGCATGCTCTTCGGTGCGAACAACCGCTTCGTGCTGCCCGCCTCGATGGTCATGGGCGCCCTCTTCATGCTCGTGATCGACACCGTCGCGCGCACCGCCACGCAGAGCGAGATTCCCGTCTCGATCCTCACGGCCGTCGTGGGTGCGCCGTTCTTCATCTATCTTCTGCGCCGCACGGGCGGCATCTCGGGGTAGCGCCATGTCCCTTGAAGTGATCCACGGCGGCTACGCCTGGCCGGGCCGCGAACCCGTTCTCACGGGCGTCAACTTCCGCTTCGACGGCACGGGCGTCATGAGCATCCTCGGCCCCAATGGCGCGGGCAAGACGACGCTGCTGCGCTGCATGCTCGGCCTTCTCAAGTTCACGGAGGGCGAGGCGACGCTCGACGGCCGCCCCGTCTCCAACTGGAAGCCCCGCGACTTCTGGCGCACGATCGGCTACGTACCTCAAGCGAAGCTCCCGGGCTTCGCCTCGATGACGCTCGCCGACATGGTCGTCCTCGGCCGCAGCGCGCACATCGGCCCCTTCAGCCTGCCATCCGACGCGGACTGGGAGGTGGTCGACCGCGTCATGACCGAGGTCGGCATCGAGCACCTCGCGGGGCGCCTCTGCAGCGAAGTCTCGGGCGGGCAGTTCCAGCTCGCGCTCATCGCCCGCGCGCTCGCGGCCGAACCCAGAATCCTCGTGCTCGACGAGCCTGAATCGAACCTCGACTTCCGCAACCAGATGGTGGTCCTCAACGTCATCGAGCGTCTCACCGAGCAGGGTCTCGGCGCCGTCATCAACACGCACTTCCCCGCGCATGCGCTCGAGATCTCCACGAAGACGCTCCTCGTTCCCAGGCACAGGCCGCCCATCTTCGGCGACACCCGCGACGTCATGACCGAGGATCTCCTCTCAGACGTCTTTGACGTGCGCGTGCGCATCAGGGAGCTCGACTTCCCCGAGCGCCGCTACACGTGCGTCGCCGCCGTCGAACCCCGACACGGAGGAGCGTGACGAAAAGAATGACGCAGAGGCCTGCGGAGAGGCCCCGGACATTCTGTCCTGCATTAATGGAAAAAGGACCGGCCCGCGGATTGCGGAACGGTCCTTTTCTTCCTCGGGCCTCCCCTGCGCGGGCAGAGGAGGCTTCATGCGGATCATCGCTCGGAGGGCTGCAGGGGCTCGTCCTTGTCGTCCTCGACGGCGAAGGCCGCCTGCTGTTGCTGCTGGGCGGCAAGCCCCGCCTCGAGTTCGCTCTGCAGGAGCTTCACCATCATGTAGCGGTTGAGCACCTCACGGGCGAAGAGCAGGTAGCCGAGGTAGAGCTCGGACTTGCGCAGCGAGATCTTCTCCTCCCCGATCTGGGTCATGAAGTCGCGCTGAGCCTCGTCGATGAGCTCGAGGGCCTGCGTGCAGTTGGCCGGCACGAAGTTGTCGCGGATCATGATCAGGCGCTTGGAGAGGGTCTTGATGTTGTCGCGCATGCGTCCCGTGAAGGGCGAGTGGGAGTTGGCCACGTAGTTCTGTGCGACGCCGATCTGGTCGCGCAGGGAGTGGCTCACCTCCTTCATGCTCGTGAAGGCGCGGTAGTAGAAGTTGCGGGCGTCGCGGTCGGAGCGCGAGCCGCCGCCCTCAAGGGCCATGTTGTAGTACTCTCCGCGGCGCATCGTGATGAAGTCGAAGAGCTGTGCGGCGTCGCCCTTGAGCTCGCGCAGCTTCTGATCGTCCTCGTCAAGGAAGGCCTGAAGGCCCTGCGCGTAGAGCGTGAGCGTGGCGTTGAGGTTGTCGTTGACGCTTTCGGTGAGCAGGTCGCGGATGCTGGCCTTGTCGCCGCGGTCGATGCGCTCGTGGTCGGGCGTCTCGTCCTCTTCCTTGACGAAGAAGTTCGTGCGGATGACGACGATGAGCGCGAGCACCATCATGATGAGCTGAAGCGGCTCGCCCCAGCTGATGAAGAGCATGCAGATGAGGCCGCAGGCGGTGAAGGCCGTGAAGGCGGTCATGAACCAGCCGGAGATCACGGTGAGCACGCCCGAGATACGGTACACGGCGGACTCGCGGTCCCAGGCGCCGTCGGCGAGCGACGAACCCATGGCGACCATGAAGGTCACGTACGTGGTCGAGAGCGGGAGCTTCAGGCTCGTGGCCGAGGCGATGAGCGCGGCGGCGAGCACGAGGTTCACGCTGGCGCGGATCTCGTCGAACGGCAGCTCGACCTCGCCCGGCGCGAGCTTCTTCTTCTCGAAGCGCGTGGCTAGGCTCTTGATGACGGAGGCCGGAATGATCTGATGGGCGAGGTTGTTGAAGCGGATCGCGGAGCGCACGACGACGCGGGCGGGAAGCGAGGAACCGAACTGCTCCTTGCCGCCGCGGGCGGACGAGGCGAGGCTGATCGAGGTGCGGATGACGCGGTGGGCCTTCTTGGAGAACCAGAGCGTGAGCACCATCACGAGGCCGGAGGCAAGCAGGAAGTAGGTCGGCGTGCCTTGGTTGTGGCGCAGGCCCTCCATCGTGAAGGTCGTCGGATCGGCGCCCTCGACCGCGGACCAGATCTCATAGGAGGAGAGCGCGGCGAGCGGCACGCCGATGAAGTTCACGAGGTCGTTGCCCGCGAAGGCGAAGGCGAGCGAGAACGTGCCGGCGAGAATGATGATCGGGAAGATGTTGATGCGCAGCGCCATGATGAGCGCCTGGAAGAGCACGGTCAGGATGGCGAAGCAGCCGAGCAGGAGTTCGGTCGTGTTGGCGCCGATCCAGGAGATCCACTCGGGCTGCATGAAGGACGCGCCCTTGGCGCCCTTGATCACGAGGAAGTAGAAGACGGCCGTGAGCGAGACGCCGCCGTAGATGCCGCCGAAGAGCTTGTAGTAGCGCTCGTAGTTGAAGGAGAAAATCAGACGCAGCAGATACTGCACGAAGAGGCCCGCAAAGAAGGCCACGACGACGGATACGAGAATCGCCATGATCATGGCGAGCGCCTTGGCGGAGTTGAGGTAGAGCCCCAGATCCGCAATGGGCGCGCCGCTCGACCAGACCTTGTAGCAGGCGAGCGCGGTGGCGCCGCCGAAGAGTTCGAACACGATCGAGACGGTCGTGGAGGTGGGAAGGCCGAGGGAGTTGAAGGTGTTGAGCAGGAGGACGTCGCAGACCATCACGGCCGTGAAGACGATGATCACTTCCTTGAAGGTGAAGTGCTCGGGCACGAGAACGCCTGTGCGGGCGACCTCCATCATGCCTGAGGAGAAGGTGGCGCCGAGCAGGACGCCCAGACTGGCCACCGTCATGATCACCCAGAAGGGTGCCGTGCGGGAGCCGACGGCGGAATTGAGGAAGTTGACGGCGTCATTGGAGACGCCGACGAAGAGGTCGATGACGGCAAGCGCGCCCAAAAGCGCCAGCGCAGCAAGTATGAATGTATCCATTCGATTTGTATCTGCCCGAACGGCCCGGCCAGTGCCGACGCTCCGAGGGAAACGACTTCACGGCGTGACAGTTCCTGACAATTTGCAATCAGTATTAATGGTTCGATTGTATCGAACCTCAGGCCGTATTTGGGGACCCGTCTGCTGAAAACACTCAAAATGACAGCACCGCGCGGAGAAGCCGCGAGCTCGTACCAGCTTCGAATTACTCCCAAAAGCGATGCCCTGCGGGACTAGCGCAGCTGGGCGGGACTGCCGTGCGAGTTCTCCTCGTTCTTCGGACGCATGTACCAGAGGAAGATGACAAGCGGCAGGAGAATGAAACCGCCGAGGAAGATGACGGACTTGAGCGGCAGGTACATGGCCATGCCGCCGCCCACGAGCGGGCCGATCACGCTGCCGACCTGCTGTGCCGCGTAGGAGAGGCCGAAGATGCGGCCGCGGTCCTCGGGCGGCGTGCTCATCGTGAGGACGGCGTTGATGGCGGGGAAGATGCCCGCAAAGGTGAGGCCGCCGATGAAGCGCCAGACGGCGAACGGCACGAGCGTGTCGGGAATCGCCTGGATCATGCCGAAGCAGGCCGTGCCCGCAAGCGCCGTGTAGAGCGCGGGGCGGTATCCCCACTTCTGGCCGATGACGCCCCAGAGGGGCGAGGCGATCACGCCCGAAACGCCGACCACGGAGAAGACGATGCCGGTCACGAAGACGATGCGGTCCATACTGCCCTGGAGCTCGCCGATGTACATCGGCATGACGGGCTGCTGCAGGAGGATCGTGAGTTGCACGACGCCCGCGCACAGGAGCATGCGCTGCACGACGGGAATCTTGAGGAGGCTGGTCTTCTCGCGCGCGGCGGCCGCCTTCTTCTGCTCCTTTCTCGGAGGCTCGTGGATGAAGAATAGGATGAGGAGCGTGATGACGGCAAGTGCGGCGCCACCGATGAAGAAGGTCATGCGCATCGAGAAGAGCTCTGCGAGCGCCCCGCCGAAGAAGGGCCCGAGAACGCCGCCCGCAGTCATTCCGCCCTGCATGATGCCCATGGCCAGGCCGATGCGCTCGCGCGGCACGGTGCTCGCCATGATCGCGAGGCAGGCGGGCCAGAGGCCAGAGGCGAACCCCTGGAAGCAACGCATGGCCAGCAGCTGCCACTCGTTCTGGACGATGCCGCTCAGCGCATAGGAGACGGCGAGGAGGATTGCGGCGCGCAGCGCCATGAGCTTGCGCGAGCGTTTGTCGGCCATGGCGCCCCAGATCGGGGCCATGACGCCTGAAATCAGAAAGGAGACCGAAAAGACGAGACCGCTCCAGAAATTCGCCCGCGACTGCTCGACGCCGAGCTCCTCGATGAGGTACATCGGCAGAAAGGGGATGAGCATCGTGTAGCTGAGCGACATCAAAACCGCGCTCAGGGTCAGGATGACGAGCGTCGTCTTCCAGTGGGCTTGGATCGCTTGTGTATCAGGCATGTCGGATCTCCGTTGTGGGTTTCTGGCTTTTCTTCTTCGTCCTGCCGCCGAGGGGAAGCGGACTCGACAATGATACACCCGGGCGGGAGTCCTGAACAGCCCGAACCTTTTGGCGAGCCCAAAAGAAAAGGGAGCGTCTGGTCGAACGCTCCCGTAAGATCCGTGAAAAGTGAAAGGGGGCATGCCCTTTCGGGCGCTCCGGAGGTTCGCACGGGCTGGTCTTCCCGACGATCCTCCATCCCTTCACAGGCGGCCGCTGCAACCGGAGAGTCATGCCGGCTGCGGGCCGTCGGGCAGTCACGGACTGCCGATGGTCCGGCAGCATCTGGTCGTGGCGCTCCTTTGCACATCCCCCGATGTAAGCGCCGATGCCGCCTGCGTCTGAAGCCGCCTGATCCGGCCTCATTCGCCTGAGTCGAACGGTTGGTTCCGTTCAACTGCACGCAAATTTTAGTGATTTTCGGCGGAATTTCTACTCCTTTAGGCTAACTCCGCACCCCAATTCCGCGCTTCTTTTGACGATAATCAGGTAATTTCACCTGTTTACATCTCGGTTAGGGATATCCCCAAGGATGTCCTTCTACCCCCACCGAGGTATGTCTCGGACCACATGCCGGGGCATGCATGAAGGCGAACGCCCGCCCTCATTCTGTGGAAACCCTTACTCATGATCGGTGCGCTCTGGAAACAGTCTCTCCACGAGCTGCCTGATCATCTGAGCGGGATCCGAGAAGGGCGCATCGGCAAAGAGCGCGTGTCCCGCGCCGCCCTTTGCACGGGAGGCCGACACGTGGTAGGTCTCGCCCGTGTAGGCGTCGAGGAAGGTGAGCGACATGGAGGCGGGGGCCTCAAAAGGTCTCAGGGTCCTGCCCGTCGAGAAGGTGACGATGCCCCGGCAGCGGCGCACCGACGGCAGGTCGCCCGTCTCGAGGAGCTCGGGTTCGAAGCCGCGGTCGCGGAGCATGCGCGCGAGCGTCAGATCGAACGAGGCGGAATGCTCCTCGGCGGGCACGACGCACAGCGACCTGTAGGACTGATAGGGGCTTCGGTAGGAGGGTTCCTCAGGGGCCGCCTCCTGAGTGCTCGAGCAGGCGGCGAGCAGCGAGGCCGCGGCACAGGTCGCGCACAGGGCGGCGCGCCTTTTCACCTTTTTCAAAATTCGTGCTTCCATCCTTCTCCTCATATATGGATCTCAATGACGATAGGTTACACCCACTGACCGTAGCCCAACCCGTTTGCGCGTACAATTCTCCACTTCCGAACCCGCTTCCGAAAACAACCCATTTCCAGTACGCCGACCATGTCCAAGAACAAGTCCGGGGCCGCGAACCGCCCTGCCCTCTACAATCCGACCGCCGCCTGCGTTCTCGCGCTCCTCTTCACGCCGATCTTCGGCGCCCTGCTTCAGGCGCGCAACTGGGACGCGCTCGGCGAACACGGCCGCGCCCGCGCCTCGCGCATGTGGGTGCGCACGACGCTCTGGCTCCTTTTCGTCTTCGTCATCATGCAGGCCGTTTTCCAGAACGAGCCCTTCATGCAGTTCGGCGGCCTCTACTTCCTCGTCGTCACCTGGGCGAGCTGGATGGTCACGACCGGCTGGAAGCAGATCGGCTACGTGCGCGAGCTCTTCGGCAGCGACTATCCCCGCGAGCGCCTCGGCCGCGTGACGATCTTCGCAGGCGGCTGCTGGGTGATCTACTCCATGGTCTCCATCTCAATCGCGATGGCCATCCAGCTCACGGGCCTCGACAAGATGCTCCCCGGCGCCGAGCGTGCCGAAAGTCAGGGCGTCGTCCTGCGCGTGCCCGAAGGGTCCGACAAGGTGGTGGTGGAGCCGCTCCCCGTCGAGACCAGAAAGGCCGAATAAGGCCCTCCTCACTTCCGCATGCCCAAGCGTCCCGACCCGCGCTTTCCGATTCCCGCCCCTGAAAAGGCCGAGGACTACGTGCTCGACCTGCTCGGCGGCATCGTGAGGCGCAGACCCCTCACGGGCGAGGAGGCGATGGCCCAGCTCATCCGCCTCGAGGAGGACGCCCGCCGCGGCAATCCCGCCGCACAGACCGAATTCGCCCGCCGCCTTCTCACCGACGCGCCCGACAGCCGCAAGAACCGCCGTGCGCTCTCGCTCCTCAGGAAGGCCGCCGCCCGAAAGCTCCCCGAGGCCCTTCACCTGCTCGGCGTCGTCATGCTGCGCGGCCAGGGGCTGGACGCGGATCCCGCCGAAGGCGCGAAGCTCCTTGAGGAAGCCGCCTATCTGGGCAGCGCAGGCGCGGCCGCCGACCTCGCCCGACTCTGCCGCATGGGGCTCGGACGCCCCGCATCCGACAGGGACGCACTCTACTGGTACCGAATCGCGGGCGCCAAGGGACACACCGCCTCCCAGCGCGAGGCGGGCCTCATGCTCAGGGACGGACGCGGCGCCCGCGCCGACAACGACGAGGCCGCCAGATGGCTCAGGGCCGCCGCCCAGGGGCGCGACCCTCAGGCCCAGTACGAACTCGCCCGCCTTCACCAGCGCCGAGGCTGGGCTGGCGCCGATCCCGAGGAAGCCGCCCGATGGCTCACCGAAGCCGCACTTTCGGGCGTCGTCGAGGCGCAGTACCGCCTCGGCGTCCACTACTGGGCAGGCAGGGGCGGCAGGGTCGACCTGCGCGAGGCCGTCCGCTGGACGTGCCGCGCCGCCGAAAACGGCAGCACGCAAGCCCTCACCACCCTCGCCGACTTCTTCCTGACGGGCTCGGCCCTCGACATGAACCGCTTCAATGCCTACACGCTCCTCAAGTGCGCCGCCAGGCTCCACGACGCGGGCGCCGCGACCACGCTCACCGCACTCGAGCGCATGCTCACCCGAAGCGAGAAGGCCCGCGCCACCCGCCTTGTGATGATCTCGAAAACCCCTAGGGTCCTCGTCGAGACCCTCATCCCCCGCCAGAGCCGCTGAAAGCCGCCCGGTGTTGCACAAGGCCCTCCCCGCCTGCGCAAAAAAAAGGTCAGAATCCCTGCAGGACAGGGATCTGACCTCAACAACCAAAAGCATATGGATGACGGACATGACTCCGCATTGCTTCGCCGGCATCGGCCGACTGATTCATTCTGCCACCGTCCGCTCTCCCTCTCAATGCCTCCAAACCGCTCTCCCGGGGCTTTTGCCTGCCCGACGGCATGCGGGATCAAGTTTCGCCTCCCTCTTAACACTTTTTTCTACCCCTGAAGTAGCATAGGATTTACCCTAACGACACTTCAAGGCGAAGCCTCCCGAGCTTTTCTCGAGTGCGTCCCGGAACAGATCGAGTGTTTTCACCTATGCAGCGGCGTACGGGATCACCTCCCCCAACTTCCCTGTGCCATAGGCGTTGCAAGGTCATATACAAAAAACACAAAAATCCCCTTGCCCTGCAACAGGTTGCGAAACACCTTCACCAATAAAATCGCCCCCCTCGAGGGACAATTTCCTGTCTTTCGCTGCAGGGCAGGGTTTTTGCTTGGGTTTACCTTTGGAGTCCGCATCGCTAAAATGCTTGGCATGCGAAATCACGGGATCTTTCATTCGCCTCTAGGAGCGGCATTTTCGCCCTTTTGTCGTTTTCAGGCACTCCCCTGATTCTTCAACGCAACCCCCAAAAATATTCTTCGTCCCCGCAGCCACATCCCTTTCAACTGACGGGGGCGGGCAGATCCACCAGGAGTGTTCAAATGAATCGTTTCGACCTCGTTGACCGCATTGCCGCACGCAACAACATTTCCAAAGCTGAAGCTGACCGTGTCGTCGTGAGCGTTTTTGAAGAAATCATGTCCGCCGTTACGATGGGCGATTCCGTGACTCTCATCGGCTTCGGCAGCTTCCGTGCCGTTGAAAGCGCTCCCCGCACGGGCCGCAACCCCGCCACGGGCGAAGCCATCCGCATTCCGGCGGTTCGCAAGCCGAAGTTCGTCGCCGGCACGTACTTCAGGGAAATCGTCAACAAGTACGAGGGCATCAAGGACAAGGAATGACGGCAGGGCTCTCCAAGCCTTCCGTCTGAGTTGAAGAAGGACCGCGTCGCACACTGCGTCGCGGTCCTTTTTTCATAGAAACTCGGCGCGGAAACCTCTGTCTTCAGACAGGGGGTATTGCCCCATTTGACGGCCTTGGCTCAGTCCCGCCTGAGCGTGAAGCGCTCGAATCCCGAGCGGAGCTTCTCAAGCACGGGTTCGGAGGGCCATGCGGGATCCACGGCGCCGAACCTTGCGATGAGGCCCGGCGGCTTGCGGCAGATCTGGAGCGCATAGTCCTTCACGTTGCGCGCCCGAAGAAAGGCGGCCGTCTCCAGAAGCTGCGCCTCGCTGAAGTAGTCGGGATGCGCCGTCGTGCGGCACTCGAAGGGAACGCCCGAAGCGAGAAGCAGCCCAAGGCTCTCGGTCCACTTGTCCTGCGCGCTCTCAACGCCCGTCACCTTCGCCCAGTGAGCGCCGTCGGCGGGCACCGCCTTGACGTCGAGCCCCACCCAGGAGAGGTCGGGGAGCACCTCGGCGAGCCTCGGGGGGTAGCTGCCGCCCGTGTGCAGGCCGACCTCGTACCCCATCTCCTTCACGGCCCGCACGGCGGCGGGGAGCGCAGGATCGAGGCAGGGCTCGCCGCCCGAGAAGACGACGCCGTCGAGAAGTCCGTGGCGCCGCTTCAGAAGAGACTCCAACTCCTCCCAGGACGAATGCTCGAGCCCAGGATCGAAGCTCCTCTGCTGCATCCAGCTGTTCTGGCAGTAGAGGCACCGCCAGGGACAGCCCTGCACGAACGCCACCGCCGAGAGTCTGCCCGGAAAGTCGATGGTCGTAAAGGGCGTGAGGCCCGCGAGCTTCAGTTCCGAAGCCGCGGGCCCGTTTCGGTCATGACCGTTCATGCCGCGGCCTTATTCGGCCTTCCTGCACTTGCAGTCGTGTTCGGCCGCGCGCTTTTCCGTGAAGCAGACGCGTTCGGCGAACTCGCCCTTCTTGCCGGTGTTGAATGACTGCACCGGACGGTGGTAGCCCATCACGCGGGTCCAGACTTCGCAGGGCTGGCGCTCTTCATTCGTGAGTTCAACGTCCTTCTTGACTTCGTTGGTCATTTTCGTGACTCCTGATAAAAAAGTTGTTTTCCTTTGGAGCCCCCTCAGGAGGCCTCCTCCCTTGCGGCCTTCGCGCGCTTCTTCGCCAGCAGCTCGGCGTCGCACTTCGGGCAGAAGTCATGGCGGCCCGAGAGATAACCGTGCTTGGGACAGATCGAGAACGTCGGCGTCACCGTGATGTACGGCAGGCGGAAGCGCGTGAGCGTGCGGCGCACGAGGTCGCGGCAGGCCTCGGGCGAGGAGACCGCCTCGTTCATGTAGAGGTGGAGCACCGTGCCGCCCGTGTACTTGCGTTGCAGGTCGTCCTGACGCTCGAGCGCCTCGAACGGGTCGTCCGTGAAGTTGACGGGCAGCTGCGAGGAGTTCGTGTAGTACGGATTCGCGGGCGTGCCTGCCTGCAGGATGCCGGGGAAGCGCTTGCGGTCCTCCTTGGCGAAGCGGTAGGTCGTGCCCTCGGCCGGCGTCGCCTCGAGGTTGTACATGTGGTCCGTCTCCTCCTGGAACTCGACGAGGCGGGCGCGAACATGGTCGAGCAGGCGCAGCGCAAAGGCATGGCCCCAGTCCGTCGTGATGTCCTCCCTGTCGCTCGTGAAGTTGCGGATCATCTCGTTGATGCCGTTGACGCCGATCGTCGAGAAGTGATTGCGCAACGTGCCGAGATAGCGCTTCGTGTACGGGAAGAGACCCTGGTCGATGTGGCGCTGGATGACCTTGCGCTTGATCTCGAGGCTCGTCTTCGCAAGCTCGAGCAGATAGTCGAGGCGACGCAGAAGCCCCTCCTCGTCATCCTTGAAGAGGAAGCCCAGACGCGCGCAGTTGACCGTCACCACGCCGAGCGAGCCCGTCTGCTCCGCGGAGCCGAAGAGGCCGTTGCCGCGCTTGAGCAGCTCGCGCAGGTCGAGCTGCAGGCGGCAGCACATCGAGCGGATCATGTTGGGCTTGAGCTCGGAGTTGATGAAGTTCTGGAAGTACGGCAGACCGTAGCGCGCCGTCATGTCGAAGAGCCTCATCGCATTGGGGCTGTCCCAGTCGAAGTCAGGCGTGATGTTGTAGGTCGGAATCGGGAACGTGAACACGCGTCCCTTCGCATCGCCCTTGAGCATCACCTCGATGTAGGCCCTGTTGATCATGTCCATCTCGGCCTGCAGCTCGCCGTAGGTGAACGGCATCGTCTCGCCGCCGATCATCGGATGCTCGGCGCGCAGGTCCTCGGGACACGTCCAGTCGAACGTGAGGTTCGTGAACGGCGTCTGCGTGCCCCAGCGGCTCGGCACGTTCAGGTTGTAGATGAGCTCCTGCATGCACTGGAGCACTTCGGCGTAGGGCAGGTTGTCCTTCCTGATGAAGGGCGCGAGATACGTGTCGAAGCTCGAGAACGCCTGGGCGCCCGCCCACTCGTTCTGCATCGTGCCGAGGAAGTTGACGATCTGACCCGTGGCGGACGAAAGGTGCTTCGGCGCCGCGGCCTCGACCTTGCCGGCCACGCCGTTGAGGCCCTCGTTGAGGAGCGTCCTCAGAGACCAGCCCGCGCAGTAGCCCGAGAGCATGTCAAGGTCGTGGATGTGCAGGTCGGCCTCGCGGTGCGCGCGGCCCACCTCGGCCGGATAGATGAAGTTGAGCCAGTAGTTGGCCATCACCTTGCCGGAGACGTTCAGGATGAGGCCACCGAGCGAATAGCCCTGGTTGGCGTTCGCGTTGACGCGCCAGTCGATCTGGTCGAGGTATTCGTTGATGGAGCTTTCGACGTTGACCCAGCTCTGCTTGGCGTCGCGAGCCTTCGTGCGGGTCTCGCGGTAGACGATGTAGGCGCGGAGCGTCTTGAAGCAGCCCGCCTCGAAGAGCGCGTGCTCGACGGCGTCCTGAACAAGTTCGATGCACAGCGTCGACTTCTCGTCCAGACGCGGCAGCACGTACGCGCAGACGAGATCAAGGGCCTTGGCCTCGCCGAACTCGCCCGTCGCCTTGCCCGCGCGCGTGACGGCGCTAACGATCTTCGTGACGTCGAAGGGCTTCACGCTGCCGTTTCGCTTGACGATGTGCTTGCCGGCGAACCGTTCACAAATCTCCATTTGCTTCTCCATTCTTTTCCTGTCACTTCGGGCGAAACACGTTCAAACACTATATATAGTATGTCTCACCCCGCCGAACCACGAGCTGTAGTGGTGCCGCGCAGAACGGGTCTAATGACTATAGCAAAGAGAATACGGAACCGCACCCCTCCATTCGGGGGATCCCGGGCTACCGGCGGCGCCCGAGAAGACGCCCCTAAAGCGCCGGAACGCCTGCGGGCAAAGGATTGTCAGTACATGCGGAGAGGACGTGCGGAGTGCCCGTCGGCCCAATAGGTGATTTACCTAGTGCATAGAGAGTGCCTTATGAGTAGAATAGGGCTTAGTCAGACGGTTCTGCCTAACCGGATCTCTTGTTTGTGCGTAGAGAGCATCCGCAGAATTCGTCGGACTCCTGTCTTCGGCGTCCGAGGGGCTGCATCGGCAAGATCAGCGTTGTCTTTCCGATGCAAGCAAGTATGCCTTGACAGTTTTTTCACCCGCAACACATTTGTTGCGGGTTTTTTTTATCCTTTTTTTCCGCCCTCTCCTCCGATCCGGGCCGTCCTTCCCCGTCTAGTCACTTTGTCTCATTCGACTCACTTCGACCCCGGCGAAAATCTGCGTATCTTTACTTACAAGATCCTGCCTATGCCAAACGCCCCCAAAGACGGGGAAAACCCGAAAAAAGGCTCGATTTCAGGTGTTTTTTGCCCAAAAAAACGCACGAAACAATGACAATAGTCAAATTGTACGGGCGCGTTTACACTTATTCGACGCATTTTTCACCCGCCAGCGCCCGTCTTCGGCCCGGGATTTCGCCCTGAACAGCCCCCTGGGCCCGATCGTCTTCCGCCCTTTTTCATAGCGGGAGGCTGCGCCCGCACGTCGGTGTCTCCCTCTCAGGATCATGCGCGCCCCTGCGGCGTCGTCGGAGGACGGAGTGAGGGAACGAACCGTTCGACGTCGCGCGTGAGGGCGCGCAAATGAAGAGAGGGGCATTGGGGTGCATGGAGGTGTGCAGGCCCTTCACTGGAAGCGCACCGGGCGTGCATGAGGCATGCATGAGGGGCGCACGCCGTCGCCCGCGCGGCAGTGCGCGACGGCACGGAAGGTGCGGGAGAGAGGAGGACGAGGATGCAAAAAGGCGCACCGCGAAGCAGGACGGCTCCGAAACGCCTGCAGGAGAGGTGCAGGAGGGGAATCAGGTGCGAAGCGCAGATAGACTAAAGGGGCTGATCGGAACTCCCTTTCAATTCCAATCAGCCCCCTAGCAGAGGAACGCGGAGTGTTAACGAGGCAGGACCAACCACATCGTCAATCTGCGTTTGAGGAGGAGCAATGAACTTTTGTTTTCTTGCTTGCAGATAAAGTTACTCGCATTTACCTCAGGTTACAAATGTTCTGAAAACGGCTTCCAAGGCGGCTTGCAGGCTCTCCGGACGACAAATTCATACGATTTTTGAAAAAATATGAGCACCACTAGCGATGTTCGTAGGCGTCATTTTCTGCGTATAAATACGCAACTCGTATAACTTTTTCTTTTCCCGTCCGAATCTCCCGCACATCATCCGCACGGATGACCCTGACCACAAATGCAGGGGGCTTGTCTTATCATTTATTATTTGCGCCAGAAGCACGCTTCCGGTCCCGGATACTGACAAGACATAGTCAGGCAGCCGGCCTCCGTCCGCCCGAGCACCCTCCGGGCGGGATTTGAGCGGACGACGCCCTCCCCGATTCGAACTAGGACTATTAACAGTGAGCTCCAATCCCCAGAACCTTGCGGACGACGGCCTTGAACGCATCAAGGCGCTTGACGTCCTTACGACGCTTCCCGAACTCTTGACGCATCACCTGACCGTCAGGCCCGACGACGTTGCCTACAAGGTCTACGACAATGCGTCCAAGTCCTGGAAGGATCTCACCTTCAAGAACGTCTACGATCAGGTCCACGCCTGGCGCCATGCCTTCGCGGCGCGCTCCGAGCTCGTTCGCGGCGACCGCGTGGCGATGCTCCTGCCAAACTGCCCCGAAGCGGTCTTCTTCGACCTCTCCGCGCTCTCGAACACGCTCGTGCCGGTGCCGTTGCACGCCATCGACACGCCGAAGTCCTCCGCCTTCATCCTGAACGACTCCGGTGCCAAGGTCCTCGTGACCAACAAGCTCCTCAAGTGGAAGCAGATCCGCGAAGCCGCCGAGACGCCCGAGATCCGCCTCGTCGTCATCACCGACGACAAGGACTGCGACGATCTGGAGGCGCCGATTCCCGTCATGACCAAGGAAACCTTCCTCAAGCTCGGCGAAACGAGCCAGCTGCCCAAGGAGGCTCCCAAGGCCACCGACCTCGCCGCGCTCGTCTACACCTCGGGCACCACGGGCAACCCCAAGGGCGTGATGCTCACGCACCGCAACGTCATCTCGAACATCCAGGGCGTGCTCAAGAACCTGCAGCCGAGCGGTCACGAGACCTTCCTCTCGTTCCTGCCGCTCTCGCACACCTTCGAACGCACGACCTCCTACTACCTCGCGCTCGGTCTGGGCTACACCACCGCCTTCAACCGCTCCATCGCGAACCTGCAGGCCGACTTCCGCGAGATCCGCCCCACGGTCCTCATGTCCGTGCCGCGCGTCTATGAAATGATCTACGCGAAGCTGCAGGACGGCCTCGCCAAGAAGTCCAAGTTCGTCCGCTACCTCTTCGACTGGGCCGTCGAAGTGGGCTGGCGCCGCTTCTGCCGCGAGAACGGCCTGCCAGTCGAGTCGTCCTCCCGCGCCTGGCTCGACCCCTTCGTCGCAGGCTTCCTCGACAAGAAGGTCGGCAGCCAGCTGCGCGCCGTCTTCGGCGACCGCATCCACCTCTACATCTCGGGCGGCGCAGCCCTGAGCCCCGCCGTCGCGCGCACCTTCTTCGCGCTCGGCGTGCCCATCTATCAGGGCTACGGCATGACCGAGACCTCCCCGATCATCTCGGTGAACAAGGTCGGCCACAACCACCCGAACACCGTCGGCCCCGCCCTGCCCAACATCGAGGTCCGCCTCGGCGAGGGCGACGAGCTCCAGGTCCGCGGTCCCACAGTCATGAAGGGCTACTGGAACCGCGAGGAAGCCACCAAGGCCATCTTCACCGAGGACGGGTGGCTGCGCACGGGCGACGTCTGCACGATCTACCCCGACGGCAACATCCGCATCACGGGCCGAATCAAGGAGATCATCGTGACGAGCACCAGCGAAAAGGTGCCGCCCGCCGACCTCGAGTCCGCCATCACCTCCGACCGCCTCTTCTCGCAGTGCATGGTCGTGGGCGACGACCGTCCGTTCATCGCCGCCGTCGCGGTCGTCAATCCCGACGAGTTCAAGACGGTCTGCGGCGAGCTCGGCCTCGATCCCACCAAGCCCGAGTCGCTTCAGGACCCCGCCTTCCGCAAGGCCGCCCTCAAGCGCATCAAGACCGCCACCGCGGGCTTCCCGAACTACGGCGTGCCGCGTCAGGTCCACTGCACGCTCGACGCGTGGACGATCGACAACGGGCTCCTCACGCCCACACTCAAGATGAAGCGAAACCTCATCCGCCAGCGCTACACGGCCGAAATCAACGCGCTCTACGACACCCTCGTCAAGCGCTGATCCCCGCCTTCCGATGCCGCCCAGACGCCCCGCCGTCGGGCGGCATTTTTCAGCCTGAGGGGAACTTTTTACGGATACTAGGGTATACCCCGATTACTTTATCCGCATCCGCAGGCCATTTTTGAAGAAAATTGATCCGCTGACCCGCGGCGCCCAAGTGCCGCGGCAACGAGACACCTTTCGCTTGAGAGACTCACGTGACGAACACCCGATCCTTTGTCGACGACTTCCGCACCATTCCGGACATGCTCCGCCACACGGTCGCCGCCTGGCCCGAACGCGAGGCGTTCCGCCAGTACGACTATGCGGAGCGCCGCTGGTACTCCATCACCTGGCGGACGTTCCACGAACAGGTGATGCGCTGGCGCCGCGCCTTCACGCACATGGGCCTTGTCAAGGGCGAGCGCGTCGCGATGTTGCTCACCAACTGCATCGACGCCGTCACGTTCGACGAGGCGGCCCTGTGCGGCGGCCTCGTGCCCACGCCCCTTCACGCCATCGACACCGCGGGCTCCTCCGCCTACATCCTCAGGGACTCCAACGCGCGCTTCCTCGTCACCACGTCGCGCGCACGCTGGAACGCCATCGCCGAGGCCGCAGGCGAGGAGGGCCTGCCCGATATGCAGCTCGTCGTCTTCACGAACGAGCAGGTCGAGCCCGGCTCCGTCACGCACCTGGGCGGCAGGGATATCGTCCTTTCGAGCCTCGAGGGCTGGCTTGCCACCGGCGAGGGCGTCTCCGACGACGAGCTCCCGCCCGAGCCCTGCGCCGACGACCTCGCGGGCTTCATCTACACCTCGGGCACCACGGGCCGCCCCAAGGGCGTGATGATCACGCACCGCAACATCGTCTCCAACGTCCAGCAGATCAACAAGTGCTACGACTTTAACGAGGAGGACGTCTTCCTCTCGTTCCTGCCCTTCTCGCACACGTTCGAGCGCACCGTCGCGCACTACAACTCGCTCGCCAACGGCGGCGCCATGGCCTTCGCCCGCAACGCCGCGCAGATCGAGAACGACCTGCGCGAAGTAAGGCCCACGCTCATGTGCTCGGTGCCCCGCATCTACGAGAAGATCCACCAGAGGCTCCTGCACGAGCTTGCAGAGAGCTCCGAGGAGAAGCGCCACCAGACCGCTTGGGCGCTTGAGACCGGCTGGCGCCGCTTCGCCGAGGCCAACCACCTTCCGATCGAGCTCTCGCCCCGCGCACAGCTCGACGAAACCGTCTGGCCCCAGCTCGACGTCGAGATCGCGTCCGAAGTCCGTGAGATCTTCGGCGGCCGCCTGCGCGCCACGTTTGCGGGCGGCGCAAGCCTCAACTACGCCGTCGCACGCTTCTTCTGCGCGCTCGGCATCAACATCCTGCAGCTCTATGGCCTCACCGAAACCTCGCCCATCGTCTCCTTCACCCGCATGAAGGACAACCACCCCGACTGCGTGGGCCATCCCGTGCCCGACTGCGAAGTGAAGCTCGGCGCCAACGACGAGCTCCTCGTGCGCGGTCCCCAGGTGATGAAGGGCTACTGGAACCGTCCGCTCGACACGGCCGCGGCCTTCGAGGACGGCTGGTTCCGCACGGGTGATCAGGCCGACCTCTCCGACGGCGGCCGCGTGCGCATCAAAGGCCGCATCAAGGAAATCATCGTCACGAGCACCGGTGAGAAGATCCCGCCCGTCGACGTCGAGTTCGCCATCCAGGAGGACCGTCTCTTCGAGCAGGTCCTCGTCATCGGCGACAACCTGCCCTACGTCACCTGCCTCGTAGTCGTCAATCCCAAGCTCTGGCCCGCCTTCTGCGCCGACCTCGACCTCGACCCCGAGGATCCCGCCACGCTCCAGTCCCGCGACGTCCAGCGCCAGTGCCTGCGCCGCGTGCGTCATGCCTGTCGCGCCTTCCCGCAGTACGGCGTCCCACGCGCCGTCGCCATCACGCGCGAGCCCTGGACCGTCGACAACGGCCTGCTCACGCCCACCATGAAGCTGCGCCGCCCGCAGATCATGACGGCCCACGCCAAGCTCATCGAAAGGCTCTACGCCTCCCGCTGAGACCTGAGGCACACCTTTCCAGAGGGGCGTCCGAAAAGGACGCCCCTCTTTTTCATTGTGCGGCAGCGGTTTCGGGGACGCTCGAAAATATTTCATCCAAAATCCCACAAGCCGCAAAAAACGCGCTACACTACTGCCGCAAATCAATCTCCCAATTGCAGAACCGGTCGAGACCACTCCCGCTTCTGCAGAAGAGCAGGTCAGCGGATGCCAGATCCCTCCTGTACTGCGGGCGTTCAATTTCCTATTTACGCGCGCATCTTCGACCTTCGCATACACGTCGAGGATACGCACGTATATTTTTTTTTGTGCTTAGAGGTTGTTATGCGAATCCTTCAGAAGGCTCTCACCTTCGACGACGTTCTTCTCGTCCCCGCCTATTCCGAAGTCCTCCCCCGCGATACCCAGCTCGCCACGCAGCTGACGCGTAATCTCCGTATCAACATTCCGATGGTTTCCGCCGTGATGGACACGGTTACGGAAGCCCGTCTCGCCATCGCCATCGCTCAGGAAGGCGGCATCGGCTTCATTCACAAGAACATGTCCGCCGACCAGCAGGCCGCTGAAGTCCTTAAGGTCAAGCGTCATGAAGCCGGCGTTGTTGCCGAACCGATCACCATCGGCCCCGACATGCTCGTCGGCGACGTCATCGCCCTCGCCCGCGAAAAGCACATCTCCGGTCTCCCGGTCGTTGACGGCAAGAAGGTTCTCGGCATGGTCACCAACCGCGACCTCCGCTTCGAAACCCGCATGTCCGTTCCGGTCTCCGAAGTCATGACCCCGCGTGAACGCCTGGTCACGGTCAAGGAAGGCGCCTCCCTCGAAGAAGCCAAGGCCCTCATGCACGCCCACCGCCTCGAGCGCGTTCTCGTCGTTGACGACGACTGCAACCTCGCAGGCCTCATGACCGTCAAGGACATCACCAAGGCCACTGACCACCCGTTCGCTGCCAAGGACGCCTCCGGCAAGCTGCTCGTCGGTGCCGGCGTCTCCGTCGGCGGCGGCACGGAAGAACGTGTCGAGAAGCTCGTTGACGCCGGTGTCGACGTCATCGTCGTCGACACGGCCCACGGCCACTCCCAGGGCGTTCTGAACCGCGTCAAGTGGGTCAAGGAACACTATCCCAACCTGCAGGTCATCGGCGGCAACATCGCCACGGCCGCTGCCGCTCTGGCTCTCGTTGATGCCGGCGCCGACTGCGTCAAAGTCGGTATCGGCCCGGGCTCCATTTGCACGACCCGCATCGTCGCCGGTGTCGGCGTTCCGCAGATCTCCGCCATCTCCAACGTCGCCGAAGCTCTCCGCGACACGGGCGTTCCCTGCATCGCCGACGGCGGCATCCGCTTCTCCGGCGACATCTCCAAGGCCATCGCTGCCGGTGCCAACGCCGTCATGATGGGCGGCATGTTCGCCGGTACGGACGAAGCCCCGGGTGAAGTCATCCTCTACCAGGGCCGCTCCTACAAGTCCTACCGCGGCATGGGCTCCCTCGGTGCCATGGGCAAGGGTTCCGCCGACCGCTACTTCCAGGACAACAACCAGGGCAACATCGACAAGTTCGTTCCGGAAGGCATCGAAGGCATGGTCCCGTACAAGGGCCCGCTCGCCCAGATCATCTATCAGATGATCGGCGGCCTGCGCTCCTCCATGGGCTACTGCGGCTGCCGCACGATCGACGAAATGCGCACCCGCGCCCAGTTCGTCGAAATCACGGCCGCCGGCTGGCGTGAATCCCACGTCCATGACGTGAAGATCACGAAGGAAGCTCCGAACTACCGTCAGGAACACTAATTCCGACGGCTGACAGGCTCTGACGTCAAGGCGCGGCGGTTTTTCCCGCCGCGCCTTTCGCATTTCTTATAGAATGCAATCGCCAATTTCTTTTTCCACACGGACTACAGATACATGTCTCACGACCGCATCCTCATTCTCGACTTCGGCAGCCAGGTGACCCAGCTCATCGCCCGCCGCGTGCGCGAAGCCCACGTCTACTGTGAAGTTCATCCCAACGACGTGTCTGCGGAATTCATCCGCGAATACAACCCGAAGGGCATCATTCTTTCCGGCTCTCACATGAGCGCCTATGAAGAAAGCAACGACCAGGCCAGCCAGGCCGTGTTCGAAGCCGGCGTTCCGGTTCTCGGCATCTGCTACGGCATGCAGACGATGGCCCAGCAGCTCGGCGGCCGCGTCGAAAGCGGCACGAAGCGTGAGTTCGGCTACGCCGAAGTCCGCGCCCACGGTCACACCAAGCTTCTCGAAGGCATTGAGGACTTCCGCACCGAGGAAGGCCACGGCATGCTCAAGGTCTGGATGAGCCACGGCGACAAGGTTGCCGAGCTTCCCCCGGGCTTCAAGGTCATGTGCTCCACGCCCTCCTGCCCGATCGCCGGCATGTGCAACGAGGAAAAGGGCTTTTATGCCGTCCAGTTCCATCCGGAAGTGACGCACACGCTCAAGGGCCGCGAAATGCTCAACCGCTTCGTGCTCGACATCTGCAAGTGCTCCGCCGACTGGGTCATGGGCGACTACGTCGCCGAAGCCGTCGCGCAGATCCGCGAGCAGGTCGGTGACGAAGAAGTCATTCTCGGCCTCTCCGGCGGCGTCGACTCCTCCGTGGCCGCCGCGCTCATCCACCGCGCCATCGGCAAGCAGCTCACCTGCGTCTTCGTCGACAACGGCCTCCTTCGCAAGAACGAGCGCGAACAGGTCCGTGAAACGTTCGAAAAGAACATGGGCCTCAAGCTCATCGTCGTCGATGCCGTCGACCGCTTCATGAACGAACTCGCCGGTGTCACCGATCCGGAACAGAAGCGCAAGATCATCGGCCGCGTCTTCGTCGAGATCTTCCAGGAAGAAGCCTCCAAGCTCACGGCCGCCAAGTGGCTCGCCCAGGGCACGATCTACCCCGACGTCATCGAGTCCGCCGGCGCCAAGACGAAGAAGGCCAAGACCATCAAGTCCCACCACAACGTGGGCGGTCTTCCCGACACGCTGCACCTCAAGCTCCTCGAACCGCTGCGCTCCCTCTTCAAGGACGAAGTCCGCGAGCTCGGCGTCGAACTCGGCCTTCCGGCCGAAATGGTCTATCGTCACCCGTTCCCGGGTCCGGGCCTCGGCGTGCGCATCCTCGGCGAAGTCAAGCGTGAATACGCCGACCTTCTCCGTGAAGCCGACGCGATCTTCATCGAAGAACTCCGCAACTTCGACCTCTACGACAAGGTTAGCCAGGCCTTCGTGGTCTTCCTCCCGGTCAAGTCCGTGGGCGTCATGGGCGACGGCCGCACCTACGAATGGGTCGTGAGCCTGCGCTGCGTCGAAACGTCCGACTTCATGACCGCCGTCTGGAGCCACCTGCCGTACGAACTTCTCGGCAAGGTTTCCAACCGCATCATCAATGAAGTCCGCGGCATCAACCGCGTCGTCTATGACGTCTCAGGCAAGCCGCCCGCCACCATTGAGTGGGAATAACCTTCTCGCTTTGACATAAAGTCAAACCCTGAAAAACTCTTGTTTTTCAGGGTTTTCTTTTTTTTCTCAGAGCCCCCTCTTTCGGGCAACCGCCTAATTCTCCCGACACTTGCTCCAAGTCATGTTTTGGCTTCTGATTTATCGTCTGAGAGAGCGCATCTCAAGAGTAGACTTGTTCAGATCATTCGTCCGCTTTCATCGGGAGGCCAACCAGACTGACCGTCCGCCACGACCTTACTCTCTCGATGAGGATCTTGAAAGGAGCATGCTCATGACCCAATTCACCGTTTCCCGCCGCGCAGTTCTCGGCGGAGCAGCTTCCGCACTGCTCGTACCTGCAGCCGCCCACGCAACAACGCCTGCACGCCACTATGACGAAATGACTGACGTACTCATTGTCGGCTCAGGATTCGCCGGCATGGCAGCTGCGCTTGCAGCTGCCGAAAAAGGCGTCAAGGTCAAGGTTATTGAGAAAATGGCCTTCCTCGGCGGAAACTCGTCTCTCTCCGGCGGCATGATGGCCGTACCTGGATCAAGCGTTCAGAAAGCCCAGGGCATCGAGGATTCCCCCGAAAAGCTGATTGCCGACATGACTCGAATCGGTCAGGGACTTGGCAATCCTGAGCTAATTCGCTTTGTCTGCGAAAAAGCCTCGGAAACTTTTGAGTGGACCCGCACGTCCATGGGAGTTGAGTGGAACACGCACTTGACAGGCAAGGGAGGACACTCCGCAGCCCGATGCATGGTGACAAAACAGGGAACCGGTCAGGGCATTCTCGTTCCATGTTCCTCCAAGCTCAAAGCGATGGGCGTTCCGCTTTGCACCCGCACTTTGCTGGAGAAGATCTTCCGAGAAGAGGATGGACGCGTGACTGGCGTGCAAGTGCGCGAAGGGTGGACGTTCAACAAGCCCGAGTCTGGCACGGTTAAAACTATCGGCGTCACTCGCGGGGAGTGTCAGGATTTCTGTGTCTGGGGAGGTTATTCCAGGGGCAGCCCAACGAGGCTGCCCTTTGTATTTGAGATGCAGTATGCCAGACCTGATGCGATAGCGGGGGCTAAGGTGGAGGGGCCCGCGCGGAGCGCGGGAGGATCCTCCTTAGCCCCCGCTATCGCGCGCCGCGAAGCGGCTGGCGCGTTAGCGCGAGAGGTCTAATCATATCCCTTCCTTACTCCATGGCACCTGTAAAGCGCTCACCAAACAGCAGAGCGAACTGGGGCATGGCAGCAGCCCACTTGGGCGTAGCACGCTTCCAGGAGGCCGTGAAATTCATGATGGCCAGGTAAATCAGCTTCTTGGCAGCGTCCTCATTGGGGAACAGAGTGCGCGTCTTGATCACCTTCCTGATAGCACGGTTGAGCCCTTCAATCGCATTGGTCGTATAGATCAGCGTACGGATCTCAGGAGGAAACTG
>NZ_JH815513.1:82995-84479 GCF_000297775.1 Sutterella wadsworthensis 2_1_59BFAA
TGGTGGACTTCTTACGAGAATTGCGTTTGGTGTTCGTGTTCATTGGATGCACCCGTTTGGCGGGCTCCGATTATCCCATGGACACAAAATTTCTGACGCTCTCCACTCGCGGCGTTGTGCTCGCCTTCGGCGGCTTCAGTGCGGACGTCAACTACAGAAAGCGTCTCGATCCCAAGCTCGGAGAAGCGTTCCTCACAACCAACCAGCCGGGAGCCACTGCAGAGGGACTGCGTCAAGCCAGTCGTATTGGTGCGAATGTCATTCAGGCTGACTGGATCCAGTGCCTGCCCTCCTGCTCGCCTGTCGAAAAAGGCATGGGGCTTGCGAGCCATTTTGCCACTATCGCAGGCAGCCTCTACGGCGTCTGGGTTGACTCCAAGACAGGGAGTCGCTTTGTCGATGAGTTCGGAGACCGCAAGGTATGCACTGACGCCATACTCGGCGTCATCAACCGCGGAGGCAAGGCTCTTGCCATTTCCGATCAAAACGGCGTTGACGAAATGGAAGTCGTCCGTCCCGGCCTGACTCAAAAGATCCTAAAATCCGGGGCCTTGCGTCAGTTTGCCTCGTTCGCCGAACTTGCCGAAGCTTACGGCATCGACCGCAAATCTCTTGACTCCACCATTGCCCGCTATAACGAACTGCTCTCCGCTGGACGCGACGCAGACTTCGGCCGACGCTTCGACAAGCGCGCCAAAGCACTTGGCCGAGCCCCGTTCTACGTATCAGAAATGAGCCCGAAGGTTCATCACTGCATGGGCGGCGTCGCCGTCAACGTTGAGACAGCCGTTCTCGACGTTGAAACGGATAAGCCGATCCCCGGTCTTTTTGCAGCCGGTGAATGCGTGGGCGGCATTCATGGTGCGGTTCGAATCGGAGCTTGCGCCGTGATGGATTGCCTCGTGAACGGCCGTCAGGCCGGTCTTTCCGCAGCAGCCAGTCCCAAGGCCTGAGCAGTTGACCTGTAACCTTCCGGAACAGCGTCACCAATAATCCAAGCGCCCGCCTGATGAAACCATCAGCGGGCGCTTTGCTTTCACTCAGAAGCTCACTTGTTGCCGCCGAACCACTTGGCGTAGATCTTGTCGTAGGTACCGTCGGCGCGGATTTCGTCGAGGACCTTGTCAAGACGGGCGCGCAGCTTGTCGTCGCCCTTGCGGATGGCAAAGCCGTAGTTTTCCGCCTTTAGGACACCGGGCACTTCGCGCAGGTTGAGGTTGGCGGAGGCCTTCTGAGTCAGGAAGTACTCGTTGACGGGCTTGTCGTTGACGATGGCCTCGCGGCCCTTGAAGGAAGGCTTCACCCGCCGAATTGAAGGTGCGTATTTTGGCGCCCTTGATCTTGGACATGAAGACGGAGCCTGAGGAGCCGATTTCAGCGCAGAGCACCTTGTTCTCCAGACCCTTCACGCCCTTGATGGAAGCATCGTCCTTGCGGGCCATGATGGAAAGCCCAGATTCATAGTACGGCTTCGTGAAGTCGAC
>NZ_JH815513.1:85442-110634 GCF_000297775.1 Sutterella wadsworthensis 2_1_59BFAA
TGTGTTCTACTGGATTTTTCCGGTGTTGATCGAATTGTCGCGTCCGGCTCCCGCCGGGCGTCACAAGCGGCCCGTCGGCCGCTCGACAGGAATGAACTCCGACAAATTGTTGTGAAAGTTGGTGTTTAGGGGGCGTACTGATCTTTCTCTAGCAGAGAGGGAGTCGCGGATGATTTTTTCAACTTTTATATACGCTCCCCCCCACATCTATACACGGCGTAAACGATCTTGCAGATATCCTGAAAGTTGTGGCGACTGGAAACTTGTGCCCGTCGTCCATATTCACTCATCAATAGAGAGAGTCCCATGACAGATGACCTGTTTATGATCGCGTTCGCCATCGCACTGGCCTCAGTGCCCTATCTCCTCGTCCGACTGTTGAGCAGTTTCTTTAATCATCAATGAGAACCGCCTCATGTCTCCCATTGACTATTTGTTTGTCGGCACATCCCTTGCGTTGGTTGTCTGGCTCATTGTCGAACTCCTACGCGCGTGACTGACCCATCATGACATCCAATACTTTTTATACCCTTGCCGTCTTCGCCATCGTGCTGCTCATCATCACCAAGCCCATCGGGCTATGGTTGACGCCGATTGCTCAAGGCCGCGCTCCCGCTGTTGTCGATGCAATCGACAGACGCCTTATTTCCGTTCTCGCACCCAGTGGACGTGAGGAATCGTGGCAACGTTATGCCGTTTCGCTTCTTACCTTCAATACACTGGGACTCATTTTTCTATATGTCCTGCAGCGTATTCAAGGTTGGTTGCCGCTTAATCCGCAGGGCTTCGAAGGAGTCGCCCCCGATCAGGCATTCAACACTGCCGTGAGTTTTGTCACGAACACAAATTGGCAAAGCTACGGCGGCGAAATGACGATGAGCTACTTGACTCAAATGTTGGGCATGGGGGTACAAAATTTCCTGTCCGCCGCCACCGGCATTGCTGTTGCCTTCGCGCTCATGCGCGGCTTTTCGCGACATGAGTCCTCAACGATCGGCTGCTTTGCCCATGACGTGATTCGAATCACGCTCTGGGTGCTTCTGCCGATGTGCCTGACGTACGCTCTTTTTCTCGTGAGTCAAGGCGTCATTCAGAACATGTCAGACTACTTGACGGTGACTACACTTGCGGGTGATAGCCAGTCGATTGCCATGGGACCGGTTGCCTCTCAGGAAGCCGTCAAGCTCCTTGGGACGAACGGCGGCGGGTTCTTCAACGTCAACTCCGCTCATCCCTTTGAAAATCCGACCCCCTTAACTAACTTTTTAGAAGCGCTTGCCATTTTCGCCATTCCGACCGGTCTCACTTATGCCTTTGGCCGCATGGTCGGTCATCAACGTGAGGGTTGGATGCTTTGGCAAGTAATGGGCGCCTTGTTTGTGCTCGCCTTTACCGCTTTCGTCTATACCGAATCAACAGGGAATCCGCTTTTGCAGGCCATCGGCGCGGAAGGCTTGAGTTGGGAAGGGAAGGATGCGCGGTTTGATCTAGGTGCCCTGTCACTCTTTTCCACCGTGACGACGTCTGCATCCTGCGGTGCGGTCGCGGTGATGCATGACAGCCTCATGCCGCTTTCAGGCATGGTGACGATGGTACTCATGCAGTTGGGTGAAGTCGTTTTCGGCGGTGTCGGTGCGGGCTTTTACGGCATGATCGTCATGGCTGTCATCGCGGTCTTCATCGCCAGCCTGATGGTGGGACGCACGCCGGAATATCTCGGTAAAAAGATAACGCCGAAGGAAATGAAGCTGGCTGCGCTGACGATGTTGACCGTTCCCTTCATCGTTCTCGCCGGTACCGGCATCAATCTCATGTTGCCGGGGGCTCTAGAAAGCCTCAACAACCCCGGTGCTCACGGCCTTTCCGAAATTCTCTACGCATGGACATCCGCTGCCAACAACAACGGCTCGGCATTCGCGGGTTTGAATGCGAACACCGCCTTCTACAACATCGGGCTTGCGATTGCGATGTGGCTCGGACGCTTCATAGTGATCGTCCTTACGCTTGCGCTAGCCGGCACACTCGCCCGGGAGCGTCATGTCCCGTCCGGCAAGGGCACATTGGACACGGCCAGCCATCTGTTTGCAGGCCTCCTCATCGGCGTTGTGCTTCTTGTCGGTGCGCTTACTTACCTGCCAGTTCTGGCATTGGGACCCGTAGCTGAAATGCTGTCCCTTCTCTAACGCCAAACAAGAATTTAATCATGACATTAAAGAAAAACGAACCGCTCCTTTCCGGAAACCTGATCCGGGAAGCCGCGAAGGAGAGCCTGAAGAAGCTCTCTCCGAAAGCGCAAGCCAAAAATCCGGTGATGCTCATCGTATATCTGGGGAGTATTTTCACCGGCGCCCTTTTCATCTCTGATCTTCTCCATGGAACCGCCGCGAGACAAACCTCTTTTCTGGGTTGGCTCACGGTGTGGCTATGGTTTACGGTGCTTTTTGCCAATTTTGCAGAAAGTCTGGCTGAAGGCCGGGCGAAGGCTCAGGCAAACGCACTGAGGGGGCTTAAAACGGCCACGCCAGCATGCCGCATCCCTTCGAAGCCCGACCTCTGGAATGACACTACTGAAGGCATTATTGTGGATGCCACTCAGCTGCGAAAGGGGGACATCGTTCTTGTGAAGGCCGGTGAAATCATTCCCTGCGACGGAGAAGTGGTGCGTGGCATCGCGAGTGTCAATGAATCGGCCATTACCGGCGAGTCCGCTCCTGTCGTTCGCGAGTCGGGCGGGGACTTTTCCTCGGTTACCGGTGGGACGACCGTGTTGTCGGATTGGATCGTTGTTCGAGTCGAAAGTGATCCAGGCGACAGCTTTATTGACCGCATGATCGCCATGGTCGAAGGTGCAGCACGCAAGCGTACGCCCAACGAAGTGGCACTCACCATTCTGCTCCTCGCGCTCTCCGTTCTGTTTCTTATTGTCGTGGCCGTCATGCTTCCGGCTTCCGTTTACAGCGTCAACGCGAACGGTACCGGAGAAGTCGTGACGCCCGCCATGCTGATTGCACTGCTCGTCTGCCTCATCCCCACTACGATCGGGGGATTGTTATCCGCGATCGGAATTGCGGGCATGAGTCGTCTCATGAGCGCCAACGTCATTGCGCGTTCGGGCCGTGCTGTTGAGGCGGCTGGTGACGTTGACGTCCTTCTTCTCGACAAGACTGGTACGATCACATTCGGCAATCGACGCGCAAGCGCTTTCCATCCGGCGCCAGGCATCACGGTTGAAGCTCTTCGTGAAGCTGCGCTCCTTTCAAGCCTTGCCGACGACACGCCTGAAGGAAAATCCATTGTCGAACTCGCATTGAAGGAAGAACCTTCACTTTCGTCTCTGGGTGCAGCTGAAGACGCCACCTTCATACCGTTTACAGCCCAGAGCCGTATGTCGGGCGTCAACCTTGGATCGCGTCAGATCCGAAAAGGGGCAACGGATGCCGTTGTCCGTTGGGCCAAGGATACGGGGCACGCTGTTGTGCCACAACTGAAGCGTCAGGCCGATGCCGTATCGAGCCGTGGCGCCACCGCGCTCATGGTTGCAGAAAATGGAAGCCCTCTCGGCGTGATAGAACTCAAGGACATCGTCAAACCGGGTATTGCACAACGCTTTGCCGAACTGCGTGAAATGGGCATTAAAACCATCATGGTCACCGGCGACAATCCGCTTACTGCCGCAGCCATTGCTGCCGAGGCCGGTGTCGACGACTTCGTTGCCAAAGCCACACCGGAAAGCAAGCTGCGATTCATTCGCGATCAACAGGCAAACGGCCATCTCGTTGCCATGACGGGTGACGGCACCAATGATGCTCCCGCCTTGGCTCAGGCCGACGTAGCCGTTGCCATGAACAGCGGCACGCAGGCCGCCAAGGATGCTGCGAACATGGTCGATCTCGATTCGAGTCCCACAAAGCTCATCGACATCGTCCGCATTGGAAAGCAGATGCTCATGACGCGTGGGGCACTCACAACCTTTTCGCTTGCCAATGATGTTGCCAAATACTTCGCCATCATTCCCGCCGCTTTTTCGTCAACCTATCCCTCTCTTTCGGTTCTCAATGTCACGGGGCTTGAAACGCCGGAATCGGCCATGCTCTCGGCGGTCATCTTCAATGCCCTCATTATCGTTGCCCTGATTCCAATTGCCCTTAAAGGAGTGCACTACAAGGCTTGGTCAGCCGCTCGTCTTCTTAAGCACAATCTGCTGGTATACGGCCTCGGCGGCGTCATTATTCCCTTTGCTGGGATCAAGCTGATTGACATGGTGATCAACGTTTTTTAAGAAATAGTGAATATGTCCACCTCTTACACGACCGCATCTGTCGGTCTTCGCAAAAGTCTCCTCGAGACATCCGTCGCCTTCGTCTTCTTGACCGCGGTCACTGGCCTCCTTTATCCGGCACTTACGACCGGTATTGCCCAAACGATGATGCGCGATCAAGCCTCCGGGTCCCTCGTGTTCCATGACGGACGTGTTGTCGGATCCAGCTTGATCGGACAGGATTGGACAAAGACGCCCTTTTTCCAAACCCGTCCCTCGGCCGTTGCCTACGACGGAGCTTCGAGCGGTGCGTCCAATCTGGGTCCGACGAATCCGAAGCTCATCAACGACGTGCAATCCCGCGTCAAAGCATGGCAGACTCTTCGAGGTGATACAACGCCTGTCCCGGGGGACCTTGTGACGACATCGGGGTCCGGCCTTGACCCGCACATCAGCCGCGCGGCCGCTCTCTATCAGGTGCCCGTTGTGGCGCGGCGGACGGGGCTCTCCGAAGCCGCCCTTACGGCACTTATTGAGGAGCATGACGAATCCGGGCTTTTCGGACGACACCACTACGTCAATGTTCTTAACCTCAACATCGGCGTACAATCCCTCTTGCGCAAGGCCTCTTAACCTATCCTCCATGCACTCTGACGAAGACCGACGCCCCGACCCAGACAGCCTTCTCAAGGTCGGACAACAACGCATCAGGGGCCGCCTGAAACTCTTTCTCGGGGCGGCTCCCGGTGTTGGTAAAACGTATGCCATGCTGACCGAGGCGCATGAAAAACGCCGCGAAGGACTTGATGTTCTCATCGGCTGGGTCGATACACACGGCCGTCGAGATACCGAGGCGCTTTTGAACGGTCTCGACGTCCTTGCACGCGCCAATGTTCGCCGTGGGGCATTTCTTGCGGAGGCGTTCGATATTGATGCCGTCATCCGCCGCAGGCCTGCGCTTGTCGTGATCGACGAGCTTCCTCACAGCAATCCGCCCGGATCTCGTCATCCGAAACGTTGGCAGGACATTGAAGACATTCTCGATGTCGGGATCGATGTCTATAGTGCGATGAACATCCAGCATCTCGAAAGTCTCAACGACATGGTTGGAGCCATGACGGGCGTAGCGGTAAAGGAAACCATCCCGGACCGCTTCTTCGACGAAGCCGATGAGGTGCGCCTTGTCGATCTTCCACCGGACGATTTGCTGCGTCGCCTTGAGGCGGGGAAAATTTATCTTCCGGGCTTCATCGAACGCGCCAAAAATCACTTCTTCAGAAAATCCAATCTCATAGCCCTTCGTGAACTATCCCTTCGCCTGATGGCTGAAAGGCTGGAGAGCGAAGTCAGAGAGCACCGTACTCTCTCTGCGGATCCTGCGGTTCGCGATGCTGTTACGGGGTTCGTGCTGGTCGTCGAGCGTCCAGACGTACAGGAGGTGATTCGAGAAGCAAGCCGACTGGCTCGGAATTTCTCTGGCGATTGGCATGTCCTTTGGCTCGGCAAGCCGGGAGAATCCCGTGAACACCGGTGCAGAGTTGCCGAAACGCTCGCCTTTGCGGAAAGTCTGGGTGCCGTGACGGCCATGACGAGCGGCAGCTTTGCAGCCGAAGTGTCCGCTTATGTGCGGGAGCACAATCTCTCCATGATCGCAATTGCTGACATGGGACTGCTCGCCACCATGCGGCGTCGTCATTTGTTGAGACATGTCGCCCCCAAAATCACGTTTGTTATTCTCTCGAGCAACACCGAGAAGCCATCTATTTGGGATTCACTCACAAGCGCTTTTCGAACGGATGCAGACGACGTCAATTACTCCGGCTATGTTGTTTCCGCCGTTTCCAACGTACTCTTGGCCGGCCTCTTTTCGTGGTTGATGCCATGGATTCAGCCGACCAACTTTGCGATGTGTTATCTGCTCGTTTCTTTCTTGGTCGCCATCCGTTACGGCATGCGTCCCGCCGCATTCGCAGTCGTTCTGTCGATCGTCTGCTTTGACCTGGTGGCGGTCGCGCCTTTGGGATCGTTTGCTGTTTCTGATCTACAGTACCTCTTTACCTTCTTTGTCATGCTCACTGTCGGCATCGTGTCCGCCCGACTTGTCGCTAAAAGTGAGACGATCGCCCGAGAATCACGTGAACGCGAGGCTCAAATGAGCCTGCTTTACGAAACCGCCCGTTCCTTTGCCGGCTTCATGGATCGCGAGTCGCTCTATCGAGAGGCTCATGAAGTCATGACGACGCGACTGGATATTGCGCTTGAAATTTGGGAGCCTGACTCGACCAATGGGTTCATTCGCATGAACCATGCCTTGGCGAATGCCGATCCCGCCCTCATGCAGTTGGCCGTCGATCACCATCGCCCGACAGGATGTGCCACCACAACGTTGAGCGAGGCTGAATACCTTTATATTCCGCTGGTGGGATCCACCGGAGACGTCATTGCTGTCGCTGTCTGCCGCCTTAACAGCCCAGATCAGTGGACGGATGCTCTTTCCAGACGTCTGATTGAGGCACTTCTCACATTGCTGGGACAAGCCCTCGAACGTCTCTGCAATCAGGACGAAGCGAGAAAATCCCTGACAAATCTCGAAAACGAACGCCTGCGGCACACCCTTGTCCGTTCGCTCTCACACGATTTGAAAACGCCGCTTACAACGCTCGCGCTTGGCGCCGAAAGCGTCCTCGAACATTTGAAGAACAAGGATACGGACCGTGCGTTTGACGAGACCATTCAGCTCATCAAGTCATCGGAAGGCATGTCCCGCATGGTGAATAACATGCTCGACATGGCTAAGCTTCAGAGCGGGAGCTTCAAACCCAATATGACTTTTTTCCCTGCGGATGAACTAGTAGCCGGAAGCATCGGTCTTCTCAAAGAACGACTTCGGGACTTCCATCTCGACATTCGACTTCAACCCGATATTCCCTTGCTCTATGGGGATCAAGTGCTTTTGGAACGACTTCTTTACAATCTCATTGACAATGCCGTCAAATACTGTCCGTTCGGCAGTCGAATCCTCGTGGAAGTCGCAAGGCGTGCTTCAACCATCATGTTGGCCGTGCACGATAATGGTCCCGGACTTCCGGCAGGTGATCCGCAAAAACTTTTTGATCCGTTCCGCAGAGGGCAAAAAGAAAGCAAGATAGCCGGCGTGGGACTTGGACTTGCCATCTGTCGCTCGATCGCGCGTGCTCACAACGCCGATCTTCTGGCACTTCCTTCGCCCATGGGCGGAGCCAGTTTTTTGCTGATGCTTCCTTTGGTGGAGCCGCCGGATATGGAAGACGAGGACGCCATTCTTGCCAAACTTGATGCCTCCTCCCTGCTGTAAAACCATCGGAGTCCGTGATGCCCAAGCCCCGAATTTTGTTTGTTGAAGACGAAGATTACATTGCCCGAGTTATCAAATCGAGTCTGGAAGACGCCGGATACGAAGTCTTTCGAGCCAACTCGCTTGTGCAGGGACGAGTCGAAGCGGCAACACGCTCTCCCGAGCTTCTGATTCTTGACCTTGGATTACCAGACGGAGACGGCACTGATCTCATTCGTACGCTCCGCTCCTACAGTAGCGTACCGATCATCATTCTCTCGGCGCGCTCGGGCGACGACGCCAAAGTCGAAGCGCTTGACCTTGGCGCTGATGACTACATCTCCAAACCCTTCAGCATGATGGAATTGCTCGCCCGGGTGCGCGCACACTTGCGGCGCGCGGCTGGCGATGGTTGCCGCAATGCCGTATTTACATTCGGTGACGTAACTGTTGATCAGGCACGCGGCGTTGTGCTCAAGGGCAAGGATGAAGTTCATCTCACCAAGCTCGAATTTAGACTGCTCTGCGTACTCATTGCCGGTAGAGGACGCGTACTCACGCACCGACAGCTCCTCGCCGATGTCTGGGGGGCTGCGTATGTAGAACGTCCGCACTACCTTCGTTTATACATGGCACGACTGCGTCAGAAGCTCGAGAGTAACCCGACCGAACCTCTATACTTCATGACGGAAACGGGTGTTGGCTATCGGCTTAAAGTTTAACAACTTCCGCGGAATTCCCCATCCAATGCGAAGCGTTGGGTGGGGATGGATAGCGGGCCGAGCGTTAGCTCGGCAATTTCTGCCCTTGAAGAAGCCATGGTTCGAGACGCCGCATCCGGCTGGATGGAGGGCGAGCTTGACGACGGCAGAGCCATTCCGTTGCCAAGCGACATCGAAAAACATCTGCAGAACAAAGATCATCAGGACTGCGCATGGATGCTTGTCGACATCGACATGTCCAAGCTGTCTGACAAGACTGAGCGCCTGAACATCTGCCTTCCCTCTCTCGCTCTTCGCCGTCTTGACTCTTTGGCAGCCAACCTCGCAAAGACTATTTTTTCCCTGAAGGACTGAAAAAGGCTCCCGACTTCCGGGAGCCTTTTGTTTTTCCTCGTCTATTCTCGAAACCTTCCACAGCGACTGAACTACGGAAGGATTCCTCTACTCAGAGCGTGTGAGTGGCTCTCACTTGTTGCCGCCGAACCACTTGGCGTAGATCTTGTCGTAGGTGCCATCGGCGCGGATTTCGTCGAGGGCCTTGTCAAGACGGGCGCGCAGCTTGTCGTCGCCCTTGCGGATGGCAAAGCCGTAGTTTTCCGCCTTCAGGACACCGGGCACTTCGCGCAGGTTGAAGTTGGCGGAGGCCTTCTGAGTCAGGAAGTACTCGTTGACGGGCTTGTCGTTGACGATGGCCTCGCACCCCTTGTTGTTGAGCTCGAGGAAGGCCTCACCCGCCGAATTGAAGGTGCGGATTTTGGCGCCCTTGATCTTAGACATGAAGACGGAGCCTGAGGAACCGATTTCAGCGCAGAGCACCTTGTTCTCCAGATCCTTCACGCCCTTGATGGAAGCATCGTCCTTGCGGGCCATGATGGAAAGCCCAGATTCATAGTACGGCTTCGTGAAGTCGACCTTGGCGGCACGCTCCGGCGTAATCGTGAGGGCGGAGACCGCCACGTCGATGGATCCCGACATCAGGGCGGGAATGAGGCCGTCAAGCCCCATGGAGAGAATCTGGGGTTCGAACCCGGCGCGCTTGGCCACCTCGTCGATCAGATCGATGTCGAAGCCGACGTACTTGCCTGAGTTGGAGTCGAGGAATTCGAAAGGAGGATAGACGGTTTCACTGCCGACGCGCAGTGTTTCGGCTCCGGCCTGAGTGCCGACAACCATAAGAGCGAGCGCAGCCGCTGCGACGAGCTTCTTCATGTTCATACCGAAGGTTCCTTTTCCTGTGTTCTACTGGATTTTTCCGGTGTTGATCGAATTGTCGCGTCCGGCTCCCGCCGGGCGTCACAAGCGGCCCGTCGGCCGCTCGACAGGAATGAGTGTATCCGCCTGAATTTCCCTTGTGACAGAACTAGGCCATCAGACCTAGGCGATTGCACGTAGCACGGTTCGCCGCGATCAACCGCGCCCTGCAGTATCCATTGGATTCATATCAGGGGGGCGGCTTGGCGTCCTGAGGCCGCGAGGCGTAAGATAGTCGTCACCTCATTCAGTGCACCAGCCATGCAGAATTTTCACGAACTGATTCAGGGCTTCCACAACTTCAAGGAAGACTACTTCCTCCGCGAGCGCGAATTCTTCAGCAGCCTCGTCCACGGCCAGAGTCCGAAGACGCTCGTCGTAGCCTGCTGCGACTCGCGCGTCGACCCCGCCATTCTGATGGGGTGCCGTCCGGGCGACCTCTTCGTCGCCCGAAGCATTGCCGCGATCGTTCCCGATGTCGAGAAGGCAGGCGAACATGATGCGGTCGTCTCCGCCGTCGAATACGCCGTGAAGCACCTCGACGTGCGCAACATCATCGTCATGGGACACTCGAACTGCGGCGGCATTCACGGCCTCCTGCACCCTGAAGTCGTCTCGAAGGAGCCCTACATCTCTCGCTGGCTCTGCCTCGCCCATCCCGTCCTCGAAGAACTCGAGCATGAGGATCCCGACGAACCCGCCGACGTCCGCGCACGACGCTGTGAGGAAGGCACCGTACTGCAGTCCATCGACAGCCTGCTCTCCTACGACTGGGTCAAGTCCCGCGTCGATGCAGGCACGCTCGCACTCCACGCCCTCTACTACGACCTTGCCAGCGGTACCATGTACGTCTGGAATGCCGAAGCGGAGGACTTCGAGGCAACCAAGCTCTCCGAGCTCTGAACAAGCTGCGCAGACTTTTCCGCGCCCGGCCCTCGCACCGCGAATTCTCTCCGACTGAACTCCTAGCTTCCAGACTCCAACAACGGGAAACATTTCACATCATGATCAAGCCAATCGATCTAGACCGCGCATATAGACTTTTGAACATCGGCGCCACGACGCTCGTGAGCGCGGCTCACGAGGGCGACGCAGACATCATGGCCGCCGCCTGGGCTACAGCTCTCGACCTGACGCCGTGCAAGGCCACAGTCGTCATCGACAAGAGCCACTACACCCGCAAGCTCATCGAAAAAAGCGGTTTTTTCGCTCTGATGATTCCAACTGCAGCCATCGCTCCGATCGTCATGAATCTCGGTACGGTCAGCAAGAACGACAATCCGCGCAAGCTTGAGGAATGCGGTACTTGTCTCGTGACGCTTCCCGAATATGACATGCCCTTGCTCGAAGGCTGTGCCGCCTGGATCGTCTTCCGCGTCGTGCCCGAGTTGCACAACCAGGAAGCCTACGATCTGTTCATTGGTGAAGCCGTCGCCGCCTTTGCCGACGATCGCGTCTTCGTCAACGGCCGTTGGAACTTCGAAGAGGCTCCCGACGACTTGCGAACGCTGCACTACGTGGCCGGCGGCCATTTCTACACCATTGGCGACGCGCTTGAAGTTCCGGCCTCCGCCTGAGTCAAGATGCGGCTTTTTGCTGAAAGCCCGGAAATCAAAAAAGGAGTTGAGCCAGTGCCCAACTCCTTTTGCATTTCTCCCTATTGGGGCAAAGCCCTTCCGCCCGTCATCGCCTCGGGAAGAAGAGGTCGATCGCCTTCACGGGAGATGCGGGCGTCAGCCTTGAGCCAGCAACGAAGAGCACGGCCGCCACGACCATGCAGGGTGCGATGGCATGCGCGCCTCCCATCGGAATCTTGAAGATCGTGACGGCGAGATAGAAGGCGATGCTGCCCGCAACGGAAACAAGTGCACCTCCTGCCGTTGCGCCGCGCCAGAAAAGACCGCCGATCAGCGGCATCAGGAAGGCGAGTTCAAGGCCGCCGAACGCAAAGAGATTGATCCAGGCGATGACGTCAAGAGGCTCGAGCGCCAGAATCAGCGCAAGGAGTCCGAGCGCCCCCGTCATGAGCCTCGTCGTCATGCGAAGCCTGGCCTCGTTGCGGCCCGCCTCTGGGCGGTGAAAGAGCACGAGGTCCTTCATGATGGCGGAGGCGGCCGCGAGAAGAAGCGAACTCACCGTCGACATCGTGGCGGCCAGAGGGCCGATGAGCGTCACGCCCGCCGTTACGGGATCCATGTAGTTGGCGATCAGGTAAGGCATCACGGCGTCCGTCGTGCCGCCCATCTCGGAGAGAGGCACGTCGAGCATGCCTCGGGCAAAGACGCCCATCACGGTCATGCCGATCATGAGCGCCCCACAGACGACGGTCGAGACGATCATGGCCTGATGCAGGTCGGAGGAGCGGCGGTAGCTCATGCAGCGCACGGCCGACTGGGGCAACCCGAGCGTGCCGAAGCCCACGAGCACCCATGCGGACAAAAGCAGCGACGTTGCTAGCGCGCCGCCCGAGGTGGGCGAGAGCAGCACGCCCTCACTGCCCGCCCCGCGGGGAGCTGCTGCGGCGACGTTCGCCATCA
This sequence comes from Sutterella wadsworthensis 2_1_59BFAA, assembly GCF_000297775.1. Lineage (GTDB taxonomy): Bacteria > Pseudomonadota > Gammaproteobacteria > Burkholderiales > Burkholderiaceae_F > Sutterella > Sutterella wadsworthensis_A. The sequence goes on from NZ_JH815513.1 coordinate 97,524, forward strand.
CCTGGGCGAGTCCGCCGCCCGTCTCGAGGATGTTCCAGCCGAGCGCGCCCATGCCCACGAGCATCAGAACGGCGCAGGCCGTGTCGGTAACGGCCACGGCCCTGAAGCCGCCGAAGGCCGTGTAGAGCACGGTGACGGCGCCGAAGAGCACGAGCCCCCAGCCGTAGCTCACGCCCGCGGCCTTCGAGAAGATCTGTGCGCCGCCGATGAACTGACCGATCATCATCGTCGTGAAGAAGACGAGCATCAGCACTGCGAGCAGCGCCGCAAGCGTCCGTCCGCCCCGGCCGTCGCCGTAACGTGCGCGGATCATGTCGATGACGGTCAGCGCCCCCGCGGCGCGCGAGACGACGGCCATCTTCTTGCCGGCCACGCCGAGAATCAGAAAGCCCGCGATGATCTGCGGCGCGGCGAAGACCACCCAGCCGAGGCCGAGTTGCCAGGCAAGGCCGGGCCCCGAAACGAAGGAGGAGACGGATCCGTAGGTCGCAACGAGCGTCATGGCGAGCACGAAGCCCTTGAGGCTGCGGTCGCCGAGGAAGTATTCGCCTGCAAAGCGGTTGCGGCGACCCGCGCGCTCGGCCCAGAGCGAAAGCCCCATGAGCATGACGAGAAAGAGCGCGATCGGAAGGAGAATCAGGAAGGTGTTCGTCACGACTGATCCTCCCCGCCGGCCTTCTCAAGGTTCCCCGCCGAGTAGCCGCGGGCGGCTTCATCAAGGTCGATGTCGGTGAAACAGCGCTTCACGAGCACCCAGACGGCCGCGACGCTGACGAAATAGCCGCCGACGCAGGATGCCATGAACCAGACGGGCATGGAGAGGATCGTCATATCCGAATCCTCAAGGAGCCACACCGCCGCCCAGAAGTACGCCATCGTGAAGGCCGCGGCGGCGAGCGTGGCCGCCGCCTCGCGCCCCGAAGCGCGAAGTGCGCGGTCATAGAGAGTGCGGTCCGGCGACACGGCGTCCCGGACCTCGTTGTTGTTCGTCATTGACGATGTTACCTCCGGCCCTCGCCCATGAGGATGACGACGGCTTCTTCGGCGTCTTTGCGCCATTGGGGAAACACCCCATCCTTGTTGTCAGTGTGTGTGATGGACGGGAGCGAGTTTGATGCCCGCTTCGCGGATCAGACGCCTGAAGAGCGTCAGATCCTCCCAGGCCTTGGCCTTTTCATCGGGAGCTCGAAGCAGGTAGGACGGATGATAGCTGACGACGGCCTTCGTGTCGAAGTCGCCGATCGTCACGTCGTGCACACGTCCTCGCTGGCTGCCGATCGAAGCGTCGGGTCCCAGACCGAGCAGCGTCTGCATGGCGAAGCGTCCCATGATGAGAAGCACGTCGGGGCGAACGAGAAGAAGCTGCCTGCGCAGATAGGTTGCGCAGCAGGCCACCTCGGCGGGCGCGGGATTGCGGTTTCCCGGCGGGCGGCACTTGAGCACGTTCATGATCGCGATGTCGCGGCGGCGCTCGATGCCGATACTCTCGAGCATCTGCGTGAGCAGCTGGCCCGACTTGCCGACGAACGGAATGCCCTGAAGGTCCTCCTCGCTGCCGGGCGCCTCGCCCACGAGCGCAATGCGCATCCCGGGACCGCCTTCGGCGAAGACGACGTGCTGGCGGCTTTTGGCCATCGAGCAACAGGTGCATGCGCCTGCAAGCCCTTCAAGCGTCGCCCAGTCAGCCTTTTCACAGGCGGCGACAACTTCGGGCGGAAGCACGAGTGCGGGCGCCTGCGGGGCGCTTGAAATCGGTTCGGCGACGGGACGAACGACGGGGGCGGGTCTCGCGGGTGCGGGACGGGGCGCGAACTCGGGAGGCATTCCCGGCGGCAGTGCGGTGGATCGTGCGGCGGGACGCGGCGCAGGCCTCGAAGGAGCAGCGGGCGCGGCGGAGCGAACGGCCGGTGCGGGCTGCCTGAGCTCGGCGCGAAGCGCGGTTTCGGCAAGCGTCACGTCTTCGGTCTCGCGCAGAATCCACTGCGGACCGATCTCGAGGGCGTCCCACATCAGGCTGTCGGCGGCGCTCAGCATGCCTCACCTCCGAATTCAAGCGTCATCAGGACCGCATGCTCGCGGCCTTCGGCCGTGCGGTAGTAGTTCTTGCGAAGACCCACGCGCACGAAACCCGAGGTTTCGTAAAGACGGATCGCACGCTCGTTCGATTCGCGCACCTCGAGGTGGCAGCGCGTGCACTTCCGGGTGCGCATCGCATCCGTCATCCTGTCGAGCATGGCGCGGCCAAGCCCCCTGCCCTGCAAGTCGGGACGAACGCCAATCGTAAGAAGCTCCGCCTCGTCAAGCACCGGCATCACGACGGCCCACGCGCCGATCGAGCCGTCATCGAGCTCGAGCACGTCGCAGAACCAGCCGTTCCTGAGCACGTCGGCAAAGTCGCCCACCGTCCAGGGGGTCGGCTCCACCATCGCCTCGAGGGCGGCGAGGACCTCCTCGTCGCCATGCCTCACGGACCTGAAGCGGAGTCCGTCCGTCACAGGCGCTCTCCCCTCGCACGCTCCTGCATCGTGAGCGCAACACGGTCGCGCACGTAGAGCGGAGAGGCAAGCGCGGGGATCATCGTACGGCCCTCAGCCTCGTCTGCGAGGCCGAGACGCGCGATGCGCATCACCATGTCTTCGGGAATTTCGTGAACGGGGAAGCCTTCGGGGAGGTTGAACGCCTCGGCATAGACGCCGGCGGCGGAGCCGCAGAGCGCATCGACCTTCGCCTCCTCAAGCCAGCGGCGCGCATCGGCGGGCTTGACGAGTTGCGGCGCAAGCACCTCGCGCACGCCTCTCGGGCCCTCGACCACCTCATAAAGGGCGGAATAGGCCTCCTGCATGCGGGCGTCGTTCATGACGGCAAGGCGCGTGCCGGGCGCGAGCTGCGCGGCCTCGGCCGCCGCAAGCGCGTCGGCCTCGAGATTGCACACGGCGGCCACGTCGGTCCTGAGCGCCCAGGCGATGCCCTGAGCGACGCCGCAGGCGACGCGAAGGCCCGTGAAGCTGCCGGGGCCTGCACCGAAGGCCGTGAGCGCGATGTCCTTCTTTTCCGCGCCGCATTCGGCGAGGAGCTCGTCGATCATGGCGAGGATGCGCTCGGCATGCTTGTTGCCGACCGTCTCGGACTTCCAGGCCGAAACTTCGCCGTCGCGACTCAGAAGGGCCGCGCTGCACCGCTGGTGCGCCGTATCAAGAGCAAGAATGAATGAAGGCATGACCGTCCAGTTGTTTTCTGCAGGCCTCGAAAAGGCCTCCGAACGCCCGAAATCGGCGTCCCACAATGAATTTGATCATTATACCATCGAGCCTCCGGCGCCCCTCGGAGGCACGAAAAAGGCCGTCCACCCCTGCGGATGAACGACCGTTTTGCCTTGTTTGGCTTGCTGTGATCGAATCTCCGGCCGCCCCTGCGTACGGCTTGCCGTCCGAACGTCTATCGGGCCGAGGCGCCGGCCGCATAGGCCGCGCGGCCTTCGCCGCTGCCCGTGAGCTGAACGTGGAATTCCGTGATCTGCTGACGAAGGAGCTGACGTTCGTCGCGACGCAGCTTGCGCGTCTCCTTCGACATCACGGCCCCCGCCTGCTCGCTGCAGAAGCGCTTTCTGAGCTTGTCGCGGTCGGCTGCGGACATTTCCCTGCGCATGTCGCTGCGCTCGCGGGTGCTCATGCTGCGCCAGTGCATGGCGCGGGAAACCTCGTCGAGATAGGGCCACAGGTGCGCACGCTCGCTCGCGGACATCTCGGTCCACTGGCGGATGCATGGCGCCTCGACCTCCTGACAGTGGTCCCCGAGACCCGCAGCGGGCTCGGCCCCGGGCATGGCGGCCGCCGAACTGCATCCGAGGCAGCAGAGCACGATGATGGCGCTGTTTCTCATAAGCTAGCTTCCCGTCATGAAATCTGCAGACGAATTTTCCGGCCTTCGCCTCAAAACGCCTGCGCCGTTGTCGTTCAGGGACAGCCCGCCATTTGGCGCACAAGGGTTATCCCCAACCATGTTCGCGGGATGGGTTCGAACCACCGGGCCCGACCGTCTCCCGACCCCGCACCGTCAATATACAGTTCGCCGCTCTTCTAGGCAGAAACCATGATTTAGGACCTGTTAACAAGAGGCTGATTTTGTAACACGATTTTGTTTTCCTTCCACGAGGCATTTGTAACAGGCGACAATGGGGTCATGCAAAAGAGTGTCCAAAAGGCACGGCTTACTGTCCGACACGGCTTTCGCGGCAATCCCGCCCGAAATTCCGATTTGCAACGGACGCTGATTCCGGAGAACCACCGTGGAACGCAATCCCAAAATTCTCGTTGTTGACGACGATCCCCGACTTCGCGACCTTCTGCGCCGCTATCTCGGCGAAAACGGCTTCCAGGTATTCGTGAGCGAAAACGGCGCCGCGATGAGCCGCCTCTGGGTTCGCGAGCACTTCGACGCCCTCATTCTCGACCTGATGATGCCGGGTGAGGACGGCCTTCAGATTCTGCGCCGCCTTCGCGCCGCCAAGGACATGACGCCCGTCATCATGCTCACCGCCCGCGGCGAGGACGTCGACCGCATCGTCGGTCTTGAGCTCGGCGCCGACGACTACATCGCCAAACCCTTCAACCCGCGCGAACTGCTTGCCCGCATCCATGCGGTGCTCCGCCGCCGTCCGGCGGGCGACGCCCCGGGCGCTCCCTCGCTGGAAAACGAGACGGTCCGCTTCGGCGAGTTCGAGCTTGACCTCGGCACCCGCGTACTCAAGAAGAACGGCGAGGTGCAGCCGCTCACGACCGGCGAGTTCGCCGTCCTCAAGGCCTTCGCCCGCCATCCGCGCCAGCCGCTCTCCCGCGACAAGCTGATGGAAATGGCCCGCGGCCGCGAATACGAGGCCTTCGACCGCTCGCTCGACGTGCAGGTTTCCCGCCTTCGCAAGCTGATCGAACCCGATCCCTCCAAGCCGCGCTACCTGCAGACGGTCTGGGGCCTCGGCTACGTCTTCATCCCCGACGGCCACAGCTGATCGCCGGGACCGCATCAGGCCAGTTCTGAGAAATTCTGAAAGCTCCCGTCCGCCACAAGCGGCGGGAGCTTTTTCCGCAGTACAGAACCACTACACTTTCACCAAACGGTTTCAACCCACACCTGCCGGACACACTCATGCTTTCCCTACGCAGCAACCATCGCCCGAGCCTCTTCTGGCGCACCTTCATTCTGCTGTGCGGCCTCATCTTCTTCAGCGTCGTCGGCTGGCTGCAGAGCTTCCGCGTGCTCTCCGAACTTCCCTACTCGCAGGGCGTCGCGCAGCACATCGTCTCGACCGCAAACCTGACGAAGTACGCGCTCGTGACGGCCGACCCGCTCTTTCGCGTCGACCTGCTGAAGCTTCTTGCCGCCCGCGAAGGCCTTCTTCTCTCGCCGCGCGATGCGACCGACAAGGTCGTCGTCCTCTCGGGCGACGGCTTCAACGGCCTCATCGAGCAGCTCGTCAAGCACCAGCTCGGCCAGGACACGATCCTCGCCTCGAGCGTCAACGGCGTCTCGGGCCTCTGGGTCTCGGTCGACATCGACGGCGACGCCTACTGGATGCAGACCGACAGCGGCATCCTCAATCCGCCGCTCGGCACCGCCTGGCTCTGGTGGGCGCTCGCTGCCTGTCTTGCCAGCCTCTTCGGCGCCACGCTCCTCACCCGGCACGTGATCGATCCGCTTGCCAAGCTCTCGCAGGTGGCCGCGCAGCTCGGTCAGGGCAAGGTCCCCGATCCTCTTCCTGAGGATGCGGGCACGGCCGAGATCCAGGCCGTAAACATGAGCTTCAACCGCATGGTGCAGGACCTGCGCCGCATGGAGGCCGACCGCGAGCTGCTTCTCGCGGGCGTGAGCCACGACCTTCGCACGCCGATCACGCGCCTGCGCCTCGAGGTCGAGCTCGCCGACCTGCCCGAGGACTCCCGCACCGCCATGGTGAGCGACCTTGAGCAGATGGAGAACATCGTCAACCAGTTCCTCTCCTACGCGCGTCACAGCCATGAGGAGCAGGAGCTCGTCAACCTGGGCGAGGCCGTTCAGAACGCCATGTCCAACGCCAGGCTTGCGAGCGACTCGACCGTCAAGATCACGAGCCACATCGCGCCCAACGTCTTCATCGTTGCTCACCCGCTCGAGCTCTCCCGCGCCGTGCAGAACCTCTTCACGAACGCGATGCGCTACGGCCGCAGCGAGGACGGCATCCTCAGGCTCCACATTACGACGGGCCTGACCGACAACGGCAAGAACGCCATGCTCACCGTCGGCGACGAGGGCGCGGGCCTTCCTGAAGACCAGCGCGAGCGCGTCATGCGACCCTTCGAGCGCGGCGAAAGCGCGCGAAGCGGCGTGACGGGCACGGGCCTCGGCCTCGCCATCGTCGACCGCATCGTCCGCCGCTCGAGCGGCAGCGTGCAGCTCGACAGCATGGATCCGCACGGCCTTCTGGTGCGCGTAGGCTTCCCCGCCGCCGATCCCGCCGCCATCAAAGCCAAGGAGGAGAAGCGGGCCCGCGAACAGGAGAAGCTTGAGAAGAAGATGCTCAAGGAATTCCAGAAGAACCAGCCCGCAGCCCCCGCCGATCACGTCGACGAAGACCCGAAGGCGTGATGCAGGAACAAGCTGAAAGCACCTGAAACACGAAGGGGTCGCTCTCACGAGCGGCCCCTTTCCCTGTTGGAACGGGCTTCAGATTCGCCTCAAGCCATCCTGCTCATCAGCACGACGGCCTGAGCCATCATGCCCTCCATGCGTCCGACGGCGTCCATCCTCTCATTGGTCTTCGCCTTGACGTTGACCACCTCTTCGGAGACGCCAAGCGTCTCGGCGAGCGAGGCCCTGATGGCGGGCATGTGGGGGCCGATCTTCGGGCGTTCGGCCACGATCGTCGCGTCGCAGTTGACGACGGTCCAGCCCTTCTGTCTTGCGAGCGCCACGACGGCCCTGAGGAGCACGCGGCTGTCCGCGCCCTTCCACTTCGGATCCGAGGGCGGGAAGTGCTGTCCGATGTCGCCGAGGGCGGCAGCGCCGAGCACGGCGTCGGTCACGGCGTGCAGGAGCACGTCGGCGTCCGAGTGGCCGTCAAGGCCGAGTTCAAACGGAATCTGCACGCCGCCCAGAATGAGCGGACGGCCTTCGACCAATCGATGGGAGTCGTATCCCTGACCTACTCGGAAGGGCACCACGGCGCCGTCTCCTAAGATGAGGCTCGCGAGCACGCCGTCGGCGGGTTCGGTCACCTTGATGTTGGTAGTGCGTCCCGGCACGATCCTGACGGGACGGCCGAGCCTCTCCATGGCGCTCGCCTCATCGGTGATCCCCGCGAGGTCGCCCGAAAGCGCCTCGACGAGGTCGTGCACGCGGAACATCTGCGGGGTGGCCGCGCGCCACAGATCCGAGCGCGGCACCGTCTCGAGGATCATGCGGCTCTTGTCCGCACGCTTGATCGTGTCGGCGACGGGTACGGCGAGGATGCCGCCCGAGACACCGCCGTCGGCGAGCACCTCGTCGATGAGGCGGGCGGCCTCGCTCGGCTTCAGGCAGGGTCTCGCCGCATCATGCACGAGCACCCACGCGTCCCTGTCGAACCCTGCGTTGAGAAGGCCGTTGACGACCGACTCCGCACGCTCCCTGCCGCCGCAGCGCAGCACCCTGACGTTTTCAGGAAAGTGACGCGCCACGTCGTCGATGTAGGGATCCGTCGGGCTCACGACCACGACGATCTCGCCCATGCGCTCGACGGCTCGAAGGGCGCGCACCGTGTGCACGAGCATCGCCTCCGAGCCGAACTTCATGTACTGCTTGGGAGATCCGAGCCCCATGCGGCTGCCGACGCCGGCCGCGCACACGAGCCCGACCACCTTCGTGGCTTCACTCATCCGTTTCTCCTTCTTGTCCCGTGGCCTCCGCAGGCGCGGCAGACCCTGATGGGCACATTGTACCGAGGCTTAGCTACAAAGCGTTTTCCCGCAGGAAGAGCACTTTGAACGGACCTTCCGCTAATATCGAAAGACATCCGCCTATTTTCAACACATTTTTCCACGGAGGGAGGCTTTTATGCAGTCGCTCATCCACATGGCCGGGGGCATCGCCCTCCTGCTCTGGGGAGCCTACATGGTCAAGACCGGGATGCTCCGCACCTTCGGCGTGGCCCTCAAGGACTTCCTCTCCGTCCGACTCAAGAACCGGGCCATCGCCATGGCGTCGGGCACGACGCTCGCATCGCTTCTCCAGAGCTCCACCGCCGCCACGCTCATCGTGGCGAGCATTCAGGCCGAAGGCTTTCTCACCACCAACATGGCCTTCGCGACGATTCTCGGCGCCGACTTCGGTTCGGCCCTGATGACCCGCGTGCTCACCTTCGACCTTTCGTTCCTGTCGCCGCTCTTGATTTTCATCGGCACCTGCCTCTTCTTCATGCGCAAGGCGGACACGCGTCAGGGCCAGTTCGGCCGCATCCTGATCGGCCTGGGCATCATCATGCTTGCACTCAGCCTCATCGTGGCCGCCACGATGCCGCTGCGCACGAGCACGGAGCTCGCGCCTCTCTTCCTCGAGATCTCCCACTCGCCGATCCTCGCCGTACTACTCGGCCTGTGCCTCGGCTTCGGCTGCTTCTCGAGCCTTGCCGCCGTGATCATCACCTCAGGCCTCGTCACCGCAGGCGTCATCCCCGTCTCCACGGGCCTCTGGGTGGCGCTCGGCGCGGACATCGAAAGCACGATCCTTGCGCTCATGACCACGATGACCGCCTCGCGCATCGGCCGCCGCGGTCCGGTCGCCAACACGATGTGGCGCACCGTGACGCTTTCGTTCACGGCCCTGCTGCTCGCAACGTGCCCCTTCATCGCCGAGGGCTTCGGCACGATCCCCGACAGCGTCATCTACTTCCACGTCACGCTCAACCTGATCATCTCGGGCACGGGCCTCTTCATCATCAAACCCTTCGCAAGGATTGCCGACCGCATCATCCCCGAAAAGAAGGCTGATGCCAAGACGGGCGGCGAGGCCGCAGACCTCTTCGCGAAGGAAAACCTGATCTCGAGCGGCATGTCCCTCAACGTTGCGCGCACGGAGCTGCAGCGCATAACGGGCGACGTCCGCAACTTCTGGCACGACATCGAAATCATGCTCCGCATCAATCCCGCCGACGGCGAGATCCTCATCCTGCATGATCGCGGCAACTACATCAACCAGCGCACGAGCACGATGACACGCTACCTCGGGCTCGTCATGCGCGGCCAGCTCACCACGGCCGAGGCGATCGAGTGGCAGTACCTCAAAAACGCCAACGGCAGCATCAAGGTCGCCCTCAACACGATCGACCGCATCATCACGGTCATCATGAACGAGAAGTGCCGCAAGAACCGCTCGTTCACGCCCGACGGCCTCAAGGAGCTTCAGGCCCTGCATCACCGGGTCGGCGTCTGCCTCGAGCAGCTTGCCATGATTCTCGCCGAGAAGGACCTTGAGAAGCGCCGCGCCCTCTGCAACACGCTCAACAACGAGCGCGAGGCGATCCTGCGCGACAGCTACGAGCTGACGCTGCGCCACATGGAGCGCGTCTCCCGCGGTCTGTCGGGCGCCATCGACACCTCCGCCCTGCACCTCGAGCTGCAGTCGCTCTTCAACCGCGTCGTCGGCATCATCGGTTCGGCCGCCTCCATGGACTACGGCACTCCCAACGATCCCGAACCTCAGGGCTGACACCCGCTCGAATCCCCGTCCAATGGCCCGGTCTTCATTGAAGCCGGGCCATTTTTGCACCCATTTTCCGAGGATCTTCGGGCCCGTTTCGGGCCCATTTCGGACCATTTTCAAAGTATTTCGGATTACCATGCCGCCCCTTCGGGGAAGGCTTATCGAGACGCTTTCCCCTTGCATTCAATTGGAACACAGGGATTTACACGATTTCATTCACTTCAGCGAACATCATCCGCGCGGATTAAGCCGCCCATCACTTGGGGTTAACCCTTTGAAAAATGATTCGTTTTCGGTCCTTTGATTCTTCAAAATTCCCTCAATTCATTTTTTCGACGGCGCCCGTCGCGGGACGCCTCGCTCAGACTTTCAATTGACAGGAGTTTTCCGTTGAAGAACCCGACTTTCAAGATTGCCGCCGCTGCGATGATGGTTGCCGGCGCCTTTGCCACCCAGACCTACGCCGCGGGCTTCCAGCTCTCCGAGCAGTCCGCCATCCAGATGGGCCGTGCCATGGCCGGCGCCGGCATCGTGGGTGACGACCTTTCCGCCGTTCACTACAATCCCGCCGGCATGACGCTTCTCTCCGGCACGCGCATGCAGGCGACGGGTACCTGGGTTGCGGTCAATCTTGACTACGAAAGCCGTGACGGCTCCGTCACGGAAAACGGCCGTCTCAAGGGCCAGACCATTCCCGCCGGCTTCATCACCCACCAGATCAACGACAGCCTCTGGGCCGGCCTTGGCCTCACCGTCCCGTACGGCATGGGCACCGAATTCGATGAAAACTGGGGCGGCATGGACCGTGGCACCGAGTCCATGATCCTCACCTTCGACATCAACCCGAATCTGGCCTGGAAGGTCAACGACAAGCTCAGCGTCGGCGGCGGCATCTCGCTCCAGTACGCCAAGGCCGAACTCGGCTTCGGCTTCGACGTTCCGAGTTTCAAGACGGCAGCCCATGCCAACGTTAAGGGCGACAGCTGGGCCTGGGGCTGGAACGTGGGCATGATGTTCCAGCCTGTCGAGACCGTCCGCGTCGGCCTCGCCTATCGCTCTCACATCGCGCACAACGCCGACGGCCACACGACTCTCGACATCAACGGTATGGGTTCTCTGACCAGCGACATGAAGGTCCGCATCAAGACGCCCGACACGATCACGCTCTCCGCCACGTGGGAGGCCACCGACGCGCTCCGCCTCTCCGGTACGGCCCGCTGGTCCAAGTGGTCGAACTTCAAGTCCCTCTCTCTTGACAACAGCGGCTTTGGCTCCGCGCCTGAGATCGATCAGATCGCGGCTACCCATTCGACCATCACCAACAATTGGGATGACACGTGGTTCTTCTCCGTCGGCGCCGACTACAAGCTCAACGGCCAGTGGACGGTCCGCGGCGGCGTGGCCTACGACCAGGGCCCCGTTGAAAACCAGTACCGCATGGCCGTCATTCCCGACACCGACCGCGTCTGGTTCTCAGGCGGCGCATCCTACAAGTACACGGACAACCTGACGTTCGACTTCGGCGCCACCTACATCAAGGGCGTCGGCGACAAGGAACTCGTGTCCGCCAAAGAGAAGGCCTCCGGCGAATTCAAGTCGCTCGACTCCTACATCTTCTCCGCCCAGATGCAGTACCTGTTCTAAGAGGTGTGTAGCACTTTAGTGCCACCCCCCTGCGCATGAAAGCGGGGAATTAAATTAGGGCGTACAACCACGGTTGTACGCCCTAAAATCTTATGGGGGACAGTAGTTGCTCGGTGCTGGATGTGCGATCCCTTCGCGTTTCTAAAATGAGCCTGCGAGTATCGATCCCCTGTCTGAGCGTCATTGCTCGAATACTAAATAGACCTTGTTGACAAAGTCTTCATAGGCTACTAACTCGCAGACTGCCCCCCATGCTTCAACTATACATCGGAGGCAGTTATGCGTGCCAAATGCAACGATGACCTCTCAACCGTCAACTTCAGCACGATAGGACTGGACGTTCACAAAAATCGTCTGGTCGCTTGCGCCGTTCATGTTCAGCACGACGCCAAAGGGCGCGAGGTCCATGAAAAGGAATACTTCGAATCCACCGGCACATACTCCGGTAGACAACGACTTACCGAATGGTGCTCTTCACAGAACGCCGACTTGATCCTTATGGAGAGCACCGGCATTTTCTGGAAGGCGCCTTTCCGTGATCTTGAAAAAGCTGATTTGCATCCAGTCCTCATCAATCCGCGAATCTTTAATCGTGGTTCGGACAAGCGCAAAACCGACAAAAGTGATGCCACATGGCTGGCCAACCTTGCTCGCCTTGGCCTCTATCGAGCCTCGTTTATTCCAGCAGAACCTTACCGTTCGCTGAGATTGGTTCAGTCCCAAATCAAATCGCTTGTTGCTGAACGTCAACGCCTCAAAAATCGCCTTGTGAAAGTCCTGGATGACTCCGGGTTCAGATTTACGGTTGCTTTCGCCGACATCGGCGGCGCTTCCTCCCAAAGTCTCATCGCCGGCATTCTGGAAGATGCACCCCGAGAAGAACTCGCCCTCATGATTGATCCGTTGTGCAAAAAATCAATCGAGGAGATCCTGGATGCCGTTTCCGGAGAACTATCCCAAATTAACAAGGACATCGTCCAATCAATCCTGAGACTGATCGAGACGCATACCAAAGAAATCGAAACTCTCGAACAAACGGTCATCCGTGAATTGAAGAAGTGCGAGAAAGTCAAACAAAACATTCGCCTAATGACGACTATCCCGGGCGTCAGTGAAAAATCTGCGCAGTTGCTGATGTCAATGATCGGACCGGACTTCGTAGAAAATTTTTCCTCGCCACACGCTTTTGCTCGTTGGCTGGGCGTATGCCCGGGAAATAACGAATCGGCCGGACAAATCAAAAGCGGAAGGACTCCTCATGGGCAAAGGTTAATCAAAAAGGTGCTTACCGAATGCGCTCAAGCAGCGTGTCATACCAAAGGCTCACATCTTGCCGTCCTATTCGGAGGGTGGAAGCACAAGGGATTCTGCAAGGCCGTTATGGCAGTAGCTCACAAGCTGGCATTGCTGATCCACTGGGTGGTTGTGAATCAGAAACCATACATCGACAAAGAGTTCGATTACACAGGCGTCTTTAAACAGGATGGTCAACGCCGGCCTCGGTGGATTCGCGCGTTAAGGCGTTATGGGCTGATGACACTTGCAGACGTCGAAAAGGAAAAAGCCGCTCGAGGATGGATAATCGCTAAGGCATAAGCCACTTCATACTTGGAGTTGCCCTTAATCCTGAATCAGCACACACAATCGGGGACACAGGCCGGGCGAGTCCATAGTAATGCCCCATCAACATAGGAATCGAGTATTCCTACCGGGGGTGTTTTTTCTTTTTGGTTTCCGGCGCTTCCGCTTTCATACTAAG
>NZ_JH815513.1:110734-135994 GCF_000297775.1 Sutterella wadsworthensis 2_1_59BFAA
AGTCCATAGTAATGCCCCATCAACATAGGAATCGAGTATTCCTACCGGGGGTGTTTTTTCTTTTTGGTTTCCGGCGCTTCCGCTTTCATACTAAGGTAGTCCTTCAGGATTAAAAAAGCACCGAAAACCCTCTCCCAGAGGGCTTGACGGTGCTTTTCGTCTTTCAGGGGACTCATCATGCTGACGGATTAGCCCGCTTCTAAAACTCTGTTGCAATGTGTTAGGGTGCACACCTCGTTCGGGAAAACACGCATAAAAAGCCCGAAAAGCGACATGTGTCGCGCACTCCAATCCATACCAGGAGCAGATCTTGCATCAGAATTTCATCCGCGCCGCCGCTGCCGCCGCCGTGGCCGCCACCTTCTCCTCCGCCGCCGTTGCCGGCGGCTTCCAGCTGACGGAGCAGTCCGCTCTCGGTCTCGGCCGCGCCTACGCCGGCATGGGTGTCGACGGCACCGACGTCTCGGGCCTCTACTACAACCCCGCCACGATGACGCTTCACACGGGCACGCAGGCCCAGTTCGGCTTCGTCGGCGTCGGCCTCAACCTCGACTACAACAGCAAGAAAGGCGACTCCATCCATGACGAAAACGGCCGCAAGCACGCCGAAGCCGTCCCGAACCTCTTCATTTCGCACCAGATCAATGACGTGACCTGGATCGGCTTCGGCTTCACGGTGCCGTTCGGCCTCTCCACCGAATACGGTGAAGACTGGGAGCAGTCCGGCGAAGGCACGGAAGCCAAGATCGAGGTCTATGACTTCAACCCGTCCTTTGCCTGGAAGCTCTCCGACAAGGTCTCGCTCGGTGCCGGCATTTCCTACCAGTACGTGAAGGCCGACCTCGGCTTCAACTGGGACAAGCATCCCCAACTTCAACAACTAAAGCCGGGCATGGCCTACACGAAGGTCTCCGGCGACGCCTGGGGTTGGAACGTCGGCTTGATGTGGACGCCTGTTGAAAGCGTCCGCATCGGTGCCTCCTACCGCTCCGCCGTCGGACACACGGTCAACGGCACGCTCAATACCGACAGCGAAATCAAGGTCCCTGTCGAAGGAGGTACCTTCGCGCTGCCGACTTCCATGGACGCTCAGGTCTCCATGGACGCCCCCGCCTGGGCCATGCTCTCCGCCGCCTGGGACGTCAATGACTGGCTGAGCCTCTACGGCACCATGCGCTGGGCCGACTGGTCGAGCTTCAAGGCCCTGACGATCGAGACCGAGCACAAAGACTTCTCCTCCCCGAAGAACTGGAAGGACACGTACCTCTACTCCGTCGGCTACGACGCCCGCATCAACAGCTTCTGGACGCTGCGCGGCGGCATCGCCTACGAAACGTCCACGATCGACGACAAGTACACGCGTACCGGCACGATTCCCGACGCCGACCGCTGGTGGTTCGCCATCGGCTCCTCCTTCCACTGGACGAAGGACTTCCAGACGGACGTGGGCTTCGCTCACCTGCACGGCGTGCATGAACGCAGCCTCTACAACTCCAAGCATGAGGAAATCGGCAAGTTCCGCAAGCTTGATGCCTACATCATCGGCATCCAGGGTCAGTACCGCTTCTAAGGTCTAGCCCGCGGCGAACTCCGCCGCATCCTGCACTCCGAATCCCGGCGTCTCCCAGACGCCGGGATTTTTGCTTTCGGGATACAGAAAATCGACAAGCAGCGTGCCGAGGTCGGCGCCCTCGGGCAGTGCGGGGCGCTCGAAGCCCTCGAATTCGGGGCAGTCGGTGAAGCCCGCGCTTCGGCAGAGGACTGCGGTATAGAGCGCAAGCCCCGTCTCCATGCTCGGACGAAGGCCGAAATGCTCGAGAAGAAGCGTGAGAAGCGCGAGGTCCTCGTCCCATAGAATCTCGGGAGCGGGATGAAGGGAGGAGAGAAGGAGGACGGGAGACCTGTCGTCATGAAGGAGGCATTCGCCGGCCGTCGGGCGCGTGCTGTCGGC
This sequence comes from Sutterella wadsworthensis 2_1_59BFAA, assembly GCF_000297775.1. Classification (GTDB taxonomy): domain Bacteria; phylum Pseudomonadota; class Gammaproteobacteria; order Burkholderiales; family Burkholderiaceae_F; genus Sutterella; species Sutterella wadsworthensis_A. Next base: position 112,686 of record NZ_JH815513.1, read on the forward strand.
GTGAAGGCACGCAAGGTCCGTCACCTCTCCCTCGGTGAGAAGAAGCGGATCCACGGGCGTGCAGCGGATGAGTTCCTTCAAGCGCGCCGCATAACGTCTGCATCGATGAGCTCTCAGCATGGTCGGGCCTCCATCGGCCGCTCGCGGATCGGGCGGCCTTCACCTAATCCTACGGCATATCGGCCGAAGGTGTCGCCCCTCGCCTGTCGACCGCCCTCTGAGAGTCCTCCGGTTTGTGCTATCGTCACTTCCGACTCAAGACACAAAACGGAGCCCACACATGTCCAATAGCGCAATCCCAGACCTGATTTCCGAAGACATCTTCCGTTTCGGGCCCGGCGACAGGTACGCGCTGCCCATCGGCACGGCGGCACCCGACGCGCTCGCGCTCTCGCAGATGGCCGAGAAGTGCCGCACAAGGCATGAAAGACTCCTCGTCATCTGCGCCGATCCGCTCGACGCCGTGAGGCTCGGGCAGGAGATCCCTTGGTTCAGTCCCGAACTCGGCGTCAGAAGCCTCCCCGACTGGGAGACGCTCCCCTACGACGTGCTCTCCCCGCAGGAGGACATCGTCTCCGAGCGCCTTGAGACCCTCTACCGCATGACCTCGGGCACGAAGGGCCTCGACGTCGTGATCGCCTCCGCCGTCACGGCCGCCCAGCGCATGGCGCCCGTCGCCTACGTGGGCGCGAACACCTTCTTCTTCCGTCCCGGCGACACGCTCTCGGTCGAGGGCCTTCGCTCGAACCTCGCCGCCGCAGGCTACGCAGGCGTCAAGCAGGTGCTCGCGGCGGGTGAATTCGCCGTTCGCGGCAGCATCATCGACGTCTTCCCGATGGGCTCCGACAGGCCCTTCCGCCTCGACCTCTTCGACGACGAGATCGAGTCGATCCGCTGGTTCGACGTCGAGACTCAGCGCTCCATGGAGGCCGTCAACGAGATCAGGCTGCTTCCGGGCCACGAGTTCCCCGTGACGCCCGAGGCCGTCACGGGCTTCAGGCAGCGCTGGCGCACGCGCTTTGCAGGCGATCCGGGCAAAAGCCTCGTCTACCGCGACATCGGCAACGGGGTCCTGCCGCCGGGCATCGAATACTATCTGCCGCTCTTTTTCGAGCAGACGGCCACGCTGGCCGACTATCTGTCGGCGGGCACGCGCGTCGTGCTCGTGGGCGACGTGCAGACCGCGCTTGCTGGCTTCATGAAGGAGACGCTCTCGCGCCAGCGCATGCTCGAAACGGACGCGGACCGTCCCGCGATGAAGCCCGAGGAGCTCTGGCTCACGCCCGAAGCGTTCTTCACGAGCCTCTCGAAGTTCGCGCGCTTCACCTTCAGGCGCGAGGGAGCCCCCGAAGATGCGCTCGCCCTCAAGGGCGTTGCGGTCGACCGCAAGAGCCAGAACCCCGTCTCGAACCTCATCGCCTTCACGACGACCGAGAAGACGCGGGGCCGCCGCACGCTCATCGTTGCGACCTCGGTGGGCCGCATGGGCACGATGGGCGAGCTCTTCAGGGCGTCGGGCCTCGAATTCACGGAGTACGAAAACTGGGCGGACTTCCTCGCGGGCGACGCGCCCGTGGGCCTTGCGGCCGCGCCGCTCTTTGCGGGCAGCCTCCTTGAGAATCCCGGTACGGCGATCCTCACCGAAACCGAGCTCTATGCCGCCAGCCCGAGGCGTTCGCGTCTGCGCCGCAACCGCCAGTCGACCAACATCGAAATGATCGTGCGCGACGTCTCCGAACTCAAGATTGGGGATGCCGTCGTGCACCTCGAGCACGGCATCGGCCGCTATCAGGGGCTCGTGCACATGGACACGCCCGACGGAGAGGCCGAGCTTCTGCGCATCGACTACAAGAACGAGGCCAAGCTCTTCGTGCCGATCGCCAACCTCCACCTCATCTCGCGCTACTCGGGCGCCGATCCCGAGAACGCCCCGCTGCACGCTCTCGGACGCGGCGACTGGGAAAAGGCGAGAAGGAAGGCGGCCGAGCAGGTCCGCGACACGGCGGCCGAGCTCCTGCACCTCTATGCGCTGCGCGAGACCCGCAAGGGCGTCGTCTTCCCCATCGACATCAGCGACTACGAGGCCTTCTGCGAGGGCTTTGCATTCGACGAGACGCCCGACCAGGCGGCCGCCATCGGCGCCGTCCTCAACGACATGACGACGGGCAAGACGATGGACCGCCTTGTCTGCGGCGACGTGGGCTTCGGCAAGACCGAAGTCGCGCTGCGCGCGGCCTTCGTCGCCGTCTCGGCGGGCCGGCAGGTGGCCGTGCTCTGCCCGACGACCCTGCTCGCCGAGCAGCATGCCCAGACCTTCCGCGACCGATTCGCGCCCTGGCCCGTGCGCGTCGCCGAGCTCTCCCGCTTCAGGACGGGCAAAGAGACGACGAAGGCGCTCGAAGGCATCGCCGACGGCACGGTCGACATCGTGATCGGCACGCACAAGCTTCTCACTGACAAGGTGTCCTTCAAGCGCCTCGGCCTCGTCATCATCGACGAGGAACACCGCTTCGGCGTTCGCCAGAAGGAGACGCTCAGGAAGCTGCGCGCCGAGGTCGACGTCCTCACGCTCACGGCCACGCCGATCCCGCGCACGCTCTCGATGAGCCTCGAAGGCATCCGCGACTTCTCCGTCATCGCGACAGCCCCCGAGCGCCGTCTGGCGGTCAAGACCTTTGTGCACGCCGAGGAGCCGGGCCTCATCCGCGAGGCCGTCATCCGCGAACTCAAGCGCGGCGGCCAGGTCTACTTCCTGCACAACGAGGTGGAGACGATCGAGAACCGCCGCGAGCAGCTCGCCGCACTGATTCCCGAAGCGCGCATCGCCGTCGCGCACGGACAGATGAGCGAGCGCGAGCTCGAACACATCATGCGCGAGTTCTACCAGCAGCGCTACAACCTGCTCCTCTGCACGACCATCATCGAGACGGGCATCGACGTCCCGACCGCCAACACGATCATCATGCAGCGGGCTGACAAGCTCGGCCTCGCACAGCTCCATCAGTTGCGCGGCCGCGTCGGCCGAAGCCACCATCAGGCCTACGCCTACCTGCTCACCCCGCCCTCGGGCGCCACGACGAAGCAGGCGAAGCAGCGCCTCGAAGCCATCCAGTCCCTTGAGGAACTCGGCAGCGGCTTCTACCTCGCCATGCACGACCTCGAGATCCGAGGCGCGGGCGAAGTGCTAGGCGAACACCAGTCGGGCGAGATCGCCGAGGTCGGGTTCGACCTCTACAGCCGCATGCTCGCCAATGCCGTCAAGGCACTCAAGCGCGGAGAACTTCCCGACTTCACGGAGCCCCTCGTGCCGACCACGGAAATCTCGCTCCATGCGCCCGCACTGCTGCCGAGCAGCTACGTCTCGGACGTCTCGCAGCGCCTCGGCTTCTACAAGGAGCTCTCGTCCGCGACGAGTGTCGAGGACATCATCCGCACGACCGAATCGCTCGCCGACCGCTACGGCAAGCTTCCCGAGGCCGCGCAGAGACTCACTCAGATCCACAGGCTGCGCCTTCGCTGCGAAGCGCTCGGCGTGCGCAAGATCGACTGCGCCGACACGGCGACCGTCATCACATTCACGGCAAGGCCCGCCGTCGAGCCGATGGCACTCATCCGCTTCCTGCAGTCGAGGAAGGACGCCCGCATGCTCGGGCCCGACAAGCTGAGGATCGACTCGGGCGGCGCAACGCCCGAAAATCGCCTCGCACTCGTGCAGACCGTGCTCGCGGCGCTCGAAGCGCCAGGTCGATGAACTGAATAGAATGGAGGGACCGGAATCATGGGCATTGAAATCGAACGCAAGTTTCTCGTGAAGTCGGACGGCTGGCGGAAGCTCGGCTGCGCCGTGCGCTACGCTCAGGGCTACCTCTGCAGCGACAGGAACCGCACGGTGCGCGTGCGAACCGTGGGCGACAAGGGCTTTCTCACGGTCAAGGGACGCGGAAGCGGCATCGCGCATCCCGAGTACGAGTACGAGATCCCGTACAACGAGGCCCGGACCATGCTCGACGAACTCGCCGAAAAGCCCGTCATCGCCAAAACCCGCACGAAGATTCCGTTTGCGGGCTTCGTCTGGGAGGTGGACGAATTCTTCGGCGACAACGAGGGCCTCGTCATGGCCGAGATCGAGCTGCCATCCGTGGATGCTTCCTTCGAGAAGCCCGAGTGGATCGGCGAGGAGGTGACGGGCGATCCGCGCTACTACAACTCGATGCTCGCCAGGAATCCGTACAAAAACTGGCGGCGCTGATCCCAAAAACAAGCAGTGCCCAACCCGCGCAATCTCAGGCATTACCCTGCCAAGCACGCGAATGCCGGCGATTTGTCGCATACTTTCAGTCTGGCAGTTTTTTCAATCGAAGGATTCCCCATGCAGGCACCTCAAACCGAATCGCCCTCCGAGTTCACGACTTCCGCCGTTCTGACCGCCTACAAGGCGCTTCCCGAATCGCTGCGCCCCTTCTATGCGCACATCCACTGCGGATCCGCCGCCATCGTCGCCGCACTCGGCCTGACGGCTGAAGACAACAACGTTCTGGAGACTGCCGTCAAGGCCATCGGAGACCTTGCCGACGATGCGGAAGCCTTCGACCGTGACGCGGCCGCCGAGAGCGGAACCCTCGCAGACATGATTCGCGAGCTCGCGGGAACACTCGGAGACGACAGCAATCCGCTCGTCGTCTCGCTCGACGTCATCTGGGGCGCGATTTCCTCCTCGTCCATCGTCACCGGCGCGGATCCCGACGACGATGAGGATCCCATCGAGCACTATCTCTACGACAACAGCGACCTCACGGGGCTCATGGGCGCCTACTGGGACCTTCAGGGGGTTCTCGAGATCATGTTCGGCGAACTCGGCATGAACGCCGACTTCCGGGGCAGCCTCATCGAACTTCCGACCGAGGCCGCTAGCGTCGCCGAGCTCAACAAGAGCCTGCAGCGCCTTTCGTCGAGTTCCCGCGCCTGCTTTGCGTGGTGCCACAACAGGATCGTCTCGGTGCTTCGAGACCTCTCGAACGACGACCCGAAGGTTCTCGAGAAAAACCTTGAGAGTTCCGGCATTCAGCCGCTTTTCATTCCGGCCGTGCTCAGGCAGTTCAACGAGTCCCGCACGGCAAGCGACGTGCTCGCCGCAGTCTCCCGCCGCTTCTCGCCCTTCGACCGAGAGCTCGATGCCGTTTTCGAGCAGTTCTGGAACCTTCAGCGCGCCGTGAGCCAGAAGGCCGACCATCCCGCCAGAGTCGCTCTTGCCCTTCTCGTCTCCGCCCTGGCCGCCATGCTCGACTGTCGTCCCGAAGACATCGACTCCCGCGCGAGCTCCCGTCTCGCGGAGTCTGACGATCTTGCGGCCTCCGACCGGGGACTCGCCCTCCATCTGGCCGGCATCGTCGCCGGCGTGGAACTCGTCGAATCCGACGACCCCGTGATGCAGATGTGCAGGAGCTTCGACGAGGCATGCGAAAGTGCCGAAGCGAATCAGGACATCTGTCTTCCGCTCTCATGCGCACTCACCGCCGTCAATCATTTCCTGAAGGACGAGGCCGCCGCAAAGGAACACTTCAAGAAGCTCCATCTGGCAGACGCCACTACCGAAACCTTCCTTCCCAGCCTTGCCACGCTTTCGGAATTCCTCGTGCATCACACACCCGAGAAGGACGACGGCTCCCTTCTCAAGAAGCACTTCGCCCCCGTCATCGAAGGCGATTACGATGGCCCCACTGCAGGCGAACACTACGCGAAGCTTCTCAGCGAGACACTTTCCAGGATGGACGAAGAGAGCCGCGCTCTTTTCACGGCGTCTTTCCTCACGCTGGGCTACCTGATGAGCGGCATCTTCGCCCGCACGCCTGAGGAAATCGAGGAATTCTTCAAGCAGGCGTTCCCCGGATTCATCGTCGATCCGATCATCGCCATGTGCATGTCCATCCTGCCCGCCGCCTCCAAGCTCGCGGTCGAAGCCACGGAAAAGATGGAAGCCGCCACCGCCTGACGTCTCCAAAGCCGTCGTCATCGCCAACGTCATCAGACGCATCCGTCGCCCGGCTTGTGTGAGCCGGGCGATTTTTTCAGGACCAGAACCGACGACGGGGCCTGCTGGAGATTTCGGCCGGTCTGTGCATTCCATGCTCATGGCCTCGCTTGCGACCGCGTCCGACGCCGCTCAGCCTAAGCCCGAAAAGACAAGGAAAAACCCGCTCCGAATCAAATGCCGGGCGGGCGTCTTCACAAGGCGTGGTGTTCGGGCTCAGTGCTTGAGCGCGGCGAGAGCGGCGAAGGGATTGGGCTTTTCAGCCTCGACCACCTCGTCGCTCGTGTTTTCATAGTCCATCTCGCAGTCGTCGTGAAGCGGCATGGCGGGAAGCGACAGGATCGCCTCCTCCTGAACCCAGTCGGCGACGGAGAGACTGCGGCTGCCGACGATAACCTCCTCATCATCACCCTCTTCATCGAGCGGGAGCGCATTGGCCTCTGCCTCGGTCTTCGTGAAGCGGAAGACGAGTTCGCGGCTGACGGGAACGCTCACGGGCTCGTTGCAGCGCGCGCACTGCATGACGACCGTGCCCTCGAACGAGAGACTTGCGGCGGGAAGTCGCTCAACGATGCCGAGTCCCGTCACGCTGAACTTCAGGGAGCCCTCGAGCGCCTGAATGAAGTGCGCGAGCTCAGGCATTTCGTCAAGCTCAAGCGTGCCCTCCACGGTCTGGCGGGTGCGGGCGATTTCGAAAACATCGAGCGTAAGAGACATGGTCATCCTCAGTAAAACTTTCAGGCCCGGAACGGGCGCCCTGAAAGGATACATTGTTCACGCGCAGGCGGCGGGAATTTCGCTCGCCCGCCTTGGGACTTCCCGCTACAATTCCTGCATTATGACAAAAGCACTCATCCTCGCCTCGAGCTCCCGCTACCGCCGCGAGCTCCTCGACCGTCTCGGCATCGCCTACACGTGCGAAAGCCCCGACATTGACGAATCCTCCCTGCCCGGCGAAACGCCGCAGGACACCGCGATGCGCCTTTCCGAAATGAAGGCCCGCGCAATCTGGGACAAGCACCCCGGTGCCGTCGTCATCGGCTCCGATCAGGTGGCCGACCTCAACGGCGTCAAGCTCGGCAAGCCGCACACGCACGAGAACGCCGTCCGCCAGCTCAAGAGCATGCAGGGCCACGACGTCGTGTTCACGACGGCCCTGTGCGTCATTGACGCCGAAGGCCGCGCCGAGCGCGTCAAGTCCCAGACGACGATCCGCATGCGCACGCTCTCCGACGAGGCCATCGAGGCCTACGTCGAGCGCGAGAAGCCCTTCGACTGCGCCGGCGCCGCCAAGATCGAGCGCCTCGGCATCGCGCTCATGGAAAGCGTGAAGTCGGACGACCCGACCTCCCTGATCGGCCTGCCGCTCATGGCGCTCACCACGCTTCTCACCCGCGCGGGCGTTGAAGTCCTCCCCGGCCTCGACGCCTGATTGAGGAGCACCTCCCATGGCCGGCACGATCTACTGCCTTCCCAACCTCATCGCCGACGGCACGCTGGAAGCCGCCATTCCGCCCGCCGTGCGCACCCGCGCCGCAGACATCCGCCTCTTTTTCGTCGAGGCGGCCAAGAATGCGCGCGCCTACCTGAAGCTGCTCGGCCATCCCGGCCCCATCTCGGAGCTCAGGATCGAGGAGATCGGACATGATCCCGACCCCGCCCTGATCGACCGCTGGCTCGAGCCCGTCCTCGCGGGCGAGGATGCCGCGATCGTCAGCGAGTCGGGCTGTCCCGGCATTGCGGATCCGGGCGCACAGATCGTTGCAAGGGCCCAGGAGCTTGGCCTGCGCGTCGTGCCGTGGGTCGGCCCCTCGTCGATTCTCATGACGCTCATGGCGAGCGGACTCGACGGCCAGCGCTTCCGCTTCCTCGGCTACCTGCCCGTGCATGCGGACGAGCGCGCTGCGGCCCTCAAGGACCTCGAGACCCAGAGCCGCCGCTCCGAGACCCAGCTCTTCATCGAGACGCCGTACCGAAACGGCGCGATGCTCGAGAGCCTCGTCTCCACGCTCGCCCCCGACACCCGCGTCACCGTCGCGACAGACGTGACGGGCGAGCATGAATCCATCCGCACGATGACGGTCCACGCCTGGGCCGCGCTCATGCCCGAGGAGCGTGCGCTGCCCAAGCTTCCCACCGTCTTCGCGCTCCTCGCCGCGCCACGCGGCACGGCACCGCGCTATGCGCCGTCCGACGCCCGCCGCAAGGGCGGCAGGGACGCAGGCCGCCCCGCCGCAGGCAGGAACTTCAGACCAGCTCAGAAAAAGGGACGAGGACGATGAACGTGAACGCGATCCTCGCAGGTCTTCAGCAGTTCTCCCCCGACCGCATCATGACGGCCGCGGGGTTCCTGCTCGTGCTTCTCGTCGCCCTTGCGATGTGGCTCGCCGCCAGACGCAGGCAGGCAAGGCGCAACATCGGCCTCTCGAAGATCGCCGCCGGCCTTCCCGAAGGCGACGGCCCCGTGACGAGGGCCGCTCCGAAGCTCTCGCGCCCCGACCCGCTCGAGGCTGACCGCCTCGCACTCGAAATGCTCGAGTCAGACGAGAACGACGCCGAGGACATCGAGGAGATCAGGCACACGTCCTACACCGAGCGCGTGAACGTCCCGAACGCGGCCGCCCGCAGGGAGGCCGCTCCCGAACCCAGACGCGAGCCCGACGTTGCGGTGCTCGCCCCTGAACCGAAGCCCGAACCCGATCCCGCACCGAGGCCCGAGCCCGCCTTCAGGCGCGAACCCGAACCCGCGCCCGTCCCCGCCGTGCCCGTCGTGCCGCCCATGCCCGAGTGGGAGTTTCTCAAGACGCTTCCCTTCATAGTGAGGCAGGGCCTTTCCACGGGACACGCCGACATGCTCGGCATCGGCGTCGAGGCGGTGTTCTTCCCCGCCGAAGCGGTCAACAGGCTCGACGACCCCGTCCTGCGCCTCGTGCCCTTCCTGCCCGCAGACGAGGGCGAGCTCCTCTGCCGCGAATCCGACCGCCGCACTTTTCAGGCGGGAGGCCTCTACGCACAGCCCGACGCCGTCATCGCCCTCAGGGCTGGCGGCGTGCTCGCCGTCGAGTACAAGTCCCGAGGCGGCCGCATGGACGACCCTCACGACATCCCCGGCAGCCTGCGCCCCAAGGACCTTCTGCAGACCGTCATCGGCGCCATGGTGCTCTCCGCCTCCGAAGGCGTCGCCTGCGCGCCCGTCCTGCGCACGAACAACGCCGTCTACTTCCTGAGGCCCGGGAAAACGCTCGCGACGCTGCTCGCCGAACGCATCGGCGCCGCCGTCTCCTTCGTGAAGCCCTATGCCGAACGCAGCGGCATCAGCGCCTCCGACTACGCGGAGCTCTGCGTCGTGCCCGCCCAGATGCTCTCGGGCAGGCCCGTACGCTCCGAAGGCGACCTGAGAGGCGAGGCCGCACACGCGCGCATGCTCCGCTGAGGCCGGCCTCCTCACAACGGATGCGTGATCCCAAATCACGCCGAATCCGCAAGCTCCTCTGTGTCAGGTAGTTACGCTCATGGTTCCCTGCGAAAGCGAGGACTATAGTGGGAGGATGACATGCCGGACCATTTTCGGAGGAGACCACATGCGAACCGTCCCGACGTTCACCTTTTCCATTCTCACTCTGGCGTCCCTTGAAGCTGCGGCCGCCCTTTCGGCCACGGTGCCGCCCGCCTGGCTCAAGGCCGAGGTTTCGTTGCCCGAGCACAGTCGCTCGCCGCTCGTCGTGAAGCTCTCCCCCGACATGACGCCCTGCAGGGCCAAATACGGCAATGAGGCCGCCTCGAAGTGCAGCAGGCTCTTCGGCCTCGTCTCCTCCCGCGTCACGGGCATCTCGCTCTCGCCCGCCGTCGAAGGCGTCTGGCGCTGGGAGGCCCGGGGCGCACTCGCCTTCACGCCCGAGGAGCCCTGGCCCGAGCGCACAACCTTCAAGGTCGACCTCTCGGGCCTGCGCCTGCCCTCCGCAACGACGCTCAACACGCCCGTGATCGACTTCACGACGCCGCCCCTCACGATGACGTCGGGGTTCGCGACCTTCTGGATGGACCCCGCCGTCTCGGGCGAGCGCGCCCTTACGGTCGACGCCCTGTTCTCGACGACCATCGCCGACACGAAGGCCTTCGAGGCCTCGGTCAAGGTCGACGTCCCCTCAAGAAGCAGACTCACGTTCGGCAAGCCCGTCTTCATCTGGAACCATTTCCGCACGGGCTTCTACATGAAGCTCCCCGTGCGCACGCTCGGCAACGCGACCAACGTCCGCATCACCTTCCCGAAGGCCGCGGGCAAGTGGACGGCAGCTGACGGCCGCCATCCCGTCGTGCAGCCGGGATTCCGGCAGGCGTTCGTGAGCTACACGATTCCTGCCGCCGACAGCCTCTACAAGATGGGCGAGGCCTCGCTCAGTCCGACGCGCACCGAAACGCTCGAGCAGGTCTACGAGCTCGTGCTCAGGCCCTCGCTCCTCACGAAGCCCTCGGACATCGTCGCGGCGATGCGCGTCACGGCTCTGCCCGCACGCATGAACGAGGAGGCCGTCTCGCCCACCGACTGGCGCAGAGCACCCGCCGTCACGCCCGACGTACTCGCGCGCGGCACGCCCGTCCCCGTCTCGATCGCGCAGGACCCCGACACCCCGTCCGACAGCATCCGCCTTCTTCTCAAGGCCCGGCCTGGCGACTTCCTCCATCTGGCGCTTCCCGCGGGCTTCGGTCCCGAAAAGGGCGCCGTGCTCTCTGACGGCTGGACGACCGTCCTTGCGGCGGCCGACCCCGGCGCCGCAGTCGGATTCCTGCAGCCCGGCAGCATGATGACGCTCTCGGGCTCGAGAACCCTCACGCTCATGGCCGACGGCGTCGACCGCATCCGCTGGCGCATCGAGCGCATCAGGGATCCCTACCTTGCGCTCACGGCCCAGAACTGGCGCGCACACGAGACCGTCACGAATGCCGAGGCCCTCTCCGAGGCTGCCGACGGCGTCATTCCCGTTGCGGCGGGAAGGCGCTTTGCGTCGCTCCCGCTTGACGAGACGAAGCTTCCCGGCGGACGCGCAGGGCTCTTCCAGATCACGCTCACGGGCGAGAAGAAGACGAAGGACGGTTGGGGCGTTGCGGCCATCGCCGCCAAACGCCTGCTCGTCACCGACACGGCCCTCATCGCCAAGACCTCCCGCGACGGCAGCCACGTCGTCCATGCGGCCGACCTCGTCAGGGGCGTTCCCGCCGCCGGCCTTCGCGCCGTGCTGCTCGGTGCCAACGGCGTCCCTCTCGAAACCGTCACGACGGACGAAACCGGCGCCGCACGCTTTGCAACGACGCGCGGACTCGAACGCGAAAAGGCGCCCGCCGCCGTCGTCGTCACGAACGAAGCAACGGGCGACCTCGCTTGGCTCTCGCTCTCCGACGCCTCCAACGTCGACCATGACCACGACTTCAGCACCGCAGGGCGCCTCGTCTCCGAGGACGGCCTCACGGGCCTCGTCTTCTCGGAGCGCGGCATCTACCGTCCCGGCGAAACCGTGCACGCAGGCATGATCGTGAAGACCGCGGACTGGCACAGGCTCCCCGCAGGCATGCCCGTGACGCTGCGCATCACCGACGCCACGGGCCGCACGATGCTCGAGACCGCCCCCGCACTTACGCCCGAAGGCACCGCATCGGCCGACTGGAGCATTCCGACGGACGCCGTGCCGGGCGAAATCCGCATCGACCTGCTCGCGGGCGACGTCGTGCTCTCCACCCACCATGCGGCGATCGGCGACTTCACGCCCGAGGCGATGCGCCTTACGGCCCGCATGGTCCAAGGGGCGCCCGGCTGGATGAAGCCCGGAGACCTCGGCATCGACGCCACGCTCGCCATGTCCTACGGCGCCCCCGCTGCGAAGAAGGCCATGCGCGCACGCCTCGTTCTCTCGCCCGCCCGCGACATCTCGTTCCCCGAGCTCCCCGGCTGGACCTTCGTCGACCCCGCGCCCTTCGAGGGCACGCTCGACGAGGTGAAGGTGAAGTCCGTCGAGACGGACGCCGCAGGCCGCGCATCCCTCACGCTGCCGCTCTCCTCCACTGCGGGCACGCTCAAGGGCCGTCTGCTGCTCGAGGGCTTCGAAAACGGCGGCATCAGGGCCGCCACGGAAAACGTCGACTTTTTGATCTCGCCCGCCGACACCATGCTCGGCTGGCGCAGGCACGCGGAATCCACCGTGAAAAAGGGCGGCATCGACATGCCCGCACCCGAGGCCTTCAGCTGGATCACGAGGGACGAGAAGCGCACGTTCGAATTCCTGCTCGTCGACCGCTTCCTCAAGCCCTGCGCCGACAGGCCGCTCACCCTCGCCGTCATGGCACGCCAGTCCGTCACGGAGCTCGCCTCCGACAGCACGGGACGCCTGCGCTACGACGAGCGCAGCGTCGAGCGCCCCGTGAGGGAATCCGCCGTCACGACCGACGCCAACGGCCGCACGACGGCCTCGCTCAACACCTCGGCGCCAGGCGACTTCTCCCTCGTCGTCAAGGACGAACAGGGCCGCGTGCTCGCGCGCCTGCCCTATCACGTCGCAGGCGAAGACCTGCGCCCCGCCCTTTCGGGCGACCTGCCCGCCGCCACGGCAAAGCTCGTTTCAGACAAGTCGACTTATGAAGCGGGCGAATTCGCCCGTCTCGACATCGTGTCGCCCTTCGAGGGTCTGGCGCTCGTGACGCTTGAAGCGGATCGAGTGCTCGTCTCCAAGTGGGTGAAGGTCAGCGCAGGCACGAACGCCGCGCAGATGGAGGTGCCCGAAGGCTACAGCGGGCGCGCCTTCCTGAGCGCCTCGCTCGTGCGCTCCTCGAAGGATGCCGCGCGCTTCCTCAAGGCCTATGCCAGGGCGACCGCGCCCGTGACGCTCAACATGAAGCCCCGCACGCTCGGCGTGAAGCTTGAGGCGCCCGCCGTGGTGCCCGACACGCGCGAGCTGAAGGTCACGGTGAAGTCAGATGCGCCGGGGCGCGTCTTCCTCTGGGCGGTCGACACGGGCATTCTGTCGCTCACGGGCTACAGGACGCCGTCTCCCGTTCATGCGCTTCTCGAAGACCGAGGACTTCAGGTCGACACGCGCCAGACGCTCGAAGGCCTGATGCCCGAAGGCATGAAGCTTCCGGGCGAGGCGCCCTTCGGCGGCGGCTTCGGCTCGAGGGCCATTTCGGCCGACGCGATGGCCAATCCCTTCAGGCGCACGATGGATCGCGCGGCCGTCTGGTGGGCGGGAAGCCTTGAGACGGATGAAAAGGGCCGCACCGTCACGGTGTCGCTCCCATCCGAATTCAACGGCGGCGTGCGTCTCATGGCCGTGGGCGCCTCCGAGGGTCGCGTGGGCGGCGCCTCGATCGACACGGCCGTGCGCGCGCCCTTCATCCTGACGCCGATCCTGCCGGGGTTCGCCGCACCTGGCGACGTCTTCACGGGCGTCGTCTCCCTCAACGGCGAGGCGCCCTGGAAGGGTTCCGTGGCGCTAGGCCTGCCCGAGGGACTGAGCGCAGGCGTGCTCTCCGCGCCTCTCGTCCTTGAGGCGCCGGGCGAAGCCACCGCACGCTTTGACATTGCCGCAGGCGCAGTGCCGGGCGCCGCATCCATCACCGTGACGGCCACGCCCGAAAAGGGATCCGCCGTCACGCGCACGACGTCCTTCTCGATCAGGCCCGCAGCCCTCAGGACCCATGACGTCCTCTGGGGACCGCTCGCCGACGTGAAGACGGCCGACGTGACCGTCAAAGCCCGCCTGCTTCCCTTGGAAAACGAAACCTCCCTCACGGTCTCGACGACGCCGCTGCCCCTTGCGCACGGCCTCGTTCGCAGTCTTCCCGAAGCCTTCTGGCTGAGTTCGGACGCGGCCCTCTCGGCCGCCATGCCCTGGGCGCAGCTCGTCGGCGCCCCCGCCGCGAAGCTTCCCGCGGGCGACGCCGATGCGCTTCGCAGGGATGCGACCGCCCGCATCCAGAAGGCGCTCGACACGATCGAGGGCCAGCTCGGCTGGAACGGCCTCTCGGCATGGCCCTGGGGCTCCCCGAGCCTCATGGCCACGACATGGGCCCTCGACTTCGTGCTCACGCTGCGTGAAAACGGTCGTGACGTGCGTCCCGAACTCGTCCGCAGGCTTGCCGACGCCATCAGCAACGCCCTCGATGGCCTGACGCCCGACACGCTCGGCCAGACCCGAACGGCCGCCTGGGCTCTGGCCCAACTCACGCGCGAGGGCACGCTCGAAGCGGAGCGCATCGAGGCGCTCCGAAACCGCATGGACGCCCGCGAACTTGACTGGCGAAACGACCCTGCGGCGCTCTACATTGCGTACGCCTACCGCCTGATGCGCCTCACCGATGAAGCGGACGAACTGCAGAAGGCCGCCATTTCGATCGACGTCTCGAAGTCCGAGGGGAACGATACGCTGACACTCGGCGGCATCCCCGCCCTTGCATCGGCCGTGCGCCTCGCGCCGACGCCAGAAGGCACCGCACATCTCCTTCAGACGCTCGAATCGAGGCCGCTTGCGTCGCTCACGGATCGCGAACGCGCCTTCCTTGCGAGCGCGCTCCTCTCGGCGCCCTCGAACGGCGCACACGCAGGAAAGCTTGATGCGGTGACGCTCGCCTGCACGGCGCCGGCAGCGGAGAAGCGCCCCGCCGAGTCGCTTGCGAAGGGCGACGGCTTCGTGACGCTTTCGGCGCCGGGCTGCACCGCCTTCCGCCTCTCGTCCGCCGCCTCCCTCAAGGGGCTCTACCACAGCACGACCGCTGCGGGCTGGCCCGCCGAGCCCCACAAGACCGCGTCCTACGAAGGACTTGAAGTCGTCAAGCGCATCCTCAACGAGGCGGGCGAGCCCGTCACGTCGGTGAAGGCGGGCGACGTAGTCACGGTCGAGATCCGCGCGCGCCGCACCTCGGGCAACGCCGAATCCCCCGTCGTCATCACGGACCTCTTCCCCGGCGGCTTTGCACCCGCCTCCACGGACGAGAGCCTGCAGGGGGTGGACGTCCGCCAGACTGCGGTTTCGGAGGACCGCATGGTCGGCGTCTGCATGCTCGAGCATCAGGAATCGACATTCACCTATCGACTTCGAGCGCAAACGCATGGAAAATATACGGTGCCGGCCGTTCAGGCGGCCGACGGCGCCGATCCGACGATCAAGGCGCATGACAAGTCCCTGACCCTCACCGTGACG
Source organism: Sutterella wadsworthensis 2_1_59BFAA (assembly GCF_000297775.1). Lineage (GTDB taxonomy): Bacteria > Pseudomonadota > Gammaproteobacteria > Burkholderiales > Burkholderiaceae_F > Sutterella > Sutterella wadsworthensis_A. The sequence continues at coordinate 127,899 of NZ_JH815513.1, forward strand.
CCATGAGCCTCACGGACAACACCAAACGGAGCACCTCATGAGAAGGTTTGCCCGTCTGCTTCTGGCCGCAGCCGTTCTGGCGGCAGCGGCCGGCGGCGGACTCATGATCTGGGCGAAAACCCAGCCAAAGCCCGGGCTCGTGCCCGAACACACCCACTGGTCCCAGGCCGTCACCGACCGCGACGGCCGCCTCCTTCACCTCACGCTCTCCGAGGACGGCGCCTACAGGCTCCCCGTCCTCCAGGGAGCGGTGTCGCGCGAGGCGCTTGACGCGGTCGTGCGCTACGAGGACCGCTTCTTCCACTCGCATCCCGGCGTCAATCCCCTCTCGATCGGCCGAGCCGCCTGGTCCACCCTCACGGGCACCCGCCGCATCGGCGGCTCGACCATCACCATGCAGCTCGCCCGCAGGCTTCAGGGACTCGACACCCGCAGCTGGCGCGGCAAGCTCGAGCAGATGCTCTGGGCGCTGCGCTACGACATGCACTACACCAAGGACGAGATCCTCACGGCCTATCTGACCCTGACGCCCTATGGCGGCAACGTCGAGGGCATCGAGGCCGCCTCGCTCGTCTACTTCGGCAAGCACGCCTCGCAGCTCACCGCCGCCGAGTCGATCGCGCTCTCCGTCGTGCCCCAGAACCCCGTCAAGCGCCATCCCGTCACGGGTCCGGACTTCGACCGTGCACGCCTTGCCGTGGGCAGGAAGGCGATCAACGACGGGTTTGTGAGCGAGCGCCTGCGTCCCGTCGTCGAGGGTCCCCTCAAGGTGAGGGGCACGCGAGCGCTTCCCTTCGAGGCCCCGCACTTCACGCGCCTCGTCGAGGGCACGCGTCCCGATCCCGTCCTCAAGACCACGCTGAGCCTGCCGCTTCAAGAGTCGATGGAGAAGATCCTCTCCGAGAACGTCGCTCGGCTTCGCCCCTACGGCATTGAAAACGGCGCGATGCTCGTCGTCGACTCGCGCGACATGTCCGTCCTCGCCCAGGTGGGCAGCATCGATTTCTTCAACAGCGCCATTGCGGGCGAAGTCGACGGCACCCGCGCGGCGAGAAGCCCCGGCTCCACGCTCAAGCCCTTCGTCTACGGCCTCGCGCTCGACCAGGGCCTCATCCACTCGCGCACCGTCCTTCTCGACTCGCAGCGAAGCTTCCGCGGCTACCAGCCCGGCAACGCCGACAAGCGCTTCCGCGGACCGCTTCCCGCCGTCGAGGCCCTCAACGACTCGCGCAACGTGCCCGCCGTGACGCTCGCCTCCGAGATAAGGCCCGACCTCTACGATTTCCTGCGCGAGGCCGGCGTTCCGATGAAGCGTCCGCGCGAGCACTACGGCCTCTCGATCGTGCTGGGCGGCGCCGAAGCGAGCGCCGAGGACCTTGCAAGGCTATACGGCACGCTCGGCAACGGCGGCCTTCTGCGTCCGCTCGTGCGCCTTCCCGACGAGGAGCCAGCAGCCGCCAGACAGATGCTCTCGCCTGAATCCGCCTGGATCGTGCGCCGCATGCTCGCCGAGGGCGGAGAGGCCCTCAAGGTCGAGGGCGTGTCCGTTCCTCTCCTCTGGAAGACGGGCACCTCGAACGGCTTCCGCGACGCCTGGACCGCAGGCTATGCGGGCCGCTACATCATCGTCGTGTGGCTCGGCAACTTCAACGGCAGGCCCGATCCTTGGCTGCAGGGTGCGCTCGTCGCGCAGCCCGTCTTCAGGAGCGCCGCCGTGCGCCTTCTCACGGACCGCGAGTTCGCCATGTCCGCTCAGGACGTGAAGCGCTTCGACGAACAGCCCGCAGGCGTCAGGTCCGAGCCCGTTTGCCGCTCGACGGGCGACCTTGCGACCGACGCGCAGGGCCGCGTGCGCTGCACCGACACGGTCGGCGCCTGGTTCATTCCCGGCGTGAGTCCCATCCGCGACACGGGCTTTCTTAAGGAAATCCTCGTCGACGAGGCCACGGGACTGAGAGCCTGCGAGGAAGGCGACGGCGTCAGGCGAGTCTTCGTCGAATCCTGGCCCTCCGAATACCAGCAGCGCTTCCTCGAGGCGGGCATTGTCAAAACGCCCATTCCCGACTGGAAGCCCGAATGCAGGCCCGAGGGCGCCGTCTCGGGCACCCCGCCCGCCATCCTGAGCCCGCGCGCTGGCACGCGCTACTACACGGGCACGGCGGGCCCGAAGCAGGCGGGCATCGTCCTCAGGGCCAGCCTCGCCCCTGACGCCAAGATCGTCTACTGGTTCGCCGACGACCGCTTCATCGGCGCCTCGGGTGCGGGCGGCTCCGTCGTCTGGCAGCCAGAGCCCGGGTCGCACCGCGTGAGCGCGGTCGATGACCTCGGCCGCAGGTCTCACAGGACCGTGACCGTCAGACAACCGTAGGACATTTATATCCGCCTTCCGGGCTCAACCTCAGGCCCGCAACCAAAACGGCCGCTTCCTCGCGATGAAGGAGCGGCCGTTTTCATTGGGTTCCGGGCACGGAGCAGACCGGCTCAGAGGCCGTCCGCCGTGAACGAGGTTCTTCCGTCCTCGGGATCGATCTGCACGTTGAGGTTGAAGGCGTAGCGGTCGGCGGGATGCGTCGAGATGGTCGTGAGGATCGCATGTCTCTTGGCGTCGAGATAGCGGCGCGTGATGCGCAGGGCGGGGATGCCCGGAACGCGCTCGAGATGAAGCGCGGCCTCCTCGGAGAGGAGCGTCGCCTCGACGACCTGCCTGATCTCGACGCACTTCTTCCGGTAGACCCTGGGAATGATGTCGATCATCAACTGCTCGGGATGTCGGGGCGCCTCGTGCACGAGGCGCTACCACAGGGCGAACGCATCTATAAAAATGGCACTTCGTAAATTTACGTGTTAATGCACCCCTAAAGAGGTATGTCTGATCAACGTATATTCTTGCGCTCGCCGCTGGGCAACCCGCCCACATGCTGTGGGTGGGCAAGCCCACGATTATGGCGCAACAGATAGCGCGTCAAGGGTTCTTCGGCAATGAACGGGGAGCCCCGTCCGTTCTACGAACGGCCACCCCATTAAATGCCTCGCCCCCTTGACCCGTCAGGCGACGGTAGCCGGGCAGCGCTTAGGGAGCGCTTCGCGCGGGCGGGACGGGAGCGCAGCAGCTGGCTTTTCATCAGCTGTATGCTACGGTCCTCCTCAACCGCGTAAAAAGGGCCAAGCCAAGGAGACGACCGCTACCTCTTAAGGGGTACACTTAGCACGTAACAATGCGAAGAGGCGATTATTTTGTAGCTGAGTCCGTGACTCAGCAGGTTCAGTACCGTTCTCACGGTAGTCATAGCAATTTTCCTACTCATTTAAGGCTCCTTATATTGATAGGAACCTTTTGATTATCTATTGCTATGCCTCAACTGTTCACGTGTTTAGGAATCCCTGTTCACGTGTTTAAGAATCGTCCCGTCGGCCACCTGTTCACGTAGTTAAGAAAATCGTTCACGTACATGAGAAACGCTGTTCACGTGTTTTGAGAATTCTCACAACACAGATCACTTCTAGTTATCGGTTTTGATGATTTCGGAACCAGGACTGCTGGCGATGGCCCGTTGAAAATTTCGGCTGCGTGGCGTTGCGCTTGAACGTGAACGCCCGATCACTCACCAAAGTAACCGGGCGTTGTTTTCTCAAGCTTCAACTCTTGCGCGTCAAAGCCAAAAAGGGATAAGTTGATGATCGTTGTTAGAAAGCGAAACGAACACCGACTGTAGCACGCCAATCTTCGTCAAAGAGCCCGCCGTCGGTGCGTTCAACGTCCGCCCAAACATACGTATTGTCATTGACATTGAAGTTGGCACCAAGGCCATACTCAATCCATGTCTTCTTTCCATCGATCTCGTACTTGGAGACGCCGCCTCGAACAGTTTCGTCGCCCATGAATTCATGAACGGCAGAAGCGCGAATGTAAACATCGCCAAGATTCTTCGGGCACTTGAAACCAACAGCCATGCCTGCACGTCCAATCAGGCTGGTGACGGAATCAAACTTGTAGGATGTACCGTCAGAGAGTTTCAAATTCTCAGAATTGACGTAGGTATACGTCACCTCGGCCTGAGGTTCGACATAGAACTGATCAGTCACTTCAAAACGCCAACCAAGTTCACTGGAAAGGCTGACAGCCACGTTATCCATGGCCCCCTTCTTGTTGCCGTCAATAGTGACATCCGCATCCACCGAAGCCATACGAGCAATCACATCGAAGAATGCGCCGTTGTCGTACATCTTCGTGCCGTAGAAGGCAAGACTGAAAGCATCCATGTCTGCGCTGCCGCGATTCATATCAGCATCAGACGTTGTATAGGCAAATGCAACGCCGAAGCGCGGAGCATCTGGAACAGGAACCGTATCAGCACCAACCTGAATCGTGGAGAAGTCGTTCTTGAAGCTGTGGTCGCCGGAAAGTCGGCCACCGTCATAACGAGCCCAAAAGCCATGTGTACCGGCAGAAGAACGAAGATCACCCATACGCTTGCGAACGTCATTCATGAGCATACGATTCACAGACAGCGTAACACCGGACGTAAGATCCAATACATTAGACATCACCGAATTGGTCTTCACTGCGACTTCACTAAGAGCACCATCGGAACCAACCACAGCAGATGCGGCGCCGCCATACATGCCTTCACCGATTTCCAACTTAGTGCCGGCAGCCTCCTTCTTGGCCGCAGGCACATCGGCGCCGGACTCGTCCTTGTCACCGGTATTGCTGGTCAGAGCAACAACACCGGCCAACTTTTCGAGGTCAGCCTTGCTGTCACCGGAATTGAGCGATCCGTCAGCAACAACCTTAACTGTCGTTTTGGTGAGGTCCGTACCTTGCTCGGTCAAGAATACATTGCCGGGGTTTTCCAGGTCATTGACGCTTACCGTAATGGCATCCGCATTGATCTGGATCTTGTCAGAACGCCAGTTGTTGTTCTTGACGCCGCCAAGGTCTGCCACTGCATTGGAGCCCAAATTGATGTTCAAATTGCCGTCGATGCCATTGATCTTGATGTCGGGCTGTGCATCGTCATAGACGGAAGCGCTAAACCTGGCGCCGTCAGCAACATTAACAGTCCCAAGATTGAAGGTCGCCTGTTCGGCTGAAGAAGCTGATGCCGCCCTCGTCTTCACCACCTGTTTCAGCACCTCGAGATTCATGCTGCCCTTCTGAACATCGATCGTACGGGCCGTCAAAGAACCGCTGGGATTGTCAATCTGAAGCTTGGCATTCTTAGCAGAAGAAGTGAGTGTGTCAACAGTGAACGATGCATCCTCTCGGATTTGAATTCGGGCATCTCCTTCACCGGCCATGGTCAAAGGTTTGCCGAAATCTACGTCAACTCCTTCTTTAACAATGAGGCCAGTCTTTACACCCTCCGTCTGAATCAGAATTTCTCCGACATTAGACAGAGCGTCATTGGAAGCAATGATGGGAGCCGTGGGGGCAGTACCGCTTTGGATTTCCAGCTTCTTGGTAGAAAGAGCGGCACCGATTTCAACAGCCTCAAAGGTACCAACATTGAAGACGATCTTTTCGTCTGCTTTGATCGTACCCTGAAGTTCGTAACTAGAAGCACCAGCCCAAGCAGGATGAGAGATCGTCAATGCCTTAACGTGAAAGTCAGCCTTCTGGGAGTTCTTGAAATCGCCCTTAACAGTCAGGTTGGAGCCAACAAACTTGTTCTCATTGACAAAGTTGCCATTGACCGTCGTTTCACCCAAAACCGTCAGATTACCCTTGTTCGACACAGAACTGACGCTGTTCGTACCGTTGGCATTGTTAATGGTGATTGTGCTGTCAGAATCATAGACACAGATACCGTCGCCCTTTTTGCCGCCGATCAGGGCGATCTGAGCACCATCAACAGCGTCAAGCGTTATCGAACCTTAAAGTCGTCTAAAGCCCCCACGAATTACTTCACGCCCAACATCTTGAGAAAGAGCTGGTCGCGTCTCGTCGTTTCCGTTGTCCATTTGGATGCACTGGCATTCCCCGTTGCGGCGATGTAGTCGACACAACGGAACCAGTCCAAAATTTGAATGAGCGAGTGCTGATTGAGCCAAGCGAGCAGCTTTGCTTCGAGACTCAACTCCTCCTTCGTCTTTCCCTCGGTTTCTTTTTCGGAGAGCGCCTTCTTCACATCAAGGATTCTCTTCGCAAGGAAGCAGTGGTAGCCCAGACCAACGAATTGGGCAAATTGCCTGCCGTACAGATTCTCGGGATACCACGTCCTCGGCTTTCGCCCATCAAAACTGTCCTTGTACGTAGCGAAAAGCTCTTCGATCTTTTCACGGGAACGGTATGCCTTCAGCGCGTCGAAGGGATCCTTGATTTCATTGCTCACAAGGACGAAATACCCCCAATAGCGCTTTGCTTCCTCGATCCCGTCCATTTTGAAGTCGACCTTGACGCCTTTGGCCGTACGTTTCACCGTGAGGTAGCTGTCGATTTGTTTCTGGGCAGCCGGCCGAAATTCCTCGACGCCGTCCTCCAGATCCTTCTTGAGTGAGAAAAGGCTCTCGCGAAGCCTGCGCTCCTGAATCGGAGCAGCCTCCGGTTTGTGAAATACATGGACGTACAGGCGTCGCGTAAACGATTCCGTCTCCCCGGCTTCGAAATGCCCGCGCGTGCGTTTTCGCACGATGCTGAACCCGTGCTGCCTGCGGCGCATGACGCCGCTGACATCGACGTCAAACGGGCAGACGTTCCTGAAGTGCCCGAGCTCTTCGCGTGCGGCGTCGATTTCCGAGCGAACCCACTTGTCGGTACTGTTGGCGAGCATCAAGAACTTCGTGTGCTCGCGGGCAAAATGCGTCATGTTGTCCTGACTGTAGAACCCGTTGTCGGCCACGATGACCGGCGACGCCAGATCGAGCATGTCAAGCTGTCGAAGCGCATTGGCGAGCGAGATCTTGTCAGGGATGTTCCCGGGCTGCTTGCTGAAAGCGACGGGCTGACGATTTTCCACAGAGTACAGCACGAGAAGCTTGATCGTATCAAGCCCGTCCCCATCCTTGTTGAATCCCTGACGCGCTTCAATTTGATTCTTCGAATACGTCGAGAAAGTCGTGGTGTCCAACGCCAGATTCAAACCCGTCGACGAGACTCTTTGTCCACGGCACTGAAAATACGACTGCACTCCAGATTCATTTCGACCAACCGAGGCGAACAGCTTGCCGTAAACATCCTGAGTGATGGGGTGTCCGTACGGTAGCGGATTCATTACTTGCCATGATTCCATGCGCGGCAACGTGTCACCGTCAGTCGCGACCCAGTACCGAGCGATCGAACTCAACTTGAGGGCGTCGCCGATCTCGAAGCTCCTCTGGAGATCCGCATCAATACCGGATTCATGACCTGCCCACTCGAGGATTTTTTGAAGTCCGACATGGGTGCGGACGGCCTGGACGGGTGCCTCGATAACTTCGGAACGCTTCTTTTTGGGGCGGGTCGGGATCATTTCGGTCGACCCAGCCAGGATTTTGCCCAAAAGTCGGGTAGAGAGCGTCTTTGTTTTCTGAGTTTTCGGATCATATCCAGTCACACGTTCGTATACGTAGACGTCGCCATTCGAGCGGGTTTCGCGGCGAATGCCGACATGCGTTTTTCCAGTGAGAGGGCGTCCCATGAGTATCTCCAATAATGCCCTTATATTCTATCATACGTACACTATTGAAAGCAAGAAAAAGTCCGTGTATTTCACGGACTTTTCTATCAAAACGTCATTTTCACTTGAGTATCGTGACCGTTTTGAACGACTTTTAGGTTATCGAACTGCCACCTACAGCACGGAAGGCATTTCTGTCTGCCGTTGCCGTCAAAGACTTGATGTTCTTAAATTCGGCTACAGCACCGGAATGCAAAGAAACCGCATGGTTAATCGCAGTAATTTCTACCGTTTCCGCATCAACGGAAAGGTTTACACCGCTCTTATCGGTATTTTGCGCCCAAATACCATACTGAGAATCATCAGCAATGTTGTTGGTCACGGTCATCTTTTTGACCTTGACGGGAGTGTCAGGATTTCTGTGTCTGGGGAGGTTATTCCAGGGGCAGCCCAACGAGGCTGCCCTTTGTATTTGAGATGCAGTATGCCAGACCTGAT
>NZ_JH815513.1:136424-173279 GCF_000297775.1 Sutterella wadsworthensis 2_1_59BFAA
TTCTTACGAGAATTGCGTTTGGTGTTCGTGTTCATTGGATGCACCCGTTTGGCGGGCTCCGATTATCCCATGGACACAAAATTTCTGACGCTCTCACCTTGACCGTCATCGGACCCGTCGAATACGTATGCACGGGATCAATTTTGCCGTCGATGAGGAGACCGGTTGACATACCATCGGCACGATCATTGACAAAATTGATGGTCGCGTCCTTACCAATGACCTTGCCAAAGGTCATGCCGGACGACTGAATGGTCACATCGGTTTGTCCATCCAGCGTAATATCCCTGCCGTCCCAACGACCAAGGTTATTTCCAAGATAGCTCTCAACAACAAATGTCTTTCCGCTGTCGGCCTCGGTGAAATGACCAAGATCAGCAGCAAGCGCCGAGCCCGCTGCCATCGCGCCAATGGCCGCAACTGTCACAGCTGCAGTCTTGCCAGACTGCACTGACGAAGTTACTTCATTGACAACCATCAAGGCTCCGCGAACCTTGTTGAAAACAACTTTGAATGTCGAATTCATTACAGTTACCTCAAAACAGTGAAACGAATTAAATCGGGATTGAAGAAAGGCTTCAAGGAGAGTTTTGAGGATTAAGATGGTCTCATAGGGAGGTAGAAACCCTAATATCGCTTTATCGAGCAATTGACAACTACACGAAATAGCCTACAGCACAATCCTTTCGACGAGATCTCAAAAGATACGCAAAAGTTGTCTATACACGTAAACCTTTTTTGATGGTTGTGGTTGGATTGCAACAGTGTCCTTTGAAAATCGGCGTTTGGCATCACAGCTGTCCAAGAAGCATTCTCTTCTTGGTGCGACATCCGGGCAGTTGGTCGCAAGCTCAAGCATGCTTGAAAAAGGCTGAGGATCTGATTGTGGAGAGGCAGCAGACGATGGAGCGTAATCAGGGCGAGAGGCGAGTGTCTTTGTAGGGGACTCAAGATGCTCCAAGTGGAGCTCGACAGGATCAGAGTCTCAGCAGTGATCAGCGCCGGCGAAACTGCCGCGAGTCGACCACTTTTTCAGGAACCTTGTCGAAAAGTTCAGGAAGGTTGATCAATGAATCTTCCAACCGAATGATGGACATGCATGACGGCGCCGTCAGCCTCGGTTCACGTGCTCGGTGATCCGATCGCCAGACCAACCCCGGGCAAGCCATGGGGAAACGAATCAGCATGAGTGAAAAAAGACCGGGAGCGGATCCCGGTCCTGTGCATGGACCCCGTGCTGGTCAGCGGCCTTCAAGCCTTCGCTTCGCCTTGCCCGCGAGTCCCGTCATCCAGGAGAACTCGGCCTCGTGCGCGGCTCGGAAGCGCTCGATCTCGTCCATGTCGCGCAGCGTGGCGGCGATCATGTCAAGGCCTTCCATGAGCATGGTGCGGTGTCTCGGCGCGACCTCGAAGGACCAGACGCCGTCGCCCGCACGGATTTCCTGCGCGACCAGGTCGACCGTGAGCTCGACGGGCGTCGTGTCGGAGAGCGCGGCCATGATCGCCGCAGCGTCCTCGGGGCTGACGCGGCAGGCGAGGAGACCGTTGTTGAAGCAATTCGAGTAGAAGATCTCGCCGAAGCCCGATGCGATGACGGCTCGGATGCCCATCTGCATCAGGCCCCAGACGGCGTGCTCGCGGCTCGAGCCGCAGCCGAAGTTCGGACCCGCGCAGATAATCGCGGTCTTTTCGAATCCGGGCCTGTTGAAGACGCAGTCGGCTCTGGGCGAGCCGTCGGGATTGCAGCGCATGTTGAAGAAGACGCCGCGGGCGAGCCCCGACTTGTCGATGCCGCGCAGGAACTGCTTGGGCATGATCTGGTCGGTGTCGCAGTTGTCGATCGGAAGCGGTGCGGCGACGGCCGTGAGCGTGGTCAGCTTTTCCATTGCAATGCTCCTTCTCAAAGACGGCGCCAGTCGGTGAACCTGCCCGTCACGGCCGCAGCTGCGGCCATCTGAGGGCTCACGAGGTGCGTGCGGGCGCCTCGCCCCTGACGGCCCTCGAAGTTGCGGTTCGTGGTGGAGGCGCAGCGCACGCCCGCCTCCAGAATGTCGTCGTTCATGCAGAGGCAGAGCGAACAGCCGCTCTTTCGCCACTCGAAGCCCGCGTCGCGGAAGATCTGCGCGATGCCCTCCTCTTCCGCCTGGCGGCGCACCTCCATGGAACCCGGCACCACCTGTGCGCGGACGCCCGGCGCCACATGCCGCCCCCTGAGGATCCCGGCTGCGGCGCGAAGATCCGCAAGACGCGCATTGGTGCAGGAGCCGATGAAGACGTGCTGCACGGGAACGTCTTCCATCGTCATGCCGGGCTCAAGTCCCTGATAGGCGAGCCCGCGACGGGCGGCTGCGCGCGCAATCGGATCCGCGAAGGATTCGGGTTCGGGAATCGGCTCGTCAATCGCCGTGCACTGGTCGGGACTTGTGCCCCAGGTGACCATCGGCCTGACGCTCGAAGCGTCGATCGTCACCGTGCGGTCGTAGACGGCGCCTTCGTCGGGCGCGAGCGTCCGCCAGAAGCTGCGGGCGGCCTCAAGCTCCTCTCCCGCAAGATCGGGCACATGGGCCTCGACCCACGCAGTCGTCTTCTCGTCGGGCGCGATCAGGGCGCCTCGGGCGCCCGCCTCGACCGTGAGGTTGCAGAGCGTCATGCGGCCCTCGATCGAAAGCGCATCGACCGCACTGCCCTGATACTCGACCACATGTCCGAGCGCACCGCGGGCGCTGATCGTGCGAAGCACCGTGAGCGCCAGATCCTTGGCCGTGCTGCCCTCGGGCAGCTCGCCGTCGATGCGGATCAGCATCGTCTTCGCCAGACGATAGACGAGCGTCTGCGTCGCAAGAATGTGCTCGATTTCAGAGGTTCCGATCCCGAATCCGAGGGCGCCGAGCGCCCCGTGGGTCGTGGTGTGACTGTCGCCGCAGATGACGACCATGCCGGGACGCACGAGTCCCTGCTCTGCCACCACGACGTGCTCGATGCCCTGATGCGGGTCATTCGCGCCGTAGAAGGCGTCGATGCCGTTGCGGCGGCAGTTGGCCTCAAGCGTTTCGGCCTGACGCAGCGAGGCCGCGTCGGCAATGACGCGCGGCGTGACGTCCGCGCTCGGAATGATGTGGTCCACGACGCAGAGGTGCGCGTCGGGAACGGGCGCCTTCACGCCTCGCTCGACGAGGCCCGCAAACGCCTGCGGGCTCGTGTATTCGTTCGCAAAATGCAGATCGACATAGAGCAGCACGGTGTTCGCGTCGATCGCGCGCACCACGTGCTTGTCGAGAATCTTCCGGTACAGAGTTCGGGCCATCGGGACTTCTCCAAACATCATCCGCCTCAGGGCCTGAGGAGAGGCGGCTCATTTGTAGAAAATTTTACACCCAAATATAGATTTTCATATAGAAATTGTCCCCTGCCCGATGTTGCAATCCGAATCCGCCGGCCCTCGGATTTCGAAGGCGGCGTTCAGCGCACGAGCTCGTAGGGCCACTGGATGACGCCGAGGAAGTTGCGCACGTCGCGGTAGCCGCTCGCCGCCATGATCCTGCCGCCGATGTTGCTGCGTCGGCCCGAGCGGCAGTAGATGAGGACGGTCTTGTCGAGATCGGGGCATTCGGGAAGCGTGCGGCCCATGCGGATTTCGCCCAGAGGGACGTTGATGGCGCCGGGCACGTGGCCCGTGGCGAACTCCGAGGGCTCGCGCACGTCGAGGATGACGACGTCGCCGTCGTCCATCATGGCTCTGGCTTCCTCGGGAGTGATGGTCGAGAAGCCTTCGGAATTGCGATCGTCCATATCGAACCTCCTGAATGTATTTTTCATAAAGAATCGGCACGCTCCGTGCGTGCCGGATGCGTGCCGATTTTAGCGCAGGCTCGGGCTGCTTCAGTCGTCGGAGCCCGCCGCCTTCACCGCGGTCTTGGCGGCCGCGGCCTTCGCGTCGAGTGCGTCAAGATATTCGGGTGTGATGTCGCCCGTGACGTAGCGGCCGTCGAAGCACGAGCAGTCGAAGGACTCGACCGACGGGTTCATGTCGCAGAGCACCTTGTTGAGGTCCTCGACGGGCGGGTAGATCACGGCGTCGGCGCCGAGGATCTTCGCGACCTCCTCGGCGCTCTTGCCGTCGCCGCAGAGCAGTTCGGAGCGCGTCGGCATGTCGATGCCGTAGACGTTCGGGAACATGACGCGAGGGGCGGACGAGGCCACGAAGACCTTGACGGCGCCGGCCTCGCGGGCCATGCGCACGATTTCGGTCATGGTCGTGCCGCGCACGATGGAGTCGTCGACGAGCAGGACGCTCTTGCCCTCGAACTCGACGGGCATGGCGTTGAGCTTCTGGCGCACGCTCTTCTTGCGGACCGTCTGGCCGGGCATGATGAAGGTACGGCCCATGTAGCGGTTCTTGATGAAGCCTTCGCGATACGGCAGTCCGAGCACCTGGGCGAGCTGCTGGGCGCACGGGCGGGCGCTGTCGGGAATCGGCATCACGACGTCGATGTCCTTGAGGTCGACGGCCTCCCTCACGTGGTCGGCGAGGATCTCGCCCAGACGCAGGCGGGCGGCGTAGACGTTGATGCCGTCGATCGTGGAGTCGGGACGGGCGAAGTAGACGAACTCGAAGGCGCACGGATGAAGCGAGGGCTCGTCGGCGCACTGCGAGAACGAGACGTTGCCCTCGAGGTCGATCCACATGGCCTCGCCCGGCTTAAGGTCACGCTCGGTCTTGAAGCCCAGGCCGATCATCGTCACGGACTCGGAGCTCACCATGTACTCCGTGAAGCCGTTCTCAAGCTTGTTGGAGCCCCAGCAGATCGGACGAATGCCGCAGGGATCGCGGAAGGCGAGCATGCCCTTGCCCGCGATCACGGCGACGCAGGCGTAGGAGCCGCGAACACGGCGGTGCAGCGCGCGAACCGCGTCGAAGACGGCCGTCTTCGTCAGCCGCCGGCCCTCGCTCGTGGCGCGGGAGAGCTCGGAGGCGAGCACGTTGAGAAGAACCTCGGAGTCGCTCGTCGTGTTGAGGTGGCGGCGGTCCGTGTCGTAGAGTTCGCGGCGCAGGTCGTCCGCGTTCGTCAGGTTGCCGTTGTGCGCGAACGCAATGCCGAACGGCGCGTTCACGTAGAAGGGCTGGCATTCGTCAGGCGACGTCGCGTTGCCCTGAGTCGGGTAGCGGACGTGGCCAATGCCGATGCTGCCCGTCAGGTCGCGCATGTTGCGCGTACGGAAGACGTCACGCACGAGGTCGAGCCCCTTGAAGAAGTGAAACTGAAGGCCGTCGAGTGTCGCAATGCCGGCGGCGTCCTGGCCGCGGTGTTGCAAGAGGTGAAGCGCGTCATAGACACGCTGGTTGACCGGCGTGTCGGACATCAGGCCGATAATCCCGCACATGATGCTTGTTTTTCCTTTAGCCCGTGCCGCACCAACGAGGGATCGGCGGCAGGCTGTGATTGAGGAGAGTTGAGAGAAAAAAGTCGTCTAAAAACGACCAAGGGGACCATGCATGTGCAAGGTCCCCTTGATGAAATTCGTCACAATCCCGTCACCTTCGTGCCTCTGAGCGCCCGAATCCACTCGGGCATGTAGGGCATCGACCACTCGATCACGGTCTCGGCAGGTCCGATCATGACGGACTGCTGCCACATGCGGCTTGAGCTGAGCGACTGCGACAGCCCGAAGAAGAACACGCAGGCGGCCACAACGATGATGCCGCGCACGAAGCCGAATGCCGCGCCGAGGATGCGGTCCTCGAAGGTGAGTGCAGCCACCTCGAGCATCTTGCGCAGAATGAAGCCGAAGAGCCCGACGACGAAGAGGCAGGCCACAAGAATCAGAACGGCCGCAATGATCACGCGCGGAATGTAGCCGATGCTATCGAGCGGAACGCGGTCGGCGATTTCACCCGCGAAGCTCATGCTCAGCATGAAGCCGGCCACCCAGCCGACGATCGAGAGCACTTCGCGGATGACGCCGCGCATGATGCCCACCACCGTCGAAAGAACGAGCAGGGCACAGATGATCCAGTCGATTTCAGTCATCTTGAAAAAGGCTGCAGAATTGATGAAGCCGTTACTATAGCAGGAATGGGGGCGGGCGTTCGGGATATCCCGCCCCTCAGGCGTTTACGAGCCGGCGGGCGCCTAGGGATTGTTGCCGACGATGAGCTGGCCCGTGTGGCCGTCGAGCACAAGCGTACCCTGAACGCCACGGGCCTCGTCGCGGGTCGCGTAGTTGCCCACGCGCACGCGCCAGAGCGTGCCCGCCTTCTGGCTCACCGAAACCTTGTAGGCCGGATAGCCCTTGGCGGAAAGCTCCCTGACGAGCTTTTCGGCATTGCGCTCGCTGCTCGTCGCGAGCACCTGAACGTAGAAGCCCTTGCCGTCCGTGGCGGAGCTCTTCTTCGCAGGCTTTTCCTCGGCCTTCTTGGGCTCGGGCCTGGCGGCGGGCGCAGGCGCGGGTTTGGCGGCCTCGGCCTTGGGCGCGGGCTCCGTCTTCACGGGCTGGCGAGCCTCGTTGGCAAGGTTGGCTCTGGAGGTGGACTGCTCCGCGGCGGCGCCGTTGGCCGTCACGTCGACGTCGCCCGAACTGCCGGGCAGGGCGTTGAGCGTCGTCCTCGCCGTTTCGGGCACGGCCGGAATCTCGGTCGAGACGGGCGGCTTGACGTCCTGCTCCCTGTCGAGCAAAAGCGGCGAGACGACGATGACGCCGAGCATCAGGGCGGCGGCACCCACGAGCCTGTAGCGGGTGCGCTGGCGCTGGACAAGGATCTCCTCGTCGGGCACGTCGTCCTCGACCTCGTCGGAAAGCGGCGCGGCCTTCCTCTTCATGAATCCGAACGCAGGCATCCTGAGACGCTTCTTCCCCGTCGGCTCCTCGTCCCCTGCGGGCGCGGCGGCCTCGGGTTCGGGCGCGGGACGCCGCGGCGCCTCGGGCGAAGGCGCACTGCCGATTTCGCCGATCACGAGACGGGTCTCGGGCGCGGCATCCGCCGCGCGGGGCGCGAGGCGCGGCTCGATCTTGGCCGCAGGCTGCGGAGCCTTCGGCTCGACGAACAGGGAGCCGCGCGGCGCAGACTCGGGAGCGGGTGCAACAGGGTCCGCAGATGCTGCGGGCGCCGCGGGAGAGCAAACGGGAGTCTGAACAGACTCCGGAACGGGCTCGGCAGCGCGTTCGGGCTCGACGAGCGGCTTTTCCTCGCCCACGACGTTGAAGGCCGGCGGATCCTCGCGGACATCCCAGGGGGAGGGCTCTCCGCCTTCGCCTCCGAGCTGAGGCTCGATGCGGGGCGCTTCGGCGGCCTGTTCGGCCGGCTTCTCTTTTTTGAACGGATTGGGAAACTGCATGGCGTGTGGCCCCTCAGGTGGTGTTGGGTCTTCCGGTCCTTCGCTGCATCAGCGAGCGATGCCTTCCCCTGCGAAGACTTCGAGCGCGGCGGTCACGGTGACGAAGGAGCCGAATACGACGATTCTAACAGCCTGTTCCGCGCCCGATTCTGCGCCGCCTGCAATTTTTACGGCGCTCTCGCGCGCGGCGGCGAGCGCCTGCGCAACGTCGGCGTGCTCGTGGATGCGGCCGGGCTCGACGCCCGCCGTAAGCATAGCTTCGTGCAGCTGTGCTGCGGTGGCGGCGCGCGGCCCCGTGAGGGAGGCGACGTGCCACTCGTCGAAGGCGTCGGCAAGAATGTGCGTCACGCCCGCCATGTCCTTGTCGGCGAGCATGCCGCAGACGGCGATCGTATGTTCGCCGGGCCTGCGGCTTCGGACGACGTTGGTGAGAAGCACCTCGGCCGCCTGCGGATTGTGACCGACGTCGATGACGGTGGGCACGGGATCGGTGGTGATGAGTTCGAAGCGGGCCGTCAGGCGGACCTGGCGCAGACCCGTGCGGATGTCGTCGAGCGTGACGGGCACGCGGTCCATCAGGGAGGCGATGACGGAGAGGACGCCGCCCGCATTGCGGTACTGGTTGACGCCGGCGAGCGCGGGCTCGGGCAGGTCCTCGAAGAGCGTCGCGCCCTGAGCGAACGTAAACGTGCCGTTCTCCTTCACCGTCACCGTCCAGTCCTCGCCCGCGAAGAGTCGCTTCGCGCCGATCTGCTCGACATGATTCCTCACCGTGGCGGGCACGTCGGCGTCGGCGCAGACGGCGGGGCAGCCCGGACGGTAGATGTGAGCCTTCTCGAGGCCGATCGCCTCGCGCGTGTTGCCGAGGAAGGCGACGTGGTCGATGCCGATCGTCGAGATGACGGCGGCGTTGGAGTCGATCGTGTTGATGGCGTCAAGACGGCCGCCGAGCCCGATCTCGAGGATCACGACGTCGAGCTCGTCCTCGCGGAAGATCCTGAGGATGGCGAGCGCCGTGTATTCGAAGTAGGAGAGCGTCATGTCGCCGCGGGCCTTCTCGACCGCGCGGAAGGCGTCCATGAGGCGTTCGTCGTCTACTTCGCGCCCGTTGACTACGCAGCGCTCGTTGAGGCGGATGAGGTGCGGCGAGGTGTGCATGCCGGTTGTGTAGCCCGCCGCGCGGTAGATGCTCTCGAGCATCGCGCAGGTCGAGCCCTTGCCGTTCGTGCCGCCCACGGTAATGACGGTTCGGGACGAGAAGTCGAGCCCCATGCGCTCGACCATGGTCTTCATGCGATCGAGTCCGAGGTCGATGGGCTTCGAGTGCAGCACTTCGATGTGCGTGAGCCACGCGTCAAGGGTCTTGGCATCAAACATGAAAGGGAATCTCCAGTCTGGAAAATGGAAAAGCCGTCCGAACGATGCGTCCTGCGCTCGTCTCGGGCGGCTCGAAAATGCGTGCGGGTCGGGAGAGCCGTGCGTCAGGCGCCCGCCACGGGCGGCCTGCGCATCAGGTGTTGCGTGAGGCAGGAGATGCGCGAGCGCATCTCGCGGCGGTCGACGATCATGTCGATCTGGCCCTTGGCAAGCAGGAACTCGGCGCGCTGGAAGCCCTCGGGGAGCTTTTCACGCACGGTCTGCTCGATGACGCGCGGGCCCGCAAAGCCCACGAGGGCCTTGGGTTCGGCGATCACGACGTCGCCCATGAAAGCGAACGAGGCGGAGACGCCGCCCATCGTCGGGTCGGTGAGCACCGAAATGAAGGGGAGCCCGGCCTTGTGCAGACGCGTGATGGCGGCCGTCGTCTTGGCCATCTGCATGAGGGAGAGAAGGCCCTCCTGCATGCGGGCGCCGCCCGAAGCCGCGAAGCACACGAAGGGCGCGTGCAGGCGGATCGCCTCGTCGACGGCGCGGGAGAAGCGCTCGCCGACGACGCTGCCCATGGAGCCCGCCTGGAAGCGGAACTCAAAGGCCGTCGCGACGATCGGCTGGCTGCGCAACGTACCCGACATCGCGATGAGCGCGTCGGTTTCGCCCGAGGCCGCCTCGGCCGCGGCGATGCGCTTCGGATACGGCTTGCTGTCGACGAAGCCGAGCGGGTCCACGCTGCGCACGTTGGCGGCGATTTCGACGGCGCTCTCGGGATCAAGGAAGGCGAGAAGGCGCTGGCGGGCGCCGATACGGTGATGGTAGCCGCACTTCGGGCAGACCTGAAGGCTGGCGCGGAGCTCTTCCGTGTAAAGCGGCTGCTCGCAGCCCGGACACTTGGTCCAGACGCCTTCGGGAATCGGACTCGGCTTGCGCTCGTTGTCGTCCTCGCGCTTGATCTTGGGGAGAATGTGCGTAATCCAGCTCATAAGCTCTTCATTTCAGGTTCGTCCGCTCCCTGCCGTGCGACGGCGGGGACGGACCGTTTCAAAACTGCGCCAATTATATCGCCCGGGAGGAATCCCAAAGGCGCGCCCCGCATCGGCTTCACGGATTAGCGGAAGGATGCTCGGGATCCTCCCAGCCGAAGGGACTCGGCCCCGCGGCGGGGATGGACGGATCCTCGTAGCCCACGCCCATCAGGTATAGGCCGTTCGGGCTGAAGGTGGGCGCGGCCGCGGCGCGGCTGCGCGCCTTGAGGACCTCCTCGACCCACTCGGGCTTCTCGCGGCCCGTGCCCACGTAGATGAGCGTGCCCACGATGTTGCGCACCATGTGCTGCAGGAAGGCATTGGCCTCGATGCGCACGCCGATGAGGCGGCCGCGGCGCTCAAGCTCGAGGCGGCGGATCGTACGCACGGGACCCGAGGCCTGGCACTCGGAGGCGCGGAAGCTCGTGAAGTCGTGCTCGCCCACGAGGCAGGCGGCACCCTCGCGCATGCGCTCGACGTCGAGCGGGCGGAAGACCCAGCCCGTCAGATCGTCGAGAATGGGAGAGCGCACGGGATCGTTGTAAATCCAGTACTCGTAGGTGCGCGAGCGTGCGGAGAAGCGCGCGTGGAAGTCGTCGTCGACGAGCCTTGCCCAGCGCACGGCGACGCCGGGCGGCAGGTACGTGTTGAGGCCGCGCACCCAGCTGCGCTCGGGGCGGTCGGCCTGCGTCTCAATGCTCACCACCTGCTGCATGGCGTGCACGCCCGTATCCGTGCGACCCGCGCACATCGTCGGCGTCTTCACCTGCAGGAAGGTCTCAAGCGCATCCTCAAGCGCCTGCTGCACGGACGGGCAGTCGGGCTGGATCTGCCAGCCGTTGAAGCCCGTGCCGCGATATTCAATGCCAAGCGCTATCTTCACTTCGGATCCGTCTGAGTCTTGATGCGTTCTTCAAGGACTTCGGCGCGATGGCGAAGCTCGTCGCCGCCGCGGCGCTTCACTTCCTGGAGAAGCTCGAGGGCCTCGTCCACGGCGCCGAGGCTCACGAAGCTCGTGGCGAGCTTGAGCTTGGCGTCAAGCGCCTTGGCAAGCGCACGTTCCTTGTCGGTTTCGGGTTCCGCGGGCTCGGGCTGTTCTGCGGGCTTCTGCTCCGCGGGAGCAGGCGTGGCAGCTGCAGGAGCGGCGGCGGGGGCGGAAGTCTGAGCGGGGGCGACCGCATCGTCAAGCTCCAGCGAGACGCCCTCGAGAACGGCGGCAGCCTGCCTGGAGGCGCCGAGCACGGGGCCCTTCTCCTCTTCGTCAAGCGGCGGCAGCTCGTCGTCATCGGGCTCGAGCCACGGCTGGTCAGCCGGGGCCCCGGTTCCTTCGGACTTCAGAGCCTTTTCGGAATTCCGGGTCTCGTTCTTCTGCGCCATGGCGTAGGCCATCGCGCCCGCGCCCATGGCGCCGGCGGTCGTGCCGTTCTTCACGGCTTCGTCAACGGTCGTGCTGACGGCCTTGAGCTGGGCTTCGGAGGTTGGCGGGACATCCTTCTGAATCTGGACGGCAACGGGCTTCTTCTCCTCGACGGGATCTTCCTCACGCTTGCGCGAGCGAAGGCCGAGGAAGGCGAGAAGCGCCAGAACGAGGGCGCCGACGCCCCAGAAGAGCAAGTTGTTCGTGCCGCCGGAGCCTGCGGCATCAGCCGGCCGGGCGGGCGCCTCGGTCTTGACGGGCTCGACCTTGGGCGCATCGGCGGCGGGCTCTGCCGGCTTGGCGGACTCGGCGGGCTTTTCAGCGGCCGCAGCTTCTGCGGCTGCAGCCTTCTCCGCGGCCTCTTCGGCGGCCTTTGCTTCGGCACGCGCCTCAGCGGCTTCGGCCTCTTCCCTGACGGCCTCGGCCTTCTCCTCCTCAAGGGCCTGCTGGCCCGCCTCGGCGACGACCTCGGGGGCCTTGCCTGCGGTGCGCTCGCGGTCCTGAGCATCGGCCACCTTCGCGGCGGCCTCGCCGGAGAGCCGTTGGGCGTCAATCAGATTCTGCGTGGGGCCGGGAATGGCCGTGTCCGCACCGTGCACTTCGTGGAAGGCGGCGACGGGATCAATGGCGAGGACCTCCTCGACCGTCGGCGGATTGAGGACGGAACGGACCTCGAGCCTGCCCGGATCGCCTTCCTTGAAGGCGGTGCGGTTGAGGTTTCGGAATGCGATGACGAGCTGCTCGAGCGTGGCGCCGCGGTAGCTCGGCCAGTAGAGCAAGGCGACGGACCAGAGGGTCATGTCCTGCTGCACGTGGAAGGCCTGCGAAGCGTCGAAACCGTTGAGCGCCACGTATTCCTTGACGACGTTGGGCGCATAGCGGCCTTTGCGGCGGATCTTCCCCTGCTTCTCGGCAGAGGCGGCGGAGACTTCCTTCTGCGAGGCGGCAGCCGTCTTCACGGCGAGCGCTGCGGCCCCGGATTCGGCCTTGGATTCGGACTTCGTCTCGGCCTTGCCCTCCTTCTTCGCCTCCTGATTGTCCTGAGCGGCCTCAGGCTCTCTGGGCACGACAAGCGGCTCGGGGGAGAGGCGGCGGGGCTCGCCCTTGACGGTGGTGCGTTCGGCCGAAGGTGTCACGACGAATGAGCCGTCCTTCGTCTGCACTTCATAGGCGCGGACGGTGACGGTGCCGCCTGCGTTCATCTCCATGAGAAGCGGGAAGCTGCCTGACTGAAGAGCCTGCTCGCCGTAGAGGCGCAGGCGCACGGTGCCGTTGCTGCCGTCGCGCGCAAGCTTGAGGTCCTGAACCTGGGAAGGCCAGTTCACGCCTTCGCGCAGGTAGGTGGCGGGAGGCGCCACGCGAACGAGTAGCGGAGAGATCGTCAGATCGAGGTCGTTGATCTCCAACAGGGCCTCAAGGGGCTCACCCGGCTTGCTTTCGACAGTCAGGTCGCCGAGCGAGACGGCCTGCGCCGAAACGGCGAAGCCGAGGATTGCAAGCGCCGTTGCGCCCGCCAGCATGCTTTTTCTGAACATCAGTCAATTCCGAACAGGCCCGCGAAGCCCGTCGGGCGTTTCGCGGAGTCATGAATAACCTGTTGATAATACCGCATGGAACCGTGCGAGCGGAAATACGCATTTTCCGCAGGGCGAGCCCGTGCGGCACCCGCTTCAGGCCTGAAAAAAGCCGCCGTGCCCGCGGGCGACGGCGGCTTCGGGAAGCCGTTTCAGGATACTCAGGCGCGCTTTCTGAAGGCAGCCCAGTACATGAGGACGAGAACGACGCCCGCGATGGTGTTGCCGACCGTGGCGGCAGAGAGGTTCTTGACGATGTTCTCGATCGTGATCACGTCGAGCGGCACGCCCTCGGGCGCGTAGCCCGAAAGCTTGAGGACGAAGGCGAGCGGCAGGAAGTACATGTTCGCCACGCAGTGCTCGAAGCCCAGCGCCACGAAGGCGGAGACGGGAAGCACGACGCCCACGGCCTTGTCGACGACGGTGCGGCCCGCATAGCCCACCCAGACGCCGAGGCACACGAGCAGGTTGCAGAGGATGCCCTTGATCATGATCGTCGTCCAGTCGGCGGAAAGCTTGCCGACGGCGATGCTCATCATGCCTTTGGCCATGGGACCCGTGTCGGCCACGTGCGCGAAGTAGACGAGCGTGACGAGCGCGAGGGCCCCGACGAAGTTGCCGAGCCAGACGCGCACCCAGTTCATGACCGCCGCGCCCCAGCTGATGCGGCCGTCGACGGCCGCACCCGCGAGCATGGTATTGCCCGTGTAGAGCTCGGCACCTGCGACGAGCACGAGGTAGAGGCCGAGCGAGAAGACGGCACCGCCCATGAACTTCTGCACTGCGAAGGGAAGCGTGGAGTCGCTCATGAAGAGCGTGCAGAAGAGCCCGCCGAGCCCGATATAGAAGCCGGCGAGTACGGTGAGGGGCAGCTGGGTGCGCAGATCCATGCTGCTTTTGGTTACCCCGAGGCCGAGCACCTTTTCGGTGATTTCCTTCGGGGTGAGTGCGTCGGGACGCAGTGCGCTGTTGTCGGTCATGGGAAGCTCCGGAATGTTTGAATAACTGTGGGCGAGGCCCGTTTGGAAAGCGTCCTCGGACGAGGCGTCGTTTTCCAAACCGGCCGCAGCTTCTGGCTCGGAGGAGCCTGACCTGAAACGGCGGAATCAAAGGAACGGACATTGTATTGAAGTTTTCGCGCCCCTTCGGGCGACTACTTCCAATTTTCGCCGAAAGATGTATTCACTTTTTTCCGCGCCCGTCTTCCGAAAACGACGAAGGCTTCGAGAGCGCCTGTTTCCTGGGCTCTCGAAGCCTTCTGCGTGATGCGTTTCGGACGAATCAGCTCGTCTGAACCTCGTCTTCGGGCGTGCCCACGAGGTCGTACTCCTCGCTGCCCGTGATGCGGACCTTCACGAAGTCGCCCGGCTTGTAGGGCGTGAGGGTCTCGACATAGCACTTGCCGTCGATCTCGGGAGAGTCGGCCTTCGTGCGACCGATGGCAAGACCTGCCTCGTCGTCGTACTCGTCGATGATGACCTCCTCGACGGTGCCGATCTTGGCGCGGAGCTTCTCGGCCGAGATCTCGGCCTGAACCTCCATGAAGCGGTTGCGGCGCTCCTCGCGAACCTCGTCGGGCAGCGCACCGGGGAGCCGGTTGGCCTGGGCGCCCTCGACGGGCGAATAGGCGAAGCAGCCCACGCGGTCAAGCCTGGCCTCGCGCAGGAAGTCGAGCAGGTACTCGAACTCCTCTTCGGTCTCGCCGGGGAAGCCCGCGATGAAGGTCGAGCGGATCGTGATGTCGGGGCAGACCGCACGCCAGGCGGCAATGCGCTCGAGGTTCTTCTCGGCGCTCGCGGGGCGCTTCATGGCCTTGAGCACGCGCGGGTGCGCATGCTGGAACGGCACGTCGAGATACGGCAGGATCAGGCCCTCGGCCATGAGCGGCACGATCTCGTCGACGGACGGATACGGATAGACGTAGTGCAGGCGCGTCCAGACGCCGAGCTCGCCCAGGCCCCTGCAGAGGTCGAGCAGATGCGTGCGCAGCGGCGGATTGGCGCGCAGATCGAGCGCGTAGCGGCGGTCGACGCCGTAGGCGGCCGTGTCCTGGCTGATGACGAGGAGCTCCTTGACGCCCGCGTCGACGAGGTTGCGGGCCTCGCGGATCACTTCGCCCGCAGGACGGCTCACGAGGCCGCCGCGCAGGTTCGGGATGACGCAGAACGTGCAGTGGTGATTGCACCCCTCGCTGATCTTGAGGTAGGCGTAGTGCTTGGGCGTGAGGCGCACGCCGCAGGCGGGCACCAGATCGCCCCAGGGCTCGTGGGGACGCGGCAGATGGGTCTCGACCATCGCGATGACGTCATCGACGGAGTCGGGGCCCGTGACGCCGAGCACCTTCGGGCAGTGGTTCAACACGTAGTTGCTGCCGTCGGCCTCCTTGCGGCCGCCGAGGCAGCCGCAGACGATGACGCGGCCGTTTTCGGCGAGCGCCTCGGTGATGGCGTCAAGGCTTTCCCTGACGGCCTCGTTGACGAAGCCGCAGGTGTTGACGATCACGATGTCGGCGTCGTGGTAGCTCGTGCCGATGCGGTAGCCTCGGGCGCGGAGCTCGGTGACGATCCGCTCCGTATCGACGAGGGCCTTGGGGCAGCCGAGGGAAACGAAGCCGACGACGGGAATCTTGTGGGACATGGGAGTCTGAACCTGTAAAAGCGGTTGTTCGGCGGGACCGGGAGATCAGGCCTCTTCGGGCTTGATCCAGATCATCGCGGCGTGGCGGCCGGACTTCTCGCCGTCACGGCGGAAGCTGTAGAAGCGGCGCGGATGCGAATAGGTGGAGAGGCCGCAGTCGAAGACGTCGTCCTCGGAGACGCCCTCGGCGGCGAGCGCCATTTTTGCGAGCAAGGCGAGGTCGCACATCAGGCGGTCGCCTTCGCCCTGCGTGAAGGCGCGGTCGGCTTCGGGGAGACCGGCGAGCATCGCCTCGCGAACGTCCGGGCCGACCTCGAAGGCCTCGGGACCAATGCGCGGGGCGAGCCAGGCGACGAAACCCGTGCTTTCGGGGGCGCGTTCGCGCATGACGCGGATCGTCTTCCCGATGATGCCGGCGGCAAGGCTCTTCCAGCCCGCATGGACGGCGGCGACGACCGTGCCCTCACGGTTGGCGAGGAGCACGGGCAGGCAGTCGGCGGTCATGATCGTGCAGACGACGCCCGGCTTCGTGGAGACGGAGGCATCGGCCTCGGGTTCGCCTTCGGCCGTGTCGGCGTCGACGACCTCGGTGCCGTGCACCTGCCTGAGCCACACGGGATCGGACGGCACGAGCTGCGCGACGATGGAGCGGTTCATGCGCACACAGGCGCCGAAGTCGCCCGTATGCGGGGCGACGTTGAGGCCCATGATGCCTTCGGCGTTGCCGTAGGCGCCGCTCGAGACGCCGCCGTCGCGGCACGTGAAGAGCGCGTCGACCGAAGCCGGGGCGCGGTCCTTCCAGGCGGGCTGCAGAATGTCGAGTCCGGGTTTCGTCAGTTCCATGACCTTCCTCCTATATCTTGTGGTGCCTGCTTCAGAGGCGTTCGTTCTCAAAGACCCTGACCGGGACGTTCCAGGGGCCGAAGCCGAGTTCGTCCATCAGATCGATCATGTCGTCCTCGGGCGGCACGAACCACTCCATGTACTCGCCCGTGACCGGATGGTCGAGGCCGAGGCGGGAGGCATGCAGCGCCTGGCGGTGGAAGTCGAGCTCGTTCTCGACCTTGACCGTGAGGCCGGGCGCGCGGCCGCGGTAGACCTGGTCGCCGATGAGCGGCAGGTCCTCGCTCGTGAGGTGGACGCGGATCTGGTGCGTGCGGCCCGTGTCGAGGCGGCAGGCGACCCAGGAGACGGGCAGGCCCTCGATGGAGCTCCAGCCCACGCAGCGGGCACGAGTGCGTGCCGGCTTGGCGCGCACGCCCGTGCTGCCGGGGAAGCACTTGAAGCGGGTGCGGCTGCGCGGATCGCGGCCGATCGGCGTCTCGACGACGAAGTCGGGCGCGGCGGAGCCGAGCGTGAAGGCCCAGTACTCGCGCTTGACGGTGCGCTCCTGAAGCTGGCGCACGAGGTTCGTCTGGGCGGCAAGCGTGCGGGCGACGACCATGAGGCCGGTCGTGTCGCGGTCGAGGCGGTGGACGATGCCCGCACGGGGCACCTCGCGGAGCTCGGGATAGCGCCACAGCAGGCCGTTGAGCAGCGTGCCGCAGGGGTTGCCCGCGCCCGGATGCACGACGAGACCGGCGGGCTTGTTGACGACGACGATCGCATCGTCCTCGTAGACCACGTCGAACTCCACGTCCTCCTCGGGCGTGAAGGCGAGCGCCTCGTCAAGATGGGGCTCCTCGAGCAGCGAGATCTCGTCGCCCTCGGTGACCTTCTGGCGCACCTTCTGGACGACCTCGCCGTTCACCTCGACGCTTCCCTCCTCGATGAGCTTCTGCAGACGAGCTCGGGAAACATCGGGCATCAGGGTGGCGAGAACCTTGTCAAGGCGTTCTCCCCAGAACCCTTCCACCGTGAAACTTGGTAAAGTGTCATCATCGGCGCCGTTCCCGGCATCGGGGAGGTCGTTATAATCCGAAAGTTCAGAATTTTCGCAACTGCTTGTCATGAATTTCAAGTTTCCTAATAAGCGCCTCGCCGCGAGGCTGATGGCCGTGACGGCCATCACGCTGGCGACCGCCTCCTGCTCCTGGCTCGAATCCCTCGACAAGGATCCGACGGCGGACTGGTCGGCCGACAAATTGTATACCGAGGCCCGAGCCGCTCTTGAAGAGAGCAACTGGACCGATGCAAAAGACTATTACACCAAGCTCGAGGCTCGCTATCCGTTTGGAACCTATGCACAGCAGGCCCAGATCGAGCTGATCTACGCGAACTGGAAGGACGGCGACGCCGCCCAGGCCGTTCAGGGTGCGGACCGCTTCCTGCAGGCCTATCCGAACCACGCCAACAGCGACTACGTCATGTACCTGAAGGCGCTTGCGACCCTCAATGAAAACGACGGCTGGTTCGCGAAGCTCGCCGCGCAGGACCTTGCCGAGCGCGACGCCAATGCCGCCCAAGAAGCCTTCGACATCCTCAAGGAGCTCGCCCTGCGCTTCCCCGACAGCCGCTACGCGCCCGAAGCGCGCCGCCGCATGCACCAGCTCGTGCTGGCTCAGGCAAAGCATGAACTTGGAGTTGCAGAATACTACTACGTTCGACACGCTTATGTCGCGGCCATCCAGCACGCGCAGCGAGTCGTGAGCGAATTCCAGAACACGCCCATGCGCGACGACGCTCTTGAGATCATCGCGAACTCCTACGACAAGCTTGAAATGCACGACCTCGCCGCCGACACGCGCAGGGTCCTCGAGCTCAACAAGGGCAAGACCGTCAAGGTCCGCCGCTGAGTCGGGCTCTGATTTCCGCTCGCAAAGAGGAGGCTTCCTGAAGGAGGTCTCCTTTTTTTGTTTACCACCCTCCTTTTCTTGATCAGGATCAAGTCAAGGACAATCTCCTCGAAAAATTCCACAAACGATATTGAGAACCATTCTCAATTCATGCACAATACATTCAACGACAGCGAAACGCCGCCGCCTCCATCCAAGGACAACGGGGGTCGTCCGGAGCGGACGGCGAGGAAAGGAACCAAGCGCCTTCCCGCAAAGCGGGGCAATCTCCACCCGCACGCTGTTGGGGGTCTGAGAAGGGCCGGATGCGTGCAACGCGCATCCGGCCCTGTTTTTATCCTGCTCTCGTGCAGAAGGCACCCTGCTGTGAGCGCCCTGCTGCGGGCGTCCTACTTTGAGAGCCTTGCGGCCACCTCGGCGCCGCGCTTCATGCTCACAGGCGCGAGCGCCAGAAGGGAGAGCACGAAGAAGAGGCCCGTGAAGAGGATGGCCATCCTGTGGTCGTTGCCGGTGATCCAGGTGATGGCGCCGTAGGAAAGCGGGCCGACGATGGCAGCAAGCCACAGCGCCATGTTCCAGAAGCTGTAGAACTCGGCCAGGCGCGAGCTCGGCGCGAAGACCGCGACCATGGCTCGGCCTGCGGACTGGGACGAGCCCATGGCGAGGCCCGCGAGATTGGCGGCGACCCAGAACTGCCAGCGCTCGGTCGAGAAGGCGGCGACGGCGATCATCGCGATCCAGACGCAGAGCGTGCCCGCGAGCGCGAGCTTGTGGCCGATGCGGTCCTGCACGTAGCCG
Organism: Sutterella wadsworthensis 2_1_59BFAA; assembly: GCF_000297775.1. Taxonomy (GTDB): domain Bacteria; phylum Pseudomonadota; class Gammaproteobacteria; order Burkholderiales; family Burkholderiaceae_F; genus Sutterella; species Sutterella wadsworthensis_A. The sequence goes on from NZ_JH815513.1 coordinate 155,319, forward strand.
AAGGCGAAGGCGCCGACGGCGGCCGTGATGTTCACGAGGAAGACCATGAGGAGCGTGTCCTCGGTCTTGAACCCCATGACGGCGGCGGCATAGACGGCCGAGAGCGTGATGACGACGGAGACGCCGCACTGATAGAGGAACCCGCAGACGGAAAGCCAGGCAAAGTCGCGGAAGTCGCCGAGCGAGCCGAGCGTGCGGCGCAGCTCCGCAAAGCTCTCCGAGGCGGCGCTCCTGACGGCCTCGCGGTCCGCAGCATCAAGACGCGGCACGCTCCTCTCCTTGAGGAAGAGGAAGATCGGAAGCGCGGCGGCCGCGAAGACGAAGGCCGTCACGGCCATCGTGCCCGCCACGGTCTGGTCCATCCCGTAGCCGAGCTTCTCGCCGCCGAGCACCACGCCCAGACAGAGGCCGAGCGTAAGGATGCCGCCGCAGTAGCCGAAGCTCCAGCCCCAGCCCGAAACCTTGCCCACGGCGTCCTCACGGGCGAGCTCGGGCAGGAAGGCCGAGTTGAGGGACTCGCCCACGTTGTAGGCGACGTTGCTCACGATGATCATGAGGGAGGCCCAGACGATCGTGCCCGGTCCCGCGAACATGAGGCCGAGCGTGCCGCCCACGGCCATGAAGGTCGCGACGGCGAGCCAGCGCTTCTTCGTGGCGGTCGCGTCGGCCACCGTGCCGATGACGGGCATCAGCAGCATGCTCACCGCATTGCTCACCGCGATGACGACGGTCCAGAGGAACGTCGCCGAGGGGGCGTCGCCCGCCACCACGCTCACGAAGTAGGCGTTGAAGACGGCCGTGAGCACCACGGTCGTGTAGCCCGAATTGGCAAAGTCGAATGCGGCCCAGGACCAGACCTCGCGCATCGCGACGCCGTCCTTGAGAGCGGACCGGGAGAAAAACGGCATGTGGTTCTCCTCCTTATCGCGCGGTTCGTCCGCGCATGACCAGCATGTTGAGATGCGCCATCACGCTTCGCGCAAGGCTTCTGACGGCGTAACCGCCCTCGAGCACGCTCACGAGACGCCCCTCGCAGAGGACGTCGGCCGCATCGAGCAGCCTGCGCGTGATGCGCGCGTAGTCGAGCTCCTTCACCTTGAGCTGTGCCATCTGCTCCTCGACGTGGGCGTCGAAGCCCGCCGAGACGAAGATGATGTCGGGCCTGAAGGCCTCGAGCTGCGGCAGCCAGACGTTCTCGAGGATGTCGGTGAAGACCGCGCCGTCGGCGCCTGCGGCAACGGGACTGACGACGACGTTCTTGGGCGTGGGCTCCATCATGCGGTGCGGATAGAGCGGCCACTGGAAAAGCGACATGAAGCGGATGTCGGGATGGTTCGCGACGATCTCCTCGGTGCCGTCTCCGTGGTGCGCGTCAAAGTCGACGATCGCGACGCGTCTCGCGCCGTGGCGGCGCATCGCCCAGTAGGCGCCGATCGCCACGTTGTTGAGGTAGCAGAAGCCGCGAGCCTCGGCGCGCGCCGCATGGTGTCCCGGCGGGCGCACGCCGCAGAAGGCGTTCTTGATGCGGCCCGCATAGAGCTCGTCGACCGCCTCGACCACCGCGCCCGCACTCTTCATTGCGGCGTCGAAGGTGTCGGGACCGACGCGCGTGTCGGGCGCGTCGAAGGTCGCAAGCGCGGCGGGATCGCCCGCCGAAGCGGCCTCGAGGCGCCTGACGTACTCGAGGTCGTGCGCGAGGATCACGGACTCAATCGGCGCGGGCTTCGCATAGTGAACCCTGACGAGGGCGTCCATCCCGAGGGCGAGCATGTTGCGCTCGATGACGTCGAGCCTCTCGGGGCGCTCGGGGGCCTCGGGAAGCGGGTTGGGCACGGCGATGCGGTCGTGCGTGAAGTAGCCCGTGAGCGGGCGAACGTCCGTTTGATTGATCATCTGCAATGGCCTGTTCTTGTTATTGGCGGCGTTCATGCGGGCTGCCCGCCCGCGCAGTCCGCGCGGGCCTGAGGGAGGCGCCCCATGACGGAAAGCGTACCACAGGCGGCCCACCCGAAAAAGAGACCGCTCGGGAACGGGCCCCGCAGCTTCGACGCCTCCGAGGCGCACTGCACGTGCGACGCCTCTCCCGCAGGCATCCCGCCGTCAATTTGTGCCATCCTGAAACACGGCCCCGCGCCGGTGAGGCCCGTCGGGCGAGCCTTGCTACAATGCCTCAGGTCACCCATCCACCGCACAACCTTCATGACGACACGATCCCGACTCCGCATGACGATCTACGCGACCGCCTGCGCCGCCTGCATGGCGGCCTGCGCCTGCGCGCTCGCCGCGGATGCGCCCGCCAATACGGCGAAGGCGCCCCAGTCGACCGTCTCGCCCTCCGCATCCTGCTATCTCGCCCGGCCCGACGTCGTCGAATTTCTGGGCCAGATCTCGGAAAAGCACGGAATTCCGCTCGAGTGGCTCAAGGACGAGGTGGCCGTCGCCCGCTACTCGGAAACGGCCGAGCGCCTGATGACGCCCAAGCCCGGCATCAGAAAGCCCGGCTCCGACGTCGTCAAGTCGCCCTTCAGGAACTACCTCGCCTACGCACGCGGCTTCCTCACGCAGGAACGCATCCTGCGCGGGCGCGAGTTCATCGAGCGCAACGCCGCCATCTTCGACGAAATTGAAATGAAGAGCGGCGTCTCCCGCTACGTCATCACCGCCGTCATCGGCGTCGAGACCTTCTACGGCCGCAACATGGGCCGCTACCGCGTGCTCGACAGCCTGATGACGCTCTCCTTCGACTACACGCGCCGCGCCGCCTTCTTCAAGGAGGAGCTCGCGCACTTCCTCGAGTTCTGCTGGCGTCAGGAAGTCCAGCCCGTCACCGTGCTCGGTAGCTTCGCGGGCGCCATCGGCTACGGTCAGTTCATGCCGAGCTCGCTCGACCGCTGGGGCGCCGACGGCGACAAGGACGGCAGGATCGACATGGTCGAGAGCGAACCCGACGCCATCGCCTCCGTCGCCAGATTCCTCACAGCCCACGGCTGGGTCGCGGGCCGCGGACTCCTCTACCCCGTCAGGGCCGACGCCGAGATCTTCGACGCGACGGGCTCGGGCGGCATCGCCGCACACGCCACCGTCGAGGGACTGCGCAAGGCGGGCGTCGACACGGGAGAGCACTTCCCGCTCCTCGACGACGAGCCCGTCCTACTCGTCGACCTGCCGCAGCTCGACGAAAAGGGCCGGCGCACCACGAAGTGGTACATCGGCACCCGCAACTTCTCCTCGGTCCTGCGTTACAACCGCAGCTACTTCTATGCGGCCGCCGTCGCCATGCTCGCCAACCGCATCGCGGGCATCGACGAGCCCTGACGCCTCCTGCGCGCACCCGCTCGCGCCCGAGGCGAAGCATTTGCTATATTTCCCTCGATGATTTTTCCATCTCCTTTCCGGAGGCCCTTCATGTCTTTTGTCTTTGCCCCGCCCCAGCAGGCCGTCGTGCCCGTTCAGGACGAAACCTACTCCTACTTCCCGATCCGCCGCGTCTTCGGCATCGCCAGGAACTACGCCGAACCGGGCGCCGCGACGAAAGACACGCCCTTCTACTTCATGAAGGACTGCTACACGGTGGTCCCCGTGGCCGACGGCGAATGCGCCCGAATCCCGATGCCGCCGCAGAGTCAGGTGCTCAAGCACGAGATCGAGCTCGTCGCCTGCCTCGGCAAGGGCGGCCGCAACCTCACGCTCGAACAGGCGGCCGAGGCCGTCTGGGGCTGGTGCGTCGGCATCGACTTCACGCTCGGCGACCAGAAGCTGCCGTCGGGCGCCACCGACTTCGCGCGCGCCAAGTCCTTCGAGCGCGCCGCGCCCGTGAGCCACGTGCGCCCCGCCTACCGCTGCCCGATGCCCGCCCCCGCCGACCTCTGGCTCTACGTCAACAACCAGAAGCGCCAGGGCGGCTGCACGTCCAACCTGATCGTCCAGCCCCTTGAGACGATCGTCGAGCTCTCCAGATTCTGGGAGCTCCAGCCCGGCGACATGATCTTCACGGGCACCTGCGGCGGCGCCGACAAAGTGTTCCCGGGCGACCACCTTGAGGGCGGCGTCAACGGCGTCGGCTCCATCAAGGTCGACATCATCTGACGCCGAAACGGAAACGTTCACTTACGTTTGGGTGGCGCGTCCGCGGACGCGCCACCCTTTTGCGTCATGGATCAAGCAGTCAAAAGTTGCTAAGATCATGGATTGACCGCGAGACGCCCTGAGAAACGGGCGTTCCGCTTCAAAAAAGGAACCGCCGCCACGGCCTTCGCGCCGTTGCGCAGACGCAGGGAGTGCCACGTCCCCGCGTCATTCAACGAACCGAACGAATCACAAAAGAGATGAGCAACAACAACGCCTACCATCGCGAAAGCCTGGCCTCGATCAGCCAGCGCCGCCTCAGCACGGTCAAAAGCAAGAGCATCTACGTTCTTCCGAACGCATTCACCGCTGCCGCGCTCTTCTCAGCCTTCTACGGCATCATCGCCGCCATGAACGGCGACTTCTACGCCGCCGCGATCGCGGTCTTCTTCTCCATGCTCTTCGACGGCATGGACGGCCGCGTCGCCCGACTCACGCACACCCAGTCCGAATTCGGCGTCCAGATGGACTCCCTCGCCGACGCCGTCAGCTTCGGCGTCGCCCCCGGCCTCATCGTCTACGAATACACCCTCAAGGGGCTCGGCAAGCTCGGCTGGGCCATCGCCTTCATCTACTGCCTGTGCGCCATCCTCCGCCTCGCCCGCTTCAACTGCAACGTGGGCGTCGTGAGCAAGAACTACTTCCAGGGCCTTCCCTCTCCGGCCGCCGCCGCGCTCGTCTGCGGCTTCGTCTGGCTCGGCGTCGAGGGCAAGCTCCCCGAATGGCTCCTGCCGTACCAGAGTGAAATCGCCGCCGTCGTCACGCTCTACGCCGGCCTCACGATGGTCTCCAACGCGCCCTTCTTCTCCGGCAAGAGCTACGCCGTCGTGCGCACGATCCCGTTCTGGTTCGTCGTGGTGTTCGCACTCCTCTTCATCGTGATCTCAAGCAACACCTCGCTCTCCGTCTTCGTCCTCTTCTGCATCTACGCCCTCTCGGGCTTCGCCTACGGCTTCTACTGCTGGTGGACCGGCCGTCCGAACCCGATCCAGGCCGACATCGCCGCCGCACTCGCAGCCGAGGCCGAGGAGCACGAGGACACGCAGCACTGACCTCGGACACTCACCCGACCCCATCCAAACGACGTCGCCCTGAAAGCGACGTCGTTTTTCGTGCCCGTCATCCGTTTTTCTACGCAATGGCTTTCGCTTATAAGCGACACTTTCCGTAGTCGTTAACGGCAATTGGACTCAACGGAAACTTTTCAATCCAGCCGCAGTCCTATCAAACGGCGAACAATGGCATTCAGTACTCGTCGCCAACTCACTGAAATCAACATTTCGCACAGACCAAACCGGTCGCTCTCAAGCCCGCACGCGGCATATGCTCGAACGCAGTCATGTCCTCCTCTATACGCTCCAGGCCTTGACTCCTCAGAGAGTCCCTCCCGTTAGGCCAGCCTCCTCACACCTGAATCCGTTTCGCCTTGTACTGTGCCAGCGCTCGTTGGCGCGGATTTCATCGGCGCTACCCACAAGGTCTCCACGAAGCCTCCCTTTTACCCTGTCGAGACTGACGACCTGAGTATGAGGCAAACGAGGAAAGCGGCTCATACATTTACCTTTACGTGTATCATGTAAGCGTAAAACACAGCGAGGCTCGATATCATGCTTTTAACTATACGACATCATGAAAGGCAACCGCCTCATGAAAGTATAGTTTCTCTCGCTAGTTGAAGGGCTTCTTTTCGCTGTATTAACTCACAAACGCCAGCAACGTTTAATCGAGAAGAAGGACACGGTATGAGTCTTTACCTAACAAAACTACAACTCATCAACTTTAAAGGCTTTGCAGGACAAAATCCTCCGATAACTTTCCACGGTCCTGATGGTGTAACACCTGGCAGTGGACTTAACATATTAGTCGGTGAAAATAATGGCGGTAAGAGCACCATTTTTAGCGCCATCAGGTTCCTATATGACGGCTCTGGTACTGATCCTATTCTTACACAATCTGTTGGAAATAAGGAAGATGGTGGCGTCATCGCTACCTTCGAATCTGACAACATCTCGGAAGTATTATCAACTCACATTCCGAATAAAAAACACGTACCAACAACGATCGATCTAACTAATCAAAATACTATTCGCCTGCGCAGAACAATATCAAACAAAAAATACCTATATGCCTTAAACAAGGATGATTCCTTCAACAGTGAAGGGCATAATCCTACAGGCATTGATAGTCTTTTAAAAAGTTGTTTCAATTTATTTGAAATAAGTGCCTCCGATGATCCTGAAAAGCTAGCAAGCTATTCACCTAACTCACTTACAAAAGGCCTGCTCGAGGACATATTTAAAGAAGCACACCAATCCCCTGAATTTTCGGAATTTGTAGAAGTTTTTGACAAATGCTTCAATGGCGAAGAATCTAGCCTCAAAAGACAAATGTCATCAATCGCAACCAACGTCAGCAATGAAATTTGCAACATGTTTGGCGAAGGTAAGGTATCATTCAAATTCCAAACACCTGAAATTAACAGTATCTTTAAATCGATTAACTTGAATATTGACACTACCGGCAATGATCTCAAGATGACAAATCACGGACAAGGCATGCAGAGATCAGTAGCATTTGCATTACTGAAGGTTTGGGCTGATATTCAAGAGGAACGGCCTAAAAATGAAATTCCCAAACCCTACGCTTTCATTCTTGATGAGCCAGAAATTTGCATACATCCAAGAGCTCAATCGAAATTGCTTAGCACGTTAGTTGAAATATCCAAGCATCATCAGGTTTTTCTAGCCACTCACTCCCCAATATTTCTGCATTCACACGAAATTAAGGACGCAAACGTAATCCTCTGCGAAAAAATTGAAAACGCACGAGAGATATCACAGATCAAACAATTCTCACATCTGTTCAGTTGGAGTCCATCATGGGGAGAAATTTCATGGTTTGCTTACAAAATTCCAACTGTAGAATTTCATAATGAACTCTACGGCGCAATTGAAGCTATTTTAAGAGACCACAAAGACGAATACATTGAATTTAAAGAAAGAAATAGCTTCAAAGTTTTGGAACTTTCCCTAGATCAATGGTTTAAAAACCATGCCATAAATTATATTGGCCATGAACCAAATACAGAGATTTGGGCCAAAAACGGATCAGGGAAACCCGAAGAAAATAGACGTACAATTTACCTAGCCGTTAGAAACGCAATCCACCACCCAGAAAATACGAAAACATCACCCGCTCCAAATGCTGTAATTAATACGCACATTAGAGAATCAACACAAGATCTAATTTTAATACTGCAAGGACTCAAATCTGAATACAAGCTAGCATAATTTCAAAGTGGATATTCTTCCCCCAGGTTGGAAACCCAGAATCTCGGATCGGCCGGTTGTATAACCAGCAGGCGCGAGATTTTTGGCTTCTAGGTGAGAAGCGAACCACATTTTTGACTCAACTTAGAAAGGGGTTCATCTCGGAAGTCCGTGGAACGCGGCCTTGACTTTTAAGAAAAAGTCTGGTCGGCTCCCTCCAAGAAAAAAAGTAGCGCTCACTCCAAATTTCAGGCAGATTCAAATTACAAGCGAAGAACCGCGAAAAAAGGATGAGCGCTATGACCAATATTGTAGAGCAACTGTTCAAATCTCTCGATCCATGGCCCGGCTTCCAGATCACTTCCTTCAAGATTCAAGTCTCGCCCGTAGATGGCAGGAAGACTCTAATTCTTGATTTGCGACCTGTCGAAGGATCAATGCCGATATGTTCGCGCTGCCGCCATGAGGCACCGCTCGTTCACGGCTATGTTTCCAGAAGAATCAAGGAGCGCTCCCTTTTAGGGTATTTTGTTGAGCTCAACGTGACATTGCGACGAGTGGACTGCCTTCATTGCAAAGGGCATCCAATGGAAGCCGTAGAATGGCTTGCGCCGTTCAAGCGGTATACCGAGCTATTGCGCGAGCACGTTGAGCACAGAACGCTTGAAGAAACGGTGGCTTACGCTGCTCAAGAAACGAATCTTTCCAGGGATACAGTGAAAGAGATCGACAAGGCCCGGTTGCGGCGATTGTACGAACATTTCCATTGGGATAACTCTCGCCGCTTGGCCGTGGATGAATTCGCCATTCATCGCGGGCATCGTTACGCCACAGTTGTGTACTCCATTGATACAAAGAAAGTCCTTTGGCTTGATCGTGGCCGCTCCAGAGCTACGCTTCGAAAGTTCTTTAACTTACTTACGCCAGAGCAAAAAGCTGGGATAAGAGCTGTTGCCATGGATCAAAACTCTGCCTTCGACCTTGAGGTGAAAGAGAACTGTCCCAACGGCGTGGTTGTCTACGACTTGTTCCATGTCCTGTCCAACTTCGGCAGAAAGGTGATCGACAGAGTCAGGGTGGACGCGGCCAATTCCCTCAGGCATGCGCCTTGGTTAAGAAAAGTCGTGAAGAGCTCCCGGTACCTCTTGTACAAGCGCCCTGAAAACCTCACGGAGAAGGAGCATACAAAACTGGCGGAGCTTTCGAAACTTAATACGCCGTTGCTCAAATGCTATCTCATGGGAGACGAACTTCGACATCTCTGGAGTTTGGGAACGCGCGGACAAGCAATTGCTTTGGTTATGGACTGGATTCACCGAGCCACTCACAGCAGGATCACGCCCTTGGTAGATTTCGGCAAGAACCTCAGGGGCTATGTGCAGGGCATCATTGCAGCCGCGGACTTTAAGATCAACACCTCTGTGCTTGAAGGTGTCAACAATAAAATCAAGCAAATTAAGCGACGAGCTTATGGCTTCCGAGACGATCAGTACTTTTTCTTAAAAGTCAAGGCCGCGTTCCACGGACTTCCGAGATGAACCATAATCATGCCTATATGATACTAGCGTTCATCGAAAAACACGCGGCTTATATCTCCGCCCTGAACGGAGCTTTACGCCGCAATTGGGTAAGGCCCGCGATCACACAGGTGTTCGCGGGCCTTGTCATTCATGTCTGCGGTCTCGGAAATCAGCCGCCGTAGGGCTTCCACTCGCCGCCGTTCTGGCGGAAGTATTCGCGGCCCTGATATTCAAGCGTCTGAACGGTGCCGTTCTCGCTCACGGGGTTGGTCTGCGGCAGATCATGGACGAGCTGCTCGAGCGGAACCGTGCCGCCGTCCTTGGAAAAGTAGTCGGTCTCGAGCGTCTTGCCGATGAGCGACGTGAGCGCCAGGTAGCTCGTGTTGCCCGTCACGTGGATGGGCTCGTTGGGCATGCCCTTGAGGCCCACGAACTTGACCATGACCGGAACGCGCGAAATGCGCATGGTCGGGATGTCGCGCAGGCGCGGGACCTGGATCTTGTCGCCCCTCACGGCAGCGCCGTGTTCGGGCACGATCACGACCATCGTCTTGCGGCCGGAGCGTTCAAGCTCGCGCAGGAAGGTGCGGATGTTGTCGAACATCTCCTGAGCACGCGGCTTGAAGGGCTCGGCGCGGCCGCGGCCGGGCAGGCGGTTGCCGTCGTGGAGCGCGATGAAGTTGATGAGCGTGGCCGTGCGGCCCGCCTTCGACTTCACCTGCGTGCGCTGCCAGTGGCGCAGCACGGCCAGGCTGTCGGCGATTTCCTCGTCGTCAAAGCCCATGTAGCGCGTCGGGTACTTCGCGTTGTCAAGCGTGGCGGTGACGCCCGCCTTGTCGCGCATCGACTGCAGGAAGTTGTCGTACTCGCCCGAGTGGTCCATCAGCAGGCGCTGCGAATAGCCGAGCGTGCCGAGCCTCGTCATGATCTCGCACTCGGGACGGCGCTCGCCGTAGAGCTCGCTGTGGGACGGCTGCCCGCAGGCGCCGTTGAGCAGGCGCAGCAGGGCCGGGCCCGAATAGGCCGTCGCCGCGTTGAACGAGTCAAAGCGGATGTTGAACTCCTTGAAGAGCGGATGCTGGTCAAGCTGCGAGACGGCGAGGTCGTCGTTCGAGACCGAGCAGATGCTCAGGAGCAGGATGTCGAACGGCGTGTCCTTCTCGGAAAGGCCGTTCGGGAAGCGGGCGCGTCGGTCGTGCTCGTAGGCGAGGAAGGCGTCGTACCACTCACCCACGGCCTTGGCGTCGGCCTTGCCCGTCTTGGCGGGCGCGGCGGCCTCATTCGTCTGACCGCCTGCGTCGGCCGTCACGACGGGCGCGCGTTCGGGCAGGATCGACTGCACCCACGGCATCGTCACTGCGCCGAGGAAGTAGACGATCGTGAAGAACGTCACGCGCACGTAACGGCGCACGAGGAAATAGCCGAGGAAGACGAGAAGGCCCCAGCCCACCATCTTCACGTTGATGAAGTCGAGCGCGAACTCGGCCATGTAGAGAAGCGAGAAGCCCGCGATGCCGCCCTTGTTGGCGAGGATGCTGTCGACGCCCGGCAGCCAGCTCTCCGAATAGAGGAGCACGGCAGCCGCGGCGACGCCGAGCGTACCGCGCAGGATGCGCAGCCACTTCGGGCCGACGGGCAGCAGGAGCCAGGCCATCAGGAGCGCGTTGCCCAGAAGGTTGAGCTCGATGTAGCCGAAGGCTGCAAGCGCAAAGGCAATGATGAAGTAGACGTTCCAGACGCCGAGCCCCGTGAAGCGGGGGCCGGCGCCGTTTTCAATTCTGGTCTGCATGCGTCTTATCGTCCCTTCGGAAAGATCAGGCGGCCGTCGGCGTCGAACGCGAAGCGGCCTTCATCCCAGCCTCGGCCGTAGAGCGCGAGCATGCTCGAGTAGTAGCTCTCGCCCGAAAGCCTTTCGGAGTCGACCACGCTGCGCACGAGGCCCGCGGTGCGGTCGTTTCCGAGCATCGGGATGAGGCAGGCGCCGAAGCCGAAGGGACCCGTGTCGTTGACGGTGAGATTGACCGTGTGGATCTTCTCGGGCGGCATGTTGAGCGCCCTCGTCGCCTCGACCATCGGGCTGAAGTGCTTCATGAGGATCGCGCGGTTGGGATCGTCGGGCGACATCATGCCCGCCCACAGATACGTGCGGATGGCGTTGTAGCTGCCGATCTCGTAGTCGTCGCCGTTGGGCGGCACTAGACGGCCGCCCTTGTCAAAGAGCGCCCAGTCGGGGGCGATGCCCGCGGGGGAGGACCTCAGCAACATGCGAAGCGATCCCTCGTAAACCTCGTTCCAGTAGGCGTCCTCGAGCGCGAAGCGCTTGAAGAGGAAGAGCGGGTAGTAGCTCGGATTGAGCTTGACCGTGCCGTTGTCCTCAAAGCCAACGCGGCCCGGCAGCACGACGCTGCCCAGATTGTCGACGGTGCGGACCTCCTTCTTGAGGAGCTCGAGCATCGCCATGCCCTTCTTCGTGTACTCCTCGGACTTCCAGAGACGACCTGCCTCGAGGAAGCACCAGGCGATCCACATGTCGGAGTCGGTGGCGTTGTTGGTGTCGAGAATGCCCCACTTGTCGCCGCGTCCCCTGCCCCAGAGCCAGGCGGGAAGCGTCTTCGTGAGGTCGCCCCCGGAGAGGTTGTCGGCGGTCCAGGCGGCGAGGCCGTCGAAGGTCACCTGATCGTTGGTGACGAGCGCGAAGAACATCGCATAGGACTGGCCCTCGCTCGTCGTCACCTTGCGGTCATCGCTCTTGTCGACGACGCGGCCGTTGTCGAGCGCGTCATTGCGGAACTCGTCCCAGACGGGCCAGGCGGCCATGGCGGACGAAGCGCTGCAGAAGGCGCAGGCAAGCGCTGCGGAGATAATCATCTTCTTGAACATTACGAGCGGCTCCTGATCCAGTAGCGCATGAAGAGGAAGATGCCGAAGCCCACGAAGAGCGCGCTCAGCAGAGCGGCCGCAACGAGGACGCCCGGACGGTCGATGACGGTCATCCAGACCTTGTGGTACCAGGGCAGGTTGCCGACGGTGTAGTGCTCGCCCACGTCAAAACCCGTCACGCCGGCGGCGTTGACGACGGCGACGGAACCGGTCACGGAGCCGAGGCCGGCAGGATTGACGAGCTCGGCGTTGAGACGGGCGGCGCCGGACGCGCCTTCGGAGAGGAGCGCCACGAGCGTGCGGCCGCCCGCGAGCGGGGACTCTGCCGAGACGATGGCGGCAATACCGTTGTCATAGGCACCTTCGGCCGTCTTCTGCACGGAGGGGGACTTCGCCCTGAAGGCCTCAACGAGCTTCTCCTGAATGCGGCCCGCATTCTCGACGTCGATGTCGGTCACGGGGGCGGGGAAGCGCGCAAAGGCGAGAATGTCACGCTTGGCAAGCTCGGGATCGTTCATGTCGCCCGTCACGTGCACGTGCATCGCGGGGGCGCCCGTCATGGCGGACATGCGGCCCATGGTGTTGAGCATCGTCGTGAGCTCGCTCCTGCTCGCGTCCTGCGGAATGAAGACTGCGGTCTGCGAGAGGTCGGCGTACTTCGTGAACGGATAGCCCGCACGCGTGAAGAGCTTCAGATTGGGAAGCTCGGCGTGGTGAAAGAGGCCCTTGACCGTCAGCGTGGACGTGGGCTCGATCTCCATCTGATGGCCGATGAGCGAGACGGAGCGGCAGTTGTCCTGGGAGCCGCCCTGAATCGTGCGCTCGTAGCTCACGGAGAAGCCGAGGCTCGTCGAATGGGTGAGCGTGGCGCCCATCGGATCATCGACGGAGATGGCACCGTAGAAGGCAGGAAGCTGAACGGTGCGCGAACCGCGGCCGTCCCTGCCCGCGAGCGTGTCGCTGTCGGCGAGGTAGCCGTTGACGAAGGTGCGCAGCTGGGCGGTCTCCTCGGGCATCGGCTTGGCGTAGCGGTAGCGGATCTGCATGCCGAGCTCGGCGTCGCCCACCATGAAGAGGTCGGGTGCGAACTTGACGGGCAGTTGCACCGGGGCCATTACGTGACCGCGGGCGGAAAGCTGCCCCGGATACTGCATGAGCTTCGAGAACGGAATCTCGGCGTCGGTGTTGATCCAGCGCGGAGCGTCATAGGCCTCGCGCACGGGCGGCACTTCGGCCTTCTTGACGCGGAAGGTCTCGCCCACCATCACGGGACGGTCGGTGCCGAGCGCACGCACGGCAGCGAGGAGGTCCTCGTCGTTGCGGCCCTGAATGACGAGCATCTTGCCGGAGAGGCTGGCAGGCGCGTCGGCGATGGTCACCATCGGACCGTCGGCCTTGGGCAGATCGTGCAGGAAGTCAGGACGACGCTCGTTCGTCGCGAAGACGACGAAGTGGCCCTCGGCGGGCGTGCCGTTGTAGAAGACGGGGAAGTCGGCACCGCGCCAGTCGCTCATGCGGCCGACGATGCTCGCGAGCACGGCGGCGGCCTGCTTTTCCATCGAGGTCGGAGCCGAGGTGAAGACCATCGGCAGCACGGAAGGCTCGTTCGAGGCGGTGTCGACGAACGGCGCGGGGAAGGCCGCGAGATCGTTGGCGAGCCTGACGCGCTGCTTGACGAGCGTGAGGCGGCTTTCGGCCGCGATGTCGAGCCAGATGGCGGCGTCGGCCGGATTTTCACAGACCGACGGCGTGTGTCCGATGAACTCGACCGTCAACTGATTGACGGACTCGATCACCTTGGGCGAAAGCTTGAGCGTGAGCTGCGAGGGTTTGCCCACCATCGAGGCCGAGATGGGCACCGAGCGCTGCAGGCGGCCGTTGAGGTAGAAGTTGATCTGCGAGCCGGACGGGGCGAGCGCGGGCGAAGGCGTAAAGCTCAGGTCGAGCGTCGCCTCAGAGACAACCTCGTCACGGCGCACGCCGAAGTCGAAGGCCTGCACACGGGAGAGGCCTGTAAGCTTGACGGCCGCGGCACTGCCGCCGGGCACGAGCTTCATGAGGGGAACGACTTCGGTACGCGAGCCTGTGACGTCTGTGCGCCAGACGGGCTGGAGCTGAGAGACGGACTTCATGCCGTCAGAGGGCGCGCTCCAGGCGGGAGCGGCGAACGCAGCGGCCATGAGGCACGCGGCAGCGGTTCCGATGAGTGTGGGATTCTTCATGTCTTCTCAGTTTGCGTTTGCCATCAGGACTTCCTTGCAACCGGCTGTCGCGGCAGCATGGAGAGGACGGCGTCCCGAACGGCGGGCAGAACCCGGCCGGGCAGGAATTCGATCATGGAGCGGTAGCCGTAGAGCGCATGGCGGCCGAGCATCAGGAAGCCCGTGAGGAAGCGGTCGTCGACCGTGCCCTCGGGATTCATCGCCCACATGCCGCGGCGGGAGAACGTCACGCTGTTCCAGCGACGCTCGCAGGCCATGTCGGGAAGGTCGACGGCGATGTCCGTCCAGCCCTCTCCGTTTTCAATGACGGTGCCCTCGAAGCGGACGGGGCCCGCCTCTTCGGCGAATTCGAATGCAACGCGCTCGCCGGCCGCAGGCATGGTGAAGGCCGTGTCGAGGGCGCGCACGCGAAGCTCCTTCTGGGAGTATTCGACCGTACGTACGTTGTGGCGCATGCCGTCTCCAGTCTCAAGGACGATCGGCAGGTTGAGGCCGACGCGCGGGAAGCGGTGCGCCTCCTTCTCCTCGACGGCGACCGACATGGCGGCGCCAAGCACCATCAGGTTGTAGGCGATCCAGCCGAGGTTGATGACAAGCGTCACGTACTGCGGATCCGGATCGAAGAAGGCCTTCTCAAGGCCGATGAACAGTCCGACGGCGTTGAGCGCGATGAGCGCGACGAAGGGCCAGGAGATGTGCCAGTCGAGGTACTTCTCGCCGATCGTGCCGCCCTTGGCCGTCACGTTGAACTTGCCGTAATGCGGGAAGATGAGCGCGACCGTGGTCGGGATGAGGATGTACCAGGAGAGGACGGCCTCGTACACGCCGCCGAGGAACGGATAGCGGTAGCCCTTCTGCAGGATCGAGTTCGTCACGGCCGTGTGCACCATGTGCGGGATCACGTAGGCGAAGACGGAGGCCGCCGTCGCGTAGATCACGTAGATGTCCGCATACATGTAGGGAAGCGGGGCCAGAAGGAAGATGATGCGCGGCAGGCCGTGCAGGAAATGCAGCATCGCGTTGAAGAAACACAGGCGCTGCGGAAGCGTCAGGCCCTTGCCGAGCATCGGATTGTCGAGTCGGAAGATCTGGATCATGCCGCGCGCCCAGCGAATGCGCTGGCCGATGTGGGCCGCAAGGGTCTCCGTGGAGAGGCCCGAAGCGAGCGGACGCGAGATGAAGGCCGAGTTCCAGCCCCTGCGGTTGAGCTTGAGAGACGTGTGTGCGTCTTCGGTCACGGTCTCGACCGCAATGCCGCCGATCTCCTCGAGAGCCTTGCGGCGCATGACGGCGCTTGAACCGCAGAACATCGTGGCGTTCCACGTGTCGTTGCCCTTCTGGATGAAGTCGTGGAAGAGCGAGTTCTCGATCGGCATGGCGCGCTCGAGATGCATGTTCTTCTCGAAGGGATCGGGCGAGTAAAAGTGGTGCGGCGTCTGCACGAGTGCAATCTTCGGATCACGGACGAGCCAGCCCGTCGTCGAGACGAGGAAGTCGTTCGAGGGGACGTGGTCGCAGTCGAAGATCACGATGTACTCGCCGCTCGTGACGGTCATCGCGTGGTTGATGTTGCCCGCCTTGGCATGATTGTGCTCTTCGCGCTTGATGTAGCCCGCACCTGCGGCCTCCGCAAAGGCCTGGATGAAGTCGCGGCTGCCGTCGTCGAGCACATAGACGTGGAGCTTGTCGGCGGGCCAGTCCATGTTGAGCGCGGCGTAGACCGTCGGCTTGATGACGTCGAGCGACTCGTTGTAGGTCGGGATGAAGATGTCGACGTGGGGCCAGACGGAGCGGTCGGCGGGCAGCGCGGCAGGCTTGCGGTCGAGCACCCAGCAGACCTGGAAGTAGCCGAGCACCATCACGGAGAACGCATAGACCTCGGCCACGAGAAGCAGGACCCCGAAGAAGAGGTCGAGCCCGTTGCCCGTGCTCACGGTCGACGTGCAGCGCCACCAGAGGTAGCGGCCAGAGACAACGAACGAAATGACGAAGAGCAGCATGAGCGTGATCCGTGCGCGGATGCGCATGAGCACGATCATGGAGACGAACATGAGCGCAAGGAAGACGATCTGGCCGTGCAGGTTGAAGGGCTGGGTGATGCAGAGCGCGGCAAGGACGAGTCCCGGCACAAGCAGGACGACGGGCACCCAGCTGGGAAGCCTGCGGCCGCCCGGCTTTTTCTCCTCGCTGTCGTCGACGACGGCGCGCACGCACCTGAGGGCCGCAGCGCCGAAGGCATCGCCCGCGCGGTTGATCAGGGCGCCAGCGGCGCGCAGGATGTCGACGACCGTGCGCACGAGGCGCGGGCCGTGACCGCGCGGCGGAAGGACAGCCAGGAGAAAGACCGTCTGGATGAAGATGCGCAGGGGATCGAAAAGCTTCGGAGCGTTGAAGTCGACCTGAGGATAGAAGAACGCCTTGTTGCGGCGCAACGAGGCGAGTGGCTCCGACTCAAGCGGCGCCATGAGCCAGAGAAGACCGAGGCAGACGATATTGAACGACGCGGCGATGCAGCCAGAGCCGGCGGCACGCCAGTTCTTGTACAGGCTGCCGATGTTCTCGAGCGCGTGCTTTATGGAAGTCGGAAACATTCCTTGAAGACGGATAAGGGATCGGAGGCGTGCGGGGCTCACCCGCCGGGCCCGGGACGGAAGCCGCCCTTGGTAAATCTTTAGATTCTACTCAGATCTACAAGGGATTTCGAGAAGGAGTTGACACACCGCTCAGTCGTGCGGCCGCCCTCCTCCTAGACACTCGTACACCTCGAACTCAAGCCGTCCATTTTTTGCTCTGTTCTGGAGGCATTTTCGACCAACAACCTTGTCTGATTGCGACTTCCGCAATCAGCAAGTCCTTGCAAACGATTGAAGCATTTACATTTTCTTTCACGAGTCGGCCCCACTGCACGCCTCTCCAAACCGTCCCACTCGCCAGTCGAGAAACGGATTATTTGAGAGCTTGCCTCACACGGAGCCGAGAAAGACTCCAGGCTTTCCTCTCAACATTCTAGGCTTTTACCTTAATTACGGTTATCCGCTAGTGAGCTACTCATTCACCTCTTTGATCATGATCCCGCCATTGTCATTGGGCGAAACCTCATTCGGCTCCGGTCTTGGTGAGGACATGCCTTTGACAGTGCTTACAACATTGTCTTCGTGGGTGCCCTCTTGAACAATATTGCCACGCGAATCATAGGCACGAAATTCCCCCGTCGCACGACCATTCTTCATCATTATTTCCCCCATCAACGCCCCTTGTGAGTTGTAGTTTTTCTGCCAGCCATTGGCAACACCATTTTTGTAAGTCTGAACGACTTTCATGCCATCAGGTCGCCATGTAGTCAACTCACCGTCGTACTCATTCATCTTATAAGTTCCTTGACGGGCGGGTTTACCTGTTTGCGGGAAATAGACAGTAAAAGGACCATGACGTAGGCCGTTTTTAAGCATCCCCTCTTCTAAAAGCTGACCGTCATCAGAAAAAAGTTTAAACGGACCAGGGAGTGTCAGGATTTCTGTGTCTGGGGAGGTTATTCCAGGGGCAGCCCAACGAGGCTGCCCTTTGTATTTGAGATGCAGTATGCCAGACCTGATGCGATAGCGGGGGCTAAGGTGGAGGGGCCCGCGCGGAGCGCGGGAGGATCCTCCTTAGCCCCCGCTATCGCGCGCCGCGAAGCGGCTGGCGCGTTAGCGCGAGAGGTCTAATCATATCCCTTCCTTACTCCATGGCACCTGTAAAGCGCTCACCAAACAGCAGAGCGAACTGGGGCATGGCAGCAGCCCACTTGGGCGTAGCACGCTTCCAGGAGGCCGTGAAATTCATGATGGCCAGGTAAATCAGCTTCTTGGCAGCGTCCTCATTGGGGAACAGAGTGCGCGTCTTGATCACCTTCCTGATAGCACGGTTGAGCCCTTCAATCGCATTGGTCGTATAGATCAGCGTACG
>NZ_JH815513.1:174019-293206 GCF_000297775.1 Sutterella wadsworthensis 2_1_59BFAA
TTCTTACGAGAATTGCGTTTGGTGTTCGTGTTCATTGGATGCACCCGTTTGGCGGGCTCCGATTATCCCATGGACACAAAATTTCTGACGCTCTCCGGATGATGTGGTTGATGAGCTCGTTAAACTGTGCTTGCCCTTCTCCCACAAGAAGAACGGGCTCGCAGTTCAGGCTGGACGTCCGTACATGCGATTGGAGATGATGGTCCGCCTCCACCTCCTGCAGATTTCTCTCAATTATTCGGACCTCCAAATGGAGGTGTACCTGACGAGCGACGTAGCCGCGCGGCTCTTCTGTCGAGTGCCTTCTGGGCGAACCACCGCTTTGCTTCGCTTCCGGGGAGTGTCAGGATTGCTGTGTCTGGGGAGGTTATTCCAGGGGCAGCCCAACGAGGCTGCCCTTTCCTTTTTGTGATGTAGTCTGCCAGACCTGATGCGATAGCAGGGGATATGGTGGAGGGGCCCGCGCGGAGCGCGGGAGGATCCTCCTTAGCCCCCACTATCGCGCGCCGCGAAGCGGCAGGCGCGTTAGCTTACTCCATGACACCAGTAAACCGCTCACCAAACAGCAGAGCGAACTGGGGCATGGCAGCAGACCACTTGGGCGTAGCACGTTTCCAGGAGGCCGTGAAATTCATGATGGCCAGATAGATCAGCTTCTTGGCAGCCTCTTCATTGGGGAACAGAGTGCGCGTCTTGATTACCTTCCGGACAGCTCGGTTGAGCCCTTCAATCGAATTGATCGTATAGATCTGCGTACGGATCTCAGGCGCGAACTGGATGAACGGGATCACCTGTGCCCAGGCCCGTTCCCAGATTTGGATGATGGCAGGGTACTTTTTGTCCATGGTCGTATTCCTAAAACGCTCCAGAGCACGTTCTGCAGCGTCGGCATCCACTGCTTGATAGATGGGCTTGAGCTCCTTGCACACGGCCGCTCTGTCCTTCTGAGAAACGAATGATGTCGGCGCGAATAAGGTGAACGATGCAGGTCTGATGGAGGGTCTGTGGATAGACGACCTCTATAGCTTCAGTCATGCCCTTCAGGCCATCCGTAACGGCGATGAGAATGTCCTCAACGCCTCGGGCCTTCAGCCCCTAAAGACGGTCACCCAGAAGCTTGCACCCTCATTCTCGGCGATCCACATGCCCAGAACCTCACGCGTACCGTCTGTTCGCACCCCAATCCCGAGATGAACGGCCATGTTCTTTACAGCTGCGCCACTGCGGATTTTGACTCGGAGGGCGTCAAAGAAAGCGACCGGATACACACTTGCGAGCGGGCGATTCTGCCACTCCTGGACGTCTTCAAGCACCCTGTCGGTAACCTTGCTGACGTAGTCGGGGCTGATGTCCACACCGTAGAGATTGTCGATGAAGCCTGGATGTCACGGGTGCTCATGCCTCTGGCGTACATGGCGATGATCTGCTCGTCCATTTTGCCGAACGACCGGCTGTGCTTGGGCACGATGATTGGGTCGAAAGTGTTTTTGCGACCGCGCAGAACGCTCAGTGGCAGAGGACCATACTCGGTCTTGAGGGTCTTGTGACTAAAGCCGTTGCGCTTGTTGGGGACCTGGAGAAGCTCGTCAGCATCAACTTCTTCAGGAGGCGCTTCGGTGGGCTGACAGCCGGTGAGATGTGCATCCATTTCTCCCTGCAACATGGCTTCGACAAAGCGCTGGGAGAAGGTACGTACGGCCTCGGAGAAGGCTTCGGGACCCAGGGAGCGGCCCGATGTTCGAAGCTCGGAAACGTACTGTTCGATGTGGTTATCGAGGGGATTGGTGGACTTCTTACGAGAATTGCGTTTGGTGTTCGTGCTCATTGGGTGTGCCCATGCCAAGCAAACCAAAAGAGCCCGTTCGCAGTCGAACAGGCTCTTTTGGACGGTTGTCAGTGGTTCACATTCCTGACTGATCAGAGACGCGCGATCGTGGACATCACGCCGGTGACCTTGTCTCCGATCGAAACGGTGATCTCGGCGTCGAGCGGCAGATAGACGTCAACGCGAGAGCCGAAACGGATGAAGCCATAACGCTCGCCCTTTTCGAGACGTTCGCCCACCTTGGCATAGCAGAGGATGCGACGGGCAACAAGGCCGGCCACTTGGACGAAGGTTACGCTTCGCCCCTCGTCAGTCGTGACGCGAACGGCGTTGCGCTCGTTATGAGTCGAAGCCTTGTCAAGATCGGCGTTGAGGAAGAGACCGGGCTTGTAGACGATCTCCTCGACGCGACCAGCGACGGGGGACTTCTGGCTGTGGACGTTGAAGACGTTCATGAAGATCGAAATCATCATCGCATCCTCGCCGGTAAGAGGATCCTGAGCTTTCTGGACCTTGCAGACGCGGCCGTCGACCGGGCTCAGCACGGCCTTCGGATCGGTGGGAAGTTCACGGGCCGGATCGCGGAAGAACTGAACGCAAAAGACAAAGAGGACGAGCGAGAGGAAGGCGAGGAAGTTCCAGTCGAGAAGCCAGAGCACGGCCGTGACGGCGAACGTGCCGATGATGAAGGGGCGCCCTTCACGGGCGAAGAAGGGATGCGGATAGATTCGCGAGTTCAATTCGATCTCCGGAGAGAGCTTGTGGAAAGTGCGCCCATTTTAATGAAAAAAGCCGTCTTGTGCGCGGATTTCGGCTGAACGAAGGCGCCGGCCGCCCCTTCGGGCGTCCGGCACGGAGATTCAGGGGCTTGAGACGAACCCGGCTCAGCGGGGCAACCGGGCCTCGACCGTCACGGTGAGCGATACCTCGGCCGTGCCTGCGATCACTGCAGGCGCAACGTTTGCCGAGGCGCGCTCGGCCTTCATCATGGGGGCCGCGTAGTAGCGAGGGCCGCCCGCGCTGTGCGACCCGATGCGCACCGAGGCGACGCTCACGTCGGAGGACTTGCGGCCGATCGACTCAGCAACGATTCCCGCCTGCCGGAGCGCATCGGCTACGGCGGCCTTGAGGAGCTCGTCTCGCTGGGCGCGCTCGGCCTTGTCGGAGACGCGGAAGGTGATGCCCTCGTAGTTCATGTGGCCGACGACGGCGGCGAGCACGTCCGAGACGACGCTCACGTCACGCACCGTAACGCGCAGGGTCTCGCGGGCCTCCCAGGCTCCGATCTCGGAAACCTCGCCTTCCTTGGCACGGGTATAGACGGGATTGGTCGAGAGCCCCGTCGTCCCGACGTCGATCTTGTCGCTGAAGCGCTTGAGCGCCTCGATCGCCGCGTTGCCGCGCTTGGCCGCATCGTTCGAGGCCGAGACCGCATCGGGCCTGCGGCTTTCGGCCGAAAAGAGAATGACGGCCTCGTCGTTGGCGACGGTCATGCTCGCCTCGCCCTGCATCGAGATCTGGACGGGCGCCGTCATCGGATTCTGCCCTTCGGCGAGGACGGGAGCGGCTGATGCGACGCAGACGGCGGCTGCGCTGAGGGCAAGAACGGTCTTCTTCATTCGAGGTTCTCCTTGTTGAGTCACGGCAGCGAATGCCGTTTCTTTCATTATGAGTTCCAGCGATACCCTTTCGCAGGCACGTTTGCAACGATTTATTGAGGAGCATCCCCGGATTTTCCGCCTGCGGACCTGAAGGGCACGCCCGCGCCCTGCGTTTTTCGAGCCTGCGCCGCTCCGAAAACGCCGCTTTCTCTGCCCGCCGTTTGATCCCATCGGCGACACCTTAGCCTTTTTCCCTAGTTGCAAACCCGTCCGACCTGTTACGATTCTTACAGTCAGGCAAAGTCCTCACGCGCGTCGTCCGCCCAAAAAAGCAGCAGAAGCCTCATGAGCAAACTGCAACCGGGACACCGCTTCCGAAGGACCTGTCGCATAAAAGAGTCAATCAGGCGGCATCAAGACCGCCTCTGCCTTCCGCGCGCCTCCCGATGGGGCGGACTGCGGATCAAGGAGTGTACTTATGTCCGGAGAACAGCGAAAGACCTGGACGAGCCGAATCGGCTTCGTGCTCGCCAGCGCCGGTGCTGCCGTGGGTCTGGGGGCCATCTGGAAGTTCCCCTACATGGCGGGCACGAACGGCGGCAGCGCCTTTCTCTTCCCCTACATCCTCATGACCTTCACCGTGGGCGCCGCCCTGCTGATCGCCGAAGTGGCGCTCGGCCGTGCGGGCCGCGGCGGCATCGTGACGGCCTACCGCAACCTCGCGGGCCGCGCCTGGGTGCCCGCAGGCTATCTCGGCGTTCTCACGGGCTTCCTCGTCCTGTGCTTCTATTCGGCCATCGGAGGGTGGACGCTCGCCTACTTCGCCGAAGCGGCCACGGGCTCGGGCCTCATCACCGACCAGGCCGAGCTCGGCAAGCACTTCGGCAGCTTCGTCTCCGATCCCGTCCAGGCACTCGGCTTCCAGTGGCTCTTCCTGCTGCTCAACGGCCTCATCGTGGCGCTCGACGTCACGAAGGGCATCGAGCGCATCTCCAAGTTCCTGATGCCGCTCCTCTTCGTGATGATGCTCGTGCTCATCGTGCGCGGCCTGATGCTCCCCGGCGCCATAGGCGGCCTTGAGTTCCTCTTCAAGTTCGATCCCGACGCCTTCACCTGGAGCGCCCTGCTGCAGGCCATGGGCTTCACTTTCTTCTCGCTGTGCGTGGGTTGCGGGTGCATGCTCACCTACGGCTCGTACCTTGATCAGAACTCGAACCTCGTCAACGGCTGCCTCTGGATCACGTTCCTTGCGGTCATCGCCTCCATTCTCGGCGGCCTGATGATCATGCCGAGCGTCTTCGCCTTCGGACTCGACCCGTCCGCAGGTCCCGGCCTCACCTTCATCACGATGCCCGCCGTCTTCGCGCAGCTTCCATTCGGTCAGGTCTTCGCCGTGATCTTCTACCTGTGCATCGCGGTGGCGGCCATCACGTCGTCCGTCTCGATGATCGAGATCGTCGTCGCCTTCCTCGTCGACGAGCACAAGATGAAGCGTGCGGGCGCGGCCATGCTCTCCACGCTCGCGCTCGCCGTCGTCGGCGCCCTGCCCTGCCTCTCGTTCGGCAAGCTCTCCGACGTCACCTTCTTCGGCGGCAAGACGATCTTCGACCTCTTCGACTTCTTCACGAGCAACATCTCCCTGCCCGTGGGCGGCCTGATCATCCTGTGGCTCGCAGGCGTCAGATGCTGGCCGCAGATCCGCGAGAACATCACGCGAAACACCTCTCTCTCCGAGGGCGCCGTGAAGTTCCTCCGCCTCATGATGATCGGCTTCTCTCCGGTCCTCGTGCTTGTGGTGCTCGTCTCGGGCCTTGTCTGACGGCCCGCGGCGACACCGCACCCAAACACAACCCGCGGCGGTCCGGCTCCAGAAAGCCGAACCGCCTTGACCATTAGAAATACAAGCAAAAAAAATGACAGAACGTTCAGTATGGGGGTCCCGCCTGGGGTTTATTCTCGCGAGCGCAGGCTCCGCCGTCGGTCTCGGTGCCATTTGGAAGTTTCCCTACATGGCTGGCACGAACGGCGGCTCCATCTTCATGCTCCCCTACATCTTCTTCACCGTGACGATCGGCCTCACGCTTCTCATCGGCGAGATGTGCATGGGCCGCTCGGTACGCGCAGGCGCCGCAGGCGCCTTCCGAAGGCTCGGCGGTCCCTTCACGGGCATCATCGGATACATCTCCGTGCTCACGGGCTTCCTCGTGCTCGCCTTCTACTCCGTGGTGGGCGGCTGGTGCGTCTACTACATGATTCAGGCCTTCATGGGCAACGGCATCATCAACGATCCGTCCATGATGCGCGGCGCCTTCGAGTCCTTCGCCTCCTCCGACGTCGCCCCCGTGCTCTCGCACCTCACCTTCCTCGGCGCCACCGCCTTCGTCGTCTACTTCGGCGTTGAAAAGGGCATCGAGCGCGTCTCCAAGGTCCTGATGCCGCTCCTCTTCTTCATGATGCTCATCCTCATCGTGCGCGGCCTCATGCTCCCCGGCGCCATGAAGGGAGTCGAATTCCTCTTCAAGCCCGACCTCTCCGCCTTCACGGGCGAGTCGCTGCTCAACGCGATGGGCTTCGCCTTCTTCTCGCTCTCCGTGGGCTCGGGCTCCCAGATGAACTACGGCAGCTACCTCAGCGACCGCGTTCACCTTCCGTCGTCCGTCTCCTGGATCGTCTTCCTCGCGATTCTCTCGGCCATTCTCGGCGGTCTGATGATCATGCCCGCCGTCTTCGCCTTCGGCCTCTCGCCCGACGCTGGCCCCGGCCTCACCTTCGCGACGATGCCCGCCGTCTTCGCGCAGCTCCCGTTCGGCCACTTCTTCGCGATCACCTTCTACGTGTGCCTCTTCGTTGCGGCCCTCACGTCCTCGATCTCGATTCTGGAGATGTCCGTGCAGTTCCTCCACGACGAGTTCAACATCAGCCGCCCCGCCGGCGTCACGATCACGGGCTCGATCCTCGCCGTTCTCGGCACGCTCTGCGCGCTCAGCTTCGGCACGCTCTCGCACGTGACGATCTTCGGCAAGAGCTTCTTCGACTTCTTCGACTACCTCACGTCCAACATCGGCATGCCGATCGGCGTGATCGGCATCGCCATCGTCACGGCCTGGCTCGCCTGGCCCACGACCGTGAACCAGCTCTCGCTCGTCAAGCCCGTCTCCGGCTTCTTCCTCAAGAGCTACCGCGTGATGGCCGGCATCTTCGCACCGATCCTCATCCTCATCGTGATGCTCAAGGGCCTCGGCGTCTTCTGAGTCCATTTGACCTCATTCCAATAAATTCCACGCCGTCAGGCCACCCGATGCGAACGGCGGGCAAAAAGCACAAGATCGGAGTCCAACCCAATGTCTGAAAACCAAACCACCACAAGCTGGGGCTCCCGCCTCGGCTTCATTCTTGCAAGCGCAGGCTCGGCCGTCGGCCTCGGCGCCATCTGGAAGTTCCCGTACATGGCGGGCACGAACGGCGGCTCCGTCTTCATGCTGCCCTACATCTTCTTCACCTTCACCGTCGGCATCTCGCTGCTCGTGGCCGAATTCGCCATGGGCCGCGCCGGACGCGAGGGCCCGATGGCCTCGCTCACCAAGGTCTGCGGCAGGGGCTGGGGCTTCTTCGGCGGCGTCGGCGTCTTCACGGTCTTCCTGATCCTCTCGTTTTACTCGGGCGTGGGCGGCTGGTGCATCAAGTACATGGTCGACGCCGTCATCGGCCGCGGCCTCATCAGCGATCCCGAACTCCTCGGCACGCACTTCGGCGCCTTCGTCTCCGACGGTTCGATGAGCTTCCTCTACATGATGATCTTCCTCGGCATCACGTCCGTCGTCGTGCTCCGCGGCATTCAGGGCGGCATCGAACGCGTCGCCAAGGTGCTCATGCCCGCGCTCTTCATCCTGATGCTCATCATCATCGTGCGCGGCCTCACGCTGCCTGGCGGCCTCGCCGGCCTCGAGTACCTCTTCGCGCCCCGCTGGGAGGACTTCAACGCCTCCGCGCTCTTCAACGCGATGGGCTTCTGCTTCTTCTCGCTCTCGCTCGGCGCCGGCACGATGATCACCTACGGCTCCTACCTGAGTCCCAAGGCCGACCTTCCGGGCGCAGTGGGATGGGTCGCCGTCCTCGCCATCATGTCCTCGATTCTCGGCGGTCTGATGGTGCTCCCCGCCGTCTTCGCCTTCGGTCTTGACCCGAGCGCCGGCCCCGGCCTCACCTTCGTGACGATGCCCGCCGTCTTCTCGAAGATGCCGCTCGGCCAGCTCTTCGCCGTCATGTTCTACGTCTGTCTCGTCGTTGCGGCCCTCACCTCGTCCGTCTCGATGCTCGAAGCCTGTACGGCGCTCCTCACCCGCCAGTTCAACATGCGCCGCACGCCGGCCATCCTGCTCACCGTCGCGAGCTGCACGGTCGTGGGCCTTGCCTCCACACTCTCCTTCGGCGTCTGGAGCGACGTCAAGTTCTTCAACAGGACGATCTTCGACATCCTCGACTACGTCACGTCCAACGTCGGCATGCCGCTCTCAACCTTCGGCATCGCCATCGCTGCCGCCTGGGTGGCATGGCCCACGATGAAGCGCGAGCTCACGGCCGCCCGCCCCGTCTCCGAGTCAGGCCTCTGGTTCATCCGCATCATGATCGGCGTCGTCAGCCCGCTCTTCGTGCTTGTCGTCGCCGGCGGCAGCCTCTGATGACCGAGGATTCCGCACGCCGCCTCGTGTACGCGGTGCTCGCACAGGAGTACCGCGCACACAGGTCGCTCTGGATCGGCACCCTGTGCCTCGCGCTCGGCGCCGCCATGATTTCGGGCCTCGTCGTCGACGGGGCCTCCTCACTTCGAAACGCCGCGAGCATCGTCATCGTCCTCGGCGCCCTCTATCTCATGGTCCTCCTCGTACTCCGGCAGGAGCTTTCAGCCCGCTCGGCAGGTCTGCCGCCCGACGAGGCCATCGCCTTCCGCAAAGGCCTCACCTCGGGACTTCTCCGTGCGTGCGCACCCGCCGTCTTGGCTATCATTGTGTGCAGTACGGCGCTTCTCGTCCTCTGATCCTTCACACCACGGGACGGACGCCGGCTCTCGCCCCCCCTGTGCGGGAGCCTCACGCAGAGGAATCAGAACCATGTCCCCCAACCGCATCATCGTCGCCCGTTTCTCCCCGACGGGCCGCACCCGCCGCCTTATGAGCATGATCGCTCAGGGCCTTGCAGGCACCGCCCTTCCCGTCGAGGAGCTCGACCTCACCGACCGCTGGGAACGCGAGGAGGCCCGCACCTTCGGCAAAGGCGATCTCGTCTTTCTGGGCGTACCCGTCTACTTCGGCCGCGTGCCCCTTCCGATGCAGTCCCTCGCCAAGTGGACGGGCAACGGTGCGGCTGCAGTGCCCGTCGCCGCCTACGGCTGCCGCGCGCATGAGGACACGCTCCGCGAGCTCGCAGCCGTGCTTCGCGCCGCGGGCTTCGTCGTGCCCGCAGGCGCGGCCTTCCCCGTCGAGCACAGCCAGTTCCCCGAGTTCGGTGCAGGCCGTCCCAACGAAGCCGACCGCTTCTCAGCGGGCGACTTCGCACGCAGGGTGTTCGAGGCGCTCAGGGACGGCACGGCGAGGTTCGCCCCCGAATTTCCGGGCGAAGGGGAGCTCCGTCCCTATCCGAAGACCGGCTTCGTGCCCATGCCCGACCCTGTCTGCCGCATGTGCGGCCGCTGTGCCGAGGTCTGCCCGATGGACATCATCGATCCCTTCAGCATGCGCGTGAAGGATCCCTCGCAGTGCATCGGCTGCCGCGCCTGCATCGACGCCTGCCCCGACAGCCACCGCAACTTCCCCGAGCCCGTCCTAGCCGCCATGGCCCAGGTGCGCGAGCGCATCCGCCCCGCCTGCGAGGCTCCGAAGTTCCCCGAATTCTTCTTCTGACAACGCATTCTCCTCCGATGACGACCAGGCATCTCACCATCACCGACATCGCCTCGACGGGCGCAGGCATCGCCTACGAGGACGGACTCCGCGTCTTCGTGCCGGGGGCGCTCCCCGGCGACGAGGTCACCGCGGAGGTCGATCCGCCCGCACGCGGCACGCGATCGAGCGTCGCCCAGTACGTGAAGATCACCCGGAAGAGCCCCTGGTGGGCCGCCTCCCCGTGTCCCGCCCATGTGGCCAGGCCCGCCTGCGGCGGCTGCGCGCTCGGCAGCCTCACTCCAGAGGGCCAGGCCGTCGTCAAGCGCGGACTGCTCGAAAGGGCGCTCTCCGAATCGGGCGTCGAAGCCCCCGAGCCCCTGCCCCTCGTCGAGGCGCCGCACGACGCCGAGGCGTTCACGCAGGGCTTTCGCAACAAGGCCGTGCTCTATCCGGGCGTCGATCCCGAGGGACGCTGGTACTTCGCGATGTATGCTCAGGGCTCGCACTTTCCCGTGCCCGAATCCTGCTTCTGCCCGCAGACGCCCGAGTGGATGGCCAAGGCCGCCGAAACCGCGGCCCGCATGCTCTCGCTCTCGGACCTCTCTCCCTGGAACGAATCGCACCGCGAGGGCGACGTGCGCACGATCGTCATGAGGGACGGCGTGGATTCAGAGAAGCCGCAGCGCCTCTTCACGCTCTGCGTGCACGGCGAGACGCCCGAAGTCAGGATCTTTGTCGGGAAGCTTGCGAAGAAGCTCATGGAGGAAGGCATCACGAGCGTCTTCCTCAACCTGCACCCGACGCCCGGCAATGCGGTGCTCGGACGCCACAGCCTGCACGTTGCGGGCACGGACGGCATCGAAACGACGATCGGGGGGCTGCGCTTTACGGTGCGTCCCGAAACCTTCCTGCAAGTCAATCCGGGACAGACGGAGAGGCTCTACGCCATGGCGCTTGAGTGGGTTGCGCCCGAAAAGGACGAGGTCCTGCTCGACCTCTACTGCGGCGTGGGCACGATGACGCTCCTTGCCGCCCGCACCTGCGCGAAGGCCGTGGGCGTCGACATCGTCGCCGCCTCGATCGAGCGCGCCAAACTCAACGCCAAGCGAAACGGCATCGAAAACGCCGTCTTCCACGCGGGTGCGGTCGAGGACGAGCTGCCCCGTCTCATCGCCTCGGGCATCAGGCCCGCCGCGGCCATTCTCGACCCCGCCTTCAAGGGGCTCGAGGAGACGGTGCCCGCCATGCTGACGGCCCTGCCGCTCACGCGATTCGTCTATGTCTCCTGCAACCCGAAGACCTTCGCGCGCGATGCGGCAAAGTTCATCGAGCTCGGCTGGCGCATCGAGAGGCTCGCGCCCGTGGACCTCTTCCCGGGCGCACTCCACGTCGAGACGGTTGCGAAGTTCGTCCGCGACGCTCAGCCTCGGTAAAGACCTTCTCTGAAGCGCTCGGGATTGAGGAAGAACTCTAGCGCCTTCTCCTCCCTGCGCGTGCAGTAGAAGTCGGGCAGGCTGTCGCGCACGACCTTGCCGTAGCCCTTGTTGAGGATGCGAGGGTCGCAGATGACGAGCATGCCCCTGTCGCCTTCCGAGCGGATGAGGCGTCCCGCACCCTGCTTGAGCGTGATGACCGCCTCGGGCAGCGTGATCTCGTCGAAGGGACGCCTGCCCGAAGCCTCGACGGCGCGACTTCGCGCCATCATCACGGGATCGTTGGGCGGCGCGAAGGGAATCTTGTCGATCACGACGAGCGAAAGCGCCTCCCCCTTGACGTCGACCCCCTCCCAGAAGCTCATCGAGCCCACAAGCACGGCGTTGCCGTGCGCCCTGAACTCTTCGATGAGGCGCATTTTGGGACCGTCGCCCTGAACGAAGAGCGGATAGGGATTCCCGTTGGCCTCGAGCCTCGCCTGAAGCTCGTCCGCCGCGGCCCTCACGGCCGCGAGCGACGTGCAGAGAACGAACGTGCGTCCGCCCGCCGCGTTGATGAGCGGCCAGACCTTTTCAATGACGTTGTGCGTGTGCACCGCCGTGTTGTTCGCGGGCGGCGGCATCTGCGGCAGATAGAAGCACCCCTGTTCCCAGTAGTTGAAGGGGCTCTCCCACGTGCGCTCGACGCATTCGCCGATGCCGAGCCTCTGCTTGAAGAGGTCGAACCTGCCCGCGCTCGAAAGCGTGGCCGACGTGAAGACCCAGGCGCCGCCCTCGCGCTCTCGCATCTCGCGAAATTCCTCCGCAAAGGAAAGCGGCGTCAGGTTGAAGCGAATGCCGTGCTGGCTCACCTCGAGCCAGCGCACCTCTGCGTCCGCTCCGGAAGCCGCACCCGCTTCGGGCCCTGCTTCTCCCCCAACCTCGGCATCTCCGGCGGCTTCACCCTCGGAAGCCTCATCGGCCGCACCGTTGCGGCACTTCACGAAGATGGCCGTCCAAGCCTCCATCTGTTCCATGAGCTCGGCATGACGCTCGGCGAGCGTGTCGAGCTCATTGTCGCGGCCCTCATTGGCCCTCATCGCCTCGCCCATGGCCGCAAAGGCCGCGCGCAGGCGCTCGAAGCCAGGATAAAGCTCGCCGAAGCCCTCGATCTCGTCGACATCGAGCCTCTCGCCCTCGGCAAGACCGATGCGCTGGGCGTCGAGCCTGAACTCGCGCCCCGCCTTGAGCACGCGGTCGTAGAGGATCTCCCACTCGGCGCCGTCGTTGCACTTCGTGCGGCCGAGCCTGCGGGCCTCCATCGAGACGTTCTCGACGTCATAGGTCGAGAAGCTCGTGCCGAAGAAGCTCGAGGCGATGCCGGGCAGCTGGTGCGCCTCGTCGATCACCGTGAGTGCCGCCTGCGGCAGCATGCCGTCGATCGCATCGGACTCGCGCTTGAGGGCCATCGAGCTCAGATAGAGATGGTGGTTCACCACGACGACCTGACTCTGCATGGCGTCCTCGCGGGCCTTCTTGACGAAGCAGTCGTCGTAGTTCGGACAGCGGTCCTTGCCGAGGCAGTTTTCGCGCGTGCTCGTCACGAGGGGCCAGAGGCGGTCGTCCTCGGGCACGTCGGGGAGTTCCGCTCGGTCGCCCGTGCGGCTGACCGCCGCAAAGCGCTGGATCTTCCTGAGCTTCAGATAGGAGTCCTGCTCGGGGAGCCTGCCTTCGGAGGCCGTGAGTTCGAGGCGGAAGTGGCAGACGTAGTTGGCGCGTCCCTTGAGAAGCGCGACCTTGACGGGCACGCCGAGCGCATCGCGCAGGGCGGGAAGGTCCTTGGCGCAGAGCTGGTCCTGAAGCGACTTGCCTGCCGTCGAGATGACGCAGGTCGCGCCTGCAAGAAGCGCGGGCGTCAGATAGGCGAAGGTCTTGCCCGTGCCCGTCCCCGCCTCGGCGACGAGAATGGTCTTCTCCTCGACCGCGCGGGCCGCCTCGACGGCGAACTCGCGCTGCCCCTCGCGCACGCAGAAGCCCTTGACGGCCTTCGTGAGCGGGCCCTTTTCATCAAAGGCGAGTGCAACTCGCTCGACAAGCGGCGTCGAGGCGTCCCAGAGACGCGGATTTATTTCAGCAGCAACCATCTCTTTCCTTCGACTCAGAAATACTTCTTGAGGCCAGAGTCCTTGTTCTCCCTGGACTCCTCATAGCGCTTCTGTGCGGCGCGACGCTCCTCGAGCGTCTTGTTGAAGTTCGCCTGCCGCGCCTCGCGGCTCGCCTTGCGTTCGGCGGCGGTGGCCTCGGCCTCCTCAAGGCGCTTCTTCGCCTCGGCCTGCTTGGCATTGAAGGCCGCAATGTTGGCGTCCTCCTGAGCCATGCGCTCGGCCGCCTCGGCCCTGCCCGCCTCAACGTCAGCCGCCGTACGGCCGAGATGTCCTTCAATGGGACTTGACGGAGCCTTCACGCGGCTCTTCACCCTGATGGGATCGTGGCGCTCCTCCGCCTTTCTGGCGGCCCTCGCCTGCTTTTCCTCGTAGGCACGGACGTTCGCCTCCTCAAGGGCCCTGCGCTCCTCGGCGCGGCTCTGCTTGGTCTTCACCTCCTCGGCGCGCGACTCGCTGCGGCTTTCGGGAGACTCGGTGGAGCCGCCGAGCTTCATGGGCTGCTTCACGTTCTGCTTCTGGCTTTCCTGACGGGCCCTGCGCTGCTCGACGCGGTCGAGGCGGATCATCTCGTCGGCCTTGAGGCGTACGCTACGGATCTCCTTCTCACGCTCGTGATGCAGGTCCCTCGCGTCCTTGATGCAGGCGTTAACGAGAAAGCGCGTGTGGCACCAGTCCTTCATGACGTCGAGCGCACCGTCGATCTCCTTCTGCCTGGCCGAACCCGCCTCATTGGCGGCCTTTGCATCCTCAACCGTCTTCAGGGCGGCCTCGGGCGACCAACGCTCGTAGTAGGAGCGGTCGGCGAGCACCTTCTGCGCCGCCTCCATGCGGACCTCGAGCTCGGACTTGTCGGCGGCCGAAGCGGCGACAGGCGCCAGCACGGCGGACGCCATCAGAGCGGAAAGAAGATAAGTGCACGGCTTGTTCATAGAAACTCGGCGCAGAAACCTCTGTCTTCTGACAGAGGAGGAAGCGCCGTCCTCCTTGATAAGTTCGGTTAAATGGGTGCCTCTCTTTTCGAGAAGCGTGAGCTTCCTGTAGCTGATGCCGGAAGAAAGCTTTACGCCGTCCAGCCTCCGGACATCGAAGCAACCGGACGATCTTCGGCCGAAGATGAAGCCGGTTTGCCCAAGACATCTCACCTTGTCGAAGAGCCTGAAGTTCTTGACCATATGCGGTGTTTGGTTGAGCTTACGGTATCCGATCTTCGTTCCGTCTTCAAGCGTCTGCAAGAGTATCGTGCATTTGTGAATCTGACGGTTGTGCTTGCGCATCTGCCGCTGATGGAGGCAGACGCCTCTTCGTACGGCCTTGAGGTTCCCCGCGATGCAGCAAGCATCGACGCAATGCGCCTTGGGGAGTCCCGGGGTGATGCGCGTGTTCTTCGTCAGATAGCCGCAGGTGTTCTCAACAGGCAAGCCGGGATGCGCCTTGCGCACGCGATCGAGCAATGTCCAACGCACGATGTCCATGAAGGCTTCCGCTCTGAACGAATGAGCGCGCTTGACCTTCAACTTGATCTTCCCTGCGTGACAGGCCTTGTGGCAGATCTCGCAGAGCGTGATCAGATTGTTGGGGGCATCGCCGCCGATTTAACGGCTTTCGAGGTGGTGCACGTTGAGGATCTTGTCCTTCGAATGACCGTGACAGTGCTGGCAAAAGTGACCGTCTCGGGAGTGTCAGGATTTCTGTGTCTGGGGAGGTTATTCCAGGGGCAGCCCAACGAGGCTGCCCTTTGTTTTTTGTGATGCAGTATGCCAGACCTGATGCGATAGCGCGGGTAGTCTAATCATACCCCTTGTCTTACTCCATGGCACCTGTAAAGCGCTCGCCAAACAGCAGAGCGAACTGAGGCATGGCAGCAGACCACCTGGCTGTAGCACGCTTCCAGGAGGTCGTGAAATTCATGATAGCCAGGTAGATCAGCTTCCGGGCTGCGTCCTCACTAGGGAATAGAGTGCGCGTCTTGATCACCTTCCTGACAGCGCGGTTTAGCCCTTCAATCGCATTGGTCGTATAGATCAGTGTACGGATCTCTGGCGGGAACTGGAAGAACGGGATCACTTGCGCCCAGGCGCGTTCCCAGATCTGGATGATGGCTGGATACTTCTTGCCCATGTCCGTGCTTCCAAAACGCTCCAGAGCGCGTTCTGCAGCGTCGGCATCCACTGCCTGGTAGATGGGCTTCAGCTCCTTGCATACGGCCGCCCTGTCCTTCTGAGAGACGAATGAGGTGGATGCGCGGATAAGGTGGACGATGCAGGTCTGGTGGAGGGTCTGCGGATACACGGTTTCAAGAGCCTCCGTCATGCCCTTCAGGCCGTCCGTAACGGCGATGAGGATGTCCTCCACGCCTCGGGCCTTGAGCCCGTTGAACACGCTCGCCCAGAAGCTTGCGCCCTCGTTCTCGGCGATCCACATGCCCAGAACCTCACGCGTACCGTCCGTGCGAACACCAATCCCGAGATGAACAGCCATGTTCTTTACGGCTGCGCCGCTGCGGATTTTGACTC
The DNA here is from genome assembly GCF_000297775.1 of Sutterella wadsworthensis 2_1_59BFAA. Classification (GTDB taxonomy): domain Bacteria; phylum Pseudomonadota; class Gammaproteobacteria; order Burkholderiales; family Burkholderiaceae_F; genus Sutterella; species Sutterella wadsworthensis_A. The sequence continues at coordinate 189,415 of NZ_JH815513.1, forward strand.
GAAGGGCGTCGAAGAAAGCGACGGGATACACACTTGCGAGCGGGCGATTCTGCCACTCCCGGACGTCCTCAAGCACTCTGTCAGTAACCTTGCTGACGTAGTCGGGGCTGATGTCCACCCCGTAGAGGTTGTCGATGAAGGCCTGGATGTCACGGGTGCTCATGCCCCTGGCGTACATGGCGATGATCTGCTCGTCCATCTTGCCGAACGAGCGGCTGTGCTTGGGCACGATGATCGGGTCGAAAGTGTTCTGTCGGTCGCGCGGAACGCTCAGCGGCAGAGGACCAAACTCGGTCTTCAGGGTCTTGTGGCTAAAGCCGTTGCGCTTGTTGGAAAGCTGGGGAAGCTCGTCAGCGGCGACCTCTTCAGGAGGCGTTTCAGTGGGCTGACAGCCTGTGAGATGGGCATCCATTTCTCCCTGCAGCATGGCTTCGACGAAGCGTTGGGAGAAGGTACGGACGGCCTCGGAGAAGGCTTCGGGGCCCAGCGGGCGGCCCGATGCTCGAAGCTCGGAAACGTACTGGTCGATATGGTTATCGAGGGGGTTGGTGGACTTCTTACGAGAATTGCGTTTGGTATTCGTGTTCATTGGATGCACCCGATTGGCGGGCTCCGATTATCCCATGGACACAAAATTTCTGACGCTCTCGACCGTCTCTAAAGATAACGTATTCAAGCACGTTCCAAAAGCCGAGCAGATCGCCCTGCTGATAGTCCGTGCCTTCAACAGTCGTATTTTTGATCTTCTGAATGTCGAACGATGCCGTCTCAATCACGATCATGATTAAGGCCCTGCGCCCGCATTCCCGCCAGAGACGGCTCGGCCCGCATTTTCCGGGAGAAAGTTCGGGCCGAAAGACTGGATCGGGTCAGGCGCGGGAGCGCCCGGCGGATTCTCGTGCGTCAGAAGACGGTCACGACCTCGTCCATGGGCAGGCGGGACTTCGGACGGGCGGCGTTGCTGTCCTCGGGCAGGCGGTAGCCGAGGCTCACGGCACAGACGGTGCGCAGGCCCTTTTCAGCGAGTCCGAGGCATTCGTCCATCTTAGCCATGTCGAGGCCCTCGAGGCAGGTCGAGTCGATGCCGCGCTCGGCGGCGGCCCAGAGCAGGAAACCCATGGCGATGTAGGCCTGGCGCGTCTCCCAGGAAAGGAGCTCCTCCTGCGTGACCTGATGCAGCCCCACGAAGTGGCGGCGTCCCGCATCGGCGGCACCCGAAGCCGCATCCTCGGCCGTCACGCGGCCGTCGGCGAGCTCCTGAGCGACGAGGCGGCGGAAGCGCTCCTCGGTGAACTCCACGGGCACCGCGAAGACGACGAGATGGCTCGCATCGGCCACGCGCGGGCGGTTGAAGTCGAGCACGGCCGGCATCACGCGGGCCTTGCCTTCGTCCGTGCCCGTCACGAAGAAGTGCCAGGGCTGGGAGTTGACGGAGGACGGCGACAGGCGGAGAACCTCCATGAGGTCCGCGATGTCGCGGTCGCTGATCCTGCGGGCCGGATCGTAGTGTTTGGTCGTGTAGCGCGTGCGCACAAGCTCGACGATGTCCATGATGTTCACCTCTTTTGAAAAGTGCCGCAGGGAGGGGCTCCCGACGGTCTGTTTTCCATTCTATGACGAAAGTCGCCTCGCGCAGAGTCCCTGCAAGAAGCGGTTGCAATCGTCCGGAAGCATCAGTCCGAAAGGATGAGGCGGATGTGCAAAACGCGGCCCGTCCTGAACGGAGCCGCGTTTTTCGCGTGGTGTCGGGCGCCCTTACGCCTCGGCGGGCACGGGGCTGCGGGTAATCCTCACTCGCTCGATGCGGTGGCGCGAGACGTCGGTCACCTCGAAGACGAGGCCCGCCTCCTCAAGCCTGTCCCCCTTGGCGGGGAGACGGCCCATCCTGTCGAGGAGAAGACCCGCGAGCGTCACGTACTCGCCGTCGACGCTCATCAGGCCGTCGACGCCGCAGGTCTGCTCGACGAGGAAGAGCTCGACGCTGCCCTCGGCGCTCCAGCCGCCTTCAACCGCCTCGATCGAGAGCCTGTCGCCCTCGTCGGGGAAGTCGCCCGCAATGGCCTCGAGGATGTCGTGGGAGGTGGTGAGGCCCTGGATCACGCCGAACTCGTCCGTGACGAGCACGAGCGAGGCCTGGGAGCTCTTGATGTCCTGCATGAGGCGGATGACGTTGATCGTCTCGGGCACGGTGAGCGGCTGGCGCTCGGAAGCGCAGCGCACGAGCGCCTCGGGCGAGGGCTCCATGCCGATGAGGTCCTTGGCCTTGACGACGCCGATCACGTTCTCAAGCGTGCCGTCGCAGACGGGGAAGCTGCTGTGCGGCATGTCCTGCACGCGCTTCATGTTCTCCTCGAAGCTGCGGCGGGAGTTGAGCCAGGCAATCTCGCTTCTCGGCGTCATGATGGTCTTGATGTTGCGGTCGGCGAGCGTGAGCACGCCCTCGACCATCTGGCGCTCCTCGCGCCCGAAGCTCTCGTGAACGACACGGTCCTCGGTCGCCTCTTCATCATCCCTGCGCGGTTGGCGAGACATCAGGCGCACGATGGCGTCCGTCGTGCGCTCGCGGAACGGCACGCGGTCGAGGTTTCTCGAGGCATTGCGCGCGGCAAGCTGGTTGAAGAATTCGATGAGGATCGAGAAGGCGATCGCAGCGTAGAGATAGCCCTTCGGAATGTGGAAGCCGAGCCCCTCGGCGATGAGGCTGCAGCCGATCATCAGCAGGAACGAGAGGCAGAGCACCACCACCGTCGGATGACGGTTGACAAAGTCCGTGAGCGGACGGCTCGCGGCAATCATCACGATCATGGCGATCACGACGGCACTCATCATCACGTAGAGGTTGTCGACCATGCCGACGGCGGTGATGATGGAGTCGAGCGAGAAGACCGCGTCAAGAAGCAGGATCTGGGCGATGACGACCCAGAAGCCGGCCCTGCCGCTGCCGTGCTTTTCCGAGTGCGGCAACGCCTCGAGGCGCTCGTGCAGCTCGGTCGTGGCCTTGAAGAGCAGGAAGAGGCCGCCCCCCAGAAGGATCAGGTCCCTGAACGAGAACGGGTGCCCCCAGACGGAGAAGACGGGGTCCGTGAGGGCCACGAGCCACGACATGATGGAGAGAAGGCCCAGACGCATCGCGAGCGCAAGTCCGAGGCCCACGTAGAGGGCCTTGTCCTGCTGTGAGGCGGGAAGCTTTTTCGCGATGATGGCAATAAAGACGAGATTGTCGATCCCGAGGACGATTTCAAGAACGACAAGCGTAAGAAGACCGACCCAGATGGTCGGATCAAGCAGAAATTCCATGTGCAATTGAGGGATTAAGCACCCGACCCGCGGATGCCCGGAGCGCGACCGCAGGCTTTCCTGATAGAGAAGCGCACGATGACGGACGCGTCCGATAAAATTACCATACTTTCATCGGTCGTCAGTCCCCCACAGCGACCTTATTCACGGCCCAGCAACATTCTGAAAAGATCTTCATGCCGCTTACCGAACGCCTGAGCAGCCGCGTGGCTGCCGAAGCCCTTGCCCTGGCAGGTTCCGAACCGAGGGGCGTCCCCGCCGTCATCGACACCAACGTCGTGCTCGACCTCATCTACTGGGAAGACCCACATTCTGAGGACTTGAGACGAGCCCTCGAGGAGGGACGCATCCATGCGCTGCGCTCGGGCGAGGCGGTCATGGAGCTTGCGGAAGTGCTCTCGCGCCCCGCGTTCACGGGCGACGAGGACGAGGCGGCGAGACTCGCAGCGCTCTGGTGCTCGATGAGCGTGCCCGTCGACGAGGAGAAGATCAGGGAGGCGGCCGACATCATCACGGTCCAGTGCAGGGACCCCCTTGACCAGAAGTTCTTCACGCTCACGCTTGCGGGCGGCGCAAAGCTTCTTGTGAGCAAAGACAAGCTCGTGCTCAAGGCCGGCCGCAAGATGAAGCGATACGGCGCCTGCGCCTTCCGTCCCGAAGAGACGGCGGCGAGGCTCGACGCGCTCAGCTGAGCGCGTACTTCGCCATGGCAATGACGTTGACGATGATCCAGAGGGCCACCATGGCGAAGGCGACGTAAAGCGCACCGCGCATGAACTTTCGCAACATGTACGACTCCAAAAAAACAGAGGAAGAAAAAGGCCGATCATTTTAGCCGTTTCCACTCCGTCTGAGAAGCCCCCGTTTCGTGTCCCCCAATCCCGTCGGAACCACCTAGAGAATACACCTTAGCCTGTGCCGCAGGCCATCCGCCGAGTCTCCCTAACCAACTTGACGCGCATCAACGAACCACGAAATCGTCCGAAACGATACGAAATTCCACCAACGCCACACGCACAGGCGTTTCCCCCGAATCTAGGCAGAATGCCCATCCCCTGAATACGTCCCGGGGCATCCCGCGATTCCCGAACCAATTCATAGAATGAAGGCTCGGGTTCCGCCTGAGAACCCGGGACCGGGCGAATCATTATTCTTCAACCGCTTGTCCGCAGGATCGTTTCCAAGTGCCCGCATCCTGCCTCCCCGGTCAGAATCATAAGGCCTAGATTCGGACAAACTCCGCCCGAAGACTGCCCCACTTTTCAAGCAAAAACCGGAGTCATCACCGTGGATCAGACCACTCAAATCATTCAGAGCATCAACAGCCTGCTCTGGGGCATGTACGGCCTCATTCCGCTGCTCGTCGGCACGGGCCTGTACTTCACCTTCAAGCTTCGATTCGTTCAGATCAAGCGCTTCGTCATGGCCGTCAAGCACGTCTTCGGCGGCATCACGCTCTTCGGCCGCAAGGCCGACAAGGACGGCATGTCCTCCTTCCAGTCGCTCGCGACGGCCATCTCGGCCCAGGTGGGCACGGGCAACCTCGCCGGCGTGGCCACCGCCATCGCCATGGGCGGTCCGGGCGCCATCTTCTGGATGTGGATCGCTGCCTTCTTCGGCATGGCGACCATCTTCTCCGAAGCCGTCCTCGCCCAGCTCTACCGCACCCGCGACGCTCACGGCCACCTGACCGGCGGCCCGGCCTACTACATCAGCCAGGGTCTCGGCAGCAAGACGCTCGCCGCCTTCTTCTCGGTCGCGATCATCATCGCGCTCGGCTTCGTGGGCAACATGGTGCAGGCCAACTCGATCGCCGGCGCCTTCTACACGGCCTTCAACGTCCCGACCTGGGTCACCGGCATCTTCACCTTCATCATCGCCGGCTTCATCTTCATCGGCGGCATCCGTCGCATCGCCTCGTTCGCCGAAAAGATGGTCCCGATCATGGCCCTCATCTACGTCATCGGCTCGCTCACCATCATCTTCACGAACCTCGAAGGCGTGATGCATGCCCTTGAAATGATCTTCGTGGGCGCCTTCGACCCGATGGCCGCCACCGGCGGCGTCATCGGCGCGGGCATCAAGGAAGCCATCCGCTACGGCGTCGCCCGCGGCCTCTTCTCGAACGAAGCCGGCATGGGCTCGACCCCGCACGCCCACGCCGTGGCCCGCGTCAAGCACCCCGCCGAACAGGGGCTCGCCGCCATCATCGGCCTCTTCATCGACACGTTCATCGTCGTGAACATGACCGCCTTCGTGATCCTCTGCACGGGTGCGCTTGACGGCACGACAACAGGCATCGCGCTCACCCAGAAGGCCTTCACGCTCGGTCTGGGCACGATCGGCAACGGCTTCGTCGCGGTCTGCCTGCTCTTCTTCGCCTTCACGACCATCGTCGGCTGGTACTTCTTCGCCGAGCAGAACGTCAAGTACCTCGTCGGCGTGCGCTACGTCTCGATCTACCGCGTGCTCGTCCTCGCCTTCATCATGGCCGGCTCCTTCCTCCACGTCACCCTCGTGTGGGAGCTCGCCGACCTTTTCAACGGCCTGATGGCGATCCCGAACATCATCGCCCTGATCGGTCTGTCGAAGGTCGTGGGCCGCGCGCTCGAAGACTACGAGAAGAAGTTCCTCGCAGGCGAAACGCCCGAATTCGGCGAACTCGCCCCGGTCCCCGCCGACATCCCGCGCTACAACGGCGTCCCGGCCCAGGACCCCGCGCTCGAACCCAAGCCGCAGCATCACCGTCGCCTTGGCGGCCTGCGCAACCGCTTCCGCCGTCGTCCGCACAATGCGCAGGAAAACGACGCGTAAGCACGGCCCTCACCCAGACCTGAACCCCGCGCTTAGAAAAAGGACCCGCTTCGACATTCGAAGCGGGTCCCGTTCATTCGCTTGACGGAAAGGACTTACTTGTCCTCGACCGGTTTGGATTCTGCCGACTTGGCAGGCGCCTGACTGCTCTGGCCCTTGGAACCGATGCTCTCAAGCGCCGTGCCGACGTGGTTGGCACCCTTCTTGAGGTCGGTGCCGAAACCGGCGACAGTGTTGCATCCGGCAAGCGCAACGGCGCCGCAGATCATCATGGCGGCAAGCATGATCTTCTTCATATTTACTCCTTGAAAGCGCCGCACCCGCGGCGGCCATGCGTTCAGTTTAGCCCAGCCGCAACGCTCGCGTTCGAACCTCGTACGCCTTGAGACAGTTTGTCCGCGGCGCCCGTCTCTTCCTGCCCATCTTCCTCGAGAAGACCAGCCGCCTCAATCGAACTCATCTTCTTCTGCATCACGTTCTGCCGCGTCTTCATCGCATCGAGGCTCGACTGCGCCTCGGAGAACTTCTTCTGCACCTTCGCGAAGCCCTCGGCAAACTGCAGGAACTCACCCTTGACCTCGCCGAGCACCTTCCAGACATCGCTCGAACGCTCCTGAAGCGCAAGAGTCACAAAGCCCATCTGCAGGCTGTTGACGAGCGCCGATACGACCGTCGGCCCCGCGGGCGTGATCCGCCAGTCGCGCTGAAGCTTCTCGAAGAGCCCCGGAATTCTGATCACCTCCGCATAAAGTCCCTCGCTCGGCAGGTACATCACGGCGAACTCCGTCGTGTAGGGCGGCCTGACGTACTTGTCATGAATCGACTTTGCCTGCACAAGGACGGCCCTCTCAAGCGCCACCCTCGCTTGGGCGGCCGCAGCCGCATCCGCCCTCGACTCGGCATCAAGCAGGCGTGCATAGTCCTCGACAGGGAACTTCGAGTCCATAGGGAGCCAACAGGGGCCGTCTCCCGAAGCGCCCGGCATCCTCACCGCAAAGTCCACCGCCTCCCGGCTGCCCGGCACGACCCTCACCTGAGCGCCGTACTGCGCTGGCGTGAGGATGTTGGCGAGGATGGCGGCGAGCTGCGTCTCGCCGAAGGTGCCGCGGGTCTTCACGTTTGCGAGGATGCCCTTGAGGTCCCTGACGCTCTCGGCCATCGTACGCATCTCGCCCAGCCCCGTCTGCACGAGGCCGAGCTTCTCGTCCACGGTCCTGAAGCTCGCCGTAAGGCGCTCGGAGAGCGTGCGATCGAGCTTTTCCTGAACCGTCGCACGCATCTCCTCGAGGCGGGCCTCGTTGCCTGCGCGCACCTTCTCAAGGTTGGCGTCCACGCTCGTGCGGATCTCGGAGAACTTGGACTCGAGCTTGGCGCCGAGCGCTTCGCTCGCCGATGCATTCGTCTCGATGATCTTCGCGAAGCGCGCGTCCACCAGCCCCTGCAGCTCAAGGAGCTGGCGGTTCATCACCTCGCGCGTCTCGGCAAGCGACTGTCTGGCCGTCTCGTTGAGCGTACGCACCTCGGCCGCGCTCCTGTTCTGCTGCTCGGTGAGGTAGCCGGTCAGCCCCGCCAGCGTCTGCGAGACGCCGCGCTCGACGTTGAGGACCGCCTGTTGCACCTCCTGGCGCTCGCTCCTCACCCCCGTGAGGATCGCCTCAATCATCTCGTCCTGCTCGTCGCGCCGCAGGTTCTCCGAAGTCTGGATCTTCAGAAGGCGCATTTCGAGCACGAGCCAGACCACAGCGGCGGCGAGAAAGGCGCACAGGCCCGTAAGTATCAGAAGAAGCGTGTCGGTCGTCATGTCGGCATCCGGAAAAAATGCAGGGGCGCTCGCCCCGTTCGGAACGCTATCTTAGCCGAGCCTGCGAAAAGACTCATGCCTCGCACGACGCGTGCCGAGAATGCAAAAAGGCCTCCGCCTCCCGAAGGAGGAAGAGGCCCTGAATCAAGCCCTTGAGAGCGGATTACTTGGCGGTCGGGACCTTGCTGGCCACGCCTTCAACGAAGTACATCATCTGCTGGAGTTCTTCGTCGGTGGCGACCTTGCCTTCCGGAATCATGACCTTGCCTTCATTGCTGACAACCGGACCCGTGAACGGATGGAACTCGCCCTTTTCAAGCTTGGCGTAGGTGGCCTTGATGCGGGAGGCGACGTTTTCCGGAGCCTTCGGGGTCATGTCGGCAAGCTCAATCATGTGGACGTTCGCGCCGCCCCAAACCGGGGTGTTGTCCCACTTGCCGTCAAGCACCTTCTGGATTTCGTTCGTGTAGTACTCCTCCCAGCGGTGCACGACGCCGCCGAGAAGCATCGTCGGAGCAGCCTTGTGCATGGCGGAGTTGTAGGAGATGACCGGAACCTTGGCTTCTTCGCAGGTGGAGGCGACGGCCGTGGAGTTCGTGTGATGCGTGATCACGTCGGCCTTCATGCCGATGAGGGCCTTCGTGGCGTCGGCTTCCTTGCCCGGATCGTACCAGGAGGACGTCCAGACGACGCGGACCTCGATGTTCGGGTTCACGGCGCGGGCGCCGAGCGTGTAGGCGTTGATGCCTTGGAACACTTCGGGAATCGGAAGGGCGGCGACGTAGCCGAGGATGTTGGTCTTCGTCGTGGCGGCGGCGAGCATGCCGGCGAGGTAGCGGCCTTCATAGAAGCGGGCCGTGTAGTTCTTGACGTTCTTGCTCGTCTTGTAGCCCGTGGCGTGCTCGAAGTAGACGTTCGGGAACTGCTTGGCGACCTTCATGACGGAGTTCATGTAGCCGAACGACGTCGCGAAGATGATCTTGTTGCCCTGCTGGGCGAGGTCGCGGATGACGCGCTGGGCGTCGGCATTTTCAGGGATGTTCTCGATCCAGGTCACCTTGATCTTGTCGCCGAACTTCTCTTCGACGAACTTGCGGGCGATGTCATGCTGGGAGGACCAGCCTTCCTCGTTGGCCGGGCTGACGTAGACGAAGGCGACCTTCAGCGGCTCGTCCTTGGCGAAGACGGCGACCGGGGCGGCGTTGAGCGCGACGGCGGTGGCGCCGGCGAGGCAGAGCTTGAAGGCAGTACGTTTTTGCATGGATGAATTCTCCTGAAGACAGAAGTAAAAGAATCAATGGCTAGTTTAGCCAAGAAGGCAGGACATGCCTACCTTCTCGCCAGGTGAAATTCTTAGCTGCGCGGCGCGAACGGCTTGCCGAGCGAGGCGGGCACGTTGAGGCGGATCCAGGCGGGATTGCGGCTGATGAGAACCAGCACGAGAATCGTCGCGATGTATGGCGTCATGGCCATGAACTGCGGCGCGATGTCGATGCCCATGCCCTGAACCGCGAACTGAAGCATCGTGACGCCGCCGAAGAGGTAGGCGCCGACGAGCACGCGCGCGGGACGCCAGGTGGCGAACGTGACGAGCGCAAGTGCGATCCAGCCTCGGCCCGCAACCATGCCCTCGACCCAGAGCGGCGTGTAGACGAGCGAGAGGTAGGCGCCCGCAAGCCCCGCCATCATGGCACCGAAGAGCACGGCCCAGAAGCGGATGAGGCGCACGGGATAGCCGAGCGCGAATGCAGATTCGGGAGACTCGCCGACGGCTCGGAGAATGAGGCCGGGACGAGACTTGAAGAGGAAGTACCAGACGCCCGCGATCATCGCAAGCGCGGCATAGGCGAGCCAGTGCTGGGAGAAGAACGCCTCGCCGAGGAACGGAATGCCCTCGAGGCCCGGAATGCCGAGCGGAGCGCGGCCGGGAAGCGCGGCGCCCTGCAGGGACTGGCCGAGGAAGGCCGAGAGCCCCGTGCCGAAGAGCGTGAGCGCAAGACCTGCAGCGTACTGGTTGGCGCGAAGGCCGATCGTGAAGAACGCAAAGAGCAGGCCGAGCAGAAGGCCTACGCCCATGCCCGCGAGAAAGCCGAGCTCGAAGCTGCCCGTGGCATGCGTCACCGCAAAGCCCGAAACGGCGCCCATGAGCATGATGCCCTCAATGCCGAGGTTGAGCACGCCCGACTTCTCATGAATGATGATGCCGACGGCGGCGATGAGAAGGGGCGTCCCCGCGTTGAGCGTGGAGGAAATGATCGATGCGGCGAGACTCATCAGGCAGCCTCCTTCTTGAAGCCGATCCACTTGAACTGATAGAAGATCATCGTATCGCAGGCGAGTATAAAGAAGAGAAGAAGGCCCTGGTAGACGCCCGTGATCGAGGACGGAAGGCCGAGGCGGCTCTGCGCGAGCTCGCCGCCTAGATAGAAGAGCGCCATGATGAACGCGGCGGGCACGCAGCCCAGCGGCGTCAGGCGCCCCACGAAGGCGACGATGATAGCTGCGAAGCCATACCCCGGAGAGATGGTCGGGGTGAGCTGGCCGAGCGGACCCGCGGCCTCGATGCCGCCGGCAAGCCCCGCGAGGGCGCCGCAGATGAGCATCGAGATCCAGATCAGGTGACCCGGACGGTAGCCCGCATAACGGGCGGCGAGCGGCGCCATGCCGGAGATCTTGAACTCCATGCCGATCTCCATCTTGTCCATGAGGACCCAGATGCCGAGCGCGGCGATGACGGCCATCAGGGCGCCGGCGTGCAGGCGGGTGCCCTCGAGGATGACGGGCAGGAGCGCGCCGCTTTCAAAGAGCGCGGTCTGCGGGAAGCCGAAGCCGTCGGGATCGCGAAGCGGCCCTTGGACGGCCCAGGAGAGCAGGAACTGCGCCACGTAGACGAGCATGAGCGAGACAAGAATCTCGTTGGCGTGGAACTTGTGGCGAAGAAGCGCCGTGATCGCGCCCCAGAGAGCGCCGCCGAGCGCAGAGGCCAGCATGACGAGGACGACGAACCAGGGGCCCGTCGTGTCGTTGCACATCAGGGCGACCGCGCCGCCCGCAATGGCGCCCGCAACGAGCTGGCCCTCGGCGCCGATGTTCCAGACGTTGGCGCGGAAGCACACCACGAGGCCCACGGAGCAGAGCAGCAACGGCGTCATCTTGACGCACACCTCGGCCCAGCCGCTCAGGCTGTCGAGCGGAGAGATGAAGAAGGTGACGAGGGCCTCGACGGGATCCTTGCCGAGCGCGGCGAAGATCACGGCGCCCGCGACGACCGTGAGCAGGAGTGCAAGCGCGGGCGACAGCCAGCGCAGGCTGCGGGCGGGCTCCTGACGCGAGGTCATGGCAATGGGGAAATTCATGCTTCGCCTCCTTCATGACCGGACGCGCCGGCGGGGCCGTCGGGCCAGAGACCGGACATCCAGCGACCGACGATTTCAATGTTCATTTCAGACTTGGGAACGGCGGGAGAGAGATGACCGCGGTACATGACCGCGATGCGGTCGCAGATCTCGAAGAGTTCGTCGACTTCCTCGGAAACGACGAGCACGGCCGCGCCGTCCTCGCGCAAGCGCATCAGCGCGTTGCGGATCGTGGCGGCGGCGCCGACGTCGACGCCCCAGGTGGGCTGATTGACGATGAGCACGCCCGGATTCTGAAGAATCTCGCGGCCCATGATGAACTTCTGCAGATTGCCGCCCGAGAGGCCGCCCGCATGCTTCTGCGGGGACGGGGTCTTCACGTGGAAGCGCTCGATGATCTTCTCCGTGAAGCGCAGGGCCTTCTCCTCGAGAATGAAGCCGTGCTTCACGAGGTCGTCGCCCGTGAGATAGGTGTTCGTCTGGAGCGAGATTTCGGGCACGGCGGCGTGGCCGAGGCGCTGCTCGGGCACGTAGCGTAGGCCGAGGCGGCGGCGGTCACGGGTGCCGAGGCTGCCGACGGGCTTGCCGAAGAGCATGACGCCCTCGTCGGCGACGGGGGCCTCGCCCGCAGCGACCGCCATCAGGCGCGCCTGACCGTTGCCCGAGATGCCGGCGACGCCGACGATCTCGCCCTTGCGCACGGCCACGGAGACGTTCTCGATGCCGCACACGCGCAGCGAGCCTGGATAGCTGACATCCTTCATCTCGAAGACCACTTCGCCCGGCGTGCCCGAGGCCTCGCGGATCGCGGGCGGCTCGGCGCCGATCATCAGACGGGCAAGCGACGCCTCGGTCTCGGCCTTCGGATTGACGGACGAGACGATCCTGCCCGCACGCAGCACGACGCAGCGGTCGGCGAGCTCGCGGATTTCGTCAAGCTTGTGGGAGATGAAGAGAATGGAGACGCCTTCCTCAGCCAGACGGTGGAGCGTCACGAAGAGCTTCCTGACGGCCTGGGGCACGAGCACCGAGGTGGGCTCATCAAGAATGAGGAGCTTGGGATTCGTCATCAGGGCGCGGATGATCTCCACGCGCTGGCGCTCACCCATCGAGAGCTCGTAGACGACCGCAGCGGGATCCACCTCAAGGCCGTACTTCTCGCCGAGCGTCTTCACCTCCTCGGAGATTTCGGCCGTGGAGCGGCCGGGCGGAAGCCCGAGGGCCACGTTCTCGGCCACCGTCAGCGTGTCGAAAAGCGCGAAGTGCTGGTGCACCATCGCAATGCCGCTCGCACGCGCTTCGGCAGGACTCGATACGTCGAGGGGCCTGCCGTCGAACTCGAGGCTCCCCTCGTCGGGGCGCACCGAGCCGTAGATGATCTTCATGAGGGTGGACTTGCCGGCGCCGTTCTCTCCGAGGACGGCGAGCACTTCACCGGGCGCGATATCCATGTTGATGCCGTCGTTGGCAACGATCCCCGGGTACCGCTTGGTGATATTTTTCAGGCTGAGACGTGGATGCATGCTGAGGCAGGACGCAGGGTCGGGCGTCCGTGTCAAAAACTTGTTCGGTCCGGCCCCGCCGCCGCAAGGCGGGCGACCCCGGATTTAAACACGTAATTTTATCGTTCCGCAGACACGTTGTCTAACATCAAGCACCCCTTATAAAGTCGAGCCGAGAAAACCCGCGGTTTTAACTGCCGGGATGATAGGCGCTCAAATCCCCTTCGCACAAACTCGTGCGAAGCATGCGTCCTCGAAAAGGACGGTGTAGGATTGAGGTCACGAAAGCCAACATCGCCTACAAGTTCGAACTGATGCCTACCCGGGAGCAGAAGCGAATCTTCGCTCAAGCTGCCGGGTGGCGGCGTTTCGTGTGGAACAAGGCGATAGAACTGCAGAAGCGGTGCCTTGAACAAGAGGTTCCTTTTCTCAAGTACACGGAGTTGGCCGGACGGTTGGTGCTGTGGAAAAAGGAAGACGACATGTTGTGGTTGCTGGAAACGCCTTCTCAGGCACTTCAACAGTGCCTGATGGACGCGTCTGCTGCAATCCAAGCGTTCAAGGCTAAGAAAAAAGGGCTTCCCAAAGTTCCAAGCTCGGGGCGACGGGGATTCCTTCCGCATTCCGCAAGTTCGCCCGACGGATTGGGACGAGGCCAACGGTCGAGTCCGCATCCCGAAGGCAGGCTTCGTGCGATTCAGAAAGTCGCGTCCGATTCAAGGCTAGATCAAGCAGATGACGGTTTCCGTCGAATGCGGGCATTGGTTTGTCTCGGTCGTGACGGAGATGGATTTCGCCAACGACGGTCCGCGTCGTCCCGGCGAGGTCGGCATTGATCTGGGCATTGCCCAGACGGTGACGCTCTCGGACGGGACGGTGTTCCAGCTCGATGTCGAATCCATCAAGAAGCACGAAAAGCAAATCGCCGTACTTCAGCGCCAGCTCTGCCGCAACAAGGAAGCTCGTCAAAAGCTTGCCAAGTTGGGCAAGGCAAACCCGTTCGACAAGCGGGAGCCCAGCCGCAAGCGCAGAAGACTGAAGGCGAAGATTCAGAATCACCATCGTTGTATCCGCAACATTCGTCGGGACTTCATGCTTAAGACGGCTCACACCATCGCACAGAATTACGGAGGGGTGGCCATGGAAGATCTGAAGCTGAAGAACATGACGAAGTCGGCCAAAGGCACGGTTGAGGAGCCTGGCAAAAACGTGAGGCAGAAGACGGGCTTGAACCGGTCTCTGGCGCGCGTTGCGCCCTACGCGATGAGAATGGCCATCCACTGGGCTGTATTCAAGGCCAATGGACGACTCATTCTCGTCGATCCGAAATACACGAGCCAGACCTGCCCAATCTGCGGATGCACGAGTTCGTCAAATCGACCTTCGCAGGCGCATTTCGGTTGTCAGAAATGCGGGTACACCGCGAATGCCGACGTCGTGGGGGCAACCAATGTCCTCAAGAAGAGCCGGACAGGCTCAGTTCGCCCGTGTAGTGAGCTTGGCAACAAGACAGCAACGGGAACCGTCCTTTTCGTCGCGTCTTGACGCGAAGTGAAGAGGAATCCCGCGTATTTATACGCCGGGAGGATGTCAATTCCGTTCATCCGCCTCCCATGGAGCCTCCGAAAACGGATTGGACGCCCAAAACGCAGAAACATTTTGTTGCATATGCGATTTTGCATTTTCCCAAAACCTCTGTATCATTCAAATCCTCGAGTGCGGTAGTAGCTCAGTTGGATAGAGTATCTGGCTACGAACCAGAGGGTCGTGGGTTCGAATCCTGCCTACCGCACCACCTAATTAAGAAGCCGTCGATGCAAAAGCATCGGCGGCTTTATCTTTGTCGGGCAACCGTTTTCAGGGCGTCCGGCGATTGCAGGCGGCCTTGGAGGGAAGCGTCGGACTTTTTTTAAGTTTTTTTTGCTTTTTCCCTTTTGGCATGCTATGCTTTCATTCCTGATGTTCGAGGGTCGACGGAAATGACTAATCCGATCCGACGGCAGATACAAGAACATCCCGCCTGTGATACGCATCGACCGCGATCGCATGCGGAAGGATTTCTGCGGAGAAGTGGCAGAGAGGTCGAATGCACACCCCTGCTAAGGGTGCAGGTCCGAATAAGGGCCTCGGGGGTTCGAATCCCCCCTTCTCCGCCAGTTTCTGAACAGGGCTCTGGACTAAGTTCCGAGCCCTGTTTTTTTTCATGAAAAAGATGAGAGCAAAGCACGCAAAAACCCTTGCGGCCCGAAGTCGCATCATGAAAGATTCGCAGGAACCAAGCCCTCATCACCACACCGAGATCTGCGTCGCACCCGTATCTCTTCATGAGCTGATCTGATTGTTTGGCGATGCACCTGCTCCTTAGTTTTCATCATAGAGGGTGATGAACGGTTTGTCATCATTTCCATTTTTTACGCGTGTCACGTTCGCGAATGGGCGGCTCTCCACCATCCACCAATTTGATCCTGCAGCTGCCGCAACATGGCGACAGCTTTTCAATTGCCACCACGGCACGGGCGCCATTCGTCAGGCAACCAAACCTCGTCGGTGAATCGGGAGAGTTTCGATATAGCCGAGCCTTGTTCCGGGGCGTAGGTTTGTTTGTCAAGACCTGCGTACAACAGGTTAAGCCAAGCCGCCACGACGCGTCGCTCCCAAAGTTCGTGCTTGACGAATTGCCCCGTCAGCAGATCGTGCTGCGTAGGCTTGAGCTTCTTTGTCGATACGACTTTCACCAACAAGTCGTATTCGTCAAGCGGAACCGCACACGAGTATCGCGGAAAGCTTTTGTCCTTTCCCTGCCCTTCGGCATGGCTCGTGCGGCTTTCCACTCAGGTGTGGCACGCATCTGCAGAACACGATCCAATCCTCCGCCCATGACGGCGTTCTGAGGCTGACTGCGAAGCTCAAACTCTTCCGCAACCGACGGCGCTCTTGATCTCCCGACAAGAGCGCAGAAAACAAAAAAGCCCCGCGGGCCGACTGCCTGCGAGGCGATTTTCATGGAGCGGGTGAAGGGAGTCGAACCCTCGTCTCCAGCTTGGAAGGCTGGGGTAATAGCCGTTATACGACACCCGCTTCGAGAGTTTTGGAATCTTACCACAGAGCCCGTCGAATTGCCAAACACCCAAGCCCTGCGGACCGTGCGCCTCAGGCGCTGCGCGAGGCGAGAAGGCGTTCGAGCCAGAAGAGGCCGACGATGGTCTTGACGTCCGTGATGCGGCCGTCGGCGCACATGTCGAGCGCCTCCTTCAGATCGACGCGGACAACCTCGAGATGCTCGCCCTCGTCAAGGGCCTGCGTGCCCCAGGAGAGGTCCTCGGCCAGAAACACGACGATGCGTTCATTGGAATAACCGATCGCGTTGTTGAGTTCGCCGAGTCGCGTCCAGCGCGCTGCGTGAATGCCGCACTCCTCGACGAGCTCGCGCTTCGCGCAGTCGAGCTCGGCCTCGCCCTGATCGAGCTTGCCCGCAGGAATCTCCCAGAAGGCCCTGCGCAGCGGATGGCGCCACTGGCGTTCGAGGACGATCGTGCCGTCAGCCCCCAGGGCGATCATGCCGGCCGCGCCGCCGTGGCGCAGGCCGAAGCGGCGGCTCGGACGTCCGTCGGGAAGGACGACGTCCTCCTCGACCACCTTGATGAAGCGGCCGTCGAGGAGCACGCGCTCGGCGACGGACGTTTCGGTGAGCGGATCGTTCTCTCGCTCGGCGCGGGGAACGGGAGCCTCAAGCTTCGGATAGGGGCACTCGGCGGTCGTATGTTCGGTCATGGCGGATGTTCCGGAAAAAAGCGGTTCCTTCAGTATATGCCAGCCGTACGTGCGGGGGAGGCCCATGCCGGCGGACTGGGCTACAATGACCGATTCCTTTTTTCCCAAAAAAAATACCAGTACATGCACGCCGCAGTCGTTGGAGCGGGCCTCACGGGCCTGCAGACCGCCCTGTCCCTCGTCAGAAAAGGTGCCGACGTCACCGTCATCGAAGCCCAGCGCGCGCCCTGCCAGGGCGCGAGCTACTGTGCGGGCGCCGTTCTCGGCGACCCCGCACCCGCGCCGATCGCACGTCCGGCAGGACGTCTTGCGCGCCTCAAGGCGCTCGCCTCGAACACCTCGGAACTCGTCTACGGCAGCGGCGCGGCCGTTCGCCACCCGAGCTTCATCTCCGCCATGACCGCATGCCGCGAGCCCGCGCGATGCGAGGCGAGGGACGCGCTCGCCGCGGAGCTCTCCGAGGCCTCGACGTCGATGCTCAGGGCCGAGGCGCAGGAGCACGGCTTCATTCTTCAGGAAAGCGCGGGCACGATCATCGTCTCGCCCGAGGCCGGCGAAGCGTCCCCCGCGACGCTTGAGGACGTCACTGCCATCGAGCCCTCGCTCTATGCGGCCACGGACGTCGGGAGCTTCTCATTCTCGCGCGCGACCACCTGGTCCGTGAGCTACTACGCCAAGCAGCTCAGGGAACACCTCGCCGAAGCGGGAGTGAAGATCCTCTGCAGCAGGAAGGCGACGGGCCTCATCTCCGACAACGGCCGCATCTGCGGCGTGGCGGCGGACGAGCCCGTCAGGGCCGACGCCGTCGTCGTCGCCTGCGGCACGGGCGCCCTTGAAATTCTTCCCGAACATGCCTACGGCGGCGTGCCGCTTGCGCCCGTCACCCGCTCCGTGCTCAACGTGAGCCTCTCGGGCGACGCCTGCGTGATGCGCCATGCCGTGAGGACGCCCGAGGGACGCATCGCACTGCCGCTCGACACGTTCGTGCGCATCATGGGCCGCTGGCATCTCGGCGCCCAGGAGCACTGCCCCGTCGACAAGGAGTACAAGGCGCTCTGGGAAATGGGCGTGAAGCTCTTCCCCGCCGCCACCGACTGGTCTCAGGGGCGCTATCTCTCGCACACCGTGCTCTCGAGCCCCGACGGCCTGCCCGTCGCAGGCGCCTCCGGCATGCCGGGGCTGCACCTGAGCATTGCGGGCGGCATCCACGGCGCCGACTTCTGCACGGCCGTGGCGGACGTCGTCTCCGACGGCGTCCTCGGACGCGAGAACCCCTTCTCCGAACGCCTCTCATGGCGGCGATTCGGCGCTTGACTTCCTCCTCCGTCCTAAAGGGCGGGGATTCCTTGGGCCACGCGATCGCGTGGCTTGAGGATGGCTCCCATTGATGGCATCGAGTCCTCCGGCCGAAAGCCTTGCTCCCCAATACTCACTACATGGGCGATGTGCTTTTTGTTGTGTGCACTCGGGCCTGTCCGGCCCTTCCTCAACACGTTCAGGGCGCCCACCACGTCGGCATTCGCTTTGAAGCCGCAACTTTCGTTGACGCACTTGAAAATCGCCTGAGTCGGGCGGTTGCGTTTGTCCCTGGTCTGACAGTGCGGGCAGGTGATGCTCGTCCCTCTCGGATCGACGGGAATCACCACACCACCCATTTTCAGAAGTTGCCATTCGATTGCTTGGCGAAGACTGTAGAACCCCGTGCGCAGGATGGCGCGGTTGAGCCCGCTTTTCTGCTTCACATTTTTGCCGGGGTTCTCAACGGTGCCCTTGACGGACGCCGTCATGTTCTTCACCTTCAGGTCCTCGACGTACACGCAGCCGTACTCCTGCGCGAGCGCATGCGCCGTCTTCCTGTTGAAATCCTGTCGAATGCAACGAATCTTTCGATATAACTTTTGAAGCTTCTCCTTGAGCCGACGCCGCTTGCAACTCGGCTACTTCTTGTCAAAAGGCTCCGCCAGTCCCAACTTCGCGAGTTTCTTTCGCGACTCCTGGTTGAGCGAAAGCTTGCGTTTCAAGCCCGCAATGCGTTTCTCGATCGAGCGAATCTTCGCCGTGTCGAGATCGTAGAATCGTCCGTCGTTCGTCGCGACGGCATGCACGACGCCGACGTCGATTCCAACATCGAGCGCCTTCATGTCGGGGACCTTGACTTCGAACTCAACCGTGAAGATCACGAACCAGTGGCCGCAGTCCTTCCTGACGTGAATCTGCTTCACGACACCGGGAACGAGCATCCCGTCCGCACACTCGAACGCGATGGGACGCGTTCTGCGGTATCGAATCCAACCGATCTTTGGGAGCTTGACTCGCCCGTTGGCATCGTCGATGTGTTCAGGAGCAAATTGCGGAATCCGAAAGCCGTCACCGATGTCTTTCGCCTTGAACTTCGGCCACCCTTTGTGTGCCGGATCGCTATTGGACGGAAGCTGTCGCCGATGGCGCGATCGAGATCGCGCAGGGCCTGCTGGAGCGGTTGGGACATCGCCTCTCGAAGAAAGGCGGTCTCGGGTTGTTTTTTTTCCAGAGCACCAACTCGTGAGCGAGCTCCTTGTAAGTGAGAAGCTTTTCACCTTTGGACTTGCGCTCGTTTTGGATCTCCAACGCCTTGTTGAAGACAAACCTGCGGCAACCGGCGTTTCGACTCAAGGCCGCACGTCGGGTCTCGTCAACGTAGAGTTCGTATTGAAAGGCGCAGGTGATCTTCATACGAACATCATGGCACACTTCCTTCAGGAATGCGTGTTTTTCAACCAAATGCCCATTGGGGCCTTATATCCTCCCCATGAATGGAGAGGTTTTACGGCCCGTTGGATAAGGCGGCCTTTGAGAAGCCTCCTGTGCCGCGTGCGGGCGCCGCGGCCATTCGTCAACATCAATAATGTGCGAGTACAATAACCCGCACATTTTCCTTTCAGGACCCAAGGAACCCGATCATGAGCCTTACCATTCTCACCGCAGACGAACTGCAGAATCTGGAAATGCGCGCCGCCAACCAGCTCGGCGCCGATACGCTGATGAAGCGCGCCGGCGCGGCCGCCGCCGAACTCATCATGAAGCGTCTCGAGGATGCCGGCGTCGAACAGCGCCGAGTCACCCTGCTCGTCGGTCCGGGCAACAACGGCGGCGACGCCCTTGCCTGCGCCTGCGAGCTCCGTGAGAAGGGCGCCGTCGTGAACGTGGTGCTCCCGGGCGGCCGCCGCCCGACCTCCGCCCTCGCACTCGCCCAGCTCGAACGCTGGACGCAGGCCGGCGGCACGACTTATGACGATCCGTACATGACGGAAAAGGCCGACTGCGTCGTCGACGGTCTCTTCGGCACGGGCCTTGCCAAGCCGATCACGGGTGACTGCCTCGACGCCGTCCTCTGGTTCAACGAACGCCAGGCCCTCAAGGTCTCGCTCGACATTCCGTCCGGTCTCAACCCCGTCACGGGTCACTGGACCGGCAGCTATCCCGGCTGCAGCGCCGACGTGACGATCACGTTCCTCTGCGTCAAATCCGGCCTCTACATGTGCGAAGGCGCCGACGCCGCCGGCGAGATCGTCCTCAACGAGCTCGACGTCTCCGTTCCGCTCTCCCCGCTCTCCGTGATCGGCACCGACGAATTCCCGCGCGTTCTTCGTCCCCGCGTCAAGAACTCCCACAAGGGCGACTACGGCAGCGTGGCCGTCATCGGCGGCACCGACGGCATGATCGGCGCCTCGATCCTCGCCGCCCGCGCCGCCCTGATCTCGGGCGCCGGCCGCGTCACGCTCGAATGCCGCGCCGAGCATGCGCCGCACGTCGACATGGTCTATCCGGAAATTATGTTCGCGACCAAGCCCGTCAATCTTGAGGACTTCGACGCGATCGTCCTCGGCTGCGGCCTTGGCACCTCCGCCGAAGCGAAGGCCCGCGTCATCGAGGCCCTCAACTGCCAGAAGCCGCTCATCCTTGACGCCGACGCGCTCAACATCATCGCCGCCGACATCAAGCTTCAGGACATGGTGCTCGCCCGCCGCGCCCCGACCGTCCTCACGCCGCACCCGGGCGAAGCCGCCCGCCTGCTGCGCCGCGACACCGCCGGCGTCACCGCCGACCGCGTCGCCGCCTGCCGCGAGCTCGCCGTCCAGACTGGCGCCATCGTCGTCCTCAAAGGCGCGGGCACCGTCATCTCGATGCGCAGCTCCCGCACCTGGATCAACCCGACCGGCAGCCCCATGCTCGCCACGGGCGGCTCGGGCGACGTCCTCGCCGGCATGATCGGCGCCATGTTCGCCCAGGGCTACGACATGGTCGAGTCCGTGCTCGCCGCCGTCTACTTCCACGGCCTCTCCGCCGAGGGCCTCGAAGCGGGCTTCACCGCAGGCGAAATCGCTCCGAACGCCATGGCCCTCGTGCACGACGCCAGGGTGAGCTACGACCTCTGACGATCGGACAGCTTGTTTCACGAATCCCCGCCGCGCAACAAAGTTTTGCGCAGCCGGACGTCGAAAACACCTGATGTCCAGCAATTCGAGCAAATTTCAACCGAAAACGGGAATTACATTCTCTTACGGACAATGACTCAAGGAAAAACATCCCGGAGCCCTCTGCCTGTAATCTTCTACTCAACGAAGCACGCAAGTGCTGAGTCTCCTGAATCGGTTGGATACCGCTAACAATGAGGGTTTGCCCCGCGTTCCGAAAGGACGCGGGGATTTTTTTCGCCCTGAAAACGGCAGGGGGCCGGCGGATCATTCCGCCGGCCCCCTTGCCTCAGGTTCGTCGTGCTCGTTCATGTCTCGACCGAAGCTAGTCCTCCCTGAAGGCCGTCTCGCGGCCCGAGCGCACGGCCGGGGCGAGCACGAGAAGCAGCAGAAGGACGCTCAGCGCAAGGAACGCCGCCGAGAGCGGGCTCGTGAGGAAGCAGCTCATGTCGCCCCTCGAGAGCAGAAGCGCGCGGCGCATGTTCTCCTCCATCATGGGACCGAGGATGAAGCCCAGAATGAGGGGCGCGCTTTCGCAGCCGAGCTTGTTGAAGAGATAGCCCAGCGCACCGAAGCCGATCGTCATCCACACGTCGAAGACGTTGTTGTTGATCGAGTAGACGCCGATGCAGCAGAAGGCGAGGATCGCGGGATAGAGCCAGCGGTACGGCACGCGCAGGAGCTGCACCCAGACGCCGATCATCGGCAGGTTGAGGACGATCAGGATGAGGTTGCCGATCCACATAGAGACGATGAGGCCCCAGAAGAGTTCGGGGTCGGTGTTCATCACCTGGGGGCCAGGCGTAATGTCATGGATCATCATGGCGCCGATCATGAGCGCCATGACGGCGTTGGACGGGATGCCGAGCGTGAGCATCGGGATGAAGCTCGTCTGGGCGCCCGCGTTGTTGGCGGACTCGGGGCCCGCCACGCCGCGGATGTTGCCCTGTCCGAAGGCGGGTTCTGCGCGTTCGCCCGCGAGCTTCTTCTCGAGGGTGTAGGACGCAAAGGACGAGAGAAGCGCGCCGCCGCCCGGCAGGATGCCGAGGAAGGATCCGAGCAGCGTTCCTCGGGCGATCGGGCCCGCCGACACCTTGAGGTCCTCCTTCGTCGGGAGCACGCTCTCGACCTTGACGGGCACGAGGCTGCGCGTCTGGCTGATCTCGAGGTTCTTCATGATCTCCGCGAAGCCGTAGATGCCCATCGAGATCGCCACGAAGTCGATGCCGTCCATCAGCTCGTCGACGCCGAACGTGTAGCGCAGCGCGCCCGAATTGATGTCCGAGCCCACGAGGCCGAGGATGAGGCCCACGAAGATCATGCAGACGGCCTTGAGAAGCGAGCCGTTGGCGAGCACCACGGCGCCCACGAGGCCGAGCACCATCAGGCTGAAGTACTCGGCGGGGCCGAACTCGAAGGCGAGCTCGGTCAGGGGCGGCGCGAAGGCCGCGATCAGCATCGTGGCGAAGGTGCCCGCGATGAAGCTGCCTATGGCCGCAATGCCGAGCGCCGCGCCCGCGCGACCCTTCTTGGCCATGCTGTGGCCGTCGATGCAGGTCACCACTGCGGCGGCCTCGCCCGGAATGTTGACGAGGACGGCCGTCGTGGAGCCGCCGTACTGGGCGCCGTAGTAGATGCCCGCAAGCATGATGAGGGCGGCCGACGGGTCGAGCGCGTACGTGATCGGCAGGAGCATCGCCACGGTGGCAACGGGCCCCATGCCGGGCAGCACGCCGATGAGCGTGCCCACGGAGACGCCCGTGAAGCAGTAGAGAAGATTCTGAAGCGTGACGGCGTTCTGAAAGCCGAGCAGCAGGTTGGAGACGAGATCCATGTGCGCACCTCCCTCAGAGGAAGGCCGGCAGAACCGGCACCTGAAGGCCCACGCCGAAGATGAAGATCACCCAGCAGAGAAGGCACATGAAGACCGTGAGCACCGCCACCTCCCTTGCACGGAAGCGTCCGCTGGCAAGCGACGAGATCACGATCATGAGGGCGATGGAGAGCAGGACGCCGAGCTCGAGGAGCGAGACGGCGAAGACCGCGACGCTGCCGAGGATGAATCCGAGTACGCCCCAGTTGACGCCTTCGAGGGAGCCGTCGCCATAACCGGAGAAGAGCAGAGCGCGAAGGCTCAGGCAGCAGCCGAGCAGGGCCAGAATGACGCCAAGGGCCGTCGGGAAGAAGCCGGGCCCCATGCGCGAGAGCGTGCCGAGCGCATTCTCCTGGGCAACGGCCGCGGCGCCGGCGCCGAAAGCGATGAAGAATATGCCTGCCCAGAAGTCCTTTTTGTTTTTGATCATCATTTCAAGGGGTCTGCGTCAGCCGCACGGCCGTCCGGGCCGCGCGGCTGCGCCGTGCGTTAGTCATTGTTTTCGTTGAACAGCGAGCCTTGATTCTAGCGAATGAGAAAAAAGGCCTCGATTCCTTGGGATTCGAGGCCTTCCATTCGAGCTGCGCCCTGCGTCAGTCGACGCGTGCGCCGGAAAGCTTGACAAGCCTTGCGTACTTCTCGCTTTCGCTTGTCACGAGCTCCTGGAACTCTTCGGGCGTTGTCGGAGAGGCGACGCCGCCGAGCTTTTCAAGCCTTTCCTGAACGGGCGCGGACCTGAGGGCTCCCGTGATCGCCTTGTTGAGGTGCGCGACCACGTCGTCGGGCGTGGAGGCGGGCACGAAGAGGCCGTACCACGTGGAGATGTCGAAGTCGGGGACACCCGCCTCCTGCATCGTCGGGACGTCGGGCAGCGCCTTTGCGCGCACATTCGTCGTGACGGCGAGCGGCAGGAGCTTGCCCGCGCGGATGTTGGCGGTGGCGCTCGCGAGGTTGTCGAAGATCAGGTCGGTCTGACCCGCGAGCACGGAGAGCTGCGCGGCGGCGGCACCCGCGAACGGGACGTGGACCATGTCGATGTCCTTGATCTGCTTGAGCCATTCGCCGGCCATGTGGCCCGCGCTGCCGTTGCCGCCGGAGGCGTAGTTGAGCTTGCCGGGGTTCTTCTTCGCGTATTCGACGAGATTCTGGACCGTCTTGACGCCCGTCTTCTGCGAGAACTCGGGCGTGACGACGAGGACGTTGGGCACGTGGGCGATGAGCGTCACGGCCTTGAAGTCCTTCTTCGCGTCATAGGGCAGGCGCTTGTAGAGATGCGGGTTGATCGCATGCGTGGCGACCGCGCCCACGACAAGCGTGCGGCCGTCGCCGGGACGACGCTTGACGTAGCCCATGCCGACGCCGCCGCCCGCACCGGGACGGTTGTCGACGATGACGTTGCCGAGCGTGTCGACGACGGCTTCCGCGATCGTGCGGGCGGAGACGTCGAGAGGACCTCCCGGCGGGTACGGCACGACGATGCGGATCGGATCCGAACCTTCACCCCGAGGCATGGCCGCACAGGCTGTCATCGGGAAATAGGAGGCACTGGAGAGTGCCACCGCGCCGATGGCACCGATAAGAGTGCGACGTTGAATCATATTGATTTCTCCTCTGAGAGATGAAGTTGTTCCAAGCATATACGCTATGGACGGGAAATGGCAAAACTAGGCACTTTGTTTTAGGCGCACCCGCAACAACCTCTATCACAGGCGTTTCGAGCGCATATTAGGGTTTTCGCCCTAGGTATTCACCACTATGAAAATCGTTGGCGAGCCTACAATTGCCTTGTTGAAAAAGGCGGCGGATCCCGACCGTCGCCCCGACATGAGGACACATCATCATGCAATCCGTTCATCCCTGGCCCTATGCCCGCGTCTCCGCCCACCGCGGTGCGGGCACGATGGCGCCTGAAAACACCCTCGAGGGTTTCCGCGCCGGTCTTCACCACGGCTTCCACGCCTTCGAGACGGACGCCATGCTCGCCAAGGACGGCGTTCCCGTCCTGATGCACGACGAGCGCTTCGGCCGCACGATCCGCGACACACGCTCCGTGCCCGAGCTCACGAGCCTCGAGATCAGGTCGCTTGACGCGGGCAGCTGGTTTGCGCCGCAGTACACGGGCGTGCCTCCCGCAGGCTTCGAGCAGGCCGTCCGCTGGTGCCGCGCCAACCGCGTCTGGCTCAACATCGAGATCAAGCCTGCCAAGGGCGCCGAGCTCGAGACGGGCCGCGTCGTCGGCCGCCTGACGGGCGAGCTCTATGCCGACCTCGTGCGCGAGGGCGGCGCCACTCAGGCGGGCATCGTGCCCGATGCTCCGCTCTTCTCGTCCTTCAAGCCCGAAGCCCTTCGCGGCGCGATGGAGACCGCCCCCAACATTCCGCGCGGCTTCCTCGTCGACGAGCTGCCCGAAAACTGGCGCGAGGTGCTCGAGGAGATGAAGTGCGTGGCGCTTCACTGCAACCAGCGCCGCCTGACGCCTGAATTCGCACGCGAGGTGAAGGCCCTGGGCTACTGGCTCTTCTGCTACACGGTGAACGATCCGCGCCGCGCCCGCGAGCTCTTCTCGTGGGGCGTCGACGGCCTGTGCACCGACAGGCTCGACCTGGTGCGCCCGTCGCTCTGAGGCACGCACCCGACGTCTGAAGTCTCAGGAAGGGCCTGAATGAGGGCCCGAATGAAGACTCAAAAGCCCGCCATTTCCATCAGGAAAGGCGGGCTTCTTCATGTCCTGCAGGGCGTGGCCATCAGGCCTTCTGGATCTTCATGGGCGAGGCCGTGACGGGCGAGGGCGAGTGGTCGAGGTCGACCGCCGAGACGATGGCGCGCAGGCCCTCGGGGTCGAAGATGCGGACGTGCTTCTGGTTGACCTCGATGAGGCCGTCATGGGAGAAGCGCGAGAGCACGCGGCTCACGGTCTCGAGCTTGAGGCCGAGGTAGGAGCCGATTTCGGCGCGCGTCATGCGCAGCACGAACTCGCTGCGGGAGTAGCCGCGGTTTTCGAAGCGCTGGGAGAGCGACAGGAGGAAGGCGGCAAGACGCTCCTCGGCGTGCATGGAGCCGAGCAGCAGCATCACGCCGTGCTGGCGCACGATTTCGCGAGAGAGCAGCTTCTGGAAGTGCTTGCCCATCGTCTGGATCGTGGTCGTCGCCTGTTCGACGCGGTCGAAGGGGAGGACGCAGACCTCCGTGTCCTCGAGCGCGACGACGTCGCAGGAGTAGACGTTGCTCGAAATGCCATCAAGGCCGATCATCTCGCCGGCCATGAAGAAGTTGGTGACCTGCTCGCGACCGTCGCTGCTCATGACGGTGCTCTTCAGGAAGCCGAGGCGAACCACATAGAGATTGTTGAAGTAGTCGCCGGCACGGTAGAGCGCCTCGCCGCGACGGATGCGGCGGCGGGCGGAGACAAGCTCCTCCACCGTCTCCATATCCTTGAGCGTAAGGCCGAGCGGCATGCAGACCTCTCTCAGGTTGCAGTTCGAACAGCCAATGCGCAGTGTCGTGATATTCATCTTGCCCCCGTTGCTGAGGAAGGCCCGAAGTCAGGCCACTCCCCTCGATGAAACCAAGACCGCCGGCCGCCCAGTCCGCGGCCGCGTTCTCGCGTTCAATAATCTAGAAATAATCTGCCGCGTCTAGAATGCCCACATGCATCCTGAAGCACGGACCCTTTCTGTCGTCGAAGTGCCGTCACACAGCACTTCCGACGCGAGCGCTTGTTGACGTGAGTCAAAGAAAAGCGATCTACGGCCTCAATAATATCAGGAAGTTTAACTTAAGTCACAGACCAAGGAAAATCCTCAGATGACGAATCCTGCAACCAGCGGCGTTGAACTGCCCGAAATGGACCTCCTGCGCAAATTCGACGTGCCCGCCCCCCGCTACACGTCGTATCCGACCGCCGACCGATTCAACGCGAGCTTCGGTGCCGAAGACTACCGCAAGGCCCTCGCCGGCCGCGCTGACGCGAAGGAGCCCGCCGACCTCTCGCTCTACGTGCACGTTCCCTTCTGCAACGACGTCTGCTTCTACTGCGGCTGCAACAAGATCGTCACGCGCGACCACTCCCGCAGCGCCGAGTACATCGAGATGATCGGCCGCGAAGCCGACCTCGTGAAAGAGGCCGTCACGGGCTCCACCGAGCTCGAGCAGCTCCACTTCGGCGGCGGCACGCCGACCTTCCTCACGAACGACGAGCTCACGCTCATGATGGAGACGCTCACGAAGCGCTTCCCGCTCGCCCAGGGCGGCGAGTTCTCGATCGAGGTTGACCCGCGCACCTGCGACGCCGACAAGGTCAAGCACCTGCACGATCTGGGCCTCAACCGCATGTCCCTCGGCGTCCAGGACTTCAACCCCGACGTCCAGAAGGCCGTGAACCGCATCCAGCCCTTCGAGATGACGAAGGCCACGATGGAGGCCGCCCGCGAAAACGGCTTCGAGTCCATCAACATGGACCTCATCTACGGCCTGCCCAAGCAGAACCGCGGCACGTTCGAGAAGACGATCGACCAGGTGCTCGAGCTCTCCCCCGACCGCATCGCGCTCTATCACTACGCCCACCTGCCGAACCACTTCAAGCCGCAGCGCCGCATCCTGCCCGCCGACCTTCCCGATACGGTCGAAAAGGTCAACATCATGTTCGACGCCATCAAGCGCCTGACGGCCAACGGCTACCGCTACATCGGCATGGACCACTTCGCCAAGGAGACCGACGAACTCTCCGTAGCCCAGAAGGAAGGCTCCCTGCAGCGCAACTTCCAGGGCTACTCGACAAAGGCCGAATGCGACATGATCGCCCTCGGCGTCTCGAGCATCTCCAAGATCGGCAGCGCCTACGCCTGCAACCCGCGCGAGCTTGAGGACTACTACGCCGCCATCCGCGAGGGCCGCCTCGCCACGAACCGCGGCTACCTGCTCAACGCCGACGACGAAATGCGCCGCTACGTGATCATGACGATCATGTGCAACTTCGAGCTCCGCAAGCGCGACGTCGAGGAACGCTTCGGCATCAAGTTCGACGAAACGTTCGCCTACGAGCTCGGCAAGATGAAGCCCTACGTGAAGCACGAGCTCGTCGAGCTCTACGACGACCGCCTCGTCGTCTCCGCCAAGGGCAAGATCTTCGTGCGCGCCGTCGCGATGCACTTCGACCGCTACCTGCGCGAATCCACCCGCGCGGGCGGCTACTCCCGCATCGCCTAAGCGGCCCGGCACGGCGCGTCCCGCCGGGCGTCTCAGGACGCCCGGAGACGACGCCCGCACCCTCCGACGCCCGCCTCCCGTGAGGCGGGCGTCTCCTTTTTGCACGATCCGGCCCCCGTTTCGACCCTCAGGGCATGAAAATCCGCATTCCGACAGGGAGTTGCAGGGCCGAACCCATGCGATGGGGGTAAAATATGAGTTTTCGTCCCGAGTCTTCACGAAGGCTCCCGACACACCGTTCATGCCGCGGCCGGCACTGCCGGCCGTCAGCCAGAGCGGGCCGCCTCGGAGCTCGCCGTCGCCGCCACAGGCAGACCGACCTCCGTTCCCGCCGCCGGCCGGAGCATCCCGCCTCCGGATGCAGCTGCACGGCACCGAATTGACAAAAACCTATAGGAGATGGAACGGCCCTGACCAGGCGCACGCCGCCTGACAGGGAGTCCCGAAAACCCATTTATGAAAGTCGCAGACATTCGCCGCACCTTTCTGAACTTCTACGAAAGCAAGGGCCACACGATCGTCGCCTCGAGCCCGGTCGTCCCCGCCCATGACCCGACGCTTCTCTTCACGAACGCCGGCATGAACCAGTTCAAGGACGTGTTCCTCGGCTTCGACAAGCGCCCGTACACCCGCGCCACGACGTCCCAGAAGTGCATCCGCGCCGGCGGCAAGCACAACGACCTTGACAACGTCGGCTACACCGCCCGCCACCACACGTTCTTCGAGATGCTCGGCAACTTCTCGTTCGGCGACTACTTCAAGCATGACGCCATCAACTTCGCCTGGGAGCTCCTGACGAAGCACTTCATGTTGCCCGCCGAAAAGCTCTGGGTCACGGTCTATGCCGAGGACGACGAGGCCTACAACATCTGGCACGAGGAAGTCGGCGTTCCCGCCGAGCGCATCGTCCGCATCGGCGACAACAAGGGCGCCCGCTACATGTCCGACAACTTCTGGATGATGGGCGACACGGGGCCGTGTGGTCCCTGCACCGAAATCTTCTACGACCACGGCGACAAGATCCAGGGCGGCCCTCCGGGGAGCCCCGAGGAAGACGGCGACCGCTACATCGAGATCTGGAACCTCGTTTTCATGCAGTTCAACCGCGACGAGCGCGGCGTCATGCACAAGCTTCCGAAGCCCTCCGTCGACACGGGCATGGGTCTTGAGCGCATTGCCGCCGTTCTCCAGGGCGTGCACAACAACTACGACATCGACCTCTTCAAGAACCTGCTCGCCAGCGTCAAGCGCGTCCTTGAGGAGACGAGCGGCGAAGCCGTCGATCCGGAATCCCCGTCCCTCAAGGTGATCGCTGACCACATCCGCGCCTGCACGTTCTCCGTCGCCGACGGCATCGTCCCGGGCAACGAAGGCCGCGCCTACGTGCTGCGCCGCATCTGCCGCCGCGCCATCCGCCACGGCTACAAGCTCGGCGCCCGCAAGCCCTTCTTCTACAAGCTCGTCGACGCCGTTCGCGCCGAAATGGCCGAAGCCTATCCGGAAATCAACAATCCGCGCATCGAGAAGGTCATCGAAGAAGAGGAACGCCGCTTCTTCCTCACGCTCTCCAAGGGCATGGAAATCCTCGACGCCGCCATTGCCGGCTCCAAGGACGGCGTGCTTGACGGCGAAGTCGTCTTCAAGCTGCACGACACTTACGGCTTCCCCGCCGACCTGACGGGCGACGTCTGCCGCGAACGCGACGTCAAGATCGACTTCGACGGCTTTGACGCCGCCATGGCCCGCCAGCGCGAGGCCGCCCGCGCCAGCGCCAAGTTCAAGATGGCCGCCGGCCTCGAATACACGGGCGCCGACACGGTCTTCACCGGCTACGAAACGCTCGAAGAGAACGAAGCCACGGTTCTCGCCGTCTACAAGGACGGGCAGGCCGTCGAACTCGCCGAAGCGGGCGACGACTGCATCGTCGTCTTCGACCGCACCCCGTTCTATGCCGAACAGGGCGGCCAGGTCGGCGACCGCGGCCACTGTCGCAACGACGCCTCCCTCGCCGGCGTGCTCGACACGATCCGCGTCAAGGGCAAGGTCACGGGCCACTCCTGCCACGTCGAGGAAGGCCGCATCGCCGTGGGCGACAAGTTCCGCCTGACGGTCGACGCCGACCGCCGCCACGCCACGCAGCGCAACCACTCAGCGACCCACCTTCTCCAGCAGGCCCTGCGTAAGGTCCTCGGCGAGCACGTCGAACAGAAGGGCTCCCTCGTCTCCCCGACCGAGCTGCGCTTCGACTTCTCCCACAGCCAGGCCATGACGACCGAGCAGATCGCCCGCGTCGAAGACCTCGTCAACGAGCAGATCCTCGCCAACACGGCCACGAAGGCCGAAGTCCTGCCGCTTGAAGAAGCCCGCAAGACCGGCGCCACGATGCTCTTCGGCGAAAAGTACGGCGACATCGTCCGCGTTGAGACGATCGGCAACTCCGTCGAGCTCTGCGGCGGCACGCACGTCGTGCGCACGGGCGACATCGGCTCCTTCAAGATCCTCGGCGAAGCGGGCGTTGCCGCCGGCATCCGCCGCATCGAGGCCGTCACGGGCATGAACGCCCTTGCCGAAGCCCAGAAGAACGCCGCCCTCCTCGGCCAGGCCGCCTTCCGCTTCAACGTCAAGGCCTGCGACCTGCCGTCCAAGATCGACGACATGATGGCCAACGTCAAGGCCCTCGAAAAGCAGCTCGAACAGCTCAAGAGCCAGATGGCCAACCGCATGGGCGACACGCTCCTTGAAAAGGCCATCGAGGTGAAGGGCATCAAGGTCCTCGCCGCCCGCATGGACGGCGCCGACGCCAAGGCCCTGCGCGAAACAATGGACAAGGTCAAGGACAAGCTCGGCACCGCCGTGGCCGTCCTCGCCGCCGTCAGCGCCGAAGGCCGCGTCCAGCTCGCCGCGGGCGTCAGCCGCGACCTCACCGACCGCGTCAAGGCCGGCGAACTCGTCAACTCCGTCGCGCAGAAGCTCGGCGGCAAGGGCGGCGGCAAGCCCGACATGGCCATGGCCGGCGCCCAGAGCGCCGAAGGCCTCGACGCCGCGCTCGCCGACGTTCAGGCCTGGGTCGAAGCCAAGCTCTGAGGACGCACGATGACCGAAACGCTCGAAGTCGTCGACCTCTGCCTGCCCGGCCTCAACTGCCCGATGCCGGTGCTGCGCGCCAAGAAGGCCCTCGCCAAGATGGCGGGCGGCACCCTCCTGCGCGTCGTCAGCACCGACAGGCACAGCCTGGCCGATCTGGCGGAATTCTGCCGCCAGACGGGCCACGAGCTCGTGAGCCAAAACACGGACGAGGCGGCGGGCGAATACGTCACCGTCATCAGGCGCCGCGAGGACTGACCTCCGGCCGGTCCGAACCCTGATCAAGGTCCCTGAAGCATCCGCTTCGGGGGCCTTTTTTCATGCCCGTCCGAAAAGACTGTCCCGCAAGCAAATCGACTGAACAGGAAGGAAACAGATACCACATTTGCGGTATTTTCACAAAAAGCCTTGCCTTTTTTCTTCGGGTTCGCTAATATTCTGCTCCTACAGTTTTGACGCGGTAGTAGCTCAGTTGGATAGAGTATCTGGCTACGAACCAGAGGGTCGTGGGTTCGAATCCTGCCTACCGCACCATCAACTCTGTAGAACACAAGTGTGCGGTAGTAGCTCAGTTGGATAGAGTATCTGGCTACGAACCAGAGGGTCGTGGGTTCGAATCCTGCCTACCGCACCAGCCATTCCAAAGCCGCTGTTTTCGTCTGAAAACAGCGGCTTTTTCGTTACACTTTTTCAGGCGATTTCAGGCCTTCTAATTTTTCAGCACGAAACTCCTGTGGACAACCCACGTTTGCACAAAATTTATGCAAACTGCATCAATCATATTTTGCAGGGTTATCCCCGTAGAAGACCCCGCTTTTTCAACCTTTATGCACATTTTCTGTGGATAACTTACCCACAACCCCGTGCATGAGGTCTTCATTCGCATGAAAAGGCCCGCGTGGAAGCTGCGTTCCATGCGGGCCCTGTCTTTTCCTGCGTCCGTCCTCAGGAGGTCGTCAGGCGCGGCGTTCGCAGCGGCAGAAGGTCACCTCGAAGGAGCGGGACTCGGTCGGCTCGAGCATTTCGAGCACCTCGGTGGTCCATTCGGACTCGGGGAGCTCGGGGAAGGTCGTGTCGCCCTCGAAGTCGGCGTCGATCTTCGTCAGCCACACGACGTCGGCCGACGGAAGAGCCTGACGGTAAATCTCGCCGCCGCCGATCACGAAGACGGTGTCCGTGTCAGCGAGCGTCCTGAAGGCCTCCTCGAGGGAAGGAACCACTTCGGCGCCTTCGGCGCGGTAGTCCGCATTGCGCGTGACGACCACGTTGCGGCGGCCGGGAAGCGGACGGCCGATGGACTCCCAGGTCTTGCGGCCCATGACGATGGGATGGCCCATCGTGGTGCGCTTGAAGTGGGCGAAGTCCTCGGGCACGCGCCAGAGCATCTTGTTGCCGCTGCCGATGACGCCGTTGCGTGCGGCTGCGACGATGAGTGCGATCTTCATGAGTCTCTCCTCAGACGGCGACGGGCGCCTTGATGTGGGGCCACGGATCGTAGCCGGTGATTTCGAAGTCCTCGAACCTGTAGTCGAAGATGGAGTCGGGCTTGCGCCTGATCACGAGCTGCGGATAGGGACGCGGCTCGCGGGAGAGCTGAAGCTCGGTCTGCTCCATGTGATTGTCATAGAGGTGGCAGTCGCCGCCCGTCCAGACGAAGTCTCCGACCTCGAGGCCCGCCTGCTGCGCCACCATGTGCGTGAGCAGCGCGTAGCTCGCGATGTTGAAGGGCACGCCGAGGAAGATGTCGCAGGAGCGCTGGTAGAGCTGGCAGGAGAGCCTGCCGTCGGCCACGTAGAACTGGAAAAGGCAGTGGCAGGGCGGAAGCGCCATCTGGTCCACGAGGCCCGGATTCCAGGCGCACACGATCATGCGGCGGCTGTCGGGATTGGTCCTGAGCTGCTGCATCAGGTTCTCGATCTGGTCGACGTGGCTGCCGTCGGGTGCGGGCCAGCTGCGCCACTGGACGCCGTAGACGGGGCCGAGGTCGCCGTTCTCGTCGGCCCACTCGTCCCAGATCGTCACGCCGTTGTCGTGCAAGTACTTGATGTTGGAGCTGCCCTGAAGGAACCAGAGCAGTTCGTGAATGATCGAGCGAAGGTGAAGCTTCTTCGTCGTGACAAGCGGAAAGCCTTCCGCCAGATTGAAGCGCATCTGGTAGCCGAAGACGGATCGCGTGCCGGTGCCTGTGCGGTCGGACTTGTGCGTGCCGTGTTCGTATACGTGGCGCATCAGGGTCTCGTACTGATTGCTCGGCACGGTGCTGTCTCCCGAATGCTGGAAGGTCCCTCCGGAATGGCGGGACCCGAATGATAGGTGACCACAGTTTACCGAAAATCGGACTCTCCAAAAGCAGGCCCGCCAGTCCTTCGACCGGCGGGCCTGCATGCTTCACGAAGCGGAAGTCTGGAGGATTATTCCTGAACCACGACCTTCACGTCTTCGCCGTACTCGTCCTTCGTCGTCGTGTGGATCGCAAGGAGCGCGAACCAGCGGCGCAGCGTGCCGTAGATCACGAAGAGCATGAGGAGCATGACGATCACGGAGAGCGTGGCAAGCAGGATCTTGCCGCCTGGCAGGTACTGGTTGACGATGAGCCAGATGCCCGCCCAAAACGTGATGACGGTCATGAAGAGGCCGGGCACGCCCGTGATCCAGGCGTACTTCGCCTTGTTCATGCGCAGGATCACGGTGGTGCCGATCAGAAGCGTCACGCTGGCGAGCAGCTGGTTGCAGATGCCGAAGAGCGGCCAGATGGAGCCGATGTCGCCCGAGTAAACGAGATATCCCCAGGAGCCCGTGAAGAGCACCGAGGTGATGATCACACCCGGAACCCATTCCTTGTCCGCAAACTTCGGGATGACCTTGCCGATCATTTCCTGAAGGAAGAAGCGGCCGACGCGGGTGCCGGCGTCCACGGCCGTCAGAATGAAGACGGCTTCGAACATGATGGCGAAGTGGTACCAGTAGGCCATCAGGTGTTCCATGAACGGGATCTTGGAGAAGATGTGGGCCATGCCGACGGCGAGCGAGACGCTGCCGCCCGGACGGGCCATCAGACTTTCCTGAACCTCGGCTTCAAGGCGCGGAAGCTCCTGCACGGCCATGCCGAGCGCCTGGAACTTCTCGGCGGGCGCATTGATGGCGAAGTAGTCGGCGGGCACCAGCACGCAGGCGGCGACAAGGGCCATGATGGCCACGAAGCCTTCCATCAGCATGGCGCCGTAGCCCACGAAGAGCACGTCGCGTTCGTTGCCGACCATCTTCGGGGTCGTACCCGTGCCGATCGTGGCGTGGAAGCCCGAGAGCGCGCCGCAGGCGATCGTGATGAAGATGAACGGAATGACGGGACCGCCCACGATCGGGCCGCCGCCGTGGATGAAGTCCGTGAAGGCCGGCATCTGGAAGTTCGGCATCACGAAGGCGATGCCGATGGCGAGGGCGCCGATCGTGCCGATCTTGAGGAAGGTGGAGAGGTAGTCGCGCGGCAGCAGCAGGAGCCACACGGGAAGAACGGAGGCGAAGAAGCCGTAGATCGGGATGAGGATGCTCATCGCCTTGCGGTCGATGTCGAGCCAGCCGAAGTATTCGGGATGGGCGGCGACCCACGGACCGGAAAGGATGCAGAGGAAGAGGAGCACGACGCCGATGACCGTCGCGCCGACCACGTCGCCCTTGCGCCAGATCTGCATGTAGAGGCCCATCAGAATGGCGATGGGAATCGTCGCGGCGACCGTGTAGGTCGACCAGAGCGAGTTGTGCATGGCGTTGACCACGGCGATCGAGAGGCCCGCGAGCGTCAGGATCAGAATCGCGAGGACGGCCCACGAGGCGACGAAGCCCGTCGTCCTGTCGATCTCCTGCGTCGCGATGTAGGCGAGCGAGCGGCCGCGGTGGCGCACGGAGCAGAAGAGCACGACCATGTCGTGCACGCCGCCTGCGAGCACGCAGCCGATCAGAATCCAGAGCAGGCCCGGCATGTAGCCGAACTGCGCTGCGAGAACTGGGCCGAGAAGCGGGCCGGCTGCCGCAATGGCTGCGAAATGGTGGCCAAAGAGCACGTACTTGTTGGTCGGGACATAGTCCTGCCCGTCGCTGTACTTGACGGCAGGCGTCTTGCGGGCTTCATTGAGGCTGAGGACCTTGGTCGCGATGAAGAGACCGTAGAAGCGGTAAGCAATGGCAAAGATACAGAGCGCGGCAAAGACGATTGTCAGTGCGTTGACTCCCGTTCCTGTTTCCATGTTTTTCTCCGGGTTGGCTTTGGGGGGATTTCGTCGGCTTCAAGCGTCTTTCCGGAACACGAAAAAATGGCCTGAAGGATCCGGTAGGTGCGGATCCCAGGCCATATTGACGGGCCCGGCGCTCTCAAACTCGCCGATCTGCCTGTCAGTCTATCGTTTTCAAGGTTTTGCGCGCAAATGGTGCGCGTGATTTTTTCCTCAGTGTTTTTGCGCACCCTTGAAGATCATGAATGCCATCGGGAGCTCAAGAGAGGGCTTTGCACCACTGAAAACACCGCTCCAGCCGATCATGAAGTCGATGTACTCCTTGGGCTCGATCTTGCGGCCGAGCATCTTCTCATGCGCATCGCGCGCCGTCAGAAGCTCGAGGTCCTTGAGATAGCAGGAGAGCGCAAGACGGATCACGGCCTCATCGGACATGGCGTCCGTGCCGCCCTCAAGACCCTGAGCGGCCGTCTCGGCGGCAAGTTCCTGACGAAGCGAGGTGCGCAGGTGCTTCGCAAGCTCGGCGCCCGCCCAGCCGTTCTGCACGATGCGGGACTCGTCACCGCCCGTCGAAAGAAGCATCAGGATGTCGGCGAGGAATTCCTCGGCCTGCTCGTGGACGGCGGCCGCATCCTTGTGGCCGGGGTCGTTGCTGCGGATCCAGGCGTCCTGCATGCAGGCGATTCCGAGCTCCTCGAGCGCAAGGAACATGCTGTTCTGGTCGCGAAGGTCGATGGCGGCGTGAGGCGCGAATTCAGCGTCACGGGCTTGCTGGGGCATGTCTGTCTCCGAAGTCAAAGAGTGTTTTGAAAGGGTATCGGCATTGTACAACGCCGCGCTGCGCTGCAGAAAAGGAGCTCAGTTGAGCCGCCTAGAGACCGCATCAGGGAGAGGCATCACGGGAATGCCCTCCTCATGCAACGCCTGAGCCTCCTCGCCCGAACAGGTGCCCTTCACCAGGCGCCTCTCGGCGCGCCCGTCATGAATGTCTCTCACAGTTTCGGGAAAGCGCTCGCCGACGTCCTCGGCCATCGCGGCGGCCTCACGCAGCACCTTCATGGCGTCCGCCTGCATTTCGCGGGCCCTCTCCCAGCCGCGGGCGGCGACGTCGGCCGCAACGTCCGTCCTCGTCGTCCCCTGCACTCTGACAAAGTTGGGAGCGCTCGGGCGCTTGGCAACGCACGGATCTCCGCACACGGGACACTCGATGCGGCCTTCCTTCAGGTCCGCCTCCAGCTCCTCATCGGAGCGAAACCATCCCTCGAACACATGTCCGTGACCGCAGCACAGGTTGCAGATCTTGATTCCCATCACCGTCCTCCCGCACGCCCTTGAGGCAGGAGCCGAAAAAAGTTCACACGACTTTAAAAATATACTGTACAATTGCGCTCTCTGACGAAACCGTCAGCTCGCTCCATCTTGGAAGGGTGGCAGAGTGGTTGAATGTACCGCCCTGGAAAGGCGGCATACGGAAATTCCGTATCGAGGGTTCGAATCCCTCCCCTTCCGCCAGAACACAGACCCCGAAGCCTCTCAGGCTCCGGGGTTTTTCTTTATTTACCTTGAGTACCAAGCGCATTCCAGAATTCTACTTTCGTCGATTCCGCCAAAATCCGCCAGATTGCGACATATTACGCCATGCGATAGACTGTGGAGGTGGGTCTTTTGGTGGGTCTTTTTTCGGTGGGTCTCTGGTGGGTCTTACGCGATTCACCGCCCAAAGGTAGATATGAAAGATCAAGTCACGTCGAAAAATTTCATGACGCTGCCACCCGGCCGGTACTCGCTCGGCGGTGGGTTGATGCTTCTCGTGCGTTCTGAGTCTTCCCGGCAGTGGGTTGTCCGCTACCGATTCGCGGGGACACGGAAAGACTTGTCGATCGGTGGCGCCTCGCGCATTTCAATCACGTCTGCAAAAGCGCGGGCAGCAAAAATTCTCTCAATGGCGGCCGACGGCATCGATCCGTCATCATCAAAGCTTTCAGAAGAAGACGCCCGAGAAAGCATCACTTTCAAAGAGTTCTATCCTGGTGCAATCGCGACCATTCAAAACGTCAAGCGCTGGAAAAACGAAAAGCACGCATCGCAGTGGGTGTCCACAATCGAAACCTATGCCGTCCCGGTTCTCGGTGCTCTTCGCGTAAAGGACATCACGCGAGGAGACATCCTCGAAGTCCTCAAACCGATCTGGACAGAAAAGCCAGAGACAGCCAGCCGCCTACGAGGCCGCCTCGAAAGTCTCTTCTCTCAAGCAATCGCTGAAGAACTCATACAAACAAACCCTGCCACTTGGAAAGACGGGCTAGCTTTCTTCCTGCCGCCGATCTCAAAAGTCCACGAAGTCAAGCACCATGAGGCAATGCCTCTTGAAATTCTGAAAAGTTTTGCACCGGAGACGGCGAAAAAGACTTCTGTCGTATCTCGCGCAGTGCTTTTTGGCATTCTTACAGCTACACGCGTGCAGGAATTCCTGTGTGCACGTTGGGACGAGATCGACATCCAGCACGCGATCTGGACGATCCCCGCCTCCAGGATGAAGTGCGGGCTTGAACACCGTGTTCCGCTTTCCCGTCAGGCGCTAGCAGTCCTCGAGCGTTGTGAACACAAGTCTGAGCTTCTCTTCCCTGCGCCTCGATCAAGTAAGGAAATGGTCATCGACAGCCCCCGGGCTTTTATCCGCAAGGCGACCGGTGAGGCCTTTACGATGCACGGCTTCAGATCAACGTTCCGAGACTGGTGCGAGGAGAACTTCATACATGAGGCCCTTGCAGAGCGTGCACTTGCGCACGTCCGGGGCGACAAGGTCGTGCAAGCCTACCAACGCTCCGACCTCCTTGAGCAACGTCGCCCAGTCATGCAGCAGTGGGCAGACGCGATCCTGCCGACATGAAAGAATGATTCACAGCAAGAAAGTTTAATTCCAACTTGATGTCTCCGATGTGCAGAGCGAACATGACCTTACCGAAACACAAACACCGGAGACAATCATGACGAACAACACCAGCCGCCGCGAACTCGAAAAAGCCCTAGAACAGCTCGAACTCGCCATCGATCTCAAGAGCGACGAGGCTGCTGACGCTTACGCAGCCGGGAAAAAAGTAGAATGGCGAAGCCTTGTCAAGGCATTCCTGGCGCTTTGCGACGAACGCGACGAAATCGCTGCCCGCCTTGAAGACCGCGCCTAATCCCCAACAGATACGCCATAGCCCCCGTTTGAACATCCAGACGGGGGGTCATTTGTTCAGGGTTACTCTGGCGTCGTGAATCGCGGATACGTCTTGAAGTATGCGTCCACCTCCTTCAACCAAGCCTGCGCCTTCAAGGAGTAGCTTTTCGCACGCGGAGACTGCGGCTCGTTCCACTCGGCAGGCGTCGGCAGAGGCTCGTCGCTCACGATCTTTGTAGGCACGCTGCACCCGGTCAAGGTCGTCAGAGAGGCGCACAGCATCGCGCCGAGAAGCATCAAGCGCGTTTTGCGCAGCAACAAGTTTTTCATAAGCCTTTCTCCCATCGTTTGCGCGAACAATCGCGGCCTGAAGTTTGACATTGGCGATCTCCTCGCCGTACTCGTGCGACGCGTACATGTACCCGCCGACAGCGCCCGCAGCAAACAGCCCGAGCGGCACAAAAAGCTTCCAGTTCATCGAAGCCTCCATGCAAAAAGAGACCCGCGAAGGGGTCTCGTGTAATTCAATATCCTCGGCGTCGATAGCTCGTCCAGTCGAAGAGCACAGAACGGCCTCCTTCGCGAAGCCGGTCCATCGCCGCCTCGCCCAAGTAGTCCATCAAGGCTTCACCAGAGAGATTGCTGATGACGATCGTCGCCTTCAGCGCCTCGTAGCGTGAGTTGATCACCTCGAAAAGCATCAGCTTCTCGGCATCGGTCCCGAACTGCCTGCCGACTTCATCTATGACAAGAAGGTCAGGCGTAGCAAAGGACTCGTACACCTCGCGCTCGTTTCGATCCGACTGGCGTCCGTAGGTCTCTTTGATTCGCTGAGCGATCCGAGACGCTCGCGTATAGAGCGCAGAGCCGCCGTGCTCGATCAACGCCTGCGCGATTCCTATGGCAAGGTGCGTCTTACCCGTTCCAGACGTGCCGTAGAAAAGCAGGTTTGCACCACTGTCGTCGTTCTCGCAGATTGTCTGCAAGTACTCCCTTGAAGCCTCAAGCGCGGCACGTTGGCCACCGTTCGACACGACATAGCCTTCAAGCGTGCGGCCTCTGTATCGAGCCGGTATGGCCGCGTCACCGATGATGCGACAAGCCTTCACCGCCTCGCTGCGCTTTGTAGCCTCTTTCGCCAGTCTGGCGTTCTCACGGTCGCGGGCTTCAAGCGCACACTGCGCACAGCCCATCCAGATGATCCGGTCGCGGATCATTACTCCCGTGTCCGTAAATGCACCATGTGTGGTGCAGATTGCGGGCTTCGTGCGCCCGTTGCGAATGTGCGAAAGATCGACTTCCCTCAAAGCCATTCATTCTCATTCCTTCCCTCAAAAGTCAAACGGGTCCCGGCGGTAGTGCCCGGGCGTTGCATCTGTCATATATCCCGTTTTCGATTTCTTGTTTTTATCTGGTATAGGTCGCCCATTACCGGCTGCACCTTTCGCCTTTGTCGGCTTTTCGGACTGCCGCTCCTGGGTCGCGCGCTCGCCTTTTTCGGTCAGAGTGAACCACCTGGTCCGGTCATATGCCGATCGGTTGAAGTTCCCTGTTTCCACGTATCCACAGGTTATCAACTTATCCAGAGCGCCCCTCACCTGCTTCTCGCTCAGATAGTCGAAGAGCTCGGCAAAGTGACGCGTGCTGCCATAGGTCCAGTGCTTGCCATCGTGCTTGTGACGACCTGCTTTCCTGTTCGCTCGGACCCAGAACGCGATGTTCTCCAAAACGACGGCTGCGTTGACGCCGACCTCGACGGCAACCGACACGCTGAAATGGTGCTTTACGCCCGACATGTTTGGGCTTATTGCTTTTTCTTCGGGGGATGTC
Organism: Sutterella wadsworthensis 2_1_59BFAA; assembly: GCF_000297775.1. GTDB lineage: Bacteria > Pseudomonadota > Gammaproteobacteria > Burkholderiales > Burkholderiaceae_F > Sutterella > Sutterella wadsworthensis_A. Next base: position 229,794 of record NZ_JH815513.1, read on the forward strand.
ATACTAGAGATAGCGAATTCCTCCCCTCATTTCATTCGATAGCCTCGCCGAACTGTCACGGCGGGGCCTTTTTCATTCCTCCGCCCCGAAAACGTCCGGAAAGAGCTCGCAAGCCGGAACGCCGAGCACTTCCTCATACGCTCGCAACGTCTTGAAGTGCGCCGGTGTCGCGGCACCGCTCTCATGTTTTGAGACTGTTTGCTGTCCGCATCCGACAAGCGCGGCCAGCTCCGCCTGCGTGAACCCCGCTTCCCTGCGTGCCCTCTTCAACGCAGCTCTCTCAAACGGCTTCATCGCCAACGTATTCCTTGAACTTCTTTGGGAAGATACAATAAGACCACTGATTGCTCCCCGGCATCTTTGCAGCCGTTCCAAACGGAAGCAATCCCTTTTGCAGACAGATTCGTATGTACTGGGGCGACTTATTGAGCGCCTTAGCGACATCGTTCACCGTTAGGTTTCTCAATGGAAAACATCTCCTTTTTCATCTTTTTTAGACAGTTGCGGTTAAAAAAAATCGCGCACGATCGCACGGTGCCTCTCACTGCCTTTCAAAAAAATAGTACGAAATCAGACAATTGAGTTCAATAGTGAATTTTTGGAAGTTAATCGTTCCTCTTGCTTTGATAAATTAAATGATCTAAATTAGATATAAATATCCAAATTGGATATTTATACAACAAAGGGAGAGGGTTTAATGGAGTATTTATCCGACAAAGAAATAGGCTACATCATCAAACGCGCGAGGATGCTTCGAAATCTGACGCAGGCAGAACTCGGTGAGCGACTTGGCGTGCAGGCCGCTGCGGTCCAAAAATGGGAAAGCGGAAAGGTCACGAACATCAAGCGAAACATCCTCAGGGATATGGCCGTCGAACTGAGAGTGAATCCTGCGTTGCTGATAGGCCTGCCAGTTCAGACGGATTTCCTCAAGCAGCTATCGAAAACCGAGCGCATTGGAATGGAGAATTTCTTGAGGGAGTATCAAGAGAAAGGGCGTGGAGGCGATGCGTAACGCGAACGGCATGGGCGGCATCACAAAGCTTTCCGGGAACCGTCGCCGCCCCTTCTGGGTACGCATCACGACCGGATGGGAGATCAACGAAGAGACGGGAAAGGCAAAGCAGCTCACGTCCACACTTGGTTATTACGCAAGCCGAAAAGAAGCGATGATCGCTTTGGCCGAGTATCACCAGAACCCGATCGACCTCACAAGAAAGACGCTCACCTTTGCTGAGGTCTGGGACATCTGGACGCCGCCGCACTTCAAGAAGTACCCGAGCAGCGCTGCAGGGCTAAGGTCAGCTTACAAGCGCTGCGCACCGCTCTACGACATGCAGATGGCCGACATCAAGAAAGTCCACATGCAGGACATCCTCGATGGCATGAATCACATGTCGGAGGAGAGCCAGGGCAAGGTGAAATCGATCTTCAAGAACGCGTTCAAGTACTGCATAGAGAACGACGTCGTCACGAAAGACTACTCACAGTTCCTGGTGATCACACCGCCCAAAAAGAAAAAAGCCGCGAAGGAAAAGTTCTTCACGGCAGAGGAGCTCGGCATTGTATTTGGCTCGCAAGACTTCGCGGTGCAATTCCCGACCGGCAAAAAGTCCTACGCCGAGCTGCGGCTTGCGGACACGGTGCTCATCATGCTTTACACCGGCATGCGGATAGGAGAGCTCCTCGGGGTCAAGACTGAAGACGTGGACCTTGCGCAGCGCATCATCCACGTGCGCGGGACAAAGACCGAAAACGCAGACCGGATCGTGCCGATCCACCGAGAGCTTGCACCAATCCTGTCAAAGCGCCTCGATGGCGAGCACCTGATCGAAAACGCGAACGGCAAGCCTATTAAGTACGACCAGTACAAGAAGCACTTTTTCGACCCGTATATGGAGAGCCTGGGCGTCTCGCACACGCCTCATGCGCTCCGACATACGTTCGTCTCTCTGATGGATTCTTGCGGCGTATCGTCGAACTCAGTGGTCCTGAAAAGGATCGTCGGCCACTCGAATTCGAACGTCACAGAGCACTACACGCACAAGGACATCAACGACCTGATTGAAGCAATCGACAAATTGCAAGTGAACATAGTGTGACAATTCAGTGAACTGGGAAAGTCAAGCCGAAAGGCTTTTTTCTAGGCGTGTCGTGTAACTTACGTGTCACTTACGCACTTTAAAACAGGGCGTTTCCCCGTAATTCTCTGAAAGTTAAAAAGCCCCAGAAACCGCGCCGCAAGTAGGTTTCAGGGGCTTTTCTCGTGTCTTGTAGGACGCTACAGAATTTACTACAACAGTAACTTGATTGGGCGGACAAAGCCCGGTGTGACGGCGTTTCCGAGACTTCGTGATACTTACGCGTCACTTTCTGTCTGAGCTTGTACATGCCTAATCAGTATATCGTAAACCCTAATAGCGAACAAGAATTTTTGATATCCCGTTCAAGAAAAAGTTTTTTCGATACCTTCGGCGATCACTCTCGCGAGCTTGTCTTGGTAGCTGAAGCGGAACAGTTTCTCGGCTGTCTCGTCATGCGAGATGAACCCGACCTCCACGAGTGCGGCCGGTGCGTTCGTGTGCTTCAGCACGTAGTACTTCGCCTCCTTGACACCTCGGTCTTTTTCTTCAGGAAAGCTTGAAGCCAGACCGTTCTGGATGTTTTCGGCAAGGCGTTTCGTCACGCCTCCAACACCCGGATATTTGAACGTCTCGATTCCGCTTGCGTCCTTGTTCTCGGCGCTATTGCAGTGGATCGAAATGAACGCGTCCGACTTGGCAGCGTTCGAAATGTCGCATCGCTGTTGAAGCAGAAGCGCCTGATCCTTCGTTCGAGTGAGCACGACGCGATGCCCTTTCGCCTTTAGTTTGTCCGCAATTTTGTTTGCGATACCCAAGGCCGCTTCAGCCTCTTTGTAGCGACCATTCACAGCCCCCGGATCAGTACCTCCGTGCCCCGGGTCCAGCACGATAGTCAGTTTCTTACTCATTTCTTGACAACCTCCCTACTCTTAATTTCCTTAATCGCTCGATGCAGAAAGCCTGGGATCATGCCGCCAAAGCCAAGGCGGTCAAGATTCTCAAGCGTGCTGCCGAGTTCATTAACGGCGTAAGCCGCAATAGCCGCGTTGCGCAGCATGTCTGTGCCTGCGATTACGTCAAGCCCATGCGAAAGCATCACGACGACGAAAATGAAAACCTTTTTGAAAAGCCCTCGAAAGCCGACACGGCTGTTCCACTCGCCGGTCTTTCCTGCAGCGATGGTCCCCGTCACGTAGTCCACGGCGACGAACATCAACAGCCACTGCAACTGCAGGTCAATACCTCCTAGCGCCCAAGCCAGTGCGCTTCCGACAGCCCCTGAAGCGAGCATCAAATACGCCTCCCCTTTAGCAGGTACGAGCAACGACATGTAGTCGATGAACGTCTGCACAAACCCTCTCTCCATAAATCACCTCCTTGTTTGTTCTCCCCTTCACCATATTCAACGACCGTCAAAATCCCTAGCCCTGACACGCCTGCCATCACTACAGGCGTAAAAAAAGGGGACGGTTTCCCGTCCCCCTGTTATGGAGCTTTAAGCCTTATCTTTTAAGTCGCTCAACCTCTTCCGAAAGTCGCTGAACCGCGAGGATCAACGGACAAACGAGCGAAGCATAGTCCACCGCCAGATAGCCCTCAGACGACTTGCTGACAAAGAGCTTCGCAATCTGCGGGTCCGCATTCTGGACCTGCTGCGCGATGAGCCCCATGTGCTTCTGACCGTCTTCCTCGCCGAGGTAGGAATAGGTGACAACTGGGAGCTTGCGAATGAACGCAATCGCTCGATCGGCATCGACCTTCGCAATTCCTTCCTTGAGTCGAACGTCCGACGAAACGCTGATGGCCGTCTTCGAGTAGATTTTCGAACCGGCAATCATCGTCTCAAGGCTGTTCGTCGCGAGCGTCATCATGGACGACGTTTTGAAGAGCGCCTGAGTCCCGTTGAGGCGAATAACGTCAGAAGCTACAGAACCACCGAAATCCTGGCCGTCCTGACCATCTCGGCCATTCGTTCCATCGCGACCATCGGCACCCGGATAGCCCTGCGGACCGCGTTCGCCATCTCGACCAGGAAGTCCATCCTTACCAGGAGCGCCGTCCTTACCGGGCGCACCTTCAGCGCCGGGAAGACCATCCTTGCCCGGGAGGCCCTGCTCACCGCGAGCACCGTCGATGCCGTCCTTGCCATCAACGCCGTCCTTGCCAGGCAGGCCAGGTTCACCCACAAGGCTCTCGAGCCATTCAACCTCGCTACCAATGAAGCCGTTGGCGACAGCCACCTCGTAAGCGCTCAAACCATCAGCGCCGTCAGCGCCCGGGGTTCCACCAGAGCCGCCTTCGCCCTTGAGGGCAAAGCGAGCGTCCGCTTCGGTCTTGCTGTAGATCGTGAGGCTGTTTGCCTTTTCGTCAAGCACGTCCGAAAGCCAACGGTCTTCGTCGCGATAGTTCACAACGTCGGTGGAGTGATCTGCGAGCACGCGGATCGGAGCCGGCTTGAAAGTCGAATCCGAACGGTCGTACCAGAAGCCGATGAGAGATTCGTCGAGCGTTTCGATTCGAATCAAACGCGCATCGATCACCTCGGTCGGATACTCCTGCACGCCGATACAGAGGTCCTTTTCGTTGAGCTGAGCGTAGAAGAAGTAGATCACTTCAACCCAGCCGTTGCCCGTCCACTTCTTACCGATGACGGTCTTGTCGTCAGTCGTTCCGATGTAGATGTAGTTAGGAATGGTCACCTCTGTCGGGAAACCGTACGTGCCAGTGCAAATGCTCTGGTCGTTAATGAAGCCGTAATAAAACAATGGCTTTCCTTATAAAAAAGGCCGAGGGACAGTCCCCCGGCCATGAGCACACAGTAGCATGCCCTTAGTCACATCGCGCCGATTCTCACAGCTCGTTGCATCTATCCTCAGAAGAGGACGCTGTATAGCCACGAAGCGAGAACCCCGGCAATGAAGCCGACAGGTCCCCAGAAGAGGCGCGTCTTGCGTCGCGTCTCAGCATCGAGCAGCGCCTTCTGAGCCTGCACCTTGGCGACGATCTCGTCCGTCACTTCCTCGACCTTGACGCCGAGCTTGTCGAGCAGCTCCTTCACTTCTCGCTTTGTCATTTCAGTCACCTTTTCCTTTAGCGCATCTTTCAGCGCCTTGACAATAAAATTCCACATATAAAAAAACCGCCAGAAGGCGGTGTGATAAAGTTACGGATATGAATCCCGCTCATGGTTTCGACGGCCGTGAGCTGTTTTGTAGCCAAATCAAAAGTGTTTCAAGATGTTACCCCCCCCCTACGCCGAATTTCATCGTTAACAGTTTCCTTCACTTGGACTTGGCTGAATTTTTCCTACGTCGAAAATTCAGCCCTATAAAACGAGATTACATCCCATCAAGGCAAATCCCAAAAACCATTCATTTTGCTTGGTTTGGTGGAGGTCGAATCCCTGAGCATCGACAAAAAAACATCGATACGTGGCGTCGTCTCTTACCAGATTATGAAATCGTTAGGTGGGATGAAAACAATTTTCCTATTGAATCTTACCCCTATGCCGTAGACGCATATAACAAGGGCATCTACGCTTTCGTTTCCGATGTTGCAAGACTGCATGCCGTTTACAAGTACGGCGGCCTTTACATGGACACGAATAACGAGGTCATTAGGCCGGATGCTTTTGATGACCTTTTATCCTTGGATTGCTTTGCAAGCTACGAAGCGCCATGCCAAATTTCCATAAGCACATTTGGAGCAAAACCAAATCACCCATATATCGGGACGCTTCTTGATTTCTACAAATTCATTCGCTTGAGGTCAGCATATCGACTTACGGCCAACGTGCGCTTCATATCCAAATTAACAAGAATCATTTATGGATCACGGCTGAACGGAAAGCGATTAACGCTATCGGATGGCACAGTGATCCTGCCTCGAGATTTGTTTGTGCCCCAAACCATCACAGAGAACACTCGGGTCATACATCATTACAGAGGCTCCTGGAAATAAGCCATTAGTACTCGCGGCCATGTTGGCGTGCTCACGATCTCAGCTCATAAGGCTTCGTCCACAGTTCGCCCATAGCGAGCATTGCTTTTGCGAGCGCCTGCTTTGCCTGCTCGACCGTGATCGTAGCGACGGTGTTGTCAGCAAGCACCCACTGCGTCGACTCCATGCCCGTGATCTCTGCGACCTGGATCGCTCGCGTGAGGCGTTGCTGAGATTCCTCATCTCCGTCGAAGATCATGCCGTCGACCTCGACTTTGATTGCCGCCACAGCCGCCGCGCGTTCGATCTTTGCCTGTTCAAGTTCCTGCGCGGCGATTTCTTCGGGCGTCGGCTCCGGCGACTTTACGATCTGAAAACGACGCACGCCTTCGAGCGGTTCAATTTCTTTGATCCATCGGTCGCCGTGCCTATTGCACCAAACGGCGCACTCGGGCGGATATTCGCCATCAAAGATTTGTCCAATTTCAAAGCCCATGTTCATTGCTCCTTCTATTAATTTCCGCATGCGTACCAATCCCAGCCATCAGCGCCACCTGAATACGTCGTAATACCAGTACTGGAAGTCGTTCTACTTCCCCTTTTTTCATACGCAGCCAGATAATCGGGATGTGACGTGTAATCGTTTGAAGCGTTTACCACAAAGGAATAATTTTTATTCGAGAACGATTTACTAAAAGTACAACTACTACCAGTCCCGTGCCCCCCTTGCTCAATCCACCCATTAGACCAAACTCGATGCCAAGCTGTCCCACTTCGCCAAGCTTCCGTGATGTAGGCTTGCGGACGGTTGTTCAAATCGTTAAAGCTCCCCGACTTCGCGACAGGTGCCAGCACTAACGGCACCAAAGCCACATCATCAGCCTCAACGCTACCACTATTGGCCACGTAGCTTTCCTCTGACGGGAATAGGTGAATTTTCTTCACGCTCATTTTATTTCACCTCGCAAAATGTTTAAATGGTCTTCGTAACGGTCATAGTCGTCCGCCGTTGCCTCTACCTCTTTTTGATAGGTGTAAGGCTCAAATCCTCGGAGGTAGATTTCGGAGACCTGCACGTTTCTAAAGCCCCCACTGTAGACGCCTTCTATAGCTCTGATCTTCCAATATTTGTGCAAACCAACATCGGGAACATCGTTTTGCCCTTTTGTAACGGCTTTAATGTCAGTCCACGTGCTCCCGTTGTCGGAATATTGGAGGATGCCTTTGTTTAAGCTGTAGTAAGCCGGAACGATTTCTATCGACCTAACCCTAATTGCAACAGGGTTATACATTGTAATAGTCAGATAGTCTATACCTGCGCCGCTTCCGCAACGGTTGAAATATGATGTGCTTTGGTTTTTATCAAACGCCACATTTATGCCGTTATTGCCTCTGTCTCCAGTAGCAGCACAGGCGAACGTACTGCCCCCGATCGTTCCCAATTCTGAAATCGCGGGGTTTTCCCACTCGCGTTCGCCGCTAACGGTAATCGTCTTAAAATATTTTCGAGTAAAGCCGTTCGCGAAAACGCAGTCGCCTAGCGTCTTATCTTTCACGATATACACCGTTACCACCTCACTAATTCAATACCAGCCTGAATGGAAACATTCCCGCTTCCGTCCGGCCGATTCCCGTTGACCGTCTTCACCCCAACATCAACCAGAACATTACCGTCCGCGCCGGCGACGTTCCCATTCACGCTTCGAACATGAGTACGAACGGTCCATTCAACCATGCCGTCCGCAATGACATGACCATGCGTGACATTTCGCGTATCAAGCAGCTCCGCGCTCGTCTTCCCCGCCTTCGTGCATTCGAGGAAGCGCTCGTACTGGAAGGCGCAGTCCACCTTGTCGCCGACTTGGTACGCCGTTGACTTGCGTCTGAACTCGTTGATTTCGTAGATCAGCTGAGTGCAGACCGCCGTCTGGGGAGCTTCGTTCAAAACGTCCTCTTCGGCAGCAAGGCGCACAAGACCAAATTTACTCGTCGTAGCGTTCGGAACATTGACGTTCCCCGCATCGTCCGGAGCAATGCTATTGACCGTCTTCACAGCTCCTGATTCCGACCATGCTCCGAAGGCCGCCCCATTGAGGCAGTTGCGCCAGAAAGCTCGAACCGTGTTGTTCGTCTGATTCGGGATGTAGCAGACCTGCACGATGTTCCCGCTGACAGGAGCACCCGTGTCGTAGGCTTGCACAATGCAGAAAGTGCAAGGGATCGGCGTGTTTTTCAGCGTCCCACTGCAGGCCCATGTTTTGTCCTCAAGCAGCGTGTTCAAGTCCGCGTTGGCGATCTGGATCGTGTGATCTCGCTTATTCGCCAACCCCTTTGTCAGTTCATCTTTTGTCGCCAGATGACTCATGTCAACATCGATATGAATGTCGCCATTGCTGTCGGGCTTGATACTGTTCACGGTCCGAACGGCGTCTTCGACATTTTCTACACGAGTAATCGGCATCTGGATGACGGTGTTGCCTGCTTCATCCGTCGTCGTAAAGACGATGTCTTGTTCTTTCAGAGCCATTATTCAGCCCCCTCCTTTGTTTTTGATAAGCCGTAGTCCGGCTTTGACGGTGCTCGGTCTCGGATCTCGCTGCATGTCTTGAGCCTTGCGAAGGCCGAGGCCTCCTCCTTGGTGACGACCTCGGCTTTCTTCGCATACTCATCGCTAAGGCTCTTCTCAAGCTTCGCTTTGAAATGGGCGAGCCCGATTAAGTCGAGAAAACTGTTAGCCATGAGCACACCCCCTTACGCGAAGAGGGCGTCGATCTCTTCGTTCGTAATGCCAGTCATCGTGATCATCGGAGCCATCGCGTCCCAACTTTCGCCGTTCCAGACGACATTCATCCCTGCGTCGATTTGATGCGCAGGGTCGGCGGTCTCAACGTTGTACATATCGCCTGCCTTCACACCCTCGGTCGGCAGAGCTGCATAGTTTTCAACGGAGCCCCTGTAGTTCACGGCGCTCGCAATGTCCGTTTTTAGAGCGTACGGCGTGAGATCGATATTGACGCCCTTCGAACTGACCGGCAGAGCACCGCCGTTGACGCTCACTTTTTCGAGTACGTTGACCTGAGCTCCCACAGCGACTCCTTGCAATTTTGTGAAGTCGGCAGCAGACATCAGCCCCGCAGCATCAGCCGTGGCCGGGCCATACGTCGTGTCCTGCGCCGGAATACCGAGTGCCGTGATGTCGCCCTTGACAACCTTCGTACCGAGGGTAACGTGTCCATTGCCGTCGGTCGTGATTTTGTAGAGCCCAGACGCAAGAGAACCTGCCGTCACGGTCGGATGGACATAAACGGGCGTCTCCACGTCATTGATCTGGATGTTCCCGTTCGTTTCAGAGTTTTCGACCTTCGTCGCCTGAGCCGCGATACCTTGCAACTTGGCGAAGTCTTCTTTGCTCATCAGACCGTCTTTCTGAGCCGTTGCAAGCTCATAGATCGTCTGCGGCATCGTCACCGTAGCGATCGTTGCGCCTGAAACGCTCTTCAAGGTGATGGTACGTCCCTCGATTGTCATCGATCCGGCAACAACCGTCTTCAATTTGCTGTCGTAATGAGTCAAGCCTTGCTTGTCTAAAAAAGCATTCAAAGCACTCATTTTTCTCACTCCCTTTACAATTAAAAAAGATTGTCAATGAAAGAGTTGTCGATGCTTTCGACGAAAGAGGTGCCATCCTGGCCGTCCTCTCCGTCCTTCCCGGGCGCACCGTCCTTCCCGGGCGGCCCCTGAATACCCGGAACCTCAACAGTCACAACTTGTGGAACGATGTCCTGACAATTCGCATCGACTTGAATTTCTTCTTCTGACGTGATTTGCGCAGTGATTGCGAGCTCACGCCTTGTGCGCGCATTTAACACGTGTCACCTCCGGTGAGACCTTGATTTTTCCTTCAACAACACGCGTAATTTCGCCGTCCGGAGACTGAAGCTCCAAGTCGTAAAGCACCGTGTCGCCCGGGTACCTTTCGGTGTTTTCATGATTGAATTTCGCTGTGACCTTTCCCGCCGACTCATCGAGCAGAAGACGACCATTACACGTCGTCAGCGTGTCAATTGCTTCCTCGCTGAATGCGTACCTGCGCAACTGCATGGCGGCTGAATATCCAGTCAGGTCAAGCGGACCGTTCTTGTCGCTCAGAACGAAAGAAACCGTCTTATCTGAGCCTTGGTCAAGCGTGAAATTTTTGACCGCTGCCATGTTTCCACCTCCCTCAACTCAGGCCGTAATCGGGCTTTTCAGGAGCGCGGTCCCTTTGATCGCCAACGTCCTTCGAGAGATTGACCGAGATCGTTCCGTCAGCCTCAACATCGACGTTCTTGCCGATCTTGATGTGGCCCAACTTGTCAGCAGTTGCAGCCGTCAGTTCGTGGACGATGCCAGTTGCAGCAGCGCCCGTCTGATCGACGGCTTCGGGAGCTCCGCCTGCACCAGGTCGGATCAACTTCCCCGCATCCTGGGCGGCCATCAGAGCCTTGTAGCTTTCGTCTGTCACGGCAACCTTGTCGGCAGGCATAATGTCCACCGATACAATCTCCGTGCAGTAAAAAGCGCGTTGAGACGCGCTGTAGTAGTAAGCCATCCTGTCCTCTCCTTTCAGAATCCGAGCGCCATCCAGAGCGCCGAGACCTTTCCATTCGCGTTGTGTTTGAAGGTCGCGTTCCCCTTCGTAAACCCTGTGGCGACAAAGTCCGCAGCAACGTCACCAGTAGGCGCAGCATTCGCGAAAACAGCGCTTGTCGGAAAAGCAACAGGGAAGGCAACGACGGTCGAACCATCGGCGGCAATTGAAGCCTTACCCCACTGCACAATCAAACCGTTCGGCAACTTCTGGAATCCACTGTCGCTGTGATCCTTCAAAAAAGCAGACAGCAAGCCAAACGGCGTCACAGCCTTTGTGTTGTCCTTGCCAGCAAGCACTTCCGCAGGCACCGCAATGCGGATCAAACCGGTGCGGCTTTCCGTAGACGTTCGAGCACTCAGGCTCTTCGGCGTGACAGCACGCGTCCCATCTGTTCCTGCAATCGTTTCTTCGTTCGTTGCAAGTTCAACGACACCCAGAGTCGTGGTCGTCGCCGGTGGATTCAGGAAGTTCGTATCGCCGAACGCGACCGAATCCGCCGAGAAGTCCGTCACCGCAAGGTCAATCGCAAGAAGCGCTTGAGACTGCGAAGCCTTCTGGATGATCGGAACGGTCTGCGAACAAACCGCGAAGAGCGTGCCGCTTGCCGTGTAGAGACCGACCTCATAGACCGTGTAGGCGTCAGCTGAATCGTCGCGAGCCTGAAGATGGATGACGTTGTCGCCGACCGCACCGCCTGCGATTGTCGTGAGGCGCTTGAACTCTTCCTTCAAAGCCGTCATGCCACCGGTCGGCGTGTACTGTCCCGTGCCGTAGCCCACCTCAGTGATGACGACGGGCGCTGTCCCCGACTGCTCCGCATTGACAACCTCGGCGAGCCCCGCGTCAGTGATCAGAATCGAATTGGTGGTCGCCATTACTTAGCACCTCCTTGCTTCGCCAGTGCGGCCGCCACAGCCGCATCAACGACCGCTTTGAGCGTCGCAGGCGTGATGAATTTCGTGTTTGACGTGCCCACTTGCGTTTCTTCGACGGTCGCGATTCGATTGTCGAGAACAGCCTTCGTTGTGAGCGGCGTCATGGCTTTCGTTGAGACAAGCCCTGTCGTTGCCTCAACCTCGGAAGCGATCTGAATTAACCCAGGCGCTGCTTCGCTCGTTTCGGGCGTAGCCGCATCCACAACGGCCTTCACACCCGCAGGCGTCACAGCCCGCTCTTTATCCGTACCAGCCTTCGCTTCGTCCTCTGTCGACAGTTCGACCAGACCGTTTCGTCCGGTCGTAGCCTTCAAGGCTCGAAGTCCGAGAGGCGTCACGTAGAGCGTTCCCGACTTTCCTTCGACGGTTTCCGCCTCGGAAGCCGCAGCGCCTTTCAGGCTTGCTGGGGTCAGAGCCACACCGTCCTTGCCTTCCTTCGCTTCGGCTTCCGTTGCTGTGCGGATGAGACCCGCACGTTCTGAGGTGGAAGTCAAGGTCTTCAGGCTTGCAGGCGTCACGGCGCGTTGTCTGTCGGTTCCCGCCCTTGTCTCTTCATCCGTTGCAAGTTCGACGATCCCTGCGTTCTCAGACGTTGCGGCAGTGAAAGAGAAGGTCACGTCACCGAACGAAATGTTCTGTGCATTGACGCCTTCGAGCTTCACGTCGATAGCCAGAAGAAGAGACGTCTCCGTCTGCTTCGTCACGATCGCCGTGCTCTGCGAATAGACAGCGAATAGCGTCCCGTCAGAAAGAAAAAGGCCGAACTCGCACACCTCGTACGCGCCCGGCCCGTCGTCCTTGCATGCGACGTGAATCGCATTGTCTCCTGCTTGCCCACCCTCAAGAATCGGCAGGCGCTTGACTTGTGTTTGTAGCTGTGTCTGCTCTTTGTTGGCTGTATATTTGCCGGTCCCAACACCGATCTCAGAAATGGTGACTGCGTTGGTCCCGGTCTCTTGTGCGTTGATGACGGCTTGAATGCCGACCGTCGTCAAAACGATGTCCATGAGAATTCCTCCTTACTTTGCGAGCCCGACAAGCGAGCGCATGGCGATAGGTCGAGCCGCAACAAAAACACCCGCAACGGCGTCAACGTCAGCACTCTCCACCGCTTCGCTTCGAATGCGTGAATAGGCAACCGGGCGCAGATAGCCATCCACCCCCATGCCGCCCTGAAGCTGTCGCACAAGCACGAAGGTGTAGTGCGAGCGGACAGGCTTCGCGTCGTCGATGAGCGCGAAAAGGTCCTCCTGCATCTCCGAGTCGAGCGTGCCCTCGATGTTGCCGAGCGTCGCCTGAATCTCGAAAGTGTGAGGGGTGCCCTTCGGCTCCTGCTGCCACCACTCTTTGATGGTTGCTGCCGAACCGATCGACGCAACGGCATCCTTCACAGCCCGGAGCGTGCCCTTCTTTCGCTTCTCTCGCACGACGTTCTTGAGCACGCTGCGCTTCATCGAGACGGGCCACGAATCGCGCCAGACGCTCGCGTCCCATCCATAGGCAACGTGATCGAGCTGAGTGCTTGTGAGTTTGTCAATGCTGACGTAAATCGACGGAAGATCAACCGCCGACGTCATGTCAAGCAACTGTTTATCGAGCGCCTCCGCGCTGTGTCTTACGTTGTCGTCTTGAGCGATTGAGTCCGGAAGTAAGTCGCTCAGCCTTACATCCGAGAGCTCTTTACTCATCCTTGTAGCCCTCGTAAACGATCTTCACGCCAGTGCATTGCGCGACCTGGTCGCTTTCGAGCTTCTGGAAGTCAACTGGCTTCATCGTCGGGTTATCGATCCGCGAAGCTCCCGCCTGCATGACGTACTGAATGAGCCTTGCGGGGAGAATGTCGCGACCGATTTTCCCCTGCTGCCACACGCGATATTTTTCGACCGCCTTTTCGACATCAGCCTTGATCTGTTCAGCACGAGAACTGTCCTCTCGACTGATCCAGTAGTGAAGCTCGAGGTCGTAATTCACGGCCTTTGGTGCGAGCACCTTCACGAAGTCCGTCAACGGGCGGATCGTTTCATCGCTCAAGTACGCCGCGATTTGCTCCAACGTTTCCTGAGACGGCAATTCGCCGCCAGCAAGAAGCACATAGACATCGACCTCGCCAGGTGTCGGGGAAGTAACGGACACGTCAAGCACGGAGCTCGACACGCTCTTTGCGTGGTAGATGTACGCCTTCTCAGGCCCCGCAACCGAAAAGCTGTTCGGTGCGAGTCGAATGCGTTCTGCAAGGGACTCGTCGCTTTCAGCTTCCGATCCGCCAGTCGAAATGGTCGTGTTTTCAGCCTTTGCAACGAACGTCATCGGCTTGACGATGGTGTTGACCTGCCCGGCAAGGTAGTCGTTGCCGACCGTCCCTGCAACGGTGCAGGATGCCGTGACGCTCCCTTCGAGCTTACCTTTCTCAATATTGAGCTCATGGTCCGTCGCGAAAGTCACAACGCCGTTCGTCACCTCGGTTCCTGCGGGAATCGTGTAGACCGTCGCCAGAGCCTGCGAAAGCGTGAATTTGATCGTCGTGACGGCCTTGCTTTCGGCAAGACGCGTAACGCTCAAAAGCGTGCCTAGCGCATCGAGATATTCGCCCTGAGCCATCGATAAGAGGTTCTGCTGCGCCGCAAGATTCACAGCTGTGCGCTGTTGAATGATGACGGCAGCGAGGCTCAACAGGTAGAGGCGAACAGGGTCCCCTGCTGCAAGGGTACGACCACTTGCCTGCTCATAACCAGTAATGATCTCAGCCTTGATGGTCTCGGCGTCCGTCTCCAAAAATTCGACGTCTGGCAATCCCCATCTGGGTAGTACTTCTGCCATTTACTCATCTCCTCCAATCTGGACGACAACACGCGGCTTCAAAATACCGTCCATCGCGCTCGCCGTATCTTCGTCAAAGTCGACAGAAACGACCGTTGCCCTCGGCTCGTACTCTTCTATCGCATCGATCACTTCAGACCGCATCAACATCTTTGCGACTGGCAGGGGCTTATCTACGTGCGCCCACGTAAGGCCGAAGTCTCGGTCCAGAGGCACGGAGCCTTTGCGTGTGCTGAGGATCGTCCTCACGTTCTGCAGAATCTCACGCACCTCGTCGGGCGGCGCGAAGTCGACTTGACTGGACAGCGTTACTGTGTATTGCGCCATTTATGCCGCCTCCTTTAACGTGATGCTGACCTCTGCAGAGACGCAGATGCCCAGGTTGTTGTGATACTTGCGCTCTTCACCTATTGATTCGATGACGAACTTTCCGAGATAGTCAGGTCCGATGAGCAAACGCTCTGCCTGTTTCTTCTCGAGCATTTTCTTGAGCTGAATGAGCGCTGCCAAAGGCGGAGTCCCGAGCATCGAATTCAACTGAATGTTGAAGCTGACCTCTGTAAGCCCTGGGCCGATGTACTCAAGCACCGGCTTCTTTCCGATAATCTCGTGCGTCGCCCACCGAGTGCTACGCGAAACCGATAAGTCCTTGAACGTAAAGGTCACTGCGCTACTACATAAAAAAGGCAGCTTGCCGAAAAGACCAACTGCCGAAAATCCCAGGCCCATTATCTTCTCGCCTCCTTACAGCGGCGGACTCGTCGGAGAACCGTCGCCTTGTTCTTTATGAGTGTGGTTCATGAGGCTGATGCCGCCTGCGACAACATCGCTCGTCGCATCGATCTGACCTTCCAGATTCATGTTTCCGGATACCGTCACGGCCGCACCGCCGCCACCGCTAACAGCGAGGCCGCCCTTCCCGGTGATGAGTCCTGTCACATTCAAAACACCGGTTACATCGGTCTTCGGCGTGTCAAGCGTTACGCTCGACGACGCCTTGACCGTCGCAGTTGTGCAGTTGATCGTCACAGCGTTCGGCACCGTGATGGAGCCGTCCTGCCTATCGAAAACAATCTCTGTGCCTTCGATCGTCACAGTGAGCTTGTGCTCCTGACGGTCGTAGCAGACGCGCGTGTCGTCGCTAAAGACGACAGTTCGCCTGTCAAGCGACGCCTCTGGCGGTTTAATCTCCCCTGCATATAGCGAGCCGATGATGAAGCCGTCTTCCTGCCCCGGTCCCAAGAAGAGGCAGACAACGTCCTCACCCGGATGGACCATCTGATAATCCTGGTTCTCATAGGTATTACGTTGCAGAATCTGAAGGTCGTAAGACACTAGCGAGTCTTCGTCATCGAACACCACTCTGGCCGTGCATTTTTCAGGGTCAACGCTACTGACCTCCCCGATTTTGATCAGATCGGGAAGGGACTGTTGTTCAAACAGTGGCATGAGGCCACCTCCTTAATAGTTACTGTTCACGCGCCGGACAGAGATACTTGTCACATATCCGCTCGTTGAAACAGAGTGCGAGGCCGACTCAATGTAGAACCGACCATCAAAGCTGCCGAACCCTTTGAGCTCAACAACGACACCTGCCACAAGCGTTGTGTCCCCAACCAGCGAAAGACTTCCCGTTACGCTGCGAAGGTTGAGCTTCCGCAACGTGGCTTTCGCAATGCGTTTAGCTTCATTAAGGGATGACGCTCGCTTTTTGACTTGATACTCCTGCCCGTTCTCTTCAGCATCAGGGTCCGTGTACGTGTACGTCATTACAGCCGGGTTGACCTTCTTTTTCGGGTCAGCATTGATGTCGTAATCTCCGTCGGAAGCCACAGCGACCGCCTTTTTGTCAATGTCGCCGAAGTCTCCAGTGACATAGCTTCCTGAGCTTCCCTTTTTCTTCTCCTTCGGGTTGCGGTACGAAATCGTGCAGCTCTTGTACGTCTCAGACTGTTGCGACTCGAAGTCCCACGAAAGAATGTCCGAAACGCCCAGCGTTAGTGTTTTTACAGGCTTCTTCTTTTCATAGGAAGCCTGGTCAAAGATCACGATCTGCGAGTCCGTCACCTTGATCGAAAGCCCGGCGTCTTCACATAGTCGCGAGAGAAACTTCAGGTTGCTTTCGGCTTTCTGGTCTTGGCGGTCGTAGCTAGGGTCCTCCTTAGAATCAAAGAGGAGCTTGACTTTCGCGGCCGCCGCGATCTCCTGAGCAATGCCCTTGAGCGTCTTTTTCTCCCAGGCCTTCGTCACCATCTTGCGTCGGATCGGAGTGTTCATCGGGATCGACACAGCCCGCATCTCGAAGACACGAGGCGAGCCACTGGTTCGGAGCGAATCCACGAAGAACTTCCCGCAGAAAAGCTCGCGCCCCTTCTTCCCATCAACCGTCCCGGATGCGATGTAAGCTCGGACGACTTCACCGCCGTCCGGTTTCCATTTGCTTGCCCACTTTCCAGTCGGGTCCTTCAAAGTAATGCTTATTTCGTCCGCCTCATTCGTTTCCTTGTCGTCGTATGAAAAGGAAAGGAGATCAGGCAGGATGTCCTGCGTCACCGAAGTGCCGGCTTCGGTGAAGAGGAGCCTCAGATACGTCTGGATAGGTCCACTCATCGCGTTCCCTCCGGACGCTTCCAAGGCGGCAGGTTCTCTGCAAACTCCATCGAGTCAGTGTCAATGTCCGGCACATTGAGCACAACGCCTGCGCTGAAGAACACCGTCTTCCGGTGCTGTAGGTTCGCGCGAATCAACTTGTCCATCAACGCCTCGGAGCCATAGACTCGCTTGGCAATGATGTCCCAGGTATCCATCGCGCGGGTCTCATACGTTTTCACGTTCCCGCCTCCTTATGCAAAAGACAGACGCTGCTGATCCGACAGAAGACGGCGCAGGTCCTTTTCAAGCTGTCGTCGACCTTCATCAAGGCCGCGCTTCACGTCGGCGTAGGCATCACCAGAGCCGCCCGAAACGTTGATGACAGGAGCAAAGTTGACAGTGATACCGCCACCAATGCCGACCCCGGCACCGAGCATTGACGAGAGCTTCGAGAGCGGAATAACCGCCTCAGGCTCTCCGCCTTCGCCGATGTTTGCAAGCGTCGAACGCGTCGCAATCCCACCCTCTGCAAGCTGAGGGATTGTTGGAAGGTTGACGCCGAACTTCTGCCCTCCGAACTTAGGAACCCAGTCAGGGATGTCAACGGAAATTCCGTTAATCGCACCAATGGCTCCATTGACGAGAGCAATAACAGCGTTAATCGGTGCCTTCGCAATGCCGGCCAATGCGCCAAAAACGTTCGAGAAGATACCCTTCACGTTGTCCCACGCCGCCGACCACTGACCTGTGAAGACGTTCTTTACCAAACCAATGATGTTGTCAAAAATGCCTGCAACGTTTGCAAAGACATCAACAATGCCGCCAAGAAAAACTTTCGCGGCATTCACCATAATCGAGAAGGAGGTAGAGAAAACACTCCCCAAAAACTGAAGGCCGCTCCAGGCAGACTGAAACACACTCGAAATCCCATCAAACGCGTACTTCAGACCGGTCCAAAGCAACTGTCCTAGCGCGGCGATGTTTGGAAATTGTTCAGCAAAGATGGCCCATAGTTCGACCGCCTTCGCTTTGATCGAATCCCAGTTTTTGTAGATAGCGACGCCTGCAGCCACCAAAGCTGTCGCAGCAAGGATCGCCAGTCCGACAGGATTTAGGAACAATCCCTTCATCGCTGTACCAAACGCCCTGACACCAATTGTCAAAGCCTTCATCGGACCACCAGCCATCATGATTGCGGTTTTCATAAAGATGGCGGCCTTATGCACCTGCAAGAAACCCTTGTAAAGAGAAAGAACAGGACTCGCGATAAAAGTCAAACCCAACCTCAAAACGTGAAATCCTGCAGCGGCCCCGACAACAGCCCCTGCAACCTTCATCGCACTCAAAATGAGCTCTTGGTTCTGGTTAACCCACGTGATAACTGCCTTGCTGTTTGCAACAAAGCTTTCAGCAGACTTTCTAACAGCTGGCAAAAGCGCCGTCCCGATACCACCTGCCACCAGTTTGATGGCGTTCTGCATAATCTCAAGCGAGTTTGACGTCGTATCTGCTCTGGCCTGAAACTCCTTAAGCATCGACCCCGCATAGTTTGCAGGATCAGAAATGAGCTTAAAGTTGTCTCCTACAAAGTGCTGCTTATCAACAAGCGTCGCAACTGCCGCTTTAATACCCGCGTCATTTCCAAACAGCGCACCGATCATCGGAGACTGTTCCGCCTTCGGCAATTTCCCGAGTCGCGCCAAAACATCCTGAATGGCCTTTTGTGCGCTCTCCGGACTCTTCGTCATGGCCTTTGCCAGTTTTTCAGCATCGATATTGAGTTTGCTGAATGCTTCTCGTTGCCCCTTCGTAGCCCCAGAGCCAGATGTCAGCGTGTTGATGAAAGACTGCATCGAAGTTGCTGCCGTCTCTGAGGACACCGAAGCCGAACGAAACGCACCGGCAAGTGCAGCAATCTGCTTCCCTGACATTTTTGTAAGCCCCGCCAAGGCACCACCGGATCGTTGAAGCACCTCAACAACATCTTTTGACTTAGCCGACGTGGTATTGCCGATCTGATTGACGATGTCGAAAACCTCTTGGCTTTGATCAATCGTCATCCCCATCTTGCTCTGAATGTCGGCAAACGAAGAACCTACTTCATCGCCAGTCATATCGAAGGCAATTGCCATCTGGTTCTGAATTTCGATGAGCTTCAGAGCCTCTTCGCCTGTTTTTGCGATCCCGGACTGAAAGGCATTCGAGGCCATCGCCGTCATGTCTCCGGTGCTCTTCGCGTACTTCAAAGACAGATCCTGAATCCCTGCAAAAACCTCCTTGTATTCATCGGAGAATTTGCGAAGCTCGGCCTGTTGGTCTTCAAAGTTCATTGCTTGCTTTACCGGCGCGCCTGCCGTAGCCGCAACCGTAGCGCCAATTCCCATTAGAGCACCGGTACTCGACGCCTGGGCAGAGCTGACCTTATCCTGCAGCCCCTGCACTTTGGCAAGTCTCTCTTGAGCTTGTCGAGCACGATCTGCAGCCTTGGCAAGGTTGTTTTGCCGTTCAATGAGCGTTTGCATCTTCGTGCCGGTCGTCCCCATCTGAGAGTCCATTTCTCGAAGAGACGAACGGTTTCGGTCTAGCGCGGCCCGTGCCCTTTCCAAGGCGTTTTTTGCTTCGTTTGTTTGCACAGCGAAGCTCTTACTCTCACGAGAGGCTACTTTTAGCTCTGCTTCAAGCGCCTTCGCCTTCTCCGAAGCACGCGCAAATTTCTCAGCAAGCTCGCGCGTTGGCACGCCACACTTGGAAATCTGATTTGCATAAACAGTCACGCTACGTTTTGCCGACGCATATTGCCGTGAAAGGGCCTCGGTTCTGGCATTCAGTCGATCAGACTGAGCCTGCATCCCCTTAAATTTTTTGGTCGCATCGATTACGCTTCTGGCATTTGTACTGACCTGCTCGCGTAGTTTGATGAGACCTTCCATACTGGCAGCCCCCGCATTGAGCGCTTTCAACGATTGGTTGAATACACCGACCGTTTTTTCTGCGTTCTTGAAACTGCCCGTGAACTGGCTCGATAGCTTGCCGGCGATTCGGAATGCAATGTCATAGACCTTTGACATTCGTTACCCTCCTAATCAAGTAGGGGTGGACGAATCCACCCCTTACTTCTTTTTGCTGGCACGCTCTTCAGCTTCCAGCCTTTTAACAATCGCACGATTCCACGAGCTGAGTTCTGACAATGGCTCATGCATCCAGTCCAGTGCACTACCACGCATGACTCTTGCGATTGCCACCGACGCGTTTTTTATCTGATCGTCCGGGTCTGAATCTTCAAACCCTAACCCATCAAAAAATTCGAGACTTCCTGAGCAATTGCGCAGTAGTCTTTGGCCGGCAGATTTTCCATGAACTCCACAGGAAGCTTGGCGCTCTTAGCCGCGAGGTAAATGCAGAAGTCAGAATCCGAAGCCATCAGCGGCGAATAATTACCGGATTTCGCCCAAACGCGCTTCGCTGCAGACACGTCCTTCCCAGTCAGTTCATCAATATTGAGCTCGACTTCGGTGTACTTCGTACCTTCAAACTCGTACTCTTTCGTTAGGATGTACTTCATGTGATTTCTCCTTTAATTAGTGCTTGCCGGTCTGGCAATCTCAAGCAGACCGGCGTTTATCGTTACGACAACCCCAGATCCTTGCGAACGCTTGCGAGCTTGTCTTCGCCGTTGAAACGAGCGATGTAGTTGTACTTATCGATTTCGACGAGCGTCTTGCCGCCAACATCGACCTTGATGTACAGCACTTCAAACTCAGATTCGCTATCCGTCGAGGCCCCAACTTCGAACGAGCCAAGGCTGATCGACTTCGGCACCGCACGAAGAGAAACACGCACGGGAACCGTCGAATATTCTCCAAGTGCGGCGTCGTAAACCTGCTGAGACCCGCGAAGATCAAGCGCATGCGCCTTCTGCTCCGCAAGTCGTGTCAGATCTGCAGAAATCGTTCGCCAGGTGAAGGTCGTTGTCATCGAGCCGTAATGGCCCAAGATCGGACTTTCCACCTCACCGGCAATGCCCGCGCCGCTGACTGTGTCGCTCATCGCTTCGAGAGACGGCAATTCAACGTTTGCGACCCCCAGAAGGTCATTGCCTTCTGCATACACCCTGAAATTGATCAATCTTTCAGGGACTTTGTTGTTTCCTGCCATTCTTCATTCCTCCTTTACTCGAACAAGGCCGAGAGATAGTTCACGTCGTACTCAAGGACGAACTGAATCTCTCTATTCGGGGACGGCGGCGTGATGTACACATGGAAACGTGCAATGCCGTCCACCAGGTCCGTGTTCGGGTTTTCGCTCTCAAGGAACTCCACACGGCCGCCCAGGATGTACTGGCGAGCCGCGAGGCCATTCAACCAGACGTTTGCGCTATCAACAATCGTGTCGACCTGACGACGATTCAGAGGAGCGTCCACGCGCTGCCAGAAGGTCTGAACAAGCGTGTTGCCGACCCAGTTGAACATGCGTCGCACAGAGATGAAGGAATCCTTCACGTCCGTATTGCCCGGGTAGCAAGCCATGCGGTTACCCCAACACACCCAACCTCCGATGAAGTTGAGCGCCGTCACGACGCCCTGGCTATTCAGATAAGCACCGGTCTCAGGACCGAACCAGACTTCCTTGCCGTTCGCTAGGACCATGGAAGTCATCTGGAAGTTATTGTTCGACGGGCTGACATACGGAGTGCCGTCGTTGTCCCCGTCCACCTTGCCGATGAGTCCCATGAGCTGCGTGCTCATGTGATACGCCGTACCGGAAAGAGCAAGCATCGGCCAACACGTCACCTGCGCCTCATCGACGACGTTATTGTTGTTTTTCCATTCCGTCACCTTGGAATAGACATCAACCGTGTCGGTCGGCACATCGATAAGAGCAATCGCACGGAAGTGTTCGTTGATGTTGACAGCCTTGGCCGCCATCACAGCCGCCACTTCAGGATCGCTCGAATACTTCGGAGCGACGATCAGCCCCGGAACAAGGCGGAAGCGCGGGAAGCACTCTCCGACAAGTTCAAGGCCGCTCTTTGCACCGTCGACGGATACGCCGCCGATGATTTCATCGTTCGTCACAGCAGACGGATCGAGCTTTTCGGCCGCGAACGTCAAAGATGCGCCAACCGGAACCTTGAAGTTGTCCTCGTCCTTCTTCGACGTGATGACAAGATGACCCGCGTCATTGAAGGTCGCGACGAAATCCGTGCCTTCCTGATATGTCGTAACGTCCTGAGAGATTTTCAAGGTAGACAGGATGATGCCGGCCTCAGCAATCGTTGCAGAACCGGTCTTGGAATCAAGCGTCACTGTCGTTGCCGTCGCCGTCTTCTTGTGCCTCGTAGGATCAAGCACGTTTACGACGATGATCGGTGCGACGCCAAAGAGAGCGAATTGCGAATAAATCGCCTCACTCAACGTGAAATCGTACTTTTTCAGACCGCTTGCGCTGTCCTCTACCGGCGGCACGTAGCCAAAGGCAGCGACCGCCTCATCGTACGAATAGCAAAGCGTCGGGCGGTTGACGTTGGTCGGATCGGTCATATTGACCGGAGCCGTCCCGACGATGAAAGGAATGGCCGCCTCCACCTGCGCCGGCGGCAGGATAGAAGTCGGCACTTCGGAGATTTTTACCCCGTGGTTGTATGCCATTTGATGACCTCCTTCTTAGATGTCATGTTTCACTTGACGCGCATAGGTGTTGAGAATGTCTCCTCGCACCGTGATGCGCTTTCGCGCTGTCGCCAGTTCAGACACCGGGACAAAGAGACCGCGCAGGGCCTCACTCTTTTCGCGCATCGATACGATGTGCGGAGGAAACTCCCCTGCACGGAAAACCGCATTGCGCATCAGTGCACCACCGCCAAGAGTCGGGCCGATATAAACGACAGCCTTTCCCTCGGTGGCTTGCGCCTTTTTAGTTGTGGGTTTCTTCGTAGTCATCAGAAGTCCTCCTCTTGATTGATTGGCTGCGGCGTGCGGATGTCCCACGTCGTTTGCATGTCTAGCTGCCAGTACGGGTAGGGCTGCTCGGCGTAGGTGCTCCACTTGATCGGATGCTTCAGCCGATACCGATTAGCAAGAACCATCCCCGGCAAGGAGCACAGCGCAGTGCGAATGCGGGACATGACGTTCAGGCAATACTCGTGGCCGTCGTACTCTTCGGAGTAGGTCCCGACTATGATCGACACCTGCACTTCTGTGGAGTCCTGGTCGGTCGTACCCTCATCGGCCCGCACGAGAACGAACGGAAAATCGTCCTTCTGCCCTGACCGCTTCGGCGGTAGGTAGCCATTTATGATTTGAGGAGCACGAAGCTCCTCTTTCTCTTGTCCGCGTTCTGACTTCGTCGGCAAGGCGAAGTTCTTCACGGCTTCGGCACACAGCCCGCGAAGTGCGCGGGTCAGCTCGTTTTCGACCATACGAATCACCCCTTGTGTTTGGTGTATTTGTTGGTTTTCCCACCGCCGAGGAGATAGCCGGTTTCGTGATCCAGACGCTTGAGGAAGGTCTCCTGCATCGTCTTTTCGACGTTGTCTACGACCTCGTTATTCCCAGACAGCACCGGAATGGCTGGACCGTAGACCTCCTGCACAGGAAGCGAACTCGTATCCAAACGCTGAAGAATCTTTCCCCGGTAGACGAACGACTTACCCAAAGGCTTCAAGCCTCCCCGTGCCTTGACGGCGACGCGCACCGGCTTTCGTGCATTGCCGGTCGTGTCAGTTTTCGGACGAGTCTTGTAATTCACCAACGGGATGCGAGGCCCCTTACTCGTGACCAGCGCTTCAAGGTCTGAGCGCGTCGCCTTATGGATTGTGAAGTTACGGCGAACCGTTGAAGCCTTGATCGTGTACTCCTGCCGGATCGTCGAGACCGCAGCAGAGCGTCCGGCAGTGGCCGCACGATTCATCGAACGACTGACGGCTGCCTCGTATCCGTTCGGAACTTCCGAGAGCAACTTGGCCGCCTTCTCAAGAGCGTTCTTGTTCCGCCCCTGCCCGTCGGAAACGATTACCTCTAGCGGTTTACTCATTGCTCATTCCCCTCCGTCACGATGACAAGTACGCCGCCCTCATTGCTGACAGACTTGACAAGATGAAGCGCGCCGTCGATGTTGAGAAGCTCGCCCTCGACAGGCGTTTCAATCACTCCGACTTCGACGTAGATCGTCAGTTGGTTGACAAAAACTCCAAGGTATGAATCGTCGCCGTTCGCCTGCGTGATGATCTTGTCAAGAATGCACGGCACAACCTCATGGCCGATTTCGTGCTCCTCGGCAAACTCGTCGAGGTTGATGAAGACGTTCTGCACGTCAGCAGCAACGAAATCCTTAAAGGCACTCATCCCGCCACCTTCTTCGTCGTGCGACGCTTGACAGGTTGCTTGACTTCAACCTCTGGCTCATCTTCTGCTTCGGGAATCGGAGCAAAAGCAGCTTCCGGCGTCGGCAATGGAGCTTCTTCGACAGGGGCGTCCTCGACCTCATTCACGCCGACAAGCGCCAGATTTTCCTTGAGAAGCTGAAGGCCGACCGTCTCGTCAACCTCGATCTCCTCACCTGCCGTGTAGCGTTTGCCGGAAATGAGAAGGTTTTCTAAAAGAACAACTTTCATTTCTGTCCCTCCTACGAAAAAGGGCAGGTCGTATTGCCTGCCCTAATTCGGTTTTTGTCGCTCTTAAGCGAGAGCTTCGATGACGTGGAAGCCGTGAATCTGCTGAATGATCGGAAGCGGACGGCTCTTGATCTGCACGATGCGACCGGAAGGATTCGCACGCTGGACCCAAGAGTCCGGCACACGAGCGCCTTCGTAGAACTTGATCGCTTCGTCACCAGTCAGCGCAACAAGACCGTAAGCGAGCATCGTCTTGGCGTTCGGGCTTGCAAGCATGCAGAGTTTTTCGGGAACCATCGGCTGTTCCTTTCCGGCGTCATCCGTGTACCACTCGTCATAAGAGTAGACGTCAAGACCGGAGTCCTTGAGATAGCCCCAGTACGTCACACCATTCGGCAAGTGCTGCGGATCAATCGCGCCCATGTCAACACGACGCATATCGAGCTGCTTGGCAGTCGTGAGCTTATCGAGGATCGTATCAAGCACCTTCGAGCCGCAGATAAGCTCGTGCGGCGTAAAGCCGCCGGACTGAATCATCGTGCGACGAAGCGTACGAAGATCGCCCATGATCTGAGCGGCGTCAGCAGAGTCCCACTTCGTGCCCAAAGTAGTCTTCGGCTGCTCCTTCGTCTCCAGGTGAGCCCAGTAGTTCAGAACTTCATCGTAGCCTTCGCCCTTGACCGTCACCTTGCCCTGGAAAAGAGCCTCGGCGCACATGACCTCTTCACGACGCGTGATGATGTCGTCGAGGTCGGACAGGTCCTTGCCAAGAATTTCTGCGGCGCGCTGCGTCGGGCTCTTGGCGGAGTAGATCGTTTCACCAGGCAGACGCTTCAGCATGTCTTCTGCAGTCGTCACGCGCATCGGAGAAACTTCCGGCGCTTCGTAGCTTTCAGTGCGGAAGCCTTCACGCGTCAGGACGACACCGCCCACCTTCGGGTTGACGAACGGCGCAATCTTGCGACCACCGCGACCGATGATGTCGAAGTCGATCTTCTGCGTGTTGAACGTAGGGCGATTCGTAAAGTAACGATCGCGCAGCCACGTGGAATTGCTCTTCTGGCCTTCCTCGACCATCGCGAGCATAGTGCGAGTAGTAAACATATCCATTGTTGTCCCTCCTGATTAGATGCTCTTCTTGAAGAAGATGCCGACCTTTCGAGCAGACGGCTTGAAGTCCGCAATCGCGGCACTGTTTTCCGTCTTAAAACTCAGAGCGTCTTCGTTGAACTCGCCCGTGAGATAGACGGGAGCGCTCTTGTCAGCGGAAGCCGTGTCCACATCCTCCGCGAGCACGGCATAGACCTCAGAAATGGTCGTCTTGCCTGAGTCAACAGTGCAAAGATTGCCGTCCTTGTCCAGGAGCGCCCCACGCTTGAGAACACCCTGGCTCTTCTTGATCGTCATGCTGTCGTTAACAACCGGCATGATCTGCGACGCGGCAAACAGGTTGTCCATCGTCGTTTCAAACTTTTCCTGCATAGACATTGATGTGTCCCTCCTTTACTTACGCGCAAAAGCGCGTGCACCGGCTTCAATGACAGCCTTCATTTCGGCGTCCTGCTTTGCCTTTTCTTCGGCCTTCGGATTGAGTCCCTCGTTGCCTTCGGGTTCGATGCCTTCAAGTGCCTTCGCATCTTTCATGCGAGCCGTTAGCATTTGTGCGCCGCGAGCCTTGTCCGCCTTCAGAATCTGCACAGCAAGCGCCTCGGCGGTCGTCTTGCCGTCAAACTTCGCAGCGTTCACAAGGTCTTCATGACCCACGATAGCGATGTCTTCAATCGCCTGAATGCGAGCGCGTTCCTGTTCGGCGCCTTCGGAAATAGCTTCGTTGCGGATCGCCTGCACCAAGTCAGGGTGTTCCGCCTTCAACGTTTCTAGATTCATCTTGTGAACCTCCTTTTGAACTGCGGACGCCTGAGGCTGTTCCGCGTGAATGAAACCCTTCGGCGCATTCGCAAAGAAACGCGAATCTACCTGCAGGCCGTTTAACATGACGAAGCTGCCAGAAGCCGTGTTCTTGACTTCCGTCGTTTCATCAATCTCGTCAGCCAGACCAAACTCCACAGCCTCTTCTGCAGTGAAGAACGTCTCGGCGTTGACCTTTTCCTTGATCTCGTCAACCGTGCGACCGGTCTTTTCGACATAGATGTTGATGAGATTTTCCTCAAGCTTCTCCATGTCGTCAGCCGCCTTCCTCATGTCGTCCGTCGTACCGATGGCAACCGAGCTGACCTTGTGGATCATCATCATTGAGCCCCTCGGCATGATGACTTTCGCGCCAGGCACGCTCGTGATGATCGTCGCGGCACTCATAGCAGCGCCGTCAATTCGGAAGGTGATCTGTCCCTTATGCGCCTTGAGAAGCGAATAAATGGACAAGCCCGTATAAACGGCCCCGCCGAACGAATTGATCGAAATATCAAGATGGCTATCGGACGGGATTTTTCGGAAGTCCGCGAGGAATTCAGACTCGTTGAAGCCCTTCCCCCACGGATCGTCCTTCGACCCACCGACATAGCCGAAGAGATCGAGCTGCGCCCGTTTCCCCTCGGCCCTGACGTTCCAAAACTTATTCATCTGTTTCCTCCTTCTCCGGTTCCGTCGCCGGTTGCGCCGGAGCTGTCGCACTCAGACCGTCTTCCCTGCGCATTGCCTCCTCGCGCTTTCGCACCGCGTGGACTTGGTCGTACTTCATGCCAGTTAGCTCAGCTGCCTCACGTTCGCGAGTGCTGAAGCCTTCATCGACACGGACCTTCGCGGCATTGGCTTCCTTCAGCGGATCGAGCTGTCCCTGCGCGTCGCCGTACCAGTCCGCACCGCACCAAGCAGCACGGATCGCCGGGTCGTCAAAGAAGCCTGGCGCTTGCACACGCCCCTTCAAAACGGCCTCGGTCAACCACTCTTCGTAAATCGGCTGACAAAAGTTCCCCACAAGCCATTCGCGGCGCATACGGAACATCTTCCAAGCCTCGAGAAGCGAAGCACGCGAAGCCGAATAAGACGCTGTGAAGTTCTTCACGAGAAGTTCGTAAGGAATCTCGAGCGCCGCACCGATCTGACGACAGATAGCGATAACGAACGGATCAAAGTTCGGATTCGGACGACTCGGGTCCGCAATCTGCACCTCTTCGCCTTCATCAAGAGCAACGATCGAGCCGTTCCCCATCTCATATGCGTTCGGGTCCTTGTCGACTTGCATCGCGGGATTGAAAGCCTGCCCGAGTGGAGAATCGGGAGTGTTGCTCTTGACGAAGACCGTGAACATGCCGGACACGACCGCCGCCATCAGCTCTGCCTCTGAATATCGGGAAAGTTGCTTCAAGGCCTCGATGACAGGAGCAAGCATCGGCACGCCTCGGCGTTGTGCCGGACGTTCAACGTCTGACATGATGTGCAGGACGTTGCGTCGCCCGGTCGTCGTACCGAAAGCAAGCACGCGCTTCCATTCCTGTCGCAGGTTCTGGCCGATGCGAGGGATCGCGCCCGGATGATGCTTCGCAACCCAGTAGGCAACGGTCTCCCCGTAAGTTCCGACTTCGATACCGCCGAGGACATTTGCTGTCGTCGGCGGATTCAGCGGATCGCACACGCGGTCGGCTTCGATGAGGCCAATTCTCAGGTCGTAGGCGCAGCCCTTGCGCGGGATGATCGGCATCGTCACAAAGACGTCACCACTCATCAGCGCAGATAGGAGCACCAAGGACTGCAGCTGAAAGAACGTCTGTCGCCTTTCAGCGTCGCAGTTCACGCTTTCAGACCACAGCCGCCATTCTCGTTCGGTGTTTTCTTCCCACTCCTTCGCTTGCTCCTCCGTGAGGCCGAGGAACTTGGCGTCGATCTGGGCGTTCAAAGCAAGCCCGGACCCAACGACGTTCGTTCGAACGGTCTTGAGTGCGCCGGTTGCAAGAGGTGCCCCCATGTAGAGGTCGCGCGATCGATTTCGAAGCGTCTCAAGGTTGTCGACGATGTCCGCGTCTGCGTCGCTCCCGCCAGATAGCCATCCAATAAGTGACTTCTTGGCGTATGAGCCACCGTGCCGCGAATAACCCGAATTCAGAATTTCAAGCTTTCGACGGGCTTCAAAACGCTTCAACGCACGCTCAGGACTAATTACCCTGATCGCTTTGTCAAGCAAATTCATTTGCAAGCCTCCTTACAGGTCGCGAGGGACGGCACGCATCACGCGTGCCCCCTTACGTCCGGTTTCGAGCTTGTCAATCTCGTTTCGCCAGTATTTGATGCGAGCCGCAATGTCCGAAAGCGAGGCTCTCGTCAGACTGCGGGTGCCGATCTTGTACGACTGGCCAGAGGCAACCGCGCGTTCGGCATCGAGCCACATCTTAAGATTCGCGCGGGCCTCGTCTATGGTGATCCAAGACATTCCGATGCCTCCTTGTTTGTGATTACTTGCAGTTGTTGAAAGTCACGCCGTCTTCACGAACCGCGTCCTCTCCCGTCAAGTCCTGCCATCGCTTGATGATGACGTCGCAGTAACGTGGATCGAGCTCCATCGCCCGAGCCTTACGACCTGTGTTCTCGCAAGCAATGACGGTCGTGCCAGAGCCGGCAAAGCTGTCGAGAACGACGTCGCCCTTCTTTGTGGAATTGCCGATCTGATACTCAAACAAATCAACCGGCTTCATCGTCGGGTGATCCCCGTTCCTCAACGGCTTATCGAAGTCGAGAACCGTCGTTTGTTTACGGTCCGAGTACCAGGCATGCCCCGCGCCTTCCTTCCAGCCGTACAAGCACGGCTCGTGCTTCCACTGGTAGTCAGAACGACCAAGAACAAGAGAGTTTTTGTTCCACACAAGGCACTGGCGCACCTTCCAAGCGTTGTCGCGGCACGCGCCTCGGAAGTTGTATCCCTCGTTGTCCGCATGCCAGATGTAAAAAGATGCCCCGGGCTTCATGGCGAAGTCCGCAGTAGAGAAAGCGTCAAGCAAGAACTTTCTGAAGTCCTCGTCCGACATGTTGTCGTTCTCAATCGTCAGGGCGTCTTTCGTTTTGCCTTCGTATGCGACGTTGTAAGGCGGGTCGGTCAGATACAGATCGACGCTGCCTTCTTCGCACAAGCGAACAAGCTCATCTATGCGCGTTGAGTCTCCGCATAAAAGCTGATGGTCGCCCAAGAGCCAAAGTTCGCCGGGCTTGACAACAGGGTCTTCAGACGGTTCCGCGATTTCCTCAGCGTCCTGCCCATGGCTTTCGTCGTCATCAATCGAGCCGGTTCCATCAAGCAGAAGGTCGAGCTCCTCGTCAGAGAAGCCCATAACGTCGAGATTGAAGTCAAGTTCCTGAAGTTCGCCGAGCTCGATGCGAAGAAGCTCTTCGTCCCACCCGGCGTTGAGTGCCAACTGGTTGTCGGCAATGCGCAGCGCTTTCTTCTGCGCATCGGTGAGCCCATTCAGGCGAATCGCCGGCACTTCCTTCATGCCGATCGACTTCGCGGCCAATGTTCGACCGTGGCCTGCAATGAGCTCATTGTGTTCATCAATCAAGACTGGGTTTGTAAAACCGAATTCCTTGATCGATTCTGCGACTTGCTTTATTTGCTCGTCGCTGTGCGTTCGGGCGTTTCGCTCGTACGCTTTCAGATCGTCAACGTTGATGTATTCGATCTGCGTTTTCTGTTGTGCCACTAGGCTTCAACTCCTTTACAAGGTGATCCCCTTTGAAAGGGTTCCGCGCGACCTACGCGGAGCGGTCTGCTGCTTGAGTGCCCCGCCGTTCTGGTAGAAATCGGCAAGGTATTCGAAGTTAGGGTTCAGCAATTCGAGTGCGGCAGTCGCGTAGACCGCGCAGTCAAGGGCTTCGTTTCGTTCACGGATTTTCTTCCACGCCATTTTCACGACGCCTTTTTCAAAGTGTTTTTCAAGTACCTCAGCGGTCAACTGCTTGAAGAAGTTTTCAGAAAAGCCCCTGTCCTCCTGCGCCGCATAGTGCGCGAAGTTCGGACCAGGCTCCTGCACGGAAAGCCGGTTCATGACGAGCGACTTTCCGCTGTCAACGCCGAGCGTGAAGAGCGTTGCCTTCATCGCGTTGCTCTTCGTCGGCGTGTTGATGAACGGAACACCGATGCCGCCGCGCCCCTTCACAGAGAAGACGCGCATCCGCTCGCGAGCCTTTGTGTATTGATAGACATTCGTTGTGTAGGTACCGTCACCAGAGTCGACGCAGGCACAAGCAACTGCAACGTTGACGCCGTTCGGCATCGAATGCTGACGCTGTAGGACCGCATCGAGCTGCTGCCAAGTTCGCGGATCATCCGGACGGCCATAAAGCACTCGGTGCTCAATGCCCCAACACTCTCGACCAACGCCCCATCCGTAGACCGTGCATTCCAGTCGGTCATGCTGAACGTCGATGCCGGCTGTCAGAAGCAAGACGCCTTCCGGGAGGACGCCGTTTGCCGGATAGCTTTCGCGCCGGTTGTACAACTGCTCCCAGTTGTCGGCATCTGGGTTGATTTCTTCCCATGCCTCACCGAGCTTCAGGTTCACAAATTCCATCAAACCGTGTTTGTCGCGGTTGTGGTTCACGGAAACGAACTCCTCCACCAGGTCGTGCAAATTGACCCAAGGCGAATAGAGCGCGTTGACGTGATAGCCCTTGATCTTGCTGCCCGGGTTCGTTGCAATCCAACGTCCGCTCTGCAGCAGCTTCGGGTCGGGCTTGTACGCGCCTCTCGTTATGCAGCCACACTCCGGACAATGCATACTTGCCGTCATCGGCAACGCGTTCCCTTCATCATCTTTCTGCCAAGTGACGTTCGCCCATTGAAGGACGTGTTCCTCACCACAATGAGGGCACTTGACAAAAAAGCGACGTTGATCACTGCGTTCGTACCAGTCGTCGATCTTCGACGCGCCTTTGATCGTCGGCGTGCTGACAAGAATGATCTTTCTGTTCCCGAAGTTCTGCGTTCGTTGAATCGCGAGCTTCAGAGGATCACCTTCCTTCGTCACGCCGTATCGATCCACTTCGTCACAAAGAAGGACGCGGATCGGACGAGATGCAAGGCCTGCCGGTGAGTTCGCACCGACCAAAGCCAGATACCCGCCAGGGAAATGCTTCATGCGAATAGTCGTGCTGGACTTTTTCGCAGAGCCTCGACCGTCCTTTCCCTCTTCGAGCTTTCCTTGCAAGCCGGGAGAGTTCTGGAACATGGGCTCGATGCGCTCCTTCGAGAACGCCTCGGCCATTTCAACGGTCGGCTGTAGCATCAATTGAGGGGCGGGCTCCTGGTCGGCGTAGTAGCCCATGATGTTCAGGAGCATCTCCGACTTGCCGAGCTGCGAAGAGCAACACATGACGACCATTTCTGTCCGTCGATCCGTTGCTGAATCCATCGGCTCTTGCAAATACGGCGTTCGGCTTGTGCGCCACATACCAGCCTCAGGAGACGTACCGGAAGCGACGACGCGGAACTTGTCAGCCCACTGGCTCCCAGTCAAACGAGAGATCGGGCGACAGGCTTGCGCCCACGCCTTGGACCAAATGCCCATGTCATCACTCCTTTGCAAACCGCGAGCCGTTGATTGTTTTCAGAAGGTCGCGGAAGATGTCTTCAAGGACTTCCTCAGCTTCGCGCTGCGTTCTGTTTTCAAGCAGCGCTGAATAACGAGTCGGGGCGGAGATCGCGAAGTTTCGGAGCATCGCTGCTGCCTCCCTCGCGTCCGCCTCAACCTCAGCAACTGCAACGTATTCACCCTTGAGCTTTTTGTACTCGAGGTCTTTGATCTTTGCGGTCGCGACCTCTTTTGCAAGCCGGGCCTTGTTGAAGGCCTCGTTAACATTCAGCGCAGACGATATTTGCTTGTCGTCTTCGTCATCGCCCGTGAACACTTCCGCCGTCCTTCTGGACGTGCGGCGGCTCGCCTTTTTCTTTTCTTCAGACTTGACCAGAGCCTTGAAGGCTTTCAGGCCTTCTTCTAACGGAATCTTTCCGTCGACAAGAGGCAGCTCGCCAGTCTTGCATTTTCCGCTAACGTATGCGGCACTACGTCCGACTTGGCGTGCAAACTCTCGCATGCTGACGCCGTTCGCCATGCCAACACCTCGTTATTTGTTTGTTGATTCCATCTTCACGCGTTCGCGCTCTCGCTTCAATACCGGCAGGCACCGGCAAGCGTAAAGCGTTCACGGAAAGCGTAAAGTGAAATGTTCATGAACACCCTTTTGAAATTTGCATCTAGACCGTTTTCGGGGTTCGTCCGACCCGCATGAGTCAAAAAGCCCCGGGAGGACCCAAGCTCTCTCCGTCGCTCATTCGACGCCCCATCACTGAGCGGGCAGAGGCTGAGGTTGAGCCAGCACAGGCTCCTGGTTCTTGTCATCAGTCACAGCATCGTAGACAGCGTTGCCTGCCATCGATCCTGCGAAAGATCCGGCGACAGTAGACCAGAAGCTATTGTTGGAAGAAGCCGGCACCTGATGCACCGTCTGGTTGATGACGGTCGTGTTCTTCTTCACAACGGTCGTGCGCTTCGGTGCATAGCTCTTCGTGGGAGCAGGACGGGAGAACGAACGACCGCCGCTGAACCCACGACCACCTCGTGCTTCAGCTGCTGTAGAAACGAAAAAGGCGACCGCAATGGCCGCCACAATAGCTTTCTTCATAGGTAACCCAAGGAATTAGAGAGGGCGAGGATTTCTCCCCGCCCCGACCTCGGAGCAAACTGCCCTAAGGTAGCGAAAAGGTAACCGCGCGGAGTGAGCTTCCTGGGGACAATCCGTCCCCGGCTAGGCTTGCGCGGTGTTGTAAACGAAAAAAAGCCCGCAGGATCACTCCTACAGGCTTACTTCTGGGTTTCGAACCCGCCTACGCAAAAAGGCATGCCGTTTTCTGAAGATGCACCTATCCCAGAAAACGGCCCCGCTGATCACACAGCTTCAAATTGTCCTTTTAGTATAACTCATTTAGGCGGCATTCCTTCGAGTTTGAGCAGATTGTTTCGAATCATCTTCCTGCCCATCTCTACCAGTCCATCAAACTCCCGCTCGTGAAGATTGATGCGGTGATACTTCCTCAGGATGCGCTTCAGGTCCATGAAAGGCACGTTGAAGGCGTATGCAACACCGACAACCATCTTCGCCTTTCTGTAGCGCTCTGGTGCAACCGGGAGTCGTTCCCACGCCCTTTG
The DNA here is from genome assembly GCF_000297775.1 of Sutterella wadsworthensis 2_1_59BFAA. Taxonomy (GTDB): domain Bacteria; phylum Pseudomonadota; class Gammaproteobacteria; order Burkholderiales; family Burkholderiaceae_F; genus Sutterella; species Sutterella wadsworthensis_A. The sequence continues at coordinate 263,555 of NZ_JH815513.1, forward strand.
CACAAGCAGGGCATCGCTGACATCCACCGGCGGCGGTCCGTCATGCCGTTCGACAGGCAGGTCATTGTCCTTATCATCGTCCGGCACGGCTTCCATAAAGGCGCACAACGGAGAGCGTCCCTGTCGTTTCGGATCTTGGTTCCATCGCCCCCAGTTGAGCAGGCGGTCTTCGAGCATCTTTTCTTCAGCGTTCATTCGTTTTCCTTGCTCCAGATCTTCTTCGCTTTCACGTATTCGTCGTGAGGCAACGTCAAAAACTCATCAGGGCATCCGCTCTTATGCCTGTCGTACAGCGTGTAGACATTCATCCCCGTTCGCTCGGCCAGGTCGCAAAGCGCTACCCCATTAACTTTCACGCTTCGGCGAGTGTTTCTTGTTTGCTCCTTCTGCGTAACCCATCGACAATTCTCTTGGCAATAGTTCCCGTTTACATCGATTCGATCCAACGTAAGTCCAGGACTCCATGACGCAGCCATGTCGTCGAAAAAATTCTGAAAATCCGCCCATCGCTCACAAACCACAATGCCCCTGCCACCGTAATGACGCCAGTATTTGTTCCGCGGGTTGTGGCAACGGTCGCGCATCCCTCGCCAGATTTTGTGAAGCCTGTGTTGGCTAAGACCGTGCTTTTGGTGCGGCTTGTAATTATCGCGAGAGTGACACCCGCAAGACGGCATCTTTCCTTCACGCTCGTAGCGAAGGAGATTCTTTCCGCTTCTCACAACCTCATTGCCGCATTCACACCGACACTTCCAATATCGAGAGCCGTCAGTATGATCGAAACACAGGACAGTCAGAAATCCAATTTTTCTCCCCGTAAGGTCGACACGCCTAAAGTTACTTAATTCGTTCATGGTCTCTCTCCCACAAATTCCTGCACTCAGCATCACACCATCGACGAGCGTGCTTGATGCCTTCCATCGTAGCAGGGATCTGTTCGATCTCTTCTCCGCAAAAAAGGCATACCGACACGATCTTAGGCCTCGGGCCTTCAGGTCTGCGCTCTTCTCTTGCCGCTCGCATGATCCACTCATCGCTTCTGGCGGCTCGGTCTGCATCATCCATGCTTCACCTCGTCAATAAAAACTTTTACACCCGGCTCGGGTCCGTATGCCTTTCTGGTCCGGCTGTCGATCACCTGCGAGTCGTCCTCAAAAACGATCCCGTTCATGCCGTCAAGAATCGCCTTCTGCACGTTGTCAAGGTCCGGCTTTGAGACGTGATGCTCGACACCTTGCAGAGCCGCTGTGCGGCGTTTCTTAGACCATGACGAGGGCACAGGAAAGATGGCGAGAATGTCCACACGGACTGCGTTCGGCTTTTCGATCTTTCTCTTGCCAATCATTGCCTCCTTTGCCCTGGCCGTCACGAGCGCCTCATACTTTCGCGTCGTGTCCGGCGTGTACGTGTGGCCGCTGCGAGTGAAGCGCGGGCGTCCTTTGGGGACTGGAACCCCCTCAATCGTGAAACTAATCATTTTTCCTTTCTCCTCAGTCCGTCGTAATAGCCTTGAATAAAGGCCGCTCTCTTTTTGGGATTCATTCGAGCCGTCAAGCCCTGATATTTCGCCATCGGCTCACCGCGTTGTGCGGCAGATCGTCCGAGGCGGTATTCGTCACTTTCTTTCATGACTCCTCCTTTTTAGGTCCCCCGTGAGATGATTGAGGCTGTGTTCCCCAACACGTCCATCAACCAACCCACGGAGGTTTAAACAAATGCCTGTTACTAAACTCGACCCCAAAACAGCCTTACTCGCCATGTGCGCTGCAGGTGCGGTGAAACTCGAACCGATCGACATTTCCGCAACGGGCGACACAGGCACAGAAGAAGTCCAGTCTTTGGTTTCGATCAACGTTTCACGCCTTGAGGCAGTTCTTGCTTGGCTTGATCAGGTCTGCCCCAGCGACGAAGATGTTCTCGATGAAGCTGTTTCGCGCGTTGCACGTAATGACGAATAAGACGTTTTCCTTCTTCTTCGGCGGTATCTAGCGTCTCCAGCTCAAGAGAACTGAAATCCGTTGTGATTTCGGGCGACTGGACTGCTTCCGGTTGCCCGTCTCGCTCATTTGATTTCTGGTCTGTCATGACCTCTCCTTTGTTAAAAATCGATGTCGTTCTTCCGCATGCTCGGCCACGAGAGCCGGATGAACTTGCACGTTTCTTTGAGCCGGTCGTACTCCTGCTCTCCTATCGCGGTCTTCAGCAGCGCCGGATCGGCGTTGGTGATCCAGATGGTCGGAAGCTGAGTGTCGTAGCGGGCGTACAAGACCTCTGAGAGAACTTCCTTTGTGATCGGCTTCGCGTCTTCCTTTGCGACCTCATCGACGACAAGCAGCGGACAGGTTTTGTAGGCTCTTTTCACGTCTGCGGTCGTCTTTCCCGGCTCTCGGCATCCCCAGGAGTCAGCAACCGTCTGCCCCATCTCATGCGCCGTCGTGTAGATGCCGGCACACTTGCTCAAGAGTTCCTGAAGCACCGCACACGCCAGATGGGTCTTGCCGGTCCCGCATTCGCCGATGAAAACCATCCCTATGCCGGACTGGCGAAGCGCGTCGAACTTTGTGATGTAGGACTCGGCGATCTTGAGCACCTTCGCTTTCTGGTCGTTCCCATCGGTTCTGAAGGATGCAAGCGTTCTGGATCGGTACTTGGTCGGGATGGCCGTTCGGTCCAGCGTCTGCTCATACGCGCGGCGCTTTTCAAGCTCTTCGCGTTCCCTGCGCTCGCGCTCTTCAGCTTCCCGCTGCTTTTGCAACTGGATCGCTCGGCACTTCGGACATCCGCTCGCGTTCTTGAGCTCTCCCTTCAGGTAGGTCAGGTGAGAGATATATCGCCCGTGCACGGGGCATTCCCGCTCCTCCTCACCCTCGGCAAAGCCCAACAGGCCGACCAAGCCTTCTGCTTTTTTCATGTTGTTTTCCTCAATCCACGATGATCGTTACGCCGTCGTCGGCGAGTTTTTCGGTTCTGCCTTCACCTCGGCAGCAGGCCTGAAGTCGTTCTCGGTATTCAGCCGTCTGGGTGACGTTCTGAGGCTTTCGGTAGGTGCTACCGCTCGTCCTCGTCAACCAGGAGGCTCTGAAGCCTGCCCAGGCATTGGCGCAGCAATGCTCGATGACCTGAAGCAGCGTCATGTGAGCCTTCTCCCCTTCGGATCGAAGAAGCTCAAGCGCACTTTCAGTCAAAGCCCGCTTTTTCAGGGCGCGAATCTCTCCGAATTGCTTCCAGAGGTCATCAGGAACTTCGTCCGGTTTTTCGACCTTGATCCACTTTTTCCAGGCTTCGCCTTTCTTGGCTCTGGTTTTTGGCGGCGCGTCTTCTCTACTGGTTATTGATTGGTTCTTGATAGGTTCATTGATAGGTTCGTGTCCCGTTTTCGGTACTACTGGCGTACCGTTTTCGGGACAACTGGCGTACCGTTTTCGGGACAACTGGCGTACCGTTTTTGGGTCGTCCCGTTTTTGGGTTGTCCCGTTTTCGGTACTTCCGTTTTTGGGCCAATCCTCTATGTGCAGAAGGTACTCATTTGAGTTGTGTACCTCTCGCTTGCGCACGGACAAAACGCCACGTTCCGCAAGCCTCGAAATCACAGCAAAGACCGTCTTTCGATTCATCTGCGTCATGTTGCAAATGGTCTCGACGGACGGGTAGCAGTTCTTGCCTTCGTCATCGGCCCGGTCGGCAAGAGCGAGGAGCACAAGACGTTCGGTTGACTTCTCAACCGGAACCATCCATGCCAGTGCGGAAACCTTGAAGCTCATGGCGTCCCCTTAGCGAATAAGCGACCAGTCAATATCTGGGCGCAGGTCTTCGCGCGTCACTTTTCGACAAGAAACCATCTCGATCTTCTCAGCGACTTCCGGGCTGAAGTTCTTCGACGGGACATACATGCAGTTGTGAAGCCAGCGGACAGAAATGCCTGCTTTTTGGCACAAGGCCTTCTTCTCGATAGGCTTTAGCGATTTGAAATATTCGAGCGCTCGAGGCGTCATCTCAGACCTCTCGGTGTTGTTTTGGTGTTAAACCATAATACAACATTTTCGCCGCTTTTGTTGGTTGCCGAACATGTTGCCGCGCATACACCTTTCACACTACTATTGCGGAAGGGAGGTACTTCTTATGAGTACGAATGAAAAAGACGCCCTGAAGCGGATACGCATTGCAAACCTGAGTCGTCTGGCAGAGCTGAATGGCTCGCGGTCTCGATTGGCCGAGATACTGGGCAAAGCTCCGCAGCAGATCAATGACATGATCAGAGGAACGAAGTCTTTTGGAGCACGAATCGCTAGAGAGATTGAAGATAAGCTTGGCCTTCCTCCAGGAACACTTGACACGGAAAACGCAGAACTCGGCAACCCCCAAGTAAGCACGATACGTTTCAAGCGCATACCAATCCTTTCATATGTGCAGGCGGGAATGCTTACAGACAACGGACAAGAACAATACGATGAATGGGCGATCGTCCCAGAAACATTGCCGGAGAAAACTTTTGCTCTTCGCGTAAGAGGCGACTCCATGTCGCCAAATTTCCAAGAAGGACAACTGCTCTTCGTCGACCCCAATAGGCTGCCAAAACCTGGAGACTTCGTCATCGCACGTTCTACGTCTGGCATTCTCACAGAGACGACTTTCAAGAAATACGTCGTCACCGGATACGACGATCAAGGTCGAGAACTCTTTGATCTGAAGCCGCTGAACCCAGACTATCCAATCCTTCACTCCATGCAACACGGTTTAGAGGTCGTCGGCGTCGTTTGCGGATCATTCAACACCTACTAAACCAAACCCCATAACACAACCAAATCAAGCCCGCCACTCAAGGCGGGCTTTTTTTGTCTTAATTTCAGTGCCATTGATGCGCGTCAATAACTCCCCAATTTATACACCTCACCAACACCCTACGGCAACCATATTGGTTTTATTTTGGTGTAACATCGATGGTGTTGATTGGTTTCAACAGCACATAGCAAGAAGAAACCATTCAACACCAACCTACCGGCAACAACCGGGAGGGCCGACATGAAAACGCGGACGCGAGGTGGCAGACGTTGAGGGACGTGGAGCGGCGGACGTAGCTGATGCAGCCGAGAGAGGCAGAGGTCACGAAGACCCGAGCGGTTGCCTGCGGAAAACGCGGGACCGTGCACAGCAGAAAGTCGATTCAAGCGTTCTTGCGCATGTGTTCAATGCGTAGGGGGCTGGCGCGAGAGCGCTTGGATGGACTTTCATAAAGATCACAGCCGTCTCGCAGGCACACGCAAAGAGCGACACGCGGGACGGCTTATCAGGAGAACACAATGACGGACAAGGACAAGCTCGACTACCTCGAGTACATCAAAGACTTCATGGATGAGGCCGCTAAGGCCTACATCCGGGGCGACGACGATGCGTACATCGGTGCACTCAACTCCGCTGACGCCCTTCTGACTGGTTTGCTCAACGATGACGACGAGGAGGGCGAAGAATGAAGCGCAACGACTTCGACGCCCGACTGGCGCATCACCTCCGTTCGATCGGTCGCGAGACCTGCAGCGAAGCTGATGTCCACGAGTACGCGCTCATGAGCATCGCGAACGCCGCCGCGCTCGCTTTCTACATGAAGACCGAGCCGACCGTCATCCACTGCCCCGCAGCGGAGAAGTACGAGCAGGTCGCGTGCAACGTCCAGTGCATCCTGGACGAACTTCCGTAACGACTTCGAGGGAAAACGGCTTGACGCAGATATGAGCCGGTCTGGTCGATGACTCGAGCCAGATTCCAAAGCAGGGGCATCTGCAGACGAGAGGCTTTTGCGTTCACCCCTGCTCCCTCACCCACCACTAACAAAAAGGACATTCACGCGCCCTTGCCCGTGCCATCACGAGCCGGCAGTTCTTCCGAGCGAGGGCGTCTGAATGTCTTTTCTTTTTTCGGAGGCGTCATGAAGCGCTTTTTCAACTACCTCGAAACCCTTGCAAAGCGCACCCTCTTTGGCGCTGATGGCACGGAATATCACCGCTCTGGCGCTGCAGGCTTTTTCCTCGACGCGTTCGAAGGGCTAATCGGCTTCTTCGGTCTGGTGATCCTGCCGGCAATGGCTGCGGCCACTCTCTACCACTGGATTTTTGACTAAGGAGATCGGCATGGCATGGAACTACCCTGACGGATGTGGTCCTGACGACTACGAAAAATGGTGCGGCCCCGACCCTGACGAAGAAGACGAGGACGAACACGGTTACGACGAAGATGACGAAGACGAAGGCGAGGTGCTCGAATGAAGGCAGAACCGCGCAAAAACCTGAGACCGCGCGAAATCGAGTACCTCACGCTCGTCGCGAAAGGTCTCAGACGACGCGAAATCGCCGAAAAGATGGGCATCGCGATAACGACCGTCAAGTACTACCACGAAGAAATGATGAGCGTGCTTTGCGCGAGAACTGCCGCAGAAGCAGTCTACAAAGCTTTTCAACGCGGGATTTTCAAGGTAACACAATGAGCTACTCAGCCCCAGTCAAGATCATTGACCACATTCCAAGGGACTTCGACATGAAACGAATTACTCGAAAGCGACCGCTCGAACAGCGGCGCGCAGCAAAGCAGGCTCGGCAGAACGTCGAGCCTTTTTCGTGTGAACACCCCTCGCTGATCTGGAAGGTCGTTGTTCTCGTAGGAGCGCTCGCAATTGTCGCGGCCGCGCTCTTTCAAGGAGTTTTGAATGGCAGCAATTAAGACTGCAGAGATGGAACGCGATGCCTGGCTGCAAGAACGCACGAAGGGCATCGGCGGCTCAGACGTTGCAACGGTCCTCGGACTCAACCCTTACAAGACGCCATTGAGCTTGTGGGAAGAGAAGACCGGCAAGACAAAAGGCTCACAGGCAGGTGAGGCAGCCTACTGGGGAACGACGCTTGAAGACGTGGTTGCAAAAGAGTTCAGCAAGCGCACCGGAATGAAAATTCAACGCGTGAACTTCCTACTCTCAACCGGCGAGGGAGGCTGGATGCGCGGCAACATCGACCGGGCGATCGTCAACGAGCAGATTGCTAAGACGGTCCGCGTCCACAAGCCCGAAAAGGCAGCCGAAACAGGCCTCATGCTTTCGACCGACGTTGGCCTTGAATGCAAGACCGCCAACGCCTTCATGGCTGACAAGTGGGGACCTTCGCAGGAAGCTGAGATCGTGTCCGGCAATGTCGTCACCGAGCACCAGATTCCGCTCTACTACGAAACGCAGATTCAGTGGTACATGGCCGTTACCGGAATCAAGAAGTTCTATGTCGCTGTTCTCATCGGCGGACAAGACTTCCGAATGTACGAAGTGCGGCGCGACGAGGACGTGATCAAAGCCATCGTCGAAAAGTGCCACGCCTTCTGGTTCAAGAAGGTCCTCGCTGACGTCCCTCCCGATCCGATCAATGCCGACGACATCAAGAAGCTGTACGCCCGCGATGACGGCGAGATGGTCGAGGCCAGCAACGATGAAGCGGCCGACATTGGCGAGTTGCGCACGATCAGAGAGCGCATCAAGGAGCTCCAAGACCAGGAAAAGGCCGTCGCAAACCGCGTGATTTTAGCCATCGGCGAGAAGTCAGGACTACTCATTGGCGGCGAGAAGGCCGTGACCTACAAGGCGCAGAACAGCTCCCGCTTCGCATCCACCGCATTCAAGAAAGAACACCCGGACCTGTACAGGGACTTCGTACAGACCTCCACCACCCGCATCCTTCGACTCGCTTAACACAAAGGAAAACCAATGTCCACAACTGATGTTCTCAAATCTCAGGTCGCACCTGCCGCCGAACAGACCGCCGTCGTGCAACAGGTCAAAGCCGCAACCGTCATCGACGTCGTGCGCTCGAAAAAGTTTCAGGCTCAGATGGCCCTGGCACTTCCGAAGAGCATGACTGCTGATCGCCTGACGCGCATCGTCATGACTGAGTGCCGCAAGGCACCGGCTCTTCTGAAGTGCGCCCCTGAGAGCTTTTACGGCGCCGTCCTCCAGTGCGCTGCTCTCGGCCTTGAGCCCGGTTCCGCGCTCGGGCATTGCTACCTGCTGCCCTTCGGGAATGGCAAAGACAAGGCTGGTCGTCCGAACGCCCAGCTCATCATCGGCTACCGAGGAATGATCGACCTCGCACGTCGATCCGGCCAGATCGTCAGCCTCTCCGCATACTGCGTGCACGAACAGGACACCTTCAACTACAAGCTCGGTCTTGATCCGGACATCGAGCACATCCCTGCATCGGTTGCGGATCGAGGAAAGGTCACTCACGTCTATGCCGTCGCGAAGCTCAAGGGCGGTGGGGTTCAATTCGAGGTTATGTCTCGCGCAGAGATTGAAGCTGTGCGCAAGACCTCAAAAGCCGGCACCTCTGGCCCCTGGTCCTCGCATTGGGACGAGATGGCAAAGAAGACCGTCATTCGTCGCCTATTCAAGTACCTCCCCGTCAGCATCGAGGCCGTCCGCGCCGTCGAGATCGACGAGAAGTCGGACCGTGGCGAAGCAGTAACGCAGCAGGACTTCATTGAAGGCGAGTTCATAGAGAAGGGCACCGCTGCAGAGCAGTATCTCGAAGCCCCGGTCGTTGACGACGAAATCCACGAAAACAATTAATCCATTATCTCTACAAGGAGAAGCTCATGCTTAAAAAAGCAACCTCCCATGAAATCATCCGGTCCGCTCTGTTCGACATCAACAATCAGTATGACAACCGGATCGACGACATCGACACTTCTCTCCTCGTCGAATCTGCTCTCTTGATCGCCTTCGAAAGCCACAAAAGCGAACACAAGGAAGTCCTCCAGAATATCGCCCATTCCGTCTGCAACTACGCACTCACAATCGAGCGCGCCAAAATCGAAAGCGACGAGATCAGCGCTCTGTTGTTTGCTTATGACGACACTGAAGAAAAAGCTGAAGAAGAGGAGGAGTTCGACGAACAACCCACAGCTGAAACGGTGCCCGTTGAACAGACGCCCGCGTTTGATCCAGAAGCGTTGAAAAAGATCGCTGGAACGTCCATGACTGTTGAAGACAACGGCGACATTCGCTTGAGCTTCAAGCACCAGTAACCCACTCATGCCCCGCCTCGTGCGGGGCTTTCCGTAAGGAGGATAAGGAATGACGCAATGGAAAACGTATCCGGACACGACGCCGCCGCGCGGCTTGCCGCTCAGGCTCGAAGTCAAAGAAAAGGATCAAAACACTGGCACGCCGGAACCCTACTTCGGCAAGACCCTTTTTCAGGGGTTTGCGGTTTTCGACGGCCAAGACTTCATCCCGTTCGGCTCGTTCCACCGGCTGCCGATTTTTTGGGACGGCCGGCTAAACGCCTTTGGGCATAAGGATGTGACCGCCAGATACGCTCTGTGGGAGGACGAAGAATGAGCCAGACAGTAAAAATTGATGAGGCCGCTCAGGCCGCGATTTCTGAGATCGTCGGCATGCCGTGGACAAAGGACTACTACGACAACACGCATGACGAGGATCGCGACTGTCTCGCGATTATTGAAAGGAGCGGAGTCTCTGTAAGAGTGCTTGTCGAAGAATCGGGCTATCTCGCCGACATGTGGTACTTCGAAGCAGAGCAAATCGGTAAGGCTATTCTCAACGCAGCGAATGACGCAAAGACATTCATGAAAGCTCAACAAGAGTGGTCGAGATCGCAAATGCGGCGTCTCAACTGCGAGATTGAAGGCGTCCAGTCCGTGTGGGGTTATCGGTTCTACGTGAACCGCGAGCATTACGAAGTCCGCTTCACGACTGACGAGAAAACCCGTACATGCGTCATCCTGAACAAAGCCGGAACGACGATATTCACAAAGGTAACGGAGGACGTGCGCCGTGTTTCGCACGAGGATGCGGCGTTCGTGCTCAAGACGTTCTTGCTATCGAAGATCAAGGAGAACGAAGAATGCCAGTCGAAATGAAAAAGGAAATCCGCAAGCGGGTCGCTTGCATGATAGGCACAACGCAAGAAGCGATTCGCAAAGCCGAAGCGGAGTGCGATGGACGGTTGTACATGGGTCCAATCGACGCAACAGGAACGCTTGGCGGCTTTTATCTCCTCCACATTCCAGTCAAAGGAAAGATTGAGCCAACGCTTTACCCGCTTGATTGCTTCGTCAAACAGAAGGAGAGCGAGGAATGAAAGCCAAGAAAAAGCGAACAAAGAAATACAACCCGAAGAAACACCGCATCGGCTACCTCGACATGCTCGACATCTCGGCGAATAAGGGGCTCAGCGATCGCGCCGCCGCCAGTATCGAGCTTGACTACCGCATTCACCTGCAGTCCTTCAGAACGGAGCCTTCGCACGAATCGTGGGCTTACCTCGTTGGGCTTCTGCTTCTCGCGGATCGCCTGTCCTACGACCTCGAAGAAGGCGAAGAGTTCAGGCGTGAGATTGAGCCGGCATGGCGTCAGGTCGATGCCGCCTGGCGCATCTGGCAAGAGAAGCACGTTATTGCGAAAGAAAACCTTCTGCAAGCAGAAGCCCTGTTGCAGAGCCTGATCGAGCTATTCAAGGGCTTCACCTACAAAGAGATGGACCAGGCTCTTCACTACGTGATGAAGCATCACCTGAAGCCGGTCCGTGTCATGAAAGAGGAAGGACTGATCGAATGAAGTACCGAGTGCGCGATGAAAAAGCGCGAAGAAAACTAGAGACGTTGTCCGGTGGCAAATTCCACGAGCGTCTGAACAAGTATGCAGCCTCCTTTGCGGATGCTCACAAAGCCGGTCGTGTGACGGACGAGGAGTTTGCCGAGGGCATCACGGTCGGCATCTGGATAGGCGCCTGCCTCGCGCACGTCCGAATTGAGTGGCAGGACATTGAAGAGATCAAGGAGCAGCAATGAACAAACATGACAACGAACAATGGCGCTCCTTTAAGAAAGAGCGCCCGGAACGCGGGCACTACCAGATCAGCCTCGTCCCTCGTGACGGACACAAAGGATTCTGCATGTACGCGTACTTCAACGGACGGGACTGGTTCGACGAGCACAATCGACAGCTGGACGTCAGCAGGTATCAGCTTTCTTTCCGTCCTTGGTGTGAGGACTACGAAGAATGATCGACGCAGAACTGAAAGACATTGCCAGACACTACGGGCGAGACCATCAGACGCTCAAGGCTGCCGAAGAGTTCGGAGAGGCTGCAACTGCGGCTTCACGTCTTGCGCTCGCACGACAGGCTGAAGCATCCGGCGGCAAGTACCGGTGCATCACCGTGCTTGAAAACGACCTTGCAGAGGAATGCGCCGACTGCCTCGTAATGATCAGTCAGCTCCGCATTCTGATTCCCGGCTTCAGCGCCAAGGTCGACCGGGTAATGCACGAAAAGATCGAACGACAAATCAACCGAATTTCAAAGGAACAACAATGCTGAACATCAACGAAGTGACCATTTGCGGCTGCCTTGGCCGCGACCCTGACCTCCGATATGGGACGAACAACCTCGCTTTCGTTTCCCTGGCCGTCGCCACAAACCGTAGAGTAAAAAACGCGGACGGTCAATACGAAAACGTCACAGACTGGAACACCGTCGTCGCCTTTGGCAAGACTGCCGAGACGATTGCCGAGTATCTGCACAAGGGGTCGCCGATCTGGGTACGTGGCCGTCTTCAAACGAGAAAGTACAAAGACAAAAACGGCGCCGACCGATGGGTGACGGAAGTCATCTGCGAACACTTCCAGTTCGTCCAGAGCGCGAAGGATCGTGGAGAACAGCGACAGGAAGAGCCGGCAAGGCGATCACGCGCACAAGAGCATACCCAGACCTATGACGACGGCGAAGTACCGTTTTAAGGGAACTACGCTGGCGGAGTTTGAGGCTGAGGCATCGACCAAATCACGCATAAAAATGCAACGAACAACAACACGATGACTGCTTTCTTTTGCTTGCTGTATCTCGGATTCACCAAGGTGAGTGTGACACCAACCGGAAAGAAAACAACATACCAAACCAAGATGAACCAGCCGCGCTGACTGATTGAAGGCTTTTCTTCTGTGGTTAACGGCTCCTGGGCTGTCTGACGAATCGGTCTTGTACCGCCCCGTGTCTTGACGATATGAGCCAAGTCGTTCCAAGACTCCTTAAGCTCTCCCACAGAGTCTGCAAGCTCCTTCTTGCTTTTCTCAAGTTTCTCTTTGCTTCTCTTTAGGTCTTCCAATCTACGGATTTCTCGTGCATTTGAGTCACTTTCAGAAAAGGTATCGAACCTTTTTGAACTTCCCGCAAACCGTGATGGAGTATCTGCTAAAGCATTACGCTTTTGAACACCAAACATCTTCGGAAAGTAGCATTTTTCGTACAGATATGTTTTTTCAATATTGGAGTCTATGCAAATTCCATGAAAACGAGTTTTATAAACCGTTGTCGGAACAACAGAACGCGCCTCACCAGGACGAGTTCCGCCGTAATAGGTCAGCTGAATCACTTCTCCATTATCAGCCGCTTCCTGCAGGTATTCCATGATCTGGTCTTGTGGGTACGGGTACGTTTTCATGCTCGCTTACTCCGAGTGTGAGAAATGGTGGGCTCGCGTGTGACGACGCGAGCTCACCCAACATCATACGGCAACGAATGTTGACAAACTGACAAACGCATGCATACAATGAGCCCATCACGTGAGAAAAAGCGTGATCGGGCGTGGAAACCCGGACGAACCCCAAAGGCGCACAACCGCCTTACGTCTTCTCGTTCGAGCGGATTTTTTGTGTGCGTGCATATCACTTTTACGAGTGAGGCCTACGGGCGCCCTTGCGGCGGCCGGCACCTTTGGGACGGTATTTCCACCCCGTAGCGCCTCGCTCACCACCGTGGAAAGTGGTCGCGAGGCTCCAGCAACACCCAAAGGAGACTCGCTATGCAAGCCAGTCAATCTGCTGTCGCGTCCGCGACACTGTCAACATTCAATTTGCCCTTCGTCATCAGAGGGTTGCTCTCCAACTCTCTGTCCTCAGCTGAGGCCCACTCTCAGGCGCTTTCGCTCTGCCAAGAGGCACGCAGCATCCTGACAATGGTTTTCGACGCCACCGAAAACCCTCAAGTTCTCAGCTCCTACAAAGACATCCAATCGTCTATCGCAACAGCGGCTGCCCTCATCGAGACCGCTGAACTTGTCGTTTCCGTAACGGATGAAAACGCAAATGAATGAAATCATCAAACTCACCAACGGCCAACCGGTCGTCGACTCTCTCACCATCGCTGACGGCGCTCAAATCGAACACGCTTCGGTGATGAAGCTAACGCGCAAGTATGAGGACGACTTCAACTCCTTCGGAAGGGTTGGATTTGAAACCCGACCCTTTGAAACGAATGGCGGCACTCAAAAACGCGAGGTCGCCTTATTCAACGAAAACCAGGCAATGCTCCTCTTCACCTACCTGAAGAACACAGAGATCGCCCGCACCTTCAAAATTCGCCTCGTCAAAGCATTCAGCGATTGTCGCGACGAACTTGCGAAGGCCAAGGTATCCGCTCCCGCGTTGCCGGACTATCCGACGGCGCTGCGACAGCTGGCCTCATCTCTGGAGAAGACCGCAGCGCTTGAACACAAGATCGCCGAGGACGCTCCTAAGGTTGCCTTTGCTGAGACTGTCGAGGCCTCCTACGGCGACATGCTCATTCGAGAGGCGGCAAAGACGCTCGGCTATCCGGCCAAGCACCTCTTCGACTGGCTGCGCACGCACTCGTGGCTCACTGCGAAGAACGAACCCTATGCCGACAGAGTCAAGCAAGGTGTTCTTCGCCCGCGCGTGTCGAACTTCGATCATCCTGAAAAAGGACCGAGCGTGTCCGTCACGGCGCACGTGACGCCGAAGGGGCTTTTCCGGCTTTACAAGGAGCTGTTGAAGGAAGGCAAGATCACCAGGAACGAACGGCTTGAACTGGCATCGTGAGGACCAAACTATGGCAATAGGTAATACACTAGACGGAAAGAGCATTCGCGCGATGCTCTTTGATCCGGCAGTTCCTGACTATGCATTTCTAACGCGAGATGAAGTCATCGCCGCCTTTGATACATCAGAGCCGACACTTCGACGTTGGGCATTGGAAAGCGGCTTCCCGGACCCTGTAGCCTATCCAGGCATTACTGCGTACCCCATCGCAGCTCTACGCGAGTTCCTGAGTCGCGTAGCCAGAGAATCTCGCAACGCCACAAGCAAAAAAAACCGTTAGTCTTCTTTTTTTCGTCGGTGGGTCTTTTGGTGGGTCTTTTGACATTAAAGCCTCTACAACCGTTGCTATGCCTTAATTCATGAATTCCTCCCCTTCCGCCAAGATTCAGAAAGGCAGGAAGCTTCGGCTTCCTGCCTTTTTTCATGCGTGCGGCGGCGTCCCGGCACATCCCGCATGCCGTCTGCAGTTTTTTTTTCAAACGTTTCTTGACTTTTTCAAAAAACTCAGGCATACTTCGTCTCCTCAGCAAATTCGACGTGTCGACAAAGCCAATCACCACGGCCGGCATGTTCGCTGAACACCTATGGAAGGGTGGCAGAGTGGTTGAATGTACCGCCCTGGAAAGGCGGCATACGGAAATTCCGTATCGAGGGTTCGAATCCCTCCCCTTCCGCCAGAATTCGAAAGGCAGAAAGCTTCGGCTTTCTGCCTTTTTTGCTATTGGGCTCTGGCCGCGCACGCCTGCGCCGTCCGAGCCTGAATCCTCCCGGCAAACAAGGGAAGCTCTTCAAAAGTACCCTGAACAATCGTTTGCATAGAAATTTAGCCTGTGTAATAGACAAAAGTTCTCGGGGCGCAAAGTTAAAGAGGGCTTTTGAAGAGCTTCCCAAGCTTCCCGAACAGCCATGGCACTCTTTTTCAGAAAGCGCATCAAGATTCTTCCCGGCGTCACGCTCAACCTCTCCAAGTCGGGCGTCAGCGCCACGGTCGGCCGCAAGGGCGCGAGCGTCTCGGTCGGCAAGCGCGGCACCTACCTCAACGCTGGGCTGCCGGGCACGGGCATCTACAGCCGCACCCGCCTCGACAAGCCTGCAGGCCGACGCCGCAGCGCAGGAAAGACGAACGCGGAGATCGAAGCGCCCGAGCAGACGGATCCCGTGACGGAAAGCGCCGCCGCGCCCGAGGCGCCCGCCCGTGCGCCAGGCGGTCTTAAGTCCGCCGTCGCGCTTCTCAAGTGCATCGCGCTCCTCGCCTTCATCGGCCTCTGCCTTGCGGGCATCTGGAGCCTTCTCGCCGACTGAGTCCCGTCCGACACGGTTCCGTCATCATTTCCTCCTCGCGGTCATCATCAATTCACGAAGCCGACACGGGATCGTCAAATCGAATTCCTAGACTTTGCTCCATCCGAAGGCCCGGCGCCTTCGGACCATTGTTTGTTGAAGGAATTCATTGTGAAAATCAAGACCGCGACCGCTGCCGTCTCCGCAGCGCTTCTCTCCCTCATTGCCGCCGGCCAGGCCGGCGCCGCCCAGATCTATCCCGTCGATCAGGCCCGCTTCATGACGAACGCCCGCTTCGACTTCAAGATCGAGCTTGACAAGAGCCTCGCCCGCAAGGACGTCACCGTTCAGATCAACGGTGCCGACTACTCCAAGACGCTCTCCGGCAAGGAAGTCTGGATGGAGAAGGAGGATAACGTCCACGGTTCCGCCCTCGTCGTCCGCGACGTCGAGATCAAGAAGCCCGGCCGCTACGAAGTCATCGTCAAGAGCCCCGAAGGCGAAATGCGCGCCAACTGGGACATCTACACGACGCCAGAAAAGCCGGTTGCCAAGAACGTCATCATTCTTCTTGCCGACGGCCTCTCCGTCGGTCACCGCACCGCCGCCCGCATCCTCTCCAAGGGCGTGACGAACGGCATGTACAACGCTCCGCTCGCCATGGACGACATGCCGCACATGGCTCTTCTCGGCACGAGCTCCGTCGACACGATCGCCGCCGACAGCGCCAACACCGCCTCCGCCTACATGACGGGCCACAAGTCGAGCGTCAACGCCCTCGGCGTCTACGCCGACCGCACCCAGGCCAGCCAGGACGATCCGAAGCAGGAGACGATCGCCGAGCTTCTGCGCCGCAAGACCAACAAGGCCATCGGCGTCGTGAGCGACGCCGAGATCGAGGACGCCACGCCCGCCTCCGTCGTCTCCCACACCCGCCGCCGCGCCGACAAGGCCGACATCGTCGGGATGTTCTACAACGTCAAGCCCGAGGTCATCCTCGGCGGCGGCTCCGCCTACTTCCTCCCGAAGGAAACCGCCGGCTCCAAGCGCAAGGACAGCATCAACTACATCCAGAAGTTCGGCGACGCCGGCTACAAGCTCGTCACGGACCGCACGGAAATGCTCAGCGCCGTCTCCGGCCAGACGCCCGACCGCCTGCTCGGCCTCTTTCACACCGGCAACATGGACGGCTGGGTCGACCGCCACCAGTGGAAGGGCAACACCGTCAAGAAGTTCCCGAACCAGCCTGATCTGACCGAATCCTTCGACGCCGCCGTCAAAGTGCTCGAGAAGAACAAGGACGGCTTCTTCCTGACGCTCGAGGCGGGCCTCGTGGACAAGTACTCCCACCCGCTCGCCTGGACCCGCTCCGTGGGCGACACGATCGCCTTCGACAAGGTGGTCGAGCGCGCCAAGGCCTCCTGCGCCAAGAACCCCGACACGCTGCTCATCGTGACGGGCGACCACACGCACTCGATCTCCGTCGCCGGCACGGTGGACGACAACAAGCCGGGCAAGGACATGCGCGAAAAGGTGGGCGTCTATGCCGACGCCGGCTACCCGAACTACGAGGACAAGGACAAGGACGGCTTCCCCGACAACTTCCACCCCTCCAAGCGTCTTGCCGTCTTCTTCGGTGCCCACCCCGACTACTACGAAACGTACCGCTCCTATCCTGACGCCACCTTCAACCCGGCCGTCAAGAACGAAAAGGGCGAATACGTCGCCGACGCCAGGTACAAGGACGTCGAGGGCGGCCACTTCGTCGAGGGCAACCTCCCGCGAAACGAAAGCCAGGGCGTGCACACGGTCGACGATCTGGTCGTGACCGCCCAGGGTCCGAACGCCGAACAGATCCGCGGCTTCATGAACTCCACGGAAGTCTTCCGCGTGATGGCCGAAGCGCTTGCCCTCGGCAAGTAACGGTCACAAGGCCCCTCGCAGGGCCCCGCGCCGGAGGCGCGGCTCCCACGGGAGTCCGCCTCCGGCCTTTTCAATTTTCAGAAACGAGACGCCACCCATCATGCAGCGCCGCCAATTCGTCAAATGCCTTCTTGGGACCCCGCTCCTTGTGGCCGTCCCTGCATTCGCCGCCGTCCCAGAACTCAGGTTTGAGGAGATGTACGCGGGCAACTCCGTCCTCGGCCTTCAGTTCTCCGAAAAGCTCAAGTCGCTCTCGGGCAAGCGGATCCGCATCCGCGGCTTCATGGCTCCGCCGCTCAAGGCCGAAGCCGCCTTCCTCATCCTCACGAAGGAGCCCGTGAGCCTGTGCCCCTTCTGCAACTCCGATCAGGACTGGCCCGACAGCATCATCCTCGTGAGGCTCGCGAGCGAGCAGGCCTTCGTGCAGAACAACCGCCTCATCGAGGTGACGGGACGGCTCGAAACGGGCAGCGAGACCGATCCCGAAACGGGATTCGTGAGCCTCGTGCGGCTCGCCGACGCAAAGTACGAGGTGATCTGATGACGGACACGCTCAAGCTTGAAGGCGTCGGACTCGACGTTCGCGACGGCTCCTCCCTGCGCACGCTCCTCGAGATCGACGAGTTCTGCCTCGAACCCGGTGAAATGATCGCCGTGCGCGGCGCAAGCGGCGCGGGCAAGACCACCTTCCTCAAGCTCGTCTCGGGCATTCTTCTCCCGACGAGGGGCCGCGTGCTCTACGGCGACACCGAGGTCTCCGCACTCTCCGAACCCAGGCGCGACCGCTGGCGCGGCCGGCACGTCGGCTTCCTCTTTCAGGACTTCCGCCTCTTCGACGGCCTCACGGCCCTCGAAAACGTCCTGCTCCCCTTCACGTTCTGCTCGCGCACCGTATCCAACACCCAGCGTCGCGACGCGACGGACCTCCTCAAGTTGCACGGAGTCAATCCCGACACGCGCTCCGAACTCCTCTCGAGAGGCGAGATGCAGCGCACGGCGCTCGTGCGCGTGCTGATGCAGTCTCCCTCGATCATCCTCGCGGACGAACCCACCGCAAGCCTCGACGCCAACCGTGCAGGTCATGCGGTCGACGCACTCATCTCCGCCGCAGGCTCGCTCGGCGCCTCCCTCGTGCTCGTAAGCCACGACGAGCGCGTGCTCGGCCACTTCGAGCGCCACCTCACGCTCGCCGACGGCCGACTCACCCCAAGGATCTGATCCATGAACGTCCTCATGCTTCTTAGGAGCGAGCTGCGCAGAAGCGCCGCCGTGCTCGCAGGCATCGCCGCCGTCCTCGCACTCTCGCTCTCGATCTCGATTGCGACCGGCATGACCGACAGGATGCTGAGGCACGCCTCGGCCCAGGCCGCCGACCGGTTCGATCTTCTCATCGGAGCCAAGGCCAGCCCCTCGTCCCTTCTGCTCGGCGCCGTCTTCCTGCGTGACGAACCCCTTCCCCTCGTGCCACTCTCCGTCATGAAGGACCTTGACGAAAGGCACGGCGTCAAGTGGGCAGCCCCCGTCGCATTCGGCGACAGGGCGGGAGACTCTCCCATCGTCGGCACGACAACGTCGCTCGTCACCTTCGGCGGCACGGTCAGGCCCGCCGAGGGACGCCTCTTCAAGGCGCCCTTCGAGGCCGTCGTCGGCGCCTCGGCCCCCTACCGCATCGGCGACGAAATCGTACCCATGCACGGCAGGACGCCCGGCGCAGGACACGCGCACGACCACGGACGCCTCAAGGTCGTGGGCAGGATGCCCGAAAGCGGCACGCCCTGGGACCGCGCCGTCATGATTCCGATCGAGGCCGTCTGGGCCACGCACTCGATGACGGTGCACGACGAACTCGAGCGCGCCCACGGTTACAACCACGAAGAAGAAGAAGACGGAACGGAGCATGAATATGCGCATGAAGAAGGGCACGGCCGACTGCTCGGCGTCTTCTCCGAACACGACTTCGAGACGCTTCCCGGCGTCTCCGCCGTCGTCGTCAAGCCCGCCTCGTTCGCCGATGCCTACAGGCTGCGCCAGCAGCAGTCGCAGCGCACGCTCTCCGGCCCCGACCGCACGTCGGTCAACCTGATGGGCGTCTTCTCTGGCGAGGTGCTCGTCTCGCTCCACTCGCTTTTGGGCGGCGCGAGCGAGGCCGTGACGATCACGGCCCGCCTCACGCTTCTCACGGCGCTCGCCGCCACGCTCATCATGGGCGTGCTTCTCGGTGAGCTCCGCAGGCCCGCCCTCGAGCAGCTCCGCGTACTCGGCGCCCCGCAGCGCTACATCATGAGCCTCGTCTGGTGCATCGTCATGACGGTCGTCGCTGCGGGGACCGCGGGCGGCCTCGTCCTCGGCTTCATCGGCGCGGAGGCGGCCGCGCATCTGCTTGCCGCCGAAACGGGCGTTGCCATGTCGCCCGCCATGGGCTCGCCCGAACTTCTCGCCGCCGCGGCCACGCTCCTTGCGGGTTCGTTCTGCGCCCTCATTCCCGCATGGCTCGCGGGGAGGCGCCCCATCCGCTGAGCGCTTCGCTCCGAGCCCTCTCAGAGCGCCCGTCTCCTTCGAAGAGACGGGCGCTCGTCGCATCGGGCGTCCGAAGACAATCCGTCATCGAAAATTCACGCAAGCGTCTTCAAGATGTCAACGCACGGTCACGGCGCCGTCATGCGGCCCTGAAAGAATCCGTCCTGCAGGCTCAAGGGAATCCGGGAAAAGCTCAGACCCGAAGCCCTGAAGTCCCGGATCGGGACCGTCGTTGAACAGGGCCTGCTCTGCACAGTTCAT
This sequence comes from Sutterella wadsworthensis 2_1_59BFAA, assembly GCF_000297775.1. Taxonomy (GTDB): domain Bacteria; phylum Pseudomonadota; class Gammaproteobacteria; order Burkholderiales; family Burkholderiaceae_F; genus Sutterella; species Sutterella wadsworthensis_A. The sequence continues at coordinate 283,421 of NZ_JH815513.1, forward strand.
GCAGATGTTGTTTTGTGAAAGGAAAATCATGACTCAGATCTCCCGCCGCTCGCTCTTCGGCGCCGCCGCTGCGGCCTCCGTTCTCCCCGTCGCGGGCGGCCTCGCCGCCTTCAGCCCGATCGCAGCCGCTGCCGCCGCACCCAAAAAGGCCCGCACCATTGTCGAAATCGCCGCCATGTCCCCGGTCGACATGGCCCGCGAGAGCGACGTCGTCCAGACCTCGTACGAAATCATCCGCGCGGCCGCCGGCCGTCTGCGCGATCCCGAACTCAGGAAGGCCGTCCTCTCCATCATCGAGAACCCGGCTCCTACGATCGCCTCCGCCGACCAGAGCGCCGTGCTCGCCGCCCTCAAGAAGGAGGGCCTGATCGCCGCCGGCCGCACGTCCGTCTTTCCGAAGTTCTCCGACACCACCCGCTCGCCGCAGCCCACCTGGAGCGCGCCGGGCTCCGGTTACGGCAGCCACCATGCCTATCCGGGCGGCCTCTGCACCCACGTCGCCCTCAACGTCGTCTCCGCCGAATCCCTCGTCGCCGCCTACAACAACATCGACGGCCTCAAGCTCGACTTCGACCACGCCGTCGGCGGTGAAATCCTGCACGACCTGCACAAGCCCTGGGTCTTCCAGTGGGAGGCTGACAATGCCTGCCGCAAGGAGGAGGCCCTCGCAGGCACGGGCGAACACCACGTACTCAGCATCGCCGAGTCCATCAAGCGCGGCCTGCCCGCCGAATTCGTCGTTGCCCAGGCCTGCGCCCACGAGCATCCGGGCAGCGCCTCCGGCGAAGCCCAGGTCGTCGGCTGGCTCCGCGCCGCCGCGATCATCGCGGGCGTCGACCCCGTCAAGGCCGGCCTCATCGCCGCCGACGGCAAGACCCTGCCGCTGCCGCGCCGCATCGAGGGCTGGGTCGTACACCTCGCCGACCACGACTGGATCATCTCCGTGCCCGCCTGCCAGTGGGTCGTCAAGGCCCTTCGAAACCTCGCTGAGAAGAAGTGGGGCGTGCGCGATGAAAAGACCTTCAACGCGCTGCGCAACTACGTGCTCTGCAACCTGACCGCCATGCGCCTCTACGGCATCCTGTCGGCTCAGGGCGAGGAGGCCTTCGCCGCCGACGTCGCCCGCGTAGTCAAGGCCTGATCCGCACAAGACGCCCGAACGACCGTGCGTTTCGCACAAGTCGACTTATGAAAAAGCCGCACCAGACGAGAAAAGCCCGGTGCGGCTTTCATCACATTTGGATGAGAACGACTAGAATGACGATCCCTGCAAGCACTCCAAGGACTCTCCCCGCCATGACCGCCTTCCGCCCCGTTCCCGCCACCGGCTTCATGCCGCTTGCCGCCGTGTTCGACCTCGACCACACGCTCATCGCGGGCGATGCCACGATCGGCTGGACCGAGTATCTCTATGAAAGGGGCGTCGTAACCGATCCCGTCTTCCGCGAGATCAACGAACGCATGAAGGCCTCCTACCACGCGGGCACGCTCGACATCGCCGCCTGGCTGCGCGAGGCGGTTCCCGCCTACTCGGGACTTGACGAGGCCGAGCGCAATGCGCTCGTCTCCGACTTCATCGAGGAGAAGATCCGTCCCATCGCCTATCCGCAGGGCTTTGAGACGATCCGCGCCGCGAAGGCCGCGGGCATGCTTACGCTCATCATCTCCGCCTCCAACGCCTTCTTCGTGAAGCCCATCGCCGAACGCGTCTTCGGCGTCGACGTCGCGCTCGGCACCGAGCTCGTCGTCAGGAACGGCCGCATCACGCCCGAGCTCTCGGGCACGCCCACCTTCCGCGAGGGCAAGGTCGTGCGCCTTTGCGCCGCACTCGAGCACAGGGGGCTGCGCCCCGCCGAGACGGTCTTCTACACCGACAGCCGCAACGACCTGCCGCTCGCGCTCGCCTCGGGCGACTGCGTGGCGGTCAACCCCGACCCCACGCTGCTCGAGGCCGCTCGCGAGAACGGATGGCTGGTGAACGCATGGAAGCTTTGAGACGCCCTTGAGGCTTCTTCCGCCCCCGCCTTTTGCCGACAATTGGGCGGCTTTGATACGAAGGCGCGCGAATATTGGGGTATAGGACCTATACGGTCTGAGCGGCGTACAAACTTGGGCGATTCGTCTCGCAGGGGGCCGAACACTTCGGCTATATTGCATCCTACGGACGAAGCGCCTTGCAGGAGGCGCTCCGGATCCGCAAAACGAACAGACAGAATCTCAAAGGACCGCCTTACCATGATGTTCAAGAAAGTTTTCGCCGCTGCCGCCTCCGCCCTTGCCATCGCCGCCTTCGCCGGCAACGCCATGGCCCGCGACACGTTGCGCGTCGGCACCGAACCCACGTTCGCGCCGTTCGAATTCCTCGACACGAAGACCCAGGAGTTCTCCGGCTTCGACATCGACCTCATCAAGGCCGTCGCCGACAAGGCCGGCTACGACGTCAAGGTCATGAACATGGGCTTTGACGCCCTCATCCCGGCGCTCTCCGCCGGCACGATCGACGTGATCGCCTCGGGCATCTCCATCACCGAAGAACGTCAGAAGAAGGTCGACTTCACCTCCCCCTACTACCAGTCCGGCCTCTCCTATCTCGTCCGCAAGGCCGATGCTGAAAAGATCAAGACCTTCGCCGACCTCAAGGGCAAGACCCTCGCCGTGCAGATCGGCACGACGGGCGCCGCCTACGCCAAGAACGTCGAGGGCGCCCGCGTCTCCGCCTTCAACACGACGAGCGAGGCCTTCATGGACCTCAACGTCAAGAACGCCGACGCCGTCGTGCTTGACCGTCCGGTGCTCGCCTACTTCCTGAAGACGAAGCCGCGCGTTGCCAAGAACCTCCAGCTCTCCACCGAGATCGCCGACGCCGAACACTTCGGCTTCGCCGTGAAGAAGGGCAACGCCGAGCTCCTCCAGAAGCTCAACGCCGCCCTTGAAGAGCTCAAGAAGTCCGGCGAATTCGCCAAGATCGAGGACAAGTGGTTCGCCAAGTAACCTCTCCTCACCAAAGTCCCCGTGCCGCGCCAGCCGCGCGGCGCGCGGGCCGGACTGACCAAAAACAGCACATCACCCGCAGTCCGACAACCTGAAACAGGCCGCCTGAAAAGAATTTCCAACGTCCGAAGCCGCATCCCCCTGCAGCCCAGGAACTCTCGGGCCGTTCACGCGAACGGTATTAAAACAGGGAGCACCGCGCTCCCGCTACAAGCCCAGGAGGGCCTTACAAATGCAATTCAAGCTCGCACGTGCCGGCGTCAAGACGTTCGCCGGCGTCAAGACGTTCGCCGGCGTCATCATGAGCGCCGCCGTTCTCGGCGGCATGTCCGCCAACGCGTTTGCGGAACGCCTCATCAAGGTGGCCACGGAACCGACGTTCCCCCCCTTTGAATTCGTCAACACCCAGACGGGAGAAGTCTCCGGCTTCGAAATGGACCTCGTGCGGGCCGTCGGCAAGGAACTCGGCGCCAAAATCGAATTCCAGGTCCTCAGCTTCGACGCCATCATCCCCGCCATGCTCTCGGGCACCGTCGAGATGGGCGCCGCAGGCTTCTCCATCACCGAGGAGCGCAAGAAGCGCGTCCTCTACTCCGACACGTTCTACACTTCCGGCCTCTCCCTCGTCACCACGAAGGCCAAAGCCAGCGCCGTCAAGAGCATGAAGGACCTTGAGGGCAAGACGATCGGCGTGCAGATCGGCACGACGAGCCACAACGCCGCCAAAAAGGTCAAGGGCGCCAAGATCGTGACGTTCAACACCGCGGGAGAGGCCATTCTCGACCTCTCCATCGACGGCAGCGACGCCGTAATCAACGACCGTCCCGTGACGGCCTACATCATGACGCAACAGCCCAAGCTCGGCGCCCAACTCGTGCACCAGCCCGAAACCTACTCCGCCGACGACTTTGCCTTCGTCTTCCGCAAGGACCAGTCCGCACTCAAGGACGAGGTCAACGCTGCGCTCGCCAAGCTGAAGTCGAACGGCGAATACGACAAGATCTACAACAAGTGGTTCGGCAAGAACTGATTTTTCGCAAATCCGTGATCTGACGACACAGGAGTCCGGCCTCTCCCGCAAGGGAGCGCGCCGGCTTTTTCTTTGAGACGCCTCAAGGTTTGCCCTGTACGGTTAGACAACCTTGATCCGTGTCTGTAAAATTCAGCAAATTTTGCCTTACACTTTTATCATTGCGCCGCGCCCGGGCCCTCCCCCTTCGAAGAGCATCCCCCCGCCCTTCATCCGGAAGCGGACGCAAACCACAATCTGCTTAGAGGTCACCCGTCATGGAATTTGATTTATCCCTGATCGTCAACAGCCTTCCCCTGCTTCTCAAGGGCGCGGGCCTGACGCTTGAAATCACGGCGCTCGCCGTGGGTCTCGGCCTGATCATCGGCCTTTTCCTCGGTCTTGCCCAGCTTTCGAAGAATCCCATCTTCCGCTGGCCCGCCAAAGTCTACGTCGACGTGATCCGCGGCACGCCGCTTCTGATCCAGATCTTCATCATCTACTTCGCCCTGCCGAACATCATCGGTGAGCGCATCGACCCCTACATTGCCGCCGTCGCGGCCTGCTCGCTCAACTCGGGCGCCTACATCGCCGAAATCTTCCGTGCGGGCATCCAGTCCATCTCGCTCGGCCAGATGCGCGCCGGCCTCTCGCTCGGCATGACCTACCCGCAGACGATGCGCTACATCGTGCTGCCGCAGGCCGTCAAGCGCATCATCCCGCCGCTCGGCAACGAGTTCATCGCCATGCTGAAGGACTCCTCCCTCGTCTCCGTGATCGGCTTCGAGGAACTGACCCGCTCCGGCCAGCTCGTCATTGCCGAAACCTACGGCACGATGGAGATCTGGACCTGCGTCGCGATCCTCTACCTTGTCATGACGCTCACCATCAGCCAGCTCGTCGGCTGGCTTGAAAAGCGCTACCGTCTGAGCGACGAGCGCTGACATCCCAAGAGCCTTCCGAACGCCGCGCATCCCCACGGGAGCGCGGCGTTTTTCATACCTTTTTCAGGGCTTCCGGGGCCCTTGACAGTCAACCCGCGGAGGCCGTTTCGGAGCCCGCGCCGCCTTGTGTGAAAATTTCCTCGCTTTGCACTTGCACGGCGCCCATGCAGTAGGTACAATCTCCGCTTTCACGGCTCGAGTCTCAACGCTCGTGTCCGCAAGTTTCCATACCTTTTTCTTTATTCAGGAAAACAAATGTCCGTTGAAATGAACAAGTCTGAGATCGTTGCCAAGTTCCAGCGCGCTGAAGGCGACACCGGCTCTCCCGAAGTGCAGGTTGCTCTTCTCACCGCCCGCATCAACCACCTTACGGACCACTTCAAGGTTCACACCAAGGATCACCACTCCCGTCGTGGCCTTCTCCGTATGGTCTCCCGCCGCCGCAAGCTGCTTGACTACCTCAAGCGCACCGACCTCAATGCTTACCGCGCCCTGATTGAAGCCCTCAATCTCCGTAAGTAAGACGGAACATTTCTCCCTGACAACGGCCTGCCGAACGACGACAGGCCGTCGTCGCATCTAAAACCCACGTCGTTCGTTGACGGCACACTTTCTTTCCACGCGAGGCTACCGCGTTGCGACATGAGCTCCCTCCCCCTCCGGCACAAGGGAAAAGGGATCTGATGCCGCAGCGTGCCAAAGAGCTTCGAACTCGAATTGCTCTTGCGCCCGGAAAGTTGATGAGTAACGTCAGCGACGACAACCATGCACAGAGGAATACATCATGACGATGTTCAACAAAGTGTCCAAGTCCTTCCGCTTCGGCAATCACGACGTGACCCTCACCACCGGTGAGATCGCCCGTCAGGCCACCGGCGCCTGCATCTGCCAGATGGACGACACGGTGGTGCTCGCCACGGTCGTGGCCAAGAAGGAAACGAAGCCCGGCCAAGACTTCTTCCCGCTCACCGTCGACTACATCGAAAAGACCTACGCTGCCGGCAAGATCCCCGGCGGCTTCTTCAAGCGCGAAGGCCGTCCGTCCGAAAAGGAAACGCTCACCTCCCGCCTGATCGACCGTCCGATCCGCCCGCTCTTCCCGGACGGCTTCTTCAACGAAGTCCAGGTTATCATCCACGTCCTCTCCGCCGACCCCGCCGTTGATCCGGACATTCCGGCCATGATCGGCGCCTCCGCCGCCCTCGCCATCTCCGGCATCCCGTTCCGCGGCCCGATCGGCGCCTGCCGCGTCGGCTACATCAATGACGAAATCGTCATCAACCCGACCACGGAAGAACTCAAGAGCTCCCGCCTCGACCTCGTCGTCGCCGGTACGGAACGCGCCGTCCTCATGGTTGAATCCGAGGCCGACATCCTTCCGGAAAAGACGATGCTCGAAGCCGTGATGGCCGGCCACAAGGCCATGCAGGTCTGCATCCAGGCCATCAACGAGCTCGTCGCCGAAGCCGGCAAGCCGGCCTGGGACTGGCAGCCCGCCCCGAAGAACGAAGCCCTCGTCGCCCGCATCGTCGAACTCTGCGACACCGGCCTCAAGGAAGCCTACGGCATCCGCTCCAAGCAGGCCCGTACGGAAAAGCTCCGCGAAGTCTATGCCGCCTGCGAAGCCCAGCTCGTCGCCGACGCCGAAGCCGCCGGCACCGAAGCTCCGGACATGAACGAAGTCCACGGCATCCTCTTCGAACTCGAAGCCAAGCTCGTTCGCTCCAACATCCTCAACGGCGAACCCCGCATCGACGGCCGCGACACCCGCACGGTCCGCCCGATCGAAATCCGCCAGAGCGTGCTTCCGCGCACCCACGGCTCCGCCCTCTTCACCCGCGGCGAAACGCAGGCCCTCGTGCTTACGACGCTCGGCACGAAGCAGGACGAACAGATCATCGACGGTCTCTGCGAAGAAACGCACGACCGCTTCATGCTGCACTACAACATGCCCCCGTTCGCCACGGGCGAAACGGGCCGCGTCGGCAGCCCGAAGCGCCGCGAGATCGGCCACGGCCGTCTCGCCAAGCGCGCCCTAAAGGCCGTTCTCCCGACCGCCGAGGAATTCCAGTACACGATCCGCGTCGTTTCTGAAATCACCGAATCCAACGGCTCCTCCTCGATGGCCTCCGTCTGCGGCGGCTGCCTCTCCATGCTCGACGCCGGCGTTCCGCTCAAGGACTACGTCGCCGGCGTGGCCATGGGCCTCATCAAGGAAGGCAACAAGTTCGCCGTCCTCACCGACATTCTCGGTGACGAAGACCATCTCGGCGACATGGACTTCAAGGTGGCCGGCACCGCCGAAGGCGTGACCGCCCTCCAGATGGACATCAAGATCGAAGGCATCACGGCCGAAATCATGCAGGCCGCCCTGGCTCAGGCCCACGAAGGCCGCCAACACATCCTCGGCAAGATGCATGAAATGGCCGGCGGCGGCGCCAAGGAACTCTCCGACTTCGCCCCGCGCATGATCTCCTTCAAGATCGATCAGGACAAGATCCGTGAAGTCATCGGCAAGGGCGGCGCCACCATCCGCGCCCTCACCGAAGAAACCGGCACGACGATCAACATCGAAGACGACGGCACGGTCACCATCGCCAGCCCGGACACGGCCCGCGTTGAAGAAGCCCGCCGCCGCATCGAGATCATCACGGCCAAGATCGAAGTCGGCCAGATCTACGAAGGCACGGTCCAGCGCCTGCTCGACTTCGGCGCCATCGTCCAGCTCCTGCCGGGCAAGGACGGCCTCCTTCACATCAGCCAGATCGCCAACGAACGCGTCAACCAGGTCTCCGACTACCTCAAGGAAGGCCAGCAGGTCCGCGTCAAGGTCATCGAAGCCGACGAAAAGGGCCGCGTGCGCCTTTCCATGAAGGCTCTTCTCAAGGACGAAGCCGCCCAGGCCTAATCCCTGAGCCCTTCCGGGCTTGAAGACACGAGCCCTGCTCTCCGCGAGGAGAGCAGGGCTTCTTGTTTCAAAACCCCATCGTTTTTTCCCCGAGTGCTTTGAAGACTTGAGGGAAACCGTATAAAATGCGAGGGTTATGCATTGTCCGCGTCAAAAACGGACCATCCGCATCCTTCACCGGCATTGTTGGAGAAACTCAGCGTGCGTGAAAAGATTGTCATCGCCAACTGGAAAATGAACGGCTCCGCCGAGGCCAACCGCCTCTGGGCGGAGGAATTCCTTGCCAAACTCGGCGATCTCAACTGCAGGACCGCCGTGTGCGCGCCCTTCGTCTATCTGTCCGAACTCGTCCGCCTCTTCAAGGACACGGGGGTCGCTGTCGGCGCCCAGACGGTTTCGCCCAGGGATCAGGGCGCCTTCACGGGCGAAGTGTCCGCCGCCATGCTCGCCGACATCGGCATGAGCCTCTGCCTCGTCGGCCATTCGGAACGCCGCACCCTCTGGGGTGAGGACGACGAATCCGTGGCCGTCCAAGCTGAAAACCTCGTTGCTCACGGCATCGCCCCCGTCGTCTGCGTGGGCGAGACGCTCGCCGAGCGCGAGGCAGGCCTCACCGAGGCCGTCGTGCTGCGCCAGCTTCGAACCGTGCTCACGCGAGTGCCCGTTGCCAAGCTCGGCGCCGTCGCCTATGAACCCGTCTGGGCCATCGGCACGGGACGCACGGCGACTCCGCAGGCCGCCCTGCACGTTCACGCGGCTCTGCGCGCCTGCCTCACCGAGGCCGACGCCGAAGCCGCCGCGAAGACGCCGCTGCTCTACGGCGGCAGCGTCAAGCCGGACAATGCCCATGAACTCTTCTCCCAGCCCGACATCGACGGCGGCCTCATCGGCGGCGCCGCCCTCAAGGCTGAAGATTTCCATTCCGTCTGCGCGGCTGCCCGCGTCGATTGATTTTTCACTCTAAGGTTTAACCGCCATGCATTTTCTTCTTAGCATCGCTCTCGTTCTGCAGATCATCTCTGCCGTCGTCGTGATCGTGCTCGTGCTCATGCAGCACGGCAAGGGTGCCGACCTCGGTGCCGCCTTCGGTTCCGGCGCCTCCGGCTCTGTCTTCGGCGCTACGGGCAGCGCAAACTTCCTCTCCCGTTCCACGGCCATCGCCGCCACGGTCTTCTTCTGCTCCACGATCGCCCTGACGCTCGCTTCCGGCGCCTTCAACAAGCGTTCCGCTCAGCCAGCGGGTGGTGTTTTGTCAACGGTCGAACAGCCGACATCCCATGAATATGGTATGTCTGGTAGTGAAAACCCTAATAAGGCCCCCACGAACGAAATTCCGAGGTAAAATACACCTCCTCTGCTGGTGACCTCGCTTCTTCGGATGCACATCAGTGGGGAACAGTTCGGGCCGCGGTCGTGGCGAAATTGGTAGACGCGCAGCGTTGAGGTCGCTGTGGTGAGAGCCATGAGAGTTCGAGTCTCTCCGACCGCACCATTTACTGGGGTATCGCCAAGTCCGGTTAAGGCATCGGATTCTGAATCCGACATTCGTAGGTTCGAATCCTACTACCCCTGCCAAGTCAATCAACGGAGTGACTCTCCGGATGCTCCTCAAGCATCGAACAGTCAACATTTCGCGGTCGTGGCGAAATTGGTAGACGCGCAGCGTTGAGGTCGCTGTGGTGAGAGCCATGAGAGTTCGAGTCTCTCCGACCGCACCAGATGTACTGGGGTATCGCCAAGTCCGGTTAAGGCATCGGATTCTGAATCCGACATTCGTAGGTTCGAATCCTACTACCCCTGCCAAGTCATCGAGAAAATGGACGTTCTTCGGAACGTCCATTTTTTTTGGTTCATCTCGGAAGTCCGTGGAACGCGGCCTTGACTTTTAAGAAAAAGTCTGGTCGGCTCCCTCCAAGGAAAAAAAAGTAGCGCTC
>NZ_JH815513.1:296336-325603 GCF_000297775.1 Sutterella wadsworthensis 2_1_59BFAA
TGGTAGATTTCGGCAAGAACCTCAGGGGCTATGTGCAGGGCATCATTGCAGCCGCGGACTTTAAGATCAACACCTCTGTACTTGAAGGTGTCAACAATAAAATCAAGCAAATTAAGCGACGAGCTTATGGCTTCCGAGACGATCTGTACTTTTTCTTAAAAGTCAAGGCCGCGTTCCACGGACTTCCGAGATGAACCTTTTTTTTGCCTTTTCCTTCCCCTTTCCCTCACGCCGCCTCCTCTCTTTTCCCGATACCGCATGACGGCGCACAAGAGCCCGCCAGATTTCGGGCGACGTCCTCCTCCGCGAGCCGTATCCTTTCTGAATCCCCTTCAACTTCAAGGCCGGAGAGCCATGCACGACGTCTTCATTCACAATGCCGTCATTCACGACGGCGAACGCTTCACCGACGCGGACGCCCTTCTCGTCAAGGCGGGCCGCATCTCCTGGATCGGTCCCGGCGCCTGCGCACCCGCGCACGACGGCGTGCCGTCCGTCGACCTCGAGGGACGCACGGTTCTGCCCGCGCTCTGCGACGTTCACACCCATCCGAGCTGGATTGCGGCCACGGTGAGGTCCGTGCCCTGCGTCTCCCCGATCGTCAACACGATCGAGGAGATGATTGAGGCGCTCAGGCGCCATCCGCTCGCCGGCCGAGGGCCCGAGGCCTGGATCACGGGCTTCGGCTATGACGAAGGCAAGCTCGCCGAACACCGCACCCCCACCATCGAGGACCTCGACCGCGTCAGCACGACGCAGCCCGTGTTCGTGAAGCGCTCCGACTGCCACTCTGCGATCTGCAACAGCGTCGCCCTGCGCCTCGCTGGCATTGAGGCAGGTACGCCCGATCCCGCCGGCGGGCGCTTCGGACGCTTTCCCGACGGTCGCCCCAACGGCGTTCTCACCGAATTCAATGCCGCACAGGTCGTCGAGCGCCTGATGGGCGAGCCCACGTTCGAGAGCGAAGTGGAGATGATGACGGCCTCGGGCGAACACTTTCTTGCGCGCGGCATTCTCGCCTTCACCGAAATGATGGCCGACTACCGCCAGCTCGCCGTCTACCGCGAGGCGGCGCGCCGCGGCTTTCCCGTCAGGGCAGGGCTCTACCTCGTCTGGAAGGGCGGACGCGACCCTCGGGGCATGCCCGCGCTCACGGACGAGGACAGGACGGGAGACCACTTCATCGCGGGCGTCAAGCTCTTTGCCGACGGAAGCGTCTCGGGCGCCACGGCGGCCGTGACGACGCCCTTTCTCAACGGCTCGACAGGGATGGTCACGCTCGACGACGGCGCGCTTGAGGCCGCGGCCGAGTACGCCCGCACCAACAAAATCCAGCTCTCCGTCCACGCCATGGGTGACAGGGCCGTCGGGCGCATCATCGACTTCTTCGAGGATCAGACGCCCTGGCTTGAGGACCGCCCGTCCGTGCGCATCGAGCACGCCACCTTCCTCAACGAGGCTCAGCTCGCCCGCATGAACGCCTCGGCCATGCGCTTCGGAGTGACAACCCAGGTGATCTTCCCGTACGCCGAAATCGAAGGCTACAGGGCCGTGCTCGCCCCGAAGGACCTTGAGCGCGTCTATCCCGTGAGGACCGTCTCCTCGGCGCTCGACGCCTTCGCGCTCTCCTCCGACGCGCCCGCCACCGCCTGGGCCGATCCCGACGATCCCTTCGTCTCGATGGGCGCTGCGGTCACGCGCACAGCCTGGGACGGCACCGTCTTCAACAGGTCCGAAGCCGTCTCCTGCGAAGAGGCCGTCTCGCTCTACACCTCCCGCCCGATGAAGGTCCTGCCATTCGAAGGCGTAGGAAGGCTCGCGCCCGGCATGAGGGCCGACTTCATCGTCCTGCGCGATCCCGTCACGGACGACGGCGAGGCTCTCGCCCGGAACGCCGTCTCCGAGGTTTTCCGTGCCGGAGCCCTGATCCACCGCGCCCCCCGCTAAAATGGAAGGCATTCTCAGGGGGACACACTCATGCAGCGATTCACGCTTTCCATCGACGACGAGCTTGCCGAGCGCTTCGACGCGTACCTGACCGAACACGGCTACGCCAACCGCTCCGAATGCTTCCGCGACATTCTCCGCAATCACTTCACCAGTGAGGACGTGAAGGACAATCCCTCGGCCGAATGCGTCGGCGTGCTCAGCTACGCCTACAACCACCACGAGCGCCAGCTCGCCATGCGTATGACCGAGTACCAGCACGAGCATGCGGGCGAGGTCATCTCCACCATGCACGTGCACGCCACGCACGAAGAGTGCGTCGAGAGCGTCGTGATCCGCGGCCGCGCCGAGGACGTCGTCACGCTCTCCCGCCGCCTTTCGGCCGAACCCGGCGTGCGCCACGGACGCCTCAACCTCATCCCCGTGACGCCCGACGACACGCACGAACATGCTCATGAGCACGCCCATTCACATGATCATCACCACGGGCATTGAGCCGGGCGTGAACCCGAGATGAACAAAACGGCGGACTCCGAAGCGGATCCGCCGTTTTTGTTCCTGTCGGTGACGATCAGGCGTAGTAGCCGGGCATGCTCATCTCGCGCGCCGCGAACTGCCTGTAGCCGTCCATGTCGAGCGGATAGTCCCAGCAGCCCATCTGGTGGTACATCTGGCCGCCAAAGCCCGTCTTGAAGCGGTAGAGGCCGTGCATCGGATGCGAAGGATCCGCGTTGGGCGCGACACCGAAGAGGTCGTACTCACTGCAGCCCGCGCGCCTGGCGGTCTGCATGGCGCACCACTGGAGCGCATAGGTGGGCATCAGGTGGCGGCCCTTGGTGGCACTGGCGCCGTAGAGATATGTGGCGCGGTGAGCCGAGAGGATCAGGAACATCGCGGCGAGGGGCTTCTCTTCATGGAAGGCCATCAGGAGCTTCACGCTCACCTCGGGATCGGAACACTGCATGCGGCTCGCGATGACGCTCTCGAAGTAGCGCCTGTCGTTGACGTGCAGGCCGTTGCGGTGAGCCGTCTGCGAGTAGAGGTCGTACCAGAGGCCGAGCGCCTCGGGCCCCATCTCGCGGACTTCGACGCCCTTCCTGCGGGCAAGGCCGATGTTGTAGCGGGTCTTGGGCTTCATCGAGGCGAGGATCTGCTCCTCGGTCCCGCACAGATCGACCACGATCGTGTCGGAGGGGAGCACGTTCATGTTCGCCTTGAAGAGGTTCCAGGTGGCCGTGCCGTAGTTCATGTGCATCTCCTGGAACTCCTTGCGCGGACAACCGCGCCAGTTGCCCTCGGCGTCGAAGTCGCCCTCCTTGCACCAGTGGGACTGCCAGTTGAGGTCGTAGCGGATCGCCAGGCACCCCTTGGGCAGGTAGCTCCTCAGGCACTCGGAAAGCTCCTCGAGGAAGCGCCCCTGGTTCTCCTCCGACGGCTCGATCTCGGGACCGTACGGAAGATAGGCCACGTATTCGTCACTGCTGCAGTACTGCGCAAACATCAGGAGGTCCGCATTGGTGCGCGACCAGCCGCCCACGTCGGTGTAGAGGTCGCTGTTGCGCACGGAAAACTCGAAGGCCTTGGAACGCATGCCCAGATTCGCCTTGACGCGGGACCAGAAGGAGGTCTGCTGAACGATGGGCGTGCTGTAGGCGTCGGAGACGTCCTTGGGTTCGACGGTAAGCTGCATGGCGTGAAGGGTCCCTTGGTTCCTTTATTCGAAGAATGCAAAAAAGCACGCGGGCGCATGTGCTGATGCGCCCGCGTGCGGGTATAGGTGTCACTTTAACGCATCTTTTCCGCAAAGTCACTAGTACGACAGTTCAATGCAGGAAAATGCCGGCCTTCACGCGCCCAAGTGTTGCGTAAAGACAACTATCCTCTGCTTTTTCCCTGCGGTTCAGGCTTGGCGAATGAAGAAAACGCCCCGAAGCCTTCGCTTCGGGGCGCCTGTTTTTCAGCCTTGTTTCAGCCTGTTTTCTTCAGGACGGCTCTCAGATGAGGAAGAGCATGTCCATCAGGAAGAAGGTCGGGAAGAGGATCGTCACCGACCAGAGCATGTAGCCGAAGAACGTCGGCATCTTGATGCCGCGCTCGTTGCAGATGGAGACCGTCATGAAGTTCGGGGCGTTGCCGATGTAGGTCACGGCGCCCATGAACACGGAGCCCATCGAGATGGCCATCAGGGTCTTGGCGCCCTCGCCCATCAGCACGGTCGGATCGCCGCCGGCGAGGTTGAAGAACGCCAGATACGTCGGCGCGTTGTCAAGGAACGCGGAGAGCATGCCCGTCAGCCAGAAGAAGAACGTGTTGTTGAAGCTGCCGTCGGCGTTCGTCACGAGGGCGACGAGCGGCGCGAAGTGGCCGTCGTGGCCCGCGCGGAGCATGGCGAGCACCGGCACGATGCAGCAGAAGATGCCGAAGAAGAGCTTGGCGACCTCAAGGATCGGATCCCAACTGAAGTGGTTGGCTTCGCGGGTGGCCTTCGTGGTAAGCAGCAGGGAAGCGCCGGAGATCACGATGAAGAGCGCGTCGCGGAGCACGCCCTCGAGCGAGAAGTGCACGCCGAGGAACGTGAAGTCCACGCCCGAGCGCCAGAAGCCGGACATCAGGACCGTGCCGACGATGGCGGCGAGAAACAGGATGTTGATGCCGCCGTCGACGCCGATGGCCTGCTTTTCCTCGGGCGCCTTGAAGCCATCCTTGACGTCGCGGGAGAACATGAAGCTGTCGATCGCGAAGTAGACCGCAAGCAGGATGGCGCAGGTCACGAGCCACGGAAGCATCAGGTGCTCAAGCGTCCAGAAGAAGCTCACGCCCTTGAGGAAGCCGAGGAAGAGCGGAGGATCGCCGAGCGGGGTCAGCGCGCCCCCCACGTTGGCGACGAGGAAAATGAAGAAGATGAAGGTGTGGACCTTGCGCCTGCGGTTCTCGTTGGCGCCGATGAGCGGGCGGATGAGAAGCATGGCAGCGCCCGTCGTGCCCATGAAGTTGGCAAGCACGGCGCCGAGCGCGAGGATCGCGGTGTTCACGATCGGACGACCGACGAAGCTGCCGCGGACGTGAATGCCGCCGGCAACGATGAAGAGCGAGCCCACGAAGATGATGAACGGCACGTAGTCGGCGAGAAGCACGTGGGCGATCTCGTGGAAGGCCGTGTCAGGACCGAAGACGGTCGCAAGCGGAATGATGCAGCACAGGGCCCAGAAGACGGAGATCTTGCCGAAATGATGGTGCCAGATGTGCGGGGCGAACAGCGGGAAAAGCGCGATGGAAAGCAGAATGCCGGCAAACGGCACGGCCCACGCAAGGCCGAGCTCGGCGCCGTTCATGTCGCTCGCCATGGCGGCAGCAGGCAGCAGAAGGGTTGCAGTTGCAGCCGCAACGCTTTTAATGGACAAAGTCACGATGGAGACTCCCTGGGGCGACCGCCTGAGCGCCGGCCGCCGGTTGAAAATGGCGTACGTTGGAAGGTGCGGTCGAAAGCGCTTCCCGGGAGCGGAGGCGCCAACTGTACTTTCCAATGTGCACCGCGTTACAAAATATCTCAGAATGCAAACATACACGGATTTTCTGATCCCTGCAGAACTTTCCGAGGTTTCTTTACAAATGAGGGGCCCCTTAAGCCGAAAGGACTGGAAAATGAAAGGCGCAGGCCCTAGGTCCGCGCCTTTCATCGTGCCCGTGAGACTCCTATGCCACGGGCGGCAGTCCGAAGACCTGCCTGAGGTAACGCAGATAGCCCTCGTCCTCGCACATGCCCTTCTCGGGCGCGTCGGAGATCTTGGCGACGGGCTGCCCATTGGCCTTGACCATCTTCATGACGACGTTGAGCGGCTGCGGCCCCCTGTCGTTCATCAGGTTCGTGCCGATGCCGAAGGCGACCTTGACCCTGCCGTGGAAGCGCTCGTAGAGCTCTATGGCCTTCGGGACCGTCAGGCTGTCGCTGAAGATGAGGGACTTCGTCCTCGGGTCGCAGCGGTTGGCCTTCCAGTGCTCGATCATGCGCTCGCCCCATACGAAGGGATCGCCCGAGTCGTGCCTGACGCCGTCGAAGAGCTTGCAGAAGAACATGTCGAAGTCGCGCAGGAAGGGATCCATCCCGTAGACGTCGGAGAGTGCGATGCCGAGGTCGCCCCTGTACTCCTTGGCCCACATCTCGAAGGCGAAGACCTGCGTGTCGCGCAGCCTTGGGCCCAGCGCCTGGCAGGCCTGCAGGAACTCGTGGGCCATCGTGCCGTGGGGCGTGAGGCCGAGCTCCTTGGCGTACATGACGTTCGACGTGCCAGTGAAGATGCCGCCGAGACGCTCCTTCATGTTGAGGAGAACCTTCTTCTGCCAGGCCTTGGAGAAGCGGCGCCTCGTACCGTAGTCGGAGATCCGCAGCCCGCCGTTGTCGGGCTCGTTGCGCAGAAGCTCGATCTTGCGCTCAAGGCGTGCGACCCCCTCCGTCTCGTCAAGATCTGGATACGTGTTCCTGAAGTAGACCTCGTTGACGATCGCAAGCACGGGAATCTCAAAGAGGATCGTGTGCAGCCACGGGCCCTTCGCGGTGATGTCGATGCCGCAGGGATAGTCCTGAGACTTCGTCACGGAGATGTACTTGCGCTTCAGATGGAAGAGGCTCAGAAACTCGACGTAGTCCGACTTGATGAAGCGCAGGCTGTCGAGGTAGGCGAGCTCGTCCTCCCTGAAGTAGAGGCTGCAGAGATGGTCGAGCTCGGCGTTGATCTCGTCGACGAAGGGCGAAAGATCGATGCCGGGCGTGCGGCACTTGAAGCGGTATTCGGCATCGGCCCCCGGGAACTGGTGCAGCACGCACTGCTGCATCGTGAATTTGTAGAGGTCCGTGTCGAGCAGTGATTCGATGATCAAGACAGCCTTCCTATACGTGGAATGATTGACGCCTTCGGGGCCGGCCGTCAGGCCGCCAGAAGGGAGCGGGCCTCTTCAAGCTCCGCACCGCCGCAAGCCGCGGCGGGCGCGAGCCCCGCAAGGCGCGCGTCGAATTCGGGCGTTCGAGTCCAACGCAGGTTCGCGAGAAGCTCGTCGGCCATGTCGGGACGATTGCATACGAGTACCATGTCGCAGCCCGCCGCAAGCGCCTTCTCGGCCTGCTCCGTCACGCTGCCGCCCGCGGCGCCCTTCATGCTGAGGTCGTCCGAGAAGACGAGGCCGCGAAAGCCCAGCCGTTCTCGAAGCTCGTCCTGCAGGAGGCGCCTCGAGAAGGTGGCGACCTCCCCCTCAAAGGCATGATAAGCCACATGGGCCGTCATGACGGATGCAAGTTCAGGCAGTTTGCCGTAGGGGAGCATGTCCCGCATCAGACTCTCCGCATCCCTTTCGTCCTCGGGAAGGGCCGTATGGCTGTCGGCCTCGGCCCAGCCGTGCCCCGGAAAATGCTTGCCGCAGGAGGCCATGCCGCCCCTGCGAAGCCCGCGAATGAGCGCGGCGGCATGCGCCGTCACGAGCTCGGGCGTCGTGCCAAGGCTGCGCGAGCCGATCACGGCCGATCGGCCGTAGTCGACGTCGAGCACGGGCGCGAAGGTGAAGTCGACGCCGCAGGCGCGAAGCTCGGCGGCAAGCACGAGACCGGCCGCCTCGAAGCGCGCCTCGGCGTCCTCGTGCGCCGCGATCTCGGACATGGCGGGCACATCGGTGAATTCGGAGCGGAAGCGCTGCACGCGGCCGCCCTCATGGTCGACGCTGATGAGGATGCCCGGACGCACGGCGTGGATTTCGTCGCACAGCGCCCTGAGCTGTTCCCGGTCCCTGTAGTTGCGGGTGAAAAGGATCACCATGCCCGTCATCGGATGACGCAGGCGCCCACGCTCATGCTCGGTGAGTGAAAGGCCCTCAACGTCGACGCAGACGGGACCCGGCTTCAGTACTTCGATCATGCCCAGCTCCTCCCTTCAGTCTTCGGACGCGGCGACGCGGTCGAGGATCTCCTCGTAGCGCCTGACCGTTTCGGCAAAGCCGAACTGGAGCGCCTCGGCGGTGAGCGCATGGCCGATCGAGACCTCGCTCACCTCGCGGCAGGCCTTGAGGAAGACCTCGAGATTGTCGAGCGAGAGGTCGTGCCCGGCGTTGACGTCAAGTCCGGCCTCGCGGGCGGCCTTCACGCTGGCGGCGTACTGCTCGAGGACCTTGTCCTGGGCTTCGGTGCCGTGCGCCTGAGCCCAGCCCTCCGTGTAGAGTTCGACGCGGTCGGCGCCGAGTTCGGCGGCCTTCGCCATCAGGGCGGGGGCGGGATCCATGAAGAGGCTCACGCGGCAGCCCCAGGCCTTCGCCTGCGCGATGAGCGGGCGGACGGCGTCGCAGACGGCGGGATCCGAAAGATCGAACCCGTGGTCGGACGTTTTCTGGCCGAGGCTGTCGGGCACGAACGTCGCCTGATCGGGACGCACGGCCTCAAGGTGGCCCATCAGATTGTGGAAGGGGTTGCCCTCGATGTTGTATTCGCGGTCGGGATATTCGCTCACGAGTGCGGCAATCGCGGGGACATCCGTCGCGCGGACGTGGCGCTCGTCGGGACGCGGATGAACCGTCAGGCCGGCGGCGCCCGCCTCAAGCGCGATGCGGCCGAAGAAGACCGGGTCGGGCCAGTTGCCTTCGCGGGAGTTGCGAAGAAGCGCCACCTTGTTCAGATTGACGGAAAGCTTGGTACGAAGCATTGCGATGCACTCCTGGTGTTCGGGACGCCGCAGCGCCCCCTGTTTGTCCGGTTCGATCGGCTTGGCGGGCGTCAGGTCTTCTGCAGGCCGTTGAGCTCGGCGAGGATGCGACGGGAATGGATGCTGCGCCCGTCGAGATGAAAGTCGATCAACGTACGAAGAATATCACGCGAGGCGCGAAGCGCCGCAGGACTCATCGGCTCTCCCGAAAG
The DNA here is from genome assembly GCF_000297775.1 of Sutterella wadsworthensis 2_1_59BFAA. Taxonomy (GTDB): domain Bacteria; phylum Pseudomonadota; class Gammaproteobacteria; order Burkholderiales; family Burkholderiaceae_F; genus Sutterella; species Sutterella wadsworthensis_A. The sequence continues at coordinate 305,173 of NZ_JH815513.1, forward strand.
CATTTCGCGCACGAGGTCCCCCGGCCAGGCGCGCACGCCCTCGGGCAACCCTTCGACGCCGGCGAGCCCCTCGAGGGCGCCGTCCCTGACGCAGTACCAGGGCGAGCGGCCGTCGTCGGAGAAGGCGGGCGCCCAGCCTGCGGCCTTGAGGACCGCCATCTCGAATTCGCGAAGCGCGGGCTGCATGGCGTCGCGCTCGTCGAGCGCCAACGCATGGATCGCCTTGACGTAGGCCTCGAAGAGCCCCGGATGGCGCTCCTCGCGGACGGTGAGCTTGAGGATGAGTTCGTTGACGTAGAAGCCCGAGAGCAGCGCCTCGCCCGTGAGGGGCACCATCGTCCCCTGCCACTCGGCGCGCACGAGCATCTTGGCCTCCTTGCTGCCCGTCCATGAGAAGCGGAGCGGACAGAACGCGGTGAGAAGGCCCCTGTACTGGGAGGACGCGCGGCGGGCGCCGCGCGCGACGAGAAAGACGCGGCCGTATCGTACGGTCAGCACGTCGAGAAGAAGGCTCGTCTCGCTCCAGTCCCACGCGTGGAGGATGAAGCCGAGCTCGCCCGTGACACGGGCGGGGATGCGCTCCGCTGGTTCCGGGAGCGCGGAGAAGACGTCCGCCATCTGCCGCTCTGCAGCGCGGCGGCGTTCGAGAATGCCCGAGAGGGTCGAGGCGCGCTGCGCTGCGGGCCCCTCGAGCGAGGAGACGGGAGACCGTGAGGAGCAGGGCCCCTCGGAACGGTTGCGCACCCTGCGGTGCGGCACCCCCGCCTCCAGGGCGTCCTTATTCATAGCCCAGGGTCTTGAGGGCCTTCACGTCGTCGGACCAGCCGCGGCGCACGCGGACCCAGACCTCGAGGTGCACGCGCTTGCCGAGCATCGCGGCGACGTCGGTGCGAGCCAGACGGCCGATCTCGCGAAGCTTGGCGCCGCCCTCGCCGATCACGATCGGCTTGTGGCTTTCACGCTCGACGATGAGGGTCGCGACGATCTCGGCGCTCTCCTCGTCCTCCTGCCACTTGTCGATCGTCACGGCAATGCCGTACGGAAGCTCGTCGCCGAGCAGGCGGAAGGCCTTCTCGCGGATCGTCTCGGCCGCGAGGAAGCGCGGCGAGCGGTCCGTGTAGGTGTCGGGATCGAAGAACGGGACGCTCTCGGGGAGGAACTTCTTGATCTCGTCGAGCAGGTCGCCGAGCTGGCGGCCCTTTTCAGCGGACACGGGCACGATGGCCGCAAACGGGAACTTCTCCATCGAGGCGGCCATGAGCGGAAGGAGCGAGTCCTTCGACTTGTTGAGGTCCGTCTTGTTGATGGCGAGGATGACGTTCGACGCATCCTTGGGCAGAAGCTTGAGGACTTCGAGGTCGGCGGGCTTCCAGCCGAGGGACTCGATCACGAAGACGATCGCATCGACCTCGCCGAGCGTGGAGCGCACGGTGCGGTTCATGCGGCGGATGAGCTGGTTGCCGACCTTCGTCTGGAACCCCGGGGTGTCCATGAAGACGATCTGGGCGTCGGGTTCGGTCACGACGCCGAGCACGCGGTCGCGCGTCGTCTGCGGCTTCTTCGAGGTGATCGAGACCTTCTCGCCGATCAGGTGGTTGATCAGGGTCGACTTGCCGACGTTCGGACGGCCGATGACGGCCACATAGCCGCAGCGGAAGCCCTCGGGCACCTGCACGGAGGCGGCGCCCGCCTGCGCGAGCATGCGTTCAAGTTCGGCGTCGGACATTGCCGGCACGGTCTTTTCTTCACTCATGTCTGGACCTCCCGTTGGTGGACTCGCGGTTCTTCAGAATCTCAAGCGCGGCGGTGGCGGCCTCCTGCTCGGCCGAGCGTCGGCTCGCAGCATGGCCCTGCGTCGTGATTTCAAGCGACAGAATGCGGCACTCGCAGTTGAAGTGCTGGGCGTGCGCGGCACCCGTCACGCTGACGACGACGTACTGCGGCAGCGGCAGGTGGCGGCCCTGCAGGTACTCCTGCAGGCGCGTCTTGGAGTCCTTGCCGAGCTGTTCGGCCGTGGGAGCGGCGAGGATCGGCTCGAAGAGGCCGAGGATCACCTTCTGGGCAGCCTCAAAGCCGCTTTCGGCGAACACGGCGCCGAAGATGGCCTCCATGGCATCGGCCGTGATCGAGGGACGATGCGCACCGCCCGTCTTCATCTCGCCTTCGCCCATGCGAAGGAAGGCCGAGACGTCGATCTGTTTGGCGATGACCGCGAGGGTCCTCTCGCAGACGAGGTTGGCGCGCACGCGCGAAAGGTCGCCTTCGGTGAAGTGCTTGTCGCGTTGGAAGAGCGCGTAGCCCACGACGCAGTTGAGAACCGAGTCGCCCAGGAATTCGAGGCGCTCGTTGTGCTGCGCCGCGAAGCTGCGGTGCGTCACCGCACGTTCGAGAAGCTTGCGGTCGGCGAACTTGTAGCCGATGCGCTCCTCAAGAATCGAAAGATCTTGCATTTTTATTCCAAACGGTGTCTGTCAGACCGGGTCCGCTCAGCGGAAGGAGCCGATGCGGGACATGTCGCCAAAGTTCGCCCAGATGAACGTGGCGCGGCCGACGAGGCTCGAGTCATCAACGAAGCCCCAGTAGCGGCTGTCCTCGGAGTTGTCGCGGTTGTCGCCCATCATGAAGTACTTGCCTTCGGGGACCTTGCAGATGAAGCCCGTGTTCGTGTACGTGCACTCGGGGACCTTCTTCAGAATGGCCTGCGCCGGAACCCCGGACGGACGGCGGCCGTCGACGGCGATCATGTGCTCGACGCCCGAAAGGTTCTCCTCCCGCTGGTCGAGCGTGACGTGGGAGTGCGTGTCGATGAAGTCGACGTGGCCGGCCTGCTTCTGCTCGACGCCGTTGACGTAGACGACCTTGTTGCGGTATTCGATCGTGTCGCCCGGAACGCCGACGACGCGCTTGATGTAGTCGACCGACTCGTCCATCGGGTACTTGAAGACCACGACGTCGCCGCGTTGCGGGCTGCCGAGCGGAATGATCTTCCAGTTGGTGACGGGGAGCCTGATGCCGTACTCGTACTTGTTGACGAGGATGAAGTCGCCCACGTGCAGCGTCGGGAGCATCGAGCCCGACGGAATGCGGAACGGCTCGAAGAGGAAGCTGCGCACGAAGAAGACGATCGCGATCACGGGGAAGAGGCCCGCCGTGTACTCGAGCCACCAGGGCTGGCGGATCTCGCGGGCGTAGAGGTCGTTGCGCGCGTCGATCACGGCCTTTTCGCCGCGATCGATCGCCTCGCGGTTGTCCGCCTCGAAGCGGCGGGCGGCCTCTTCGGCGCGGGCCTTGCGGGCGGGCAGGAAGCTGCGGCGCTCAAGCACCCAGAAGATGCCCGTGACGACCGTGAGAATGAGAAGGATCAGAGGAAAGTTCATCAATGTCTTCCGTTTCGTTCATGCGGCGAAGCGGAGGTCCGTCGTCGAACCTCCGCTTTGCGGCGGGATTACTGTTCGTCCTGCTGAAGGATTGCAAGGAAGGCTTCCTGCGGAATCTCCACCGAGCCCACCTGCTTCATGCGCTTCTTGCCGGCCTTCTGCTTTTCAAGGAGCTTGCGCTTTCGCGTAATGTCGCCGCCGTAGCACTTGGCGAGCACGTTCTTGCGCAGGGCCTTGACGTTCTCTCGGGCGATGATGTTCGCGCCGATGGCGGCCTGAATCGAGACCTCGTACATCTGGCGCGGAATCAGCGAGCGCAGGCGCTGTGCGATTTCGCGGCCCCGGAAGATCGCGTTGCTGCGGTGAAGGATGGAGCTCAGGGCGTCCACGCGGTCGCCGTTGATCAGCATGTCCACGCGCACCACGTCGGAGGCGCGGTATTCCTTGAACTCGTAGTCCATCGAGGCATAGCCGCGGGTCATCGACTTCATGCGGTCGAAGAAGTCGAGCACGATCTCGGCGAGCGGCAGCTCGTAGGTGAGGTGCACCTGGCGGCCGTGGTAGGCAAGGTTCGTCTGGATGCCGCGCTTGTCCTGGCAGAGCTTCATGACGGCGCCCACGTATTCGTCGGGTACGAAGATCGTGACCGTGTCGATCGGCTCGCGGATCTCGTCGATCTTGTCGACGGGCGGGAGCTTGGACGGGTTCTCGACGTGCACCACCGTGCCGTCCGTCTGCAGAACCTCGTACACCACGGACGGGGCCGTCGTGATGAGGTCCATGTTGTATTCGCGTTCAAGGCGCTCCTGGACGATGTCCATGTGCAGGAGGCCGAGGAAGCCGGCGCGGAAGCCGAAGCCGAGCGCCTGAGAGACTTCGGGCTCGAACTGGAGCGCGGCGTCGTTGAGCTGGAGCTTCGTGAGGGCGTCGCGAAGCGCATCGTACTGGTTGGACTCGACGGGATAGAGGCCCGCGAACACCTGCGGCTTCACTTCCTTGAAGCCGGGCACGGCCTCGTCGGCAGGATTCTGGGCGCTCGTCACAGTGTCGCCCACGCGAGCGTCCTTGAGCTCCTTGATGCCGGCAATCACGAAGCCCACTTCACCCGCGGAGAGCGAGGTGCGGCTCTGGGACTTCGGCGTGAAGACGCCGAGCTGCTCGACGAGATGATTGGCGCCGGTGGCCATCAGGCGGATCTTGTCCTTCGGACGGAGCGTGCCGTTGACGACGCGCACGAGCATCACCACGCCGACGTAGTTGTCGAACCAGGAGTCGATGACGAGGGCCTGGAGCTTGGCGTCCGGATCGCCCTTCGGAGGCGGAACGTCGCGTACGACGCGCTCAAGGATGTCGTCGATGCCCATGCCGGTCTTGGCCGAGCAGGGAATCGCGTCCGTCGCGTCGATGCCGATCACGTCCTCGATTTCCTCGGCGGCCGCATCGGGGTTCGCGCTCTGAAGGTCCATCTTGTTGAGGACGGGGAGCACGGTCACGCCGAGGTCGATGGCGGTGTAGCAGTTCGCAACCGTCTGGGCCTCGACGCCCTGCGTAGCGTCGACGACGAGCAGCGCGCCTTCGCACGCGGAGAGCGAACGGCTCACTTCATAGGAGAAGTCGACGTGCCCCGGAGTGTCGATGAGGTTGAGTTCGTAGACCTCGCCGTCCTTGGCCTTGTACTTGAGGGAGGCGGTCTGCGCCTTGATCGTGATGCCGCGTTCACGCTCGAGGTCCATGCTGTCGAGCACCTGGGCGCTCATTTCGCGGTCGGAAAGACCGCCGCAGCGCTGGATCAGGCGGTCGGCGAGCGTCGACTTGCCGTGGTCAATGTGGGCGATGATCGAGAAGTTGCGGATTTTCTGCATTGAAGAGACTGAATGGGTCGGAATTTGTACGGGCCGCCGGCCGGAGCGCAATGCTCGACGGGAACGGGCGGCTCTTGCAAAACATGGCCGTCATCGGGCCTTTCTAGGACCTATTATTGTACCATTCAGGCGCCATTACACATTGAATTTCCCCGAATCTTTTGCACCGCAGCGGATTCGGGCGAATGCCGTCCGCTTTGCCAATAAGGAAGCGCCGCGGGTTCCTGCACGAAGGACGTGCGGGAAGCCTCGCGGCGCCGGACGGGAGCCGCCCGCAAGCGGAGATCCCGTGATCGGATATCGGGATCAGAGGCCGTTGGTGCGGCGGCAGATGCCCGAGAGCACGGCAAGTGCGGCGGGCAGGCTCTGCGTGTCCTGGATCTCGAAGTCGGCGCGATGATGGCCGTGATGGTTGCAGCCGTAGAAGAGGAAGGTCGCCTCGGCGCCGTGCTCGATGGCGCGGCGCGCAAGAATCGAGCAGTCCTCGCTGCCGCCCACAGTTTCAAGACTGGTCACGTGATCGCCCCCGAACACCTCCACGCAGGCCTCGACCGCCAGGTCGCAGGCGGCAGGCGTCGCCTCGAAGTTCGTGGCTTCGCCCGCCTTCGTCACGCGGCATTCGACGCCGTAGGAGGCGGCGCAGCCCTCGACGATGCGCCTGACGCTCTCGAACATGTATTCGTTGATCTCCTGCGTCGAGCCGCGGGTCTCGCACTGCATGACGGCGTGCACGGGCGTGACGTTCCTGCCCTCGCCCGCCACGAGCCTGCCGACGGCGATGCGCGTGTCGCCCTCGCCGTGGCGCGGAATGCCCTGCATCATCACGGCGGCGGCCGCTGCGGCCATGAGCGCGCTCCTGCCCTTTTCGGGATCCGAACCCGCATGCGAGGGCACGCCCGTGAACTCGATGTCGATCTTGGTCGTGGCCAGAAAGCCCTTCTTCACGACGGACGCCTCGCCGATCCTGCAGTTGCAGCCCACATGGGCGCCGAAGAACCAGTTGAGATCGTCCACGACACCTGCGGCGGCCATGGGCGCCGCGCCGCGCGTTCCTTCTTCGGCGGGCTGGAAGATGAGGCGGAAGCGCCCCTTGAGCTCGTCCTTGTGGTCCGTGATCCAGTGCGCGAGCGTCACGCCCGTCGCCGTATGGGCGTCATGGCCGCAGGCGTGCATGTGGCCCGGGATCTCGGAGTCGAACCCTTCGGCCGCGGGCAGGTGCGAGGCGTCGTGAAGCTCCTCGACGAGCACGCAGTCCATGTCGAAGCGAAAGCCCGTGACGGGGCCTTCGCAGCCCGTGTCAAAGTCGGCCGTGAGCCCCGTGTAGCCGCCCGTGGCCTTGAGGAAGGATTCGGGCACGCCGTGTTCGGCCGCACGGACCATCGCCTTCTCGACGAGCTCCGCATTGCGGCCCATGACGGCCTCGGGCCTGATCACGTCCAGACCCATGCGGATCGTCCAGCCGAGCGCCTCAAGCGCACGGAAGACCTTCCACTGGGTCTCGAATTCGGTCCAGCCCTCTTCGGGGCGGCGGTGGATTTCACGGCGAAGCCTCGTCATCTCCTCGACGTACCTGGCGCAGTCCTGCATGTCGTTCTCCTTTGATTGGAAAGAATGTCATGCAGACATTTTCCTCCTCTTTTGAGACCGCGGGAGGAGTGGCATAAAAAAGGCACCCGCCTCAACGTGAGGAGAGTGCCTTTTTGCGCATGCGGATGGTCCTGCGGACTGCGCAGGAACAAGCCGCCTTATTCAGTCCAACGCTTGTAGATCACCGTGGAGTTCGTGCCGCCGAAGCCGAAGGAGTTCTTCATGGCGTAGTTGATCTCCATCCTGCGGGCCTCGTTGGGGCAGCAGTCGATGTCGCATTCGGGATCCTGCTCGAAGACGTTGATCGTCGGGGGCGAGACCTGCTCCTCGAGCGCCTTGATCGTGAAGACGGACTCGACGCCGCCGGCGCCGCCGAGAAGGTGGCCCGTCATGGACTTCGTGGAGTTGACGACGAGCTTCCCGGCGTGTTCGCCGAAGACTTCCTTGATGGCCTTCACTTCGTTGACGTCGCCGACGTTCGTGGACGTGCCGTGCGCGTTGAGGTACTGGATGTCCTCGGGTGCGATGCCGGCGTGGCGGAGCGCCATGCGCATGCAGCGGGCAGGACCGTCGGTCGACGGGGTCGTGATGTGGAAGGCGTCGCCCGAGAGGCCGTAGCCGACGATTTCGGCGTAGATGTGGGCGCCGCGGGCGCGGGCGTGCTCAAGCTCCTCGAGAACGAGGACGCCCGCGCCTTCGCCCATCACGAATCCGTCGCGGTCCTTGTCGAAGGGACGGGAGGCGGTCTTCGGATCGTCGTTGCGACGGGAGAGCGCATGCATGTTGTCGAAGCCGCCGACACCCACGGGATGAATCGTGGACTCGCAGCCGCCCGCCACCATCACGGTCGCGTCGCCGCGGGCGATGATGTGCATGGCCTCGCCGATGGCGTGAAGGCCCGTCGAGCAGGCGGTCACGTGGGCGATGTTCGGGCCCTTGAGATTCTTCATGATCGCGAGCTGGCCCGAGGTCATGTTGATGATGCAGCCCGGAATGAGGAAGGGCGAGATGCGGCGGGGACCGCGCTCGTTGCAGGCCTCGTTGTTCGTGCAGATGAGCGGAAGGCCGCCGATGCCCGAGCCGATGGCGCAGCCGCATTCGGGCGCGAACTCGTCGGTGATCTCGAGGCCGGAGTCTTCAAGCGCCATGATGCCGGCGGAGACGCCGAAGTGAACGAAGCGGTCGAAGCGGCGCACTTCCTTGACGCCGAGGTACTTGCCCGCATCGAAGTCCTTCACTTCGCCGGCGATCTGGCAGCCGAAGGCGGAGGCGTCGAAAGCGGTGATGCGGTCGATGCCGGACTTGCCTTCGAGGGCGGCCTGCCAGCTCGAGGCGACGTCGTTGCCGATCGGCGAAACCATACCGAGACCGGTAACGACAACACGACGGTTCATCATGGTGGTATTCCTTGCTGTGGGTGTTCTGGGAAGCCGAACAATCTGATACGACTTTCGGCCTTAGGGACTAGCGGGTCGGCGTTATCTGCCTTCCCCTTAAAACAACTGTGGGACCCGCGGAGGCGGATCCCACAATTCGGGCGCCCCTGAGGACGCCGTTCACATCGAGTTCTCTCGAGGCGAAATTACTTGTTGACGGCAGACTTGACGTAGTCGATGGCCTGCTGGACGGTACGGAGGTTTTCCTGTTCCGTGTCCGGAATTTCGATGCCGAAGGCGTCTTCGAGGGCGAGGGACATTTCAACCGTCGTGAGGCTGTCGGCGCCGAGGTCTTCGATGAAGGAGGACTCGTTCTTGATGTCCTCTTCCTTGATGCCGAGCTGTTCAGCAACAATCTTCTTAACCTTCAGTTCGATATCTTCCATTTCTTTAACTCCGCTTTAATGGGGTAGGACCCCGCAGGCGCGGGGAAAAAGTGAAGGGACAACTCCCTTCGGGGTTTAGGTGATTGGATATTTTACCAAGCAAGAGGCGCTTTGTGTGAAGGGAGGCACCCTCCGGAGCGCCTCATGCCCGGCAGAAAGGGCGTCAGCCCATGAACATGCCGCCGTTGACGTGCAGGGTCGTACCCGTCACGTAGGCGCCCGCATCGCTTGCGAGGAAGAGGCAGGCGTCGGCGATCTCCTGAGCGTCGCCGAGGCGGCCGAGCGGGATCTGGGCGAGGAGCGCGGCCTTGTGCTCTTCGGGAAGACCGGCCGTCATGTCCGTGTCGATGAAGCCCGGAGCGACGCAGTTGACCGTGATGCCGCGAGAGCCGATCTCGCGGGCGAGGGCCTTGGTCATGCCCATGAGGCCTGCCTTGGCGGCGGCATAGTTGACCTGGCCGGCGTTGCCCATGGCGCCCACGACGGATGTGATGGAGATGATGCGGCCGGAGCGCTGCTTCATCATCGGGCGCACGCAGGCGCGGGCGAGACGGAAGGCGGCGGTGAGGTCGGTCTCGACGACGTCGTTCCAGGCGTCGTCCTTCATGCGCATCACGAGCGTGTCGCGGGTGATGCCAGCGTTGTTGACGAGAACGTCGATGCGGCCGAATTCGGCGACCGTGTCGACCACGGCCTTGGCGGAGGCCTCACCGTCGCAGACGTTGAGCACGATGCCGCGGCCCTTGCCGCCGAGTTCGGCGATGCGGGCCGTGATGCGTTCGGCGCCGGCTTCGCTCGTGGCCGTGCCGACCACGGTGGCGCCGGCCTTCACGAAGGCTTCAAGAATGGCAGCGCCGATGCCTCGGCTCGTGCCGGTCACGAGCGCGACGCGGCCCTCGAGCGCATTGGCGGAAAACGTCGTCATATGTCTTTCTCCAAATATCAGTTCAGCTTTTCGAGCACCGCGGCGAGCGAGGCGGCGTCGAAGATGTTGTGACCGTTGATTTCAGGCGCAGTGCGGCGAAGCAGGCCCGTGAGGACCTTGCCGGGACCGCACTCGACGATGTCGGTGATGCCGGCGGCCTTCATGCGCTCGATCGTGCGCACCCACTGGACCGCGCCCGCAGCCTGGCGGGCGAGCGCCTCGCGGATGGCGTCGGGCGTCTCGTGCACCTCGACGTCGATGTTGGCGATGACGGGAATGGCGGGCACCTGAATCTCGGTCTCGACCAGACGGGCCGCAAGCTTGTCGGCGGCGGGCTGCATAAGGCTCGAGTGGAAGGGTGCGGACACGGGCAGCTCGATGGCGCGGCGGCAGCCGAGGGCCTTGGCGCACTCGATGGCGCGTGCGACGGCGGCCTTTTCACCAGCGATCACGACCTGACCGGGCGCGTTGAAGTTGACGGCCTCGACGCGGCCCGTCTCGCGGGCCTCGGCGACGGCGGCCTCGACGTCGTCGTCGGCAAGACCGATGACGGCGGCCATGCCGCCGACGCCGACGGGCACGGCGCTCTGCATGGCCTCGGCGCGGAAGCGCACGAGACGCACGGCCGTCTCAAGGGACATCGCGCCTGCGGCGCAAAGAGCCGAATATTCGCCGAGCGAATGGCCCGCCATCATTTCAGGCGTGCGGCCGCCGGCGGCGAGCCACGCTTCATAGAAGGCGACCGACGAGGCGAGCATCGCAGGCTGGGTATTGACCGTGAGCGAAAGCGTTTCGGCGGGGCCTTCGGCAATGAGGCCGGTGAGCGAAAAGCCGAGCGCCTCGTCGGCGCGGGCCATCACGCCGGCGACGGTCTCGTTGTCGGCAAAGCCCGACAGCATACCGACGCTCTGGCTGCCCTGGCCGGGAAACACGAATGCAATGCGCATGGAACTGGTCCTATGGGTTGAATTGAATCGGTAGGAGTTTAGCAGGTGGGGGATCGACCGAAAACAGGATTTCCCCTCCCGTGTTGGCGGGGTTTTCGGGCTTTTGAGCCCCGCTTACCAGCGGATGAGCGCCGACCCCCAGGCCATGCCGGCGCCGACGCCCTGAAGCAGGACGAGCTCGCCGGGCTTCACCATGCCCGCGCGCACGGCGCGGTCGAGCGCAAGCGGCACGCTCGCGGCCGACGTGTTGCCGTGCTCGGCAACGGTCCTCACCATCCTCTCCTCGGGAATGCCGAGCTTGGCCGCCACCATCGTCATGATCCTGAGGTTGGCCTGGTGCGGCACGAAGAGCGCGACGTCCTCGGTATGCACGCAGGCGAGGTCAGCCACTTCACGCGCGCTGCCGACAAGGCCCTCGACGGCAAGACGGAAGACCTGACGACCGTCCATGCGGATGTATGGATCGCCCGAGATGACGCCGTGGTTGAGGGAGGCCGTGAGGCTCAGCACCTTTTCGCCGTAGTCGCCGTCAGCGTACATGCGGGCGGCGAGAATGCCGGGATCGGACGAGGCCTTGAGCACGACAGCGCCCGCGCCGTCGCCGAAGAGCACGCAGGTGGAGCGGTCCTTCATGTCGAGCACTCGGGACATCACCTCGGCGCCGATCACGATCGCGGCGCGGTAGGGACCAGCGCGCAGCATGGCGTCGGCGGCGTTGAGCGCATAGATGAAGCCCGCACAGACCGCCTGCACGTCGAAGGCCGCGCATCCCCTGGCGCCGAGCGCAGCCTGCACGCGGCAGGCGACGGACGGAAACACCATGTCGGGCGTCGTGGTGGCCACGATGATCAGGTCGATTTCGGAGGTCTCGACGTTCGCGGCCTCAAGCGCCCTGCGGGCGGCGGCCACGGCCAGAGACGACGTCGTCTCGCCCTCGGCCTCGTCGGCGAAATGGCGGCTCTCGATGCCGGTGCGCGTGCGAATCCACTCGTCGCTCGTCTCAATGCCGTCGCGGGCGAGCATGGCCGCAAATTCCCCGTTGGTGACGATGCGCTTCGGAAGCGCACTGCCCGTGCCTAAAACGCGTGAGTACATGGAGGCTTTCCTTCTCTATTCGTGAAAACCCCGAAATCATAACGAAGAAAGGGGAGCGCACGCGGTGCGCTCCCCCGGCATTTGTAATAAGACGCAAAACGCCCGCAGGACTTAGCGGACGAGCTCATAGGGCCACTGCGTGACCCCGAGGAAGTTGTAGACGTGGCGGTAGCCCGAGGCTACAAGCGCCTCGCCCGCATATTCGGCCCTGCGGCCCGTGCGGCAGTAAATGAGGACGGGCGTGTCGGGATTGGGCGAGAACGGCAGGCGCATGCCCGGGCGGATCGCATCGACGGGCACGTTGACGGCGCCCTTGATGTGCCCCGTGGCAAACTCCTCGGGCGTACGGACGTCGAGCACCACGACGCCTCCGCGCTCCATCATCCTGCGGGCCTCCTCGGGACGGATCACCTGGTAGGCGGGAGCCGCGGCAAGCAGAGCGGCAGGAGCGCAGGAAAGTGCGGCGGCTGCACAGCCTGCAGCGAGCAGGCTGCGGCGGTTCATCATGGTCATGGGACGTCTCCTCGGAATTACCTCAATGGAAGCATCAATTCTACCTCCCTGCGCACAGGAGGCGCCTTGCCCCTCAGCGGGCCGCAAGGTCGATGGCAGTCTGCACGTACATGGCGACGCCGCCCGAAAGTGCGTTCTCGTCGACCGTGTAGGACGAGTGGTGCTGTCCGTAGACGGCGCCGCAAGCCTCGTTCCTCACGCCGAGAAGCCCCATGCAGCCTGGCGCGCCTGCCGCAAAGTGACAGAAGTCCTCGCCTACCATCGAGGGTCCTATCTCGTAGAGGGCGTCGGGGCCGAGCACCTTGAGGGCGGCCCCGCGGGCAACCTGCGTCACGGCGGGATCGTTCACCGTGGGAAGCGCCTTCTGCTCATAGCGCACGACGGCCTCGGCGCGACGGGAGGCGGCGATCGTTGCGGCAATGCGACCAACGGCCTCGGGCATGCGCGCTGCGGTCTCAGGCCTCAGCGTCCTGACGGTACCCGTGAGTCTGGCCTCGCCCGCAATCACGTTCCAGCGGGTGCCTGAATTGAACGTGCCGATCGTCACGACAGCCGTGTCGACGGGCGAAACCTCGCGACTCACGAGGGTCTGCAGTCCGTCGACGATCGCGGCGCCCGCCACCAGCGCGTCCACGCAGTGCTCGGGCTGCGCGGCATGACCGCCCACGCCCTTGACGTCTATCTCGAACCTGTCGGTGCCCGCCATGCAGGGACCAGAAATGAGACCGATCCGTCCTGCGGGGACGTCCGACCAGACGTGCATCGCGAAGCAGGCGTAAACGCCCTCGAGCGCCCCTTGGGCGATCATGGAGAGTGCGCCCTCACCCGACTCCTCTGCAGGCTGGAAGGCGAGCCTGACAACGCCGCCCCATTCCTCCCGCGTCTCCTGCAACACGAGTGCGGCGGTGAGCAGCATCGCCGTGTGGCAGTCGTGTCCGCAGGCGTGCATGACGCCGGGATTGCAGCTTGCGAAAGAGGCTCCCGTCGTCTCTGTGACGGGAAGCGCATCCATGTCGGCACGAAGAAGAACGGTCCTGCCGGGCTTCGCGGCCTGGATCTCGGCAAGCGTGCCCGTTTGAAGCCCGCAGGGCCTCCATTCGATGCCCGCCTTCGTGAGCTCCTCCCGAACGAGGGCTGCGGTTTCAAACTCGCGGCCGCTCAGCTCGGGATGAGCGTGAATGCGGCGGCGCATGCCGATCAGGAAGTCCGCCTTGCTGCGAACAATCGATGCGAGGTCCATGTTGCGTGTCCTTTCGTGCGTATCTGGAGTCACGGGCCTCTCGTCGGCCCGCGCATGAGGCGATCATACGCCATGGACGCATCGGTGCGACGGAGCCGTATGGGGGCAAGGGACAAAAAAAAAGGGACCCGTCTTGACGGATCCCTCTTTCTATGACTTCGACGATCTTTTCAACGTCTTCCGATGCAAGCTGCAGTGGAGCCTAATCCTTGAAACCTTCACGCGAGTCAGCTTGATCTGTCACTCACCGTGGGGTTCGCGCGTTGCATCCTGCGCGCAAAGACTTGCCGGACGGCATGGCGCTGCCAACGGCTTCGGAAGGAAGCTTCTTTGTCGAAAAGACCGGCAGACGTTAATTATTCGTCAGCCTTCGTCGCAATCACCTTCTTGCCGCGGTAGAAACCGGTCGGGCTGATGTGGTGACGGCGATGCACTTCACCGGTCGTAGCTTCGATCGCGGTGGGCGGGTTGGTCAAAAAGTCGTGAGCACGATGATTACCGCGCTTGTTGGTGGATTTCTTGTTCTGCTGAACAGCCATGGCAAACCCCACGTATACAAAACGAGTGACATTACGAGTGGTCTGCAGGACGGCACTCGATAACTAACCTGCAGCCTTCCGGAAAAATCTCCGCGTCGGGACGCTTTCAAACCGTTGGCAATCAACCGTTTGAAGGGGCCGGCACAACCAACCACCCGTGGCGGCAGTTCAGTCGAAACCGTATCCCATCGTGGAAAGTGGCGAATTTTACCAAATTCGCCGAAGGTTGGCATCTGTCTAACGCATTTTTTTTGATTTGCGTTTCGGATGCGCATGAAAAAAGGGGAGGCATCACGCTTCCCCTTTCCTCTGAAACCTGGAGCGGGAGACGAGTCTCGAACTCGCGACCTCAACCTTGGCAAGGTTGCGCTCTACCAACTGAGCTACTCCCGCATTTTTTGACAGAACCCACACCCTCTCAAAGAGATAATGGAGCGGGAGACGAGTCTCGAACTCGCGACCTCAACCTTGGCAAGGTTGCGCTCTACCAACTGAGCTACTCCCGCATTCGTCCTGCGAAGGATTTGAATTTTACACAGTTTTTCGGGATTGGCAAGAGCACTCTTCCAAAAAAAACGAAAAATACCATAAACACGGTATTCGAAGATCCTTTTTCAGGCGTTTTCAGGCGATTCGAGGCGGAAGAGCGCCTTTAGCTCGTCCGTACTCAGATCGCCCACCCAGCCTTCGCCTGTCGAAACCGTCAGGTCGGCGAGCTCACGCTTGCGCTCGAGCATGTCGTTGATGCGTTCCTCGAAGGTCCCCGCGCAGAGGAAGCGGTAGACGAGCACATCCCTGCACTGGCCGATGCGGAAGGCGCGGTCGGTCGCCTGATTCTCGACGGCGGGGTTCCACCACAGGTCGTAGTGCACGACGACGGAGGCCGCCGTCAGGTTGAGGCCCGTGCCGCCCGCCTTGAGCGAGATGATGAGAAGGGCGTCCGCGGGATCGTTCTGGAAGCGGTCTACCATCTCGGCGCGCTTCGCGATGGAGACGCCACCATGGAGGAAGTCGGGCCTGACGCCCGTCGCCTTCTCGAACCAGTCCTGCAACCTCTCGCCCATCTCGGCGTACTGCGTGAAGACGAGCATCTTGCGCCCGTTCTCCCTGCACTCCTCGACAAGCTCGAAGAGCGAGTCGGCCTTGCCGCTGTCGGGAAGCCGCGGGTGCCTCTTTTCATAAAGGGACGGGGAGTTGCAGATCTGCTTGAGGGCCGTGATGAGGCTCAGCAGCATGCTCGACCTCTTCATGCCGTCCTCCTGTCCGAGCCCCTCAAGCTTCTTCATCCAGTAGTCGAGCGTCGTCTTGTAGAGTGCGGCCTGCTCGGGCGTGAGATCGACGTAGCGGTCGCAGACCACCCTGTCGGGCAGATCCGAGATGATCGACTTGTCGGTCTTGAGGCGCCTGAGCATGAAGGGAGCGGTCACCAGGCGGAAGGCCTCGAGCGCACGCTCGTTCCTGTCCGTCTCGATGGGCTTGGCGAAGGACTTCATGAATTCGTCCTGGGTGCCGAGGATGCCGGGCTGCACGATCGACAGGAGCGACCAGTACTCCATCAGCCTGTTCTCCACGGGCGTCCCGCTCATGGCGATCACCTGTCTGGCGGGGAAGTCACGAACCGCCTGCGTGATGCCGGAGCCCGTGTTCTTGACGGCCTGCGCCTCGTCGAGCACCATCAGCCTCCAAGTCTCGGCCCCAAGGACCGCCGCATCGCGCTTGAAGGTGCCGTAGGTCGTGATCGTCACGTCGGGCCGCTCCTCGACGGGCGCAAGCTGCCTGGCCGAGCCGTGGTAGACGGATGCAGTGAGGCCGGGCGCGAAGCGCTCGATCTCACGCATCCAGTTTGTCATCAGGGTGGCGGGCACGATCGCGATCGCCTTTTCCTTCGCAAACTCGCCTCGCTCCTTCATGGCTAGAAGCGTCGTGATGACCTGCAGCGTCTTCCCGAGGCCCATGTCGTCGGCAATGAGGGCGCCGAGTCCGAGCATCAGGTTTCTCATGAGCCACGAATAGCCTCTTTCCTGATAGGGGCGCAGCACCGCGTTGAGGCCCGAAGGCAGCGGAATCGAATCCACGCGCCCGAACTCACGGGTGCGCTCAATCAGGTCGTCGGGAACCGAGACGGCCGTGCCGTCGTCGAGTTCGCCCGTATAGACGGCCTTCATCATGTCGAGATATCCCGCGCTCTCCATGAAGTCGACCTTCGCCTTCATCTTTCTGAGCACTTCGGGATCGAGATACACGAACTCGTCGTTGAAGGGAATGACCTCTCCCACGTGAGCCATGAGAGCCTCGAACTCCTCCTTGGTGAGCGCCCGCTCTCCCAAAGACACCTTCCAGTCAAAGCTTCCCACGGACTCCTTCGTGATCATACCCTTGCCCGTGCTGCCCGACATGGAGACGGACAGCTTCGGCTTGAGGAGATTGCTGAGGCTCTTGGGGAGCATGACGCGGGCGCCGAGCAACTCGAGCGAAGGCACGGCGTCAAAGAGAAAGTCGCGCAGTCCGTCCTTCGGGAGCGTCGCTGGCTTGCCCTTTGAGTCGAGCACTGCCCTGAGCTCGTTGCAGTAGACGGCGAGGGATTCGAAGACGGAAAGGATCGCCAGACGGTCGGCCTCGAACTTCTCCTCCTTGAGCACGTCCCTGTAGAGCACGGGACGCGCCTTGGGACCGGCGTTGCGGGGAAGGACGCCGAGATTAACCGTCACGTTGCCGTTCTTCGCAGTGCGGACCGTCATGACGGGAACCCAGGAGAGCTGCATGAAGGCGAGCGAGAACGGCTTGAGGAACTTGCGCACGAGCGTAATGTCGGCTTGGGCGATGCCGTAATCGAGCGCCGAGCTCAGGGGCCTGGCCATCAGGGCGTAAAGCGGATCGCCCGCAAAGGTCGAAGGCACGCGCGCCGAGAATTCGACATATTCGGTCATCAGCACGGAGAGAAGCGTAAAGAGCCTGCCGGTCCGCGTGGATTGTGCGAGCGGGCACCCGCTCTTCTTGAATATGCCGAGAACATCCTTCGAGAGAATCGCGCCCGTCTCCTCGACGAACCTGCGCACGCCAACCGCCTGCATCGCAGGCATCCACATCGCCGCCACCTTGTCGCGACCTTCCGTCTTGAGGTGCACGAGCACGGGGACCGCAGCCCCCTGCCTCAGGAGCATGACGGCGGCCTTCGCGACTCGGCTCCAGGGTTCGAGACCGGGGGCGGACGCAGGCGTGCGCCCGTCGAGCTCGGAGAGCGAGATGATGAGGCGGCCCCGGTCCATCATCGACGCATCGAGACTGCGGCCGCGCGGTATGCGAAGCGACATCATGAAGCGACCGTCCGCCCAGAGAAGTTCCGGCAGCACGCGTCCACCTGAGAAGGCGGACTGGAACTTGTTCCAGAGCTCGTCAACGTCATGCCCCTGACCTTCGTGGGAACGGGACCTGCTCATCACGGGGGCGACGAGCTTTTCATAGCGGTAGCGTGAAAGCGCCTTCCCGCCCTCGACCGATGCGGGCAGAAGCGACGCGAGGCGCTTGAGATATCCGCCCTCAATTTCCTCGAGCAGAGGGAGCGCTTCGCCGTCCCCCTCTTCTGCCTCCCCCTTGGGATCGGCGAGCGCAAGCCAGACAAGAGGATCCGGCTCGAACAGCGAGACGGACTTGTCAAGATCGATACCGCGATCGCGCAGAAGTCCGGGCAGATCAACGCCCCTGAAGTGGAAGACCCACATCGGGTCCGCGTCTATCGTCTTCACCATTCCGTAGTAGACACCCGCAATATGCTTGCAGGGAACCGCATCGTCGGGACACGAGCAGGACATGCGGAACTCCCTCCACGACTGCGGGAAGAGGCTGATGCCGAGCTCCGCTGCAATCTCGCCGACCTCGGGGTCGAGCTCGCCCTCGAGAAGCTTCGCAAGCAGCGCGGGCCTCTCGGCAACAGCATCGACGAGCCTCGTGACGTCCTCGGACGGCAGGGGCTTCAAGTCAATCGCAACCTCGTAGGGCGAGTAGGCGCTGCCATGCGCAATCGCCTCGACCCTGAGCTTCGCGGGGTTGAACTGCATGTCGTCGATGCGCCCCGTGTTGTAGTAGGTGCGCCCACGGGGCAGCCTGTTCTCATAATCCAAATGCGTGAGTGCGTCGATCCACTGCTTTCCCCACCATGTCGTGCCGAACTGTACGCGTCTGGCCATGCCTGAGCTCCCTCATGTCCTCAAAAGTTTCAGTCTACCAAGTCGAGCTGAAATACATCTCCTCCACGACCGAAGCCGCCTCTCAACTTTTGTAGATCTCCCCATCAATGTCTTCGGCCTTGAGCTTTCGAAGGAAGACATGGTGCGGCTCGACAACTTTCAGCAGACGGTCTTCGTGAATTTCTCTAAAACGGTACGTCAATCGTCTGGATCTGCCCTTCTTGAGGGTAGACTTCCGCATAGTCAAGAGCGCGCCTGCGCCGACAGCATCCGAGCCGAAAGCATCTGCGCGAACCTAGGCTGCATGAAGCCCGAACATTGGCCGTAAGAACCCATCAGGAGAACCGCCCCGCGCCAACCATCACGCATCCCGAAGAACAACTGCTTCTCGACTGTTTTTTCCTACAGCTGGTTCGACACCATTGACTACGGACGCCAAGTCGAGTTGCGCGAGATTACGAAGGAGAGGGTCAAAAAGCTGCTCAACGACTGGAAGAAGGCAGGCTGGATGGAGTTGATTTCGCGCTACAACAAGGTCTTCGACATCCTACCCACGGAAGACTTCTTTTGGGAGATGGGCGATCGTTATCCGTACGAGATTTTCAAGGCCGAAGTCCAAAGGCGCGGCGAGAGGTACGCCAGGGTCAATCGCAATGCCATTCATGTTGTTGATGTCATGTTCGGCATTTTCACTGCCTGTGCGGACCTCAAGAACGGCAAGTCCGTCGAAGATCAGACCGCCGGGATTCGGAAGCTGATGGACGAGCCGGACGGCCCTTAAGCTTCAAGAAGACGATCAAGGCTTGGTTGGAGGATCCGAAGTTCCGGCCCATGTTCGTCATCCTGCCCGATGAGGTGATGAATGAGTGGGCTGAGTGGCTCGCAAAGAAGAGCTTCGACTTGACGGCGACCGGGATCTTTTCGGTCGAATTGCCGGCCAAGCAACTCGGCTTGATTCAGGCGTGCACGCCGAGGTCAACCATCAATAGGCTTTATTCTCTTCGCAACGGCTTCTGGCTTTCCGAAAGCCCTTGGGCCTACGTGGGCACCATGCACGATGACTGGCCCCGGATGATTCTCACGGCCATGCGGCAGCTGGTTATGGAAAACGATCCGGCGGCCGCCTTCAAGACGGCGCGTGCCGCTCAGAAGGCATCGCTTTGCACCCGCACGTTCCCCGAGATGACGGCCAATTGGTTCTACGGTCAGATTCTCTATGCCAACCGCGACGTGCCGAAGCGGGTCTTGAGATAGATCTGCGACTCGCGGTTGAAGATCGAGCTGTCCTTGCCGAGCGCGCCGCTGTCGGAGCTGGAGCCGTTTTCAAGAATGAAGCCGACGGAGAGGCCGTTGCCCAGGTCTTCGGAGCACTTGAGGCCGAGGCGGGAACCGTCGAAGTTGCCCGAAGTCATTTCCAGGCTGTTGCCGCCGCTCTCGGCGACGTGCTTGTAGGTGAGGCCGGTGTCGATGGCGCCGTAGACCTTGACGCCTGCAGCGGCACAGGTGCCTGCGGCGAGGAGCGACGCAAGGGCAGCGGCCGTTTTTCCAAACCGCATGATGTTGTCTTTGACGAAGTCTGCTGAAGGGTGAATGAGGAGAGCCTTCGGAGGTCCGAGGGGCGGAATGGTTTTAGGTCTTGATTTTTTTTTGAGGAATTCTTGACATTTCCAAAAACCTATGTAAAATACGACTTCTCAGATGCGGGAGTAGCTCAGTTGGTAGAGCGCAACCTTGCCAAGGTTGAGGTCGCGAGTTCGAGACTCGTCTCCCGCTCCAGGATGGCGCGATAGCAAAGTGGCTATGCACCGGATTGCAAATCCGTTCACGGCGGTTCGATTCCGCCTCGCGCCTCCAGACATCTGCGGGAGTAGCTCAGTTGGTAGAGCGCAACCTTGCCAAGGTTGAGGTCGCGAGTTCGAGACTCGTCTCCCGCTCCAGAATTCAAGAAAAAAGGAAGCGGCAGGCTTCCTTTTTTTCGTTTGTACGCTCCGAAATCCAGAGAGCGTCCGAAGCATCGGCTTCGGTGCCGGAATGACGGAATTGGTAGACGTAGCGGACTTAAAATCCGCCGCAACAAAATTGCGTACGGGTTCGACCCCCGTTTCCGGCACCATCAGACATCAGGCCCCGCGGACACCCGCGGGGCCTTTTTTCGGTTCATCTCGGAAGTCCGTGGAACGCGGCCTTGACTTTTAAGAAAAAGTCTGGTCGGCTCCCTCCAAGGAAAAAAAAGTAGCGCTCACTCCAAATTTCAGGCAGATTCAAGTTACTAGAGAAGAACCGCGAAAAAAGGATGAGCGCTATGACCAATATTGTAGGGCAACTTTTCAAATCTCTCGA
>NZ_JH815513.1:326553-361968 GCF_000297775.1 Sutterella wadsworthensis 2_1_59BFAA
AAATTAAGCGACGAGCTTATGGCTTCCGAGACGATCTGTACTTTTTCTTAAAAGTCAAGGCCGCGTTCCACGGACTTCCGAGATGAACCTTTTTTCTTGTTGATCCGCCCGTCCCGACATCTGAATTGTTCGGCTTACGCGCGTAACTTGCCCGCGCGCAAGCCTGCAATGATTAGGCCCGTCTGAACAGGCGCACATTTCTAAAATGGACGGGAACCATCAACGACCGGACGGCGTCAGGCTCCTCCCCTCGCCGCTCCTCATGAGATCCAAGACCATGCAAAGAAGACAACTCATCGGAGCCGCCGCAACTGCGGGCTCCGTCACGATCGCCCCCGCCCTTCTGACGGGCTGTGCTGCCGCCCCTAAGTCCGAACCCGCCGCAACCGTTGCGACGCTCCCCGAAGGTGCGTCCGCCCACGTGACCGCCGTGGCGCCGACGGGTGCCTACAGGGGCTGCGTGCTTGATGGCACGGGCGTGCGCCGCTGGCTCGGCATTCCCTTCATCAAAAATCCTTACGAGCCCGTGCGCCGCTACCTGAAGCCCGAACCCTACGGCGCGCACGAGGGCGTCATGGACTGCCTGAAGCACGGCAGCATTCCGCTCCAGCCCAATCCCGACAAGAATGTCGAGAAGAAGATGGTGGGCGGCGACGGTCCGCTCTGCCTGAACATCTGGGCGCCGAAGGCGGGTGAGAACCTTCCCGTCATGGTCTGGGTGCCGGGCGGCGGATCGATCAGCTGTGCCCAGAACGACGAACGTTTCGACGGCACGAACTTCGCCCGTGACGGCGTCGTGCTCGTCACCCTCGCCTACCGCGTGAACGTCGACGGCTTCCTCAAGCTCAGGGGCGGAGACTCAGGCAACGGCAACCGCGATATTCTCGAAGGCCTGCGATGGGTCAAGGCCAACATCGCGGCCTTCGGCGGCGACCCCGACAAGATCACGGCCTTCGGCCAGTCGGCGGGCGGCACCCACCTCGTCGACGTGATCGCCTCTCCGTACACGAAGGGACTGTTGGCAGGTGCCGTCATCCAGAGCCCGTCAGCCGTCGCACAGTGGCGGGATGCTGCCCAGGCCGAGGAAGCCGCAAAGCTCGTCTGCGACGCCATCGGCTGCGAACCCACCCGCGAAGCCATGCTGAAGATACCCAATGAAAGCCTTGCGGCCTTCGGATCGCTTGCGGGCAGGCTCGCGAAGAACGCCGCATGGGCCCGGAGCACCAACGGCAACATCGCACTCTTCAAGGCATACGTGGGCGACGACTTCATGCCGGTGCGTCCCGTGGACGCCATCGCTGCCGGCGCGTGCGAGGGTCTCGCCGTGATCACCGGTTCCACCCGTTCCGAGTGGAGACACTACATCGTTCCCAACGGCCTCATCGCCAAGGTGAACGAAGCTGCGGTGAAGGCGCTCTGCGTCAACGCCGGGCTTTCCGCCGATCTGCCCGAAGCCTACCGCCGTGCAGGCAGGGGCTCGACGCCGGGCGACGTATTCGCCCAGATCCAGAGCGACATCATCTTCCGCATGCCGTGCGTGCGGCTCATGGAATCCCTGCGCAGGGGCGGCGCGACGGTCTGGGCCTACAGCTTTGACTGGGAGAGTCCCGTCGAAGGAAAGAGCGGCGTTCCCATCGGAGCCGCCCACTCGAACGACCTTCCATTCGTCTTCGACAACCTCGATGCGCCCCGCTCCCTCAAGTCGAACGGTGCCGACGCTCCGAGGTCCCTCGCCTACGCCATGCATTCCTCGTGGGTTGAGTTCGCGAAGACGCAGAAGGCTCACTGGCCCGAATTCGAATTCCGCACCCGCAGGGCCCTCTCCTTCACGAGGACCCCGTCCCTCGTGAGCGATCCCTGGGCGTTTGAGCGCCTCGCCAATCCCGCCCGCTGAGCAGTCGGACTCATCTGACGGCAAGGCCCCGCTGCGACATTGTGCGCAGCGGGGCCTTGTTTTTGGGAACGGACGAACCGCCCATGAAAAACGGGCCCCGATCCCGAAGGATTGGAGCCCGTGTTTTCTTTGTCAGCCGATCAGGCAAGCTGAGCGGCAGATCCCGAAGTCATTAGAAGAGGCTGCAGGCAACGAAGCCGAGAGCGACGGAAATGACGATGGCGAGGACGCCCGGGATGAAGAAGGAGTGGTTGAAGACCCACTTGCCGATGCGGGTGGAACCCGTGTAGTCCATCTGGACGGCGCCGAGGAGGGTCGGGTACGTCGGGAGAACGAACAGGGCGGACACAGCGGCGAAGGAAGCGACCAGCATGTAGGAGTCGCCCGGGTTGGCAGCGGTGATGCCGAGAGCGGCGACGATGGCCGGGGTGATGGCCTTGGCCGTAGCAGCCTGGGAGTACAGGAGCATGGCGGCAATGAAGAACACCACAGCGAGGAGAGCCGGATACTGGGCAACGGAGTCAGCAGCCATGGCCTTGATTTCAGCGGAGTGGCCGGAAACGAACGTGTCACCGAGCCAAGCCACGCCGAACACGCAGATGCAGGCGATCATGCCGGACTGGAAGACGGAAGACTGACCGATCTTGTTGATGTCGATCTTGCAGCAGAAGGAGATCAGCGTGGCGATGATGAACATGAAGCACCAGATAGCGGCGTCACGCGGCACAACGACCGGGGAGATCAGGCCAACAGCCGGGGAGATGGCGGAGGCGTAGAAGACAACGCAGAGAACGCCGAGGAGGAAGATAAGGACGGACGTCTTGGCGCCGGCCGGGAGTTCCTTCTTTTCAGCAGCGTTCGGGGCCTTGACGAGACCCTTGGCAAGGCGTTCCTTGTAGACCGGGTCGGAGCTCAGGTCCATGTTGGAGATGAGCGTCATGATGAAGGCCGTAAGCATGCAGCCGGCGAACGTCGTGACGATCCAGATGCCGAGCAGGGCGGGATAGGACCAGCCGAACTTTTCAAGCACGCCGGACATGTAGATCACAGCGGCGGAAACCGGGGAGGCCGTAATGGCGATCTGGGAGGCAACCACAGCGATGGAAAGCGGAACAGCCGGACGGATGTTCTGTTCCTTGGCGACTTCAACGATAACCGGGATCATCGAGAAGGCGGTGTGGCCCGTGCCGGCGAAGAGCGTAAGCACATAGGTCACGACCGGAGCGAGATAGTTGATCTGCTTCGGGTTGCGACGGAGGATGCGTTCAGCGATGCGAACGAGGTAGTCGAGACCGCCGGCGAGCTGCATGGCAGCAATAGCGGCAATCACGGAAGCGATGATGAGAATCACGTCCCAGGGCACATTACCCGGCTTCATGCCGAAGCCAAGGCCGAGGACGAGAACGCCGGCGCCGCCGACGTAGCCAATGCCGATGCCGCCAAGGCGGACACCGAGGAAGATCGCGGCGAGAACGACCACGAACTGGAGAAGGGTGATGAAGTCCATATTAGCTTCAAAAACGGCGGGAGCCGCTTTTGAATCCTCTCTTTTCTTTGGTTGGTTAATCGAAGCAATCCGGCTTGGGCAGGAGCCCAAACCGGAGTGCTTCGTTTTTTTTTGTCCGGGACCACCCTTTTTCAGAGCGGCCTGGATCCAGACTTTATTATCTTACTTTTCGAACTTCGGGTTGATGAGGTTTTCGTACGTGAAGACCTTGTCCCACTGTTCCTGGGTAAGCATCTGCTTTTCTTCGACAACGAGCTGATGGAGGGACTTGCCGGTGAGGAAGCCTTCACGAGCGATGTTGGCGCAGGGCTTGTAGCCGAAGTGCGGCTTCAGGATCGTGATGATGCCGAGGGAACCCATGACGAGATCCTTGCAGTGTTCGGCGTTCACGACGATACCGTCGATGCACTTTTCACGCAGATGGTTGCAGGCATTCGTCATGACCTTCATCTGCATGTAGAGGGCGAACGTAATGACCGGTTCCATGACGTTCAGTTCGAGCTGGCCGGCGGAAGAGGCGAGCATGACCGTCGTGTCGAGACCAATGGCGAGGAAGGCAGCCTGGTTGGTGACTTCCGGGATCACGGGGTTGACCTTGCCCGGCATGATGGAGGAACCCGGCTGGAGCTGCGGAAGGATGAGCTCGGAGAGACCCGTACGCGGACCAGAAGCGAGGAGACGGAGGTCGTTGCAGACCTTCGTGAGCTTGACGGCGAGGCTCTTCACAGCGGAAGAGAGAGCAACGTAGGAGCCGCAGTCGGACGTAGCAGCGATGAGGTCTTCGCTGTTGCGGAAGTCGATGCCGGTGATTTCAGCGAGGTGCTTGACAGCCTTGGCCGGGAACTCCGGATGCGTCGTCACGGTCGTGCCGATGGCGGTAGCGCCGAGGTTGACAACCTTGAGGTGTTCCTGAGCTTCCTTGATCGTCTTGATTTCGTCGGCGATGGTGAAGCCCCAGCCGTGGAATTCCTGACCGAAGGACATCGGAACGGCGTCCTGAAGGTGGGTACGGCCCATCTTGAGAACGTCCTTGGTTTCTTCAGCCTTCTTGTAGAAGGAAGCGACGAGGTCTTCAACAGCCTTGAGAAGGACGTTGGAGCGAAGGATCAGGGACAGGTGGAAGGCCGTCGGGTAGGAGTCGTTCGTGGACTGACCGAAGTTGGCGTGGTCGTTCGGGGAGACCTTCTTGTCGCCCTTCGGGAGGCCGAGGTGTTCGCAAGCGAGGTTGCAGAGCACTTCGTTGCAGTTCATGTTCGTGGACGTGCCAGCGCCACCCTGGAGCCAATCGGTGACGAACTGGTCGTTGTACTTGCCAGCGATGATCTGATCGCAGGCCCAGATCAGGGCGTCAGCGACGTCGGCCGGGATGCAGCCGAGTTCCTTGTTCGTCATCACGGAGGCCTTCTTCACATAGCCGTAGGCGATGGCGAAGAACGGTTCCTGGGACATCGGCATTTCGGTGATGTTGAAGTTGTGCTTACCACGCATCGTCTGGACGCCGTAGTAGGCTTCATCCGGAATCTCGAGTTCGCCAAGGAAGTCGCTTTCAATACGAGACATTTTATTTGCTCCTCAAATATTCGGGTCGGACCAGACAGAGAGAATTCTCTGCCGGTGATCCTCACCGTTTGTGTTTCCCGCGGGGCGTTATGTTTGGTCCTGAACGCTGATCCCGGGAAACGGGTCGAAACCGCAAGAGGTGATCAAATGATCTCAAACCAAAAGATCACCTCTCACGACCTACATTTTACTGCCTAGCCGGCTTAATGGGAATAGCCTTTTTCTGGGTCGGCAGAACCTTGTCGTAACCACGCATGCCCTGTTCAGCCATCTTGCGGCGGATGAAGGCGATCTGCGTCTTCAGGGGAAGTTCCTTCGGGCAGAAGTCATGGCAGGCAAGGAGGGACATGCAGCCGAACACGCCGGATTCGTCACCGACGATATCGTAGTAGTCGGCGTCGTTACGCGTGTCGCGCGGGTCGAGACGGAAGCGGGCGATCTTGTTGATGCCAACGCCGCCGACGAAGTCCGGGCGGATGCGAACCGTACCGCAACCGGCGATACAGCAGCCGCATTCCACGCAGCGGTCGAGAACGTAGATGTCTTCGGCGAGCTGCGGGTCCATCGGGACTTCCTTCTTGCGAAGGTCGACTTCCTCTTCCTTCATGTGAACCCACGTTTCCATGCGTTCGGACATGTTGCGCATCCACTTGCCGGTGTTGACCGAGAGGTCGCCGATAAGTTCGAAGGCGGGAAGCGGGGCGAGCGTGAATTCCGTCGGAAGGTCACGCGTCAGCGTACGGCAGGCGAGACCCGGCTTGCCGTTGATCATCATGGCGCAGGAACCGCAGATGCCGGCGCGGCAGACGAAGTCGAACTGGAGCGTCGGATCCTGGGTGTCGCGAAGTTCATTGAGAGCAATGAACAGCGTCATCGAATCGGATTCTTCCAGCTCATAGGTCTGCATGTGCGGCACGCTCTCAGGATCCTGCGGGTTGAAGCGCAGGATGCTGATCTTGAGCATGCGGTGCTGCTTGTTGGTGGTCTGTTGAATATCAGCCATTTTGACGTCAATCTCCAAAATTAGTCTTTCAGCGGTTCATCAACGCGTTCGTTCTTGCCCTTGAGGCGCTTCGGCAGCAGATCCTGGTAGGGCATGAGGGCGTCCTGAATAGCGAAGCGGTCGGCACCGGCGGCTTCCATCTTGGCGCGGATAGCGTCAACTTCAGCCTGGCGCTTGGCCGATTCCGGATTTTCGATGTAGTTCTTCACACCGTAGCCGCGGAAGCCCGGGGGAAGTTCCATCTTGCTGATATCAAGCTTTTCGTAGTTGAGGGTCGGCAGCGTGTCGCCTTCCTTCCACGTAGCGATCGTACGGTTGAGCCATTCGATGTCGTTACGAACCGGGAAGTCTTCGCGGTAGTGAGCGCCGCGGGATTCCTTGCGGTTGAGAGCGCCGTAGGCCACGGAGAGGGCCACGCGGAGCATCTTCTGGGTACGGTAGGCGTAGATGAGCTCGGGGTTCGGGCCGACCACGTCCTTGACGGACACCTTGAAGGAGCGCTTGTAGAGCTCTTCAAGTTCAGCGACGGCGGATTCCATGTCAGCGCCCTTGCGGAAGATGCCGATCTTCGTCGTCATGATTTCCTGCATGCGGGTGCGGATTTCATAGGCGTTTTCAGAGCCGCCATTGTTCATGAAGGACTTCAGGCGAGCCTCTTCCTTGGCGAGAGCGCCGTAGATGAGGGACGTCGGGATGTCGATGCCGTTTTCAGCCTTGTCGCAGAAGTCGGCGATGAATTCACCGACGATCATGCCGGCCACGACGGTTTCAGCAACGGAGTTGCCGCCGAGGCGGTTGAAGCCGTGCATGTCCCAACAGGCGGCTTCGCCGGCAGCGAAGAGGCCCTTGAGCGTCGGGGATTCGCCGGTCGGCTTCGTACGCACGCCACCCATGGTGTAGTGCTGGGCCGGACGGACGGGCACCCATTCCTTCGTCGGGTCAACGCCGAGGAAGTAATGGCAGATTTCGTAGACTTCACGCAGCTTGTGCTTGATGTGGTGTTCGCCAAGAAGCGTGATGTCGAGCCAGATGTGTTCGCCAAAGCGGCTCTTCACACCCTTGCCCTGGGCAATGCGTTCTTCCATGCGGCGGGAAACCACGTCGCGGGAGGCGAGTTCCTTCTTTTCCGGTTCGACGTCCGGCATGAAGCGGTGGCCGTCGACGTCGCGGAGCAGACCGCCGTCACCACGGCAACCTTCCGTGACGAGAATGCCGGCGGGGAAGATGCCGGTCGGGTGGAACTGGATGGCTTCCATGTTGCCGAGGGAGGCGACGCCCGTTTCGAGAGCGAGGTCGTAGCCGGTGCCTTCGCAGATGACGGCGTTCGTCGTCACGCGATAGATACGGCCGGCACCGCCCGTGGCGATGGCCGTAGCCTTGGACACGTAGGCCATGAGTTCGCCCGTGATGAGGCAGCGAACGATGGCGCCGTAGCAGCGCTTGCCGTCGTGAATCAGAGAGAGGGCTTCAACGCGTTCGATGACCGGGACCTGTTCGGCGATGATGCGGTCGGAAACGGCGTTGAGCATGGAGTGACCGGTACAGTCGGACACGTAGCAGGTACGCCACTTCTTCGTGCCGCCGAAGTCACGCTGGGCGACGAGGCCGGCAGCTTCCTTGCGTTCGGTAATGGTGACCTTTTCACCATTGATGATGACCTGGCGATCACCCGGGGTGATGCGGCTCCAGGGCACACCCCAGGCAGCGAGCTCACGCACGGCCTTCGGGGAGGTGTTCACGAACATGCGGACGACTTCCTGGTCAGCACCCCAGTCGGAGCCGCGGACCGTGTCGCCGAAGTGGACGTCTTCGTTGTCGCCGACGCCCTTGATGACGTTGCCGAGCGAAGCCTGCATGCCGCCCTGAGCAGCCTTGGAATGGCTGCGCTTCGGCGGAACCAGCGACAGGACGATCGAGTCATGCCCACGGCGCTTGGCAGCAACGGCCATACGCAGACCGGCAAGACCGCCACCGATCACGAGCACGTCGGTGTAGATAATTTTCATTTCCAATGGTCTCCTAGATCCAAAGACGATGTGCCGGGAGCGAAACTGGGGTTCCGCCCTGCCCGGCACGGGGTCAGATTCCGTCAATTCACCTGAATCGCCGTTCTCCTGGTGCGACTCAGTTGAACTGGCCTCTTCACGACCTTGCGGCAGTCGTTCAAGAGGCGGACTTTGAAGCAAGAAAGTAACGCTTTCTTTCTCCGCATTCCTTATATCAGCTTTGCCGAAATCGGGTAGCGGGAAAGTCGGGAGGATGACGTCTGCGTCAAACTTTGCCCAATCTTTACGATCTGCCTTCTCGAAAAGCTACGTATTTCTACGGTCACCCGTGTCAGCATCGATTCTTTCGAACTAGGCAAAACACCCAAGGCGGCTTTTCTTAAGTCACGCGCAGTTTATTACTACTACCACCTCAGAAACATTCGGGGTAACCCTAGGTTTCTGTTTTTTTCTTAAGATTCAGTCAAGGGTCCTCAAATCTCTGATCGCCCCGCTTCTCCTGATTCCCCAAGCATTCGCCCGATCCGCCCTCCGGCGCCCCCCGAACGGGCTCCTACCTAGGACTGCGCGCCAACCTATCCCAAGGTACTACCACTCAAGTAATACACGTTAACCCCTAAAATGCCTTAAATGTTAATCTCGTTGTAGGCCGTCTCGCCTAGGGAATTCTGCGTATTTATACTCACTTTTCCTCCTCATAGGCTTTATAGTGTTCCTTAACAAATCCGATAGAATCATCCCCTATCGTGCAAAATTTTCCGATAGAATATAGGCATTCAGCGGATTTCGCCGCAACGCGCCCGACATGCGCGCACCGACTTCGGAGGATACCCACCATGCCCGTCAATCCCGTCCACACCGACAACGCCCCCGCCGCCATCGGCGCCTACAGTCAGGCGACGCTCGCCGAGGGCTTCCTCTTCACGTCGGGCCAGCTTGGTCTAGTGCCCGCAACGGGCGCACTTGCCGAGGGCGTCGAGGCTCAGGCTCGACAGGCCTTCGCCAATCTCGAGGCGATCTGTGCCGCAGCGGGCACCACGCTCGGCAACACCGTCAAGATGACGATCTTCCTTGCAGACATCAACGAGTTCGCCGTGGTCAACAAGGTGATGACCGAAGTCATGTCCAAGCCCTATCCCGCCCGCTCCTGCTTCGCGGTCGCCGCACTTCCCAAGGCCGCCCGCGTCGAGATCGAGGCCGTGGTGACGATGCCGTAAGGCAATCCCCCATCTTTGTATATATGCAGAACATGGCCGCCGCCCCGAAACAGCAGGAGCGCGCCTCGGGCGTCATCCGTCAGGAGAAGCTCGCGCCCCTTGACGTCAGGCTCGAGAAGCTCGGGCTCGTGCGCGACTGGGACTTTGCGCTTCACCTCCCGCTTCGCTATGAGGACGAGACGAGCGTCACACCCATCGGCTCGCTCGCCGTGAACACGCACGCCCAGATCGAGGGCCGCGTCGCAGACCAGCGCTTCGTGCGCACGGGCCGCGGTCAGCAGCTTCAGGCCGTCGTCGAGGATTCGACGGGCAGCATCACGATCCGCTTCCTCCACTACTTCCCGTCCATCCAGAAGCAACTTGCCGTCGGCAGCACCGTGCGCCTCTACGGCGAGCCGCGCGAGGGCTACTACGGCGGGCTCGAGATGGTGCATCCGCGCATCAAGTCCGGCAAGGCTGCCGAGACCGAACTGCCCAATGCGCTCACGCCCGTCTACCCCGCAGGCGAAGGCATCCAGCAGCGATGGCTTCGCAAGCGCATCGACCGCGCACTGCTCGATCTGGACCTCACGGACCTCGTGCCCGAGGCGGTCAGGACGAAGTTCGGCCTTCCCGGCCTTCGCGAAGCACTCTCCTACATCCACACGCCGCCCTCGGGCGCCGACGTCATCGGTCTGCAGGAGCGCTCCGCCCCCGCCTGGCGCAGGCTCATCTTCGACGAACTCCTCGCCCAGCAGATCACGCTGCGCGAATCGCGCGCCGTGGCCTTTCAGCGCACCGCCCCGCCGCTCGCGGGCGACGACGCCGAACTGGTCGGCTGCTTCCTTGCGCAGCTTCCCTTCAACCTCACGAACGCCCAGCGCCGCGTCACGGACGAGATCCTCGCCGATCTGGCCGCGAACCGTCCCATGCACCGCCTCGTTCAGGGCGACGTCGGCAGCGGCAAGACCGTCGTAGCTGCGCTCGCCGCCCTGCGCGCCGTGGCCTCGGGTCATCAGGCCTCCCTCATGGCGCCCACCGAGATCCTCGCCGAGCAGCACTTCAGGAAGATCGCCGCCTGGCTCGAGCCTCTGGGCATCCGCACCGCCTGGCTCACGGGCCGCCTCAAGACCGCGGAGAAGAATGCCGCGCTCGAGGCCGTCGCCTCAGGCGAAGCACGCATCGTCATCGGCACCCACGCCCTCATTCAGGAAGGCGTCAAATTCGCGAACCTCGGGCTTGCGATCGTCGACGAGCAGCACCGCTTCGGCGTTGCCCAGCGACTTGCGCTGCGCACCCGCCCAGAGTCCGCCCTCGTCCCTCACCTCCTGATGCTCTCCGCGACCCCGATTCCGCGCACGCTCGCCATGAGCTACCTCGCGGACCTCGACGTCTCGGTCATCGACGAGCTGCCGCCCGGCCGCACGCCCGTCGTCACCAAGACCGTGAAGACCTCCCGCAAGGACGACGTGCTTTCCGTCGTGAGGAGTGTCGTTGCGCAGGGCCGCCAGGTCTACTGGGTCTGTCCGCTCATCGAGGAAAGCGACAAGCTCGACCTCACACCCGCGACCGTCTGCCGCGACGACCTTCAGCAGCGCCTGCCCGACCTCACCGTCGGCCTCGTGCACGGTGCGATGCCCGCTGCCGAGAAGGATGCCGTCATGCAGGACTTCGTCTCGGGCCTCACCCAGATTCTCGTCGCCACCACCGTCATCGAGGTGGGCGTCGACGTTCCCAATGCAACCCTGATGGTGATCGAGCACGCAGAGCGCTTCGGCCTCGCGCAACTCCACCAGCTTCGCGGCCGCGTCGGCCGCGGCGCCACCCAGAGCGCCTGCATCCTGCTTTTCGGCGAGGACATCTCGCCCGCGGGATGGGAGCGCCTCAAGGCGATCAGGGACACGACCGACGGCTTCGAGATCGCGAGGCGCGACCTCGAGATGCGCGGCCCCGGAGAATTCCTCGGCGAACGCCAGTCGGGCACGCCGCTCCTACGCTTTGCGGATCTCGATCGCGACGAGGCGCTCCTTGCCGCCGCACGCCGCACGGCCGATGCCTGGCTCGAAAAGGACAGGGATGCGGCCCTCAGGCACGCGGCCCGCTGGTTCAAGACGGCTGGCGAATTCCTAGCCGCATGAGCCCTTTGCGAAACGTCCCGCAACCGCACTACCATATTCATACAATCCACAAACAAGGATCCCTGATCATGACTCTCACCGAACTCAAGTACGTCATCGCGGTGGCCCGTGAAAGGCACTTCGGCCGCGCCGCCGAATCCTGCTTCGTGAGTCAGCCCTCCCTTTCCGTCGCCATCAAGAAGCTCGAGGAAGAGCTCGGCGTCTCGATCTTCGAGCGCCGCACGCCCGACATCTCGATCACGCCCGTGGGCGCCGCCATCATCGAGCAGGCCCAGAAGGTGCTCGAGGAAAGCCGTCTCATCTCAGAGATCGCCAAGCGCGGTCAGGATCCGCTCGCCGGCCCGATCCGCCTCGGCATGATCTACACGGTCGCCCCGTACCTCATGCCCGAGCTCATCGTGAAGCTCTCCACGCTCGCCCCGAAGATGCCCGTCTACCTTGAGGAGACGTACACCACCGAGCTCATCTCCCAGCTGCGCACGGGCGCCATCGACGTCGCCATCATGGCCGACACGATCTCCGACACGGGCTTCATGACCCAGGCCCTCTATCAGGAAAGCTTCGTCGTCACCGTTCCGTCCCACCATCCGTGGGTCAACCGCAACTACATCGGTCCGCAGGAACTGCGCGACCAGACGATGCTTCTGCTCGGCGCCGGCCACTGCTTCCGCGACCAGATCATCGGCATCTGCCCGGACCTCGTGCGCGCCAACATCGGCATCGCCGACGTCCAGCGCACGGTCGAGGGCTCCTCGCTGCAGACGATCTGCCACATGGTCGCCCAGGGGCTCGGCATTACCGTGCTGCCCGCCTCCTGCGTGCCCTATCTGCGCTCGAACGTCAACAGCATCAAGACGATCCCGTTCAAGAGCCCGTCGCCCTCGCGCCGCGTCATCATGGTCTGGCGCAAGAGCTTCACGCGCATGAGCGCGATCGAGACGCTCGCCCAGGCGGTCAAGAGCACCACGCTCAACGGCTGCTTCTATCTTGACGAGCCGCCCGTCGCCGACTGAGCCGCACCGCCGAGGCCATCATGAACCAACCCGACACCCGAACGGGCGCGGAGCCCGGTCCGTCCGCGCAGGCGGCCCAGCCTGAGCCCCACGCCCAGTCGCCCGCCGCCGAACGCAACCGCGGCCCGCAGACGCTGCGTTCCATGCTCAGCTTCAGCGAGCGCGTCGACCTGCTCATCCGCGTCGTACTTGCCGTGGCCGTCTCGATCGGCTGCTACTTCATCATCGAGCCGTTCCTCACCGCGATCGTCATCGCGGCGATTCTCGCCGTCGTCACATGGCCGCTCTTCGCGAGCGCCCGTTCGTCGGCGGGCGGCTCCACGACGCTGCCCGCGCTCCTGATGGTCTTCCTGCTCATCATCGGCGTGCTGATCCCGTCGAGCTTCCTGCTCATCGCGCTCGCACAGCAGATCCCCAAGGGCATCTCCGTCATCCGCGAATGGATCGCTAGCGGCTTCACGATTCCGCCCGCCATCTCCGAGATTCCGGGCATCGGCCCTTGGCTTCACGACCAGCTGCTCTTCGCGATCGACCCCGCGTCGCTCTCGACCACCATGCAGAAGCTCCTCGAGCCGCTCTCGGCCGCGCTTCTCAATGCAGCCGTCAACGTGAGCAACATCCTCCTGCAGCTCGCCCTCGTCACCTTCATCGTGTTCTTCTTCTACCGCGACGGCGCCTGGTTCGCCGACCGCGTGCAGGCCCTGATGAAGCGCGTCTCGGGCGACCTCTCGAACGAACTCACGAAGATCCTCGTCAACACGACCCGTTCCGTCGTCTTCGGCCTCGTGGGCACCGCGCTCGGCCAGGCCGTCGTCGCAGGCATCGGCTTCTGGATCGCAGGCGTGCCTGGCATCCTCATGCTCTGCACACTCGTCTTCGTCCTCTCGATCGTCCCGATCGGACCTCCCCTCGTCTGGGGCCCGTCCGCCATCTGGCTCTACTCGCAGGGCGAAACGGGCATGGCCGTCTTCCTCGTCCTCTGGGGGCTCCTCGCCGTCTCGAGCGTGGACAACTTCCTCAAGCCGATCCTCATCGCGCGCGGCTCCTCACTGCCCCTCGCCCTCATCTTCCTGGGCGTCTTCGGCGGCGTGATCGCCTTCGGCTTCCTCGGCCTCATCCTCGGCCCGATCCTGCTCGCCGTCGGCCTCTCCATGCTTCAGGCATGGCTCAAGAATCCGATCCTCGCCGCGAAGCTTGATCCCGACCGTCCCCGCAGAAGCAGGCGTCCGATCAAGCTGGAGAAACGCGAAAGCACTCAAACCAAGGGAAATTCCCTAGATAATCCATCTGATCAGGAAAACACCTCCGAATAACTACGGAAAGTGTTGCGTATCAAGAGGTTGCAGAACTGCAACCTCCTTTTTTAGGACCCGATCAGGCCCTTTTGAAGCTCCTTTTTGCCTGAAGCAGTACGTAAAAACCTTCAGGCGCGATCCTTGACAGTAGGGCATACTAGCAACTGTATTCGGAGGACCGCCCTCAGGCGGAGTCTGTTACAGAGCGGCCCTACCCATAAAAACACTCAACAACCAAAGGATTTGGAGTTTCTTATGTCGATTCAAAGCTGGGTCGCCATTGCCGTGACGCTCGTTACGGTCTGGGCCCTGATCAAGCGCTATGAAACGCGACTGGTGCTTCTTGCCGCCGGTCTCTTCCTCTGCTGCATTAGTCTTGACCCGATGTACGGTCTTGACGCCATGGGCAAGTCCATGACGAACAAGTCCCTCATCATGGCAATCTGCGGCTCGATGGGCTTTGCCTTCGTGGCTTCCTACACGCAGTGTGACCGTTCTCTCGTTCACTACCTCGCCTCCCCGATCCGCGGCCTCGGCATCTTCCTGCTGCCGGTCTGCACGACGATCACGTTCTTCATCAACATCGCCATTCCGTCTGCCGCCGGCTGCGCTGCCGCCGTCGGTTCGACGCTCATTCCGGTGATGCTCCGCGCCGGCATCAAACCGGCCGCCGCCGCTGCTGCCGTTCTCGGCGGCACGATCGGTTCGTACCTCTCTCCGGGCACGTCCCACAACGTCTTCGTCGCCAACATGGCCAAGATGTCTGAAATGGACTTCATCGCCTATCACTCCACGTTCTCCCTGATGTGCGGCGCCATCCTCATCGTCGGCATTGCTCTCGTCGCCTTCATCCTCGGCGACCACAAGGGTGACAAGAACGCCCAGGTCGACGAATCCAAGCTCCAGAAGATGGACTTCGTTCCGTCCCCGCTCAAGGCCATCGTTCCGTTCGTGCCCATTGCCATCCTCGTGCTCGGCAACACCTGCCTTCCGGCCATCAAGATGGGCGTTGCCCAGGCCATGCTGATCGGCGCCATCGCCGCTCTCGTCATCGCCCGCGCCAACCCGCAGCAGCTCACGAAGGAATTCTTCAGCGGCATGGGCAAGGGCTATGCCGACGTGATGGGCATCATCATCGCCGCCGGCGTGTTCGCCGCCGGTCTCCGCGCCACGGGTCTCATTGACGCCGCCGTCGCCGCCCTTAAGGACTCCAACGAATTCGCCCGTTGGGGCGGCTCCCTCGGTCCGTGGATCATGGGCGTCATCACCGGTTCCGGCGACGCTGCCACCCAGGCCTTCAACGAAGCTGTGACCCCGCACGCCGAATCCTTCGGCATGACCATCCCGGGTCTTGGCGGTCTCGCCTTCCTGACCGGCGCTCTCGGCCGCACGATGTCCCCGCTCGCCGGCGTGACGATTCTCGTGTCCGGTATCGCCATGGTCTCCCCGATCGAAGTCATCAAGCGCACCGCCGTTCCGTGTATCGTCGCTGTCGTCGCCTGCGCTCTCCTGATGGTCT
Source organism: Sutterella wadsworthensis 2_1_59BFAA (assembly GCF_000297775.1). GTDB lineage: Bacteria > Pseudomonadota > Gammaproteobacteria > Burkholderiales > Burkholderiaceae_F > Sutterella > Sutterella wadsworthensis_A. The sequence continues at coordinate 341,685 of NZ_JH815513.1, forward strand.
AATTCATCAGAGCCTGAAGTCCTCTCCGAGAGCTTCATGACAGAGACAAGAAGGGCCGTTCCGAAAGGTGCGGCCCTTTTCATTTCCCTCTTTCTCCCCGTCTCTCGCCTCTCGTCCTGCAGCGCCGCCCGCCCGACCCGCAACCCCCTGCTCCACGCACCTCATCTCCTCCCGCTCCCGCCCCCAGAGACTGCGAAGGACCTTCCTGCGTGTCCGCGCCTGCCCATCCTTCACCTTCCCGCGGGATCCTCGGCACGGCAGACGACTGCAACCGGAACACCTCTCTCGCCGCCCCCCGCTTCCTTGCGCTCATCGCCGCAGCTCCTCCCAACGTGATCATCACGGCGAGGAACTCACGAGACTCGTGAAGGAAATTCGTGCGAGGAGATCAAGCATCTGCACGACTCCTTCATGAACGTCATGACCAAGCAGGAATCCGACGGTCAAACGTTCCGTCCGCTTTCAGAAGCTTGAAAAAGCTAGACGAAACCGATGAGGGCTGTTTGATGCAGCCCGCTACTGCCCGAATTGGGTAGGGACTAGAATGGGGGGGGGGGGATACGGCCCCCCAGAATCCCCTTCCAATCGATTGGGAGGGGATTATCAATTCCGTTCAGATCAGCGGGTGCGCACGAACACCTGGGTGTGGATGTGATCGGCGGGAATCGTGCGGTACTGCAGGATGATGTTGCGCACGTACTCGACGAAGATTTCGGAGCCGCAGAGATAGACGTCGCTTTCGGCGTCCATGCAGGCGTGACGCAGCGTGGCGGGCATCAGCTTACCCGTGAACTGGTAGTCCTGGCCGACGTGTTCGTCAAAGCGCGGTTCGGTGTAGCCCACGGCCATGCCGCTGTCGGGAATAAGCTTGATGAGGTTCTTCGTCTCCTCCTGAAGCGGGAAGTGCTCGCCGTTCTTCGTGGAGTAGATGAGATGCACGCGGCGCAGCGGGTGGTCGGTGGCGATCTCGGAGAGCATCGCGACCATCGGGGTGATGCCGATGCCTTCGGCGATCATCACGACGGGAGTTTCACGGTCGTCAAGAACGAAGCCGCCAGCGGGTTCGGAAACCTCGATCTCGTCGCCGACGTGCAGGCACTGGGCGAGCTGGGCGGAAAGGGCGCCGCGGTCGTTGTCGAGCACCTTGATGGTGATGCGGTAGCAGCCTTCGTCGGGCGTGCTGCAAAGCGTGTAGGCGCGCGGCTCAAAACCCTCGAGGCGAAGCGCCACGCCCTGGCCGGCGCGGAAGGCGGGAAGCGGCTGCTCGTCGGCGGGCATCAGCGTGAAGGTGGTCGTGTCGACGCATTCTTGCTTGCGGTTCATCACCTTGAACTTGCGCCAGCCCTTCCATTCGACGAAGGCCGGGGCCTTGACTTCATCAACGTGAGCTTCCTTCTTTTCGAAAAATCCGAACATGATGCTTCTCCTTTTTAATTCTTGCGCAGGCGTTTCGAGCGCTTTGCAAATGGCTTTCAGCTGACGCCCGGTCTCGGCGTCCTGTTGTTTAAAGCATACCCCTAACTACTACCACCTAATCCTTTCGCATCGACTTTTGTTGATCTTTTAGATAAACCAGACTACCCCTTACAGATCCACTACCCTTTTCGGTATAGGAATCAACCCTTATCAACCCCTTTCGTGCGCAGACACTGCACTCGGGAAGTCCTCCCTGCGCAGCGTTTGAAATGAAAAAATCAAAGAAAAACGGCCGTCCCCCGCAAGGGAGACAGCCGTCTTCGTCAATTCAGATGAGGTCCGTCCGTCAGATCTTCAGGATCTCGCGGCGGTAGTACTGAAGCTCCTCGATGCTTTCCTCGATGTCGGAGAGGGCCTGGTGCTTCGTGGCCTTCTGGATGTTGCGCGTCTTTTCGGGAGCCCAGCGGCGGGTGAGCTCCTTGAGGGTCGAGACGTCGAGGTAGCGGTAGTGGAAGTACTCCTCGAGGTTCGGGAGCCAGCGCGCCATGAAGCGGCGGTCCTGGCCGATCGTGTTGCCGCACATCGGGCTCTTGCCCTGCGGCACGAAGCGGCGGAAGGTCTCGAGGAAGATCTTCTCGCACTCGGCCTCGTCGATCGTGCTTTCCTTCACGCGGGCCACGAGTCCGGAGCGGGTGTGCGTGTCGGTGTTCCAGGCGTCCATGCCGTCGAGGACCTCGTCGCTCTGATGCACGGCAACCACGGGGCCCTTGTGCAGGATGTTCAGATTCTTGTCGGTGATGATCGCCGCGACCTCGATCACGCGATTCACCTCGGGCTGAAGCCCGGTCATCTCCATGTCGATCCAGATCAGGTTGTCGTCCGAATACGCGGGATCTCGTTCAATGTCGTTCGTCATGGGTAGTCGTTTGTCCAAAAGAGGTTCGAGCAGAGGCGCTCCGCCCCCCGCGTCTTTCCTGCGGGGACGCCGATCCGCCATAATATAGGATTATCGTCCCTTTCATCACGCCCGTCCGCGCAGTCCGTCCCATGTCCCTGCACGCCACCTTCATCGAGCACACCTTCGTCAGCATCCTTGCGCTATACGTGACGCTCGAGTGCGCGGTCACGATCCTGCAGACCCGCGCGGCCGAGAAGTCGTGCGGACGCGTGCCCGAGGGCTTCGAGGAAAAGCTCACGCTCGCGGGCATTCGAAAGGCGGCGGACTACACGGGCGAACTCGCCCAAGCGAACCTTCTGCTCACCGTGGTGGGCGCGGGCTTCGCGCTCTTCATGACGTTCGGCAACGGCCTCAACGTCTTCACGGCCGTCATCGAGACGATCATGGGTCCGGGCATTCCCGCCGACTGGGTCCTCATCAGCCTGATCGTCCTCCTCATGCTCCTCATCGAGCTTCCCTTCGGATGGTGGGCCCGCTACCGCGTCAAGGAACGCTACGGCTACATGCGCGAGCCGCGCATGCGTTGGCTCTCGCGCACCCTTTCAGAGGCCCTCTGGGGCTGGCTCGTCTTCATGCCCGTCTCCGCCGCGCTTCTCACCATCTTCGAATACGCGGGCGGCGACTGGTGGAAGCTCGCATGGGGCGTCTGGCTCGTCTATCTCCTCTGGCGCTGGAAGCTCTCGAGCGTCTACGGCGTCTTCTGGAAGCGCCGGAGCCGCCCCTATGCGAACGCCGAAACCCGCGAGGCCGTTCGGGAGAGCCTGCACCGTCAGGGCATCACCATGACCGAAATGGTCGTCATGACCCGCCCCGCCTCCTGGGACCACTCCAACATCGTGCTCTCGGGCTGGGGCCTCAGGCGCCGCGTCATCGTCTTCGCGCACGTCGCGCACCTGCTCAGGAAGGACGAGATCGTCGCGCTCGCCGCCCACGAGGCCGCACACGTGCGCCACTTCCACGGCGTGCTCCGCCTCCTCATCAACGTCGCCGTCTCCTACATCTTCTGCTGGCTCGCGGGCTGGGGCGCCACGCACGTCCAGTTCTTCGAGGGTTTCAACTATTCGCCGATGCTCACGCTCGACATGCCCGGCACCCATGCGGGCAGCGTCTGCGCGGTCGCGCTCGTCGTCTTCCCCATGCTTCTCTACCCGCTCTCGCCCCTGCTCAACCTCGCCGCACGCCTCATGCAGTACGACGCGGACCTGCACGCCGCGCGCATCGCGGGACTCGACCCGATGATCAGCGCCCTCGTGAAGCTGCACAAGGACACGACGACATCTCTCTCGCCGTCCCTCGTCTATTCGCTCTTTCACTACAAGCGTCCGCACCCCGGCATGCGCGTTGCGAACCTGCAGCGCCTCAAGCGCCTGTCGGCGCCCGGCGGCCGGCTCGAGCACCTCTTTCCGAAGCCCGCCGAGCCCCGAGCGCCCGAAGCGGACTAAACTACCTCACCAGCAACCTTTCTTCGCGGCTCACGTCCGCTCACGAACCTCAGCTACTGTCCCATGACCAAAACTCCGTCCCGCAAGCACCGTCCGACCGCCGAAGCTGCCGCCCCCCTCATCACAGGCCGCGTCACCGCAGGCCACGGCCGCCACTACTTCGTGACGACGGAGGACGGCGCCGTGCTTGAAGCCCACCGCCGCGGCAAGAAGGGCGACGTCGTTGTGGGCGACGTCGTCGAGTGCACCGAACCGGTCTCGGGCGTCTCCGCCATCGAGTCGATCCGAGAGCGCCGAAACCTTCTCTACCGCTCCGACGAATGGCGCATCAAGTCGCTCGCCGCCAACATCGACCTCGTCTGCATCGTCTTCGCGTCCCGCCCGACCTTCAACCCCTGGTTCATCTGGAGGGCGCTTCTCGCCGCCCATCAGGCAGGCATCCCCGCGCTCGTCATCCGCAACAAGGCCGAACTTGCCGAAGGCGCCGAGGAGGCTGCGGCCGCCGTACGCCTTCTCGAGTCGATCGGCCACGACGTCATCACGGTCTCCGCCACGGGCGAGCCCGAGGCGACCCGCGCCCGCCTCATCGAGCGTCTCGAAGGCCGAGCCTCGCTCCTCGTCGGCCAGTCGGGCATGGGCAAGTCCACGATCCTCAACCTTCTCGTCCCGCACGCCCAGGCCGCCACGCGCGAATTCTCCGTGGCCCTCAACCTCGGCAAGCAGACGACCACCGCCGCTCGCTGGTACGACGCCAAGTACGACGACTGGCAAGGCAGCGTCATCGACACCCCGGGCTTCCAGGAGTTCGGCCTCGCACACCTCTCGCTCAACGACATCCTGCGCGCCATGCCCGACATCGCAGCGCACGTCTCGGGCTGCCGTTTCTTCAACTGCCGGCACCTCGAGGAGCCCGGCTGCGGCGTCAAGGCCGCCGTCGAGGCGGGCGAGGTCGACGAGGCGCGCTACGCCTTCTACAGGTCGCTCGCAGTCCACGCCGACACGCTGCCTCTATAATCATTCAATTTCCCCGAAACGACTCCCGCAGAAACGTTCCACAGAGGTCCACCGTCATGGCCGAGGTCATTCCCATCGCTACGAATCCCGCCCCCGTGCGCAGTCTTCCGGTTCCGCAGACAGGCGCCGTGCGACGCTCGGTAGGCCACTGGACCGACACCCGCGGACGCCCCCTGAGGGACCTGCGCATCTCGGTGACCGACCACTGCAACTTCCGCTGCCGCTACTGCATGCCCAAGGAGAAGTTCAGCAATCCCCACGCCTTTCTCGCCCACACCGAGCTCCTCACCTTCGAGGAAATCCTGCGCATCGCGCGCATCGTGGTCGCCAACGGCGTCGAGAAGTTGCGCCTCACGGGCGGCGAGCCCCTGCTCAGAAAGGGCCTCGAGGAACTTGTCGCAGAACTGCGCAGGCTCAGGACGCCCGACGGCCGCGACATCGACATCGCGCTCACGACGAACGCCTCCATCCTTCACAAGAAGGCGCAGGCCCTGCGCGACGCGGGCCTCGACCGCGTCACGATCAGCCTCGACGCGCTCGACGAAGGCATCTTCCAGAGCTTCAACGACGTGGGCTTTCCCGCCGCCAAAGTGCTCGACAACATCAGGCTTGCGGCCGACATGGGCTTTCGCGTCAAGATCAACACCGTCGTCAAGCGCGGAGTGAACGAGTCCGAAATCGTCCGCATCTGCGAACACTTCCGCCACACGGGCATCATCCCCCGCTTCATCGAGTACATGGACGTGGGCACCTCCAACGGCTGGCGCATGACCGACGTCGTTCCCTCCGCGGAGGTGGTCGGGATGATCCGCGCAAAGTGGCCCGTCGAGCCCGTCGGCGCCAACTATCCGGGTGAAACCGCCTCCCGCTGGCGCTATCTGGACGGCGCTGGCGAATTCGGCTGCATCTCCTCCGTCACCCAGGCCTTCTGCGGCGAATGCTCCCGCGCGCGCCTGAGCATGGACGGGCGCCTCTACCTCTGCCTCTTCGCGACCGAGGGCTACGACATCCGCACGATGCTCCGCGGCGGCGCCACCGACTTCGAGATCGAGCAAGCGCTCGGCCGAATCTGGTCCGCCCGCGACAACCACTACTCCGAGCTCCGTTCGCTCGGTCTCGCGCCCGAGCGCGCGAAGATCGAAATGAGCTACATCGGCGGGTAGTTTCGCCTAGGCATCTTGCCTTAGTCCTTCACCTTTTCTCCCGTTCAGTGGGACAGAAGGCGTTCGCGTCCGTATACTTGAATACCCGAACACAAGTCTTCGGTCATCCGGCGGCCAGGCCGCGCTTTTTTTTTGCGCCCGTTTTCTTCACCCTGCCAGGCCCCCTTCTCGATGACGCGCCCGCCGCGCCCCCGCCCGGCGAACAATCAATATAAGAAAGGGTCCCCCTTATGTTCAGCAATCCCACTGCGATCACCTTCGTCGGCTATCTGCTCGTCATGGTGTGCGTCGGCTTCTACGCCTACTACCACACCCGCAGCTACGGCGACTACATTCTCGGCGGACGTAGCCTCGGCGGCTTCGTGACGGCCCTTTCGGTCGGCGCCTCCGACATGTCCGGCTGGCTTCTGATGGGCCTGCCCGGCGCCGTCTACCTCGCCGGCATCTCCCAGTCGTGGATCGGCATCGGCCTCGTCCTCGGCTCCTACATCAACTGGTGCGTCGTCGCCTCCCGCCTGCGCGTCTACACGGAGAAGACCCACAACGCGCTCACGCTCCCCGACTACTTCTCGCACCGCTTCGAGGACAAGCAAAACCTGCTGCGCATCATCGCCGCCGTCGTGATCCTGCTCTTCTTCACGATCTACTGCGCCTCGGGCGTGGTCGCGGGCGCCCGCCTCTTCGAGAACACCTTCAGCATGTCCTATGAGACGGCCCTCATTCTGGGCGCCGCCGCCACGATCTGCTACGTCTTCGTGGGCGGCTTCCTCGCCGTCTCCTGGACCGACACGATTCAGGCTCTCCTCATGTGCCTCGCCCTGATCGTGACGCCGATCGCCGTCATGTACGACCTCGGCGGCTTCACCGCCGCCACCGAGTGCGTCGCGAGCGTCGACATCAAGATGCTCAACATCCTCGAGGGCCACACCCTCGTGGGCATCGTCAGCCTTCTCGCCTGGGGTCTGGGCTACTTCGGCCAGCCGCACATCCTCGTGCGCTTCATGGCCACCCGCTCCATCAAGGTGATCCCGAACGCCCGCCGCGTCGCCACCCTCTGGATGAGCTTCTGCCTCTCGGGCGCCGTCGCCGTCGGCTTCTTCGGCGCGGCCTTCTTCGCCGAGCACCGCGACGTCGCCTCCCTCGTCGAACAGAACCACGAGCGCGTCTTCATCGTCCTCTCGGGCCTTCTCTTCAATCCCTGGATCGCCGGCATCCTAATGTCCGCCATTCTCGCGGCCGTCATGTCCACGCTCTCCTGCCAGCTGCTCGTGTGCTCGTCGACTCTCACCGAGGACTTCTACCGCACGTTCATCCGCCGCAACGCCTCCCAGCGCGAACTCGTCTGGTTCGGCCGCAGCATGGTGCTCCTCGTCTCGGTCGTCGCCGTCTGGCTCGCCCGCGACCCCAACAGCCTCGTGCTCTCCCTCGTCTCCTACGCCTGGGCGGGCTTCGGCGCGGCCTTCGGCCCCGTCATCATCATGTCGCTCTGGTGGCGCCGCATGACGCGCAACGGCGCGCTCGCGGGCATGATCACCGGCGCCGTCACGGTCCTCGTCTGGAACCACTACGCCTGGCTCGGCCTCTACGAAATCCTTCCGGGCTTCGTCTTCGCCCTCATCGCCATCGTCGTCGTGAGCCTTCTCGACAAGGCTCCCTCCAAGAGCATCGCGAAGACCTTCGACGAAGTCCAGGCCGCCGTGCGCAATCCCGCCTGACCGCTTCAGGCCTGCCACGATTGAAAAGAGGAGCCTCGCGCTCCTCTTTTCACATCCGACCCGAATGCAGTCCGTGCAGGCCAAATCCGTTAGAATCTCCTGCACAACGCTTTTCGGGGAAGCCGCCGCAGCGGCCGTCCCCATCCCGCTTTCCGCGGCGCCCGCAACCGGCTGCCGCATGACCTTCATTCATGGCACGCTCTTCACATCTTGCGGCCCAGCGCCGCGAACTCAGCTTCATCCTCAACCGCCTGACGGCCTATACGACCCTCGCCGACCGTGACATCCTCGAGCGGCGTCTGCGCACGATCCTCGAGAAGCCGCTCTCCGACGACTTCTACATCATGGCCAACGAAGTCTTCGACAAGATCGAGGCCCAGCATCCTTCCGTCGCCAACGAGGCCCGCGGGAACTTCTACGGCATGCTCTCCGAGGTGAAGTACGAATACAGGACCCCGACCGAGTCCACATCGATGCTGATGGTCGGCCTGATGATGAGCACGTTCTTCAAGACCGCCTGCCCCAACGTCACGCTCTCGCAGGAAACCGCCGACAAGGTTGTCGAGATCCTCAAGAAGCACTACATCAACCCGAAGGCCAAGATCACGATCTTCCATGAAATGCTCCGCAGCAACCAAGGGCCCGCCAACGATACCGAGACGGCGGGCAGGCTCACGCGTGCGATGGCCGAATGCAAGGGAACCCTCTACACCAAGGAACACCTCGACGTACCCGAAGGCGAGGATGACCCCATCGCCGCGCTTGAGAACGAACGCATCTACGGCCTCTACCTGCGCCACCTCGTCATCACCGTAACCGTGCCTGCGGGCGAGCTCGCCGTCGTGCATCCCTACCGCTGGTGGGACACCACGCGCCACCCCGAGTTCTGCGTCAGCGGCCACTTCGATCCCAACCAGATCCTCAAGAATCCGTTTGCGTTCGACATGCAGGAGGCCCTCAAGTCCAACATCGCGTCCTGCCAGACGATCTTCACGGAACCCATGCCCCTCGTCAAGGGACTCGACTTCTTCGAGCAGCAGCTCTCGCCCTTCCGCATCTACCCGCTCCTTACAAATGCCGTGCAGACGGCGGATTGCGAGCCCGACCAATTCTGCGCCTCGATCGCCATCTTCTGCTCGCGTCCCGACGCGGCCAAGATCTACGCCTCCGAAATCCGCATTGCACTCTCCATGGAGACCTCCCGCGACCAGCCCTTCTCGGGCGACTGCATCTCCTTCCAGGACACGGGCGTCGACCTCAACACATACGCCACCAACTTCGAACGCTTCTTCAACATGCTCGGCCTCACCGACGTCGTCATCCACGAAGAGCCCCGCTACTATGAATACGAGGACGAGGGCGGCCGCATCTACGTGAACGCCCGCGGCGTCTCCATGCCGCTCAACCCAAACTTCGCCCCCGTCATGCCCGCACACTTCCTCAACTGACGCGCGGCACATGCAAAAAGACGGCCCTGCGCTTCCTGCGCGAGACCGTCTTTTTCACGAAACCCCTCCCCCTGCACTTGCAAACATGGAGCTGACCATGTATTGCCAACCCGAGCACCCTCCTGCTTGGCACCATGGCCTCTGCTGACTTCTCACGGCAAGCTTTACTCCATCGCCCTGTTGGGGCGATGTCCGTGAGGCCTCCTCGGGCAAGGACACGCTCACTCCCCTCATGCAGCTGCCTCATTGCGCATCGCGACGCACACACTGCGAAGGGGCTTCGCCGTTGCCGGCGAAGCCCCTTTCGTCATGAGCAGCTCACGAGTCGGACGGATCCGAGCACCTCAGCGTCACTGAGCGGCCTTCTCCACGTCGAACGTGAACCTGCCGTCCTTCGCGCCCACGCGGATCGTGTCGCCGGGACCTGCGGAACCCTCGAGCATGACCATCGCAAGACGATTCTCGATGTGGTCCTGGATCGCGCGCTTGAGCGGACGTGCGCCGTAATGCGGATCGAAGCCCACTTCGGCGAGTTCCGCCATGGCCTCGTCGGTCACCTCGAGCGTCACGTCCTGGGCGGCCACGCGGGCCTGCAGGCTCTTGAGCTGGATCGCGGCGATGCGACGGATGGCCTCGCTGCCGAGCGAGTTGAAGATCACGATCTCGTCGATGCGGTTGATGAACTCCGGACGGAAGTGCTCGCGCACCTCGGTCATCACGGCATTCTTCACGCTCTCCCTCGACTCGCCGATCATCTCCTGAATCTCGGAGGAGCCCAGATTCGAGGTCATGACGATCACGGTGTTCTTGAAGTCCACCGTGCGGCCCTGGCCGTCGGTCATGCGGCCGTCGTCAAGCACCTGCAGCAGGACGTTGAAGACATCGGGATGAGCCTTCTCGACTTCGTCAAGAAGAATCACGCTGTAGGGATGACGGCGGACGGCCTCCGTCAGGTAGCCGCCTTCCTCGTAACCCACGTATCCCGGAGGCGCGCCGATCAGGCGGGCGACGCTGTGCTTTTCCATGAACTCGCTCATGTCGATGCGCACGAGCGCATCCTCCGTGTCGAAGAGGAACTGCGCGAGCGCCTTCGTGAGCTCGGTCTTGCCGACGCCCGTCGGGCCGAGGAAGAGGAAGCTGCCGTAAGGACGGTTCGGATCCGAAAGCCCTGCACGGCTTCTCAGAATCGTCTCGGCCACGCGCTTGACGGCTTCGTCCTGCCCCACGACGCGCTCCTCGAGCGCATCCTTCATGTGCAGGAGCTTCTGGCGCTCGCCCTCCATCATCTTCGCGACGGGAATGCCCGTTGCGCGACTGACGACTTCGGCGATTTCCTCGGCACCCACGGTGGTTCTGAGAAGCTTCGGCTTGGGCGCATCGCCCGCTTCGGCCTTCTCGGCCTTCTTCAGGCGTTCCTCAAGCTTGGGCAGAACGGCGTACTGAAGCTCGGCGAGCTTTTCGTACTGGGCCGTGCGGCGGTACTCCTCCATCTGGTGACGCGTGCGGTCGATCTCGTCGCGGACGCTCTTGGCGCCGAGCGCCTCGCTCTTCTCCTTCTTCCAGACCTCCTCAAGGTCGGCATACTCGCGGGAGAGCTTGTCGATCTCGTCCTCAATCGCCTGCAGACGCTTCTTCGAGGCGTCGTCGGTCTCCTTCTTCATGGCCTCGCGCTCGATCTTGAGCTGGATCAGGCGGCGGTCAAGCTTGTCGAGAGCCTCGGGCTTGGAATCGATCTCCATCTTCACGCGGGCCGCGGCCTCGTCGATCAGATCGATGGCCTTGTCGGGCAGGAAGCGGTCGGTGATGTAGCGGTGCGAAAGTTCGGCCGCGGCCACGATGGCTGGGTCGGTGATCTCGACGCCATGATGCGCCTCATAGCGTTCCTGCAGGCCGCGCAGAATGGCGATCGTGTCCTCGACGCTCGGTTCGTCGACCAACACCTTCTGGAAGCGGCGCTCGAGGGCGGCATCCTTCTCGACGTACTTGCGGTACTCGTCAAGAGTGGTCGCGCCGATCACGTGCAGCTCGCCGCGCGAGAGCGCGGGCTTGAGCATGTTGCCCGCATCCATCGAGCCTTCCGTCTTGCCGGCGCCCACCACGGTGTGCAGCTCGTCGATGAAGAGGATGATCCTGCCGGACTCGGCCGTCACTTCCTTCAGAAGCTTCTTGAGACGCTCCTCGAACTCGCCGCGGTACTTCGCACCCGCAATCAGGCCCGCCATGTCGAGCGAGAGAATGCGCTTGCCGCGAAGGCTGTCGGGCACCTCGTTGTTGACGATGCGCTGCGCCAGACCCTCGACCACGGCCGTCTTGCCCACGCCGGGCTCGCCGATCAGGACGGGGTTGTTCTTGCTCCTGCGCTGCAGGATCTGCATCGTGCGGCGGATCTCGTCGTCACGACCGATCACGGGATCAAGCTTGCCCTGACGGGCGCGCTCGGTCAGGTCGACCGTGTATTTCTTGAGCGCCTCGCGCTGGCTTTCCGCATCGGGGTTGTCGGCCTTGTCGCCGCCGCGGACGGTTTCGACCGCCGCTTCAATGGCAGCGCGAGTCAGCCCTGCATTCTTCGCAAGACGGCCCGCCTCGCTCCTGTCCTCCGTGAGGGCGAGAAGCAGCATTTCCGTCGAGATGAACTCGTCGCCGCGCTTCATCGCCTCCTTCTCCGTGAGGTTGAGGAGGTTCATGAGGTCGCGCGAGATCTGCACGTCGCCGCCCGTGCCCGAAACCTTCGGCAGGCGCTCGACGGCCGAGTTCACTTCGCGCGTCAGGCTCTGGACGTTCACGCCCGCACGTTCAAGAAGGCTCCTGCTCGAACCTTCACCGTCGGCGAGCACAGCCGCCAGAATGTGCACAGGCTCGATGACCTGGTTGTCATGAGCAAGCGCGAGCGACTGGGCCTCGCCCAACGCTTCCTGGAATTTAGTCGTTAACTTGTCTTGACGCATGTTCTTGTTCCTTCGAAAACCCCTGCATGGGACCGCATTGACTCTGCCTGCGATCACGGGATTCTCATCTGATGTCCCTACCTATATGGGGATAGAGCAGGACATTTCAAGATGCCTGGACATTGAAGTTGCTACAGAGTTTGTCCGGCGTCAAGACTCTCGGAGAGACGAAATGAAACGACCCCGTCTGGTGCAAGACCGGCGGGGCCGTGAGCGTTCAGGCTGCCTTCCCGTGCTCAGAGCGAGCGGACGGCCGTCCAGCCCGCCCAAGTGCCCGTCAGGCTCAGCAGCAAATGCGAGGCCATGTGCACGCCGGCCCTGATGAAGGCGCCCGACGTGATGAGCGAGAAGGCTTCAGCCGAAAAGGTCGAGAAGGTCGTCAGACCTCCGAGAAAGCCCGTGATGACGAAAAGCCGTACGGCGGGCGGCAGCTCGGGATTCGCGCTCGTCCAGGCGAGTGCGGCGCCGATCAGAAGGCCGCCCGCGGCATTGGAGGCGAGCGTTCCCCAGAGCATCCATCCTGAGAGCGGATTGAGGAAATAGGAGAGCATCCATCGGCAGACGGCGCCGAGTCCGGCGCCCGTACCGACGGCGAGGATCACGAGCCAGAGCGGCCCGTCCCTGGTCATCGTGCGGCCTCACCCCAGCGACGCCTGGCCTCTTCGTCGCTCTCGCGCGCGTCGACCCAGCGCTCGCCCTCGGGCGTCCTCTCCTTCTTCCAGAAGGGGGCCTCGGTCTTGAGCCAGTCCATGATGAATTCGCAGGCCTCGAAGGCCTCGCGGCGGTGCGCGCTCGTGACGACGACGAGCACGATGTGCTCGCCCACGGCCATCTCGCCCACGCGGTGGATGACCGTCACGCCGCAGACGTCCCAGCGTGCCCTTGCGCGCTCGACGATGCCCGCGAGCGCCCTTTCGGTCATCGCGGGATAGTGCTCGAGCGTGAGATGCGTGACGTCGTTGCCGTCATTGCGGTTTCTCACCACGCCCACGAAGCTCGCCACGCCGCCCGCTTCGGGAGAGGACTCGATGAGCCTCTCGATCTCCTCGCCGGGATTGAAGTCCGCCTCGCTCACGCGAATGGTCGTCAGGGACATGATCAGCCTCCGGTCACCGGCGGAAAGAAGGCGACCTCGTCGCCCGCCTTCACGGCGTCGTCGGGCTCGGCCATCTCCTGATTGACGGCCGCGCGCACGCGGCGCGCATTGCCGAGCGCAGTCGCATACGGCTCGCCGCAGCCGCGAAGCCACTCGCGAAGCCCTGCGACCGTCGTCACGTCCTCAGGCACCTCAAGCTCCTCCTGCGCACGACCGAGGGCGTCGCGCAGAAGCGCAAAGTAAAGGATGCGGATCTTCATTTTGTTATGTCCTCTTTTTCTTGTGTTTCAGGTTTGCGCATTTCGAGCCACTCTCAGGCGAAGAACTGGCAGAACGGGTAGTAGCTGACCATGTCGCCCTTGCGGACGGTGCCGCCCACGGGAATGTCGACGAGACCGTCGGCCCAGGCGCAGGAGGAAAGCACCTGCGAATTCTGCGTGTGATAGAGGTCGAGCCCGCCCTCGTCGTTGCGGCGCACGCGCACAAACTCCTGACGGTCGCCCGGCTTGAGCCAGTCGAAGTCGGCTCTCACGGCCATGGGCTTTACGTCGATGTCGGTGAGGCCCATCGTCCTCAGGAGGTAGGGTCTGGCCATCATCAGGAAGACCACGAAGCCCGCAACGGGATTGCCCGGACAGCCTATGAAGGGCACGCCGCGCACCTCGCCGAACGCGAGGGGCTTGCCGGGCTTGAGACGGACGCGCCAGACGTTGAGCGAACCGACTGCTTCGACCGCCGGCTTGATGTGGTCCTCTTCGCCCACGCTCATGCCGCCCGTCGTCAGGATGACGTCGGCCGAGGCGGCCGCGCTCTCGAAAGCCTCGATCGTGGCCTCAAGCGTGTCGGGCACGCTGCCCAGGTCGAGCGCCTCGCAGCCGAGCTCCTGAAGGAGGCTGCGGATCATGAAGCGGTTCGAGTTGTAGATGCCACCCGGCGGCAGGGGTTCGCCCGGTTGCACGAGCTCGTCGCCCGAAAAGAAGATGCCGACTCGAAGACGGCGGTAAACCTTGACGTAGGCGCGGCCGATGGACGCGACCATGCCGATCGCGGCGGGCGTCAGGCGGGCGCCCTTCTTGAGCACGACGCCGCCCTGAGGCACGTCGGAGCCGCGGCGGCGGACCCATGCGCCCTCGCGCACGGGGGACTTGAAGCAGACGCCCTCGGGCGTCACCTCGACGTTTTCCTGGGGCACGACCGTGTCGGCACCCTCGGGCATCGGCGCGCCCGTGAAGATGCGCGCGACGCTGCCCTGCGCAAGCCTTGAGCCAACCTGACCGGCGGGAATGCGGTCGGAAACGGGCAGCACGACGGGATGATCTTTGGACGCCTCAGCCAGCTCGGCCGCTCTGACCGCGTAGCCGTCCATCTGGGAGTTGTCCCATCCGGGAACGGCGATAGGGCTCACGATGTCTTCGGCGAGCACGCGGTGGGTTGAATAGAGGAGCGGAACGGTTTCCATTCCCTCGACGGGCACCGCCTTCTCCATGAGGCGGCGCAGGGCTTCGGCGTAGGTGATCATAGGCTTACAACAAAATCTGCAACGGCTGCAGGGTCGTTGATGTCGAGCCGCGGCACCCTTTCGTCCGGCTCCTCGAAGTCGGAGGCGACGGCCACCACGTCGTCATGCATGAGCGAGAGTCTCGGATTGGCCTCGCACGCCCTGCGTCGGACTTCAATTTTAGGGAATGCGCCCTCGTTTTTAAACCCCTCCACAAGGATGACGTCGACATCCGAAAATCTGGCAAGCAGCTCTTCAACCGACGGCTGTTCAGGCGTTTCAACGAGCATGGCCCATCTTCGGTCGCTGCGCACGATCACCTGCGAGGCACCCGCCTCCCTGTAGCGCCAGCTGTCCTTGCCGGGCTTGTCCATGTCGAACCCGTGGTGCGCGTCCTTAAGCGCCGCGACCCGGAAACCGCGGCGGGTGAGTTCCGCCGCAACCCGGGTCGCAAGGGTCGTCTTGCCGCTTTCGGAAAAGCCGACGAACCCGACCGTTTTAGGCATCAGGGCGCTCCGTCAGCCTCTCGATCTCCTCTCGGACCGCCGCTTCACACGCAGGCGTCTGGACCTTGCGCAGCGGACGGCTGAAGAGGTCGGCCATGTCCTCGGGCGGCTCGACGGCAACGCCCGTGGCCTGCCTGACCATCCTCGGGAACTTGACGGCCTGAACCGTCTCGACGCAGAGCGTCTTGACGCCGACGGGATGGAGGTAGATGCCCGAGAAGAGCGCGTCGGCCGTGTGCGGGTCGACGTACGTGTCGTACTCGAGGTGCATCTGCTCGATGATCTCGAGGCGATTCGGATGGTTCGAGGAACCCGACACGACGCCCGACAGGCGGACCTTGCGGAATTCCTCCGCCGTGAGCGTGAATTCGCCCTTCGTCTTCAGATCCTCGGCAAGCTCCCTGACACGGGTGCCGTCGCGGCCGAGCACGTCGAAGAGGAAGCGCTCGAAGCTCGCGGCGCGCGAGATGTCAGTGGAGGGCGAGGACGTTGCGATCGTCTCGCTCGAGGGCTTCGGCGCATAGCGACCCGTGCGAAGGAACTCGTCCATCGCGTCGTTTTCGTTCGTGCAGACGATGAGGCGCATGATCGGAAGCCCCATCTTCTTGGCGACCCAGCACGCGTACGCATTGCCGAAGTTGCCGCCCGGCACCGCGAAGACGACCTCCTCGCCCACGCGTTCGACGGCCCTCAGATAGCCGTAGAAGTAGTAGACGATCTGCGGCACGATGCGGGCCCAGAGGACGGAGTTGATCGCGCCGAGGCCGTGGGCCTTCGCGTACTCGCGATCCTCGAGGATTGTGCGCACGATGTCCTGGCATTCGTCGAACGTGCCGTTGACCTCGATGTTGACGACGTTCGGATCTTGATTGGAATAAAGCTGCGCCGCCTGGAACTGGCTCATGCGGTCCTTCGGGGAAAGCATGACGACCTTGATGTTCTTGTGCCCGCCGAACGCGGCCTCGGCCGCAGCCCCCATGTCGCCCGTCGTGGCGCCGAGCAGCGTGCGCGGGCGCCCCTGGGCGAACGACGTGTCGAAGAGCCTCGACATGAACTGCAGGGCAATGTCGTCGAAGGCAAGCGTCGGACCGTTCGAAAGCTCGAGCAGGCCGACCTGGTCGTGGAGCCACTTCACGGGCGTGATCTCCTCGGCCGTGAACATACCGCGGGTGTGGCCGAAGTTGCCGGCCTGATAGGCTTCGGAGCAGATCTGCCAGAGATCCTCCTTCGGGAGCTCCTCGGCGAAGAGGCGGATGACCTCGAAGGCGAGCGAGGCATAGGAGAGGCCGCGCCACGTCATCAGGGTGTGGGCGTCGACCTTCGGGAACACCGCAGGCACGTAGAGGCCGCCATCCTCGGCATAGCCCTCGAAGAGAATGTCGCTGAACGAGAAGCTCGATTCGAGGCCTCGGGTGGAAATGTACTGCATTAAACCTCCTTGAAAAGGGGGAAATAGTCGCTGTCACTCATCAGGCAAATGACGATAAAGCCATACTACCTGAAAATCATTCTCCGAAAACTTAAAGAGACGGTTTTTTACGGAACCCAGGCATTTGACCTACAGCGAAATAGGTGCTTTCGAGCAGATGCTCACGCGAAACACCCGTCCACTCGATCGTAATTGTAAGTCTTGTCGACCTTCAGACAGAAGGGGGACGCCCGCCGGCCACCGAACCTCTACAATGACTTCATTGACAATAGATTAGAGAGAAACGCCATGCCGCTTCCGAAAAGACCCGCCAAGCGAGGGGACGTGCTGACCGACTACGGTCCCGAAGCCGATCTGACCAAGCCCGCCGGAAAGGCTGCGCCCAAGGCCGCAGCCAAACCGTCGCAGGCTCCCGAGACGGCTTCGAAGCCCCGCCGCACGACGAGGAAGACCGTGAAGGCCGCGCCTGCCGAAACGACGAAGACTGTCACCGCGCAGGAGACTGCCGCCCCCAAATCGACGGCGAAGACGCCCGCGAAGCCCGCCGTGAAGAAGCCCCCCATCAAAAAAGCCGCAACCGCAGTGAAGCCCCAGACGGCCCCCGCAGTCGCCGAGTCCGACGTGCGCGAATCCAGGCACTCCAACCGCCGCGGACGCGCCGCAACGCCCGCCGACAAGCGCAAGCTCTTCGTGCTCGACACCAACGTGCTGATCCACGATCCCATGAGCATCTTCAGCTTCGCCGAGCACGACGTCTTCCTGCCCATGACCGTGCTCGAAGAGCTCGACAACCACAAGAAGGGCACGAGCGACGTCGCACGCAACGCGCGTTCGGTGAGTCGCAGCCTCGATCAGCTGATGGAGCTCAACGGACACGATCTGACACAGGGCGTGCCGCTCTCGCTTCTGGGCAACAAGGAAGCGACGGGCAGGCTCTTCTTTGAAACCCACGCCGTCGACGTGCCGATTCCCGCCGCACTGCCGACCTTCAAGGGCGACAACCGCATCCTCGCGGTCGTCAAAGGCGTTGAAGGCGCCTTCCCCGATCTGGCCGTCGTGCTGGTGAGCAAGGACATCAACATGCGCATCAAGGCGACGACGTTGGGCATTCCCGCGGAGGACTATCTCTCCGACAAGGTGCTCGACGACACCGACATGCTCTACTCGGGCCGCATGGCGCTGCCCTCCGACTTCTGGACGACCGTCGGCAAATCCCTCAAGTCCTGGCAGGACGACGGCACGACGCACTACCGCTTCGAGACGAAGGAGGCCGGCCGCTACGTCGTCAACATGTGTCTGACGATCGAGGGCGACCCCGACTTCATGGCCATCGTCACGAGCGTCGAGCCCGACGCGGTCACGATCCGCCTGCTGCGCGACTACCGAACCCGCCTCAAGGTCTGGGGCATTCATGCGCGCAACGCCGAACAGAACATGGCGCTCAACCTGCTCACCGATCCCGAGATCGACTTCGTCACGCTGCTCGGCCAGGCGGGCACGGGCAAGACCCTGATGACCCTTGCCGCCGCCCTCACCCAGACGATCGACGAGCGCCGATTCTCCGAAATCATCGTGACGCGCGCGACCGTCAGCGTCGGCGAGGACATCGGCTTCCTGCCCGGCACCGAAGAGGAGAAGATGGCGCCGTGGATGGGAGCGCTCGAGGACAACCTCGAGGTGCTTCACCGCTCGGAAAACAGCACGGGCGGCGACTGGGGTCGGCAGGCGACGCTCGACCTCATCAAGGCCCGCATCCGCATCAAGTCGATGAGTTTCATGCGCGGACGCACCTTCCTCAAGAAGTTCGTCATCATCGACGAGGCGCAGAACCTGAGCCCGAAGCAGATGAAGACCCTCATCACGCGCGCGGGCCCCGGCACGAAGATCGTCTGTCTGGGCAACATCGCCCAGATCGATACGCCCTACCTGACGGAAGGCAGCTCCGGCCTCACCTACGTCGTCGAACGCTTCCAGGGCTGGCCGCACGCAGCCACGATCACGCTCACGCGCGGCGAACGCTCGCGTCTGGCGGACTTCGCGACTGAAGCCCTATAAAAAACTTGCAAGGCTGGGAATTGGGAGTTATCATCCAAGTACATCTTAACTCAAGCCAACATCAGGAAAACGTCTCCGAACGTACTGAAATCACCAAAAGTTAAGCTTGATTCCGGCCACTGTCTGATGCAAGATCCGACATCCGGGAAGAAAAAGGCGTCGAAAGGCGCCTTTTTTGTTGCCTTTTTCACGCTCACAAGGGAAATCCCTGAAAATTGACAGCACTCCAAAGCCTAGCCTATCATGCTATAAAACAATCACTACCCCATGCAAAATTCCATACATGAGGAATCATCATGAAGGCATGCGACTTAGAGGAAAAAACCAACCACCTTCAAGCTTGCGTTGCGATTGACCTTGGCGCGCGTTACACAGGCACCTTCTCCATCCTGCATAAGTCGAGTCATCTGCCTTCCAAAGACGACTGTCGCGCCGCAACCTACGTGCTGCCGGAGGACGGCGGCAAGATGACCTATTCTCAACGAAACCGCACTGCTGTCCGACATCGAATTCGTGGAAAGAAGCGTTTTGCACTCGCGCGTCGCATGGCCATGCTCATCATCCGCGAGAAGCTGGCCGCAAAGAGCGTCACGCTCACTTCTTCGGAAACTCGCCGTCTTGCTGAAGCGGTCGGCAGTCTCCTGCGCCGTCGTGGCTACAATCGTCTCGAAACCGAAACCGACAACGACCTGACCGTCCTTGAAAACATCGAGCCTGAAGTGTTTTCCGAGCACGAGATTCTTGGAAAGTATTTTTATGCAGGAACCGATCTCGCCATCCAATGGGAAACACTATCGCAGGATCTGAGCAAAATCTCCTCGCTCCTTGCCGAACGCCTTTCCGAGAAAGACTTCAAGAAGTATCTGACAGGCTTGATTCCCGACGACAAGAACAAGATCAAGCACATCATCAGTGTGTTCAAAATGCTGATCGACGAAGCGGAATCGATCAACATGCAGTGCGTTCTCGGACACAAGCACCGCACTCAGTACCTTTCCGACATTCATGCCGACATGCATCGGGACACCCGTCTGTCGAAGGCTGCTGAGGCTTTCGGCGGCGTGGACCGCCTGTGGCGGCTTCTGGGCAACCTCTCGAATCTTCAGCTTCGCGCCCATCGCTGGTATTTCAACGCTCCCCACCTCTTTGACGATCAGGCACTTGAACCGGCCAGACTGCAGAAGACGCTGGTACGCGCATTCAAGTATCTTCATTGCCCGCAAGGCGTCGAATCCCGTGCACAGGCCGAACTCGTGAAGGAGCTCGAAGAAGCGGACGACATCATTGACGCACTGTGCACCATCGATCCCGTCCGCACGATTCCGCCCTACGAAAATCAGCAAAACAGACGGCCGCCCTTCGATCAGACGCTGTACCTGTCTCCCGATCTGGGAGTGTCAGGATTTCTGTGTCTGGGGAGGTTATTCCAGGGGCAGCCCAACGAGGCTGCCCTTTGTTTTTTGTGATGCAGTATGCCAGACCTGATGCGATAGCGCGGGTAGTCTAATCATACCCCTTGTCTTACTCCATGGCACCTGTAAAGCGCTCGCCAAACAGCAGAGCGAACTGAGGCATGGCAGCAGACCACCTGGCTGTAGC
>NZ_JH815513.1:365103-404658 GCF_000297775.1 Sutterella wadsworthensis 2_1_59BFAA
GGGCCATGGATCGAGAGATTTGAAAAGTTGCCCTACAATATTGGTCATAGCGCTCATCCTTTTTTCGCGGTTCTTCTCTAGTAACTTGAATCTGCCTGAAATTTGGAGTGAGCGCTACTTTTTTTTCCTTGGAGGGAGCCGACCAGACTTTTTCTTAAAAGTCAAGGCCGCGTTCCACGGACTTCCGAGATGAACCAAAAAAAAGCGCCCGACCAAATGCCGGTCGGGCGTTGAAGGGGCGCGGAACTACCAGATTCCGCTAAAGGACCGGAAGAGGAACAATCGCGCTGCCGGCCTCTGGCAGAGCGAAGGGGAGGAGATTGGAACCCCTGATGTCCCTTTCCATGTGACACATGCTAACCCGACTCGGACCGGGGGTGGTTAAGCCCCGAATAAGAATCCGACCAAATCACTCGGGATTTGATCTCGCTCAATAAATGAGAACGTTTCTTAAGTGCTTTTAAGCAAAAAGGGGCCCTGCGGCGGGGTTTCGGGTGTCATGAAATCGTCATGAAATGTTCACGGAGGCGTCAAGCCGGGTGTTCATACTGCGTTCACGTACAGGAGAACAGCACCTGTACGACTTTTAAAACTGAATGGAACACTTATTCATCATGCAGAACACCATCTTTTCCCGCCGCCGCGTCGTGACCTTCGTCTGCGCCGCCTCCGCCCTTGCCGCCTGCGGTACGACGTTTGCCGCCGGCACGGTCAACCTCAACGGCTCCACGACGGTTCTTCCGGTCATGCAGCAGGTTTCCGAAGCCTTCATGCAGAAGAACCCCGGCGTTGTCGTGACGATCTCCGGCACGGGTTCCGGCAACGGCATCAAGGCGCTCCGCGACAAGATGACCGATGTGGCCATGTCGAGCCGCGACCTCAAGGACAAGGAAAAGAAGGACTTCGAAGCCCACGGCATCAATCCGGTCAAGATCCCTGTCGCCCTTGACGCCATCATCCCTGTCGTCTCCCCGAAGAACTCCGTCGCCTCCCTTACGATGGAGCAGTTGCGCGACCTCTTCGCCGGCAAGATCAAGAACTGGAAGGAACTCGGCGGTGCCGACGCTCCCGTGGTCGTGGTCGGCCGCGACTCCTCCTCCGGCACGTTCGAATCCTGGCAGGAACTCGTCATGGGCAAGACCCGCGTGTCCCAGCGCGCTCTCCTCCAGAGCTCCTCCGGCGGCGTCGTTCAGGCCGTTGCCGGCAATCCGAACGCCATTGGCTACATCGGCGTGGGCTACCTCGACAGCCAGATCAAGGGCCTCGTCGTGAACGGCGTCCAGCCCGGTGCCAAGACCGCTCAGGACGGCACGTGGCCGATCTCCCGCGAACTCTACCTCTTCACCTCCGGCCAGCCGCAGGGCGACGCCAAGAAGCTCGTCGACTACACGCTCTCCGCCGAAGGCCAGCAGTTCGTCTCCAAGTCCGGCTTCGTTCCGCTCAAGTAATTGCCTGACCGGCGAGATGCAAGCGGTCAGAAAAACCGATTGAAGCACGCCGGCCGATCGCCCTCGATTCGGCCGGCGTTTCTTTTGCTCCAGAAAAGATCCAGCCTTTCCAAGGATCCCTCATGCTCAACTACAGATCAGCAGACACGCTGTTCAGAAGGGCCTCGGGCACTGTGGCGTGCGTGAGCGTGCTTGCGCTCACGGCCATCGTGCTCTTCCTGCTCGCACAGGGCCTTCCGATCTTCAAGGACGTTCCCATCGGGGACTTCCTCTTCACGACCGACTGGTACCCGACGGACGAACCGCCGGTCTTCGGTCTCGGCGCCATGATCGTCGGCTCCTTTGCGGCTGCCGTACTCACGGCCGTCATCGCCGTGCCGCTCGGCGTGCTCACCGCCGCGGCCCTTCACTGCGCGGTCCCCGCTTGGGCCGCCCGAATCCTCAAGCCCGTCATCGAGCTGATGGCGGCGCTGCCCTCGGTGGTCATCGGCTTCATCGGCATGGTGATCGTCGCCCCGTGGCTTCAGGAGACGTTCAACCTCCCGACCGGCCTCAACCTCTTCAACGCGGGCCTGATGCTCGCCTTCATGTGCATCCCGACGATCGCCTCGATTTCCGAGGACGCGCTCAGGAACGTGCCGGGCGCGCTTCGCGAGGCCTCGCTCGCCCTTGGCGCCACTCGCTGGGAGACGCTCTGCCGCGTCGAGCTTCGCTGGGCCATGGGCGGCATCGGCACCTCCGTCATGCTCGGCCTCTCGCGCGCCATCGGCGAAACGATGGTCGTGCTGATGGTGGCGGGCGGCGCGGGCATCATCCCCGAAAGCATCTTCGATCCGGTCCGTCCGATGACGGCGGGCATTGCGGCCGAAATGGCTGAGGCCGCCGTGGGCGGCGAGCACTACCACGCGCTCTACGCCGCGGGCCTGCTCCTCTTCCTGATCACCTTCGCCTTCAACCTCGCCGCGTGGTACTTCACGCGCCGTCTCTCCCTCAGGAGCGCATGATGAAAGATCTCAAGATGCGCAATCTCTCCGGCCTCGCAGGCTTCACGGTGATGCGCGGCGCCGCCCTCGTGTGCGTGCTCTCGCTCGTCTCGATGCTCGGCGTCATCTTCTGGAACGCCATGCCCGCCATGACCTGGGAGTTCTTCACCGAAGCCCCGCGCAACATGATGAGCGAAGGCGGCATCTGGCCCTGCATCGTGGGCACGTTCCTCCTCGCCGCAGGCGCCCTCGTGATCGCGCTGCCGCTCGGCGTCATGAGCGCCGTGTTCCTCAACGAGTACAACCTCGACTCGCCCGTCATCACCGTGATCCGCCTCTCGATCGCGAACCTCGCGGGTGTTCCGTCGATCATCTTCGGCCTCTTCGGCCTGACGTTCTTCGTGGTCTTCTGCGGCTTCGGCGTGAGCCTTCTCTCCGGCATCCTCACGCTTGCCGTGTTGAGCCTGCCGATCATCATCAATACGACGGAAACGGCCCTCAAGCAGATCCCGCAGGACTGGCGCGAAGCCTCGCTCGCCCTGGGCGCCACGCGCTTCGAGACGATCATGAAGGTGATCCTGCCGAACGCGCTCCCCGGCATCCTCACGGGTGCCATCCTCGCGCTCGCCCGAGCCGCAGGTGAAACCGCCGCCGTGATGTACACGGGCACGGTCTTCTTCACTCAGAAGGACGGCGTCTCGCTCTTCGAGCCCGTCATGGCGCTTCCCTACCACGTCTACGTGATGGCCACTTCCGGCACGAACATCGAGGGCACCCGCCACCTGCAGTACGGCACCTCGCTCGTCCTCGTCGCGCTCGTCTTCCTGATGAGCCTCGGCGCCATCATCCTGCGCGAACGCCGCCGCTCCCGCTGAGACGGATGCGGCCGACATTGAACCGAATTTGAAAAGACACGAACATGACCAGCATTGATCTGAACAGCATGACCGCGATGAACCTTGACGGTCTTCCCACGAAGATCGCGGTGAACGACCTCAACGTGTGGTACGGCAAGTTCCATGCCCTCAAGCACATCACGCTCGCCATACCCGAGGGCCGAGTGACGGCCTTCATCGGCCCGTCGGGCTGCGGCAAGTCGACGCTCCTGCGCACCTTCAACCGCATGTACGCCCTCTATCCGGGCCAGCGCGCCGAAGGCGAGCTGATGCTCGACGGCGTCAACATCCTCTCGGGCACTATCGACGACTGCACGCTCAGGAGCCGCGTCGGCATGGTCTTCCAGCGCCCGACCCCGTTCCCGATGAGCATCTACGACAACATCGCCTACGGCATCCGCTTGCGCGAGAACGTCGCGAAGTCCGAGCTCGACGACCGCGTCGAGTGGGCCCTTAAGAAGGCCGCCCTCTGGAACGACGTCAAGGACAAGCTGCGCGAGCCCGGCACGAGCCTCTCGGGCGGCCAGCAGCAGCGCCTTTGCATCGCCCGCGGCGTTGCCGTCAAGCCCGAGGTCCTTCTGCTCGACGAGCCGTGCTCGGCCCTTGACCCGATCTCGACCGCCCGCATCGAGGAGCTCATTGAGGAGCTCAAGAACGACTACACGGTCGTCATCGTCACTCACTCCATGCAGCAGGCCGCCCGCGTCTCCGACTACACGGCCTTCCTCTACCTCGGCGAACTGATCGAGACCGGTCCCACGACCGACATCTTCACCCGTCCGCAGAAGAAGGCGACCGAGGACTACATCACCGGCCGCTTCGGCTAAAACGAAAGGAAACGACATCATGAACCACATCGTCAAAAGCTACGACCGCGACCTCGAGGAGGTCCTCGGCGAGGTGACCGCCATGGGCAGGCTCGTGCGCGAGCAGCTCGTCAAGGCGGCCGACGCCCTCGAGAAGCTCGACGCCGACGAAGCCCGCTCCGTCATGACCCGCGACGCCGAGGTCAACGGCTACGAGGTCTCCGTCGACGCGAAGATCGAATCCGTCTTCGCCCGCCGCCAGCCTGCCGCCCGCGACCTGCGCACGCTCATCGGCATGAGCCGCGTCTCCGTCGACTTCGAGCGCATGGGTGACGAAATCCGCAACATGGCAGGCAGCGTCCTAGAGCTCAAGGGACTCGACGACTCTCTCCTTGAGAACCGCTCCGCCATCATCATGGCCGTCAACACGGTCGCCCACATGATCGACGACTCGATCCTCGCGCTCTCGCGACTCGACACGAACCTCGCCCGCGAGGTCATCGCACGCGACAGGCTCGTCGATGACGTCTATCGCACGACGCTCAGGAGCCTGATCGTGCACATGATGCAGGATCCGTCCTCCACCGAGGGCGCCATCGCGCTCACTTGGATCGGCCGCTCGCTCGAACGAACGGGCGACCACGTGAAGAACGTCTGCGAGGCCGTCATCTACATTGAGGAAGGTGCGGACGTGCGTCACGAGTTCTATACTGGCAAAATGGAATCCTGCCGAAACGGCTCTGCCGAAGGCTGATCCGCCCATCAACAATTGCGACAAGGCATCTATGGCAAAACTGCTCACCGTCGAGGACGAAACCGCCATCCGCGAGCTCCTCGCCTTCATCTGCGAGACAGACGGCCACGAGGTCGTCAAGGCCGCCAGCCTGGCCGAGGCGCGCGAAGCGCTGCGCCGGGGCGGACTCGACCTCATTCTGCTTGACGTGATGCTCCCTGACGGCTCGGGGTTCGACTTCCTGCGCGAAGTCCGCACCGACGCCGCCAGCGCCTCGGTGCCCGTCGTGATGATCACCGCCCGCGGCGACGAGGCCGACAGGGTCGAGGGACTGGACGCAGGCGCCGACGACTACGTCGTCAAGCCCTTCATGCCCAGGGAGCTCACCGCCCGCATCCGCGCGGTCCTTCGCCGCGCGAGCGCCGAGGGCAGGGCGCGCGAGTCCGCAGTGCCTCCCGCCGACGACCGCCAGGAGGAGATCGTCCGCTGCGGTCCGCTCCTCATGAACGAGACGCGCTTCGAGGCGACGGCCGACGGCATGCCCCTCAAGCTCAGCGTCAAGGAGTTCAGGCTGCTCCTGATGTTCGCCTCCCGTCCGGGACGCGTCTTCACGCGCGGCCAGCTCCTTGAAAACATCTGGGGCAACTCCTTTGTCGACGAGCGCACGGTGGACGTGCACATGCTTCGTCTTCGCAAGGCGCTCGCTGGCACGGCCGCGGAAAACCTCATTGAAACCGTCAGGGGTGTCGGCTACCGCTGCCGCCCGCTTGACTGACCTCCCGCAGGCACGCATCCCGACCGCCCCGCACGATCGAGCACGCGCCCATGCACAGGATTGAGAAAGGAGACACCATGCCCGAAGCACTGTCGGCTCGTGGACGCCGCACGCAGTTCCTCGGCATTCTGATTGTCGGGGGCCTCATTCTGGTCGCGCTCGTCTCGGCCGTCCTGTGGCTGAGCGTCGCGGCAGGCACGGCCGCGATCTTCTTCTGCATGGGCGTCTCGTTCTTCGCGCTTCTCGCCGTGTACGCGGGCAAGCTCATCGTGGACGAGGAGCGTTACATGCAGGCAAGGCTCGAGGCGCGCGACGCGCGCTACCGCCAGACGCTCGAGCTCTTGCCCGAGGGCGTCGTCATCCTCAAGGGCGAGGACGGCGTCATCGAATGGGTCAATACCATGGCGGGCGTTCATCTGGGAATCACGTCCGAAGACGTCGGCAGCGTCTTCACCGACAGGCTCATCGCCTCGCAGCCCGCCTTCTGCGCGTGGCTGCGTTCGCGCGACTTCTCGCGCCATTATGCGCTTGAGACCGCGGGCGGCTCCGTGCTGCTCGATGCGGCCGTCGTCGCGCCCGACGAGCGCCACACCATCATCGTCACGCACGACGTCACCGAACGCCGCCGCGTCGACGACATGCGCCGAGACTTCGTCGCCAACGTCTCCCACGAGCTGCGCACGCCGCTCACCGTCATCGCGGGCTTTCTCGATCTGGCGGACATGGACGTGCCGCCCGAGCTCAGAAAGCGCCATCTCGCCCTCATGCGCGACCAGACGGCCCGCATGAAGCGCCTCACGGACGACCTGCTGATGCTCTCGAAGCTCGAGAACAGGGACGAGCGGGGGACAGACCAGCCCGAGCTCATCGACATGTCCGCGCTCATCGACGACGCCGTGCGCGAGGGCATGGCCTACTCGAAGATGCAGCACAAGTTCGAGGTCGCACACGAGCCCCTTTCGCTTCTCGGACATCCCGAGGAGATCCGAAGCGCGGTCCTCAACCTCATCACCAACGCCGTGCGCTACACGCCCAGAGGCGGCCGAATCAGGGTGGTCTGGAAGCGCACGGGCACGGGCGCCGTCCTCACGGTTGCCGACACGGGCATCGGCATTCCGCCCGAGCACCTGCCCCGCATCACCGAACGCTTCTACCGCGTCGACAAGGGGCGCTCGAGGGACACGGGCGGCACGGGCCTCGGTCTGGCCATCGTCAAGCACGTCATGCGGCGTGCGGGAGGCGAGCTCTCCATCGAGTCGACTCCGGGCGAAGGCTCGAAGTTCATGCTCAGGTTCCCCGAGGAGAGGATCTTCTCGGGCCGCTATCTGTAGAACGGACGCGGCATCCTGCGATCGGAGCCCGTTCGGGCGCGCCCTTGCTGGCGCGATGGGCTAAAATCAGACGATCCAATTCACCGAAGTCCGCAGGATTTCCATGCACATTCTTGTCTCCAACGATGACGGCTACCGCGCGCCCGGCATTCAGGCGCTCGCGCAGGCCATGCGCCGTTTCGGCCGCGTGACGGTCGTCGCGCCCGACCACAACCACTCCGGCGCCTCCAATTCGCTCACGCTCAACCGTCCGCTCACCGTCGAGCATCAGGACGGCGACAGCCTATACGTGCTTTCGGGCACGCCGTCCGACTGCGTGCACGTCGCGCTCACGGGTCTTCTGCCGAAGCCCGACCTCGTCGTCTCAGGCATCAACTGCGGCGCCAACATGGGCGACGACACGATGTACTCGGGCACGGTCGCGGCGGCCATCGAGGGCTACCTCTTCGGCGTTCCCTCCATCGCCTTCTCGCAGATCGACAAGGGCTGGGCCGAACTCGACTCCGCCGCGAAGATTGCGCAGCTCGTCGTCGAGCGTTATCTTGAAAGCCGCGAGGACGAAAGGGCCGTTCTGCTCAACGTCAACATGCCCAACATGCCCGTCGAGGCCCTCAAGGGCATCCGCGGCACCCGTCTGGGCAAGCGCAACTGCGCCGAGAGCGTCATCCGCGAGATGAGCCCGCGCGGCTTTCCGATCTACTGGCTCGGCGCTGCGGGCAAGCCCGCCGACGCAGAGGAGGGGACGGACTTCTGGGCGACCTCCCACGGCTATGTCTCCGTGACGCCGCTGCAGGTCGACCTCACGAACTACAAGCAGGTCCCGACGGTCCGAGGCTGGATGGACGGCCCCGCCGTCTGAGATCCGCAAGGCACATTCAAGGGATAGAACGGAAAGGAAAGAAGGTTCAAGGACATGAACAAAACCGTACGCATTCTGTCGATCTCCGTCGCGGCCGCCGCCGCGGCCTTCCTGTCGGGCTGCTCCTCCGTGGACATGGGCCCGGCTACGGTCGTCGACCACTCCACCTACAGCGACGGCGCCGCGACCGCGCCCGTCCAGACGCCGAGCCTGCTGCCGGGCGGCATCGTCGACTCCGGCCGCACCCACACGGTGGCCGTGGGCGACACCATCTACAACATCTCCGTGCGCTACGGCCTCTCCGCCGAACAGCTCCAGCAGCTCAACGCCATCACCGATCCGACGCAGCTGCGTCTGGGGCAGGTCCTGAGGCTTCCCGCCTCCGTCAACGCGCCCCGCGCCTACACGGGCAATCCGCAGGTCCGCGTCAACCGTGTGACGAACGACACCGTGCTTGAGACTGCGCCGATCCGCAATGCCGAGACGGTGCCCGTTGCGGGTGAAACGACCGCCACCTCGTCGGTTGCATCCGCTGACGCCGCCGAAGCCGCCCGCAAGAAGGCCGAGGCCGAAGCTGCCGCCGAGAAGGTCCGCACCCAGGCCGAAGCGGCCAAGTCCCAGGCCCAGCAGAAGCTCAACGCCGTCACGCCGGGCCAGCGCATGATCTGGCCCGTGAGGGGCAAGATCAAGAGCGACTTCGCGAAGAACACCTTCGGTCTTGAGATCGCGGGCACGCAGGGCGACGTGGTCGTCGCGGCCATGCAGGGAGAAGTCATCTGGGTGGGCACGCTCAAGGGCTACTCGGGCACGCTCGCCGTCGTCAAGCACAGCCCGACGCTCATCACCGCCTACGGCGGCCTTGAGAACGTGGCGGTCTCCCAGGGCTCGAAGATCAAGTCGGGCCAGAAGATCGCCGACCTCAAGGGCGACACGCTGAGGTTCGAGGTCCGCGAGACCGGCAAGTGCGTCGATCCGCTCAAGTACCTCAACAAGCGCTGATCCTCGGAGAGTCAGTCAAAAAAGAGCGCCGGCTTCACCGCCAGGCGCTCTTCTTTTTGGTAAAGTCTCCTACCTGAATTTTTGAGGACGGCCGGATGAAGTCGGCCGCCCAGGGATCCCCGTTTTACATAGAGAGTCAAGAGTCATGGCACGACGCAGAGAGAAAACCCCCGAATACTTCACCGTCGAGGTGGAGCGCCTCGACCAGGAAGGCCGCGGCGTGGGTCATCACGACGGCAAGGTCGTCTTCATCGAGGGCGCCCTTCCGGGCGAGCTCGTCACCTACGAGCGCATCCGCAACAAGACCAGCTTCGAGATCGGCCGCGTCGCCCAGGTTCACCGCGAGAGCGTTCAGCGCGTCGAGCCCCGTTGCCCCAAGTTCGGCCACGGTCCCGGCAGCTGCGGCGGCTGCGCCATGCAGCACCTTGAGCCACGCGCCCAGGTCGCTTACAAGGAGCGCACGCTCATCGACACGCTCTGGCACATCGGCCGCGTTCGTCCCGAACAGATCATCACGCCGATCTACGGTCCGTTCTGGAACTACCGTCACCGCGCCCGCCTGACGGTCCGCGACGTCGCCAAGAAGGGCGGCGTGCTCGTCGGCTTCCATGAGAAGTCCTCCTCCTACGTCGCCGAAATGACGGGCTGCCACATCCTCACGAAGAACGTCTCCGACATGATCATGCCGATGCGCGAGCTCGTTTCCAAGCTCTCTATCCGCCAGCGCATGCCGCAGATCGAGGTCGCCGTCGGCGGCAACGGACGCACGGCCCTCGTCTTCCGCACGCTCGAGGAGCCGACCGATGGGGACATGGCCCTGCTCAACGCCTTCGGCGCCGAGCACAAGGCCGACATCTGGCTCCAGCCCAAGGGTCCGGACTCCGCCCACCCGGTCGATCCCGCCAACATCAACGCGCTCGGCCTCCAGCTTCCCGAGTTCGGCGTTCGCATCAACTTCAAGCCGACCGACTTCACGCAGGTCAACCATGAGCTCAACGAGACCATGGTGAGCCGCGCCGTTCGCCTGCTCGGCGTGGAACCCGAGCACAAGGTCGCCGACTTCTTCTGCGGTCTGGGCAACTTCACGCTCCCGCTCGCCACGTGCGCTTCGCACGTGACCGGCATCGAGGGCTCCGACGCGCTCGTCGCCCGCGCCCGTCAGGGCGCCGCCGACAACGGCCTCGCCGAGAAGACCGACTTCGTGGCCCGCAACCTCTTCACGTGGTGCGACCAGGACTGGGAGGCCCTCTGGAAGAAGATGGGCGGCATCGACCGCGTCCTCATCGACCCGCCGCGCGAAGGCGCCCTGGCGCTCTCCCGCGTGCTCGCCGCCACCGACAAGCGTCCCGCCCGTATCGTCTATGTCTCCTGCAACCCCGCGACGCTCGCACGCGACTGCGCCATCCTTCATCATGAGGGCGGCTGGCACATCCGCGCAGCCGGCATCATGAACATGTTCCCGCACACGGGCCACGTCGAGTCCATCGCCGTGCTCGAGCCGGGTCCCAGGCCCGAGAAGAAGTCCGAGGAGGCCGAGGCCATCGAGCGCCGCATCGCCGCCTCGGGTGACGACGACGTCAAGATGAACCTGCCGCAGTAACCTCAGACGGCTCCGTCCCGTCCCGCTGATGCGGGCTCGGGGAACGAGACTATCCAAGAGTCGAAGGAGTCGAAAATGTCGAAAAAAGCGCCGGACGCCATCGCGTCGCGGCGTTTTTTTCGCATTCCGGCTCATCGAACACGATGTTTTCCTGAGGCCTTTCACGGCAGGATCAAAAAACGCTCATGTTAAGTCGAAATATGCTCAACGGGAGGGTTACAATGGGCGAACAAAGCCCGTCATGCAAGGAGGAACAATCATGACCAGAGCCGCAGTCAGAGAAAGGGCGCAGGCCCGCCGCGCAGCCGATGCGGCCTTCAGGGAGGCGTTCGACGCCTACATGTTCGAATGCTTCGCCAAGCCCGGATTCAAGCTTGAGAGCGAGGCGCAGCTTGCCGAGCGTTTCGGCGTCACCCGCTACAAGGTTCGCAAGGCGATCGAGGCCCTTAATCAGGCGGGCGTGCTCGAGCGCGTCAAGCACGGCGGCTCCACCGTGAGGAGCGTCACGCCCGAGGAGCTTGCCGACCGCGCCGATCGTCTTCTGAGCGTCGCGGGGCTGCCCGCCGAGGAGTTCGAGGACGCCGTCTCCGATCTTGTCTGCGGCCTCGTGCCCGTCATCATGGACAAGGTCGACCCCGAGAAGCTCGCGGGTCTTGAGACCCTCGTCGAGACCGTGGGCGCCGCACGCACGCCTGCCGAGCGCCGCAGCGCCGTCTTCGACTTCCTGACGGGACTCGCAGCTGTCGACGGCAACCGCTACACCGCGCTCTGCGTGAGCCTTGCCGTCAGGCAGGCCGCCCGCCGCGAGGCCTATGACCTGAGGCTCGATCCCGCCGAGCTCGCCGCCGTCTGTCGCGGTGTTCTCAAAGAGCTGATGAAGGGGCGCCGCAAGAAGGTCGTGGCCGAGCTCGAGGATCTCTTCGGACTCGTGTTCCCGAAGCGCGCCGAGCTGAAGAAGGCCGAAAAGACGGAAAAGTCCGAGAAGGCCGAGAAGGCTGAAAAGGGCGGCAAGTAGGACTCGTCCCGGAAAAGAAAGAGGGGCGCAGGCGGCATGGCGACGCCTGCGCCCCGTTTTTGGCGGGCGCAAAAAAGGCGGCTCGATCGAGCCGCCCGTCAGGCGCCTGGGCATTCACCTTGCGCGGGATGGCGTCACTTGGCGCGAACCCAGGAGTTCGGAGAGTTGAGCGAGATGTCGAGCAGGCGCTTGAAGAGGCCCATGGACATGCCGATGTGGCCGGCGGTGTCGCTCACGCGGGAATCGGGGACGGAGTCGGGTGCGGTGCCGTGAACGAGCGCGAGGAAGGTGCGGGCCATGGACTCCTTGTCGGCGCCGGGCGTGAGGGCCGCCTGCGTCATGCGCGAGCGGATCGTGCTGTAGCGGTCGAGATCCTCGGGGGAGAGCTTCGAGAAGAGCGGACGTCCGAGGGCTTGGTCGACGAAGGTCTGCATCTGGAAGAGCGTCTTCTTCAGAAGCTTCTCGTCGGCATAGGAGGGGAGGTTCTCGACGGCGGTCCTCATGGCGACGGCCTGAAGGTTGGCCGCCCAGAAGGCCTTGAAGCGGCGCTTCTCCTCGCCGCCTAGAAGCGGAATCGGGCACAGGCTCACGCCGGCGGCCTTGGCCACCTCCTTGTTGAAGAGCGAGCCGGAGAGGTCTCGCACGCAGCCGCCGAAGGTGTAGCCGAGGTTTTCCGCAAAGATCTTGTCGACGGGACGATTGACGGGCGTGTCGTTCTTTTCTTGGTTTTTGGAGGACATGAGCTGGAATCCGAAATGGGTGTGCCGGAAACCTCCGTGCAGGGGAGATTTCTCAACAGGTGCAATTCTGCCATGACTCGCACGCGGTGAGAAACGGAAACTAACCCTGATCGGGTTGTAGCCAAAAGAAAAAGGCGTGTGCCCCGGGGAGTGATTGCGCGGCCTCGTGCTAAAATCATCAGTTCAGTACGAAAGGGAGCACAACCGCTCCCTTTTGTCGGTTTTTCCACGTCCCGGAGCCTTTTCCGGGCATTTTCTCTGAGAGAACAAAATGGCTATTGAACGCACCCTCTCCATCATCAAGCCGGACGCCGTTGCCAAGAACGTCATCGGCAAGATCTACTCCCGTTTCGAAACGAACGGCCTCAAGATCGTCGCCGCCCAGATGCGTCAGCTTTCCCAGGCTGAAGCCGAAGGCTTCTACGCTGTTCACAAGGAACGTCCCTTCTTCAAGGATCTCGTCTCCTTCATGACGTCCGGCCCGGTCATGATCCAGGTTCTCGAAGGCGAAGGCGCCATTCTCAAGAACCGTGAGCTCATGGGTGCCACGGACCCGAAGAAGGCCGCTGCCGGCACGATCCGCGCCGACTTCGCTGAAAGCATCGACGCCAACGCCGTTCACGGCTCCGACGCTCCGGAAACGGCCGCCGTCGAAATCGCCTACTTCTTCCCGGCTCTCTCCATTCACAGCCGCTAATCCGCTGCGAACACAGTGAGGAATAATTCGTGACCGACAACGTCAAAGAGTCTGCCGCCGCCTCTAAGGTGAACCTTCTCGACTTCGATCTGGAAGGGCTCACCGCTTGGTGCGCCGGCATCGGCGAAAAGGCCTTCCGTGCAACTCAGCTCTCGCGCTGGCTCCATCGTCATGTCGAAGGCGACTTCGACAACATGACGAACCTCGCGAAGGTGTTCCGAGCCAAGCTGAAGGACATGGCCGAAGTGCGTCCTCCCGTGCCCATCACCGAGAAGAAGTCGGCTGACGGCACGCGCAAGTGGCTCTTTGACGTCGGCAACGGAAACGCGGTCGAATCGGTGTTCATTCCAGAGGATGACCGCGGCACGCTCTGCATCTCCACGCAGGCGGGGTGCGCCATGGGCTGCCTCTTCTGCTCCACGGGCAAGCAGGGCTTCAACCGCAACCTCACGACCGCCGAGATCGTGGGCCAGCTCTGGTGGGCCGAACGCGAACTGCGCCGCGACGCAGGCGTGACGGACCCCAACGACCGAATCATCTCCAACGTCGTGCTCATGGGGATGGGCGAGCCGTTGCAGAACCTCGACAACGTTCTGCGCGCTCTGCACGTCTTCCTTGACGACAACGGCTACGGGCTCTCCCGCCGCCGCGTCACCGTCTCCACGTCGGGCCTCGTCCGCCAGATGGACAAGCTCGCCGAGGACAGCCCTGTTGCGCTCGCCGTGAGCCTGCATGCGGGCAATGACGCGCTGCGCGACAAGCTCATGCCCGTCAACCGCAAGCATCCGCTTGCCGACCTGATGGCCGCGTGCCGCCGCTACCTCAAGGTGGCCCCGCGCGACTTCATCACCTTCGAGTACGTCATGCTCGGCGGCATCAACGATCGCCTTGAGCAGGTCGACGAACTCGTCGAACTCGTGCGCCGTGAAAACGTGCCGTGCAAGTTCAACCTGATTCCCTTCAATCCCTTCACGCAGTCGGACCTGCGCAAGCCCGAGCGCGAGCAGGTTCTCGCGTTCTGCCGCCGCCTCAACGAGGCGGGCATCGTGACGACGGTCCGCAAGACGCGAGGGGACGACATCGACGCTGCGTGCGGCCAGCTCGCGGGCGAGGTGCGCGACCGCACCCGCCGCGCCGAGCGCCTTGCACAGCAGAAGGCCGAGGCCGCGCCTCTTCTGCAGGCGGCCCGCCGCAGCGAGTAGCCTCCCGCCGGGGCGTGCGCGAGTCCTGAGGGTCCGCGGCGCCCAAGACACCGAACATCAAAACACTCCTGGAAGGAAGCGCCATGGCCCAAGAAACGTCTGACATGAACGAGCCGGTCCTGCATCCGGCCCCCGCCGAAGGCTTCGGCGCCGCGCTCAAGCGCGCCCGCGAGGCCCAGGGCATCTCCATCGGCGACATGGCCGCCCGCTCCCGCCTTTCGGTCCAGCAGGTCCGCGCGCTTGAGAGCGAAAGAACTGCCGAGCTTCCCGAGCCCGTCTACGTGCGCGCCTTCATCCGCGGCGTCGCCTCGGTGCTCGGTCTCGAACCCGATCCGCTCGTCGCCGACTACACCGCCCGCTACGGCGCCGCAAGTGTCGGGGTCCTTCCCGACCATGATCCCGCCAAGGAGACCGTCGTGCGCGCCTCCGGCCGCCGCACGGGCCTCAAGGCCGCCGTCGTCGCCATCGCTGCGGTCCTCGTCTGCGCCGCAGGCTGGTACGCCTGGTCGAGCATGAGCGACGGCGCCGAGACGCAGCCCGCTGCGGAGACGCCCGTCGTCGATGCCCTCGAATCAGTTGAAGCGGCGCCCGCCCCTGAACAGGCGGCAGCCGATCAGACTGCTCAGGAGAAGACTGCGGCCGAACAGGCCGCCGCCGAGAAGGCCGCTGCGGAAAAGGCCGCTGCCGAGAAGGCCGCTGCGGAGAAGGCCGCCGCTGAAAAGGCGGCCGCCGAAAAGGCCCGCGCCCAGTCGCAGGCCGCCGCGACGGGTGAGCGCCGCGTCACCCTCTCGACCTCGGGCGCCTGCTGGGTGCAGATCCTTCTGCCCAACGGCCGCAGCTTCTTCGCCAAGGAGATGGCCGAGGGCGGCAGCGAGACCCTGAACGTGCCCGTCGGGGCCCGAGTGACGGTCGGCAACGCCTCCGTCATGACGCTCACGGTCGACGGCAGGCCTTACGAACTCACCAAGTCCACCCGCAACGGCATCTGCCGCTTCGTGGTGAAGTAAGAAGATTCAACAGAGCAGCGGCCTTCGGGCCGCTCTTTTCACACCGGCCTCCGGCCGGTGCGTATTTCCCGGAGACTTAAGCCGTGTCGGAAAACACCCTTGAATTCCGTCGCAAGACCCACGCCGTCAAGGTCGCCTGGGGCGGCCGCGTCGTGACGATCGGCGGCATGAACCCGATCGTCGTGCAGTCGATGACGAACACCTCGACGGCCGACGTCGAGTCGAGCGTCGCCCAGGTGCTTGCGCTTGCGCGCGCGGGCAGCGAGCTCGTCCGACTCACCGTCAACACGCCCGACGCCGCTCGCGGCGTCGCCCGCATTCGCGAGGCGCTCGACCGCTCCGGCTGCGACGTCCCGCTCGTGGGCGACTTCCACTACAACGGCCACAAGCTGCTCGCAGATCATCCCGAATGCGCCGCCGCGCTCTCCAAGTACCGTATCAATCCCGGCAACGTCGGCAAGGGCGAGAAGGGCATGGAGAACTTCGCCTCCATGATTGAGTGCGCGAAGAAGTACGGCGCCGCCGTGCGCATCGGCGTCAACTGGGGCTCGCTTGATCAGGCGCTCCTCGCCCGCATGATGGACGAGAACAACGCGCTCTCCGATCCGCTTCCCCCCGACGCCGTCCTTCGCGCCGCTCTCGTCGAGAGCGCCGTGCAGAGCGCCGACATGGCCGTGAAGCTCGGCCTTCCCGCCGACCGCATCGTGCTGAGCGCCAAGGTCTCCGAAGTCCAGGGCCTCATTTCCGTCTACCGCATGCTCGCAAGGCGCGGCAGCTACGCGCTCCACCTCGGCCTTACCGAGGCGGGCATCGGCTCCAAGGGCATCGTCGCCTCGACGGCTGCGCTCGCCGTGCTCCTTCAGGAAGGCATCGGCGACACGATCCGCGTCTCGCTCACGCCGTCTCCCGGCGCGCCCCGCACCGAGGAGGTCGTGGTCGCCCAGGAGATCCTGCAGTGCATGGGCCTCAGGAGCTTCACCCCGATGGTGACGAGCTGCCCCGGCTGCGGTCGTACGACGTCGGACCTCTTCCAACGCCTTGCCGCGGGCACGCAGGACTACCTGCGCTCGCGCATGCCCGAGTGGCGCGTCTCGTGCCCCGGCGTCGAGAACATGACGGTGGCCGTCATGGGCTGCGTCGTCAACGGTCCCGGCGAGAGCCGTCAGGCCGACATCGGCATCAGCCTGCCGGGCTCCGGTGAGAGCCCCGTGGCTCCTGTCTACGTTCGCGGAGAGAAGGTCTGCGCCCTCAAGGGCGATGACATGCAGGCCCGCTTTCACGCTATGATTGAAGAATTCGTCCAAACGACCTACGGCGCATCGTCCCGTGGGCAATCCGATAATTGACAAGAATGAGCAAAGAAAAATTCGCCGGCGTCAAGGGCATGAACGACATGCTCCCCGCCGATGCCGCCGTCTGGCAGACCCTGCAGCAGACGGCCGTCGGCGTTCTCGAACGCTACGGCTATCAGGAAATCCGCACTCCGATCCTTGAAAACACGAAGGTGTTCACCCGCGGCGTCGGCGAAGTGACCGATATCGTGGAGAAGGAGATGTACTCCTTCACCGACAGCATGAACGGCGACCAGCTCACGCTGCGTCCCGAATGCACCTCCGCCGTCGTGCGCTCCGTCAACGAGCACAGCCTGCTCTACGGCGCCACGCAGCGCCTCTGGTACTGCGGCCCGATGTTCCGTCACGAGCGTCCGCAGCGCGGCCGCTACCGCCAGTTCCACCAGCTCGGCGCCGAGGCGCTCGGCATGGAGGGTCCGGACATTGACGCCGAGATGATCATGATGCTCGCCCGCATCTGGAAGGAACTCGGCGTGGGCGATGTCCGCCTCGAGCTCAACACGCTCGGCGCGCTGCCTGAACGCCAGGCCCACCGCGAGGCCCTGATCAAGTACTTCGAGGGCAATCAGGACGTGCTCGACGAGGACGCCCGCCGCCGTCTCTACACGAATCCGCTGCGCATTCTCGACACGAAGAACCCCGAGATGCAGGAGCTCGTCAACGCTGCTCCGCGTCTGCTCGACTTCCTCGGTGAGGAAAGCCGCGCCTTCCTCGCCCGCATGGAGCAGCTCGTCTCCGCCGCCGGCATCGAGTACGTGATCAATCCCCGCCTCGTGCGCGGCCTCGACTACTACAACCACACGGTCTTCGAGTGGATCACGGACAAGCTCGGCGCCCAGGGCACGATCTGCGGCGGCGGTCGCTACGACCCGCTCATTGAAATGCTCGGCGGTCGTCCCGCCCCCGGCGTGGGCTTCGCCATGGGCATGGAGCGCGTCATCGAACTCATGCGTGAATGCGGCCGCGTGCCGGTCCGCACCCAGACCGATGTCTACGTCATCCATTCGGGCGGCGACACGCAGGTCCAGGCGATGCTTCTCGCCGAAGCGCTTCGCGACGCGGGCGTGCGCGTGATGGTGCACCCCGGCAAGTCCGGCTTCAAGAGCCAGATGAAGAAGGCCGACGCGAGCGGCGCCCGCTTCGCGGTCTTCGCCGCCGAGGACGAGCTTGCCGCCGGCACGGTCTCCGTCAAGGCCCTTCGCGAGGGCGAGAAGTCCTACGCCGAGCAGACGGCCCTGCCGCTCGCTGGCGCCGCCGCGGCCATTGCCGCCGCGCTCGCCGCGTAATCATTCAATCGAGTTGACTTAAGGAGCGCAAGCGATGGCTTACGACTTGGAAGAACAAGAGAGCATTGACCAAATGAAGGCTTGGTGGGATCAGTGGGGCACCCCGATCACCGCCGCCGTCTGCGTCTGCTGCCTCGGCTTTGCCGGCTGGAACGGCTGGCAGTGGTACCAGCGCAATCAGGCCGCACAGGCGTCCGGCGCCTACGTGCAGCTGCAGAACGCGATCTATCAGAACGATACGAAGAACGTGAAGTCGATCGCCGACGGCCTCATCGAGGACTACGGCACGACGATCTACGCGCCCCTGGGCGCGCTCGCCTCCGCCGCGGCCGAAGTTCAGGAGGGCAATCTCGACCTCGCCCGAGACCGTCTCGTCTGGGTGATCGAGAAGTCGGGCCATCCCGAGTACGACACCATCGCGCGCGTTCGCCTCGCGGGCGTCGAGCTCTCGGCCAAGAAGCCCGAGGCCGCCCTCAAGGCGCTTGAGCCCGCCAAGCCCGTTCCCGACCAGACCGCTCTGGTCGAGGACCGCCTCGGCGACGTCTACTACGCCATGAACGACTTTGAAAAGGCCCGCGCCGCCTGGCAGAAGGCCGTTGAGGCCGCTGGCGAGCAGAGCCCGATCCGCGGCGTCCTCCATTACAAGCTCGCCTCGCTTCCGCCTGTTGCGGAATGACGGACTGCGCCGCCCGGCACGGCCGTGACCGGGCAGGAGGACCCTGCATGACGGCGGCGCAGGACGAATGAAAAATACGAGTCATTTGTCCCCGCTGCCGTTCTTTTTGCTAATACAATCATGGATTCAGCCGCGCGGTGGTTTGCCTGCGGCGAGAAGCCCAACACAACGAGATGAATACGATGTTTGCCAAGAAAGCTCTGCTCGGCGCCGCCGCAGCGTTGACGGTTCTCACCCTCGCCGGCTGCAGCACGCCCGACAGCCACGAACCTGCGGACCTGCAGGACTTCCGTGAAATGGTCAGCCCGAAGGTCTCCTGGACGGCTTCCGTCGGCGAAAGCGACGGCTATCTCACGCCTGCCGTGACGGACAATGCCGTCTACGCCGCGGGCGGCAGCAGCCTCTACCGCCTTGACCGCCATACGGGCGACAAGGTCTGGGAAGCCGAAGCCGGCTCCCGCATCGTCGCAGGCGTCGGCACGGACGGCATGCATCAGGCCGTCGTAACGGACCGCGGCGAAGTCGAGGTCTACGACGCCGAGGGCAAGTTCATCTGGCGTGCCACGCTCTCCGCCGAGACGGACGTTCCGCCGCTCGTCGGCCAGGGCCTCGTCGTGGTGAAGACCTCCGACACGCGCATCACCGCCTTCGACATCGTCACCGGCGAACGCCGCTGGCACTATCAGGGCCAGGCTCCCGCGCTCACGCTCCAGGCCTTCAACCAGATGGCCTGGTCCCCCGCGGGCATCCTCGCCGGTCAGGCCAACGGCCGTCTTCTCGCCCTCGGCCTCAACGGCAAGCCCGTCTTTGACGCCGTCATCGGTCAGGCCGCCGGCATCACCGAGGTCGAGCGCCTCATCGACGTCGTCGGTCGTCCGTGGGTCGACAACCAGCTCATGTGCGCCGCCGCCTTCCAGGGCAACCTCGTGTGCATGAGCTCGACGAACGGTCAGCTCGTCTGGAATGCGAAGGTCGACAGCGTCACCGGTCCGGTCGCCGACGCCCGCATGGTCTACGTCGTCGACGACCAGAGCTACGTCCACGCCTACAACCGCGCCAACGGCCGCGAAGCCTGGGTCAACCGCGACCTCGAGTACCGCACGGTCTCCGCTCCGATCCGCATCGGTGCCACGGTGGCCGTTGCCGACTATGAGGGCTACGTCACGATGATGAACCCCGCCAACGGTGAGGTCGTCGGCCGCACCCGCCTTGACGGCGCCGTGCGCGCGCCCGCCGCCCAGTTCGGCTACGGCGCGGTCTTCCAGACCGTCGAAGGCGAGGTCGCCTACGTGCTTCAGGAGTCGCTCGGCGAATGACGCCGCGCGCCCGCGCTCTTTAAAACGCCTTGAATCCACGCCGGTCGATGCTCCTCTGGAGCGTCGTCCGGCCTCTCTTTTTCCAGAAACATGCTTCCTGTCATTGCTCTCGTGGGCCGTCCGAACGTCGGCAAGTCCACGCTTTTCAATCGCCTCACGCGCAGCCGCGACGCCATCGTCGCCGACTTCCCCGGGCTTACCCGCGACCGTCAGTACGGTCAGGGCCGTGTCGGCCGCATGCCCTACATCGTCGTCGACACGGGCGGCTTCGAGCCCGTCAAGTCCGAAGGCATCGTCAAGGCCATGGCCAGCCAGGCCGAGCTTGCGATCGACGAGGCCGACGTCGTCATCTTCGTCTGCGACGCCCGTTCCGGCCTCACTCCGCACGACCAGCGCATCGCTGTTCGCCTGCGCCAGTCCGGCCGCAAGGTGATCCTCGTCGTCAACAAGGCCGAAGGCCTTTCCGCTGTCGCCGCCGCCGAGTTCTACGAGCTCGGCTTCGGTGAGCCGTGGCTCATCTCGGCCGCCCACGGCCAGGGCGTCAACGCCGTCATGGACCTCGCCCTCGAGGGCTTCGAGGAGGAGCCCGAGGATGAGGAGGATGACGACCCCGATGCGCCCAAACGCCTCAAGGTGACGCTCGCCGGCCGTCCGAACGCCGGCAAGTCCACGCTCATCAACGCCCTGATCGGCGAAGAGCGCCTCATCGCCTTCGACATGCCGGGCACCACCCGCGACGCCATCCGCGTCGACTTCGAATACAACGGCCGTCCCTACGAGCTCGTCGACACGGCCGGCCTTCGCAAGAAGGGCAAGGTGTTCGAGGCCATCGAGAAGTTCTCCGTCGTCAAGACCCTGCAGG
Organism: Sutterella wadsworthensis 2_1_59BFAA; assembly: GCF_000297775.1. Classification (GTDB taxonomy): domain Bacteria; phylum Pseudomonadota; class Gammaproteobacteria; order Burkholderiales; family Burkholderiaceae_F; genus Sutterella; species Sutterella wadsworthensis_A. The sequence goes on from NZ_JH815513.1 coordinate 385,687, forward strand.
CCATCGAGGACGCCAACGTCGTCATTCTCGTCGTCGACGCCAAGAACGGCATCGCCGATCATGACGCCCACATTGCGGGCTACGTACTCGACTCAGGCCGCGCCCTCGTCGTCGCCGTCAACAAGTGGGACCTCATGTCCGACTACGACCGCGAGATGTTCAACCTCGAGCTCGAGCGCAAGCTGCACTTCCTGCGCTGGGCCCGCATGATCCGCATCTCGGCCCTCAAGCGCAACGGCCTCAATCACCTCATGAAGGCAGTTGACGAGGCCCACGCCGCGGCCTACCGCAAGATTCCGACGCCCAAGCTCACGCGAGCCCTCTTCGAGGCCGTCGAGCGCCAGCAGCCCCCGCGCGCCCGCGGCGGCCGTCCGAAGCCCCGCTTCGCGCACCAGGGCGGCTCGAATCCGCCGGTCATCGTGATTCACGGCAACGCCCTCGAGGACATCGGCGAAAGCTACCGCCGCTATCTCGAAGGCTTCTTCCGCGAGAAGTTCGACCTCGCCGGCACGCCGCTTCGCATCGAGTTCCGCACGAAGGAAAACCCCTTCGTCAAGGACGACAACAAGCGCTGATCCTCTCGGGATCCGGGGGCGGCCGTCGCCCCCGCGTGCACGAAAACGCTCCCCTCGAATCTGGCGGGAGCGTTTTTTTTTCGCCGCCGTCTTTTCTGATGCCCGTGAAAACGCGTTTTTCGGTTTCTTTTTCTCTTTGCGGACGATATTTACAATCGTCAGGTGATAAGATAGAAGGGAGTGCCGCAGTACGTGCGGCCGTGCGCGGGCGGTTGCCGGAACCGGTTCAGATCCACCCGCATCGAATAACAACAAAGACTGATGGGCTGCCGCAAGGAACAGGCCCAGACGGTCGGAGAACAACAAAATGACTCAGAAAGGTCAGCTTCTTCAGGATCCGTTCCTGAACATCCTTCGCAAGGATCGCATCCCCGTTTCCATTTATCTCGTCAACGGCATCAAGCTTCAGGGCCAGATCGAATCCTTTGACCAGTACGTCGTGCTTCTGCGCAACACGGTCACCCAGATGGTCTACAAGCATGCGATCAGCACCGTCGTTCCGACGCGTGCCGTGAACATGCCCTCCGTGCCGGAGAACTGAGATAAGCACGTTCCAGATCGATGAGACGCGCGCGGTGAAGGCCACGCGCGCCTTTCTCGTATGCGTCGTCGTCGGCCGCGTCGTCTACCAGGACTCGGCCGAAGAGCTTGCGCTTCTCGTCAAGTCCGACGGACTCGAACCCGTCGGACTTCTTGATGCCAAGCGCGACAAGCCCGATCCCGCCTTCTTCATCGGCTCGGGCAAGGTTGACGAGCTCGGAGAGCTCGCTCATGAGCTGCATGCCGACGTCGTCGTCTTCGACGTCCCCCTCTCGGCGGCCCAGCAGCGAAACATCGAGCGCGCCATCGAGCTTCCCGTTCTTGACCGCACCCAGCTGATTCTCGACATCTTCCGCGCCCGCGCGAAGTCCCGCGAAGGCCGCCTGCAGGTCGAACTCGCCCAGCTCGAGCATCTCTCCACGCGCCTCGTGCGCGGCTGGACTCATCTGGAGCGCCAGCGCGGCGGCCTCGGCAAGACCGGCGGCCCCGGCGAAAAGCAGATCGAGCTTGACCGCCGAATGATCGGCGTGCGCATGAAGCAGCTTCGCGACCAGCTCAAGCGTCTCGCGCGTCAGCGTGACACGCAGCGCCGCTCGCGCTCCCGCTCCGACACGCTCTCCGTTTCGCTCGTGGGCTACACGAACGCAGGTAAGTCGACGCTCTTCAACCGCCTCACGCGCGCCAAGAGCTACGCGGCCGACCAGCTGTTCGCAACGCTCGACACCACCGCCCGCCGCTGTTGGATCAGCGACGAGGAGACGGTCGTCGCGAGCGACACTGTGGGCTTCATCAGGGGCCTTCCGCATCAGCTCGTCGAGGCCTTCAAGTCCACCCTTGACGAAACGGTCCATGCGGATCTTCTGCTTCACGTGGTCGACGCCTCCTCGTCGGTCCGAGAGGACCAGATCAGCGAGGTTAACGCGGTGCTCGAGGAGATCAAGGCGGACGACGTCCCCGCGATCCTCGTCTACAACAAAATCGACAATACGGCTCTCGAACCCGAGATCGTGCGTCATCCCGACGGCCGGCCCAAGGCGGTCTTCGTTTCCGCTCTTACGGGTGAGGGGCTCGATCTTCTGCGTCAGGCGATCGGCGAGTTCGCGCACCAGTGGCGCGTTGACAATCCGAACGAACCGCGCGCGCCCGAACCCTGGGAGGAAGAGGTCGCACACGACCTTGTCGCCCTGGCGGACGACAACATCGAGGACTTCCTCGTTCGCAAGAAGAAGAGATAGCCGCTGACGCCCTTCTGCGCCTTCATGCAAGAAAGCCTGCATTCGCGATGAATGCAGGCTTTCTGTTCATCAGGCCTGAGAGCTGTGCCCTGACTTTCCGCCGAGCCTTTCGGAGATCGCCTCGAGCATGACGTCCGTCATTGCGTCGAGGTCGTACTCGGGTTTCCAGTCCCATTCCTCGCGCGCCGTCGTGTCGTCAAGTGCGTCAGGCCAGCTCTCGGCGATGCCCTGCAGCAGGGGATTCACCTCGTAGGTGAGCTCGAACCCGGGCATCCGCCTTCTGATGCTCGCCGCCACGTCCTCGGGCGCAAAGCTCATCGCGCCCACGTTGAAGCTGTTGAAGTGCCGGAGTCTTGAGGCATCGGCCTCCATCAGCTCGATGGCAGCGCGCAGCGCATCGGCCATGAACATCATCGGCAGCCTCGTCCCTTCGGCGAGCGGAGAGGCGTAGCGGCCGTGCTTGACTGCCTTCCAGTAGATGTCGACCGCATAGTCGGTCGTGCCGCCGCCGGGCGGCGTCACGTGGGAGATGAGGCCCGGATACCTGACGCTTCGGGCGTCGACGCCGTACTTCGCCCTGTAGTAGTCGGAGAGCAGCTCGCCTGCCACCTTCGTGATGCCGTACATCGTCCTCGGCCTGCAGACCGTGTCCTGAGGCGTCGGATCATGGGGCGTTTCGGGACCGAAGACCCCGATGGAGCTCGGTGTGAAGACGGAGAGGTTCTTGTCGCGTGCGAGCTCGAGAAGACCGATCACGCCATTGACGCCGATGTCCCATGCCGTCATGGGCTTCGACTCGCCCACGGCCGAGAGAATGGCCGCCATATTGAAGATCGTGTCGATGGCGTAGTGTTCGACGGTCCTGCGCAGGCCGTCCGCGTCGAGAAGGTTGACGACGGCCGTCGGACCGCCTTCGGAGAGCGCGGCGGTCAGCGGCGTGCGACCGCTGCCTGCGGCCACGGTCATGTAGCCGCGGCGCCTGAGTTCGGGGACGAGCTCGGAGCCGATCTGGCCTGCCGCGCCGATCACGAGGATGTTCTTCATTGGCCCTCCTTCCAGAGTGTTGTCCGAATCAGGATAGCACGGGTGCGCGGAGGCACAGGCTGTTCAGAACGTACAAGGAAAAAGGCCGCTCCTGCGCCTTGTGGCGCGGAAGCGGCCTTGTTGGAGCGGGCTCCGGGAGAGCTTAGCTCGCGAGAACGATCAGCTTCATCACGAAGAGCGAGACGAAGGCCGTGACGATCGGGAGAGCCATGATCTTGAAGAGGTTCGAGCCCTTGATGCCGATCACGCCGAGGCAGCGGCCCATGTACTGGACCTGGCTGCCCATGAGGTAGATCGACGGGGCGACGATGGCGACGTGCTCGCCGGTGAGAAGCCCCTGGTCAAAGAGCGAGACGGCAACACCCACGCCGCCGCCCATGGACATCCAACCGCCGAGGAGAACGGCGGCGGCTTCGCCGGGGAGGCCGAAGATGGCCATGATCGGGGCGAACAGTTCGCCGAAGATCGTGAGGAGGCCCGAGTGGTTGAGGACCTTGATGATCACGAACGCCATCAGGACGTTCGGAATCGTGGAGGTGACGGCGATGTTCCAGCCCTGGACGGCGCCCTTCACGAACACGTCGGTGACCATCGGATTAGCAGATTCATGTCCGGACATTTTTGTTCCTTCTTCTGTTTTTAACGTTCGTGGTTACTTGCGGGAGGCGCGGATCTGGAGGAGGCGCATCATGTTGGCGGAGAGAACCTTGCCGAGCAGGATGACGCCGAGGCACAGGCCCAGGCTGACCGGAACGGCGAGCGTGCCGTCGGCAGCGACGAGCGTGAAGAGTACGGCGCCGGAGGAGAAGAAGTTCGTGATCGGTGCGTCGGCCGTCATCTGGAACGCGGCGAACGTGTTGGTCTCGGATTCCGTGAGCTCGCCGGCGTCCTTGAGCTGGCGGGTGAGGGCGGCACCACCGTCGGTCGACTGCATCGAGGCGATGAGGGCGAGAGCGGCGGAACCGGGGATGCCGATGAGCGGACGCAGAACCGGGGTGAGGATCTTGCGGGCGGCCTTGAGGGCGCCGTAGTGCTCGAAGACGGTGATCATCGCAAGGGCGAACATCACCGTCGGAACGAGGGAAAGAGCGAACATGAAGCCGTCGATGGCGCCGGAGCCGCCCTTGCCTCGGAAGTTGGCCATGGCCGTCTTGATGGCGTCGCCCTGTTCGGTGACGCCGCTTACGAGTCGGCCGAAGCCGCCGTTGACGGTCGTGAAGTCGAAGACGCCCCACCACTGAGAGGAGGCGCAGAGGCCGGAGAAGAAGACGACGGCAAATGCGAGCGAGAGATACGCGCCGATGCCGACCTTTTCATTGACGGCCTGTTCGGTCGTTTTTTCGGGGGTCATGATACAAGTCCTTTGGTTGTTTTGGAGTAAGGGGGCGGTCTTGAGCCGCTTTTTTCCTTGCTGCGCGGGAAGGGAAAGCTTCGCGCTCGCCTGCAAATCATAATGGAGACGCCTTAAAACGTCGCTAAGCGTTTACCCTCTGCCACTGGGCATGCGGAGGAGATGCCGCTTTTGGTGATCCTTCGGACGTGTTCCGTGCGCGCGACTGCTTGAGGTGTTCCTGCCGGTTGCCGATTGGAAACGCCTATCTTACTGATGAAAAGGCGCTTTCGGATTGCTGTGTGCGAGGCCGGTAGTTGTAAAGAAGCTTGCCCGCGAGTCGGGCATGCAACAAAAGTCATTAAAATGAAAGATTCAGTTCGGGAGTCTTCAGCAGAGTCCTGCGCAGACCCGCCGACACGCCATTCAAAGACAAACATTGCTGACTGGAGCAACGCATATGCCGCTCAATGACCCCCGCTGGGGCCGCTCCTCCGACGAGGAGCCGCGCAGGGACGATCGTTCCGCCGACGAAGAGCCGCCCCGTCGTCCCGACGAGGACGATGACCGACGTGACGACAACCGCCGCGACGACCGCCGCCGCGGCGATCGACGCGATGACAACGACGGGATGGACGATCTCGACCGTCTCTGGAAGGAATTCTCCGAACTTCTGCACGGCGCAACGGGCCGCGACAGGAAGGAGGACCGCCGTCATCCCGACCTTCGCAGCCGAGACGACTTCTCCCGCGACGATGTGGATGAGCGTGATGACCGCTACGGTCGTGACGAGGATCGTGACGACGAGCGTGTCGAGCGTCCTCAGGCCCGCCGCTACGGCGACGACGACCGTCGTGACGACCGCGCCGACCGCCCGACGGGCGCCCGCGGCATCTTCGGCGGCCTCGGCGGCATGGGAGGCCTCGGCGGCTTCGGCGGCAAGCGTCCCAATCTGCCTGCGGGCCGCAAGGGGGCGGGCATCGGCATGTCCGTGATCGTGGGCCTGGCGGTTCTCGCCTGGGGCGCCACGGGCTTCTACATCGTGCCCGAAGGCCAGAGCGGCATCGTGACCACGTTCGGTCGCTATGCTGAGACGACCGCCGCCGGCTTCCGCTGGCATCTCCCGATGCCGATTCAGGACGTGCAGATCGTCGACGTCTCGAGCGTTCGCACGACCGAAATCGGCTTTGCCGGCCGCTCCGACCGTCTGCGCGAAGCCCTGATGCTCACCGACGACGAGAACATCGTCGACGTGCAGTTCACCGTCCAGTACCGCATCAAGCCGGGCGACGGCGCGCGCGACTACGTCTTCCGCATCCGCCAGCCCGACCTCACCGTGACGCAGGCCGCCGAGTCCGCCATGCGCGAGGTCGTCGGCCGCAAGGCAATGGACAGCGTCCTCTTCGAAAGCAAGGCCGAGATCGCCGAGGCCGTCAAGAAGTCGATGCAGGACATGCTCGATCGCTACTCCTCCGGCATTGAGGTCATGAGCGTCGCCATCCAGAACGCCCAGCCGCCCCAGCAGGTTCAGGCCGCCTTCAACGACGCCGTCAAGGCCGGTCAGGACCGCGAGCGCTCGATCAATCTCGGCGAGGCCTACCGCAACGCCGTCATCCCGAAGGCCGAAGGTACCGCCGCACGCCTCAAGGAAGAGGCGCTCGGCTATCAGGCCCGCATCGTCGAGACCGCCCGAGGCGATGCCGACCGCTTCTCCGCCCTGCAGTCCCAGTACGCCAGGGCTCCTGAAGTCACGCGCGACCGACTCTACGTCGACACCGTGCGCGACGTCATGAAGAACGTCACCAAGGTCTACGTCGACGCCAAGGGCGGCAACAACCTGCTGTACCTGCCGCTCGACAAGATCGTCAACAACACGAAGTCCGACGCCATGACTCAGGCCCAGAAGGACGCCGCCGCGCTCGCCGACCACGGCGTCACGGCCGCCCAGAGCGCCGTCGAGACGACGGGCTCCGCCCTGCCGACGACTTCTTCCGCCGCTCCCGGCGACGAATATCAGCGCATGCTCCGCGACCGCCGCTAAAGGACGACAGCCATGAAGAAACTCTCCACGCTTTTGATCGCCGTCCTCGTGGCGGCCGGCCTGCTCCGCATGTGCGTCTACACCGTGAACGAGCGCGAGTACGCTCTTGTCTTCGCCCTCGGCGAACTCAAGACCGTGATCTCCGAGCCCGGCCTTCATGTGAAGCTCCCGCCGCCCCTGCAGAACATCGTCTACCTCGACAAGCGCATCCTCAACCTTGATGCGGCCGGCGCCGACCTCGTCCAGACGTCCGAAAAGAAGAACCTTCTGATCGATACGTTCGTCAAGTGGCGCATCGAGGATCCGCGCCTCTACTGGGTCTCCTTCCAAGGCTCCGAACCCGCTGCCGCGAACCGCGTCTCCGCACTTCTGCGCGACGTGCTCAACGTGGTCGTCAACAAGCGCACCGTCAACCAGATCACGTCCTCCGAGCGTGACAAGGCCATGGTCGAAATCTCGCAGCTCCTTCAGGAACGCGTGCGCGACGTCGGCATCGGCATCGTTGACGTGCGCATGAAGCGCGTTGACTTCACGCCCGAGATCTCCGAGTCTGTTTACCGCCGCATGGAGGCCGAGCGCAAGCGCGTCGCGAGCGAGGAACGCTCCAAGGGCGCCGCCCAGGCCGAGCGCATCCGCGCCTCCGCCGACCGCGAGAGCGAGGTGATCCTCGCCCAAGCCTATCGTGATGCGCAGAAGGTCAAGGGCGAAGGCGATGCTCAGGCCGCCGAGATCTACGCCGAGGCCTTCGGCCGCGATCCCGAGTTCGCCCGCTTCTACCGCAGCCTGCAGGCCTACCGCGACAGCTTCGCCGACAAGAACGACGTGATGGTCGTTGATCCGTCCGCCGACTTCTTCCGCTACTTCAAGTCGGAAAAGGCGCAATGAGCAGGCTCGACGTCATGATGCTCGCGCTCGGGTGGGTCCTCGTCATCGAGGGCTTCACGCCGATGGTGGCCCCGGGCTTCTGGAAGGAGTCGATAAGCCGATTCCTCGACGAGCCCGACCGCGCGCTGCGCATCACGGGCCTTCTGCTCGTCGCACTCGGACTGGCGATCATCTGGATCGTCTGATCCGCTGATTCAGGATCGGGTCCTCGGCTCTCAAAGTCGTTCGAGCCGAGTTGAATTGGGACACTGTCCTTCAGGGGGCGGATGCTTTGAGGTATCCGCCCCCTGAGTTTGTTGCGCTCGGCGAAGGCGTCTAAGTGGTTTTTCGGACCCTGATTCGGGAGCGGCGCGCGCATTTTGCTAAACTTACGATTCGTGTGAGAGACGACGCCCCGCCGGCGGGTACCAAGCCCTGTCGGCTTCCGCCGTGCCCGCAGACTTTGCGGTCGCCTGCAGCGGGCCTGCGTCGCCGCTCTCAATCCATTTCAAGCCCGCAGCTGCTTCCCTGCTTCTGCGGGCAGCCAATGGGCGGCTCGGATCCGCCGTCAATCTGTTCATTAAGGGTAATCTCATGGCCAAGAATGTAGTTGTGGTCGGCGCTCAGTGGGGCGACGAAGGCAAGGGCAAGATCGTTGACTGGCTGACCGAAAAGGTCGCCGGCGTCGTCCGCTTCAACGGCGGTCACAATGCCGGTCACACGCTCGTGATCAACGGCAAGAAGACCATTCTCCGTCTCATTCCGTCCGGCATCATGCATGCCACGTCCGTCTGCTACCTCGGCAACGGCGTCGTCCTCTCTCCGGAAGCCTTCTTCCGCGAAGTCGACGAACTCAACGCCATCGGCGTGCCCAACGTTGAGAAGCGTTTGCGCGTCTCCGCCAACGCCGCCCTCATCATGCCGTACCACGTCGCCCTTGACCATGCCCGCGAAGCCGCTGCCGGCGACAAGAAGATCGGCACGACGGGCCGTGGCATCGGCCCCGCCTACGAGGACAAGATTGCCCGCCGCACGTTGCGCGTCGCCGATCTCTTCGACAAGGAACGCTTCGTCGAGCAGGTCCGCTCCGTCCTGAAGTATCACAACTTCGTTCTCGAAAACTATCTTGGTGCCAAGCCGCTTGACGCCGACGAAGTCATCGACCACATGCTCTCCTACGCCGAGCGCCTCCGTCCGATGGTCTGCGACGTCTCCGCCGAACTCCATCAGCAGTGCGCCGAAGGCAAGCAGTTCCTCTTCGAAGGCGCCCAAGGCTCGATGCTCGACATCGACCACGGCACGTACCCGTACGTCACGAGCTCCAACACCGTCGCCGGCTCTGCCTGCGCCGGCGCCGGCGTCGGTCCGCACATGCTCAACTACGTCCTCGGCATCACCAAGGCCTACTGCACCCGCGTCGGCGAAGGTCCGTTCCCGACCGAACTTCACGACGAAGTCGGCCAGATGCTCCGTGAAAAGGGCTGCGAGTTCGGCGCCGTCACGGGCCGTCCCCGCCGCTGCGGCTGGTTCGACGGTGCCGCCCTGCGCCGCGCCGTTCAGATCAACGGCCTCACCGGCCTCGCCGTCATGAAGCTCGACGTCCTCGATGGCATGGAAACCGTCAAGCTCGGCGTGGGCTACAAGTACCGCGGCGAAGAGATCGCGATCATGCCCGCCGGCGCCGATGCCGTCGCCGAATGCGAACCGATCTACGAAGAATTCCCGGGCTGGAAGGAGAGCACCTTCGGCGTCACGAAGTGGGATGAACTCCCCGAGACCGCCCGTCAGTACCTGACGCGCCTCTCCGAAGTCGCCGGCGCCCCGATCGCTCTCGTGTCGACCGGTCCTGACCGCGAACAGACGATTCTTCACGTCGACCCGTTCGAAGCCTGAACTCCGTTAGACTGAAACCATGAAATAAAACGGCGGGAAGCTCATGCTTCCCGCCGTTTTTTTCATCTATTTCGCCCCTTCTTGACCGAAACCTCTCAACAAGGCGAGCTTTTTGGTCTAAAATCCCGTCTTTCATTTCTCGGATCCCGCCCATCCTCGCGGGTCCGCTCACTTGGCACGTTCAGAGAGACACACATGTCGGACATTTCTTACACCTGGGAAGAGTACATCGACCTTAACGAAAAGCTTGTTGCCATGGTCGCCAAGAGCGGCTGGCAGTTTGACAGCATCCTTTGCCTGTCTCGCGGCGGCATGCGCCCGGGCGACTTCTTCAGCCGCGTCTACGACATGCCTCTTGCCGTTCTCGCCACGAGCTCCTACCGCGAAGCCAAGGGCACGGTCCAGTCCGACCTCGACATCTCCGACTGCATCACTGGCGTCTCCGAACTCAAGGGCCGCGTCCTTCTCGTCGACGACATGGTCGACTCCGGCAAGACGATCCGCGAAGTGATCGAGCACCTCAAGAAGCGCTACCCCGGCATCACCGAGATCCGCGTCGCCGTCCTCTGGTACAAGGCCCACTCCGTCCTCGTCCCCGACTGGCACGTCGAATACCTCGAGGACAATCCCTGGATCCACCAGCCGTTCGAATGCTACGACGCCCTCGGCCCGGCCAAGCTCATCGAGCTCGTCGAAGCAAAGGAAGCCGCCAAGAAGGCCTGAGGACCGGTCGGGGCGTCACATTTCGAGAGCTTTTCGGCTCTTGAACACGCCTCGCGCTGAGTTATACTGACCAGAGCGCAAAGCCGTTTTCGGAACTTTCCGGAAGCGGCTTTTGAACTGATTTCCCATCTATGCGAAGCATGGGGGCAAGCGGGGCTGATGAAGTCTGTATGGGTGTCGATTGATCGTTGATCCACTTAAGTTGCGCCGAAACGCAATGAGGGTGATTTTGATTTGGTATATGATCTGTGCGGGGTGATGGGTAATCAGGCTTAAAAAGCATACTAATGTTCGATTTTAATGTAGTGCTTTTTAAGCCTGTCCAAAAAAAACAAAACTTGGTAGCATGGATCCATATTCCAGTTAACCAGACTGCAGATTTCGATGAAGATTGCGTCCGCCTATTCCGTGCACCTGCGCAACTTCTGCCGCGTCTTCGATGATACGGTCGAGGTGTATCGCAAGGCAGTGGACTTTTTCATCGAGATCATGCTGAGGCACCGGGATCCGAAATTCACGGAACTCAAGCATGACAACGACTGCATTCGACTTGCAGAGGGGTTGAACGTTGTCAATAAGGACATTGCCGTCAAGACGGCAAACTTCATCGTGAAGCTTGCGAATGAATTCAAGGTTGACGTCATCGTCATGGAGCACCGCGATCTTACGGGGCGAAAACGGGGCACCAAGCGGCAACGGCTGCATCACTGGCGGGCCAAGTATGTCTAGAAGATGGTGGAGCACAAGGCGCATCGGTGCGGCATTCGCATTCGTCGCGTCTGCGCCTGGAACACGTCGAAGCTTGCCTACGGCGGCTCGGGTCCTGTCGCAAGAGACACGGAGAACTACAGCATGTGTACGTTCAAGACAGGGAAGCGCCATGAGTGTGATCTGTCGGCTTCGTACAATATCGGATCTCGCTACTTCCTTCGGGAGTACGAGAAGTCCATTCCGGCAACGGAATGGCGACGCATTTCGGCAAAAGTTCCGGAGTGCGCCCATAGGATCCCTCGCACCCTGAACACTCTAATTAGGGTATGTGCGGAGCTGCACTCCAAGTGAGCGCAGAGTTCTGAGCATTCCCGCTATCTGTGGTTAGGGAGCCCTCTGGTAAGTCGGAGGGAAGGCACGTCCATGCGACCGAAAGGGAGGATGGGCGTGGAAGATTCTCAATACTCATACTGAGCAACAACAATGACTCAACCTGTTACGCCCGACCTGACCAACGCCGGCATGGACGTCACGGAACTCGCCGTTGGTGCGAAGGACGTCATCGCCTCGACGGCCGAGCGCTTCACGAGCGTGATCGAGGGGCTGCTCCAGCACCTCTCGCTTGAAAACGTGCTCATGCAGATTGCGGCCGTCTTCGTCAGCATGGCGATCGGCTACGTGATCTCCCGCCGCATCAACACGCTCGTCGACCGCGTGCTCCCTGGCGAGGACGTGCGCGGTCTCGGCGCATACGCCCGCCGCGCGCTCGTCGCCTTCACGCACAACGTTTCCTTCAGCTTCATCTCGGGCTCTCTTCTCGCCCTCATCGTCTACTGCATCGTCAAGATCTTCGAATTTGCGCCGCAGTCGATGGTCATCGCCCGAGTCTGCTACAACATCCTCTACGCCTTTGCGCTTCTCTCGCTCCTCATGGCCTTCCTTCAGGGAGGCATCGGGCTGCGCATGATCACGCCGGGCGTTCGCCGCATCGTCACGATCATCTTCTGGGTGATGGCCGTGCTGCAGTTCTTCGGCATCCTCACCGACATCATCCAGTACCTCGATACGACGGTCATCCCGATCGGCGGGGGCAGCATGACCGTCTGGAAGCTTCTCGTCGCGATCGTCTCCGTCCTCCTCACGCTCGGCGTCGCGAACTGGCTCGCATCCCTCGTCAACCAGATGGTCGAGGGCCTCGAGAACATGTCCGAGAACATCAAGGTCGTCCTCAAGCGTGTAGTCACCGTAATCTTCATGGTCCTCGCCGTGATCATCGCGCTCGGCACCGTCGGCATCGACCTCACGATCCTCTCGGTCTTCGGTGGTGCGGTCGGTGTCGGTCTCGGCTTCGGTCTGCAGAAGATCGCCTCGAACTACATCTCGGGCTTCATCATCCTGCTCGACAAGTCGATCAAGATCGGCGACCTGGTCACGGTCGGCGGCTTCAAGGGGCGCGTGACGGAAATCAACACCCGCTTCACCGTTGTGCGCAACAACGACGGCGTCGAGAACATCGTGCCGAACGAGTCCTTCGTGACGAGCGCGGTGCTCAACCACTCCTACACCGAGTCCACGTCCGTCCAGTACATCGACATCTCGGTCGCCTACGACGCCGACGTCGAGCGCGCCCTCGCGATCATGCTCGAGGAAGGCATGCGCGCGCGTCCGCGCATCGATACGGGCCGCCGCGGCTGGGCCTATCTCGACACCTTCGGCGACTCGGGCATCAACCTGAGGCTCGGCTTCTGGGTGAAGGATCCCGTCAACGGCGTCGCCGGTCTCAAGACCGCCATCTCGCTCGCCATTCTCAAGCGCTTTGCCGAAGAGGGCATCGAGGTGCCGTACAACCAGCTCGAGGTCAACCTGCGCAAGGTCGACGTCGGTGAAATTCCGGTCCGCATGAAGGTCCAGTCCTCCTGACGATCGTCACCGACAACTCGGAAATGTTCAACGAGAAAGGGCGCGCCTTCCGCGAGGCGCGCCCTTGTTATTTCGATTGTTGCGGTCGGACTTGAGCGCGGACGCGGCTGCTTTCGACCAGTCAATGTCTGAAGGTGACCGAACAGGTGAGTTCGCCACCGAGCGCTGAGAGCGCCGCGGAGATCGTGTCGATCTTCGTTGGGTGGCTGAGTTTCAGAAGACGGTGGGTTTCCTGCGGCAGGCAGCCCAGACGCCTGGCAAGCTCGGAGCCGCTCAGCTTCTCCTTCTTCAGCGCGACGATGAGGTGAAGCTTGCTCGCGAAGTTGGGGGAGAGCGAGAAGACTTCCTCGCCTGCGCGGGGCTCGCGCGGCTCGGGCAGCCTGTCCTCCTTGAGCCTTGCCTCAAGTGCGGGCAGCACCTCGTCCTGCAGCCCCTCGACGAGCTTTGCGATGCTCGGCGCCGTAGGCAGAATTTCCGGAATGCTCGGAAAGCGCGCGCGGTAGCTGCCGTCGGCTGTGCGTTCAATCCAGTAGGGGAAGCGTGTTGTTGTGATCATGGACGATAATGGTGTTCTGCTGTCGACAGTCAGGATAGCACGGGCTGAAATGAAAAAAGGCCTGTACTTTCGTACAGACCTTTTAGAATTTGGTGGTGCCCGGAAGAGGACTCGAACCTCCACGGCCGTGAAGCCGCCAGCACCTGAAGCTGGTGCGTCTACCAATTTCGCCATCCGGGCAACCTTGAGGATTTGAATTATGCACATGCTTTTCGAGTTTGTCAAGAATTTCTAAAAATATTTTTTTGAGTTGGCTGTAGACTGTCGCAATGCATGAACAATAGAGGTGTTATGGCTAAAAAGAAGAAGACGCCAGTGGCGCAGATCGAACCGATTTCCCTTCCTGACGAGGATCTCGCCAAGGCGCGTGCCTGGCTTGAGGGGCTCAATGCCGACATTGCCTACTCGCAGGCAAAGCGCCAGCTTGCAGAAGCCTGTGGCTGGGAACGCTCGAAGTCCAACGCCGTCATCGTGGCCCTCCACGAGGAGGGCTTCATGGCGGGCGAAAAGAACTATTTCTGCAATCCGAACGCGCCTGCCGAACCCGGCGTCGTGCGCGGCGCCCGCGAGGTCTCGAACTTCACGATCATGCTCCAGAGCGATCCTGAGGTTTCGGTTCCCTTGCCCTACGCAATCCATTGCCTGCCCGGCGACGTCTTCATGCTTCGCAAGACGGTCACGGGCAACTGGCGCGTTTCGAACTTCGTCGCACGTCATCAGACGCGCTGGGTCTGCAAGCTTCGCGGCCGCATCCGCCGCGGCCGTCGTTCGGGTATCGCACAGGTCGTTCCGATCAACGGCTTCGCCCCGGTCGAGATGCAGATGGACCTTGCAGATGTTCCCGCCGAGGTCGATCTCGAGAAGGCGGCCTTCGAGGTCGAGTTCCTGCCCGAATCGATGAAGCCCGAGCCCTACGTCGAGATCTTCGTGCGCTTCGTCAAGGAGATCGGCAACCGCTTCGATCCGCTCGGCGAAATCGCCATCGCCTCGGCCGAATACGACCTGCCCGTTGAATTCAGCGCTGCGGCGCTTGACGAGGCTCAGGCCCTGCCTGACGAAGTCGATCCCAAAAACATGGGTCGCCGCGTCGACCTGCGCGACATCCCGTTCGTGACGATCGACGGCGAGGATGCCCGTGACTTCGACGACGCCGTCTACTGCGCGCGCGTCGAAGACGGCAGAACGCGCCTTCTCGTCGCCATCGCCGACGTGAGCCACTACGTCAAGCCCGGTGCGCCGCTCGACGTTGACGCGCAGCAGCGCGCCACGAGCGTCTACTTCCCCGCGAGCGTCGTGCCGATGCTGCCTGAGAAGCTCTCGAACGGCCTCTGTTCGCTCAATCCCGGCGTCGATCGCCTGACGATGGTCTGCGATGCGGTCATCGATCCTGAGGGCAGGACCGAGGCCTATCAGTTCTATCCCGCCGTCATCCACTCTCACGCACGCCTCACCTACACCCAGGTCTGGGGCGCGATGCAGGGCGAGGAAGGGGGACTAGCCGCCGTCGGTGATCGCCTTGACGACATCCGTGCGCTTTACGAACTCTTCAAGACGCTGCGCAAGGCCCGGGATGCACGCCATACGCTCGACCTGGAGACGAAGGAGACGATGGCCGTCTTTGACGACAAGGGCGTCATCAGCGAATTCAAGGTGCGCGAACACAATGACGCGCACCGTCTCATCGAGGAGTGCATGCTCGTCGCGAACGTCTGCGCCGCGGACTTCGTGATCCAGAAAAAGCGCGGGGCACTCTTCCGTGTTCATGACGCGCCGAGTCAGGAGCGTCTCGAGACGCTGCGCACCGTTCTCAAGAGCTTCAACGAGAAGCTCGAGTCGCCGACGCCCGAGGGCTTCGCGGAGCTCATCTCGCGCACGAAGGAAAATGAATTCCTACAGACCGCCATCCTGCGCTCGATGTCCCGTGCCTGCTACTCGCCCGACAACGTCGGTCACTACGGGCTGCAGTACGAGGCCTACGCCCACTTCACGTCTCCGATTCGTCGCTATCCCGACCTGCTGCTTCATCGTGCGATCAAGGGAATTCTCTCGCGTCGCATCTATGTGCCGCAGGTGGTCTTCGACGACTCGTCCCTGATGGTCTCGCGTCAGGCCCGAGGCCTCGGCAGCAGGCCTGAGGCAGGGGACGGAGACAAGCCCGCAACGCAGGCCGAGAAGCGCCACAGCGTCTGGGAGCGCCTCGGCATTCTCTGCTCCGCGGCGGAGCGCCGCGCCGACGACGCGACGCGCGACGTGATGAACTATCTCAAGTGCGACTACATGCTTCGCCACGGCAAGGGCCGTCACGAAGCGGTCGTCACGGGCATGATTCCCGCGGGCGTCTTCGTCGCCCTGAAGGACATCGCCGTTGACGGCTTCATCCACATTTCGAACCTCGGTTGGGGCTACTACGAATTCGACGAGAAGAACCTCACGATGACGAGCCGCGAGGAGATGACGCAGGTGCGCGTCGGCGACCGCGTCATCGTCAGGCTTGAGGAAGTCGACCTTGAGAACCGCCGCATGTCCTTCGTGCTCGAGTCGAACCTAGAGCGCCGTCTGATCAAGGGCGGAAAGGGCGGCTCGCGCCGTTCTTCGAGACGCGGTTCGAGGCTCTATGGGCGCCAGTTCGACCCGTTCGACATTGATGACGATGACTTCGACGAGCTGTTCGGCCAGGAAGGCGATGACGACTGGGACGATTGAGCCCGTTTCGAGCTGACGCTCGAAACATCGTGCGCTACAATGAGCGCAAATTTCAACCCCCCTGCGCGCTGTTGGGTTGCTCGACAGCGCGCTTTTAATAGTAGTTGCTGTAAGTGAAGAACATTGTTTTGGCAGGCTTCCATGCCGTGGGCGCCCGTCTGCGCATGGACCCGAAGTCCATCTCCGCCGTCTACCTTGATCCCGAACGCCGCGACAAGCGCATGCGCGAGATGCGCGAGAAGCTGATCGCCGCCGGCGTGCGCGTGATGACCGCCGACAACCGTCGCCTTGACGGCATGGCTCCCGACGTTCCGCACCAGGGCATCGTTGCGATGGCCGAGGAAAAGCAGGCCCAGCTCGAGTTCGATGAACTGCTCGATCTGATTACCGACGACACGCTCATCCTGATCCTTGACGGCGTGACCGACCCGCGCAACTTCGGCGCCTGCCTGCGCGTCGCCGACGCCGCCGGCGTCCAGTGCGTACTCGTGCCGCGCGACCGTTCCGCCCACATGTCGCCCGCCGCCCTCAAGGCCGCCGCCGGCGCTGCGGAAACGGTGCCCGTCGTCACGGTGACGAACCTCGCCGCCTCGATCGTTGAACTGCGCGACGCCGGCGTGACCGTCGTGGGTACTGCCGGTGAAGCCACGAAGTCGATCTACGAATTCGACCAGAAGAAGGCGTTCGCCTGGGTGCTCGGCGCCGAGGGCGACGGCCTGCGCCAGCTGACCCGCCGCCGCTGCGACGACCTTGCCGCCATTCCGATGGCCGGCGCCGTCGAGAGCCTGAACGTGTCCGTCGCCTCGGGTATCTGCCTCTATGAATCCGTTCGCCAGCGCACGGGCGGCAAGCTCAAGTAATCTTTTTTCCGGGCATGCGATTTTTTCCGCTTTTCGGGTGGCGAAAGCCCGAGAAAGTGAGTAAAATCGCATACTTTCTGTCCTTGCTGCACCGGAGTAGACGCCCGGGCAGCTTTCATCCGCAAGGAGACAATAACAATGCGTCACTACGAACTTTGCATTCTCGTGCATCCTGATCAGAGCGAACAGGTTCCCGCCATGATCGAACGCCTCAAGACCCTTGTCGCCGAACAGAACGGCAAGATCGAACGCGTCGAAGACTGGGGCCGTCGTCAGCTCGCCTACCCGATCGAAAAGCTCGTCAAGGCTCACTATGTTCTCATGAACATCGAATGCGGCCATGAGACGATTGAAGAAATCGAAAACGGCTTCCGTTTCAACGACGCCATCCTGCGTCACCTCACCGTCAAGACGAAGCATGCCGAAACGGCTCCGTCCGTCATGATGAAGGCTGTTGAAAAGGAAGAAGCCAAGAAGGTCGCCGCTGCTGAAGCCGCTGCCGCCGAAGCTTCCGCCGAATAATTCAGTCTCGACTGAACAGATTTTTCTGTGCGATCTGAGATCTGAGTGAACCTCATCGAGATTTCCGGCACGTTGACTTCCAAGGAGGAAGTTCGATACACGCCGGCGGGCATTCCGGTTTTTGAGGGTGTCTTTCACCATCGATCCGAACTGACCGAAGCGAACAGGATCAGAAAACTCGAGTACGACTTCCCCGCCATCGCCTTCGGCGCTCTGGCCGAGAGCCTGAACAAGGCTCAGATGGGACAGGACGTGAACATCCGAGGCTTTCTGGCGCCGCGCTCGATGAAGAGTTCCAAACTGATCGTACACATCACCGAATTAAATTAAGGAGCTACAAAATGGCTTTCAAGGGTAAGGGCAAGCCCCGTCGCGCTAACCAGCAGAACTCTCTCTTCAAGCGCAAGAAGTTCTGCCGCTTTACGGCCGAAGGCGTTGAAACGATCGACTACAAGGACATCGACACGCTCAAGGACTTCATCCAGGAAAACGGCAAGATCATGCCGGCTCGTCTGACGGGCACGAAGGCTCACTATCAGCGTCAGCTGGACACCGCCATCAAGCGTGCCCGCTTCCTCGCTCTCCTCGCCTACACCGACAACCAGTAATCAGATTTAAGGAGATATCAAATGCAGGTTATTCTTCTCGAGAAGATTGCTCACGTTGGTGACCTCGGCGACGTCGTCAAGGTCAAGGATGGCTACGGCCGCAACTTCCTGATCCCGACCGGCCGTGCCAAGCGCGCCACGAAGGCTGCCATCGCCGAATTTGAAGCCCGTCGTGCCGAGCTCGAAGCCGCTCAGGCCGAACGTATCGCTGCCGCCCAGAAGATCGCCGACACGATCAACGAAGGCGAAATCGAAATCTCTTCCAAGTGCGGCGTTGACGGCCGTCTCTTCGGTTCCGTCACGAACGCTGACATCGCCGAAGCCATCGATGCCAAGTACGGTCTTCAGATCAAGAAGTCCCAGGTCCGCACGCCGCTTGGCGCCATCAAGGCTGTCGGTGACTACGTCATCACGATCGGTCTTCTCACCGACATCACGGCTGACGTCACGGTCCACGTTGTTGGCGAAGCCTAATTCGCTTCCGCTTCAACTGACTTGAAGTCAAAAAAAAGGCCCGCAGAACTGCGGGCCTTTTTGTCATGTGCGCCTAGCAGTGCACGTGTGTCTATGCGATGAAAGTTCGCTGTCCGCCCGAACAGGGGAAGGACTAGCAACTCGGCAAGTCGGGGAAGGCAACGACTTCGATGGAGGAAGCCGATAGCAAAGCACCAGCCTGACGAACAGGAATCGGATGTGAGGCGTGTATCTCGGGAGGGTCGGCATGCATCGATTAACCCGAAACTGTTACGGAAGTTTCAGAGCAGATGCTGGCTTGAGTTAAGATGTAACTCCACTGACCGTGTCACTCATCGCTTCGATGGACGTTTCAGAGCAGATGCTGGCTTGA
>NZ_JH815513.1:404943-408526 GCF_000297775.1 Sutterella wadsworthensis 2_1_59BFAA
TGGCTTGAGTTAAGATGTAACCACAGTCGTTGCCGTCGCTGTCTTCTTGTGCTTCGTGTTTCAGAGCAGATGCTGGCTTGAGTTAAGATGTAACCCCGCCCGCAGTACCCTGCGGCGCAGAGGAAAAGGAGCCAAGCAGTGGAGCATTTTTTCGAAAATGCCCCGCCTGTCGAAAAAACAGCATTTTTTGCGAAATTTTGCAAAGCATGGTCTGGGTAAAAAGGAGTTGAGCTCGCGCTCAACTCCTTTTTTATACGAAGTACATCACGATCATCAGCCCGAGCATGGTGAATGCCAGAGCGATTTTGACGGCAGTTCCGACGACAATGCCGATCCAGGTCGCAACACCTACGCGCCCCGCGTGAAGATAATCTCGTTTGGCCCAGAACTCGCCGATGAATGCACCGACGAGCGGCATGATGAAGATGCCTACAAGACCGCCCATGAAGACACCGACGAAGGTACCAATGACCGAACCCCAGATGCCGTAGGAGCTGGCACCGGCCTTCTGTGCCCCGGCGGTCTGCGCCACAGTGTCGACGATGACGCCGATGATGGCAAGAACGGCGAGCGTCGCGATCGTGCCCCAGCCGATCAGTTCGAAACCGCCTGCCCATCCGATCAGGGCGCCTCCTGCGGCGATCAGCGGAAGTCCGGGAATGGCTGGGATGACGGTGCCGGCGAGGCCGGCGATGATCAGCGAAACGGCACTCAGCCAGCAGATGACGGCAAACCAGTCTATTTGTGCAAACCAGTCGAGCATTCGAAATTCCTCTTTAGGTTACTGTACGCCTTCCCAATAGCCGACATCGCCTGCCCAGGGCTCGAAGCGGGTGTTGCCGCCGCGGAAGACCATGCGGAGCGTACCGATTGGACCGTTACGCTGCTTGGCGATGATGATCTCGGCAAGATTCTTGTCAGGAGTGTCCTTGTTGTAGACGACCTCGCGATAAATGAACATGATGACGTCGGCGTCCTGTTCGATTGCGCCGGATTCGCGAAGGTCGGACATGATCGGGCGCTTGTCGGCTCGCTGTTCAAGAGAGCGGTTGAGCTGCGAGAGCACGATGACCGGGCAGTGCAGCTCCTTTGCCAGCGCCTTGAGGCCGCGTGAAATTTCAGACAGTTCGGTCGAGCGGTTGTCGACGCCGGCACGGCCCGTCATCAGCTGAATGTAGTCGACGACGATGAGGCCGAGCGGGCCCGTCTGGTTGACCAGACGTCGAGCACGGCTCGAAAGCTCTGAGATCATCAGGGCGGGCGTGTCGTCGATGTAGATGGGCTTGTTTTCCAGACGATGGACGGCCTTCGAGAAGGCGTTCCATTCCTCGTCCTCGAGCTGCGCCTTCCTGAGCTTCTGGGCGTCGATGTTGGCGACGGAGCTGATCAGACGCTGGGCGAGCTGGTCGCCACCCATTTCGAGAGAGAAGACGGCGACGGGCAGTTCCTGACGCACGCCGACGTTTTCTGCAATGTTGATGGCGAACGAGGTCTTGCCCATCGACGGACGGCCCGCGATGATGATCAGGTCGCCGCGCTGCAGACCCGCAAGCTCTCTGTCGAGATTGGGATAGCCCGTCGGCACGCCTGTGACTTCCGAGCCCTGTTGGTTCTGGTAAAGATCGATGATCTTCTCGGAAACTTCTCGAACGAGCGTGGCCATGGGCTGGAAGCCGCGCTGGCCGCGAGAATTGCGTTCGTTGATCGCGAGCACGATGCGCTCGGCCTCATCGAGGATCTGCGCTGTTTCGCGTCCTTCGGGCTGCAGCGCGCACGTGACCATGTGGTCGCCCGCACTGATCAGTTGGCGCAGAACTGATTTGTCGTGAACGATTTCGGCATAGCGGCGGATGTTGGCGGCGGAGGGCGTGTTGTTGACGAGTTCCGCAAGATACGCAAAACCGCCGGTGTCGGTGTCGGTGTCGAGGCCGGCATCGCGGAGCGACTCGGCGACGGTCAGTGAGTCAGCAGGGCGGCCGCGTTGGATCATCGCCGCGATGTGCTCATAGATGATCTTGTGATCGCGGCGGTAGAAGTCATCGGGCTGAATGATGTCGACGATGCTGTCAAGAGCATTGTTGTCGATCATCAGGCCGCCCAGAATGGACTGCTCGCTGTTGATGCTCTGCGGAGGCCTGCGCACGGCCTGCGCGGCGGGATCTTCAATCAAGTCCGTCATGTGTTCGCTTCATCCTCATGTGTGAGCCCACTATCTTAGCGTCAAATTCCTCAAGAGGGGTGCTTGAATAGGTTCAAAACTTACAGCCTGTCCGCGCAAAAATTCATGAATTCACACTGCGTGCATTGAGCGTCCGAGGCCGAAGTCTGCGGTACAAGTGCTTTGGCTGCGTCACGCTGGATTGCTTCAACGCAGAAGTCGAGTTTTCGCCGAACGGCATCGGTGAAGAGAATTTCCTTGTGCTTGGATTTGGTCTCGTAAAGAATGAAGCCGATATCGATCCTGCCGCCATGCAGTTGTTCAAGCAAAACGGCGTATGCACAAAGCTGAATGATCTCGCCCGTGTGCGGGGAAGCGTTTCCGGACTTGATCTCCAGCGGAATGTACGTACCGTCTTCAAGTTCCAGTACAGCGTCGCAGATGCCATGAAAGGGCGCATCCGGAGAATAGAGGGGGACTTCCGTTTTCAGTCTGTAAGACCGCCCCGATGTGAGCTTGGTGAGATCCCTTCGCTTGAGCAGTTGTTCGATCCTCTGATGCATTGCAACTCCCGCTTCTACCCAGGGTGCGCGGGGCGGATGTAGTTGCCTTACATACGTGAAAAATGGAATGCGTGGGCAGAAGCAGTACTGTCGCAGTAGGGATGCGGGAATGCTAGATGACTCTGTTTTCATGCGGCTCAATGTATGTGAAGTGCTTAAGGCCAAAGCATTTTCTGATGTCCTCAACTTTCAAATGGCAGGGGAAGTACAGGCAGGAGTCGCAGGAGGCGTCGAGCCATTTTTCAGCTGCCGCTTTCAACGAGCGTACCTCCGGAGTCTTGAGATCGCCGAAGAAAACGGATTTTTGAATCGGCGTCAGTCCGAGGTCTTTGAGAAAATCGAAAAACTTCGAGCGGGTTCTGGTATTGGAGATGTCGTAGCAGACAAGATATTTGACGTAAAGACTCATGACTTCACCACTTGAACCTGATCGACTTGTAGCGCTTGCCGTCCGTCATCGCGCCGGCCAGACGATATGCTTGACGTTGCATGATGTTCTCGAGCCGGACCTTTTTGCCGCGATGAGTAATGAAAGCACTCATGGTTGCATCGATGCCGTTGATGATTTCGGTTTTGAGATCGGGAGTCAGACTGGTTTCCTTTCCCAGACGCGCTCTGAGCTTGATGATGTTTCGGTCCACGACCCAGGCTCGGTACTCTTCCATGAAGTCCAGCACAAGGGAGGGTTTGCCGGGGCGGTCGACGTGCAGCAGTCCTGCATAGAGTTCCAACCCTGCATTTTCCAAAGCAGACCAGCAGAACTTTTCAAGAATGCTGTATCCGTAGTTGAGGAGAGCGTCAGAAATTTTGTGTCCATGGGATAATCGGAGCCCGCCAAACGGGTGCATCCAATGAACACGAA
>NZ_JH815513.1:409766-420295 GCF_000297775.1 Sutterella wadsworthensis 2_1_59BFAA
GACGCCGTCATGTTCTTCACCTTCAGGTCCTCGACGTACACGCA
Organism: Sutterella wadsworthensis 2_1_59BFAA; assembly: GCF_000297775.1. Taxonomy (GTDB): domain Bacteria; phylum Pseudomonadota; class Gammaproteobacteria; order Burkholderiales; family Burkholderiaceae_F; genus Sutterella; species Sutterella wadsworthensis_A. The sequence goes on from NZ_JH815513.1 coordinate 409,811, forward strand.
GCCGTACTCCTGCGCGAGCGCATGCGCCGTCTTCCTGTGGAAATCCTGTCGAATGCAACGAATCTTTCGGTATAGGTTTTGAATCCTCTCCTTGAGCTGACGGCGCTTGCGACTCGGCTGCTTCTTGTCAAAAGGCTCCGCCAGTCCCAACTTCGCGAGTTTCTTTCGCGACTCCTGGTTGAGCGAAAGCTTGCGTTTCAAGCCCGCAATGCGTTTCTCGATCGAGCGAATCTTCTCCGTGTCGAGATCGTAGAATCGTCCGTCGCTCGTCGCGACGGCATGCACGACGCCGACGTCGATTCCGACATCGAGCGCCTTCATGTCGGGGGCCTGGACTTCGAACTCAACCGTGAAGATCACGAACCAGCGGCCGCAGTCCTTCTTGACGTGAATCTGTTTCACGACACCGGGAACGAGCGTCCCGTTCGCACACTCAAACGCGATGGCGCGCGTTCTACGGTATCGAATCCAGCCGATCTTCGGGAGCTTGACTCGCCCGTTGGCATTGTCGATGTGTTCTGGAGCAAACTGCGGAACCCGAAAGCCGTCTCCGATATCTTTCGCCTTGAACTTCGGCCATCCTTTGTGTGCCGGATCGCTCTTGGGACGGAAGCTGTCGCTGATGGCGCGATCGAGATCGAGCAGGGCTTGCTGGAGCGGTTGGGCCATGGCCTCTCGAAGGAAGGCGGTCTCGGGTTGTTTTTTCCAGAGCACCAACTCGTGGGCGAGCTCCTTGTAGGTGAGAAGCTTTTCACCTTTAGACTTGCGCTCGTTTTGGATCCCCAACGCCTTGTTGAAGACAAACCTGCGGCAACCGGCGTTTCGGCTCAAGGCCGCACGTCGGGTCTCGTCAACATAGAGTTCGTATTGAAAGGCGCAGGTGATCTTCATCTGAACATCATGGCACACTTCCTTCAAGAATGCGTGCTTTACGACCAAATGCCCATTTGGGCCTTATATCCTCCCCATGAATGGAGAGGTTTTACGGCCCGTTAGATAACAAAAGGGAGGACTACCTGCGGAATCCTCCCCTTGTCATCCTGTCGGCCCGTCAGGCTGCAGGAGCGTCAGCGAACGAAAGCCTTCTGCGCATCGATCGGTAGTGCGCGATAGCCCAGACCGCCCTTGAGGTGCATCTCGAAGGCAGGCTTCGTTTCGCCCCAGCGGAATTCCGTCAGGACGGGCGCGGGGCCGGTCTTGCTACCCGTGCCGATGCTCGCCCAATAGACGACGACCGAATTCTTGTCGGCCTGATACTCGACGGAGGACGTGATCGGCGAGTAGAGCTCATGGCCGCGTTCCTTGCCGTACTCCCAGACCTGCTCGACGGTCATAGCCTTCTGGTCGATCTTGTAGACGACGGCACGGCTGTACTTCTCGTTCTGGTCCTCGGGCTGCACGAAGGCGCGGCCGTCGCCGTTGTCAAAGACGGAGACGTAGACAATGTCGCCCTTGCTCAGCTCATCGATCTTCCAGGCGGTGTGCTGCGTCCAGGTCCAGTCGAAGCCGCCCTCGCACTTGCCGATGCGGCACGAGAGGGGCCTGCCGTCCTTGCCGACGGGCGTGAGGACCTTGTCCTTCAGACCGTCGCGCCAGCCGTTCGGGGCGGCGAGGATCCACTTCACCTGCTTGTCACGGCCGATCTTGACGACGGCGGACTGGTGGCGGGAGGAGAGGATGATCGAGTCGTCGACGGGGTCGTGGTCGACTGAGTTGACGTGGGCCCAGTTGCGGCCCGCACCCGTGCCCGCGATGTCACCGAAGGCGTGCTGGGCCTCGAGCTTGGCGAGCTGCTCGGCGGAAAGCGTCTTGCCCGACTGCGACGTGTCGATGTTGAGGCAGACGGCGCCCTGGTCAATCGACTTGAGGACGATGTTGCGGTTCGGATCAAGAATCTCGAAGAGGCGCCATTCGTCGACGACCTCGCCCGAGGCGTCGACCTCGATGATCACGTCGCGGACCGTGCGCACGCGCGTGTCGTCGGCGCGCCTGAGGTCGGGCGAAGCGACGCGCAGGAAGTAGCCGCCGTTTTCAGCGGGCATCATCGCGTGGCTGAAGTCGGCGTAGTTGGCGGGCAGGCGGCGGTTGAAGACCTTGCGGCCGAGCAGATCGTACTTCGCATAGTGCTGGCCGTAGCCCCAGGAGAGCGCGCCGTCGGCGTTCTGATGGAAGCCCATCATGATGCCCGCGTCGTAGAGCGACTCGGGATCATAGATGCGGTCGGCCTTCATGTACCAGCGGATCTCGCCCTTCGTGTCGAGAATCGCGTTTCGCGGCGGATTGTTCCACTGCAGGGCGCCGCCCACGGGATTGTTCCAGACCGCGCGACTCGCGCGCACATCGGCTGCGCCGAGATTGTTGATGAAGTAGAGGCGATCTGAGAATTCCTTGGGCGCGGGCGTCGTCACCTTGGCCGTCATGAAGTTCTGGGCAATCGCGGGATTTCCCGTCGTTTCAAGCCAGGCAGGCTGCGTGTTGATCACGTAGCTTTCCGTCACGGTCTTCTCCTCGCCCTGAAAGACGCGCGTATAGGTCACCTCGACCGTATTGCGCCAGCCCGCGTAGAGGCCGAAGACGGGAATTCCGCCGTGCGTGCGCAGGGTCTGCGAGCCAACGTCGTACTTGATCTCCTGGCCCCCCTCCTTCGGGACGATGCGCACGGTCGCATGCTTGAGGACGTAGCCGCCGTTCCTGATGACGGCAGTGAGGGGCGCAAGCCCGTAGGGATTCACGATCGTCTCGCCGAGCGTGCCCTGCACGGCATAGCCCACCTTGAGGCCGCTCGGGCCGCCGACGGCGTGGGACGGAGCGGCAAAGGCCGCGGCGAAGATGCCGGCGACGACCGGCAGAAGTTTGAATGCAGTACGCACTATCCTCTCCTCTTTTTCTGAGCGCCGGCTGCGGCGTGCGCAGGCGGCATCCTTCGATCTTAGCAAAGCCTGCCCGATGAAAGCGCAAGAAGGGGCATGAAGACTCAAACGCAAAAGTCCCGCAGGCGGACGCCGGACGGGACTTCGGGTACGCGTCCGAAGTTCGGACGCGCATATGTCGACTTATGCAAATCAGCCGCGCAGCGACTCGATCGTCTCGAGCATCTTCAGTTGGCCGGGGCAGTTGTCCTCACCGAAGCGCTCGACGTCGATGCGAGCGAGGCGACGGACGATTTCAAGGCTCGTGGCGTGGAGTGCGTAGGGGCAGCCCTGGTCCCTGATGTGCGCGACGATGCCGTCGACGGAGCCGTAGATGCCGTCGGCGAGAATGGCGCGGGCCTGTGCGACGCGCTGGAAGTTGTCGCCCCTGTAGTCGGGGATCACGCGGTCCTCGGTGAAGCCGCGGTCGGCGATGTCGCGAAGCTCGGCGGAGAAGTCGAACTTGTGCGCGCAGAGCTCCTCGGTGCTCATGCCGCCGAAGACCGTCTCAAGGTGCTCGAGCCATTCTCGAGTGCGGTTCCCCGCCTTGTCGCGGGCGAGCGGGTTGAGATCCTCCCAGCGGTCGATGACGTAATCGAGCGCCTGAACGACGGCGAACTGCGAGTACATGAGACCCGCCTGATCGGTCTCGCTCCTCATGGTGTTGAAAAATGCACTGACGGCTTCCTGCGGCGTCATGACGTCTCTCCTTGGGTCGTGGAATCGAAAGGCGCCCGCCGCGTGCGGACGCCTGCATCATGAATGTTAGACCGCGAACCTCAAGGGAACCTTACGGCTCGAAACGACCGGAGGCCCCCGGGCGCTAGGTACGGATGAAAAAAAAGAGGCTGTTCATTTCTGAACAACCTCTTTTCCTGGATTTGGTCGGGGCGGCGGGATTCGAACTCGCGACCCCTTGCACCCCATGCAAGTGCGCTACCAGGCTGCGCTACGCCCCGAAGGATTTGAAGTTTATCCTAGCTTGCCGAAAAAAGCAAGAGCATTTCTTCAAATACCATATTTACGTGATAGCCCTGCCTTTTTGCAGGCGTTTTCAGCCCTTCTTCTTCTCACGAAGCTTCGCAGTGACGCGAGTGTTGAGAGTGTCGGAGGACTGGTAGCAGACCACCGTACGCTCCTCGAGCATGACCGTTTCGCCCGTCCAGGGGTTCCGGGCGGGTCTCGGCGCCTTGTAGCGCACGGAGAACCTGCCCAGTCCCGAGAGCTTGACCATATGTCCCTGCACGAGATGGTCGAAGATCATGTCGAAGAACTCCGCCACGAAGGCGCGGCTCTCGGCGACATCGAACCCGTGCTCCTCGCAGAGCAGATCGACCAGGTCCGCCCTCTTGAAGCAGGGCGTGCCGTAGTCCAGGTCTTCGTCCTCGGACGCGAGCTTCGGGGCGGGCCTTGCGGCCGTGTCACGCACCTTGCGCTCGGGCTTGGGCTCGGGGGCGGGCGGCGGAACCGCGGGCTCTTCGGGCTCGTTCTCCCAGTCGTCGGGGAAGAGGACACCAGATTCAGTGAAGGATTTCATAAGGATTCTCGACCTGCGCCCTCACGGAGAGGGCGCAGATCGCAGGATGAAGACGTTGATCAAGCGCGAAGGCGTGCACCGGCACGTTCGAGCACCTCGACGAGGGCCTGCATCGTTGCATCAGCCTCTGCGTCCGTAAGGGCCTCCTCGCCCGTCGAGTTGAGCTCGACGGCAAAGGCAAGCGACTTCTCGGCATCGCCCTCGTCGGTCTTCGGACGATAGAGGTCGAAGAGACCGAAAGAGACGAGCGCGCCGAGACGGGCGTCGGAGACGCGGGCGTCGTTGACGGCGTCCATGAGAACCTGCACTTCAAAGTCGGCAGGTACCACGACGGCGACGTCGCGGCGCATCGGCTGGAACTTGCTCACGGGCGTGTAGCGCGGCAGCTCGAGCGTGAGAAGCGGCTCGACCTCAAGCTCGAAGACGACCGGCGCATTGGGCAGGCCGTATTCGTGCACGAGCTTCGGATGAAGTTCGCCGATGAAGCCGACGCGCTTTTCGCCGACGTAGATGGCGGCGCTGCGACCCGGATGAAGGGCGGGGAAGACCTCCTTCACGAAGCGGGCCTTGAGCGGAGCGACGAGGCGCTCGACGTCGCCCTTGACGTCGTAGAAGTCGACGCGGCGGGCTTCGACGCCCCACTGAACGTCGCTGGCCGTGCCGTAGGCGAGGCCTGCGATGTGGGACGGTTGGCGCACGCCCTTGACGGACCACGGACCGTCAAGCACGGCGGGATCCGGGAAGAACACGCGGCCGAGCTCAAAGACGCGGACTCGTTCGGCCTTGCGGTTGAGGTTGTACTTCAGGATGTCGACGAGACCGCCCACGAGCTGCGTGCGCATGACGGAAAGCTGGCTCGCGATCGGGTTGAGCAGGCGGATCGGCGCGTCGTTGCCGGCGAAGTCCTTTTCCCAGGCTTCGGGCACGAACGAGAAGTTGATGAGCTCCTGATAGCCGAGGACGGCCATTTCACGGCGAAGCGCGTGACCCGTGCGGGAGGCCTCCTTCGGAGACTTCATCGCAATGCGGGCGAGCGGCGGACGGTCGGGAAGCTTTTCGTAGCCGTAGAGACGGGCAACCTCCTCGATGAGGTCCTCCTCGATCTCGATGTCGAAGCGGTGCGACGGAGCCTGAACCGTGAAGACCTCGCCGTCGAACGTGTATTCGAAGCCGAGGCGCGTGAACGTGTTGTGCATGGCCTCGACGGGGATGTCCATGCCGACCACCTTCAGGCAGCGGGCGACACGCATCGTGACGGGCTTCCTTTCGGGGAGGTTGACGATCTGGTCGTCGACCGGGCCCACGCGGGTTTCGGACGTGCCGCAGATCTCGAGGACGAGGCGCGTGACGTATTCCATGTGCTGGGCGTTCGTGCCGAAGTCGACGCCGCGCTCGAAGCGGTAGGCGGCGTCCGTCGAGAAGTTGAGCTTGCGACAGCGGCCCTGGATGGCGAGCTGCTGCCAGAAGGCGGCCTCGATGAAGAGGTCGGTCGTCGTTTCGGAGACGGAGCTCTTTTCGCCGCCCATGATGCCGGCGATGCACGACGGCGTGTCGCCGTCGCAGACCACGCCGTAGTAGGGCGTGAGTTCGACCGTCTGCTCGTTGAGCAGCTTCAGGCTTTCGCCTTCGCGGGCCCAGCGCACGGTGATGCGGTCGCCTTCAAGCTTGGCGAGGTCGAAGAAGTGCGTCGGACGGCCGAGCTCGAGCATGACGTAGTTCGAGATGTCGACGAGCGCGGAGATGTGGCGCATGCCGGCGCGCTCGAGGCGGTCGCGCATCCACTGCGGCGTCTCGGCGGCGGGATTGAGGTTGCGGATCACGCGGCCCGTGAAGCGGCCGCAGAGGTCGGGGGCTTCGATCACGACGGGCTTGACGCATTCGCATGTGGCGGGCACCGGATCCATGGCGGGCATGACGAGCGGAGCGCCGGTCACGGCATGGAGATCGCGGGCGACTCCCGTAACGGAGAGCGCGTCGCCGCGGTTCGGCGTGAGCTTGATCTCGATCTTGGAGTCGTCGAGCCTGGCGTACTCGCGGATGTCCGTGCCAATCGGCGCGTCTTCCGGAAGAATCCAGATGCCGTTGTGCTCTTCGCTGATGCCGAGTTCGCGGGCGGAGCAGAGCATGCCCATGGACACGACGCCGCGCAGCTTGGACTTCTTGATCTTGAAGTCGCCCGGCAGGACGGCGCCGATCGTGGCGCAGGCGACCTTGATGCCGGCGCGCACGTTCGGGGCGCCGCAGACGATCTGGAGCGTTTCGCCCGTGCCGGCATTCACTTCGCAGACGTGCAGATGGTCGGAGTTCTCATGATCGCGGCAGGTGAGGACCTCGGCGACGACTACGCCCGTGAAGGCGGGAGCCACGCTCGTGACCTCCTCGACTTCAAGGCCGGCCATCGTGAGCGTTTCGGCAAGCTCTTCGGTGCTGAGCTGCGGATTGCAATATTGACGCAGCCACTCTTCTGTAAACAGCATTTCAGTAATTCCTTTCGATGGTTGGCCCGGTTAGTTGAACTGACGCAGGAAGCGCAGGTCGCCTTCGAAGAAGAGGCGCAGGTCGTCGATGCCGTAGCGGAGCATCGTGAGGCGCTCGAGGCCGGAGCCGAACGCGAAGCCGATGTGCTTTTCAGGATCGAGGCCGAAGTTGCGCACGACGTTCGGGTGCACTTCGCCGGCGCCCGAGATCTCGAGCCACTTGCCCTTGCGCGGGCCGCTCGTGAACATCATGTCAACTTCAACGGACGGCTCGGTGAACGGGAAGTAGGACGGACGGAAGCGAACGACGAGGTCATCCGTCTCGAAAAAGCGGCGCAGGAAGTCGCTGTAGACGCCCTTGAGGTCGGTGAAGCTCACGTCGTCACCGATCCACAAGCCTTCGACCTGATGGAACATCGGGGAGTGCGTAGCGTCGGAGTCGACGCGGTAGGTGCGGCCCGGGGCGATGATCTTGATCGGAGCCTCATGCGTGCGGGCGTAGCGAACCTGCATCGGAGAGGTGTGCGGACGCAGCGGCAGCTGGCGGCCTTCCTCGTCGCAGCGGTCCACGTAGAACGTGTCCTGCATGGAGCGGGCGGGATGGTTGGGCGGGTTGTTGAGGGCCGTGAAGCTGAACCAGTCGCTTTCGATTTCGGGACCGTCGGCAACGTCGAAGCCGATGGAGCGGAAGATCTCCTCGATGCGCATCCATGTGCGCATGACGGGGTGGATGCCGCCTTCGGTGCGGACGCGGCCCGGAAGGGTCACGTCGATCGCTTCGCTGGCGAGCTTGGCCTGCATGGCGGCCTGAGCGAGCTGTTCGCGGCGGGCGTTGAGCGCGGCTTCGATAGCGGCCTTGGCCTTGTTGATTTCCTGACCGCGGGCGCGGCGCTCTTCGGGCGCGAGCTGGCCGAGGCTCTTCATGAGAGCCGTCACGGCGCCGCTTTTGCCGATGTACTTGGCCTTGGCGTCTTCCAGGGCAGCGGGCTGCTCTGCCTGAGCGAAGTCCTGACGCGCGGACTCGATGAGTTCGGAAAGATCCTGCATGTTCACTGATCTCGACTTTGATGTTGTAAAACCGGGCGGGATCACCCGTCCGGTCCATGGCGGCCGCGCATCCTCATCCGAGGGTAACGCCTGACGCGGAGGATGCCTGCTGCGACAGCCTGTTGCGAAAAAAGGCCCGAATGGTCTCCGGCTTCTTTTCGCAAGAGGCTCCCATCGCAAGAGAGGACCGACGAAAAATCTTATTTTACAACGACTTGTCTGCATTCCCAAAATTTTGAAGAACCGGAAAGCGCGAAAGCCGGCGGCTAAAGCCGTCGGCTTTCGGGTTGTGATTGCTCAGGGACGCGGTCAGGCGACGAAGCGCATCACGATCATGCCAAGGCAGGCCATGAAGACGCTGTTGAACATGAGCAGCGGCCAGTACTTCTTCGGGCAGTTGGCCACGCCGAGAAGACGGCCCATGTACTGGATCTGGGAGGCCATCAGAATGAAGGCCGGCGCGAGAATCGTCACGTCATGGGCGTTGAGCTGGCCGGCAGCGGCCAGGCTGGCGGCAACGCCGACACCGGCGCCGCAGGAGAGCCACGTGGCGAGAAGCACCGTGATGGCCTCGCCCGGAAGGTCGAAGGCGCCCATCACGCCGCCGCAGGTGTCGCCGAGGAACTTCATGACGCCGAAGAGATTCAGCATGTACGTGAGCACGAAGGCCATCAGCACGTTCGGCAGCAGGCTGTAGAGACCGATGTCGAGACCCTTGCGCAGGCCGACGATGAAGATGTCGAAGGGATTCTTCGAGGTGGTGGAGTGATTAGTCATTTTCGAAGTCCTTGCGATAAACGGTGCTGAGGATGGTGCGGATCAGAGCGCCGCCCACGAACTTGAGGACCAGAATGAGGGCCATCGGGATCCAGACCTTCACGGTGAAGAGCGTGAAGAGACCGGAGACGGTGGAGTAGTAGTTGGACACGCAGCCCGCGCCCGTATACTGCCAGGCGCAGATCGTCACGAGGTTCTTCGTCGTGATGCGGCCTTCGTCGTGCAGGGCGCGCGTGATGGCGGCGCCGCCGTCGGTGGACTGAAGGTCGGTGATGAGGGCAAGGCCCGTGTAGCCCGGCACGCCGAGGATCGGCTTGAGGAGCGGCGTCAGGATGACCTGAGCGGCACGCAGAGCGCCGTAGAAGGAGAGCACCTCAATGAGGCCCATGGCGAGCATGACACCGGGGAACAGATTGAGGGAGAAGAGGAAGCCCGCGCGGGCGCTGAAGCCGCCGGAGCCCTGAAAGTTGCTGGCCGTGCCGGCGATAGTGCCGTACTTGCCGATGAGGGTCGTGTAGTCGAAGGCGCCGAGCCACTTGTAGGCGTCGGGCATCTTGTAGAAGACGCCGGAGAAGATGATGATGGCAAGCGCGAGCGCGATGTACGCGCCGAAGCCCACCTTCGGATTCTCCTCGCAGGCAGTCTGAGTCTTGGGATCCGCCATGAGTCTTGTCCTTTTTCGGAGGGAGGGTTGAAGTGAAGACGATTGAATCGTTCTTCTGCGAAAGGCGCCCCAGCGACGGCGGTGATCCGTTGTCGGGGTTTACCACGCATCGCAGTATACCTGCGCCGACTTTCGGACTGCCTCGGGCGTTTGTACTAGACGCCCCGACGCCCGGACAAGACTTCGGCAGGAGCTTCGACGAACCCCACCGAAGGCGCAGTCGTTTTCGTCACTTTGACGAGAACAGACACCCCTCCGTCTAGGCACAACGCCCTAGGGAAAATTCTGATGCCTTTCGGCCTCTTTTTTTCATGAAAAAGATGAGAGCAAAGCACGCCCCCCTGCGGCCCGAAGTCGCATCATGAAAGATTCGCAGGAACCAAGCCCTCATCACCACACCGAGATCTGCGTCGCACCCGTATCTCTTCATGAGCTGATCTGAATGGTTGGCGATGCACCTGCTCCTTATTTTTCATCATAGATGGGTGATGAACGGTTTGTCATCATGTCCATTTTTTTTGCTCAAAAGCGACAGACCGCAGGCTTTCACGGGAAAGCGCTGCGGCCTCGGAGTCCTCGAAGGACGGAAAAAAGGGCGAAAAAAAAGGGTTCATCTCGGAAGTCCGTGGAACGCGGCCTTGACTTTTAAGAAAAAGTCTGGTCGGCTCCCTCCAAGAAAAAAAGTAGCGCTCACTCCAAATTTCAGGCAGATTCAAGTTACTAGAGAAGAACCGCGAAAAAAGGATGAGCGCTATGACCAATATTGTAGGGCAACTTTTCAAATCTCTCGATCCATGGCCCGGCTTCCAGATCACTTCTTTCAAGATTCAAGTCTCGCCCGTAGATGGCAGGAAGACTCTCATTCTTGATTTGCGACCTGTCGAAGGATCAATGCCGATATGTTCGCGCTGCCGCCATGAGGCACCGCTCGTTCACAGCTATGTTTCCAGAAGAATCAAGGAGTGCTCCCTTTTAGGGTATTTTGTTGAGCTCAACGTGACATTTCGACGAGTGGACTGCCTTCATTGCAAAGGACATCCAATGGAAGCCGTAGAATGGCTTGCGCCGTTCAAG
>NZ_JH815513.1:421285-455034 GCF_000297775.1 Sutterella wadsworthensis 2_1_59BFAA
TCAAGCAAATTAAGCGACGAGCTTATGGCTTCCGAGACGATCTGTACTTTTTCTTAAAAGTCAAGGCCGCGTTCCACGGACTTCCGAGATGAACCAAAAAAAGAGACCCAGCGAATACCGAGTCTCTTCTTCTCAAAGCTTCCGGATGAAAGCAAGACGATTCAGTGCAAACCGTCCGTCCGGACATGCTTCGAATTAGGCACCCTTGACCTGGTTGACGAGGGAGGCGAAGCCTTCCTTGTCGAAGATGGCCATGTCGGAAAGGACCTTGCGGTCGAGACCGATGCCGGCCTTCTTGAGGCCGTTCATGAACACGGAGTAGGTCATGCCGTTGGCGCGAGCGCCGGCATTGATACGGGCGATCCACAGACGGCGGAACGTACCCTTCTTGTCACGGCGGTCACGATAGGCATACTGACCGGCGCGCATGACAGCCTGCTTGGCAACACGGTAGACGTTGTTGCGGCGGAGGCTGAAGCCCTTGGAAAGGGCGAAAACTTTCTTATGACGGGCACGAGCCGTCACACCACGCTTAACTCGGGGCATCTTCTATATCTCCTTTAATTAGGCGTAAGGCAGCATGCGACGCACGGAAGCGATATCGGATTCATGGATATCGACCATGCCGCGGAGCTGGCGCTTGTTCTTCGTCGTACGCTTCGTAAGGATATGACGCTTCGTAGCGTGGGCACGCTTGATCGAGCCACTGGCGCGCGGCTTGAAACGCTTGGCGGCAGCGCGCTTAGTCTTCATCTTCGGCATTTGCCGTTACCTCTTTATTTGATGAACCACAGGCGCCCCATCCAGACGACGGGAACTTTCTCAAGCCCGAGGCTCACTTGTTATCCAAAAAACGGACCGACTTGCGGTCCGTTTTTTGGGAAAGACAGAATTCTACCTCAATTTTGAGGCAGTGTGTGAAAAAATCACTTTTTCTTTTTAGGAGCCAGCACCATGATCATCTGGCGGCCTTCGAGCTTGGGCTGATGTTCAACCTGAGCCACTTCGGCGAGCTCCGTGCGGATGCGGTCCATCAGCTCCATGCCGAACTGCTGGTGAGCCATTTCACGGCCGCGGTAGCGCAGCGTGACCTTGGCCTTGTCGCCGTCATTGAGGAATCGCACCAGGGAGCGGAGCTTCGTTTGGAAGTCGTTTTCGTCCGTCACCGGGCGGAACTTCACTTCCTTGACCTGAATCACCTTCTGCTTGGCCTTGGCTTCCTGAGCCTTCTTCTGTTCCTGATAACGGAACTTGCCGTAGTCCATCAGGCGGCAGACCGGCGGCTGGGCGTTCGGCGCGATCTCAACGAGGTCAACGTCGGCGTCCTCAGCCATGCGCAGGGCTTCCGCAGTGCGGACAATGCCGATCTGGGCGCCATCGACGCCGGTCAGTCGGACCTCAGGAACTCGGATCTCACCGTTGATCCGATGCTTGCGATCTTGTGCTATGACAATCTCCTAAATCGTTAGTTTTGCGGTTAGTGCGCAAAGGGCGAGCGGGCTTCGTCCTCCTGCTTGATCATCGCGATGAAGTCATCGAGCTTGATCGAGCCGAGGTCCTTGCCACCGCGGGCGCGAACCGCCACGCAACCGGCCTGCTTTTCCTTCTCGCCCACGACGAGAATGTACGGAATCTTCTGCAGGCTCAATTCGCGGATTTTATAGTTAATCTTTTCGCTGCGCAAATCAGACTGCACGCGGATGCGGGCAGCGTGAAGCTTGGCGGCGACTTCGTCGGCGTAGTCCTTCTGGGCGTCCGTGATGCAGGCGACCGCGCACTGGACCGGGGCGAGCCAGGTCGGGAAGGCGCCGGCGTATTCTTCGATCAGCATGCCGATCCAGCGTTCGAGAGAACCGAGGATGGCGCGGTGAAGCATGACGGGAACCTTGCGCGAGTTGTCTTCGGCGACGTACTCGGCGCCGAGGCGGCCCGGCATCTGGAAGTCCACCTGGATGGTGCCGCACTGCCAAGAGCGACCGAGGCAGTCCTTAAGATGATATTCGATCTTGGGACCGTAGAAGGCGCCTTCACCCTCAAGAACTTCATACTTGATGCCGAGAGCGTCAAGACTCTGCATCAGGGCATGCTCGGCCTTGTCCCAGACGGCGTCCTCACCGATGCGCATTTCGGGGCGTGTGGCGACCTTGTAGGCGATCTCGGTGAAGCCGAAGTCCTGGTAGACGTCCTTGACGAGCTTCGTGAAGGCTTCGCATTCGGCGAGAATCTGGTCTTCCGTGCAGAAGATGTGGCCGTCGTCCTGGGTGAAGCCGCGAACACGCATCATGCCATGGAGCGAGCCGGAGGGTTCGTTGCGGTGGCACTGGCCGAATTCGCCGAGGCGGAACGGCAGATCACGGTAGCTGCGCAGCGCGCAGTTGAAGATCTGGATGTGGCCCGGGCAGTTCATCGGCTTGAGGGCGTAGTAGCGGTTCTCGGACTCGGTCGTGAACATGTTGTCACGATACTTGGCCCAGTGACCGGAACGTTCCCAGAGCGAGCGGTCGAGAAGCTGCGGAGCCTTGACTTCGCCGTAGCCGTTGTCCTGGTAGATGCGGCGCATGTACTGCTCGATCACCTGCCAGAGGGCCCATCCCTTCGGATGCCAGAAGATCATGCCCGGGGCCTCGTCCTGGAGGTGGAAGAGGTCGAGCTCGCGGCCGAGGCGACGGTGGTCGCGCTTTTCGGCTTCCTCAAGCATCGTCAGATAGGCCTTGAGGTCGTCCTTCGTGGCCCAGGCGGTGCCGTAAATGCGCTGGAGCATCTCGTTCTTGGAGTCGCCGCGCCAGTAGGCGCCGGCAACCTTCATCAGACGGTGCACCTTGAGGGCGCCCGTGGACGGCACATGGGGGCCGCGGCAGAGGTCGGTGAAGTCGCCCTGACGGTAGAGCGAGATCGTTTCACCCTGCGGGATGGCTTCAATGAGTTCGGCCTTGTACTTTTCGCCGAGATCCGTGAAGAACTTCACGGCTTCGTCGCGGGACATCTCGATGCGTTCGATCTTGATGTTGCGCTTGACGATCTCGTCCATGCGCTCCTCGATGGCCTTGAGGTCCTCGGGGGTGAACGGACGGCTGTAGGAGAAGTCGTAGTAGAAGCCGTTTTCAATGGCCGGCCCGATCGTGACCTGGGCTTCCGGGTAAAGCTCCTTCACGGCCTGCGCCATCAGATGGGCGGTCGAGTGACGGATGATTTCAACACCTTCGGCGTCGCGGCCCGTGATGATGGCGACCTGAGCGTCCTTGTCGATCACATGGGAGAGGTCGACGAGCTTGCCGTCGACGCGGCCGGCGAGAGCGGCCTTGGCCAGACCGGCACCGATGTCGGCGGCGACATCGGCAACGGTGACGGCGGCGGCGAATTCGCGCTTGGAGCCGTCCGGAAGGGTAATTGCAACCATTTTTAACCTCGTTTTCTACAGGCGAAAAAAAAGTGCGGACATGAGCCGCACTTCTTTGCCTTGGACATTTTGTTGGACAACGTTTCGCTCACGCCCTCAATTTTTCAAAGAGAGGGTGTTGTTGTGCGAAAAGTCTGCGAAGAACACATCGTTCAACAAAATCCCAAATAAAATTCTGGTAGGCACGATTGGATTCGAACCAACGACCCCCACCATGTCAAGGTGATGCTCTAACCAACTGAGCTACGTGCCTGTCAAGGTTTTTATTATGCCTGAGATTTTGCGCATTTGCAAACTCTTGCATTCGCGGTCCTTGAACCGCTTCACACGGACGTCGCAGGAAGAAGTTCCTGGTAGGCACGATTGGATTCGAACCAACGACCCCCACCATGTCAAGGTGATGCTCTAACCAACTGAGCTACGTGCCTGCCGTGTGAGAACGAAATTATGCCTGAGATTTTTGAAAAAGCAAGACCATCGAAAAATAATTTTTCGACGCTCCGCACCTAAAAACTCGAAAGACCCTGTCGCACAACAAAAAAGGCGAGAAGCCGAAATTTCTCGCCTACCGTTTTTACGGTATTTTATTTGTAACCCAGCCTCAGGAGGCCTGCAAAATCAGCAGCGGCGTGCCGACAGGACGCCCTTGAGCTCGCGAATGGTCGTGAGCGTGGACGTCAGGCTCGAAGCCGAGGGAATCTCGACCGTGAAGCGCATGTGGACGTCGGTCTTCACCTTCTGGGAATTCATGCCCACGAGGTTCTGCTTGGCCTTCATGAAGATTTCCGAGATGTCCCTGATGAGGCCGGGACGGTCGGTCGCGACGACGAAGACCTCGGCGGGGAAGACGCCGTCGCCTCCCCTGCCCCAGCTCACTTCGATGAGGCGGCCGTGGTCCTGCTCGGACATGTTGCGGATGTTCGGGCAGTCGGCGCGGTGGATCGTCACGCCGCGACCGCGGGTGACGTAGCCGACGATCTCGTCGGGCGGCACGGGATGGCAGCAGCGAGCGAGCTGCGTGAGGAGCGAGTCGACGCCCACGACGAGCACGTCGCTCTTGCCCGTGTTGCGGGACTGGCGGATGAGGACCTCGTCGGGCTCGGGCGCGGCGGGCTTGGGCGGCTGCACGGCGGTGGCGAGCGCCGTCTGCGTGATCTCCTCCTTGCCGTATGCAAGGCAGAGTTCGTCGACGCCCTCATAACCGAGGCGCTTGGCGAGATCCTCGAGCTTGACCGCAGTCTTGCCTAGGCGCGCAAGCTCCTTGTCGATCTTCTCGCGGCCCTGGGCGGTGAGCTCCGCAGTCTGCTGGGCGTTGAACCACTGGCGGACCTTGTTGCGGGTGCGCGGACTGGCCGCAAAGCCCTTCTCGGCGGAGAGCCAGTCGCGGGACGGCTGTCCCACCTTGGCGGCGATGATCTCGACGGTCTGGCCCGTCTCGAGCTTGGTGTTGAGCGGCACGAGCACGCCGTCGACCTTCGCGCCCTTGGTGCGGTGGCCGAGCTGCGTGTGCACGGCATAGGCGAAGTCGACGGGCGTGCCCCCGCGGGGCAGCTCGACCACGCGGCCCTGCGGCGTGAGCGCATAGATGTGGTCGTCGAGCACGGCCTCGCCCTCGGGCTGGCCCTGGTTCTGCATGTCGCTGCCCCAGGCGAGCAGCTGGCGAAGCCAGGCGACGCGCTGCTCCTCGGCGCTCGTCGCGCCGTTGGAGTTGCCTGCCTCCTTGTAGCGCCAGTGCGCGGCCACGCCGAGCTCTGCGAACTCATGCATGGCGCGGGTGCGGATCTGGATCTCGAGCGGACGGCCCGCCTTGTCGGTCACGACCGTGTGAAGCGACTGGTAGCCGTTGGGCTTGGGCTTGGCGATGTAGTCGTCGTACTCCTTCGAAATCACGGGGAAGTTCTCGTGGACGATGGAGAGCACCTGGTAGCAGCGCTCGACCGTATCGACGATGATGCGCACGGCGCGCACGTCGAAGAGCTGGTCGAAGCGCAAGTGCTTGCGCTGCATCTTCTTCCAGATCGAATAGATGTGCTTCGGACGTCCCGAGACTTCGGCCTTGATGCCGTTCTCCTCAAGAAGTCCGCGGATGCGCAGCACGGCGCTCTGCATGAACTCGATGCGCTGCTCGCGCGATTCGTCGAGTTGCTGTGCGATCTCACGGTATTCGGACGGGCGCGTGAAACGCAGCGACAGGTCCTCGAGCTCCCACTTGAGCTGCCAGATGCCGAGGCGGTTGGCCAGCGGTGCGTAAAGGTCGAGCGTCTCGGTGCCGAACTTCTCGGCGCCTTCGCGCTTCGAGGCGGCGAACCAGCGCAGCGTTTGCAGGCGGCTCGCAAGCTTGAGAAGGACGACGCGCAGGTCCTTGCACATCGAAAGGAACATGCGGCGCATGGCCTCCACCTGATGACGCGTGTTCGCCTCCTCGTTTTCGGAACGGGCGCGGCGGGAAAGTTCGTTCACTTGTCCGAGCTCCTGCACGAGCCCGTTGACGGCGGGACCGAAGCTCTTTTCGATCCATTCGCCGGAATTCTGGATCACGGAAGGCACGCAGAAAAGATAGGCTGCGCTGATGAGTTCCGGATCGTCCCTGACCTCTCTGAGAATGCTTGCGATGCCGTCGGCATGCTGCATGACGTTCTCACCGGTCGGAAGGGTAAGGTCGCGATAGAGCGGCTCGACCATGCTGCGTGCAAGCGAGACGTCCACGACCAGGGCAGGCGTTTCCGACATTTCTGTTTTTTCTCCTCCAGGCGCCTCCGCAGGCCTCTTTCCTAGCAGCGGAGGGCTTCAACAGTCATGCAGGCGGACGTCCCGCGGACTTCCCGCAGAGCGCACGCCTGCATCTTCCATTTTAGAGGATCATCTGTCGGATAGGCAGACCCGCGACGCCCGACGCCTTCCGACGACGGGCGCAGGCCCCGCCTAGAACTGGTAGTCAAACGACACGCCGCCCGTCCACGAGCGCGAGCCGTCGGGCCCCGTGGAGCCACCGACATGCAGCCCCGCCACGCTGTCGCGCAGACGCACCTTGAGGGCGGCGTCGCCGAAGATCTCGCCTCGAGTCAGGTCGTCGTGCCCGACGCTTGAGGAGGCGCCTCCCGCGCTCACCGTCTGCCTGACCTCAAGGTCGCCCGCGCGCACGCGTCCCCCGAGCGTGACGTCGGCCTTGATCCAGGACGAGGACGCCGGACGGAAGAGCCTGTGCCAACCCGCCTGCAGCTGCAGCGTGCCCACCCACCTGCTCTCCTCCTCCACGTCCATGACACGCTCACCGTCAAAGGCGATCCCATATGTCGACTTAAGATAATTCGTCAGGGAGACGGCGCCCGTGAAGTTGACGTCCTTGTAGCCGCCCCAGTCGGGATAGAAGCTTCCCGCGACGCCCGCCGTCATGGCCCGGCGGGACGGATCGCCCGTGGTGAGCATGTCGCCCGTCGAGATGACGCGGACCTTGTCGTTGGCGCCCGAGAACATCCCGTAGCCCGTCACCGCAAACCTGTCGCTTGATTCGCCGTAGTAGACGGCCAGAGAAGCGATGTTCGACTCCTGACTGACGTCGAAGACATCGAAGGAGCTTCCGACGTCCGCGTCGGCATAGGAGACGACCAACCCGCCGAATCTGGTGAGGTGCCTGAGATGCACCTCGAGGTCAAGCCCCGTCACGTCCCTCGACCACTCGGCGAATCCTCCTGTACTGCCATCGACGCTCTTGAAGCGCCCCCTGCTCGAGCCTGTTCTCGCGGACACCCTGACGGCCTGGTCGTCCTCGAAGGCGACTGCAGCCCTTGACGTGAGCTCGACGACGTTCTCCGCCGTCCTGATCATCTCCGTCGAAGTGCCCGCCCCCACCATCAGTTCGGTCATCCAGTTGATGGTCTTGCCGAATTCACTCGGGCTCTGCCTCCTGAGGAACTCCTTGCGCAGCGCCTTGGGCGCATCGGCCTTCATGGCTTCGACGCCCAGTGCGTTCACGACCTCCTCAAGTGGCCCCTCGTAGCGCCACTCCCGCTCAACGACCCTCCAACCGTCCTCCGTCTGCTCGAACTTCATCGAGCACACCTGCCCATCCTTGGTCAGAAAACCCTCGAGGTGCTCCACGCCCGTGACCTCCGATCCCGCGACCGCCTTAAAGACGAGGCGCTCTTCCACAGGCACTTCCTGCGCCTCGTCGTCCGCCTCAAACTCTTCAGGTTCGCGCAGGTCGTCCATGCCGTCCGTGATGATGAAGACGGCCCCCTTCTCAAAGACGGCCTTCGTCCCCTTGCCGAACGTGATCGCCCCCTTGTCCTCGGCGAGTCCCATGAACCACGACTTGTTGATCACGACGCCCGCCGACGGTCCCAGATGGAAGTTGGCATTCGTCTCTTCGGAGCCCTCGACGCCGAAGCTCATCTGCACATCTGGCGTGACGTGGAGATGCCCTGCAATGACAAGCACGTCCTGAGGGTTCCTGCCCACCGTTTCAAGCGCGGCGCGCCCGCCGTTTGCGAACGCATGCACAAGCTTCGCCCCCGCCTTGAACTGACCGTCCGAATAATCAGCCTGATTCTCGTCGGAAAGCAGACGAAATCCACCCAGATCACCGAGGTCTTCGTCGGGATTTTCGTTGCCAGAGCCGCCGTCCTGACCATCATCCTCAGGCAGGTTCGACGTGTCCATCACGATGGTCGTTGTGCCGCCCGAAGCCAGCACGTTCACGGGACCCTTGCCGGCGGGAAGGACCAGCGAGACGCCCGTGAGGGCGTTCGAGACGCCGAAGCCCTGAAGCCTGAAGGTCGTTTCCTGCTCGACACGAGGGGCGATCAGGACGTTGTTGAAGCCCGCCGTGATCGTTGCGGTCTTCACGCCCGTCACAAGAACGTCGCGCGTGTCCTCCCCCGGAACGAAGACGGTATGCTCGAAGGGATCGAGCTCGATTTCCATGCTCTCCTGCGCCATTGCGGGGGCGCCAAGGGCAGCGGTGACGGCACCGGAAAGGAGTGAGAGGCGGACGGCGTTGAGGCCCAGAGAAGGGACGATGGGGGTGCTGGCTTTCATGAGGGAGCATCCTTAAGGTTGCGTTGTCGGGCTTCGTTCCGCTCGTACGGACATATAGGAAAAACAAACGGCAAACCCCAAGGCTTCATTCCCGAAACGATTGTGGCACACGCGTTTCCATCATACACGCAGTATCAATACCACTTATCATATCGGTACTCATGCGAAACTCACCACATAGCGTATCGCACTCCCTGCACAATTTCCACCAAAACCAGTATTTACCCTCTCTTCTAGCAAAAAAAAAGGCGCCGCCTCCAAAACAGGAGGACGGCGCCGTGAATGGTCGTCGCGACAGGCGGACGGAGCGTCCGCCGCGACCCGGACAGGTTCAGCCGATCAGTTCTTGAGGGAGTGGATCGGCGCGGGGATGCGGCCGCCGAGCTTCACGAAGCCCGTCGAGTCGCCGCCGGGCACGCGGATGATCGCAGCTTCGCCGAGCAGGCCGCCGAAGACGGCCTTTTCGCCGACGCCCTTGCCGGGCACGGGAATGATGCGCACGGCGGTGGTCTTGGAGTTGATCATGCCGATGGCCATTTCGTCGGCGATCATGCCGGAGATCGTGGCCGCGGACGTGTCGCCGGGGATGGCGATCATGTCGAGACCGACGGAGCAGACGCTCGTCATCGCCTCAAGCTTCTCCATCGTGAGGGCGCCGCTGCGGGCCGCGGCCTCGATGGCGCTGTCCTCGGAGACGGGGATGAAGGCGCCCGAAAGGCCGCCCACATGCGAGGAGGCGAAGACGCCGCCCTTCTTCACGGCGTCGTTGAGCATGGCCAGAATGGCCGTCGTGCCGGGAGCGCCGATCGAGGAGAGGCCCATCGTCTGGAAGATCTCGCCCACGCTGTCGCCCACGGCGGGCGTCGGCGCCAGGGAGAGGTCGGCCACGCCGAACGGCAGGTTCAGGCGCTGGGCGACCTCGTTGCCGATGATCTCGCCCACGCGGGTGACCTTGTAGGCCGTGTGCTTGATGACCTCGGCGGCGTCCGTGATCGTGAGATAGTCGCCCTTGGCCTCGAAGGCGCGGTCAAGCGCCTTCTTGACGACGCCTGGACCCGAGACGCCCACGTTGATCACGACGTCGGGCTCGCCCACGCCGAGGTAGGCGCCCGCCATGAACGGCACGTCCTGCGGAATGTTGCAGAAGACGACGAGCTTGGCGCAGCCGATGGCGTCACGGTCGGCCGTGGCCGCGGCCACGTCGAGGATGCGCTCGCCCATGAGCTTCACGGCGTCCATGTTGATGCCGGCCTTGGTCGAGCCCACGTTGATCGAGGAACAGATGCGGTCCGTGGTGGCAAGGGCCTCGGGAAGCGCGTCGATGAGGTTGCGTTCTCCGGGCGTCATGCCCTTTTCAACGAGCGCACCGAAGCCGCCGATGAAGTCGACGCCCACGTCCTTGGCGCAGTCGTCGAGCACGCGGCACGCCTCGACCATCTGGTCGCGCGTGAAGCCCGCGCAGACGGTGGCCATCGGGCTCACCGAAATTCGCTTGTTGACGACGGGAATGCCGTAGCGGTCGCCGACGATGTCGCAGGTTTCAACGAGCTTCTCGGCGTTCCTGAGGATCTTGCTGCGGACCTTGTAGGCGAACGTGTCGAAGTCGGGGGCCGCGCAGTCGAAGAGCGAGATACCCATCGTGACGGTTCTGACATCGAGGTGTTCAGAACGAAGCATGGACAAAGTCGCAAGGACTTCAGAATCAGTCAACATGTTTTAGCTTTCCTTTCGTCTCAAACCACACGGACGCGGTGAATGGCTTCGAAGATGGCGGCGTGCTGCATGGAGAGCCTCAGCCCCATGCGCTTGGCGCGCTCGCCCATGATGCGGTGCAGGGAGCGGGTGTCGACCTGCTCGGGGATGACGACCTCGAAGACCTGAAGGCTCTGGTCGTCCTCGATGCGGAAGGCCTTGAGGCCCTCGACGTTGATGCGCTGTTCCGCGAAGATGCGGGCGAAGGTGGCGATGATGTCGTTGCGGTCGTGGCCCCAGATGCTGACGATGAAGGGCTCGCCTGCGGCGGCCTTGCCTTCGGCCGTCTCCACGTCGCGGATCGAAACCGTCAGATGAAATTTCTTCGCATCGTAGGCGGTCTGGATCTCCAGCCGGATGTTCTTGTTTTCAATGTCCTCGGGCTTGTTCACGAGGTACACGGCCGTGAACTGATCCCTGAGGGTCGTCTGAGTCATCTGCTCGATGTTGCAGCCGAGTCTTGTCAGCGTCTCCGCCGTCGCGGCCACGATACCGGGCTCGTCGAGCCCGATGATCGAGACGAGTATGTCCTTCGTTTTCATGAGCAATTCACCTCCAATTTTGGGGTACTTAGCCCATCTTAACGAAGTTGGCGCAGCTTGAGCCGCTTAAACGCGGCTTGTGTGGTTTGGATTGACTGAAATAAGAGTTCATCCCTAGTGACGCCGCGAAGCCGGGCGGCAAGCGAGGCCGTCTGGGCGACGTCGGCGGGCTCCGACCTCAGGTCTCCGGAGTCCCTTCGGGCCGACGAGGGCATGTCGGGCGCATCGCTCTCGAGCACGAAGGCGTCCGCAGGCACCTCGGCGAGATGCCGCCTGATCCTCAGGCTCCCCTCGTAGGTGGCGGCGCCGCCGAACCCGAGCTTGAGGCCGAGCGCAAGGAAGGCGTCCCGCTCGGCATCCGAGCCGTTGAACGCATGGACGACGCCCGTGACGCGGATGCGCCTCAGATGGTAGAGAAGCCTCGAGGCGCTCTTTCGCACGTGAATGGAGCACGGCAGGTCGAGGCGGGCCGCAATCCTGAGCTGCTCCCTGAAGAAGTGCTCCTGACGTGCGTCGATCGTCATGACGAGCCCCTCAAGTCCGATCTCGCCGATCCCGATGAAGTGCGGATCGGCCATCGATGCCTCGGCGAGCGCCGAGAGCCTCTCGAGGTCTTCCTCATGCGCCTTGGGAACGAGGAGCGGATGAATGCCGAGCATGTAGGCAAGCCCGTGCTCACGGGCGACACAGGCGGTCCTCTCCCAGTCGTCGGAGCCGCCCGCACACACCACCATGTCCGCAACGCCTGCAGCGCGGGCGCGCGCGACCACCTCCGCAAGATCGGCCTCGAAGGCCAGCGCCTGCAGATGGCAGTGCGTGTCGACGAGTCCCTGCAAGGTCAGGCCTCCCTGATGACGCCCGCGTCGAGCCTGAGGATGCGGTCGCAGCGGGCCGCAAGTCCTTCGTCGTGCGTGACGATCACGATGGCCGTGCCCTCGTCGCGCGCGAGCTTGAGGAAGATGTCGAAGACGCCCTGGGCGGTCGCCTTGTCGAGGTTGCCCGTCGGCTCGTCGGCGAGAATGCAGACGGGCTTCGTGACGATGGCGCGTGCAATGGCGACGCGCTGGCGCTCGCCGCCCGAGAGCTGCGAGGGCAGGTGCTGCAGGCGGTGGCCGAGACCCACGGCCTCGAGCATCCTGCGGGCCTCCTCTCTCGAGGCCTCCTGATCCTCCCTGCGGATCCAGAGCGGCATCGCGACGTTGTCGAGCGCTGTGAACTCGGGCAGGAGGTGGTGAAACTGGTAGACGAAGCCGAGCGAGCGGTTGCGAAGCTCGCCGAGCGCCTTCTGGGAAAGCCCCGAGAGGCTCGTGCCCGCCACGCGAACCTCTCCCGAATCGATCGTGTCGAGCCCGCCCACGGCGTGCAGCAGGGTCGACTTGCCCGAGCCCGACGAGCCGAGGATCGCGACGGTCTCCCCGCGGGCCACGCTGAAGGTGACGTCGGAGAGGACGGGGACGGGATGGTCGCCGTCGTGATAGACCTTGACGAGGCCCGAGACCTCGACGGCAAGTTCCTTATTCATAGCGAAGTGCCTCCGCAGGCTGGGTGCGGGCCGCGCGCCAGCTCGGATAGAGCGTGGCCGCGAGGCTCAGCAGGAAGGAGAAGAGCGCGATCGGAATGATGTCGGACATCCTCGGATCGGACGGCATGTCGGAGATGAAGTAGATCGACTTCGGGAGGAACTCGACATTGAAGATCCCCTCGATCGTGCTCACGATCGCGCCGACGTTCTCGGCGACGAGCAGGCCCGATGCGACGCCGAAGGCCACGCCGACGATGCCGACGATCGTGCCCTGGATGACGAAGATGCGCATGATCGCGCCCTCGCTCGCACCGAGCGTCCTGAGGATGGCGATGTCGGCCTGCTTCTCCTTGACGGTCATCACGAGCGAGGAGACGAGCCCGAAGGCGCCCACGAGGACGATCAGGAAGAGAATGATGCCCATCATGCGCTTCTCGACCTGAACGGCCGCGAACCAGGTGCGGTTCTGCCTCGACCAGTCGGAGGCGTAGGCGCCGGGCGGCAGCGTCCTGACGAGCGAGCGGGCGACGGAGGGCGCAAGATCCATGTCGGTGACGCGCACGCGAAGGCCCTGGGGACCGCCCGTGCGGAAGAGCGCGGCGGCGTCCTGCATGTTGACGAGCGCCATCGTGCTGTCATATTCATAGTGGCCAGAAGACAGGTAGCCGAGCACCGTGAACTGCTTCATGCGGGGCACGAGGCCCGCGGGCGTGACGCTGCCCTGCGGCACCATCATCGAGACGCGGTCGCCGGGACGCACGCGCAGCGCATGGGCGAGGTCGCGTCCGAGCAGGATGCCGAAGCTGCCGGGCTTGAGAACGTCGAGCGATTCGACGCGCTCAAGGTGCTGCGAGATGTCGCTCACGCCGGGTTCCGTCTCGGGATCGATGCCCTTGACCATCGCGCCGCGAACGACGCTGCCCGAGTTGAGCAGGCCCTGTCCCTGCACGTAGGGCGCGGCCGCAACCACCTCGGGATTCTTCATGACGTCGGCGGCGACGCTCCTCCAGTCGGTCATGGGACCCATGCCGTTTGTGATCTCGATGTGCGGGATGACGCCGAGCATGCGGTCGCGGACCTCCTTCTGGAAGCCGTTCATGACGGAGAGCACGATGATGAGCGCGGCCACGCCGAGCGCGATCGATGCGACGGACATGCCGGAGATGAACGAAAGGAAGCGGTCCTTGCGGCGTCCCCTGCGTCCTGCTCGCGTGTAGGTGAGGCCGATGGTCAGTTCAAACGGAATTTTCACGGGCTGACAAGGTGAGGAGTTGGGAAGGTTTCCATTCTAGCCTGTCCTCCTCCCGTTACAATGCTCAAACTATGTCGAAAGCTTTCATTCTCATTCCCGGCGCCCGCCTGCCAGAAGGCGAGGCGCAGCGCATCCTGTCCTCGCTCCCCGAGGCGTCCGCACGTGCGCTCTCGAGCCTCGGCGAAGGCGCGGGACAGGTCGTCGCACAGGTGCTCGACGCAGGCTGCTACCGCCGCGCCCCGCACCTTTCCTGGCTCTGGCGCGTGATCACGCGCCGCAATTCCACGCCCCATGAGGCGCCCTGGCGCTGGCTCTCCCTCGGAGGCCGCGAGCAGGCGCCCGAACTCTGGTGCCTCACGCCGCTCTCGCTCGAAAACGGCCACGTTCTCGCCGAACGCCCCGAACTCGAGGAGCGCGAATTCATGGAGCTCACGTTCGCCATCGAGCCCGTCTTCCTGAAGGCGGGCCTTCGCGTTCAGATCTGGGACACGAGCTGGTTCCTGACGCGTCGCGAGGACTGGGCCGTCACCACGGCGCCCGCCATGGCGCTCCCGGGCCTCATGCTGGACGAGGCGCCCGTCGAGGGCGAAGCCGCCGAAGAGGTGAAGGGGCTCCTCAGGGAGGTCCGCGCCATTCTCGCCGACCATCCCGTCAACGCCGCCCGCCGCGCCGCAGGCAGGCACGCCGTCGACGCCCTCTGGATTTCGGGCGGCGGACACGAGGAGCTCTTCTTCCCGCCCACGCTCATCCGCAGCGTCGCCTCCGACGACGCCGCCGTCCGCGGCTGGGCCAATGCCGCAGGCATCCTCATCGAACGCATCGGCAGGGACACGGGCCGCTGGCCCGAGGCGCCCCACGGCGACGTCGTCGCCGTGATCGAGGACCTCTACCCCGCCTGGCTCGCACGAGACTGGGAGGCCTGGGCCCGCGCGTTGCCCGAGGTCGCCCGCAAGGCCGCCTCCTACAGGGAGGACGCAAAGAGATTCGAAGCCGACGACGTCCTCGTCGTCGCCTTCGGCGAGACGGGCGCCGCCACGCTCGCCCCCGCCGAAGCCGGCCTCATGGAGAGGCTCTTCCGCAGGAAGTCCTCCGTCGAACCCGCCGCCTGGTGCCCCGACCGCTATGAAGGAGCCGTGCAATGACCCGCATCCTCAACCGTGAATTCGATCTTGAGGCCGCGCGACGCCTCCATGAAGAGGGCTACCTGCCGCCCGTCGCACGTGCGCTTTCCGCACGCGGCATCAGGGACGCCTCCGAGCTCGCCCAGGACTGGAAGTCGATGCTGCCGCCCGCCATGCTCGAGGGCACCCGCGAGGCCGCCGAACGCCTTGCGCTCGCGCGTGAGCGCGGAGAACGCGTGACCGTCGTCGCCGACTACGACTGCGACGGCGCCACCGCCTGCGCCGTGGCGATCCGAGGACTCGGCATGATGGGCGTGAAGGCCGACTACTTCGTGCCGCACCGCGTCCATCACGGCTACGGCCTCTCCTGCGCCGTGGTCGACCTGCTCGCCGCACGCACGCCGCGCCCCGACGTGCTCCTCACCGTCGACAACGGTGTCTCCTCCGCCGAAGCCGTGCGCCATGCCGCGGAGCTCGGCATCGACGTCATCGTCACCGACCACCATCTGCCCGGCGCCGAGCTTCCGCCCGCCGTCTGCATCGTAAATCCGAACCTCGCGGACTCGGCCTTCCCCTCGAAGGCCCTTGCGGGCGTGGGCGTCATGTACTACGTGCTCCTCGCCCTCAGGGCGCTGCTTCGCGAGCGAGGCGTCTACACGCAGCAGACCCAGCCCAGGCTCGACGCCCTCGTCGACCTCGTCGCACTCGGCACCGTCGCCGACGTCGTGAAGCTCGACAAGAACAACCGCATCCTCGTCGCCCAGGGCCTCAACCGCATCAGGCTCGGCCGCACGCACGCAGGCATCAGCGCGCTCTTCGCCGTCGCGGGCAAGAAGCCCGAGGCCGCGGGCGTGCGCGACTTCGGCTTTGCGCTCGGGCCCCGCATCAACGCGGCGGGTCGTCTCGACACGATGGAAAACGGCATCGAGTGCCTCCTTGCCGATGATCCCGTCGTCGCGCTCGACTATGCACGCAGCCTCAACGACTTCAACGCCGCCCGTCAGGAGCTCGAGACGGAGATGCAGCAGGCGGCCGAGACCGCGCTCTCGTGCTGCAACGTCGACAGCCTTGCGACGCTCACGCTCTACGACGGCCGCTTCAACGAGGGCGTCGTGGGCCTCGTCGCCTCCCGCCTCAAGGAAAAGGTCAACCGTCCGACGATCGTCTTCGCGCCCACGGACGACGGCGCGCTGAAGGGTTCGGGCCGCTCGATCGCGGGCGTACACCTGCGCGACGCGCTCGACCTCGTCTCGAAGGCCCTGCCCGGCGCCGTCCTCCGCTTCGGCGGCCACGCCATGGCCGCAGGCCTCACGCTCAGGAGCGAGGACGACCTGCCCGCCTTCCGCGACGCCTTCGAGAAGGCCGTCAGGAGCATGGTCGACGCCTCCGTCTTCGAGCGCGTGATCTACACGGACGGCGGCCTCGCCCCCGACGAGATCACCGAGCGCCTCGTGCAGGCGATCGACAGCCAGATCTGGGGCCAGGGCTTCGACGCGCCCGTCTTTGCGAACGAGTTCCGCGTCGTGCGCCAGAGCCTCGTGAAGGACGCCCACACCAAGCTCATCCTCGAGCTCGGCGGCCAGCGCTTCGACGCGATCTTCTTCCGCCACACGGAGACGCTCCCCGGCATGGTGCGCCTCGCCTATCGCCCGAACATCAACGAGTTCATGGGCAGAAGGAGCGTGCAGCTCGTCATCGAGGCCGCAGAGCTTTGATTTTCCAAGGCTTTCGTGCACTTTTGAGGGCGCCTGCGGCAAAAACCGCAGGCGCTTTCGCCTTATAATTGATTGATTTTTCAGCCGCACTCCGCGCTTCGCCTCCAGCGAACGCCCTGATCGGGTGCGGCCATTCCTTTTCCACCCCTACAAAAAGCAGAGTTACATGATGGAAGTCGAACGCATCAACCAGATCCAGAACCTTACGGACGACCTTACGCGCCGTCTGACCGAACTTCGGGGGTATCTTTGACGTCGATCGCAAAGCGCGCCGTCTCGAAGAAGTCAACCGCGAGGTTGAGAACCCGGATCTCTGGAACGATCCCAAGCATGCTCAGGAAGTGAGCAAGGAAAAGAAGCTCCTCGACGACATCGTCGGCAGCTTCAACAAGCTCACCTCGGGCATCAACGATGCTGCCGAGCTTTTCGAACTCTCGATGGCCGAAGAAGACTGGGACACGGTTGAAGCCGTGGGCCAGGACGTCGAGGAAATCGAGAAGGAGGTTGCTCAGCTCGAATTCAAGCGCATGTTCAACCAGCCGATGGACTCGGCCAACTGCTACCTGGAAATCCAGGCAGGCGCAGGCGGCACCGAGGCCCAGGACTGGGCGAGCATGCTCGAACGCATGTACATGCGCTACGCCGAACGCAAGGGCTTCAAGGTCACCCTTGAAGAAGAAAGCCCGGGCGAAGTCGCCGGCATCAAGTCCTGCACGCTCTACATCGAGGGCGAATGGGCCTACGGCACGCTTCGCACCGAAACCGGCATCCACCGCCTTGTGCGCAAGAGCCCGTTCGACTCGAACGCCCGCCGCCACACGTCCTTCACGTCCGTGTACGTCTACCCTGAAGTCGACGACTCGATCGAAATCGAGATCAACCCCGCCGACCTCTCCGTGGACGTCTTCCGTGCATCGGGCGCCGGCGGTCAGCACATTCAGAAGACGGAGTCCGCCGTCCGAATCCACCATATTCCGACGGGCATCATCACGATCTGTCAGGACGACCGCTCCCAGCACCGCAACCGCGAGAAGGCCATGCAGCAGCTCAAGGCCAAGCTCTACGAGCTTGAGATGCGCAAGCGCATGGAAGAGCAGACGAAGCTCGAGGAGAGCAAGTCCGACATCGGCTGGGGTCACCAGATCCGCAGCTACGTGCTCGACCAGTCCCGCGTGAAGGACCTCCGCACGGACGTCGAAACCGGCAACACGGGCGCCGTGCTTGACGGCGATCTCGACCAGTTCATCGAAGCGTCTCTGAAGAACGGCGTCGCCGCCGCCTGAGACACGATCCGCTTCTAGGAAGGCCGCGACGGCACGTCCGCCGCGGCCTCACCACAGGAACACAAAATGTCCGAACAGACTCAGAACCAGGAAACCGCCCAGCAGTTGGCGGAAGAAGAAAACCACATCATCGCCGAGCGCCGCGCCAAACTCGCCGCCCTGCGCGAAGCCGGCGTCGCCTATCCGAACGACTTCGTTCGCACGGACCTCTTCGGCGACATCCGCGCCAAGTACCAGGACGCCACCGCCGAAGAGCTCGAGGAGCTCAAGCCCGCAGTGGCCTGCTCCGGCCGCATGATGCTCAAGCGCATCATGGGCAAGGCGAGCTTCGCGACCGTCCGCGACTTCACGGGCGACATGCAGTACTTCATCACGAAGGGCGACATCGGCGAAGAAGCCTATGCCGCCTGGAAGACGTTCGACCTCGGCGACATCGTCGCCGTCAAGGGCACGCTCTTCCGCACGAAGACCGGCGAACTCTCCATCCGTGCCCATGAGCTTCGCCTCATGACGAAGAACATCCGTCCGCTGCCCGACAAGCACAAGGGTCTCGTCGACACCGAAATGTGCTACCGCCAGCGCTACGTCGACCTCATCATGAACGAGGACTCCCGCAACCGCTTCCTCGTCCGCTCCAAGGCCATCGCCGCGATCCGCAGCTTCATGCTCGCGCACCGCTTCCTCGAGGTCGAGACGCCGATGCTCCACCCGATTCCGGGCGGCGCCAACGCCAAGCCGTTCATCACGCACCACAATGCGCTCGACATGGACATGTACCTGCGCATCGCGCCGGAACTCTATCTGAAGCGCCTCGTCGTGGGCGGCTTCGAGCGCGTCTTTGAAATCAACCGCAACTTCCGCAACGAAGGCGTCTCCGTCCGTCACAACCCCGAGTTCACGATGATGGAGTTCTACTGCACGTACTGGACGTACCGCGACCAGATGCAGTTCACGGAAGACCTTCTCCGCACGGCCGCCCGCGAAGCCACCGGCTCCGCCATCCTGCCCTACCAGGGGCATGAGATCGACCTCGAGAAGCCCTTCGACCGCCTCACCCCGGTTGAAGCCATCCTCAAGTACTCGCCCGACTACACGGCCGAACAGCTCGCCGACGAAGCCTTCCTGCGCGCCGAACTCGTCCGTCTCGGCGAGCCGCAGCCCGACTACGTCGGCCTCGGCGCCCTGCAGATGGCCCTCTTCGAGGAGACGACCGAAGCCAAGCTCATCCAGCCGACCTTCATCATCGACTATCCGACGGAGATCTCCCCGCTCGCCCGCGCCTCCGACGCCAACCACGACGTGACGGAACGCTTCGAGCTCTTCATCGCCGGCCGCGAACTCGGCAACGGCTTCTCCGAGCTCAACGACCCGGACGATCAGGCCGCCCGCTTCAAGGCCCAAGCCGATGCGAAGAGCCACGGTGACGACGAAGCCATGTACTACGACGCCGACTACATCCGCGCCCTCGAGTACGGCCTGCCCCCGACCGCCGGCTGCGGCGTCGGCATCGACCGCTTCATCATGCTCCTCACCGACGCCCCGACGATCCGCGACGTGCTGCTCTTCCCGCACATGCGTCCGGAATCGGGCAACTAAGAAGCCCATGGATCGACTCGACTCGATCCGACGCAGCCGGGCTGCGGAACTCCTCGCGGAGCTTCGCACCCGGATGCAGACCGAAAGCCCCGAGTCCCTCGGGGCTTTCGTCGCTCGAGGACTCGAGCTCGGAAGCCTGCGCGAAGACGTCATGCACGCCCTGCGCACGGATCCCGAACTTCGGGCCCTCGCACCCGAGGTGCGCCCGCGCGTCTTCGAGCTTTTCGCGCCCGAAGGCCTCGAGCCCGCGTTTGCGGCCCTGACGGCCGGACTTGCACACCACGGCCTCACCCAGAAGCGCCCCTTCGAGCTCCTCGACGTGAGAGATGCCCGCGGCCGCATCGTCGCCCGCGCCGAACGCTCGGTCTTCCGCGCACTCGGACTCGCCACCGTCGTCGTGAGGCTTCTCGCCCTCGCACCCGACGGCCGCCTGCTCCTTCAGCAGAGAAGCCTCTCCAAGTCGATCGGTCCCGGCCTCTGGGACAATCTCGCCGCAGGCCTCGTCTCCTCGGGCGAAACGCCCGCCGAAGCCATGCTGCGCGAACTCCATGAGGAGGCGGGGCTCGACCCCGAATTCTCCCGCCTTCACTCCCCCGCACACCTCTCCTGGCAGGTCCTTCACGACGTTCCCGAAGGCCGCATGCAGGAGAGCACCGCAGGCTTCATCCTCAGGCTCTCCCCCTGCGACGCCCCCGTCAACCTCGACGGCGAGGCCGCGGGCTTCGCCGTCTTCAACACCGAAGAAGTCCTCTCCATGATCGAGGAAGGACGCATCATGCCCGAGGCCGCCCGACTCATCCTCGAGCACCTCCTTCACGCCGACTGACTTTCACGTCCTCCGCCGACGTTTCCGAACGCCACCCTTTCGCGCCCGAATTGAATATGTCGACTTATAAAGTCAAGATTGCAGTCGTCTTTGCTTGACATCAACCCCTTTGGGAGTTATGCTCATTTGAGCATTAACTAGCGAGACCTGAACATGAGCCGTCCTCCGCGCAGCCGCATCGTCGACATGCCGATGCGCACCGTCTACTTCAAGCCCTCAGGGAAGCTTCCCGCCTCAGCCGAGCGCGTCAGCCTCAAGTTCGAGGAGCTTGAGGCGCTGCGTCTGGCCGACCTTGAAGGGCTCTCCCAATCCGAGGCAAGCTCGGGCATGGGCGTCTCGCGCCACACTTTCGGCCGCGTCCTCGCCTCTGCGAGGAAGAAGGTGGCCCTGAGTCTCGTCAACAACATTCCGCTCGTCGTCACGGGCGGCACGAACTCGTGCCGTCGCGAATCCGGCGAGCTGCTCAAGGAGCATCCCGCCATGAAGATCGCCATTTCCGCCGAAGGCCCCACGCTTGAGGACGACGTCGACCCTCGCTTCGGCCGCGCCGCCGGCTTCATCATCTACGACACGGAGACGAAGGCCGTCGAATACATCGAAAATGGTGCGGGCCAGACCGCCGCACAGGGCGCGGGCCTCATCGCCGTCGAGACCGTCTCGAACGCAGGCGCCACGGTCGCGCTGAGCGGCTACATCGGTCCCAAGGCCTTCGATGCGCTACAGGCGATCGGCATCGGCACCGTCCAGGACGTCGACAACCGCACGGTGGGCGAAGTCGTCCGCGCCTTCGAGGCGGGCGAGCTCACCGTCATTCTTCCCTCGAACAAGGAAGCCTGATGCGAATTCTCTTTGCCAGCGGCAAGGGCGGTGCGGGCAAGACCACCGTCACTGCGGGCATCGCCGCCTTCTGGCCGAATCCCGCCGTCCTCGCCGACGCCGACGTCGAGGCGCCCGACCTCGGGCTCTACCTCCCGCACGCGTTCGCCGAGGAAACGCCCGTGGGGCTCGAGGTACCCGTGCGTGTTACGGACGCCTGCGACCTCTGCGGCGAATGCACGTCAATCTGCCAGTTCAATGCCATCAAGAAGCTCGGCGGCCGCATCATGCCGTTCTCCGATATGTGCCACGGGTGCGGCGGCTGCACGGCCGTCTGCGCCCCGCACGCCATCGTGACGGGCGCACGCGAGCTCGGCCGCATCGGTTTCGGCGCGCTTGAGGACGGACGCATCTTCCTCGAGGGCCGCTCGCGCGTGGGCGAGGCGATGACGCCTCCCCTCATCAGGGCACTTCTGCGCAAGGCCTCGGCCTGCGCCGCGCGTGAGAAGGCCGACCTCCTCATCGACGCCCCGCCCGGCGTCTCCTGTCCCGTCATGACGGCGGCGGCCTCCGCGGACGCCGTCGTGCTCGTCATCGATCCGACGCCTTTCGGCGTACACGACTTCAAGCTCGCGCTGCGCGCCTTCGAAAGGCTGGGCAAGCCCATGGCCGCCGTCATCAACCGAAGCGGCCAGCCTTCCGCCGCCGCTTGCGAAGCGGAGCTCATCGCCTTCTGCGGGGAAAAAGGCCTGCCCGTCGCGGCCCGCCTGCCCTTTGATCGCGAGGCCGCCGCACGCGCTGCCGCAGGACGCCATCCGATGCTCGACTCCGAGGACTGGCGCGAGTGCCTGTCCGAAGCCGCTCGCACCCTCAGCACCCTTTTCGAGGGAGGCCATCATGCATGAGATCGTCGTACTGAGCGGCAAGGGCGGCGCAGGCAAGACCAGCGTCACCGCAGCGCTTGCGCGCGCCATGAGCGCCCGCGAGAAGATCGTCGTCTGCGACTATGACGTCGACGCCCCCGACCTTCACATTCTTCTCAGGCCCGAGACCGAGATGAGCGCCGACTTTGTGAGCGGGCATCTCGCCGTCTTCAACTCCGACAACTGCATCGACTGCGCCCAGTGCCTTGCCTTCTGCAGGTTCGACGCGATCAAGCAGGCGGCTCCTTGCGAATACCCTGTCATCGAGCAGCTCTGCGAAGGCTGCGCCGTCTGCGTGAAGCTCTGCCCCGAGCTGGCCTTCGACTTCGTGCCCAGACACTGCGGCGAGTACTACCGCAGCCGCACGCGCTTCGGCACGATGATCCACGCCGAACTGACGCCCGGGGCCGAAAACTCCGGCCGCCTCATCCTGCTCCTCAAGCAGGAGGCAGCCAAGGCGGCCCAGGCGGACGGCGCCGAAATCATCCTCTCGGACGGCACGCCCGGCATCGGCTGCCCCGTCATCAGCTCGCTCTCGGGCGCAGGCCTCGTCTGCGCGGTCATCGAGGCGGGCGCCTCGGGCATCGCCGACTTCAAGCGACTTGCCGAACTTGCACGCCGCTTCAGGCTGCCGATAGCCGTCATCGTCAACAAGGCCGACCTCAGCGCCGAAGCGACGGAGGCCGCCATGCAGGCCGCCCGCGACGCAGGCGCCGAAGTCCTCGGCACCCTTCCGTTCACGCCCGTCTTCACCGAGGCCATGAGCCGCGGCGAAGCCGTCGGCGAGACGCCGTCGGAGCTCGACGGCCACTTCCAAAACTTTGCCGACCGCCTGCTCGCGCTCGTGCGCGGAGGCCGCCGAAGCAGAATCATTCCCATCAAGGAGAAAGCATCATGAAAATCGCCATTCCGTCCGTTCTTCCCGGCGGCCTCGAAGCCCAGGTCGGCGCCCATTTCGGCCACTGCGACTGCTACACGCTCGTCGACGTTGAGGACGGTGCCGTCGTGAAGTCCGAAGTCATCCCGTCCTGCGCCCACGAGCACGGCGGCTGCCTCGCCCCCGTGAATTACCTCGCCGACCGCGGCGTCACCGTCCTGCTTGCTGGCGGCATGGGCATGCGCCCGCTCATGGGCTTCCTGCAGGAAGGCGTCGACGTCTACTACGCCGCCGGCATCGAAACGGTTGAAAAAGCCGTGGCCGCCCACATCGCGGGCGAACTGCCGCGCTTCTCGCCGAACCACTCCTGCGGCGGCGGTCATCACTGAAAGAGGCCTCTTCATGCAGATTCTCATCGTCACGCCCGAGGCCGCCCGCTGGACGGCCTTCGGCGAAGGCCTCAGGGCCGCAGGCCTCTCCTGTAGCTTCGCAGGCGCCCCTGACGACCTGAAGGCCGAGTCGCTCAAGGCCGACCGCCCCCTGCTCGTCCTCTGGGACGAGCCTTACACGGGCGATGCCCTTCGCGCCGCAGGCATCGGCGTCATCATGGCCGATGCGCGCATCAACCAGTCCGCCTGCACGGACGAGGGGCACGAAACCTTCCACAAGAAGGTTGAAGGACTCGGATTCCTTCCCAACGTTCCGCTCACCCGCACGGCCGAAGACGCCCGCGCGCTTGCGGACTCGCTCGTCAAGGTCAGCGCCCTCTGAGACGGACGCCGCGCCTGCCGCACGGACAAAAACGGCGGTCCTCCCATCGGGAGACCGCCGTTTTGCTTTGCCAGAACACCGCCTGCGCTCAATCGCGCTCGTCGAGCCACTTCATGAGGATCCCCTCGAGGATCTTTTCATTGGAGGCTTCGGGATCGTCGTCGAAGTCAGGCAGCGCGCAGATCATGTCGTGGAGCTTCACAAAGGAGAGCGTGAGCGGATCAAGATCGGGATCCGCGTCATAGAGTTCCTCGGCAATCGCCTGGGCGTCCGTCCACTTGAGAGACATGGCTTACTCCTCGCGTGCGTGGTTGCGGCTGTACTTCGGGATTTCGACCGTGATGTCGCCCTCGCCAACCTTCGTCTGGCAGGAGAGACGGGAGAGCACGCTGGCGCCCCAAGCGGTGTCGAGATGATCAAGCTCGTTGTCGTCGGGCTCCTCGAGGGAGTCGAAGCCTTCGCGGATGATCACGTGGCAGGTGGCGCAGGCGCACGAGAATTCGCACGCATGCTCGATCTTGACGCCGTGCGCAAGGAGCGCGCGGGCCAGGTTCTCACCCGTAGCAGCCTCAAAGACGAGGCCTTCCGGGCAAAGCGTTTCGTGGGGGAGCACTGTCACTTTCGGCATTTCATCACCCTTTCCAGTGAATGTTCTAGTGAATCGTCAATAGTTCTTGGATTCGTCTTCGGGCTTCTCGTCGAACATCTCGTCGTCGACACTCATGCCCGAGAGGGCTTCGCGGATCGAACGGTCCATGCGGCGCTCGGCCAGAGTCTCGGTGCCCTTCGTAAGGGCCTCGATGCCCGCCTTGACCGCCTCGACGTCGTCGGAGATGACGAGCGCGGTGAGGCGTTCGACAAGCGCGTCGACCTCGGCGCGCTCGGCATCGTCAAGCAGGTCGCCGTCGGAGGCGAGTGCGGAATGCGTGGACTCGAGAAGCCGGCGGGCCTCGACCTGCTGCTCGCGAAGCTCGCGGGCGCGCATGTCCTCTTCGGCGCTGCCGTTGCCGTCCTGCAGCATGCGGACGATGTCGTCGTCGGAAAGACCGTAGCTCGGCTTGACCTGGATCGAAGCCTCGACGCCCGTCGTCATTTCGCGTGCGGAGACGGAGAGAAGGCCGTCGGCGTCGACCTGGAAGGTCACGCGGATGCGGGCGGCGCCCGCAGCCATCGGCGGAATGCCGCGAAGCTCGAAGCGGGCGAGCGAACGGCAGGCGTCGACGAGCTCGCGCTCGCCCTGAACGACGTGGATCGCCATGGCCGTCTGGCCGTCGCGGAAGGTCGTGAAGTCCTGGGCAAGCGCCACGGGAATCGCACTGTTGCGCGGAATGACCTTTTCAACAAGGCCGCCCATGGTCTCGAGACCGAGCGAAAGCGGCGTGACGTCGAGCAGCAGCCAGTCGTCGTCGCCCGAGGTGTTGCCTGCAAGCTTGTTGGCTTGCATCGCGGCGCCGATCGCCACGACCTTGTCAGGATCGATGTCGTCGAGCGGGGCGAAGCCGAAGAACTTCTCGACGGCCGTGCGGACGCAGGGCATGCGCGTCGCGCCACCGACGAGCACCACGCCGCGGACGTCGGAAACGCCGGCGGAAGCGTCGCGCAGAACGGCCTCGACCGTGTCGATCGTCTTCCTGACGAGGTGGCAGGTCATTGCGTCGAATTCCTCGCGCGTGAGATCAAGCTCGACCTCGTCGCCGTTGTCGAACGCAAAGCGGATGCAGGTCGACTCGTCCTTCGTGAGGGCCTCCTTCGCGGCGCGCGAGAGCGCCATCAGACGGCGCTTTTCGGCGGCGGAGAGGATGTGGCCGGGAAGCGTGTCGGCAGGCTTGCCGTCAACCGTGAAGCGGGCCTTGGGATTGCCGCCGCGGAAGCTCTCCGTGACGTGACAGAGGACGCGGTGGTCGAAGTCGTCGCCGCCCAGCGCCGAATTGCCGCCCGTGGCGAGAACTTCGAAGACTCCGCGCGTGAGCTTGAGAAGCGAGACGTCGAACGTGCCGCCGCCGAGATCGTAGACCATGTAGGTACCCTCGGCACCATTGTCGAGGCCGTAGGCGAGCGCAGCCGCCGTCGGCTCGTTGAGAAGGCGCAGAACCGTGAGGTTCGCAAGACGGGCGGCGTCCTTCGTCGCCTGGCGCTGCGCATCGTCGAAGTAGGCGGGAACCGTGATCACGGCGCCCGTCAAATCGCCGCCGAGACGGTCCTCGGCGCGCTTTGCAAGAGAGCGGAGGATTTCGGCACTCACCTCGACGGGAGACTTGACGCCTGCGGACGTGGCGATGCGGACCATCGACGGATCGTCGACGAGGTCGTACGGCAGATTGTGGACGTCGGCCAGATCCTTCATCGTGCGGCCGATGAGGCGCTTGGCGGAGGAAATGGTGTTCTTGGGATCGCGGCTGGCGTCGCGCAGTGCGACCGCGCCGACCGTCACTGTGCCGTCGGCGGCGTAGTGAACGACGGAGGGCAGGATGGCAGCGCCCCCTTCATCGAGGATCACCTCCGTGGAGCCGCTGATGACGCTTGCCACCAAGGAGTTCGTGGTGCCTAGGTCGATGCCGACCGCAAGGCGGTGTTCGTGCGGGGCGGCGGAAAGGCCGGGTTCTGCAATCTGAAATAAAGCCATGAGGGGACCTTCTCTTTTTATTTGGAGTCGCGCGCCGCTTCCTCAAGGAAACGGTCGATGAACATCAGGCGGCGCGTGAGATCAACGGCGGCGGCCCAGTCGGCCTTTTCGTCAATGGCTTCGGCAAGCCCGCGAACGACGTCCACACGCACCCCGCCTGCCTCAGCGCGGACGGCGTCCGCCGCGCCTGCGTCGCCCGACTCGAGGGCTTCGCGCCACATGATCTGCGTCATGAGGAAGTCGGCGGGCATGCGGGTGTTGGTTTCAGCCTCGATCGGACGGCCTGCGTTCTCGCAGAGCCAGGCCGCGCGCTTCACGGGGTTCTTGAGGAGCTTGAACGCTTCGTTGATGCGAGTGCTCCACTGCTCGGCCACGCGCCTTTCGGCGGCGGGCCTGTCAGCAAAGCGGTCGGGATGCACCTTCATCATGGCGGCCTGATAGGCCGCCTCAAGCTTAGCTTCGTCGATCATGAAGGCGGGCTTCATGCCGAACAGCTGGAATGGACTCATCTGCGCCATCGTCGGTTCTTCCTGTCCTTTTCTTGCTTTTCCTGCCCAAAAGGGGACCCGCCTTTCGTGCGTATCCCCGATGATCCATCAAACGTGGAAGGACTCGCCGCAGCCGCAGCGGCTCTTTTCATTCGGGTTGTGGAACTTGAAACCCTCCTGGAGTCCTTCGCGGGTGTAGTCGAGCTCGGTGCCGTCAAGGTACGGAAGGCTCTTCTCGTCGACGATCACCTTGACGCCGAAGCTTTCCCAGACCTGGTCGTCGGAGTTGACCTCATCGGCGAACTCAAGCTTGTAGGCCATGCCCGAGCAGCCCGAGGTCTTGACGCCGAGGCGCAGGCCGACGCCCTTTCCGCGCCGGGTGAGGAACTTCTGGACGTGCTTCGCGGCGGCTTCAGTCAGCGTAACTGCCATGATTCATCACTCCTTGGACTGCTTGTTGCGGTAGTCGTTGATGGCCGCCTTGATCGCGTCCTCGGCGAGGATCGAGCAGTGGATCTTCACGGGCGGAAGCGCGAGTTCTTCGGCGATGGCGGCGTTGGTGAGCTGGCCGGCCTCGTCGAGCGTCTTGCCCTTGACCCACTCTGTCACGAGAGAGGAGGAGGCGATGGCGGAGCCGCAGCCGTAGGTCTTGAACTTGGCGTCCTCAATCACGCCCTCGTCGTTCACCTTGATCTGAAGGCGCATCACGTCGCCGCAGGCGGGGGCGCCGACCATGCCGGTGCCGACATTGTCATCCTTGACGTCGAGCGTGCCGACGTTGCGCGGATGCTCGTAGTGGTCCATGAGTTTTTCGCTGTATGCCATGTCTTGTATCTCCGTCGGAGGGCGCTCGCGCGCCTCTCCGGTCAGTGTTGTGTTCTGTGCGGGTTCCGTGGGATCAGTGTTCGGACCACTGAACCTGATTGAGGTCGACGCCCTGCTGGTGCATTTCCCAGAGCGGGCTCATCTCGCGCAGGCGGGTGACGCCTTCGACGAGGGTTTTGATCACGTAGTCGATCTCCTCCTCGGTCGTGAAGCGGCCGAGTGTGAAGCGGATCGAGCTGTGGGCGAGCTCATCGTCGCGGCCGAGCGCTCGGAGCACGTAGGAGGGCTCGAGCGAGGCGGACGTGCAGGCGGAGCCGGACGAGACGGCGATGTCCTTCATGGCCATCATCAGGCTTTCGCCTTCAATGAACGCGAAGCTCACGTTGAGGTTGTGCGAGGAGCGGTGCTCCATGCTGCCGTTGAGGTAGACCTCGGGAATGTTGTTGCGGATGCCGTCCCAGAGGCGGTCGCGAAGGCGCGCAAGACGCGGCATCTCCGTCTCCATCTCCTCCTTGGCAAGACGATAGGCCTCGCCCATGCCGACGATCTGGTGGGTGGCAAGAGTGCCCGAGCGCATGCCGCGCTCATGGCCGCCGCCGTGAATCTGGCATTCGATGCGCACCCGGGGCTTGCGGCGCACGTAGAGGGCGCCGATGCCCTTCGGGCCGTAGACCTTGTGGCCGGAGAGGCTCATCAGGTCGACCTTGAGGCGGTCGACGTTGAGGTCCATCTTGCCGGCGGCCTGCGTGGCGTCGCAGTGGAAGATGATGCCGTGCTCATGGCAGATCGCGCTGATCGTCTCGAGGTCCTGAATGACGCCGATCTCGTTGTTGATCGCCATCACGGAGACGAGGATCGTGTCGGGACGGATGGCCGCACGGAAGGCGTCCATGTCGATGAGGCCGTCCTCCTTGACGTCGAGGTAGGTCACCTCGTAGCCCTCGCCTTCAAGATGGCGCATAGAGTCGAGCACGGCCTTGTGCTCGGTCTTCACCGTGATGAGGTGACGGCCCTTGTCCTTGTAGAAGTGCGCGGCGCCCTTGATGGCGAGATTGTCGCTCTCCGTTGCGCCGGACGTCCAGACGATCTCGCGGGGATCGGCGCCAATGAGGGCGGCAACGTGACCGCGGGCCTCTTCAACGGCCTTCTCGGCCTCCCAGCCGTAGCTGTGGCTGTGGCTGGCGGGATTGCCGAACTTCTCGTAGAGATACGGAACCATCTTGTCGACCACGCGGGGGTCGCAGGGCGTCGTCGCGGAGTAGTCAAGGTAAACGGGCAGCTTCATCATGAATCCTTTTTGGGAACGGATCGTCGGTGCCGGCGATGCTTGTAGGTTTAGAGGGGGCTCTTTTGTGCTTCGGCTGAAAGGCGGCGCCTCAGGCGTGCTTTCGCACCGGAATGACGGCGGACACGACCTGCTTGCCGTGGCGGGCTGCGTGAGCCTCGACCATGCCGGCGAGCGTCACGCCCTCCAGAAATTTTCTCGTGGTCCGGTTGAGGTCCTCCCACAGATGGTGCGTGAGGCAGGCGGCGCCGCCAAGGCAGCTGCCGTCGCCGCGGCACTGCGTGGCGTCGATGTCCTCGTCCATCGCCTCGATGATCGCGGCGGCGGTAATGTCGCCCGCCGGAGCGCCGAGACGGTACCCGCCGCCCGGACCGCGAACGCTCGCAACGAGCCCTGCACGGCGGAGCTTGCAGAAGATCTGCTCGAGATAGGCCACGGAGATCTGCTGGCGTTCGGAAATCTGCGTGAGGGAGATGGGGGCCTCCTCTTCATGCAGGGCCAGGTCCACCATGGCCGTGACGGCAAATCGTCCTTTGGTCGTCAGCTTCAAGATGCAGCTCCAATTTGACGGGGGTTGAATGACGGGAAATCACGGGAGAGTGACCGAATCCCGACCAAGTTGGTCGGATATTAGCGAAGAATACCCGACTAATCAAGTCAATTATTGAGTCTACGCAAAAAGGAGGACAAAACTTACACGCCAGAAAGCCCCCCATCAACGCGAAAAGCCCGCGGGAGCGGGCTTTTCAATGCACGGGCCGTCCTGAGGATCAGCCGGCGGCCTTCGTGGCCTGAAGGCTCTTCTGCATCATGCGGGCCTTGCGCTCGAGCGTCTCGAGCAGGCCGCCGCAGGCGTCGGTGCAGTAGTCGAGCACCTGATTGAAGCCCTCGTTGAGGCCGTAGTACGGATCCGGCACGACGGCGGCGTCATAGTCGTTGGCGTAGCGCATCAGCAGATGGATCTTGTGCTTGAACTGCGGAGGAGAGCGGTGCTGCAGATCGGTGAGATTCTCCCAGTCCATCACGAGGATGAGGTCGAACTTCGCGAAATCCTCGGGCGCAATCTCACGCGCACGGTGCTCCTTGATGTCGAGACCGCGCTTGCGGCAGGCAAGCTGAGCCCTCACGTCGGGCGTTTCGCCGACATGATGTCCGCTCGTGGCCGCGCTGTCCGAAAAAATCACGTCATCAAGCTTGGCCTCCGCGACCTTCTTGCGGAAGATCGCCTCGGCGGTCGGACTGCGGCAGATGTTGCCCGTGCACACAAAAAGAACCTTAATCACTTTCTAGTTTTCCGAAATTCTGCAGTGCCCCGTCCGTCCTCGGGAGGGGGCAGGTTTTCCAAACCAACGTGCATATGCTACTGCAGAAGGCGTGTTCTGCCTAGTCTCAATTTCACCCGTCATCCCGTCTTCATTGCCGCAGAGGCATATGCAACCTGAACAAATTTTGCGGGGAAAGCCGCTAAGGCCTCTTCCCGAGCCGTTCGCTCAGGCTTCAGCGGATGCTCCGAACGCCTGCTCCCTCAGGTGCTTGATCTCCTCGCGCACCTGAGCGGCCTTCTCGAAGTCGAGGTTTCGCGCGAAGTCCATCATGCGGGCTTCGAGCTCCTTGAGCCTTGCGCTGAGGCTCTTCTCGTCGAGCGCTCCGAAGTCGGTCTCCTCGACGCGCCTCGAGGCGGGCTTCGCGACGTCGGGGCCCCTGTAGACGCCGTCGATGATGTCGCGGATCTCCTTCTTAACGCCGCGCGGCACGATGCCGTGCTCGGCGTTGTAGGCGAGCTGTTTCTCGCGGCGGCGGCCCGTCTCGGCAAGCGCGCGCTCCATCGAGTCGGTCATGCGGTCTGCATAGAGGATCGCCCTGCCGTTGAGGTTTCGAGCGGCTCGGCCGATCGTCTGGATGAGCGAGCGCTCGCTGCGCAGGAAGCCCTCCTTGTCCGCGTCGAGAATGGCGACGAGCGAGACCTCGGGAATGTCGAGGCCCTCACGAAGCAGGTTGATGCCCACGAGCACGTCGAACCTGCCCGCGCGCAGGTCGCGGATGATCTCGACGCGCTCGACGGTATCGATGTCAGAGTGGAGGTACCTCACGCGCACGCCGTGCTCGGAAAGGAAGTCCGTGAGGTCCTCGGCCATGCGCTTTGTGAGCGTCGTCACGAGCACGCGCTCCTCCTTCTTCACGGTGAGCGTGATCTCGGAGAGCAGGTCATCGACCTGGGTGACGGCAGGACGCACCTCGACCCTGGGGTCGACGAGGCCCGTCGGACGCACGACCTGCTCAACCACCTCGCCCGAACTCTTCTCGAGCTCGTAGGCTGCGGGCGTCGCCGAGACGAAGACGCTGCGGCGCATCTTGCGCTCGAACTCGTCGAAGCGGAGCGGGCGGTTGTCGAGCGCGGACGGAAGACGGAAGCCGTAGTTGACGAGCGTCTCCTTGCGCGCGCGGTCGCCGCGGTACATGCCGCCGAGCTGTCCCATCATCACGTGGCTCTCGTCGAAGAACATGATGCTGTCGGACGGGAGGTAGTCGATGAGACAGGGCGGCGCCTCGCCGGGCGCAAGGCCCGTGAGGTGGCGGGAGTAGTTTTCAATGCCCTTGCAGAAGCCCACCTGATCGAGCATCTCCAGATCGAACATCGTGCGCTGCTGCAGGCGCTGCGCCTCTACGATGCGCCCGTCGGCATAGAGCTCGGCGAGACGCTCCTTGAGCTCGGCCTTGATGCCCGTCATGGCACGTATGACCTCCTCGCGGGGCGTGACGTAGTGGCTTGCGGGGTACACGACGAAGCGGGGCACCTTCTGCTCGATGCGGCCGGTGAGCGGATCGAAGAGATGCACGGCCTCGACTTCGTCGTCGAAGAGCTCGATGCGTACGGCGCTCTCGGCATGTTCTGCGGGGAAGACGTCGATCGTGTCGCCGCGAACGCGGAATGTGCCGCGCACGAAGTCCGTGTCGGTGCGGCGGTACTGCATCTTGACGAGCTGCGTGATGAGCCGGCGCTGGTCCTTCCTGTCGCCCTCGCGAAGGATGAGCCTCATCTCGGTGTAGCTCTCGGGCTTGCCGATGCCGTAGATCGCCGAGACGGTGGCGACGATGATCGTGTCGCGGCGCTCGAGAATGGACTTGGTGGCGGCAAGACGCATCTGCTCGATGTGCTCGTTGACGGCCGCGTCCTTCTCGATGAAGAGGTCGCGTGCGGGGACGTAGGCCTCGGGCTGGTAGAAGTCGTAGTAGGAGACGAAGTACTCCACGGCGTTCTCAGGGAAGAAGTCGCGCATTTCAGCGTAGGTCTGCGCGGCGAGCGTCTTGTTGGGCGCCATGATGAGGGCGGGGACGCCGAGCCTCGCGATGACGTTCGCCATCGTGTAGGTCTTGCCCGAACCCGTCACGCCGAGCAGCGTCTGGAACATGACGCCGTCCTCAAGCCCCTCGGAGAGCGCCTCGATGGCCGAGGGCTGATCGCCCGCCGGCGGAAAGGGCTGGTGAAGGATGAAGGGCGAGTCGGGATATCGGACGATCTGTGCCACTGGAAACCTCGGTCAGGGATCTGAGATGGTTAGACAGTCGATTGTATGCTGTTTTGAAGCGAACACGCAGTACCTCATAGTCCTTATGGCATCTGACCAATCTCGAAATACCCTCAGAGAGCCGCCCGCCGAGCCGACGGGCGGTCCCTCGGTTGGTTATAGTGAATGGAGCTTCTTTTTCAACACGGGCTCCACA
The DNA here is from genome assembly GCF_000297775.1 of Sutterella wadsworthensis 2_1_59BFAA. Classification (GTDB taxonomy): domain Bacteria; phylum Pseudomonadota; class Gammaproteobacteria; order Burkholderiales; family Burkholderiaceae_F; genus Sutterella; species Sutterella wadsworthensis_A. Next base: position 453,660 of record NZ_JH815513.1, read on the forward strand.
CAAAATGACTCGCGAATACTTTGCTTCCCTTGAACCCCGTCCTGACGATCCCATTCTCGGCCTCGTTGAACTCTACAAGAACGATCCCCGCGACACGAAGGTCAACCTCGGCGTCGGCATCTACCTCGACAACGAAGGCAGGCTTCCGCTCATGAAGGCCGTCGGCGCGGCCGAACAGCGCCTCGCCCAACGCGGCGCTCCGCACGGCTACATCCCGATGTCGGGCCTTCCCGCCTACTGCGCCGCCATCCAGAAGCTCGTCTTCGGCGCCACGAACGAAGCCGTCCTCTCGGGCCGCATCGCTACCATCCAGTCTCTCGGCGGCACGGGCGCGCTCCGTCTAGGCGCAGTGTTCGCGCACGAATACCTCGGCCTCACGAAGGCCGTCGTCTCCAACCCCACCTGGGGCAACCACATCACGCTTTTTGAGCACGCAGGCCTCAAGGTCGACCGCTACCCCTACCTCAACAAGGAGAAGAACGGCGTCGACTTCGAAGCCATGAAGGCCTGTCTCGAGGGCCTCGAGGCCGGCACGGTCGTGCTTCTGCACGCCTGCTGCCACAACCCGACCGGCTACGACCTCAACGCCGAGCAGTGGGCCGAGGTCACGAGGATCATTCAGGAACGCGACCTGCTTCCCTTCCTCGACATCGCCTATCAGGGCTTCGGCTCCGGCCTTGACGACGACGCAGCCGCCGTCCGCGCCCTGTGCGCCGCCGGCGTCTCCTTCATGGTCAGTTCCTCCTGCTCGAAGAACTTCGGCCTCTACGGCGAACGTGCGGGCGGTCTGCATGTCGTCACTCCCAACGCAGACGAAGCCGCAGTGGTCACCTCCATCATCAAGGCCATCGTCCGCGCCGAATACTCCAACCCTGCCACGCACGGCGCCGCTATCGTCAACGAAGTCCTCAACGACGAAGAGCTCTACGCCGTCTGGGAGGATGAGGTGACCGGCATGCGCACCCGCATCCGCTCCATGCGCGAGAGCCTGGTCGCCGCGGGCGAGGCCGTCGGCGCCGACCTCTCCTTCGCCGTCCGTCAGGCGGGCATGTTCTCGTTCACAGGCCTCAACGCCGAACAGATGCTCGCACTGCGTGAGAAGTACGGCGTCTACGGCGTGGCCAACGGCCGCATTTGCATCGCCGGCCTCAACACTGAAAATGTAACCTACGTCGCCAAAGCGATTGCAGGAGTAAGATAAGAAGAAAAAATCGGCACGAGGCATACCGTGTTTATGGTATTTTCAAGAAATTCTCTTGCCAAAGACTCAAAGTCTCCGATATACTTCGTGTCCTTGATTCCCCGATAGCTCAGTCGGTAGAGCGACGGACTGTTAATCCGCAGGTCGCTGGTTCGAGCCCAGCTCGGGGAGCCA
>NZ_JH815513.1:455134-460134 GCF_000297775.1 Sutterella wadsworthensis 2_1_59BFAA
TCCCCGATAGCTCAGTCGGTAGAGCGACGGACTGTTAATCCGCAGGTCGCTGGTTCGAGCCCAGCTCGGGGAGCCACGAATTCGAAAAGCGGCGCTTTCGCAAGAAGGCGCCGCTTTTTTTCGTCCCTGCAATGCGCCGCACGCCTCCGCCTTCGGGCTTGGATTTCGCATTAGTCCGGAACCACTAGGCACTTTTCCCTGCCCACTTTGCCGCGCGTCACGATTCCCGCGTTTCCCCTTCTCGTCTAAGCACTTTACCCATTGAGGCACCGCCTTGTGGCATGTATCGTTGACTTCGGCGAATCGGATTGGGTTATCCGGATCGTCCCGGTGGAGAGAAACCTTTCTGTCTGTCTTCCCTCCCCGGTTTGGCTCTTCCGGTACAGGTGGACCGAAAGAGCCGGGTCTTGGGCCGCGTCGACGCTCGCATGCGTCCGCGGCCCCCTTTTTTGAACCCGCTTTCTTGCGAAGCGCCTCGAGGACTAGGTCATGAGCCTGATGTCCGCCACCCTCCCGTCGTCCTAGAATGTAGGAATCGGAATCCTGCGGATTTCGAACCGACTTTCATATAAAGGACAACAGCCATGCGCTACCCAGCAGCAAAACTTGAGAGCCTTGCCCGTGACTTCCTCGAGGCCACCGGCAGCAGCGAGGACGAAGCCCGCGTCGTCGCCGAACACATGATCGGCGCGAACCTTCGCGGCCACGACAGCCACGGCGTGGGCATGATCGCCATGTACGCCCAGTACCTCAACGAAGGCAAGCTCATTCCCAACGCCCCGCTCAACGTCATCAAGGACACGGGCCCCGTGCTCCAGCTCGACGGTTGCCGAGGCTACGGCCAGCGCATCGGCCGCGAGGCGACCGACATGGCCATCGAGCGCGCGAAGAAGCACGGCATCTGCATGTACACGATCGGTCGCAGCTGCCATCTCGGCCGCATCGGCACCTACGGCGAGCAGGCTGCCGCCGCAGGCATGGTCTCGATCCACTTCGTGAACGTCAACCACTTCTTTCCGCTCGTCGCGCCGTTCAACGGCTCCAAGGCCCGCTTCGGCACAAATCCCATGTGCGTGGCGATGCCCGGCACCGACGCGCACGGTCCGTTCATCCTGGACTTCGCCACGTCGATCGTGGCGATGGGCAAGACCCGCGTCGCCTATCTCGCCGACAAGAAGTTCGACGAACCCGTGGTGCTCGACGTCGACGGTCATCCCACCAACGACCCCACACCGATGTGGCAGGAAGGCGAGAAGGGTGCCCTGATGGCGTTCGCCAAGCACAAGGGCTCGGGCCTCGCCATGGCCTGCGAGCTGCTTGCAGGCCTCCTCGCGCACGGCGAGACCATCCAGCCGGGCCACGAGCGCGACGGCAGCATCGTCAACAACATGACGGCCTTCATGATCGATCCGTCCGTGCTCGGCAACCTCGACTGGATGAAGGCCGAATTCGATGCGATGGTCGACTACGTCAAGAGCTCTCCGGCTCCCGACCCCGTCAACAACCCCGTGCTCACGCCGGGCGAACCCGAACGCCTCCGCATGGCCGACAGGCTTGCCAACGGCGTCGAGATCTCCGACGGCGAAATGGCGGCCATTCTGAACGTCTGCCAGGCCGCAGGCGTGCACCACCACTGGGAAGTCATCTGAGGCTCCCCAAGGGCCTCTGAAGGCGTCTGAGACACTTCCTGAGGTCCCGGCCCGCAGGCCCCGTCTGCGGGCCGTTGCGCATCCGCGGGGCCGAAATCCTTCAGGCGTTGAAAAACAAAAACCCCGGTCTCTTTCGAAACCGGGGTTTTTGGAATGGTGAGCCTGACGATGTCCTACTTTCACTGGAAATACAACCAACTATCATCGGCGATAAGGTGTTTCACTGTCCTGTTCGGAATGGGAAGGAGTGGGACCACCTCTCTATGGTCATCAGGCAAAGGCTTTGCTGCGCGAGCAGCGAATTCTTCACTTGGTCAGAAACAAAGCTGAGCTGTGATTCATTGACTCAGAAATTCTCTTGACGACATTCAGTCAAAAAAGCTTCACGGTTATAGGATCAAGCTTCACGAGCAATTAGTAATGGTTAGCTGAGTGCCTCACAGCACTTACACACCCATCCTATCAACGTCCTGGTCTCGAACGACTCTTTAGGGAGGTCTAGCCTCCAGGAAGACTTATCTTCAGGCAAGTTTCCCGCTTAGATGCTTTCAGCGGTTATCTCTTCCCCACATAGCTACCCGGCGATGCCACTGGCGTGACAACCGGTACACCAGAGGTGAGTCCACTCCGGTCCTCTCGTACTAGGAGCAGCCCCCGTCAATCTTCCAACGCCCACGGCAGATAGGGACAAAACTGTCTCACGACGTTTTAAACCCAGCTCACGTACCTCTTTAAATGGCGAACAGCCATACCCTTGGGACCGGCTACAGCCCCAGGATGAGATGAGCCGACATCGAGGTGCCAAACACCGCCGTCGATATGAACTCTTGGGCGGTATCAGCCTGTTATCCCCAGAGTACCTTTTATCCGTTGAGCGATGGCCCTTCCATACAGAGCCACCGGATCACTATGACCTACTTTCGTATCTGCTCGACTTGTGGGTCTCGCAGTCAAGCACGCTTTTGCCATTGCACTATCAGCACGATTTCCGACCGTACCTAGCGTACCTTCGCACTCCTCCGTTACCCTTTAGGAGGAGACCGCCCCAGTCAAACTGCCTACCATGCACGGTCCCCGGACAGGATAACTGTCCCAGGTTAGAACCTCAAACAAATCAGGGCGGTATTTCAAGGACGCCTCCGCCACAACTGGCGTTGTGGTTTCACAGGCTCCCGCCTATCCTACACAGATCGGTTCAAAGTCCAATGCAAAGCTACAGTAAAGGTTCATGGGGTCTTTCCGTCTAGCCGCGGGGAGATTGCATCATCACAAACACTTCAACTTCACTGAGTCTCAGGAGGAGACAGTGTGGCCATCGTTATGCCATTCGTGCAGGTCGGAACTTGCCCGACAAGGAATTTCGCTACCTTAGGACCGTTATAGTTACGGCCGCCGTTTACTGGGACTTCGATCAGGAGCTTGCACCCCATCAATTAATCTTCCAGCACCGGGCAGGCATCACACCCTATACGTCGACTTTCGTCTTTGCAGAGTGCTGTGTTTTTAATAAACAGTCGCAGCCACCGATTATCTGAGACCTCTTCGCGCTCGGGGTGTTTCTCCCTCCACGCTACAAAGGCACACCTTATCCCGAAGTTACGGTGTCAATTTGCCGAGTTCCTTCTCCTGAGTTCTCTCAAGCGCCTGAGCATATTCAGCTCGCCCACCAGTGTCGGTTTGCGGTACGGTCCCGCTGAACTGGAGCTTAGAGGCTTTTCCTGGAAGCACATCCAATCACTTCGCTCAAAAGAGAGCTCGATGCTTCGCCTCGGAGATTCGCTGACGGATTTGCCTGTCAGCCTCCTACGCTCGCAAACCGGGATATCCAACACCCGGATGATCTTCAATACTCCGTCCCCCCCTTCGCATTCAGCGGTGGTCAAGGAATATTAACCTTGTTCCCATCAGTTACGCTTCTCAGCCTCACCTTAGGGGCCGACTCACCCTGCTCCGATGAACGTAGAGCAGGAAACCTTGGGCTTACGGCGAGCGGGCTTTTCACCCGCTTTAACGTTACTCATGTCAGCATTCGCACTTCTGATACCTCCAGCAACCCTTACGAGTCACCTTCGCAGGCTTACAGAACGCTCCCCTACCACTCACACACAAGTGTGAATCCGCGGCTTCGGTTATTGACTTAGCCCCGTTACATCTTCCGCGCAGAAAGACTCGATCAGTGAGCTATTACGCTTTCTTTGAAGGATGGCTGCTTCTAAGCCAACTTCCTGACTGTCTTAGCCTTTCCACTTCGTTTTCCACTTAGTCAATATTAGGGACCTTAGCCGGCGGTCTGGGTTGTTTCCCTCTTGAGTCCGGACGTTAGCACCCGGTGCTCTGTCTCCCGTGCTCAAACTTCCAAGTATTCGGAGTTTGCCATGGTTTGGTAAGACGCCATGTCCCCCTAGCCATAACAGTGCTCTACCCCCTGGAGTCATACACGAGGCACTACCTCAATAGTTTTCGGGGAGAACCAGCTATCTCCAGATTTGTTTAGCCTTTCACCCCTATCCACAGCTCATCCGCTAATTTTGCAACACTAGTCGGTTCGGTCCTCCAGTGTGTGTTACCACACCTTCAACCTGGCCATGGATAGATCATCTGGTTTCGGGTCTACGCCTAACGACTGAACGCTCTGTTCGAACTCGCTTTCGCTGCGCCTCCCCTATACGGTTAAGCTCGCCATTAAACGTAAGTCGCTGACCCATTATGCAAAAGGTACGCAGTCACCCCTTAACGAGGCTCCTACTGTTTGTATGTATGCGGTTTCAGGATCTATTTCACTCCCCTCCCGGGGTTCTTTTAACCTTTCCTTCACAGTACTGGTACGCTATCGGTCGATCACGAGTATTTAGCCTTGGAGGATGGTCCCCCCATCTTCGAGCAGGATGTCACGTGTCCCGCTCTACTTATCGCACACTTAGTACCACAGCTGCCTTTTCCAGTAAGGGGCTATCACCCTCTATGGCCGGACTTTCCAGACCGTTCCCGTAAGTTGGCTGCTATCGAGTGCTGGGCTGATCCGATTTCGCTCGCCACTACTTTCGGAATCTCGGTTGATTTCTTTTCCTGAAGCTACTTAGATGTTTCAGTTCGCTTCGTTCGCCTCCCATCCCTATATATTCAGGATGGGATACCTGCAAAGCAGGTGAGTTCCCTCATTCGGACATCTGTGGATCAAAGCTTATTTGCCAGCTCCCCACAGCTTTTCGCAGGCTGTCACGTCCTTCATCGCCTGTGATCGCCAAGGCATCCACCACATACACTTAGTCGCTTGATCCTATAACCCTGAGGCCTTTTGCCCTCAAAGTCACAAGCAACCTATAACGTATACGCTGATTTCTCTGATTATGT
>NZ_JH815514.1:0-32242 GCF_000297775.1 Sutterella wadsworthensis 2_1_59BFAA
CTTAGTATGAAAGCGGAAGCGCCGGAAACCAAAAAGAAAAAACACCCCCGGTAGGAATACTCGATTCCTATGTTGATGGGGCATTACTATGGACTCGCCCGGCCTGTGTCCCCGATTGTGTGTGCTGATTCAGGATTAAGGGCAACTCCAAGTATGAAGTGGCTTATGCCTTAGCGATTATCCATCCTCGAGCGGCTTTTTCCTTTTCGACGTCTGCAAGTGTCATCAGCCCATAACGCCTTAACGCGCGAATCCACCGAGGCCGGCGTTGACCATCCTGTTTAAAGACGCCTGTGTAATCGAACTCTTTGTCGATGTATGGTTTCTGATTCACAACCACCCAGTGGATCAGCAATGCCAGCTTGTGAGCTACTGCCATAACGGCCTTGCAGAATCCCTTGTGCTTCCACCCTCCGAATAGGACGGCAAGATGTGAGCCTTTGGTATGACACGCTGCTTGAGCGCATTCGGTAAGCACCTTTTTGATTAACCTTTGCCCATGAGGAGTCCTTCCGCTTTTGATTTGTCCGGCCGATTCGTTATTTCCCGGGCATACGCCCAGCCAACGAGCAAAAGCGTGTGGCGAGGAAAAATTTTCTACGAAGTCCGGTCCGATCATTGACATCAGCAACTGCGCAGATTTTTCACTGACGCCCGGGATAGTCGTCATTAGGCGAATGTTTTGTTTGACTTTCTCGCACTTCTTCAATTCACGGATGACCGTTTGTTCGAGAGTTTCGATTTCTTTGGTATGCGTCTCGATCAGTCTCAGGATTGATTGGACGATGTCCTTGTTAATTTGGGATAGTTCTCCGGAAACGGCATCCAGGATCTCCTCGATTGATTTTTTGCACAACGGATCAATCATGAGGGCGAGTTCTTCTCGGGGTGCATCTTCCAGAATGCCGGCGATGAGACTTTGGGAGGAAGCGCCGCCGATGTCGGCGAAAGCAACCGTAAATCTGAACCCGGAGTCATCCAGGACTTTCACAAGGCGATTTTTGAGGCGTTGACGTTCAGCAACAAGCGATTTGATTTGGGACTGAACCAATCTCAGCGAACGGTAAGGTTCTGCTGGAATAAACGAGGCTCGATAGAGGCCAAGGCGAGCAAGGTTGGCCAGCCATGTGGCATCACTTTTGTCGGTTTTGCGCTTGTCCGAACCACGATTAAAGATTCGCGGATTGATGAGGACTGGATGCAAATCAGCTTTTTCAAGATCACGGAAAGGCGCCTTCCAGAAAATGCCGGTGCTCTCCATAAGGATCAAGTCGGCGTTCTGTGAAGAGCACCATTCGGTAAGTCGTTGTCTACCGGAGTATGTGCCGGTGGATTCGAAGTATTCCTTTTCATGGACCTCGCGCCCTTTGGCGTCGTGCTGAACATGAACGGCGCAAGCGACCAGACGATTTTTGTGAACGTCCAGTCCTATCGTGCTGAAGTTGACGGTTGAGAGGTCATCGTTGCATTTGGCACGCATAACTGCCTCCGATGTATAGTTGAAGCATGGGGGGCAGTCTGCGAGTTAGTAGCCTATGAAGACTTTGTCAACAAGGTCTATTTAGTATTCGAGCAATGACGCTCAGACAGGGGATCGATACTCGCAGGCTCATTTTAGAAACGCGAAGGGATCGCACATCCAGCACCGAGCAACTACTGTCCCCCATAAGATTTTAGGGCGTACAACCGTGGTTGTACGCCCTAATTTAATTCCCCGCTTTCATGCGCAGGGGGGTGGCACTAAAGTGCTACACACCTCTTAGAAGAGGTCCTTGAAGACGCTCTTGCGGGCGCTGCTTTCTTCGGCGTCCGCCTTCTTTTCAGCTTCTTCAGCCAGAGCCTGCGTCGGCACGGCGGCGGAAACGGCGGAGGGCAGCGTCTCGACGACGCGCTTTTCCATGGCGCCGATCTGCGTCTGGACCTGGGCGGTCAGCTCGCCCTGAGCCCTCTTCTGGTCGTCGAAGAGAGCCTTGTAGCGCTCTTCAGCACGGACGGCCTCCTGACGGACGGCGGTGAGCGTCTCGTCGGAGCGGGCCGTCATGAGGGCCTCCAGCTTTTCAATGCGCTCGAGCAGAATGCGGTTGCTTTCGGCAAAGCGGCTCTTTTCGGCGTCGTCAGCCACGGTGCGGGCGTTGCGAGCCTCCTTGTAGGCGGCGCGAAGCTCAAGCGTGACGCTGGCCTGCTGCCAGACCATGTAGACGAGCAGCACGAAGACCACCGCGGCGAAACCGCCCACGACGAGAACGCCGAGCGGAGCCTGGATTTCGGTGTAGATCAGGTTGACGGCCGTGACGGTCGAGAGCGCCGTCCAGTTGATGACCAGAAAGACCGCCATCAGAATGAGGACGAACAGCAGAAAAATGGTACGAATCTTCATAAGGGCTCCGAAGCGTCCTGCCTGAAGTGATCGGCAGGACGAAGACGAACTGAGAACGCCGCGCTGCATGCACGGCCCCGCTTCACGGACAACTGTCCCGCGCTCCGCCCCCAAGGCGTCGCCGGAACGGCGCTATTTCGGGTTCATCATAGCAAATGCACAGTGCGACGAGGCAGGGTAATTGCCCGAAACTCCGTCAAAACGCCTTTGACTGATCGGGATCCCAATACTATAGTGTTAGGTTAGGCTAATTCTGACGGAGCGCCTCCCGAAGCGCACCCGCCCTTCCCACGCTCCGCCCACGCCCCGTCCGACCGGACGGCGGCCAACACGACTGAGGCAACATTTCATGCGTACCGATTCCCGCTTTCCCCGTCTTCACATCGTCGACCATCCCCTCATCGAGCACAAGCTCTCCCTGATGCGCGACAAAAACACCGGCACGCAGGACTTCCGCACGCTGCTCCATGAAATCGCGCTCCTGATGGGCTACGAAGTCACCCGCGACTTCCCGACGAAGCTCGAGGACATCGAAACCCCGATCTGCGCGACCAAGTCGCCCATGCTCGTCGAAAAGGATCCCGTCATCGTTCCAGTCCTGCGCGCCGGCCTCGGCATGACCGACGGCCTCCTCGCCCTGCTTCCCGCCGCCCGCGTCGGTCACATCGGCGTCTACCGCAACGCCCAGCACGAACCCGTCGAATACCTCGTGCGCCTGCCCGACGCTCCCAACAGCAACTACATCGTCGTCGACCCGATGATCGCAACGGGCCACTCCGCCGCCTACGCCATCGAGATCCTCAAGCGACGCGGCGTCAGGGGCGAGCAGATCCACTTCATGGCGCTCGTCGCCGCCCCCGAAGGCATCAAGGTTCTGAGCGAAGCCCATCCCGACATCGACATCTTCGTTGCAGCCCTTGATGAAAAGCTCAACGATCGCGCCTACATCGTGCCGGGCCTCGGCGACGCAGGCGACCGAATCTTCGGCACCCTCTAACAAGGCGCCTCACCACTTCAGGACGGCTGGACATCCGGCCGTCTTTTTTTTGCCCGCCATTTTCATGATTTTTTTTGACCATAATTTTTACGGGTTTACCCTTGAGTATTGCTATTTGTGAGTATTTTTGACCGCTTCAACTCCGTACAACTACGCAAAACTACCAAAAATCGGACTCGAAGCCACTCGCCTAGTCTCATTTCATTTGATAAAAGTCAAACTTACATAATCCTTAAGGGCGCATCATACGGTCTGACATGATCTGCCGGCTTTCGTCGGCGCTTAGCCCCCCCATAGAACCGGCGCGGACCCTGTCAAGCATCCGCCCGGATTCCATGAACCAAACAAAGCTCACAAAGGAAAGACAAATGTCTACCCCTGATTCCGTCAAGTACTCCAACACCCCGACCGCGACTGAAAACGTCTGGGGCGCCGGCCTCAAGGACGCCAAGCGTCAGTCTCCGTCCACGGCTCTCGCCGACGTCGCCCAGTCCGTCACGGGCGTCATCCTCGGCATCTTCCTGTTCTGCCACATGGCCTTCACGTCCTCCGTGCAGATCAGCAAGGACCTCTTCGCCAACCTGATCAACACCTCCGGCGGCATGTTCATGTTCGCTGAAGAACAGGCTTGGCTGCACGTCGTCTTCGTCGGCTTCATCACGCTCTGCGTCGTGATCCACGCCTTCTGCGCCCTTCGCCGCTTCCCGACGTCCTACCATCAGCTCCGTGACATCAAGGCTCACTACAAGATGCTCCGTCATGAAGACACGACGCTCTGGATGGTTCAGCTCGTCACGGCCTTCCTCCTCTTCATCTTCGTGTTCCCGCACCTCATCTCCATGCTCTGCAACCCGCATGGCTTTGACGTGAACCTGATCGGCGTCCACACCCATCACATGGGCATGATCTACACGTTCGTGTTCCTCGTCATCACGGAACTCCACGGCATGATCGGTCTGTACCGCCTCGCCGTCAAGTGGGACATCTTCGCCAAGAACCCGGAAACGGACATCATCGACCAGCGCAACGGCGACCGCGCCGGTCTTCGTAAGACCTTCCTCTTCATCGCCCTTCTCATGATCGTCTGCGGCACGCTCACCGCCTGGAAGAACTACTCCATCGGCGCTGAACTGATCGAGAACGGCCAGGAAGCCACGCGTTACGTCCTCGCTGACGAAAACAACTGGTGGAAGTAATCAGTACTCGGGCTGACAGCGAAGTTCTCCTTCAGCCAACTGAATACTGACCAAAAAAGAACTCCCGCGGGACTTGCTCCGGCGGGAGTTTTTTCATACCCTCTCGGCATGACCACCATCAAATCCACCCGCACGCCTCTCTGGAGCCGCCTCGCACAGACGCTCGCAGGCGACATACTCTCGGGGCGCCTCCCCGTGGGCAGTCTCCTGCCCACGGAGGCCCAGCTCATGAACGACTACGGCATGAGCAGGCACACCGTGCGCTCCGCACTCGCGGAGCTCGTCCATCTGGGGCTCATCAGGCGCTCTCCGCGCCGCGGCACGATCGTGACGGGTGACGGACGCGGAGCCGAATTCACGGCCAGCCTCGTCCCGTCGCTCCCTGCCGACGCAGGCGGGCGCACGCTTCTGAGCATCCGCCGCATGATCTGCGACGAGGACACGGCCGCCCGCACGGGCTTTGCGCTTCTCACCCCGCTCATCACGCTCACCATGCTCACGAAGGGACCCGACGGTCGTGCCGTCGCCCGCACCGAGCTCTGGGTGCGCGACGCCGCAAGGGACCTCATCCCATACCTCACGCCGCAGAGCCCGCGCTCCGTCCTTGCGCTTCTCGAGGAGCATGCGGGCGTGCGCTGCCGCTCCATGCACCAGAGCGCCGAAGCCGCCGCACTCGACGAGGCGTGCTCGAAGCTCTTCGGCGTGCCCGAGGGCTCTCCCGCACTCGTCGTGACCCGCACCTATCTCGACCGCCGTCCGGTGCCGCTCATTCACGCCGTCGAAACGCGCCCCGCCGGCGTCAGGGCCTGCGAGACGGTCTTCCTTCGATCGACAGCCGCACGGACGGCCGAACATGAGGGCTCACCCGCATCGGAACCTATACCAACGGACTAATCGAAACCGACTTTCGACCGATTTTCTTCGTAGGGCGAAGTGCCTATCATGGCTGACACCGTGATCAAACACCCTCAAGCCATGCTTCAGCTTCGCCTTTCCAACTTCAGTGTCGCCTATCAGGGCATTCCCGCCGTCGTCAACCTCTCCCTCACGCTCACCGCGGCGACGGTCAATCTTGTAACGGGCGTGATCGGCGCAGGAAAGACCACGCTTCTCAAGGCCCTCTCGGGCATGATCGGGCACACGGGCAGCATCGAGCTCACCGAGGGCGCCAGGCGCTTCGGTGCCGATGGCGCGGGCGCCCTGCTCCAGCCCCTTTCGCGCAGCCTCATCTCCCCCTACATGACGGTCACGCAGTTCCTGCAGATAGGCCTCATGCAGAACACCTGGCAGCTTCCGCCCGATGCAGGCGAACGCGTCACCGACGCACTGGCCCGCTGCAGGCTCGAGCCCCTCGCACACTCCCCGATCTCCGTCCTCACGCCCGAACAGTACCGCCTCGCCGAGGTCGCGCAGCTCTTCGTACAGCAGCCGCGCGTCATCCTTCTTGACGAGCCTTCCCGCTGTCTTTCAGCCGAATCGGCGACATCAGTATTAACCTGTATTTCCAAGTGGGTACGAGACACCCGCAACATCGCCGTGGTGGCCGCCGAGGGCGTCATCCCCGCCGCAAACGTCGACCGCATCCTCACGCTTGAGCGCGGCAAGCTCATGAACGCCTGATTTTCCTAGGGGCGCATGGAGAAACGTTAAGAACGCCCCCGAACCTACCTCCTTATCAAAGGATCCTTGATTCTTGCCCGAACTAAGGCATCCTCCTTATTCAGTCTCCTTAGAAGGAGGTAGATAATTGGTGATAGAAATCGTCCGCCCGGACCAGTGGCAAAACTTTGTCACAAGGCGGACGCTCATCATGGCCGCCCAACCCCTGCGGCCGTCACTTACTGAATAAGGCAAAGACATCATGGCTCAGACTCCCGCATTTAAATATGCGCCCATGTTCCAGACCGGCGAAGACAAGACCGAATACTATCTTCTGACGAAGGACCACGTCAGCGTCGGTGAATTCGAAGGCAAGAAGATCCTCAAGGTCGAAGCCGAAGGCCTCACCAAGCTGATCAACCGCGCCTTCCACGACGTGAACTTCATGCTCCGTCGCGAACACAACGAACAGGTTGCCAAGATCCTCTCCGACCCTGAAGCCACGGCCAACGACAAGTACGTCGCCCTGATGTTCCTCCGCAACGCCGAAACCGCCGCCAAGGGCATCCTCCCGTTCTGCCAGGACACGGGCACGGCCATCGTTCACGGCGAAAAGGGCCAGCAGGTCTGGACCGGCTACTGCGATGAAGAAGCCATTTCCAAGGGCGTCTACAAGACCTACACCGAGGAAGCCCTCCGCCAGTCCCAGAACGCTCCGCTCACGATGTACGAGGAAGTGAACACGAAGTGCAACCTTCCCGCCCAGATCGACATCGAAGCCACCGAAGGCGCCGAGTACAAGTTCCTCTGCGTGGTCAAGGGCGGCGGTTCCGCCAACAAGTCCTACCTCTATCAGGAAACGAAGGCCGTCCTCAACCCGGCCAAGCTCGTTCCCTACCTCATCGAAAAGATGAAGAGCCTCGGCACGGCCGCCTGCCCGCCGTACCACATCGCCTTCGTGATCGGCGGCACCTCCGCCGAACGCACGATGCTCACGGTGAAGCTCGCCTCCTGCCACTACTATGACGGTCTGCCCACCACCGGCGACGAAACCGGCCGCGCCTTCCGCGACGTCGAGCTCGAACAGCAGCTCCTCGAAGAAGCCTGGAAGATCGGCCTCGGCGCCCAGTTCGGCGGCAAGTACATGGCCCACGACATCCGCGTCATCCGCCTGCCGCGCCACGGCGCCTCCTGCCCGATCGGCATGGGCGTCTCCTGCTCCGCCGACCGCAACATCAAGTGCAAGATCAACGAAGAAGGCATCTGGGTTGAAAAGCTCGACGACAATCCCGCCCGCCTGATCCCCGAAGAACTCCGCAAGCCGGGTGAAGCCGGCGGCGTCACCATCGACCTGAACCGCCCGATGAAGGAAGTTCTCGCCGACCTGACGAAGTACCCCGTCTCCACGCGCCTGCTGCTCAACGGCACGATCATCGTGGCCCGCGACATCGCCCACGCCCGCATCAAGGAACGCCTTGACCGCGGCGAAGGCCTGCCCGACTACATCAAGAACCATCCAGTCCTCTACGCCGGTCCCGCCAAGACGCCGGAAGGCTACGCCTGCGGCTCCATGGGCCCGACAACCGCCAACCGCATGGACCCGTACGTTGATCCGTTCCAGGCTGCCGGGGGCTCCATGGTCATGATCGCCAAGGGCAACCGCACCCAGGTCGTCACCGACGCCTGCAAGAAGCACGGCGGCTTCTACCTCGGCACCATCGGCGGCGTCGCTGCCGTGCTCTCGAGTGACTGCATCAAGAGCATCGAATGCATCGAGTATCCGGAACTCGGCATGGAAGCCGTCTACCAGATCCGCGTCGAAAACTTCCCGGCCTTCATCCTGGTCGACGACAAGGGCAACGACTTCTTCCAGCAGCTCAAGCCTGTCACGATCGCCTGCAAGAAGGCCTGATCTCCGGCTCACTGACTAACTGAAGTCACAAGGGCGTCCTTTCATACGAAAGGACGCCCTTTCACTTGGGAAATACCCTTTTAGAGGTTAGGGTTAACCCAAATCCAAATCATCTGAAGGCGAAAACGGGCGGAGAAGTCACGCGCCGCAGCCCTGCCTCGATGTTCGACACCCCTTCTTACAATTGCTCCCCCATTTTCCACATTCCTTCTCCCGCTAGGGAAACCCATGAGAAAATCACCCTTGTGCGACAGGATAAGGGAACCGCCCTAGGGGTTTACACCATCAGTAACAAGATTTTTCTGTAAAGAAAAAGGGAGATCCCCCCGATTTATGTCCATAGGTCAAAAGAAGATCAGAATTATCCCCCCAGAGGTAGAAGAATCGACACAATTAGCAATGTCCTCACAACTTGACTGCGAGAATTAACATGCTCGGTTTTGACTTCTGGGCGCAACTGGTCATCGTTCTGGTTGCCCTCTTCTACGGCGCCCGCAAGGGCGGCATGGCCCTCGGCCTCATTGGCGGCATCGGCCTCATCATCCTCGTCTTCGGCTTCCATCTGAAGCCGGGCAAACCCCCGGTCGACGTCATCCTGACGATTCTGTCCGTGATCTGCGCCTCCGCCGCCCTCCAGGCTGCCGGCGGCCTCGACTGCCTCCTTCAGATCGCAGAAAAGATGCTCCGCAAGCACCCGCGCGCGGTCTGCTTCCTCGCTCCGTACCTCTGCTGGTTCCTCGCCCTTCTCTGCGGCACGGGCCACGTTGTGTACACGATGCTCCCGATTATCTACGACGTCGCCATCAAGAACGGCATCCGTCCGGAACGCCCGATGGCCGCTTCCACCATCGCCTCCCAGATGTCCGTCATCTGCTCGCCGGCCGCTGTTGCCGCCGTGTCGATGATCGCCCTCTGTGACGGCTACCTGGTTGGTGGCAAGGCCTTCGGCTTCATCCAGCTCTTCAGCATCACGATCCCGGGCGCCCTCGTCGGCCTCTTCGCGATCTCCGTCTTCTCCATGTTCCGCGGCAAGGACCTCGACAAGGACGAAGAATTCCAGAAGCTCATCGCCGATCCCGAACAGCGCAAGTACGTCTACGGCGAAACGACGACCCTCATCGGCAAGACCTTCCGTCCCGAACAGTGGGCCTCCCTCTGGATCTTCCTCGCCACGGTTGCTGCCGTCGCCGTCTTCGGCATGTTCCCTGAACTTCGCCCGATCATCGGCAAGAAGGCCCTCTCCATGACGCTGATCATCCAGATGTTCATGCTTGCCTGCGGTGCCTTCATCGTGATCTTCTGCAAGACCCGCGCTTCCAGCATCGGCAAGACCCCGGTCTTCTCCGCCGGCTGCGTCGCCATCACCGCCGTGTTCGGCGTGGCCTGGATGGCTG
The DNA here is from genome assembly GCF_000297775.1 of Sutterella wadsworthensis 2_1_59BFAA. Lineage (GTDB taxonomy): Bacteria > Pseudomonadota > Gammaproteobacteria > Burkholderiales > Burkholderiaceae_F > Sutterella > Sutterella wadsworthensis_A. Next base: position 9,476 of record NZ_JH815514.1, read on the forward strand.
ACACGATGTTTGCCGCTCACCTTGCCGACCTCAAGGCCGTCATGACCGAAATCGTTCGCCAGTATCCCTGGGCCTACGCTCTCGTCCTGATCCTTACGTCCAAGCTCGTGAACTCTCAGGCTGCCGCCGTCGCAACCATCGTTCCGGTCGCCCTCTCCATCGGCGTTCCCCCGGGCCTCGTGGTTTCCTGCGCCGCCGCCTGCTACGGCTACTACATCCTGCCGACCTACCCGTCCGACCTGGCCGCTCTCCAGTTCGACCGCTCCGGCACGACGCACATCGGCCGCTTCGTGATCAACCACTCCTTCATTCTTCCGGGTCTGATCGGCGTGTTGACCGCCACGGCAACGGGCTATGTCCTTGGCCTCATCTACGGTTTCATCTAATCTAAGAACTACACTGAGGACAACAGATGCAACCTGAGCCGGCAGACCACCGGCTCCGGCCAACAAGCACAGTGAAGGGACAATGCGAAAGCATTGTCCCTTTGCATTTTCAGGTCTTCCCCGCCGCCTCCTCGCCCCGCAGGACCGCCCTTTCCTTCTTTTCCCTCTTTCATTTCCGCCCTATCATCAGACGACCGTCACGCCCCAGGCCCCGCCCGCCAAACGCACGCACGCAAACTCGCGCCGCTTCTTCAGGCCCCTACATCCATCCCTGCGCATGGACGACAAAAAGGCACGCCTCCCAGCGGGAAAGCGCACCTTTTCTTCAGTTCAGTTTTGGGATTACTGCAGATTCGCTCAGAACCTGCCTGCGGTCTTCACCTTGAAGCCGTGTTCCGACGCCCAGACGGCGAGCTCCACGCGGGAGCGGAACTTGAGCTTCTTGAGCGTGTGCTTGACGTGAACCTTCACCGTTCCCTCGGAAATGCCCAGGCACTTGGAGATCTCGAGGTTCGAGATCCCCGCGGCCACGTAGCCGAGCACGTCCTGCTCGCGGCTGGTCAGCTCGCTCACGCGGCGGACCTCCTCGACGGCGTAGGAGTCGCCGCGAAGCTTTTCGGCAAGCGCCGAAGTGACCTTCTCGCTCACGGCCATGCCGCCCTGCGCGGTCTTCCTGAGCTGTTCGACGAAGTCGCTCGGCGTAATCGTGCGAAGCAGGTAGCCGTTCGCCTCAAGGCGGATGGCCCGCATGAGCTGGCCGGAACTGTCAGCCGAGCTCATCACCATCACGACGCGCGTGGCGGGCTGGCGGTACTTGATCTCCTTGAGAAGATCAAGCGCAGAGTACTCCTCGGCCTCGAGGCTCATCACGACGATGTCGGGGCCGAGCGAGGAAAGGCCGAGGGCCGTGTCGCCCTCGCCCGTCTGGCCGAGCACCTGAAACTCCCCGGTTGCGTTCAGGAGATCCGCCATCGCCTTGCGAAAGAGCGGATACTCGTCCACGAGCACGACCGAGATCAGCTTGCTCCTGTCCATAGCAACCACCTTTAGTCGAACTGACGAACCGTCTGCCAAAGGAGGTCGGTACCTGTCATGAAATCCTTCATGATCATTTCCTCATGAGGATTGTGCGAGCCGTTCTGGTTGGCGATGAAGATCATGCCGACGGGAATGCCGGCGGCGCCGATCACGGCGGCGTCATGGCCCGCGCCCGAGGGCAGGCGCATGCACGGAATGCCGTTGTCTTCGGCGGCCTTGTAGATGCGGTCGGAGAGGGCCTGATCGACGAGACCGGGGGCCGTGTAGAGCGGCTTGTCGAAGTCGAAGCGCACGCCGCGTTCCTTTTCAAGGGCGGCAGCCTCTTCGAGCAGCAGCTGGTGGAAGCGCTCGCACGTGTCGGCGCTCAGGCTGCGCATGTCAAGCGTGAAGCTCACTTCTCCGGGAATGACGGAGATGGCGGCGGTCGCACCCGTGCGGATGACGCCGACCGTGAAGACGAGGTCTTCGCCGCGGTCGAGCCATTCCTGCCAGTGATTATCCATGCGGCTCAGAAGCGCCGCCGTGGCCATCACGGCGTCATGACGGAACTCCTTGTTCACGGCGCCCGAGTGGGCCGTTTCGCCGTGGCACACCACGTTCTTGTGGCGGACGTTGCCGCGGATGCCCGTGACGACGCCGACGCGGACCTTGTCGTTGCTCGTGAGCGTCGGACCCTGCTCGATATGCAGTTCGACGAAGCAGGCGATCTTCTTCAGATCGACGATCGGCGTGCCGGCGGTGAGCTTGCTGGGATCAAGGCCGCAGGCCGAGATGCACTGGCCGAGCGTGATGTCCTCCGTGCGGTGGCGCAGCATCAGGTCGGACTGCGTCAGGCGGCCCATCATGCCGAGCGAGCCCACGTAGGCCTTGCCGAAGTAGGAGCTTTCCTCGCAGCGCATCATGAGGACCGTGTAGTCGCGCTCGAGCTGGACCTGATGGCGGTGCATCCACCAAGCGACCGTGAGCGCGGCGGTCACGCCGGCCAGGCCGTCGTAGTTGCCGCCCTGCGGAACGCTGTCAACATGGCTGCCGGCAACGAAGGCGGGAAGCGTGCGGTCGCGGCCGGGCATCGTCATCCAGACGTTGCCTGCGTCGTCGGCGCGGACTTCAAGGCCGATGTCGCGGCCAAGGCCCTGCAGGTAGTGCAGGACGTCCGTCTCAAGCTCGCTGTAGCCCTGACGGGAAACGCCAAGCGTGTCCGCCGACATGCGGCGGACGGTGTCGAAAATCGCCTTTGCATACTTCAGACCTTCGGTCTGCAGTCCAGTAACTGACATTTGCTGTCTCCTTCATTGTCGGATCGTCGTTTTCAGGGCTTCAGGTTGTCTTTTACGTGCACTCTTTCCGGCGCATGCAGTCGGCCCATGTTGGAAATACTACCAAGGGATTACAGCCTACCCCCTAAGAGAGAGAAGGAAAGCACCATTTCTTTGACACGAGATAAAGGAGCGGGGAGGCTTCACGTTTCTCATGTTGCTTTTAGGCTTGAGGCGTGCGCGAGTAGGCAAAAAAAACGAACGATCCCTAGGCAGTCCGCCTTACGGTTTATCCTGATGCGGATTTCCACCAAGAGGCACATAATTCTCTTATCGACCTTTGCCCTCGATTCGCTTTCGCCTTCAATACCCCGAAAGTGATAGAGGACGCACTTTATGGAAATTGAGGAGAAGTCCAATGACCTGCACCTGCGCCTACCATGACCAGCTGATCGAAATCCGCCGCCATCTTCACACGATGCCGGAGGAAGGCTGGAGCGAATTCACCACGACCGCCTTCATCGTCGGCAAGCTGCGTGAATACGGCTACGAAGTGCTGCTCGGCAAGAAAGTCATCAATCCCGACAACTGCCTCGGCCGCAACCTCAAGGTTGTTGAAGCCGGCCTCAAGCTCGCCCGCGAGAACGGCGTGAGCGAAGAGCTCCTCGCCGAAATGGACGGCCTCACGGGCTGCGTCGGCGTGATGGACACGGGTCGTCCCGGCCCCACGCTCGCCATCCGCTTCGACATCGACTGCGTCCCCGTCACGGAATCCACCGAAGACTGCCACATCCCCGCTCGCGAAGGCTTCATCTCCAAGCGTCCGGGCCTGATGCACGCCTGCGGCCACGACGCCCACACCTCCACCGGCCTGGCCGTCGCCCACTGGTTCGCCGACAACGTCGACCAGATGAACGGCAAGATCAAGATCCTCTTCCAGCCGGCTGAGGAAGGCGTCCGCGGCGCCGCCGGCATGGCCGCCTCCGGCATCCTTGACGACGCCGACTACTTCCTCGGCGCCCACATCGCCATGATGTGCAAGTCCGGCGAAGTCTCCGTCAACCCCTACGGCTTCCTCTGCACGACGAAGCTCGACGTCACCTACACGGGCCGTCCGGCTCACGCCGGCGTCGAACCCAACGCTGGCCACAACGCCATGGCCGCCGCCTGCAACGCCTTCGTGCAGTTGCTCGGCATCGCCCGCCACGGCAGCGGCATGACCCGCATCAACGTGGGCCAGCTCGTTGCCGGCGAAGGCCGCAACGTGATCCCGTCGCACGCCGTCATGAAGATGGAAGTCCGCGGTGAAACCGGCGAAATCAACCAGTACATGTACGATTCCGCCGTCAACATCATCAAGGGTTGCGCTCTGAGCCAGAACTGCGAGTACACCATCGAGAAGATGGGCGAGGCCGTCGACCTCACCAACGACCCCGAACTCGTCAAGGTTCTCACGGAAGCCGTCGGCAACGTCGAAGGCATGACCGCCCGTCAGGATCCGATGAACTTCGGCGGCTCTGAAGACGCCACCATCCTCGCCCGTCGCGTTCAGGCGCACGGCGGCAAGGCTGCGTTCTTCGTGCTCGGCGCCGATCGTCCGTCCGGCCACCACACGGCCAAGTTCGACATCGACGAAAAGGCGCTCGACAAGGGTCTCGCCGTCTGGGCGAACGCCATCAAGCTGATCCTGAAGTAATTCATCAGCAGGTCATCTGACCGAAAGGCCGGTCCGCCTGTCGCGGGCCGGTCTTTTTTGTTTTAAAATACTCGACCTTATCCGCTCCGGCCCATGCGCACAGCACAGAGTTCGCCGGCAGCAGGACCCTCATTCCCAAAGAACACAGGCGCGCGGCAACGCACCATGAATGCCCGAGAGGCACGGGTTGCCCGGCCGTTTACTGCATATCGAAAGGATCATCATGGCAGGTCATTCCAAGTGGGCCAACATCCAGCATCGCAAGGGCCGTCAGGACGCCAAGCGCTCCAACCTCTGGACGAAGCTGGTTCGTGAAATCATCGTGGCCGCCCGCATGGGCGGCGGCGATCCGGAGTCCAACTCCCGTCTCCGCCTCGCCCTGATCAAGGCCCGCGGCGGCAACGTGCCCAAGGACACCATCTCCAACGCCATTCTCAAGGGCACCGGCCAACTCGAAGGCGTCTCCTACGAAGAAATCCGCTACGAAGGCTACGGCATCGGCGGCGCTGCGCTCATCATCGACTGCACGACCGACAACCGCGTCCGCACGGTCGCCGACGTCCGCCACGCGCTCACGAAGCACGGCGGCAACCTCGGCACGGAAGGCTCCGTCTCCTTCATGTTCAAGCACATCGGCGAGTTCGTCTTCGCCCCCGGCGTCACGACCGAAGACGCCGTGATGGAGATCGCCCTTGAAGCCGGCGCCGACGACGTCGTCTCCGACGAAGACGGCTCCATCGAAGTCACGTGCGAACCGGCCGCCTTCGACGCCGTTTCCAAGGCCTTCGAAGCCGCCGGCATCGAGCCCGTCGTCTCCGAAATCACGTACAAGGCCCTCAACGAAGTCAAGCTCACCGGCGAAGATGCCGAAAAGATGCAGAAGCTGATCGACGCCCTTGAGGATCTCGACGACGTCCAGCAGGTCTACACGTCCGCCGACTTCGACGACGAAGAATAATCGGACTGCGTCCGATGCCGAAGCCCGTTCAGTCACTTGAGCGGGCTTTGCTTTTACCTGGCGCGTCAAGGGGACAGCCGGACGCCTCGGGCGGTACAATAGGGCGTTCCCACCGGGAGCTCCGGCATCGACGGAGCACGACAGAATTTCACCTTCCTGGGAGCTCTCTCCCACAACTCCGGCGCCCCGCGCCGGTCCGTTTCTAAGAGACCATCAAAATGAACCTTCTCGTTGTTGGCAACGGCGGTCGTGAACACGCTCTCGCCTGGCGCCTCGCTCAAAGCGATCGCGTGACCAAAGTTTTCGTGGCTCCCGGCAATGCCGGCACGGCCCTGACGCCCCGTCTTGAAAACCTTCCGATCACCGACATCGACCAGCTGATCGAATTCGTCAAGAGCAACAACATCGCCTTCACGGTCGTGGGTCCCGAAGCCCCGCTCGCCGCCGGCATCGTCGACAAGTTCCGCGCCGCCGGCCTGCGCATCTTCGGCCCGACGAAGGCCGCCGCGCAGCTCGAAAGCTCCAAGGACTTCGCCAAGGCCTTCATGAAGCGTCACAATATTCCGACGGCCGACTACGAATCCTTCACGGATCCCGAAGCCGCCCACGCCTACGTCCGCCGCAAGGGCGCTCCGATCGTCGTCAAGGCCGACGGCCTTGCCGCCGGCAAGGGCGTCGTCGTCGCCATGTCCGAACAGGAAGCCCATGACGCGATCGACATGATGCTCGAAGGCCACACCTTCGGCAACGCCGGCGCCCGCGTCGTGATCGAGGACTTCCTCGACGGCGAGGAAGCCTCCTTCATCGTGATGGTCGACGGCGAAAACATTCTTCCTATGGCCACCTCCCAGGACCACAAGCGTCTTCTTGACGCCGACCAGGGTCCCAACACGGGCGGCATGGGCGCCTACTCCCCGGCTCCCGTCGTCACGCCGGACATTCACGCCCAGGTCATGCGCGAAATCATCCGCCCGACCGTTCAGGGCATGGCCGCCGACGGCATCCGCTACACCGGCTTCCTCTACGCCGGCCTCATGATCTCGCACGGCGCCGACGGCAAGCCCATCGTCCGCACGCTCGAGTTCAACTGCCGCTTCGGCGACCCGGAAACGCAGCCGATCATGATGCGCGTCAAGAGCGACTTCTCCGAAATCATCGAAGCCGGCATCGACGGCAAGCTCGACAGCGTTGAAGTCGAATGGGATCGCCGCACCGCACTCGGCGTCGTCTGCGCCGCCCGCGGCTACCCGGCTCACCCCGAAAAGGGCGCCGTCATCGAAGAGCTGCCTGAAAACACCGCCGAACAGATGGTCTTCCACGCCGGCACGGCCCTCAACGAAGAAGGCCTGACGGTCGTCTCCGGCGGCCGCGTCCTCTGCGTCGTCGGCCTCGGCGAATCCATCGCCGCCGCCCAGAAGTCCGCCTACGCCGCCGCGCGTCAGGTGAAGTTCGACGGCATGCAGATGCGTTCCGACATCGGCTACCGCGCCCTGAACCGCTGATAGCCCGGATCCGAACGGTCCCACAGGGCCGCCTCCCTCTGCGCAGGGTGGCGGCCTTTTTCATGCCCGCGACATGCAGCTTTCTTGATTCGCTCTCCCGCAGGGGATGTCCGAACGGGACAGGCGGGCTATACTGAAACCACGGCGGGGGTGCCTTCAGGGCAAAGCCCCGCATCCGACCAACACCGTTCGACCCAGCCACACAGATGCATCCTGCCTTTCTTTCAAAGCTCCCGGCCCTCCTGGCAGGCGCCCTGCTTCCGCTCGCTCTCGCGGGCGGCGCGCATGCCGAGAAAATCACCGGCCCGTTCGCCTACCCGACGGGCCTGCTTGACGCGCCGGCCACTCTGACGACGCCGCTCGGCCGCGACGCCCGCATCGGCAAGCCCCGCATCGTGCTCGAAAGCACCAGGCTCGAGGATCTTGCCGCCATGACGGGCGCAACCCGCCTTTCGGAGGGCGACGGCGTCTTCCGCCGCGACACGCTCTGCCTCACGGGCACCACCCACGGCAAGCCCATGATCGTCTGGTTCATCGCCACCGACAGCGACTTCGTGACCGAAGCGCAGCTCGAGTGGGCGGGTGAGCGCACGGTCCCCGAAATCTGCCGCAGGCTCGACGCCGAGCACCTTCCCGTCCAGATCGGCCGCATTGGTCTTGGCATGGAGTCCGCACTCGTTAACGAGCTTCTCGGCCGCGCCTCCTACAAGGACGAAGCGGGCTGGCACTACTGGTTCAGCCAGCGCTTCCTTCGCAACAAGCGAGGACTGCAGGAGCTCGAGCTCAACTGGCTGGCCGTTCACTATGACGACGACGGCCTCGTCGACAAGACGTTCTCCTCCCAGGTGACCAACCTCTGAGCCACCCTATGACCGACAGTCTTGCGCTATATTCCGCGCGCCGCGGCCTGGGCATTCTCGGCGGCACGTTCGATCCCGTGCACGCGGGGCACCTCTGTCTGGCCAGAGCGGCGCTCGACGCCGTTCCGCTCGTGCGCGTCGAGCTCATGCCCGCAGGCGAGCCTTGGCAGAAAAGCCGAATCTCGCCCGGCATTCACCGCTTGAACATGCTTCGCATTGCAGTAGAATACGAGCCTCAATGCCGCATCAACACGTCGGAACTCTGCCGAAGCGGTGCAACCTACACCATCGACACGGTCAGCCGGCTTCGCGAGGAGGTCGGGCCCGACATGCCGCTGGTCCTCATCCTCGGCAGCGACCAGTGGTTCAACCTCTCCACCTGGAGGGAGTGGCAGTCGCTCACCGACTTCGTGCACATCGCGTACTGCGCCAGGGACGGCGTGCGCGAATCCGAAATTCCCGAAAGCCAGGCCCTCTGGGCCGCGCCCCGCATGACCGAGGCGCGAAAGCTCGTCTTCTCGCCTTCGGGCAGGATCGCCCGCTTCGAAATGGCGCCTCACCGCGCTAGCGCCACCGCCATCCGCCGCACGCTTGCCAGAGAACCCTTTGCCCGCGCCATGTCGTCGCTCGACGGCTGGCTCGACCCCGGCGTTGCCTCCTACATCCGGACGCACGGACTCTATCAGCCCGCGCGCCATTAACCTCAAGTGAAACATGAACATCGAAGAACTCACCCAGCTCGTCGTCAACGCCCTTGAAGACGTCAAGGCCAAGGACATCAAGGTCTTCAACACCGAAGGCCTCACCGACCAGTTCGAACGCGTCGTCATCGCTTCGGGCACCTCCAACCGCCAGACCCGCGCCCTCGCCTACTCCGTCTCGCACGAAGTCAAGCAGGCCGGCGGCGACGTTCTCGGCATGGAAGGCCAGGAAACGGGCGAATGGGTCCTCGTCGACCTCGGCCCCGTCGTCTGCCACTGCCTGCAGCCCAACGTCCGCGACTACTACAACCTCGAAGAGATCTGGGGCGGCAAGGAAGTCTTCCTGAAGGCCAACGAAGAGTGCGCCTCCCGCCTGATGCCGCATCGTCCGGGCCACATGCCCGAAGACTTCGAATAAGTCATGCAGATCCGCATCGTGGCCGTCGGCCAGCGCATCACCGAGTGGGCGCAGTCGGCCGTCTCCGACTATCTGTCGCGCTTTCCGCGCGACTTCAGGGTCGAGCTCAGGGAAATCCGCACCGAGCCGCGCGCAGGCCAGACGCCCGCGCGCCTCATGGCGGCTGAAGCCGAGCGCATCCTCGCCGCCATCGAACCCGACGACTTCGTCGTCGTGCTTGACGAGCACGGCAAGGATCTCACGACGATGGACCTCGCCAGACACTTCTCGCACTGGCGCGCCGACGGCGAAACGCCCGTCTTCGTGATCGGCGGCCCCGACGGCCTCGCCCCCGAGGTGAAGGCCAGGGCCAACCTGACGATCCGGCTTTCGTCGATGACCCTGCCGCACGCCTTTGCGCGCGTCATGCTCTCCGAGCAGATCTACCGCGCATGGTCGATCCTCGCAGGCCATCCCTACCATCGAGCCTGACACCGATGTCCAGCAAAACGATTTTCCTTGCGAGCAAGAGCCCGCGCCGCCGCGACCTGCTCACACGCCTCGGCTACGACGTTCGCGTCATCGCGAGCAACGCCCATACGCTCATGGCCTTCGAGGGCGACGAAGTCGTCCTGCCCGACGAGGCGCCCAAGGCCTACGTGCTGCGCACCGCGCGCAACAAGTTCCTTGAGGGCCTCGGCGTCAAGAACGCGGGCGAGTTCGCGGGCGTGCGCCTGCCCATCGTCGCCGCCGACACCGTCGTGAGCCTCGGCAACGAGATCCTCGGCAAACCCCGCGACTTCGACGAGGCCTGCCTCTTTCTCGAAAAGCTCTCCGGCCGCACCCACGACGTGCGCACCGCCGTCTACGTCGGCCTCTCCGAAACGGCCTGCGACTGGCGCATTTCGCACTCCACGGTGAGCTTCCGCGAGCTCACGCACGACGAAATCGAGGCCTACGCCAACAGCGGCGAGCCCTACGACAAGGCGGGCGGCTACGGCATCCAGGGCCTTGCGAGCATCTTCATCTCGAACATTTCGGGCAGCTACACCGGCATCATGGGACTCCCCGTTTACGAGACGGCCGAGCTCCTCGCCAATGCGGGCCTTCCCGTGTTCAATGCTCAATAAGTCGACCTGTTGCAAACAGTCATGAAAAAAGCCCGCTGACGCGGGCTTTTTTCATGACTGCCGAAGCGGCCTCAATCCGGTCTTAGTAGACCTTCACGAGCTCGACTTCGAAGATGAGCGTAGCGTTGGGCGGAATGCAGCCCGGGACGCCGTAGGCGCCGTAGCCGAGATGAGCGGGGATCGTAAGGCGGCGCTTCTGGCCTTCGCGCATGCCGACGACGCCCATGTCCCAGCCCTTGATGACCATGCCGACGCCGCAGACGAACTCGAGCGGCTCGCCGCGATCAAGACTGGAGTCGAACTTCGTGCCGTCCTCGAGCCAGCCCGTGTAGTGTGCGGCGATCGTATCGCCCTTCATCGCCTGACGGCCGGTGCCTTCGGCGAGTTCCTCGATCTTGAGATCTTTCAATTCTTCCTGCATGGGTGTAGCCCTCGTGTGTAGGTTGCTGATGACACAATCTTACAGCGTCAAGCCGTTGCTCTGGCAACAGGGATGCATTCGACGTTTCCGCCGTGTACAATGAATGCGCCGTCCGACAAGCCTTCACCGTCGGACGCGATGACCTTCAGCCTGCCATCCCGCAGATCCGCCTCCCTTCGCATCAGAGGGCACGCGGAACGGACCGCGGCGCACACCCGCGCGCCCGCAGACACTATTCCTGACAGGCTGCTCCCGCACGCCACAGCGTTTTGGCGGGCACATCCGATTTCGATTCCGCATACACCCAACCGACGCGAAGGGGCGCCCTCTTCTTTTCCGCGCATTCCGTGTCGGCGTGCATTGCTCAAGAACGATGACAAAAGACGAAAAAATCTCGAATTTCGAGCGCGTGCTGTCCTGGCTGCCCGAAGCCTTCAAGAGCTGGGCGACCTCCAATCCGTTTCTCTCCAGCACCCTCAACGAAGTCCTGAACGAACGCGACACGCGCCTCTCCGGCACGCCCTGCACGTCCCGCCTCAAGACCGCGGTAACGGCCCTGCTGCAGAAGCTTCAGGACCGCCGCGACAAGAGCGCCGCCCTGATTCTCGCCGCCTCGCGCGAAGCCGAGGAGACCGCCTTCACGCTGGCCTCCCGCATGTCCGAGGGCACCGGCCTCAGGATCGCCGCCACGACGGGCGTGCGTGACGGCGCAGGCCTCGCCGCCATCTTTGCCACCGCACCCGACCTCGTCGTCACGAATCCCAAGGTGCTGAAAAAGGTCTTCGACAAGGGTTTCGTAGCCCCCGAAGCCTTCCGCACGATCCTCGTCGACGGCGCCGAATGGCACGACGTCATGGGCGACACGGACCTCATCGCTTCGCTCGTCGAGCGCTTTCCCGCCGCCCTCCAGCTGATCGTGACGGGCCCCGTCGTCGTTGAGACAACCGAGGACCCCTACAACGCCATGCTGCACGCCCCCGCCTACTGCAGGGCGCCCGACGAGGCGGCGCGTGAAACCGCCCCCAAGGAACGCGTGGTACTCGTACCCGAAGAGAAGATGAGCGAGACACTCGCCCGCGAGGCTGAAAAGACGCCCGTACTCTTCCTGGTCTCGACCCCTACCGAAAGCACCCGCGTCACGGGCCTTCTCAAAGAGGCGGGCATCGCCGCCAAGCGCGCCACCGCAACCCAGTCCGCCTCGGCCCGAGAGACGCTCGTCCTCAAGTTCATCGCAGGCCGCGTCGAGCACCTCGTCATGCCGCACTCGGTCATCGGCGAACTCGAGCACAATCGCGCCTCCCGCGTGATCCTCACCGACCTCTCAGGTGGTCCCGAACCCTATCTCGAGCATTTGGCCCTGACGGCCGACGGCACGGGCGAGCTCGTGACGATCGTCACGCCCGAAACGCTTCCGCTCTTTGAAAAGCTCCTCGTCGCCGCCGAAAAGCGCCTGACGCTTGAAAATCCGTACAACCTTCCCGAGCCCCGCACCGTTATCGGCCAGCTTCTGCGCCGCGAAAAGCTCACGATCCGCACGAAATACGGCCGCACGGCCGAGTCCACCGAGGGCGACAGGGGCGAGCAGGACGACCGCGGCGAAGGCCGCAGCCGCTGGGAGCGCCGCAAGTCGAAGAACGGCCAGCGCAAGGACAGGAAGGATGGTTTCCGAAAGGACCGCAAGGACTTCAGAAAGGATGAGCAGGGCAAGACCTTCGGCAAGAAGCCTCGCAAGGCCGCCAAGCCCCACAGGGACGAAGCCCTCCCCGTCGAGGCCGCAGCCCCCGAAGCCGATGCCGTTATGCAGCCTCAGGCCGCTCCCGCCGAGGGCGCCGCCTCCGAGCAGGCTCAGACCCGCAAGCCGCGCAAGTCCTTCACGGAGCGCCGCTTCGGCAAGAACCGTCCCTTCAAGCAGCGTCAGGAAGACGCCGCCGAAACTTCCTCCGCACCCGTCGAGGCGCAGGCCGTCCCCGCCGCCGAAGCCGGAGCCCAGGACAAGTCCCGCAAGGACCATTTCAAGAACTTCCGCCGCAAGTCGCGCAAGTTCCAGAACGGTGAGGGCGAAGCCTCCCGAACGCAGGAAAAGCCCGTTCAGAACGCAGACTCCGAACAGGCGGCCGCAGGCGACAGGAAGCCTCAGGAAAAGAAGACCTTCGAAAAGAAGCCCTACGAGAAGAAGCCTTTCGAGAAGAAGCGCGACAGGAAGAAGCCCGCAAGGCAGGACGCCGAGGCAAAGCCCCGCCAGCAGGACTGGGACGACGACAACTTCGGCAATTCGATCCACTACCAGCCCAAGCGCCAGAATCTCCGCGGGCTGCCCAGCGACCAGCAGATCCACTGGGAGCCGACGGATCCCTACCATCCGTCCTCCCAGGCCCTCAGCCTGCCTCAGATCATGCCCGACGAAAACCGCCGCGGCGGCTACGTCAACGGCAATGTGAACGGCAACGTGAAGGGCGGCTTCAACCGAAGCCGCAGGAACTACCGCAAGAAGCGCGAGGGCTGATCCACGAGCGCCCCGCACGCCGACAAGTGTTTACAGAAGCGCCGGATGTTTTTACGGACATCCGGCGCTTTTTCTCTAAAATAGATCTGTTTTACCTACCCGATCGAGTTCGTCCGGCCTCCTCACACGAGGGCCGGCAGCCAGAAAATGTCCGCTTCGCTTCCCGTCCGCAGTCTTCTCGCCGCCACCGCCGCCATGCTCCTGCTTTCCGCCTGCTCCACCGCCTACTACACGGGCGACACGATCAGCGGCCCCGCCCAGCGCATGAAGCGCGACGCCGACGGCAACCTGCACGACCCGCTCCTCGACGCTCCGAACCGCTCCCTGATGACGTGCACGTCCGAAGCACCCGTTACGGTGCTCCAGCGCGTGGGCGAAGTGCCCTTCGCCTGCCCCGACCTCGGCGTCTCCGCCACGCTCGACGAGCTGCGCGACGCCGGATGGCGCATTCTGAGGCTCGACATCGGCGAGGACCTTGAAAGCGACTCCCACGTGGGCTTCCCCGTCACCGTTCAGGTCCGCAAGCTCTTCTGATGCGCCCCGCCCTGCGCAGGCTCTTCGGGACTTTCTTCATCTGAGGCATCGTCATGAACCAATCGAGCGCCGAACGGCTCGGCAAATTTCGACAGACCATGAAGGACCGGGGGCTTGACGCCTGGATCGGCCGCATCGTCGATCCGCATCTCTCGGAATACGTTCCCGAACACTGGCAGTCCGTTGCCTGGCTCACGGGCTTCACGGGCAGCACCGCCCGCCTGTGCGTGACGCAGGGCGCTGCCGCGCTTCTCGTCGACAGCCGCTACTGGGAGCAGGCCGAAGGCGAGCTCGACGGAGCGCCCTTCGAAGTCGTGAGGCTCGGTGCGCCCGACGCCCCCTCGCAGGAGGCCTGGCTTTCGCAGCATCTCACCCGCGGCCGCGTCGGCCTCGCCCCCGAACTCTGGAGCGAATCGGATGTGCGCCGCATCCGCACATCACTCGCCGACTGCGGACTTGAGCTCGCGCTCGTCCCCGATCTCTTTGACGACGTCTGGACCCAAGGCCGTCCCGCCCGTCCGCAGACCGCCGTCACCCCGATGACGCAGGATTCCTCAACCGTTGCAGACAGGCTCGCCCGAGTCCGCGAAGTGCTTCGCGACCGCGCTAGCGAAGCCCTGTGCCTGCACTCGCTCGACGACATCGCCTGGCTCACGGGCTGCCGTGCGGCCGACATCAAATTCAATCCCGTCTTCCTCGCGAGCATGATCGTGACCGACAGCGAGGCCCTTCTCTATACGGAAGCCTCCAGATTCACGCCCGAACTCCTTGGCGCTCTGGCCGCACAGGGCATCGAAGTTCGAGCACCCGAATCGCTCGCAGGGGACATCTCCGCGCTCTCGAGGGACCTCGTCTTCATGGCCGACCCCGACCGCCTTCCCGCCTCGATCTTCGGACTCCTCGAGCGCGTCCCCGTCGAGGCGCTCTCGCCCGTCACGCTCATGAAGAGCCGCAAGTCCGAGGAGGAGCTCGAGGGCATCCGCCGCGCCATGGTCTCCGACGGCGTCGCGCTATGCGAATTCTACGCGCTGCTTGACGAGCGACTCGCCGAAGGCGCCGTGCTCACCGAATCCGACGTCGCGAACATGCTCGACTCAGAACGCGCCGCACGCCCCGACAACAGGGGCCTGAGCTTCGGCACGATCTCCGCCTTCGGCCGCAACGCCGCGCTTCCACACTATGCGCCGAAGCGCGAAACGGCCGCAGTCCTCACGGACGGGCTTCTTCTCATCGACTCGGGCGGGCAGTACGAGGCGGGCACGACCGACATCACCCGCATGACGGCCGTCGGCCGCATCGACGACGACATGAAGCGCGACGTCACGCTCGTGCTCAAGGCCCACATCGCGCTTGCACGCGCCGTCGTTCCCGCAGGCGTCTCGGGCTCGCAGCTCGACGCCATCGCACGCGCGCCCCTCTGGGCCAAGGGCCTCGACTTCGGACACGGCACGGGCCACGGCGTGGGCTGCCGCCTCAACGTCCACGAAGGTCCCTTCCACATCTCCCCGCGTGCAACGAAGACGGGCGAGCTCGGTCTCCAGGCAGGCATCCTCGTCTCCGATGAACCCGGCCTCTACCGTCCCGGCCACAGGGGCGTGCGCATCGAAAACCTGATCGTCGCCCGCAGGGCTGCGTCCACGGAGTTCGGCGAATTCCTCGCGTTCGACGTCGCAACGCTCTGCCCGATCGACCTCAGAACCGTCGATGTTTCGCTCCTCACGCCCGACGAAGTGGCCTGGCTCGACGATTACCATGGGAAAGTCCTGACCGCCCTTCAAAACGAGGCGCTTTCTACTCGCGCACAGGCATGGCTCAAGGCCCGCACGGTCCCCGCCTTCCGTTCCAGAAACATTGTGTAACACTGCTTAACCCGGGTTAGCCGAAGACATTTGCCTCTCTTCGGCTTCGCGGCCATACTGAAACGCAAGCAAGGAACAATCCACCCTCAACGACATGCGACATACATTCAGTCTTGTCTGCGCCGGCCTTCTGGCGCTCACGCTTCTCGCCGGCTGCGAAAAGACGACGGCCCCAAAGACCGTCCGCGCGCCCCTTTCTGTTGAAACCCTGACCGTTGAAGCGGCAGACCAGCCCCGCTGGATCACGCTGCTCGGCCAGGCCGAGGGCGGCCGCGAAGTCGAGGTCAAGTCCCAGGTGAGCGGCATCCTCAAGAAGGTCGCCTTCACGGAAGGCGCCGAAGTGAAGGCGGGCGACGTGCTCTACCAGATCGATCCCGCGCCCTTCGAAGCCAGGCTGAAGTCGGCCGCGGCGAACACGCGCAGCGCGAAGGCCACGCTTGCAGAAGCTAAAACCAGCTACGAACGCACCCGTGCGCTTTTTGAAAAGGGCGCCAAGAGCCGTCAGGACCTCGACGAGGCCAACCGCGCGCACCTCGTCGCCTCCTCAGCCTACAACGCGGCGACCGCCTCCGAAAGGGACGCGGCCATCAGCCTCGAATGGACGACCGTGAGGGCTCCCGCCTCCGGTCTCGTGAGCGACACGCAGTTCAATGAAGGCTCGCTCATCTCCTCGGCAAGCTCCGTGCTTGCCACGATCACCCAGCACGACGACGTCAGGGTCGTCTTCGCGCCGTCCGCACGTGCGCTCGACGGCGCCGACGTGACGACCGACAATGCGGTCAAACTCCGCGACGAGCGCGGCCGCACGCTCTCGGGCAAACTCGACTACGTCGCCCAGTCCGTCAACCCGAAGACGAGCACGCGCCTCATGCGCGTTAGGCTCGATGAAGGCTCCGGACTTCTTCCCGGCGACTTCGTGCACGTGGACCTTCAGATCGGCGTACGAGAAAACGCCGTGCGCATCCCGCAGAAGGCCGTGCGCCAAGAACCCGACGGCACTTACACGGTCTTCGTGTACCAGGACGGCAAAGCCAGGCTCCGGCCCGTCAAGCTCGACCGCTGGGACGGTCCCGACTGGATCGCCACCTCGGGCCTCGCCACGGGCGACCGCGTGATCACCAACCAGCTTCTCAAGCTTCGTGACGGCTCCGCCGTGCAGCCCGCCGAAGCTTCCAAGACGGCCAAGTAGGATCCTGCGCCATGCTCAGCCAGTTCTGCATCCGCCGCCCGATCTTCGCGACGGTCCTCTCGATCATCATCGTGCTCGCGGGCCTCATCGCGCTGCGCGTTCTTCCGCTCTCCCAGTATCCGGACATCTCGCCTCCGACGGTGCGCATCTCGACCACCTACGACGGCGCCGACGCCCAGACGCTCGCCCGCACCGTGGCCGCTCCAATCGAGGACCAGCTCTCGGGCATCACAGGCCTGCTCTACTACACGACGAACATCCGAAGCAACGGCGACATGTCGATTTCCTGCGTCTTTGACGTCGGCACCGACGCCAACGACGCCATGCTCGAAATCAACAACCGCGTCCGCACGGCCGAACGCAGACTGCCAGACGTCGTGCGCAATCAGGGCGTGAGCGTGCGAAAGCGCTCCGAGGAAAACCTCCTCATGGTCGCGCTCTTCTCGCCCGACGGCAGCATGGCCGCCACCGATCTGGCCGACTACGCGAACCTCAACATCGTCGACGAACTCAAGCGCCTGCCCGGCATCGGCGACGTGAGCGTCTTCGGCAACGCGCAGTCCGCCATGCGCATCTGGCTCGATCCCGAAAAGATGGGCCTCATGGGCATCACGATCAAGGACGTCGAAAACGCCATCGAGGCCCAGAACGCGCAGCGAAGCGCGGGCCGCGTGGGCACGGCGCCCACAGTGTCCGAGCAGCAGCTCTACTACACGATCACGACGCCCGGTCAGCTCCTCACCGCCGAGGAGTTCGCCGACATCATCGTCAAGGCTGACGGTCCCGACAAGCTCGTGCGCATGAAGGACATCGCCACGACCGAAATCGGCAAGCGCTCCTACGAGTTCCGCGTCGACATCAACGGCACGCAGGGCGTCAACGTCGGCGTCTACCTGCAGACGGGCGCCAACGCCATGGCGGCCGCCGAGGCCGTCAAGGCCCGCATCGTCGAGCTCGCCGCCCAGTTCCCCGAAAACAAGATCGACTACATCATCACCGACGACACGTCGATCTTCGTGGGCGCCTCCCTCAACGAGGTCTACCACACGCTGTTCGAGGCAGGCATCCTCGTGCTCCTCGTCGTCTTCGTCTTCCTGCAGAACTGGCGCGCCACGCTCATCCCGATGCTCGCAGTGCCCGTGTCGCTCATCGGCACGATGGCGGGCCTCTGGCTCTTCGGCTTCTCGCTCAACACGCTGACGCTCTTCGCGATGACGCTCTCGATCGGCATCGTGGTCGACGATGCCATCGTCGTGCTTGAGAACGTCGAGCGTCTCATGCGCACCGAGGGCCTCGGCCCCTACGAGGCGGCCCAGAAGGCCATGAAGGAGGTCTCGGGCGCACTCGTCGCCATCGTGCTCGTGCTCGCCTCCGTCTTCATCCCCGTCGCCTTCCTCGGCGGCATCGCAGGCGAGCTCTACCGCCAGTTTGCCGTGACGGTCGCCCTGTCCGTCGTGCTCTCGGGCTTCGTCGCCCTGACGCTCACGCCGGCGCTCTGCGCGATCCTTCTCAAGGAAAGGAAGCCCGAAGAGCGCAAGAACAGGTTCTTCCAGGCCTTCGACCGCGGACTCGCGTCCTTCACGCTCAGGTTCCTCAAGCTCGTCAAGGCGGCGCTGCGCCACCGCGTGATCACCGCAGGCCTGCTCGTCGCCGTGACGGCCGGCTGCTGGCAGATGCTCGAGCACACGCCAACCTCCTTCATTCCGCGCGAGGACCAGGGCATCGTGCGCATCTCGGTCCAGCTCCCCGAAGGCGCGGCCTTCCCCCGCACCGAGGCCGTCTCGACCGAAATCCTCGAGCACCTCAAGAAGAACGACGCCGTGCAGAGCGTCGTGACGATGGTGGGCTACGACACGATGAGCGGCGACGTCCGCAGCAACGCATCGACCTTCATCCTGAAGCTCAAGCACTGGGACGACCGCAAGGAGACCGCCGAGGAGATCCAGAAGGACCTCCAGAAGTACGTCGCCTCCCACCCCGACATCAAGGGCGTGGCTGCGCTGCCTGCGGCCATCAAGGGCCTTGGCTCCACGAACGGCTTCTCGGGCTATATCCTCTCGCACGGCAACGACAATCCGCTCGTGCTGCAGAACGTCGCCGAAAACTTCCTCGACGCCCTTCAGGACCGCCCCGAGCTTACGGGCCTGCGCAGCTACCTGACGGCCGACACGCCCCAGCTCAAGCTCTACGTTGACCAGACCAAGGCGATTGCGCTCGGCGTGGACGTCGACGACATCTACGACACGATCTCCCATCTGATGGGCAGCAAGTACGTCAACGATTTCACCCGCAACGGCAAGATCTACCGCGTGGTGGTTCAGGCCGCTCCGCAGTTCCGTTCGACGCCCGAGGACATCGGGTCGGGCTACGTGCGCTCGAGCTCGGGTGAAATGGTGCCCATCTCGGCGCTCGTGCGCACCGAGCGCACGTCCGGTGCGGCGGCCCTCGCCCGCATGAACGGCTACCTCGCCGCTCAGTTCAGCGGCGCGGCCGCTCAAGGCGTCTCGTCGGGCGACGCCATCAGGATCGTCGAGGAAACCGCCCGTGAAGTGCTTCCCGAAGGCTACACGATCGAATGGGTCGGTCAGGCCTACCACGAAAAGCGCATCGGCGCCTCGTCCGCCACGGCCTTCGGCTTCGGCATCCTGATGATGTTCCTCATCCTCGCCGCCCTCTACGAGCGTTGGTCGCTGCCGATCGCCGTCGTGCTGGCCGTCCCGTACGCCTTCCTCGGCGCCATGACCGCCATCTGGCTGCGCGGCACGCCCAACGACATCTACTTCCAGATCGGTCTACTCGTGCTCATCGGCCTCACGGCCAAGAACGCCATTCTGATCGTGGAGTTCGCGGCCCAGAAGATGGAGGAGGGAATGGGTCCCTTCGACGCCGCCATTGAGGCCGCGGGTCTTCGCTTCCGCCCGATTCTGATGACGTCCTTTGCATTCGTGCTCGGCGTCGTGCCGCTCATCATCGCGACGGGCGCAGGCGCGGGGGCCCGCCACTCCATGGGTACGGGCGTCTTCGGCGGAATGCTCGCCGCCACCTTCATCTCGACCATCTTCGTGCCGGTGTTCTTCACCTGGTTCGCGAGGAAGTCGTCGAAGAAGCGCTGATCAGGAAAGGCTCCACGCAAATTGGCTGCCCCTTACGGGGCGGCCAATTTTTCTTTGCGGTTCTGCAGCGGTTCCACTGAACGTCAGCCGAGCAGCATCTTGTCGGAAACGCCGTCGCCGGCCTTCTCGAAGAACTGCAGGAGGTCCACGGCAGTGAGCTTCGCCTTCTCCTCGCCCCTGACGTCAAGGATCGGACGGCCGTCGTGCATCATGATGAGGCGGTTGCCGTAGCGGAGAGCGTCACGCATGTTGTGCGTGATCATGAGCGTCGTGAGCTGCTGTTCGGTCACGAGCTTTTCGGTAAGTTCAAGCACCTTGGCGGCGGTCTTCGGGTCGAGTGCGGCCGTATGTTCGTCAAGCAGCAGGAGCTTGGGACGCACGAGCGTGGCCATCAGCAGCGTGAGCGCCTGACGCTGACCGCCCGAGAGCAGGCCCACATGGGCCGTCATGCGGTTCTCAAGGCCGAGGCCGAGCATCTTGACGAGCTCCGTGAAGTAGGCCGTCCTGTCCGCACGGTCGCTCCAGCGCAGCGTCTGGCTGCGGCCGCGGCGGTCGGCGATGGCAAGGTTTTCGGAAATCATCATGCCTGCGGCCGTGCCGCGCATCGGATCCTGAAAGACGCGGCCGATGAAGGCGGCGCGCTTGTACTCGGGCATTCTGGAGACATCGACGCCGTCGATGAGAATGGAGCCGGAGTCGATCGGGAACGCGCCCGCGATGGCATTGAGCGTCGTGGACTTGCCCGCGCCGTTCGAACCGATCACGGTGCAGAAGTCACCGTCCTCGAGCGTGAACGAGACGCCTCGCAGCGCCTTCTTTTCATTGGCCGTGCCGGCGAAGAAAGTCTTGGTGACGTTTTTGAGTTCGAGCATTTTTTCTTTCCTTCGTGTTCAGTTCACAAGTCAGGCGCGGGCGCGCAGGCCGGCCATCTTTTCCTTGATGAGCGGGAGTGCCAGCGCAATGGCGACGAGCACGGCGGTAAAGAGCTTGAGGTCGTTGGGCGGCATGCCCATTTCAAGCACGAATGCAATGACGAGTCGGTAGATGATGGAGCCGAGAATCACGGCGGCGAGGCTCGTCTTGAACGTCTTAGGGGAGAAGAGCACCTCGCCGATGATGACGGAGGCAAGACCGATCACGATCGTGCCCACGCCCATGCCGACGTCGGCGAAGCCGTTGGCCTGAGCGACGGTGGCGCCCGAGAGAGCGACAAGGCCGTTCGAGATGACGAGGCCGAGAACGACCATCGTGTTGGTGTTGATGCCTTGGGCGCGGGCCATCTGCGGATTGAAGCCTGTGGCGCGCACGGCGGTGCCGAGCTCCGTGCCGAAGAACCAGTAGATCACCACAGCGATGGCGACTGCGAAGACGAGGCCGACGACGAGGCCGCTCATGGCGACGGAAAGGCCGAGGCTGTTTTCAAGAATCGTGAAGACCGTCTCATTCTGCAGAAGACCGACGTTGGACTTGCCCATCACGTGCAGGTTCACGGAATAGAGGCCGATCATCGTCAGAATGCCGGCGAGCAGCGCGGGAATGCGGAGCTTCGTCGTCAGCAGGCCGGTGACGCCGCCCGCGAGCGAACCCGCGACGAGCGCCAGAACAAAGGCGGCGGGCAGACCGAGTCCCGCCGTGATGGCGGTGGCGGCCACGGCCGCGCCCAATGGGAACGAGCCTTCGACCGACAGGTCGGCGATGTCGAGAATTCGGAAGGTCAGGAAGACGCCGAGCGCGAGAACGGACCACTGAAGTCCCTGGCCGACGGTCGAGAGAATGAGATCAAGCATGAAATTTCCTTTTCTAGGTACGCTCGGCGGTTCGGGTTGCCGATTGTTTTTTAAGTAGGAGCGCCGGCGGAATCTGTTCCTGCCGGCCTATTCAAAAAAATGCGGAGCTCCGCAGACGCCGTACCGGCGTCCCCGACAAGCTCCGCTCTAGGCGCGGCCTCCTTCAGAGGCTACTGAAAAAGCACTGCGCCCTTCTTGAGTTCGTCCGGAATCGTGATGCCGATCGCGGCTGCCGTCTTCATGTTGAAGACCGGCGTGCCGTTGGCCACGTGCTGGACGGGCATCTCGGCCGGCTTCTTCTTGCCGTCGAGAATGTCGGCGCCCATCTGGCCCGTCATGCGGCCAATTTCGTAGTAGTCGACCGAGATCGAACCGAGACAGCCCGCTTCGGTCATGCCGCGCTCACCCGCAATGACGGGGATCTTGGAGGGGTTGGCGACCTTGGCGAGGGCGGGAATGGCGCTGGCAAGCACGTTGTCCGTCGGCAGCCACATGCCCTGCACCTTGCCGTTGAGGCTGGCAGCGGCCTGCTGGATGTCGTTGACGTTGGAGACCGTGGCCTCGAGCACCTGCACGCCGCGCTTTTCGGCGGCCTTCTTGAAGATGTCGACCTGGTACTTGGAGTTGATTTCGCTGGAGTTGTAGATCGTGCCGACGGCCTTGGCGTCGGGGACGAGCTTGAGAAGAAGTTCGAGCTGGGCCTCGATCGGACCGAGGTCGGAGACGCCCGTGACGTTGCCGCCGGGCTGTTCGTCGGACTTGACAAGCTTGGCAGCGACGAAGTCGGTGATGGCGGTCGCAACGATCGGCGTGCCCTTGGCGGTCGTGGCCACGGCCTGGGCGGCGGGCGTCGCGACGGCGAAGATCAGCTTGTCCTTGTTGGAGACGAAGCGGGTGGCGATGTTGTGCAGATTCGACTGGTCGCCCTGGGCGTTCTGGAAGTCGATCTTGATGTTGACGCCGTCCTTGTAGCCGCGTTCGGCAAGCGCGTCCTTGACACCCTTGGTGCAGGCGTCGAGGGCGGAGTGTTCAACGAGCTGGACGATGCCCACGGGCACGAGTTCGGACTTGGCGGGCTCCTTGTCGCCGCAGCCCGCGAGTGTCAGCGCGGCAGCGACGGAAAGCGCGATGGCGCTGCGGCGCGTAATCTTGGAAATCTGCATGGGGTCACCCCTGAGTAATGAAAGTCGAATGCCAGGGCTTGTAGCCCGAGGATGTTAATTTCGATTATACGAACCGAAATTTGCCGTCTTCCGCCCTCTAATTCCTTTTACTTAAAGCAAATCCCCTAGGCACATGAAGCTCGCTCAAAAGATGCGCAAATCTTTTTTCCCACCCTGCCCGACGCTTCGAAGTCGCATAAAAAAAGGTTCATCTCGGAAGTCCGTGGAACGCGGCCTTGACTTTTAAGAAAAAGTCTGGTCGGCTCCCTCCAAG
>NZ_JH815514.1:33797-140214 GCF_000297775.1 Sutterella wadsworthensis 2_1_59BFAA
TTCGGCAAGAACCTCAGGGGCTATGTGCAGGGCATCATTGCAGCCGCGGACTTTAAGATCAACACCTCTGTACTTGAAGGTGTCAACAATAAAATCAAGCAAATTAAGCGACGAGCTTATGGCTTCCGAGACGATCTGTACTTTTTCTTAAAAGTCAAGGCCGCGTTCCACGGACTTCCGAGATGAACCTAAAAAAAGGCACCCGTCCGAAGGCGTGTGCCCTTTTCGGCGATCGCATCAGGGAGGTCCCTGACGGCGCCTTACTTGAAGAAGCTCTTCATGCGGTCGAAGAAACCCTGCGTCTTGGGATTGTGCTTGTCGCCGCCTTCCTTGAGGGAGGCGTCGAACTCGCGGAGCAGGTTCTTCTGCTTGGTGGAGAGGTTGACGGGCGTCTCCACGGAGATGTGCAGGAAGAGATCGCCGGGCTCGCCCGTGCGCAGGTTCTTCACGCCCTTGCCACGCAGGCGGAAGGTCTTGCCGGACTGCGTGCCTTCGGGCAGCGTGATGCGCGATTCGCCCTCAAGGGTCGGAACCGTGAGTTCGCCGCCGAGCGCCGCCGTCACGAAGGAGACGGGAAGCTCGGTGTGAAGGTCGTCGCCGTCGCGCGAGAAGATGTCGTGCGGCTTGACCGAGATCTCGATGTAGAGGTCGCCCGACTCTCCGCCGTTCATGCCCGGCTCGCCACGGCCCGACATGCGGATGCGCTGGCCGTCGTTGATACCGGCGGGAATCTTGACCTCCACGACCTTGGTCGTGCGGATCTTGCCCACGCCCTGGCAGTTCGGGCACGGATCGGAGATGATCTGGCCGGAACCATGGCACTTCGGGCAGGTCTGGTGGACCTGGAAGAGACCGTTGGAGACGCGCACGGCGCCATGGCCCTGACAGGTCGGACAGGTCTTCCTAGACGTGCCGGGCTTGCAGCCCGTACCGTGGCAGGACTGGCACTCGTCCCAGGCGGGCACGCGGATCTCCATCGTGCGGCCCATGGCGGCGTCCTCAAGCGAGATTTCCAGCTCGAAGCGCACGTCGTTGCCGCGGATGCCCTGCTCGCGGGCGGCACGGCCGCCGCGCATGCCGCCACCGCCGAAGATGTCGCTGAAGATGTCGCCGAAGGCGCTCTGGAAGTCGGCGCCGTTCATGTTGCCAAAGCCACCGAAGCCGCCGGGACCGCCCGCAGCGCTGGGATCCACGCCCGCCTTGCCGTAGCGGTCGTAGGCGGCGCGCTTCTGGTCGTCGGAAAGCACGGCGTAGGCTTCACCGATTTCCTTGAACTTCTCTTCGGCGACCTTGTCACCCGGATTGCGGTCCGGATGGTACTTCATGGCCATGCGACGATAGGCCTTCTTGATGTCGTCGGCGGAAGCGTCCTTGCCGACGCCGAGCACCTCGTAATAATCGCGATCAGACATTACCCAATCCCTGCGGGGAGCTACCCCGTCTTCTTTTTGATTTTTTCAAAACTCGAAAAGGGCCGGCATCGCGTGAGCGAACCGACCCTTCGTTTGATGCGCTGACTCAAGACCGAATCAGCCTGGGAGCCGGGGCTCCCGGATTGCCGTCACTCACGGATTACTTCTTGACGTCCGTGAAGTCGGCGTCGACCACATCATCGTCGGCGGGCTTGCTGCCGGCGGCGTTGTCTTCCGGAGCGGCCTGCTGCTGGGCGGCGGCCTTGTTCATCTTTTCGCCGATCTTCTGAGCGGCGGCCATCAGGTTTTCGACGGCCTTGTCGATGGCGGCCTTGTCCTCACCCTTGACTTTCTCTTCAACCGTGCGGATGGCGTCTTCGCAGGCGGCGCGGTCGGCACCGTCCACCTTGTCGCCGAATTCCTTCAGGGTCTTCTGGACCTGGCTGACGGCGGCGTCGGCCTGGTTGCGGGCCTGAGCGAGCTCGGCGCGGCGGTGGTCCTCTTCCTTGTTGGCTTCGGCGTCCTGCACCATGCGTTCGATCTCGTCTTCGCTCAGCCCGGAGCTGGCCTTGATCGTGATGGTATTTTCCTTGCCGGTGGCCTTGTCCTTGGCGGCCACGTGAAGAATGCCGTTGGCGTCGATGTCGAACGTGACTTCGATCTGCGGCAAGCCGCGCGGAGACGCCGGAATGCCTTCAAGGTTGAACTCGCCGAGGAGCTTGTTGGAGGCAGCCATTTCGCGTTCGCCCTGGTAGACCTTGATGGTCACGGCCGGCTGGTTGTCTTCAGCGGTCGAGAACACCTGGCTGTGCTTCGTCGGAATCGTCGTGTTGCGCTTGATCATCGGGGTCATCACGCCGCCGAGCGTCTCAATGCCGAGCGTAAGCGGGGTGACGTCGAGCAGGAGCACGTCGCGGCGTTCGCCGGTGAGGACGGAGCCCTGGATGGCGGCGCCGATGGCGACGGCCTCGTCGGGGTTGACGTCCTTGCGCGGATCCTTGCCGAAGAATTCCTTCACGACGGCCTGAACGCGCGGCATGCGGGTCTGACCGCCGACGAGGATGACGTCGGTGATGTCGGACGTGGACGTGCCGGCATCGCGCAGGGCCTTGCGGACCGGCTCGATGGTGCGCTGGACGAGGTCCTCGACGAGGGCTTCGAACTTGGCGCGCGTGACCGTGACGTTGAGGTGCTTCGGACCCGTGGCGTCAGCCGTGATGTACGGCAGGTTGATTTCGGTTTCCTGACGACTCGAGAGCTCGATCTTGGCCTTTTCAGCGGCGTCCTTCAGGCGCTGCAGGGCGAGAACGTCCTTGGAGAGGTCGACGCCCGTGTCCTTGCGGAACTCGTTGATCAGGTGGTCGACGAGGCGCTGGTCGAAGTCTTCGCCGCCGAGGAACGTGTCGCCGTTCGTGGAGAGCACTTCAAACTGCTTGTCGCCGTCAATGTTGGCGAGGTCGATGATCGAGATGTCGAACGTGCCGCCGCCAAGGTCGTACACGGCGATCTTGCGGTCGCTGCTGCCGCCCTTGTCCATGCCGAAGGCGAGCGCGGCAGCGGTCGGTTCGTTGATGATGCGCTTCACTTCAAGACCGGCGATGCGGCCGGCGTCCTTCGTGGCCTGACGCTGGGAGTCGTTGAAGTAGGCGGGAACCGTGATGACGGCTTCCGTGACAGCTTCGCCGAGGTAGTCTTCGGCGGTCTGCTTCATCTTGCGAAGGATTTCGGCGCTGACCTGCTGCGGAGCGAGCTTCTTGCCCTGAGCTTCGACCCAAGCGTCGCCGTTGTCGGCGCGCATGATCGTGAACGGCATCAGGTTGATGTCCTTCTGGACTTCGGCGTCGTCGAAGCGGCGGCCGATGAGACGCTTCACGGCAAAGAGCGTGTTCTTCGGATTGGTCACAGCCTGGCGCTTGGCCGGGGCGCCGACGAGCACTTCACCGTTGTCCATGTAGGCAACGATGGACGGGGTCGTGCGGGCGCCTTCGCTGTTTTCAATAACCTTGATGTTGTCGCCTTCCATCACGGCAACGGCCGAATTGGTGGTGCCAAGGTCAATACCAATGATCTTCGCCATAGTGGTTTAATCCTCTAAAAGAAAACCTTTCGTCCGAAACGTCGTCATCTTGAGGCGCGGCACATGGCACACGCAGGAGCGTTCGGACCGTTCAAAAACTAACGTGTCCGCAGGCGGAATCTCCTCAGCCTGCGAACGACCTTAATCCCTATATGGGGATGCCCCCTTTTTTTTCAAGCCTTCTGCCGAAGGTTTGTCAAAAATAATTACATCCACCACCGCAAGGCCTTGCCCCGCAAGGGAAAAACATCACTTTTCCATTCTAAGGCCCATCAAGAAAAAAGGCGCCCCCCGACGGGACGCCTTCTGATCAGAGCGGCTGTGTTCGGGCTTCTCAGCCCTGAGCGACGCTCACCATGGCGGGGCGCAGAACGCGGTCGGCGATCACCCAGCCGCGCTGGAAGACTTCGACCACGGTGCCGGAGGCGACGCCTTCGGGAGCGGGCACCATCGCGATGGCCTGATGCTGGTGCGGATCGAACGCCTCGCCCTTCGGATCAACGGGTTTCATGCCGGAGACGTCGAGGGCGTGCATGAACTGGCGGTACGTGGCGAGCATGCCTTCACGGACGGGGTTCTCCTCCTCATTCTTCGTGACCTCGAGGGCCTTCTCAAGGCTGTCGACGACGGGCAGCAGGTTTTCGGCAAACTTCTCGATGCCGAACTTGCGGGCCTTCTGAACCTCCTCGGAGGAACGGCGGCGGGTGTTTTCAAGCTCCGCCATGGCGCGCACGTAGAGGTCGTAGTGCTCCATCACCTTGGCTTCGGAGAGTTTCAGAGCCGTCTGAAGCGTTTCGATCGTCTGCTCGGGCGTTTCGGGCTGCTTGGCCTCTTCACCCGTACAGGCTTCCTTGCCCTCGCAGCCGCAGGCCTGGCCCTCTTCGGCGCACTTGCCCTGGCAGCAGCAGCCGGCTTCTTCCTTCACTTCCTGGTTCTGAGTATTTTCAGTCATATGTCACTCCGTATGAGCGTCGCCAGACGCCTGGAAACTGGGTCGGCCCGGGAGTCCGCTCCGTGGGCCCAATAGATTGCTTCTTATATGGGGACGGTGCGGCGTTTTTCAAGTCCGCTCATGCGCCGTCCGTGCGTCAGATCCAGCCCGCAGCCTCGCGCCTCACGATCGAGGCGTAGGCCTTCACCGCCTCGGGCGAGTCGTTGAGTGCGGCAATGTAGTGGAATTCCGCCCCTGCATCGTCCCTGAAGGCGGCCAGATACTCGCGGCGAAGCTCGTCATCGATCTCCTCGATCGTCTCCAGACAGTCGGCAGCGAAGCCCGGACACACGACGTCGATGCGCGGCACGCCGGCTTCGGCCAGCTCCCTGACGCTGTCGATGGTATACGGACGAAGCCACTCGTCGCGGCCGAAGCGGGACTGGAAGCACACGCTCCACGCGCCCTCCTCAAGGCCGAGCCTTTCGGCGAGAAGCGACGCAGTGCGCAGGCACTGCGCCTCGTAGACGTCGCCGCGGTTGCTGCTTGCCTGTGGGATGCCGTGGAAGCTCATGACGAGGCGGCCGCCCGTGCTCACGGGAGAGCCGTGCTCGTCCCAATAGGCGCGCACGTGCGCGGCAAGCGCGTCGATGTAGGCGGGATCGTCGTGATAGTCGTGAATCGTGCGCACCGCAGGCGCATCGACATGAGAAAGCTGGTATTCGCTCACGCCGTCCAGACAGGCCGCCGTCGTCTGGGAGGCATACTGCGCGAACATGGGCATGACGAGGACGCGGCCGACGCCGTCGGCCTTCATCCTGTCGAGGACGGACGCCGTCGACGGGCTGCCGTAGCGCATGGACCAGTAGACCGGAATCCCGAGCTCAGCCTCAAGCGCCCCGGCCGTGCGCCTCGTGTGCACGATGAGCGGCGAGCCTTCGTCGGTCCAGACGCCTCTGTATCGTTCGGCGGACTTCTTCGGACGCGTGCGCAGAATGATGCCGTGCAGAATCGGCCACCACTTCCATCGGGGAAGCTCGACGATGCGCCTGTCGCCGAGGAATTCGGCCAGATAGCGGCGGACGGCCTCTTCGGTCGGGGCGTCGGGGCTCCCCGTATTGATCAAAAGAAGCGCGATTTTGTTCGAATTAGCCATGGAACGGTGAGGTCTGGAAACGGATTCGTGGTTGTACCCCATTCTGGGACACCTTTCTTAAGGAACGCTTTTTCACGCCGCGCCGCAAAGGGCCTCGTCCGCAGTCCGTCCGCAGTCGTCATGAACGAAAACAGCCGCCTAGGGCGTACCCTGGCGGCTGCTGGAATCAGGTTGAGGTGCTTCTTCAGGCGGCCTGTGCGCGGCGGGTACTGCGCCACATGATGATCATGGCGCCCGCAATAAGGCTCATCCAGAACTTGCCGATCACCTGACCCACGATGAAGTCAAGGGAGCCGAAGGCGAGCGAGAGGAAGATCACGGAGTCGACGATCGAGCCCACGAGGCCGGAGAGCACGATGGCCAGCGTCAGATGACGTTCGCGAAGCGGCGTGTAGACGGCAAAGTCGGCCAGCTCGGAGAAGAGGAAGGCGCAGGTCGAGCCGAGAATGATCGCGGGCTCGGAGAGAATGCC
This sequence comes from Sutterella wadsworthensis 2_1_59BFAA, assembly GCF_000297775.1. Lineage (GTDB taxonomy): Bacteria > Pseudomonadota > Gammaproteobacteria > Burkholderiales > Burkholderiaceae_F > Sutterella > Sutterella wadsworthensis_A. The sequence continues at coordinate 39,846 of NZ_JH815514.1, forward strand.
GGAGAGCGCGGCGCCTGCGGCAATCGCGACCAGCGTCCAGCGCTTGCCGAGCAGGCTCTGGACCGCGTCGCGCAGAATGAGCGCAAGACCGGCGAAGAGCACGGCGGACGGCGACATGATGCCGGGCCAGACGGGAATGAGGCAGGGGCTGTCGGGCGGACAGACGGTGCCGACGTTCATCACCACCCAGTTGCCTGCGGGAATGGTGAGGATGAAGAGAATGAGGCTGATGAGGCCGACGGTGCGGCCGGACATGCTGAAAGGCATCTTGCGGGTCTCCAGGGGCTACCGGTCGGAAAGCCGGCGCTTGCCCAAAAGAAGGAATTGACGAGAGGCTGACACCCGGTCAGACGGTTCAGCTGCCGGTGTCGAAGAAGCGCATTATACGTTGCGGCAGATAATTGATGTTGCCCGGAACCCGTCCTTGTGGAAATCCGATGTGTCCTCCCTCTTCGGGAAAATCTCCCGTGACGAAGGCGCTCATCTCGCCCGCCGTCGGAAGGCACCACGGCGGCAGGAACGGATCGTTCTTTGCATTGAGCAGCAGAAGCGGCACGCGCACGTCGGGGAGCACCGTCTTGGCCGAGCACTTCTGCCAGTACTCCATCGCCGAGCGGAACCCGTGGATCGGCCCCGTGTACGTGTTGTCGAAGTCGAACATCGTGCGGCAGGCCTTCACGTCCTCCTCGCGGATCACGTCGGGAAACTGCTTCGCCTTGAGCTCGAGCTTCTGGCGGAGCGTGTGAAGGAACATGTCGGCATAAAAAGTGTTGACTCCCTTGCTGATGCGCTCGCTGCCCGCCACGAGGTCGAGCGGTGCGCCCACCGAAACGGCCGCCGTCAGGAAGCCCGCGTCGGTTCCGCGGTCCCCGAGGTACTTGGCGAGCTGGTTGCCGCCGAGGCTCACGCCCACGGCCCTGAGCTCCGCGTCGGGGAAGCGTTCGTGCACGGTCCTGAGCACCCATTCGCAGTCGTCGCTGTCGCCCGCGAAGTAGGCGCGCGGAAGCCTGTTCATCTCGCCGCCGCAGCTTCTGAAGTGTGCGACGACGCCGCGCCAGCCGCGCTCGGTGCAGGCCGCCATCAGCGCTTCGGCATAGTGGCTGCGGCTCGAGCCCTCGAGCCCGTGGAAGTGCACAAGTACGGGCGCCGACGGATCGGCGGGCTCGGGCACGGCCCAGTCCCAGAGCATGAAGTCGCCGTCGGGAAGCTCAACCTTCTCGCGCCTGTACTCGATCGCGGGCCTCGGCATGAACTTGGCGGGAATGACGGTCTGAAGATGACCGCCGGGACACCAGGACGGGGCTTTGTAATCAGGAACGACAATGGGCATCACATGCTCCGGTTGATGGAAAATCGATCGTCCGACAGTCTAGCGCGTTTCGGACCGATCGAACGTATCGCCCTCTCTCAGAGGCGCATCGGTCTCAAACACCGTTCTCCAGAGCTTGAGCACGGCCTCGCGTTCGGCCTCGATCATGTCCGCAGGAACGCGCACGGGCACACCTTCGCCCGCATTGAGCCTGATCTCGTGTTGCAGGGCGCGGTAGCGTCGATACGCCCTCACGGCGGGCGCCGAAACGGCGGGATCCGTCAGGCCGAGGTCGGCCGCCTTTTCAAGAAGCAGGATGTTGCCGAAGTTGTTAACCAGCTCGGGATGCTCCGCGGAGTGCGTGAGCACGAGAAGCTGCACGATGAACTCCACGTCGACCATGCCGCCTCGGTCGTGCTTGATGTCGAAGAGCGCCGTGCGGTTGGGATGCCCGTCGAGCATCTTCCTGCGCATCTCGAGCACGCTCGCGCGGGCCTCGTCCTGCGTTCTCGGCATCATCAGGATCTCGCGCCTCTCGTCCTCGAAGCGCTTGCCCACGTCCGCATCGCCCGCCACGAAGCGGGCGCGCGTGAGAGCCTGATGCTCCCAGAACCAGGCGCCGTTGCCGTCGGCGTTCCTCTGATAGCGGCTGAACATGTCAAAGGACGACACGATGAGGCCGCTGTCGCCGTTCGGACGCAGCCTCAGGTCCACGTCGAAGAGCTTGCCCGACGACGTCTGAATCGTCAGCCAGCTCATCATGCGGCGCACGAGGCGGCTGTACGTGAGGTCGGCCTCCAGATCGGGATCGTCATAGATGAAGACCAGATCGAGGTCGCTGTCGTAGCCGAGTTCCTTGCCGCCCAGCTTGCCGTAGCCGATCACGGCGAACTTCGGACGGTCGCAGTGCTTCTTCGTCATGCTGACCCAGGCCAGATCGAGCACCTCCTCGAGCACGGCGTCGGCCAACGCCGAGAGATGGTCCGCCAGGCGCTCGACCGTGAAGCGGCCGTCAAGGTCCGCGATCAGCAGCCTGAAAACGGCGGAGTGATGGGCGTCGCGAAGCGCGTTCATCTGGCGCTCCTGATCGCCATCGGCCTCGACGAGCGCACGATGCAGCCTGTCCGCCCACTCGCTCCAGTCGACGGGCGTGAAGTCGTCCATCTCGTGGATGCGTCCGTCGACGAGCTCGTCAAGGATGATCGGATGGCGCACGATGTAGTCGGCCGTCCAGCGGCTCGCCGCCAGCACGCGTCCGACGCGCTCGGCGGCCTTCGGATACTGCGAGAGGAGCGCCACGTAGGTCGAGCGGCCCGCGATCGCCTCAAGCAGCTTCAGATAGCGGGAGAACACCTCGACCGCCGGCACCACGCGCGGGCCGTCCTTGGGAAGCCACTCCGGACATCCTTCGGCCACGACGGGAATCAGGCTCTGAAGGCGCTTCCTCGCCTCGTCGGAGAGGCTTCGGCCCGCACGGGCCGAGGCAAGACGCATGATGCGCGAGACAAGCTCGTCGACGTCATCGCCGTAGCCCAGAGATCTGAGCTTTCCTGTGAGCGCCTCGCTCGCGCTCGACGTGCCCGTCTCCCAGCCCGTGGGCCAGTCGGCCGTGTCTGCGGCGGGCTCATGGACCTGAAAGACGCTGTCGAAGGCGGCGGCGACATACTCGCGCACGCCCTCAAGACGGCTCCAGAGTTCGTCGGCGGGCATGCCCAGGAGGCCCGCCACGGCCGTGAGTCCCTCGCCTTCCTTCGGGAGGCGCTGCGTCTGCTCGTCGTTGACATACTGAATGGCATGCTCGACGTTGCGCAGGAAGACGTAGTGCTCGGAAAGCCTCGCGGCCATTTCGGCGGAAATGCCGCCGTCGCCCGAGAGCACCTCGAGCATCGCGAGCGTCTCGCGCCCGCGAAGAAGCGGATCACGTCCGCCGCGGATGACCTGAAGCGTCTGCGTGAGGAACTCGATCTCGCGGATGCCGCCGCGTCCGAGCTTGACGTTGATGCACGTGCCGCCGCGGGCGAGCTCGCGTCTGGCCGTCTCGGCGCGGATCATCTCGTGCAGGCGCGTGAGCGACGAAATAGCGTTGAAATCCAGATACTTTCTGAAGACGAACGGACGCACGAGGGACGAGACGTTCCGCTTCTGCTGCTCGAAGTCCTCAGGCGCCGAGAAGACGGGCTCGTTGATGATGCGGCCCTTGAGCCAGGCGAAGCGCTCCCAGTCGCGGCCCTGCGTGTAGAGATACTCCTCGAGCATGTCCGTCGAGCACACGATCGGACCCGACTCGCCGTTCGGACGCAGGCGCATGTCGACTCGGAAGACGAAGCCGGGCCCCTCGATGTCGTTCAGGGCGGGAATCACGCGCCTTGCCAGCCTTTCATAGAACTCCTGCACGGTGAGCGTGCGGCGGGCGTTCGGAAATTCGGGCGTCGCCCGCGTCTCGCCTTCCTCGTCGAAGAGGAAGATGAGGTCGATGTCGGAGGAGACGTTGAGCTCTCGGCCGCCGAGCTTGCCCATGCCCACGACCATCAGGTCCTGGGGACGTCCAGACATGCCGTACGGCACGCCGCAACGCTCGGCCAGCTCTCTGGCGTTGACCTTCACCGTCGCCGTGACGGCCGTCTCGGCGAAGTCGCTCATGAGCCTCACGACTTCGAAGTAGTCGATGCGACCCGTCGCGTTTCTCCCGATGATGTTCACGATGAGGCGGCGCCTCATCTCCCTGAGCTTCATGCGCAGCGTCTGGCTGTCGGCCGCGGCCGCCGCCTCGGCCTCCATGGCCTCCCGCGGGAACGTCTCCTCGACGATCCTCTCAAAATGCGCGAGGCACGCCCGAGCGTCCTCTCCGGGATGCATGGCCGACAACGACCGTGCGACAAAGGGCGAGAAGCGGACGACGTCCTCAAGAGTCAGTGAGGGCATGAAGGACTCCGAAAGCAGGAAAGTATCTATTGAATTCATGGGGCGACCCCGTCAGCCCATTCTAGCCAAATCGGCACGGTCTCAAGGAGAGTGTCGGGCGCCGCACCGCTGTTGGAGGTCCTTCGCCCTGCAGTTCAATGCCTTTGAAGCTCCCCTGTCTGAAGACAGAGGATTCACTTTGACCGTCAGACAGCTCTTTTAGGGGGCAAAGCCGCCTAAACGTCACCGTCCGTACAAAGTGTGCGCGGCAGACCTCTTAATTAGATGGTCAGCTCCCAAGGGGCATCGAACACCGGAGACCATCCATGCAGAACTTGACAAACGGGCAAAAAAAGAAGCACTCTCTCTTTTCTCTCGCTAGCGGGCTCGGGGCCCATGCGAGTACACCGGCATCAAAGTGCCATTGAGTCCTGATACTCATACGACAAGAGGAGTGCTTCGACATGAATACTACACAAAATTCGACTAAAAGCAAAATCGTGAAAGTCATCGGCGTTGACCTCGCGAAAGATCACTGCGATGTCATCGGCTACGATGAGAACGGAAAAATTTGCTTAAGGCTGGATGGATGCTCCTATGCAAAGCTTCGGGAGATTCTGTCCAATCTGCCTCAGGCTGTTGTCCTGATGGAGGCATGCAAGGGCAGCATGTTCCATGCTCGGAGTATCGCTGATCTCGGTCATGAGGTGCGCCTTGTTAAAGGGGCCGACGTAAAGGCACTTCGCAATATCAATCATAAGAATGACCTGCGTGACGCCGCCTATATCGCCAAGCTTTACTTCGTACCAGGTACCACGTACGTCTACATTAAAAGTCAACAGCAGCAGTCCCTGCAGTTTCTGCAGAACGAGTATAAGAGCCTTCAGGAGTTGCGCATTCAAGCAGGCAATCAGATCCACGCGGGACTCGAAGAGTTCGGATGTCCCGTCCGAAAATCTTCGAAGTTCATTAAGACCCGCATGGTGGCACATCTTGAAAAGCATGCCGAGCTTATTCCTGAGGACGTGATGGCTTCGTTTAAGCGCAGGCGTGAGATTTGGCTCAATCTTCTTCAGCAAGAGGAGGAAGCCAAGAGGCGGCTGGAACAGGTGGCTGCAACGGATGCCAATGCAAAGCGCATCATGACGGTTCCCTGCGTTGGACCTCAGACGGCAGTAGGACTGCTGGTTCATATTGGCGTCGACATCGGGCGCTTCAAGAACAGCAGGCAGTTCGCGGCCTCCCTCGGGCTTGTACCAAAGCAGAACAGCACCGGCGGCAACAACACGCTCAACCACATCACCAAATGTGGGCCCAAGAGGCTTCGCTCCAATCTCGTGCAGTGCGCCCAACTCGTCCTCATGCACACGGAAAAGTGGAAAGGGAATTTCGGTGACTGGGTGCGAAAAATGCGAGACAGCGGAAAGAAACATGGCGTCATTGTCTGCGCCATCGCAGCCAAGTTAGCTCGAATCATTTATCGTCTGATGAAAGACAAGGTCGATTACACATCTGTACTAAGCTGTTAAAGGTGCATATCGCACAGAGCGATCATCGGCCAATTCCCGCCAAGGACTACGAAGGCAACTACTAGTGACGAATCGTGCTCAACGCAATAGAGTGATGCTGTGAACGGTAATGTGATATCGCGTAGTTAGCGTTAATCACACCCTCTTAATAAAGCACCTCTATTGCCCCGAATCTCACTATGTCGGCGGAGGTTTAGGAATGAATACCTCCTGACCGCGGATGTATTTCAGTGAAGCCCTTTCTTCAACTTCGAATGAGTTGCAGCAGGTTTCTTCTGGTAGAAGTCTGAATGAGTTACAGGCGCGCAGTGCGCGCTCAAAAAGGAAGGAAATAGAGTCTGCTGAAAGCTTGTTGTGCGCAAGTCGACGAGGCCTTTCGAGCGACTTACCGGGCGCTGCGCTCACGAAGAGAATGGGGAACCAAACCCGGGCAGGCAGCTGCTTGTCATATGAAAGCCTTCTCGATTCCGTAATCTGACTTTACAAATTTAGTGGTGTGGCTTCGCCACGTATTGGATGGAGGACGCGCATGGGCGCGCCCTCCAGGGGGAGTTGTACCCCAAAAAATGCCCCGAACACTTGCAACCTAAAAGTCGTCTAATGCGGCCACGATTCAACTGACACCAAGCAGCTTGAGGAATAGCTGATCGCGTTTGGTTGTTTCCGTGGCCCATTTGGAAGCACTGTCGTTACCTGTCGTAGCAACGTAGTCGACGCAACGGAACCAATCAAGAATTTGAATCAGTGAGTGCTGATCGAGCCAAGCAAGCAGCTTTTCTTCGAGATTCAACTCTTCCTTCGTTTTCTTTTCAGTGCTCTTTTGGGCAAGCCCCTTTTTCACATCCTGAATTCTCTTCGTCAGGAAGCAGTGATAGCCCAGCCCGACGAATTGTGCGAATTGTCTGCCGTAAAGGTTTTCCGGATACCACGTTCTGGGCTTGCGTCCGTCGAAGCTGTCCTTGTAGGTCGCGAACAACTCTTCAATCTTTTCGCGGGAGCGGTATGCTTTCAGAGCTTCAAAGGGATCGCAAATTTCGTTGCTCACGAGGACAAAGTACCCCCAGTATCGCTTGGCTTCTTCGATCTTTTCATTCTTGAAGGAAACCTTGACGCCTTTGCTTGTGCGCTTCACGATGAGGAAGTTGTCGATCAGCTTCTGGGCGGCAGGTCGGAATTCTTCAACACCATCTTCCAAATCTTTCTTGATTGAAAAAAGGCTCTCCTTGAGACGTCTTTCTTGAATCGGAGCTGCTTCCGGCTTGTAACAAACATGAACATACAATCGCCGGGTGAATGTTTCAGTCTGTCCTGCTTCGTAGTTGCCGCGCGTGCGCTGACGAACGATGCTGAAATCGTGCTGGCGACGACGCATGACGGCATTGACACCGACATCAAACGGACAGGAATTTTCGAAAGCGCCAATCTCTTCGCGAACAGCATCAATTTCTTCACGAACCCATTTGTCGGTGCTGTTGGCGAGCATCAGGAACTTCACGTGCTCCCGCGCGAGGTACGTCATGTTGGCCTGACAGTAAAAGCCGTTGTCAGCCACGATAACCGGTGCAGAGAGACCCAGCACCTCAAGCTGCCGTAGAGAATTTGCCAGCGAGATCTTGTCCGGAATGTTTCCCGGCTGCTTGCTGAAAGCTACCGGTTCTCGATTCTCAACTGAATACAGGACCAGAAGCTTGATCGTATCCAGTCCGTCGCCATCCTTGTTGAATCCCTGACGCGCTTCGATTTGATTCTTCGAATATGTAGAAAAGGTCGTTGTGTCCAGAGCCAAATTCAAGCCCGACGAGGAAACTCTTTGAGCACGGCTTCGAAAATAGGCTTGCACGCCTGACTCATTACGTCCGACAGACGCAAAAAGCTTGCCGTACACATCCTGCGTGATGGGGTACTCGTAAGGCAACGGATTCATCATCTGCCACGTCTCCATGCGAGGCAGCGTATCACCATCAGTGGCAACCCAATATCGGGCGATTGAACTCAATTTCTGAGCCTCCCCAATCTCGAAGCATGTCTTCAGATCCTCATCGATGCCCGATTCCTTTCCGGCCCATTCGAGAATTGTCTGCAGTCCGACATGCGTGCGCACAGCTTCAACCGGAGGCTCTACAACCTCAGAACGCGATTTTTTGGGGCGAGTCGGGATCATTTCCGTCGTTCCGGCCAGGATTTTTCCAAGAAGTCGGGTAGAGATCGTCTTGGTTTTCTGCGTCTTGGCGTCATATCCGGTGACGCGTTCATACACGTAAACATCGCCATTCGGGCGGGTGTCACGACGAATTCCAACATGCTTTTTTCCAGTGAGAGGACGTCCCATAATCTGCTCCAATGGTGTACCTGTATTATATTATAGGTGCACTATTGGAGTCAATAAAAAGTCCGTGTGTTTCACGGACTTTTAGTTTAAAAGACCTACTCCCAACAGGGTTTCGTGGGGTCTTTCGACGACTTTTAGGCTTGCAAACGGGGAGCTGACCATGTATTCCCGTTCCGCCTTGCTCCCGCAATTCGGCTTCGTGAGCCTCGAAGCGTCTTTCGATACTTCAGGGTCGCTACAAGGTTCATGACGACACAGACCGCTGCCGCTCAACAGTGCTTCCGCAGTCGTCCACTTCTCCAGGAGAAGGGCTCGGTCGTGTCCTTTTTCAGTGGCATGGCACGCCAGAAACGCACTCATGGCGTCTCGCTGCACGAGCGTGCCGGTGTTTCCCCAGCGGGGCCATCTTTCCTTCAACGGCTTCTTGCGGTACGCATCCGTTTGCGGATCGTACTGCGACATCTTCAGCTTATAGGCATTGTGTTCGATCACCTCGCAGCCGGCGCTTTCAGCCTTGCGTTTGAGATGCTCCACAAACTCACCCATTCCCCTCCGGTTTGTCGACCGTCCGAAGCAGCGTTGAAAAGATCGGTAATTGTTTTTCTCAATTTTGATCGTGCCGCCGTCCTGCGTCCGCGATTGCTTGTGTTCCAAGTCGACGAACCCTTTTTCACGGTTCCGTCGGGATTGTTCGCTCGTCTTGAACGGTCGATCCTTCGCTGCAGAAGACGGATCTTCGGCTCCTTCAGATCCACGTGAGGTGCAACCTCGACTATGGCCGCATGACGCTCATGAAAATAAGCAATCCGGCTTGAACCCGGGTCGATGCCGACGACCTCGCATTTGGACGCATAGACCTTGCGAACGGGCGGCAGGCCTTCAACCACGAGCTGCACGAACCAGCGCCTGACGCCCTTGAGCGTCCTGCGCACGATTCGGCAGTATTTCACGCGCCGGTCGGAGGCGAGCGCCTCCTTCATGTAGCCGGTGTCGGGCTTCATGTACGTCATCACGTGCTTGCGCCAGACAATGGCTCCACGCTCGGGCTTGTACATGATTTCCTGATTGTTCGTGCCTTCGATGGAATTGAGTCCACGCCTGAAGGATTTGAAGCGAGGTCTGCCGGCTTTCCGGAACATGTGACGCTGTAGAGCCCTCCGGACCGCTTTGCCAATACTTTGCGCTTCATGAGCGCCAATGTCTTTTCGACCGCTCGCCTTGCGATGATTATTCGCAATGATCGTAAGGCCGAACTCGGTTAGTCCAAAGGCTTAGTGAACAGCACTGAACGCTTTCGTGCGTGCTTTCCCCTTGGGCATGTCCCGTGCCACCCGCCACTCCTGCGTTTCACGCATGCGCTGCAGACACCCGAGAGCTGTCCCGAGCGTCGCATTGTAGATGCGTACGTCCTAACTCAAACGCCTTTTCGAGAAAACGATTCTGCTGATCGTTCACACGAAGCGGAAGTTCGACAATGTAGGAAGGGGTGGTAGTATAAATAGGACAATGTTACTTCACGTTCGAAAACTTTGTGCGCCTTACCTCCCATTGAAATGAGAGGCTTGCGGCGCACGGGTTCTGTCAAAAGATCTCAGACTCTGCACCGCCGCCGATGAAGAAAAATTTTTTCCGCCGCCGTTCGATCAGCTACAGAGGTCGCGGCAACTTCGCGACGCAGCTCAGCTTCTCCCAGCCGATCGTGAAGCTCGCCGTCTGGCTCTACTTCATCATCTGCATCCTGGTCATCGGCACCCGCGTTTTCTTCATGACGCAGGCCGACCACTACAGGGATGAAATCACAGCACTCGTCTCCGAAGCCGCGGGCGTCGACGTCCATGCGGGCGAATTCTCCGCAGGCTTCGAGCGCTTCTGGCCCGTCATCACCGTCAGGCAGCTCGAGCTTGCAAGGCCGGGCGGCCCCGTCTCGCTCACGCTCCCCGAAGTCAAGGCAAGACTCGCCTGGTCCTCGCTCTGGCATCTCGAGCCACGTTTCCAGCTGTTGCGCATCAGCAGTCCCGACCTGCGCATCACCCGTCTCGACAAAACGACGCTCGACATCGCGGGCTTCGTCGTCAATCTCCCCGAAGGAAGCGACGAGGAATCCAACTTCGCCGCTTCCGGCGACAGCAGGGTCGCCGCCTGGTTACTCGCGCAGAAGAAGCTCGAGCTCGTCAACGGCACCATCACCTATGACGACCGCTACAGCCCCGGCGCCGCCGAAGTCCGCGTCATGAACGCTAACGTCGTTTTCGAGCAGACGCTTCTCGACTGGCGAGTCGCCGTCGACGGCACCGCTCACATCAGCGCCGAGGAGAGTCCGCACAAGCAGGGCGAATGCTTCACCGCCGTGGCCCGCATCGACCGCCACATCTTCACGGACACGTCGAACCCGTTGACCTGGAAGGGACAGGCCTACGTGCGCTTCTCGCACGCCGACGTCGCGAAGCTTCTCTCGCGCGCGGGCTTCCCGCAGTTCATGTCCTCGGGTTCGGGCGCCGCCGAGGTCTGGGCGGGCTTTGCGGACGGCCGCATCACGAGCGCCACGGCCGACGTCGCGCTGCTCGACATCCACACTCAGCTCGCCGACAATCTCGAGCCCCTGAAGCTTGCCTGGCTCGAATCGCGCCTCTACTACAACGGCTCGTTCGGCGATCGCGCCGAACAGACCTTCGGCGTAAGGAAGCTGGACTTCATGACGGCCGACCGTCGCCGCCTCAAGCCCACCGACGCCTCGGTCACGATCAGGACCGACAGCGCGGGCCAGATCTCCGACGGTGCCATCACCGTCTCGCGCCTCGACATCGGCTCGCTCATCGCCCTCGTTCCCGAGCTTCCGCTTGACGACGCCGTGCGCTCCTTCGTGACCGCACACGCCCCCGAGGGCTACCTGAAGGACGTCAGCGTCGCCTTCTCGGGCAATCCCTCCGACCCCGGCAACTGGCGTCCCGCCGCCACCTTCAAGGACCTCTCCCTCAAGGCTGCGGACGGCATTCCCGGCATCAGGGCCATTTCGGGTTCGATTTCCCCCCTCAAGAACGGCGAGGGCTTCAAGGTGGTCCTCGACAGCCCGAAGTCGACCCTTTCCTTCCCCGGCATCTTCCGTCACTCCGACATGAAGTTCGACACGCTCAAGGCAACCGCCGAGATCGTGCCCCATCCGACGCTCACCGTCCGTCTTCCGTCCTTCGAGGCCTCGAATCCGGACGCCGCGCTCAAGGGAAGCGGCAGCTGGCAGGCGACGGGCGGCCCCGGCACGCTTGAGCTCAACGGCACGATCAGCAGGGCCAGGGCGACGGCCGTGCCCGACTACATTCCGCTCGTCGTGGGCGACGACGTGCTCGACTGGCTAGAGGCCGGCATTCTCGGCGGCAGCGGCTCCAACGGCACCTTCATCGTGAAGGGACCGCTTGAGCACTTTCCCTGGGACGGCAAGCACAAGAACGACGGACACTTTGCGATCGAGGCCGACATGACGGGCGGCAGGCTCGACTTCCTCCCCTCGCACGTCAGGAAGGCCGACGGCAGCTGGGAGACCGCCTCGAGTTGGCCCGTTCTCAACAACATCGACGCGCACCTCGCCTTCATCGGAAACGGCTTCGAAATCCGCGGCCGGAGCGCAACCTCGCACGACCTCAAGGCAAGCGACGTCGTCGTCAGCATGAAGTCCTACACGGACGCCGATCTGGAGATCACGGGCCGCGCCCAGGGAGACCTCGGCCGCGTGCTCCGCTATCTCAATCAGGGCAGGATGCTCAACGACATCCTCTCCTCCGCGTTCGCCGAAAGCAAAGGTTCGGGCGCCGCCGACGTGCGCATGAACCTTCATATTCCCCTTTCCGGCGACATCGTCAGAAACCTGCGCGTCAACATCGATGCGGACATCCGCAACGCCACCTTCTACTACGGCCTCAACCTGCCGACGGTCTCGGGCGTCAATGGGAGCCTGCACATCACGGAAAAGAGCGTCGTCACGCCCGCGCCCCTCACGGGCACGAGTCCCGGCGGCAAGCCCGTCAAGGTCACCGCCGAAACGAAGGACGGCGTCATGACGCTCGGCATCGATGCCGAGCCGACGACAGCCGAACTCGAGCACTTCCTCGGCATTGATGTCGCCGAGCTCTTCTTCAAAAAGCTCACGGGCACGTCTCCCGTTCATGTCGACGCCGAAATCGGGCTCACGAAGAGCCGCTTCGCCGTCACCGGCAGGACGGACCTCGACGGCATCGCGAGTACGCTGCCCGAGCCCTATGAAAAGGCGGCGGGCGAGAAGTGGCCCACGACCTTCAGCGTCACGCTTCCCGAAAAGGCCATGCACGTCGACGTATCGAGCCCCGGACGCGCCGCCGTGGCGCTTCGCTTCACCCGCGACAAGGACGGCCTCTCGCTCAGGCACGGCTACGCAGGCCTCGGATCCGCACCCATGCGGGCTCCCGCCGAAGGCATCGCAATCCGCGTCGAGACGCCCCGTGCGTCCATCGACGACTGGCAGCCCTACATTCTTCAGGACGAAAGTCCCGCGAAGCCCGGCAGCGGCAGGACCGCAGCCGGGGAGTCGGCCGTCGACCGCATTTCCATGGTCGAAGCCGAGATCGGCGGCGCCCTCTGGTCGGACAAGGAGTTCCGCAACCTCAGCCTCACGGCCAGACGCTTTGCGAAGAACGACTGGCACGTCAGGGTGGCGGGCGACGACGCCGCAGGACAGATCGAATACAACCAGGCGACGAGCGAGGCCCATGCACGCCTCAAGGTCAACCTCACCCGCTTCGCGCTTCCCGACAGCAAGGCCGAGAGCTTCGTGCCGAGCGCCAGGCAGGAGGCCGTCACGACCGTCTCCGACCTGCCCGACATCTCACTCGTCATCGACGACCTCAAGGTGGGCAAGCGTCACCTCGGCAAGGTTGAGTTCGAGGCCAGCCGAAGGGTCGAGGCGGGCAACATCGTCTGGCGCATCACCGAGGCGGCCCTTCGCAATGCGGGCAGCGTCATCCGCGCACGAGGTAGCTGGGTGCACACGCCCGGCAAGTCGGGCGAGACCTCCGTCTCGATCGACGGCAACATTCCGGACGCGGGCAAGCTTCTGGCGAGCCTCGACATTCCGCACGCCGTGAACGGCGCGCCGACGACCCTGCACGCCGACCTCTCCTGGAACAACGCGCCTCACCGCCCCGACCTCTCCACGCTCAGGGGCTCCTTCTCAAGTGAGATGAAGCGCGGCGAATTCCTGCAGATCGAGCCCGGCGCAGGCCGCCTGCTGAGCCTGCTGTCGATGCAGCACCTTCTGCGCAGGCTCACGCTCGACTTCAGGGACGTGCTCGGCAAGGGCTTCGCATTCGACTCCGCCCACGTTGCGGGCACGGTGAAGAACGGCGTCCTGAGCATTCCGAAGGCCTCCGTCCTCGGCTCGTCCGCCACCGTGATGGTGGGCGGCAGCATCAGCCTCGTCAGGGAGACGCTCGACCTCGACGCCATCATTCTCCCCGCCATCAACGCGGGCGGGCCGGCGCTTGCGCTCTCGATCATCAACCCCGCCGTCGGCATCGGCACCTTCCTCACGCAGTGGGTTCTCAAGGACCAGCTCTCGAACATGTTCCGCATGGAGTACGAGATCAAGGGCCCGTTCGACGACCCCGTCGTCGAGAAGGCCTCGCGAACAGAACTCGGCGCGGAAATCAAGCCCGCCGCGCCCGGCGAGCGCATCCGCCCGCTTTTCGACTAGAACGCATCCGCTACAATGTGCGGACACAACATCCCTTTCTTTTGACACCATGCGCATTTCCGCCTGCCAGATGATTTCGGGCATTGATCCCGAACAGAACGTTCTCGACGCCGTCAACCTCATTTCGGCCTCCGCCGACTCGGGCGCCGATCTCGTCGTGCTCCCCGAGAACTTCGCCCTGATGGCGGGCGACGCCGCCAACCTCGGCATTGCCGAAGCCGTCGGCGAAGGCCCGATCCAGGATGCCGTGCGCATGGCGGCCATGCGCTGCGGCCTCTGGGTCGTCGCTGGCTCGATTCCGCTCAAGGGAAAGGACGCCACCCACTACACGCAGTCCTCGCTCGTGTTCGATCCGGAAGGCAACATCGCGGCCCGCTACGACCGCATCCATCTCTTCCGCTTGCAGAACAAGACCGAGTTCTACGACGAGCGCATCTACATCGAACCCGGCAAGTCCCCCGTCACCTTCAGGATGACGACCTGGGACGGCGAGTCCTTCTCCGTCGGCCTCTCGCTCGGCTTCGACCTGCGCTTTCCCGAACTCTTCCGCGGCCTTTCCCAGCCCGACCTCATCGTGTTGCCCGCGACCTTCACGGAAATGACGGGCCGCGCCCACTGGGCGACGCTGCTCGCTGCACGCGCCATCGAGAACCAGTGCTTCGTCGCAGCGGCCGCCCAAGGCGGACACCATGCCTGCGGCAGGCGCACCTGGGGCCACTCCAGAATCATCGACGCCTGGGGCGGCATGGTGAGCGAGCTCGCCTCCGGGACGGGCATCGTGATCGGCAACATCGAGCGCAGCCAGCTCGAGAACGTCCGAAGCACGCTTCCCGCGCTCGCCTCGCGCACGATCTACTGAACACATGACGACATTCACATCCTCGCTTGAGCGGCTTTCAGCCGCTCAAGCGCTTTTTTACTCGGGCACGGGACTCGACGACGGCGCGCTTCTCAAGGTGCTCGGCCGCATGACGCCGGCAGGCGCGGACTGGGCGGACATCTACCTTCAGCAGACCGTCTCCCGTTCCTGGATTCTCGACGAGGGCGCCGTCAAGACGGGCGGATTCTCCATCGACAGGGGCGCAGGACTGCGCACCGTCTGCGGCGAGACCTCCACGCTCGCCTACACGGACGTGCTCACGCCCGTCTCGCTTCTCGATGCTGCAGGCACCGTGGTCGCCTCGGCCGCCTACTCCCCCGAGGGCGCCCCAGGCGTCGTCATCCCCGCCTGCCTCACCCCCGGCTCCTACAGGCCCTGCTGCGGGACGGAGGACGCATCCTCGAACATGCACACGCCACAGGCGCTTGAGCTCATCCGCGAGGCCGACGCCCTGGCGCGCGAGGCGGATCCCAGGGTCACAGACGTGGTCGTCACCCTTCAGTGCGAGACGGATGCAACGCTCCTCTGCCGCCTTGACGGCCTGCTTTCGGGCGACATCCGCCCCATGGTCTACCTTTCGATCTCGGTCATCGCCTCGGAAAACGGCAGGCGCGAGCGAGCCTCGGCCGGAGGCGGCGCACGCGCGGGGCTTGAGTTCTTCACGCGGGAGCGCATCCGTAAGTGGGCTCGCGACGCCGTCTCGGAGGCAATCCACAATCTCGGCGCCGCACCCGCACCTGCAGGCATCATGCCCGTCGTGCTCGGTCCGGGCTGGCCCGGCATTCTGCTCCACGAGGCCGTGGGCCACGGACTTGAAGGCGACTTCATCAGAAAGGGCACCTCCGCCTTCACGGGCAGGATCGGCATGCGCGTCGCATCCCCCGGCGTCACGGTCGTCGACGACGGCACGATCGGACTAGCGCGCGGCTCCATCTGCGCCGACGACGAAGGCACGCCCGCCGCGCGCACGACGCTCATCGAAGACGGCATCCTCACGGGCTACATGCACGACCTCACGAGCGCCCGCGTTCTCGGAACCGCCCCGACGGGCAACGGCCGACGCGAGAGCTTCGCCACGCTGCCCCTGCCGCGCATGACCAACACCTTCATGACGCCCGGGGACTGCGATCCCGCCGACATCGTCAAGTCGGTCAAACGAGGCATCTACGCGAGCAACTTCAGCGGCGGGCAGGTCGACATCACCAACGGCAAGTTCGTCTTTGCGATGAGCCGCGCCTGGATGATCGAGGACGGCAGGCTCACTCACCCCGTGCGCGGCGCCATGCTATCGGGCTCGGGTCCCGAGGCCCTCAAGCACATCCCGCTCATCGGCAACGATCTTGCACTTGACGAGGGCACGGGACAGTGCGGCAAGGACGGCCAGCAGGTACCCGTGGGCGTAGGCATGCCCACCATCCGCATCGATGCGCTGACCGTTGGCGGCACTGCGGAAAATGCCGTTTAAGCGTACCAGCCGTGCGGTTTATAATGTTTAGATTCCCTTAAAACAGGAACATATCGTGTTCAAATCGTTCAAGCTAATGACGCCCATCGTGTGGCTCACGAGGCTGCTCGTCGGCGCCTACCCCCACTGGCAGGGCTGTGCGCCGTCCTCCAAACAGCGCATCTACTTCGCCAACCACACGAGCCATCTCGACACGATCGTGATCTGGGCCTCGCTGCCCCCGCAGCTCCGTCCATTCGTTCGCCCCGTCGCCGCCAAGGACTACTGGGAAAAGGGCCTGCTTCGCCGCCGCATCGCGCTTGACGAGCTCAACGTCGTGCTCGTCGACCGCCGCCGCACGGAACACAGCAATCCGCTCGATCCCCTGCGTCAGGCGCTACAGGAAGGCTCCTCCCTCATCATCTTCCCCGAGGGCACCCGCCGTCCCCAACCGCTGCCGAGCGAGTTCAAGTCCGGCATCTGGCGCCTGATGAAGGAATTTCCTCAGGTCGAGCTGATTCCCGTCTACATCGAGAACCTGCACCGCGCCATGCCCAAGGGCGTGCTGCTTCCCGTTCCCACCGTCTGCTCCATCCGCTTCGGCGCCCCGCTCGAGCATTCTCCCGAAGACCTGAAGGAGGATTTCCTTGAACGCGCCCGCAACGCCATCATCTCCCTAGCACAGCCATGAGACTCGGATTCACCATTCAGGAGGCCTACGGCATCCTTCTCGTCGGCCTCGCGCTTCTTGCCGCCGCCGGCACCTTCTACGCCAACTGGGCCCTGAACCGCAGCAGCGATCCCGAACATCGCGCCCGCCTGCTTGCGGTCAATGCCCGCGTGCGCATGTCCTGGTGGCTCATCGTCGTCTTCACGATCGCCTTCGCGCTCGGCCAGGCCACGCTTCTCGTCTTCTTCGCGCTCATCAGCTTCTTCCTGCTGAGGGAGTTCATCGCGATCACGCCTACGAAGCCCACCGACCACAATGCGCTCGTCGTCGCGTTCTACATCGCGATTCCCGTGCAGTACGCGCTCATCGGCTTCGACCTCTCGTACTTCACGACGCTCTTCATTCCGACGTACCTGTTCCTCGCGCTGCCCGTCATCATGGCCATGACGAAGGACACGGAGCGCTATCTCGAGCGCGTCGCCAAGGTGCAGTGGGGCGTCATGCTCTGCGTCTTCTGCGTGAGCCACGCACCCGCCATCGCGACGCTCGACCTGACGCGCTACAACTCGTCCGGTCCGCTGCTGCTCCTCTTCTTCCTGCTCGTCGTATTCGTGAGCGACCTCGCCTCGAGCATCGCCAGCTCCTTCTTCGGCGGCAAGACCCTGAGCTTCAACTCCAACCGCACGATCAAGGGCACGCTCATCGGCTCCTTCTGCGGCGTGCTCGCCGGTGCGGCCATGTTCTGGATCACGCCGTTCCGCGCCTGGCAGGCCGTCATCATGGCCGTCATCATCGCGGCCTCCTGCGTGATGGGCGACCTGGTCATCAACTCCGTGCGCCACAGCATGGGCGCCACGCGCCTTGCAGGCGAAGGAGACATCTACATGACGCGCGGCACGCTTGCGCGCCTCGCTCCCCTCACCTTCGCGGCCCCCGTCTTCTACCATCTGACGATCACATTCTTCATCCTCTACAAGGACGCGTTCTAAGCAGAAGGACGGACGTCCGGAAGGAACGACCAAAAGAAAACCCCCGGGCCATGCGGCTTCGGGGGTTTTTCATTTTTTCACGCGGTCTGACGACCGGGCCTCTTAGCGACGGCGGTTGCCGTTCTGGGCACCGGCGGGCGGACGGCCTTCGATGTGACGGAAGGTGATGCGGCCCTTGGTCAGATCGTACGGCGAGAGCTCGAGGGACACCTTGTCGCCCGCGAGAATGCGGATGTGATGCTTGCGCATCTTGCCGTTGGTGTAGGCCACCAGTTCATGACCGTTGTCAAGTTTGACGCGATAACGGGCATCGGGCAGCACTTCAAGCACCTGGCCCGACATCTCGATGAGATCTTCCTTTGCCATATTCTTCCAAGTTGATCCGCCGGGTCCTCAAAAACAAAAAAAGGCTGCACGTCGGGCAGCAGGCGGACACGGCGATGGGTGAAACTATCGACGGCGAACGGTCGCCGTCACAAGTGCGTGATTGTAGCACTGATTGTCCTTGCAACATCGGGTTTTACCCGCAATCTTCGTCGTTTCTCCCCATACGGTTAAGGCTCGGACAATATACACTTGGCTAAAATACAGGCGGGAGTAGGGAAGACCTGCGAAAGCCCTGCTCTTGAAACACATTTTTCGGCGTGCGCTCGCCTGCGCGCCGGCGACCCTTTTGGAGAATAGAACATGAAGACGGTGCTTGTTGTTTACGACAGCCGCTCCGGCCATACCGCTCGTATCGCCCGCCGCATTTGGGAAACCATCATTGCCGAAGGCCACCAGGCCGACATGATGCACGTGCTTGAAGCCGACCGCGAAGGCGTCGACTGGAACAAGTACGACCTTGTCATCTGCGGCGCTCCCGTCCTCTACGGCGTGTTCCGCAAGCAGTTCCTCGCCTTCGTCAACCGTTGGAAGGCCGTCCTCGACGCCAAGCCCAACAGCTTCTTCAACGTGACCGTCATCGCCCGCAACCCGGCCAAGGCCACGCCCGAAGGCAACGTCTACTGCCGCAAGTTCCTTGAGAACAACCCGTGGCACCCGAAGGACGTCAAGTGCTTCGCCGGCAAAGTCGACTACCCGAACTGGAGCTGGATCGACGCCAAGCTCATCCAGATGATCATGAAGATGACCAAGGGCCCGACGGAAATGACGGCCGTCATCGACTACACCGACTGGGAAGCCGTTGAAGATTACGCCCGCCACTGCCTGACGCTCGAAGCCTAAGCCTTCCGCTCAGTTTCCGCACACGAAAAGCCTCCGGAATCCGGAGGCTTTTTGCGCATATAGGGGTTAAGTCGTGTTTTTTGACCTCGTTTTCGCGTCCTCGTGCCGCTAAACTTAAGCTAGGTGCGCTTGTCCGCCTTTCGCCGATGTTCATCAACGGCGCGGGCCATGGGAGCCAAGCCTTCCTTCGGGCGCATCCGCACCGCCGGCTCAGGCCGGCCACCATCGCAAGAATTCGAAGATCACTAAGACATGACTCAAAGCTTTCCCTGGTACAAGAGCTACCCCGCAGGCGTCCCGCACGAAATCAATCCGGACCGCTATCCGAGCATTCCGGCCGTCCTCGACGACATCGCCGCGCGCTACCCCGACAAGGTGGGGTACACCAACATGGACTGCGGCCTGACCTACAGCCGCACGGCTGCGCTCACCAAGGAACTCGCCGCCTACCTCCAGAGTCTCGGCCTCAAGCCCGGCGACCGCGTCGCCATCATGATGCCGAACCTTCTGCAGTACGTCATCGCCATGTACGCCTGCCTGCGCGCGGGCTACATCGTCGTCAACATCAACCCGCTCTACACCTCCCGCGAGGTCAACGGCACGCTGCGCGACTCCGAGGCGAAGGCGATCATCATCATCGAGAACTTCGCCAAGACACTCCAGAACGCCCTGCCCGGCACGAAGTGCGAGCACATCATCACGACCGCTGTCGGCGACCTCTTCCCGTTCTTCAAGCGCACGCTCGTCAACTTCGTCGTGCGCAAGGTGAAGAAGATGGTGCCCGAATACTCGCTCCCGAACGCCGTCGGCTTCAACGAAGCGCTTGAGATCGGCCGCCGCCACGGCTTCACCGCCCATGAGATCCACAACACCGACATCGCCTTCCTGCAGTACACGGGCGGCACGACCGGCGTTGCCAAGGGCGCCATCCTCACGCACCGCAACCTCCTCGCCAACCTCCAGCAGGTGGGCTACTGGCTTGCGAGCGCCTGCAAGGAAGGCGAGGAAGTCGCCCTCACGGCGCTGCCGCTCTACCACATCTTCTCCCTCACGGCAACGCTCTCCTTCACGCAGTTCGCCGCGAACATGGTGCTCATCACCAACCCGCGCGACATCGACGGGCTGGCCAAGGAATGCGCCAAGTGGGACTTCTCCATCATCGTCGGCGTCAACACGCTCTTCACCGCGATGCTCAACAACAAGATCTTCTGCGCCCACAAGTTCACGCGCCTCAAGGTCACCGCGGGCGGCGGCTCCCAGGTGCAGCGCACCATCGCCGAACGCTGGAAGCAACAGACGGGCTGCAACATCCTCGAGGCCTACGGTCTCACGGAATGCTCGCCCGGCGTCTGCGGCAACATCCCCGAGGCTCCGTGGGACGGCTCGGTGGGCGTGCCCATCCCGTCGACCGAAGTATCCATCCGCGGCGAAGGCTTCCGCGACCTCGGCTGTTGCCCGTCGCCCGACAAGATTCCCGAATACACAGGCGAGATCTGCGTGCGCGGCCCGCAGGTCATGCAGGGCTACTGGAACAAGCCCGAGGAGACGGCCGCCGTTCTTCGCGACGGCTGGCTGCGCACGGGCGACGTGGGCCACATGGACATGAACGGCAGCATCACGATCACGGACCGCAAGAAGGACATGATTCTGGTCTCCGGCTTCAACGTCTATCCGAACGAAGTCGAAAACGTGATCGCGAGCATGCCCGGCGTGCTTGAAGTGGGCGTCGTGGGCGTTCCGAGCGCCAAGTCCGGCGAAACCGTCAAGGCCGTCATCGTGCGCAAGGATCCCGCCCTCACCGCCGACGACGTCAAGAAGTACTGCCGCACCCAGCTCACGGGCTACAAGATGCCGCGCGAGATCATCTTCGTCGACTCGCTCCCGAAGACCGCCGTGGGCAAGATCCTGCGCCGCGAGCTCAAGGACATCCAATAATTCTGCTGCAGCCCCATGAAAAAATGCCAGTTTCCTGCGGAAGCCGGCATTTTTGCATTATCTTGACGTGCGGACTCAGTCCCGTGCGGCAAAGGCCGGATCGGCCTTGAGCACAACGGTCAGGCCCTCGAGCTCCACGCGCTCGCCGCCGCGGAGCTTCCTCGTCTTGCGAAGCTCGACCTCGCCGTCGACGCGCACGAGGCCCTCGGCGACCATCGCCTTGGCATGAGCGCCGGAGTCGGCCGCGCCGACAGCCTTGAGAAGGGCGTCGAGCGTGATGAGCTCGCCCTTGATCTGAAATTCCTGCTTCATAGAAATTCGGCGCGCAGTCCCCGGGACGGGAGAGGACGCGCCGTCCTCCTCTTCAAGTTCGGCCAGGCAGCCCGTCGGAGCGGTCCTCTTCCGAAGACAAGAACCGCCGACACTTCAACTTTCCTAACCTAAGTCAAATCCGAATGCCCCCACGACAGGCGCCGTAGTGACACAATCAACACCTTGACACCTTTCATACGTGCAAACCCTAGCACGCCGAAAGACGGTCAGAACATTTTACGGTACTTCTTTCATGCTTTCCGCCATCGCACTCATTCTGGCCTTTCAGGTCGTCGGCGAAGTCATCAGTCGCAGCGCGGGCATTCCCGTTCCGGGTCCCGTGATCGGCATGATCCTCATGCTTCTCGCCTTTTTCGTCAAGGACGATCTCATCGGCCGCATCCGCCCAACGGGCGGCGTGCTCCTATCGAACCTGTCGCTTCTCTTCGTGCCGGCGGGCGTGGGCGTCATGCGCTACGGCGACCTTTTCCTTCGCGAGGGCCTCGCCATCGGCGCCGTGCTTGTGATCTCAACCCTCATCGCCATGCTCGTGACCGCCTACACCATCATCTTCGTCGACAAGCTCGTGCACAAGAACAAGGACTGACCATGCAGGACATTCTTCAGCAGCTCTCGCCGATCCTCGGCAATCCCGCCCTCTGGCTTGCCGTCACGCTCGTCGCCTTTATCTTCGGCCAGCATCTCTACAAGCTCACGCAGTTCAATCCGCTCTTCACGCCGATCATCGTGGCCGTCGTGAGCATCATCGTCGTGCTGCTCGTCATGGGCGTGCCCTACGAGCAGTACTTCCAGGGCGCAGGCGTCATTCACTTCCTGCTCGGGCCCGCGACCGTGGTGCTCGCTGTGCCGCTCTTCGAGCAGCGCCAGAAGCTCGTCGAGCTCTGGCTGCCCCTCACCTGCGGCCTTCTCGCAGGCAGCGTGGCCGCCATCGTCTCCGTCGTTGCCTTCGGCTGGCTCTTCGGACTCTCGGCCGAAACAATGATCTCCATGATTCCGAAGTCCGTCACGACACCGATCGCCATGGGCGTGTCCGAAGCCATGGGCGGGCGCCCCGACCTGACGGCCTGCCTCGTCGTGATCACGGGCATCTTCGGCTCCATCGTCGGCCGTCCGCTCTTCAACCTCTGCCGCATCACGTCCGACCCAGTGCGCGGCGTGACGCTCGGCCTCGCCGCACACGGCATGGGCACGAGCGCCGCATTCCAGATCTCGAACAGGGCGGGCGCCTTCGGCGGTCTGGCCATGGGCCTCTCCGGCATCATCACCGCCTTCCTTGCGCCGCTCATCGCAGGCCCCCTCATGAAGCTTCTGGGCATCTGAGCCTGCCTGCACCTCAAATGAAAGCGCGCGCCTCCTTTCGGGGGTGCGCGCTTGTTCGCTTGTTTTTCAGAGAGGCGGTCAGAGGATTACTGCGGCCACGCAGGTGATGATCACGACGCCGAGGATGTTGAGCCAGAAGCCAGCCTTCACCATGTCTCCGATCTTCAGACGGCCGGTGCCGAACACGATCGCGTTGGGCGGCGTGGCGACGGGCATCATAAAGGCACAGGAAGCGGCGAGCGCGGTGGTCACGAGGAGGCCGGAGGCATCGATCTTGAGCGCATCGGCTGAGGCGGAGATGAGCGGCATCATCGTGGCGGCAAGTGCGGTGTTCGAGGTCACTTCGGTAGCGAAGGTCACGAGGGTAGCGACGCCGGCCATCATGGAGACTTCACCGAGGCTGCCGAGGGCCGTGGCCTGAGCGCCCACCAGGGCAGCGGCGCCAGTGCTCTGCAGAGCGGCCGCCATCGTGAGACCGCCGCCGAAGAGGAGCAGCACATCCCAAGCGATCACGTCCTTGGCCGAGGACCAGTCAAGAGCGTGGATGCCGCGCTTGGAGTCGACGGGGATCGCGAAGAGCAGGAGGCCTGCAGCCATGGCGATGGTTTCGTCCTTGAGGGCCGCGAAGGGCTTGGCGCCGTCGAATTCAAGGCCGCGGATGACCGGGCCGAAGATCCAGAGGACGGCCGCGAGGACGAAGACCGCCAGAACGATCTTTTCACCGCGGGACATGGCACCGAGCTTGCGAAGCTCGTTGCGGACCCAGTCCTTGCCGCCGGGAATGCCTTCCATCTTGCAGGGGAAGAGAACGTTCACTAGCAGGAAATAGGTGGCTGGGAGCAGCAGGAGCGCAACCGGAAGGCCGATCTTGAGCCAGTCAATGAAGCTCACGGTCTCGCCGTAGGTCTGTTCCATGAAGCGGACGTAGATGCCGTTCGGGGGCGAGCCGATCACGGTGACCATGCCGCCGATGGAGGCCGCGTAGGCGATGGAGAGCAGCACGGCGATGCCGAAGTTGCGTTCATCCTTGCCGATGACTTCGCTCTTCTGGGTGGAGCGCACGACGCCGAGCACGGCGATGGCAATGGGAACCATCATGGCGGCAGTCGCCGTATTGGACACCCAGGCGGAGAGGCCGGCAGTGGCCAGCATCAGGCCGAGCACCATCTGCTTGGGCTGGGTGCCGAAGAGGCGCAGCGTCAGCAGTGCGATGCGGCGGTCAAGGTGCCAGCGGTGGATGCCGGCCGCGAGCAGGAAGCCGCCCAGGAAGAGGAAGATCGTCCCGGAGGCGTAGTTGCTCATCGCAGCCTTGGCGGACGTGATCTGCAGAAGCGGATACACGACCAGTGGAATCATTGCGGTCGCCGCAATCGGAAGCGCTTCGGTAAACCACCAGATCGCCATCCACACGGTCACGCCCATGCAGGCGCGGCCCGCATACGGGAAGGCGGTTTCAACGCCCTGGGAGTTGATGTAGCTTTCAGGCAGAAGGAAGTAGGTCAGCAGCCCCAAGATCGGGCCGGCGACGAGCGCCAGAAGCTTGCCCCTGTTGGACATGGCGCCGATTTCAATACTGGATTCGGTCATGGTTGAACCCTCAGTTAATGTTGATCGAATCCCGCCTACCGATCCGTGAAATCGTAAACGAGTTCTGTTCGGTTGATAGTAATCAAGCCCGAAACCCTTTTCAACGACACATATTCAAGGGATAACCCGCAAAACTAGGTCACATATTTCACAATACGAAAGCGCGTTCCGCATTGTGAAATTAACCCCCAAGTCCGAGGGGTTTTACCTAAGTCGGACGCCGTACGTCGATTTTCAAGGTGTTGCGACGATTTTGAAAATCTATCCGTTTGTTTGATTCAGTCTGCGCGACGGG
The DNA here is from genome assembly GCF_000297775.1 of Sutterella wadsworthensis 2_1_59BFAA. Taxonomy (GTDB): domain Bacteria; phylum Pseudomonadota; class Gammaproteobacteria; order Burkholderiales; family Burkholderiaceae_F; genus Sutterella; species Sutterella wadsworthensis_A. Next base: position 64,310 of record NZ_JH815514.1, read on the forward strand.
GAAAGAGCGCATGCACGCAGTCGGCAGTCCGCCTGTAGGCGCTGCGGCCTGCGGACTGTCCCAGAGGCAGCATGACGAGGTCGTTGCGTCCGACTTCGGAGGCACACCTGTCAAGGGGGCCCATCAGGGCCTTCTGGGCGGGGTAGCCGGCCGTCATGAGCTCCCAGTCGTCGAGGGCCTCGACGAGCGCGTTTCTGAGCACGCGGCTGAGCCTGCCGTTGTAGATGCGCGTGAGTACGGTGTCGCAGGCCGTGCCGAACTCCGCGTAGTAGCGGTGCGCGTCGCAGGCGCTGGACTCGGCCGTCGTCAGCAGGGCCGTGCCGACGGACACGCCTGCAGCGCCCATGGCCAGAAGTGCGTTCACCTGCTCGGCCGAGGCGATGCCGCCCGCCGCGATGACGGGCAGCCCCGTCGCGCGGACGGCGGCGGGCACGAGGGACATGAGACCGACGAGAGCGTCCTCGGGATCCTCAAACGAGAGGCGCGGGCCCGCGGCCTCCGCTCCCTGAACGATGACGGCGCCGCAGCCCGCGGCGCGCAGAACCTTGGCCTCACGGAGCGTCGTGGCGGTGCCGATGTTGACGATGCCGAGTTCGGCGAGCTTCTCCTCCTCGGGCTCGCGGAAGCCGCCGAAGGACGAGATGACGGCTGCGGGCCTCACCTCGAGCGCCGCATCGAACTGCTCGAAGAAGTCGGGGCGGGTGCAGCCCTCGAGATCGTAGCGTTCGGCATAGGAGGCGCCTTCGCCTGCGGGCAGCTCGAGCTCCTCGAGCAGCATCGAGACGGCGTCGCCGAAACGCTCGAAGCGTTCCGCCGCATCCGCGGGCGCGTCGACGGGCACAGCAAGGTTCACGGCGAAGGGCTTCTGCGTGAGCTCCTTCACGCGCGCGGCAAAGGCGCGGATCTCGTCGGGAGCGAGACCGGCGGCGGGAATGACGCCGAGACCGCCCGCCTCGGACACGGCCGCCACGAGCTCAGGCGTGGCAATGCCCTCCATCGGAGCATTGAGGAAGGGCACCTCGATGCCAAGAAGTTTCGCAAAGCGGGTGCACGATTCGTTCGTCTGAGACATAATTGCCACGATCTCCTAATTAATGAATTCAAGGGTACGTCCCGATTCTATCCCGACTTACCGACCATATATACGTATGTCCAAGAAAACCGTCGTCATCGGCCTTTCGGGCGGCGTCGACTCCTCTGTCAGCGCCTGGCTCCTCAAGGAGCAAGGCTACAACGTCATCGGCCTCTTCATGAAGAACTGGGAGGACGACGATGACAGCGAATACTGCTCCTCCCGTCAGGACTTCATCGACGCGAGCGCCGTCGCCGACGTGATCGGCATCGACATCGAGGCCGTCAACTTCGCGAAGGAATACCGCGAGCGCGTCTTCTCCGACTTTCTACGCGAATACAGCGCAGGCCGCACGCCCAATCCCGACGTTCTCTGCAACGCAGAGATCAAGTTCCGCGCCTTCCTCGACCATGCCATGGCCATGGGGGCCGACCTCATCGCCACGGGGCACTACGCCCGCGTCCGTCACACGGACGACGGCGTCCAGCTGCTGCGCGGCGTCGATCCCGGCAAGGACCAGAGCTACTTCCTGCACCGCCTCACCCAAGAGCAGATCTCCCGCGTGATCTTCCCCGTGGGCGAAATCTGCAAGACCGAGGTCCGCCGCATCGCCGACGACCTCAAGCTTCCCAATGCGAAGAAGAAGGACTCCACGGGCATCTGCTTCATCGGCGAGCGTCCGTTCCGCGAGTTCCTCAACCGCTATCTGCCTACCCAGCCCGGTCCGATCCGCATTCCCGACGGCACGGTCGTGGGCGAGCACATGGGCCTTTCCTTCTATACGCTCGGCCAGCGCAAGGGCATCGGTGTGGGCGGCCGCCACGACTCCACGGGCGAGCCGTGGTTCGTCGCGAAGAAGGATCTTGCCACCAATACGCTCTGGATCTGCCAGGGACACGATCACCCGTGGCTTCTCGCGCACGAGCTCAAGGCCGTCCATCCAAGCTGGATCTCCGGACATGCGCCCGAGCTTGACGCCGAGCTTACGGTGAAGACCCGCTATCGCCAGCCCGACGATCCCTGCAGACTCGAGTACGTCTCCGAAAAGAACTTCACGCTTGGCTTCGACAAGCCTCAGTGGGCGGCCACGCCCGGCCAGAGCGCCGTTCTCTATCAGGGCGACGTCTGCCTCGGCGGCGGCTTCATCGACACCGTGAAGCACTGACCCGTCGCCGTCCCGGCCGCCATGAGTCACACGCTCGACAGACATGGCGGCCGCAGGCAGGGCACGACAGCCGCCCCTCAAACCAATTCCAACCACGACCCAACCATCACATGCAGACAACCGACCTCAATCCGCTGGCGCAATGGCTGTGCCACGAAAGGAAGAAACACGGCGGTGTCCGCCAGCACCTCGCCGACAAGCTTGGCATCAACTCCACCACCCTCAGGGAATACGAGATTGGCCGGTACGCCCCCCATCGCGCACATTCAGAACATCCTCGGTCCCGCGCCTGAAGACGTGATCGAATGGGTGCACGACCGAGCGCTCCACCCCGACACCAACCAGCGCAGGTCATGCGATATCGACCGTACACCTTTCGAAAAGTGGATTTACGACAACTGCCAAAAGCTCGGCCTCAACCTTGAGAAGTTCGCTGCCAGACATGGCGTGCATTCCACCACCCTCGGGGACTACGAGGTTGGAAAGGCAAACATTTCGGACGTCAAGCTCATGGAGCTGGTCCGGATGTACAGCGTACCCGAAGCCTACGAAGAATGGCGCAAACTGCGCCATCTCTCCGGACAGGATCCTCGAAGCCATTCAGGAGACCTCAATGACGGCCTCTGCCGCTTCGGCATCCTCCTGCGCACACTGCGAAAGGAACTGGGAGTGAGTCAAAGAGAATTGTGTCGCGCGCTCGGCAAGGACAGCAAGTACATCTGCAACCTTGAATATGGATACACCCGTGTCACCCCGGAGATCATCCTGCGGATCGCCGACTATCTGAACGTGCCCGAGAGAATTCCCGATTTCTTCGCTGCGGTTGACGAAGACGACAACTAGGCGACCGAGCAGGGCCTCGACGACAGTCATCTGAGCGAACAGGGGCTTCGTGCACGCGAAGAGCGCAGGGCAATGGAACTGTCTCAAAAGGAGCTGGCGGAAATCGAGGGCGTCACGGCCAAACAGATCTGCAGGCGCGAGACCGAACGCCTGACTTGGAAGGCGAAGATGAAGGAAGAGAAGAACAAATGAGGCTTGCCCTCCTTCCGACGCCCGCCTGAAACAAAAAAAAGCGCAGCCCTTGCGGGCTGCGCTTCTTTTTTGGGTACTGCATCAGAGGGAGGCAGCTCAGCTGCGATCCTTTTCCATTTCCTTCGCAAGCAACTTCTTCATCTTCGCCTTGCCGAGGAAGTGACCGATGAGGATCACGAGCGCCGCACAGCCCACGGAGAGCGGGTAGTGCATCATGAAGGCCTGTTCGGGCCAGCGCGTCGTGACGAACACGTCGGAGGCGATCATGCCGCCGGCAATCCAGCCGAGAAGGCCTGCGCCGAAGTAGATGATGGCGGGGAAGCGGTCGATGAGCTTCAGGATGATCTGGGAGCCGAAGACGATGAACGGCACCGAGACGAGCAGCCCGAAGATGATCAGGAGCGTCTGATGGGTCTCATGAGCCTGCTGGGCGGCGCCCGCAATGGCGATCACGTTGTCGAAGCTCATCACGAAGTCCGCGACGATGATGGTCTTGATGGCGCCGATGAGCTTGCTGCTGCCCTCGACCTTTTCATGATCGCCGTCCTCGGGAAGCAGGAGCTTGGCGCCGATCCAGACGAGAAGCGCACCGCCCGCCACCTTGAGGAACGGGAGGTCGAGAAGCATCACTGCGCAGGTGATCAGCACGACGCGCAGGGCGATGGCGCCGGCCGTGCCCCAGAAGATGCCCTTGTTGCGCTGGCTCTCAGGCAGGTTGCGGCACGCCATGGCGATCACGACGGCATTGTCGCCGCCGAGAAGAATGTCGATCATGATGATCTGGCCGACCGCAGCCCAATGCAGGTTGGCAAGCAGATCGAAGAGATATTCCAAAATAGCCTCCGTGGGAAAATCTCAAAAACAGGTAGCCGATGATTTTAACAAAAGCAACAGGAAAAAACTTGAAATCCCCCGCCTCGAATCCGCTTCAGGACAGGGATCGGGAGCCCGTTCGAACAATGAGCCGGCAAACAAATCGCTAGGCCATGTCGTCAGGCGGCTCGACGGCGCCCTTGAGCACCCTGCTGATGGCGCTCATGCCGAATCCGCGGTACATCATGAAGCGGATCTGCCTGTCGCGCTCCTTCCTGTCCGCAGGCAGCTCTCCAAAGCGCCTTGCCCACAGCCTGTAGGCCCTGACCTCCTCGGGCTCCTCGATCTCGTCCATCGCAGCATCGACATGCTCGCCCGCCACGCCGCACTGGCGCAGCTCCCGCCTGATGCGGGCGTCTCCCATGACCCTTGACCTTGAGCGGGCGCGGCTTTCGGCAAAGCGCGCGTCGGAAAGATAGCCCGCGCCCTCGAGCCTGTCGAGCACGCGCCCAACCTCGTCCGGATCCTCATCCTCCGACAGGGAGCGGCGGAGCTTCGCCTCAAGATCCCGTCTGGAATACTCGCGGCGGGCCAGCGAGCCGATCGCCCTGACGAAAAGACTCGGGCGCTCCTTCTTCGGACGGGCGGCCTTCTTCTGCGCCTGCCGGCTCTCGAGCTCCTCGGGATCGTTGCAGAAGTCGTCGTCACTTTCATAGGTGCTCCGCTGGCGGCGCGGCAGCACCTTGGGCGCCGTGCGAACGATGCCCGAGGCCTCGTCGACGCCCGTGACGATTTCGCCGAGCCCCGAGCTGCGCCCGACGCGCCTGACGGCGGGCTCTTCGCTGCGGCGCACGGGAGGCGTCTCCAAAGGAAGCGCACGTGCGGGTTCCGCGGCGGACCGCACGGCCTTCTCTTGCGAATCAGCGGGCACGAGTCCGTCGTCACCCCAGACGAAGAGCTCGCCTTCCTCCCAGTTTCTTCCCATTTCCCTTCTCCCACGGATCATTCACGGAAAAAAAGGGGACGGTCCTCCATGTCCGGACCACCCCCTTTTCCCTGAAGCCGTTCTTCAATCCGGTCCGAAAACCGGCTCTCCATTACAGATCTATGTCGGCGTCGGCCAGCGGCAGATCATCCTCGGGCATGCCCTCGTCATCACCGTCGACGGCGGAGATGCTCTTGAGGTGGATGCCCTTCATCTCGCGGATCTTCTGCTCGACCTCGCCGCAGACGTCGGGATGCTGCTTGAGGAACTCGCGCACGTTCTCCTTGCCCTGGCCGAGGCGCTGGCCGTTGTAGGAGTACCAGGCGCCGGACTTCTCAAGCACGTTGAGCTCGGTGCCAATGTCGATGATCTCGCCGTAGCGGGAAATGCCCTCGCCGTAGAGGATGTCGAACTCTGCCTGCTTGAACGGAGGCGCAACCTTGTTCTTAACGACCTTGACGCGGGTTTCGTTGCCGATCACCTCGTCGCCCTTCTTGATGGCGCCGATGCGACGGATGTCGAGACGCACGGAGCTGTAGAACTTGAGCGCGTTGCCGCCCGTCGTGGTTTCCGGGTTGCCGTAGCCGCCGATCTTCATGCGGATCTGGTTGATGAAGATCACCATGGACTTCGTCTTGGTGATCGAGCCCGTGAGCTTGCGCAGGGCCTGGGACATCAGGCGGGCCTGAAGGCCGGGCAGCGCGTCGCCCATGTCGCCCTCAATTTCGCTCTTGGGCGTCAGCGCGGCGACCGAGTCCACGACAATCAGGTCGACGGAGCCCGAGCGCACGAGGGCGTCGGTGATCTCAAGGGCCTGTTCGCCCGTGTCGGGCTGGGAGATCAGAAGGTCGGAGAGCTGCACGCCGAGACGCTGTGCGTACTGGACGTCGAGCGCGTGTTCCGCGTCGATGAAGGCGCACGTACCGCCGATCTTCTGCATTTCGGCGATGACCTGCAGGGAGAGCGTCGTCTTGCCGGAGGATTCGGGACCGAACACCTCGATGATGCGACCGCGGGGCAGACCGCCCACGCCGAGCGCAAGGTCAAGGCCCAGGGAGCCCGTGGACACCGTCTCGATGTCCTCGACTTCGGCGCCGTCGGCCATGCGCATGATGGCGCCCTTGCCGAACTGCTTTTCAATATTGGCAAGCGCGACGCTGAGCGCCTTCTTGCGTTCTTCCCCTTCGCAACGACCGGGGCGGGTCGGATTCGCGGACTTGGCAGCCATGACGGACTCCTGTCTCAAACAATCACAATACTAAATATTTATGAATACACGACAATCAATTTACATCTCGAATGGCAGGATCATTTCACTAGCCTCGATGCACAAAGGATCATCCGCTTCACCTGCAAGACGGGAGTTTTGAGCACCCTGCCGCCTTGTTCGTTACCGTCATGATGCCTGAAAAAATCCCGCTTGCCAAGGTCTACTTTGTTGGTGTTTACCCCAACAAAAGACACCTTTACATTCTATTTACGGGCGCGGAATGATTGCCTTGGGCGACAGGCTCACCAACTTTTTTTTCATGCACTATTGACAGGTCCGGAAGGCACGTGCATAATTCGTTTCCTCAGTTAGTTGTTCACGTCGTTTGTGACTCATCTGCGGCAAACGGGTCGTTAGCTCAGTTGGTAGAGCAGCGGACTTTTAATCCGTTGGTCGTGGGTTCGAGTCCCGCACGACCCACCACAACTATCTGCGGACAATCTGGAATGGGAACGTAGCTCAGTTGGTAGAGCAGCGGACTCTTAATCCGTCGGTCCAGGGTTCGAATCCCTGCGTTCCCACCACACCTCCCAATGATCCTGCTGACAGATGGTCCGCGGGATTTTTTTTTCGTTCCTCTCTTCCCTTCCGGCGGTAATACCTCAAGCATCCGCCCATTTCCCCGCGCTTTCGCTCCCTTTGCGCCGCACAACAGGTAAACTGTCCGAACCTTCCCCTTTGCGATTCATACGCACATAGAAAAATGATCAAGCTTGACCACATAACCCAGACCTACAAGACGCCTGAAGGTCGGGAGTTCAAGGCCCTCGACGACGTGTCGATCGAGATCCGCCCCGGCGAGATCTTCGGCATCATCGGCCGCTCCGGCGCCGGCAAGAGCACGCTCGTGCGCTGCATCAACCTTCTCAACCGCCCGAGCGAAGGCACCGTCACGGTCGACGGCAAGAATCTCACCGAGCTCTCCGAAGACGAGCTGCGCGAAAGCCGCCGCAGCATCGGCATGATCTTCCAGCACTTCAACCTGCTGAGCTCCCGCACGGTCTACGACAACGTCGCGCTCCCGCTCGAGCTCGTCGGCACGCCCAAGAACGTCATCCGCGAAAAGGTCGAGCCGCTTCTCAAGCTCGTCGGCCTCACCGAACACGCCCACAAGTATCCGTCCCAGCTCTCCGGCGGCCAGAAGCAGCGCGTCGGCATCGCCCGCGCCCTGACCAACGACCCCAAGGTCCTTCTCTCCGACGAGGCCACCTCGGCCCTCGACCCCGAGACGACTGTCGCCACCCTCGCGCTTCTCAAGCGCATCAACAAGGAGCTCGGCCTCACGATCGTCATGATCACACATGAAATGCAGGTCGTGAAGCAGATCTGCGAGCGCGTCGTCGTGATGAACTACGGCAAGATCGTCGAGCAGGGCAAGGTCGTCGACATCTTCATGTCGCCGCAGCACGAAACCACGAAGGCCCTGATCGGCAACGTGATGGCCCGCGACATGCCGGCCTCCATTCTCGACCGCTTCCGCAAGGCTCGCGAAAACCATCCCAACAGCGACGCAGTCTACCTGCTTCGCCTCGCCTTCTCGGGCAACGAAGTCACGCGCCCCGTCATTTCCGAATGCTCGCGCCGCTTCAACCTCGACTTCAACATCCTCCGCGGCACTGTCGACGACGTCCAGGGCCAGACCCTCGGCTCGCTCACCGTACTCATCGAGGCCGAAAGCAGCGTATTCATCGAAGCCGTCAACTTCCTGAGGGAGAACGGCGTGGTCGTTGAGGAGATCAATGATGTCAAGTAATCTCATTCAGATGATCTGGGACTCCTTCCTGGAGACGATCATCATGGTCGCCATCTCCGGCGGCATCGGCGCCCTCGCGGGCATTCCCCTCGGCATCCTGCTCTTCGTGACGGACCGCAAGTCCTTCCTTCCGATGCCGGGCTTCAACGCCGTTCTCGGCACGGTGATCAACGCTCTCCGCTCGGTGCCGTTCATCATCCTGCTCGTGGCGATCATTCCGTTCACCCGACTCATCGTCGGCTCCTCGATCGGCACGGCCGCCGCCATCGTTCCTCTGACACTCTCGGTGGCGCCCTTCATCGCCCGAATCGTCGAGACGAGCCTGCGCGAAGTGGATAAGGGCCTCGTCGAGGCCGCCCAGTCGATGGGTGCCACGAATATGCAGATCATCACGAAGGTCCTGCTTCCCGAAGCCATGCCCGGCATCGTCGCGGGCCTGACGATCTCGATCATCAGCCTGATCGGCTACTCCGCCATGGCCGGCGCCGTGGGCGGCGGCGGTCTCGGCGACCTCGGCATCCGCTACGGCTACCAGCGCTTCATGCCTGAAGTCATGTGGACCGTCGTGATCGTGCTGATCATCCTCGTTCAGGGCATCCAGAGCTTCGGCGACTGGATCGTGCGAAGGATCTCCCACAAGTAAGCTCAGCAGGACACTGCAGAAGGCGCGCTGCTCGAAAGCGGCGCGCTTTTTTTTCAATCCCTCGTGTTCCATCTCCCTCAAACCGGGCGGAACATCAGGTGTTTTCCGTATGCCGGTGTGCGGTAATCAACATACCTTCAATCTCCCCGACGGCCCCCTGCACCCGCGTGCATAATGCCGCCACGCCCCGCCTCGGGGCGGTTCATACCCGAAAAGGACATTCCGAATGAAACGCCGCACCCTTGTCGCCGCCGCAGGCATTCTTGCCATTGCCGGCAGCATTCCGCTCTCCGCGCTCGCCGCCGAAAAGACCATCGTCGTCGGCGTCACCGCAGGCCCGCACGCCGAAATCATGGAAGTCGTCAAGAGGATCGCCGAAAAACAGGGCATGAAGATCCGCATCGTCGAATTCAACGACTTCGTGTAGCCCAACGCGGCGCTCGTCGCGGGCGATCTGGACATCAACTCGTTCCAGCACAAGCCCTACATGGACCAGCAGAACGAGGACCGCGGCTACAAGCTCGCCTCCGCCGCCCCCACCATCACGTTCCCGCTCACCTACTACACCCGCAAGGGCTACAAGACCCTTGCGGACCTTCCCCAGGGCGCCCGCGTCGGCATTCCGAACGATCCGACGAACGCCAACCGCGCCCTGCACATGCTCGAGGAACAGGGACTCGTGAGACTCAATCCGAAGGCCGGCATTCGCGCCACCGTCCTCGACATCATCGATAACGCCAAGAAGCTCCGCATCATCGAGCTCGACTCCGCCCAGCTGCCCCGCAGCCTCGAGGACCTTGACGCCGCCGCCATCAACGCGAGCTACGCCGAGCCCGCAGGACTCACGCCCGCCAAGGACGGCATCGCCCAAGAACGCCCCGACGGCCCCTACGCCAACATCCTCTGCGTCCGCGCCGAGGACCTCTCCAAGCCCTGGGTCGCCAAGTTCGTCCAGTGCTACCACTCCCCCGAAGTCAAGGCATTTGTAGAAAAGCGCTTCAACGGGGGCATGCTCTGCGCCTGGTGATGCTAATATGCAATGAACAAACGCACCCTCGTTTTTCATAAGCATTACCTATCGCCACAATGGATCAAAACCACAACTCCGAGACGGCGCCGCTTTCCGATGCCGCCGTCAAGTTCAACTCTGTTCTGACGTTCGCTCAGGGCTTCGCGCTCGTTGCCATCGCCGTCGCCGCCCTGGTCGGCATCTGCTCCTCGATCTGGAGCATGGTCGAGCTTGAGAAGGCCAGCCTCGGCGACCTGCTCCTGCTCTTCCTCTACATCGAGATCCTCTCCATGGTGAAGGGCTCCGCGCTCGGCACCCGCGAGATCCCGATCCGCACGCCGGTGGCTCTTGCCATCGTGGCCGTCGCCCGCTACATCGTGGTCGACGTCGAGCACATGACGCCCGCCTTCATGCTCATGACCGCAGGCGCCATTCTGGTTCTCGTCTGCGCCCTCTGGGTGCTCAGCCACGTGCGCTTCCGCCACTGAGCGGCAACGTCCGGCGCATGCCGCCCGAAGAACGGCGGCATGCTTTTATGGTAGAATTCCAGACCTGTTGCGGGTGTAGCTCAATGGCAGAGCAATAGCCTCCCATGCTAAAGACGAGGGTTCGATTCCCTTCACCCGCTCCATATTCCAAGGATCCCGCCTGAGCGTAAGCTGCGGGATCTTTTCGTATCTACCGCCGCCCCGTGCGGCCCGCCCCTGCTCCGCACCATGGAAAAGAACTGCGAAAAGCCCGAGTTGACGCCTGAAGAACTCGAGGCGCTCAAGAAGCGCCACATCCGCTCCTTCGTCATGCGCCGCGGCCACATCTCGGCCGCCCAGAAGCGCGCCCTTGACGAGTCGCTCCCGCAATACCAGATCGAGTACGCCCCCGAGCTTCTCGACGCCGACAAGGCCTTCGGCCGCCACGCCCCGCTCGTTCTCGAAATCGGCTGCGGCATGGGCGAGACGACCGCCGCCATCGCGCAGGCCCACCCCGAGGTCAACTTCCTCGGCTGCGAGGTCTTCGTGGCCGGCGTCGGCGCGCTTGCCAAGCGTCTCGACGAGATGTCCCTCACCAATGTGCGCATCGTCCGCCACGACGCCGTTGAAATCGTGCGCGACATGATCGCCGAGAACTCCCTCGACGGCGTGCACATCTACTTCCCCGATCCCTGGCGCAAGGCCCGCCATCACAAGCGCCGCCTCGTCGCCCAACCCTTCATCGGACTCCTCGCCTCCCGCATTCGTCCGGGCGGCTACATCCACTGCGCCACGGACTGGGAGAACTACTCCGAGCAGATGCTCGAAGTGCTCGAGGGCGAACCGCTCCTCGAGAACCTCCACGGCGCCGGCAACTTCAGCCCCGTGATGGGCAACCCGCTCTGCGAGCGTCCCCGCACGAAGTTCCAGGCCCGCGGCGAACGCCTCGGCTACGGCATCTGGGATCTGGTCTACATCCGCAAGCAACCCGCTCCCTCTGCGTCATAAAAAAAGCGCGCCTTCCCGGAAAAGGCGCGCTTTTTTCTTGAGCCATCGGCAAACGGCGATCACCAGCTCACCAGCCCCGTCGCCCAGGTAAGGAGGATCACGCCGCCGAAGATGATGCGGTACCATCCGAAGCCGCGGAAGTCGTGCCTCGAAACAAAGCGGATGAGCCAGTGGACGACGACGAGCGCAGAGAAGAAGGACACCACCGTTCCGACCGCCAGTCCCGGCAGATTGGCGGCGACAAGCTGCTCGCGCGCCTGCCAGAGGTCCCAGACCGTGGCGCCGAAGATCGTCGGAATCGCGAGGAAGAAGGAGAACTCGGTCGCAGCCTTGCGCGAAAGCCCGAAGATGAGGCCGCCGATGATCGTGGCGCCCGAGCGGCTCGTGCCGGGAATCATCGCGAGACACTGCGCGACGCCGACCTTGAGCGCGTCCTTCCAGTCCATGTCGTCCATCTCCTTCACGCGCGGCTCGATGCCGAGCTTCTCATGACGATGCTCGACATAGAGGATGATGAGGCCGCCGATGACCAGCGCCGTCGCCACGGTGAGCGGATTGAAGAGATAGGTCTTGAGAAGATCCGAGACAAGAACGCCGACGACGGCAGCGGGGAGGAAGGCCACGAGCGTATTGACGACGAGGCGCTGCTGGACGGGCTCCGAAAAGAGACCACGGAGGACCCTGATGATCCTCATCCTGTAGTACCAACAGACCGCAAGGATCGCACCCGCCTGAATGGCGACGACGAACGTGTCTGACGTTGCATCCGTGAATCCCACGAGGTCCGCCGCCACGATCAGATGCCCAGTCGAACTCACCGGAAGGAATTCAGTGAGGCCTTCGACGATGCCGAGGAAGGCGGCCTGCAGCAGATAAAGCCAGTCGAACATTGAGCGTCCTGTATCGGAATGGTGAAAAGCGCCCATATTGTCGCAGATACGACGCACGGACACACTTGAGGGAAACAAGCCGTTACGGCTCTCGAGCCCTGCAGGCCAAAGCCCGCTTTGTTAAGATAGCGCCATCATCAATCCTCAACCGGAACTCCAGAAATGGCGAACGAAAAACAGATGGACAGCGAGCTTATTGAAGAGCTTCAGCAGCGCCTTGAAGCGCTCAACAACGAAGGCGTGATGGATGCAGGCGTGATCGACGGCTTCCTGACCGCCTATGCGCTCAACCCCGAGCACCCGAGCAAGCACGACATCTACCCCTACATCTTCAGCGAGGAAGGCGATCCCGCCGCCCTGCCCGAAGACGACCGCATCCTCGAGCTGCTCGACATTCGCCTCAACGAAATCCAGGCCGCGCTGGCCGCCAAGGGCGGTCTTGATCCGGTCATCTTCCCGCTCGTCGACGACAACGACGAGATCATCACCGACGAAGAGGGCATCGAAGCCCTCGAACCCTGGGCCTCCGGCTTCTTCTTCGGCATGATGCACTGGCGCGAGGACCTCATCGCCGACGACGAGATCAACTCGCTCGCCACGCCGATCATCCGCAACATCTCTCCCGACGACTTCGAAACCCCCGAGGAAGCCGAGCAGTTCGTGCAGGAATACCGCAGCGGCGAGATGCCGAAGAACCTCGAGGACGCCCTCTACGACCTCGTCAAGGCCGTCTTCGATCTCAAGCAGCTCGTCGATCCGAACAAGCCCGTCGTGCGCGAAGAACCCCGCGTGGGCCGCAACGACCCCTGCCCCTGCGGCAGCAGCAAGAAGTTCAAGCAGTGCTGCGGTAAAAAGTAAGCCTTACGTCCAGTGACTGACGAAAGGGACGATCCTGCACGGACCGTCCCTTTGCTTTTTTCGGCCAGATCTTTTTCAACCTTCCTCTCTCAGCCCGCGAGCAGCTTCGGGAGGAAGCGCGCGGGATCGAGCTTCGCGGCGAGCGATCCGGGCAGCGCCTGCACGTCGCCCGTCACGTCCGCCGCCACGTGCCTTGCGCACGCAAGCCCCCAGGTGAGCCCGCGGGAGCCGAAGCCCGCGCAGATCCAGAGACCAGGCGCCCTGGGAATCGATCTCGCTTCGGGCACGCCCCTGAAAGCAAGCCCCTCGAGCTCGGCGACCGTCCAGCCGCGGCCCGCAAGCGGCATGCGGTCGGCGGGTACGGCTCGGACGCCTTCGTAAAAGCCCGCGGCCAGCACGTCGGGGCGACGCCCCGTGAGCTTGTCGAAGGTGGACAGGTTGTGCTCATGCGCCTCCTGCACCGCAACGTCGGGCGCCTCGCCCGGCTCGTACGTGGCGCCCACCGCGCAGAAGCCTTCCGTTCGGGCTACGTATCCGTCACCCGTGAGCGCACACCTGAGTTCAGGAAGATCCGTCTCCCTGAGGAGCGATATGCGTCCGTAAAGCGGACTGAGTCCCATCGTGCCGCGTGCGAGGCCGAGCACGCAGGGTGTGGCAAGCGCGGCGCAGACAACCGCCTTCGGAGCGCGGGCAACGACGACGCCCTGAGCCGACACGGCCTCCCACAGCCCCTCTCGCCTGCGAAGGCTCACGGGCATGTTCGTGAGCACCTGAGCCTGCGCCGCCTCAAGCATCCTTCTGGCAAAACGTCCCGCATGCACGAGACCGGCCTTCGGGTAGAGCCAGCCGCCGCGCGAGAGTGCAAGTCCCGCCCGCTCGGACGCCTCCTCACGCGGGAGGAGCGACGCGAAGTCTCCCGGAAGATGCACGGGACGGCCATAGGCTGCGGCCTCCCGCCACTTTTCGTACTCCTCCTCGGACGAGGCCGTGTCAACGACGCCCTCGGGAATGAAGGCGTCGGGGAAGTCTCGAAGCACCTCCGTCATGGCCTCAAAGCCCGCTCGCGTGAGCTGAAAGAGCGGCGAATCCGACGCCTGCCAGTGCGGATGAATGAGTCCCGCATGAAGGGCCGAGGCGCCGCTGCCGGGCACAGGCCCCGCATCAACGACCACGGCACGACTGCCGCGCTGAGCGAGCTCCCATGCCGTCATGGCGCCGGCAAGCCCCGCACCCACGATCAGCACGCGCTCCGAAGCGCTGCTTCCGCCCCCCTGTTGTTCCTGCTGCTCTTCAGGAGCCTTCCGTGCGCTCCTCAGGCGCCACGACTCTCCGTCAGGCTCAAGAAAACCCGGCGCGCGTTCAAGCGGCGCCGTCGTGACGAGACGGGTTCGAGCCCCCATCAGACGTCTGAACCCGCCGTTGATGTCCTCGGGCATCGAAACGAGCACGTCGGGCACGGTCGTCGTCTCCCTGAGGGCCGCAGCGGCGGTCTCCGCCCTGACGAGGACGAGCCTCGTCCCGCCGCAGGGCACCACGTGGAGTCCCGGCATTGACGCAAATCCCGAATCTCCGGGAACTAGTCCGAGCGCCTGCGCGACGTCCTCCGCCGTCTCTTGCGCCACGGGAACGAGCACGGTGCGGACTTCGCAGGGCTCCAACGGCAAAAGCCTCTGCCGCACGAAGTCGAGCAGAGGCTTTTTCGCAGATGTCAGCAGATGAACGGTCATCGCATCGGCCCGGCCTTTCGGCCGGGCGCATTTCCTCATCAGTGCTTGAGCGGCTTGAAGCGAAGGCGCTTGGGCTGGCAGGCCTCTTCGCCGAGACGGCGGCGCTTGTCGGCTTCGTACTCGTTGTAGTTGCCGTCGAAGAATACGACGCGGGAGTCGCCCTCAAAGGCGAGGATGTGCGTCGCGATTCGGTCGAGGAACCAGCGGTCATGAGACGTCACGAGGGCGCAGCCCGCAAATTCGAGCAGGGCCTCCTCGAGGGCGCGCAGCGTTTCGACGTCGAGGTCGTTCGACGGTTCGTCGAGAAGCAGCACGTTGCCACCGGCGAGAAGCGTCTTGGCAAGGTGCAGACGGCCGCGCTCGCCGCCGGAAAGGCTGCCGACGAGCTTCTGCTGGTCGCCGCCCTTGAAGTTGAAGCGGCCGAGATAGGCACGGCTCGACATCGAGAACTTTCCCACCTGCAGGATGTCCTGGCCGTCGGCCACGGCGTCGAACGCCGTCTTGTCGTTCGGGAGCGAGTCGCGCATCTGGTCGACGGCGGCAAGCTTGACCGTGGTGCCGATCTTGATTTCGCCGCTGTCGGGCTGCTCGCGGCCCGTGATCATCTTGAAGAGCGTGGACTTGCCGGCGCCGTTCGGACCGATCACGCCGACGATGGCGCCGGCGGGGATGCGGAACGACAGGTCGTCGATGAGCAGGCGGTCGCCGAAGCCCTTGGAAACGTGGTTGAACTCGATCACGTCGTTGCCGAGACGCTCGGCGACAGGGATGAAGATTTCATTCGTTTCGTTGCGCTGCTGGTACTCGACGCTGGAGAGCTCCTCGAAGCGCGCAATACGGGCCTTGGACTTGGCCTGACGGCCCTTCGGATTCTGACGGACCCATTCAAGCTCGTGCTTGATGGCCTTCATGCGGGCGTCTTCCTGACGCTTTTCGATCTCAAGGCGCTTTTCCTTCTGGTCAAGCCAGGAGGAGTAGTTGCCCTTCCAGGGAATGCCTTCGCCGCGGTCGAGTTCGAGAATCCATTCGGCCGCGTTGTCGAGGAAGTAGCGGTCATGGGTCACGGCGACGACGGTACCGGGGAAGCGGTGCAGGAACTGCTCGAGCCATTCGACGGATTCGGCGTCGAGATGGTTCGTCGGTTCGTCGAGCAGCAGCATGTCGGGACGAGAGAGCAACAGGCGGCAGAGCGCGACGCGGCGCTTTTCACCACCGGAGAGGTTGCCGATCACGGCATCCCAAGGCGGAAGGCGCAGGGCGTCGGCGGCGATCTCCATCTGAGTCTCGACGTTCGTGCCCGCAGCGGCGATGATGGCCTCAAGACGGGCCTGCTCGGCAGCAAGGGCGTCGAAGTCGGCGTCGGGATCGGCATAGGCGTCGTAGACGGCGTTGAGCTTCTCCTGAGCCTGCATCACCTCGCCCATGCCCTCCTCGACGGTCTCGCGGACGGTCTTGGCCGGATCAAGAGCGGGTTCCTGCGGCAGGTAGCCGATGTTGATGCCGGGCATCGGGATGGCTTCGCCCTCGATGTCCTTGTCGACGCCCGCCATGATCTTGAGGAGCGTGGACTTGCCGGCGCCGTTGAGGCCGAGGACGCCGATCTTGGCGCCCGGGAAGAACGAGAGGGAAATGTCCTTAAGAATCTGACGCTTCGGCGGGACGATCTTCCCGACGCGGTTCATCGTAAAAACATACTGGGCCATGGTTTGATGACTACTCCGGACATGACGAAGGCGGCCGGAGAACGAAGGATTCGTCCGAACGCAACGTGCATGAGCTGATAAGGGAAAAAATGAGGCGCGGACCGACGGATGCCGGACGCATGGAATGTGCCGCTATCTTAACGGAAACGGCGGGGCTTGGCGACAAAAAAGCCGCGGACTCTGCCGCGGCTCTTGTGAGGGTTTGCTTCAGACCTAGTGCTTCTTGAGGCCGAAGTAACCCCTGAAGATCCAGAACTTTCTTAGCCCGTTGATGCGCTCGAGCTCCTTTCGGCGCTCCTCGCCCATCATTTCAGGCTGGAACTGAAGCCATTTCTTGAGGGCGCCCGACATGTCGAAGTCCTCGAGAAGGCGACGAAGGAAGCCCGGCATCCAGCCCGTGTAGAGCGAAGCCTGGAAGTCGATGAGGCCGGGCGAGCCGTTGGGGCGGATCATCACGTTGCCCGTTCCGCGCACGTCGAGATGCACGACGCCGCGCGCATGCATGGCGCGCAGGAGCTCCTCGAACGCCTCAAGATAGGCGGGCGTGACGCGCTCGGGTTCGCGGCCGATGTTCGAGCCCTCCATGAAGAGCACGGCCATCGCCTCGCGGTCGATGCGGAAGGACTCCTGGGAAACGCCCTCGACGCCGCGCAGGCGCGCGAGAATCGAAAGCTCTCGCCTCAGCAGGAAGGGCGCGATGAAGGTGCGGACCCACCAGGGACGCGCGGAGAAGTCCTTCACGGTCCAGGAGCGTCCGTCAATCTCCACGCGCGTGACGACAGCGTTGGCCACGCGGCCGTTGCGCAGGAGCTTCGTCGGAGCCTGTGCCAGATCGGCACGGGCAAAAGGCTTGGTCTCGGTCATGAGGTATCCCGGAGAGGCCGCCCGAAGGCGGCGCGTCCCCTGACGTCATCAGGGCATGGCGATGCCACTGCCGGCGGCAGGCGGCGCCTGGAAGCCCGGCATGCCCGGGGTGACGATCTGGCTGGCGGCCTCGCGGCGCATGGCCTGAAGCTTTTCGATCGTGTCGCGCACGCCCTGCTTGGCTGCCTCGCCGTAGCCGGCGACGGCTTCGGCAAGCGTTTCGGCCTTGATCTCAAAGGAAATCGGCAGCGGACCCATCTGGGTCATGATCTGCGTGTCGCCGAGGAAGAGGAGCGGACGGTTCGTGTCGCGCTCGCCGGAGTCGAGAATCGGCGTCAAGACGTGGATGGTGCCGACCTTGCGGTCCGTCACGACCTCTTCGCGATAGAGGCTGGCCACATCCATCTGGGTGTTCATGGCATCAATGCTGTCCTGTGCGGGCATAAGACTCTCCGAATGGCCGCAGGCGTTGCGCCGGCGGCGTCATGTTCCAATCAATATCCAATCAATGGGAAGCCGGCGGCAGGCCGCCGGCGTCGCG
This sequence comes from Sutterella wadsworthensis 2_1_59BFAA, assembly GCF_000297775.1. Lineage (GTDB taxonomy): Bacteria > Pseudomonadota > Gammaproteobacteria > Burkholderiales > Burkholderiaceae_F > Sutterella > Sutterella wadsworthensis_A. The sequence goes on from NZ_JH815514.1 coordinate 82,113, forward strand.
TCGAAATTGTACAGAAGTTGACGGGACGGTCCGCAGGGCCGTCCCGAAGGCGTCGTCAGATCAGCGGTAGACCATGACGGGAATCTGGGAGTGCGTGAGCACCTTCTGGGTTTCGGAGCCGAGCAGGACGGCCGCGAAGCCCTGACGGCCGTGGCTCGCCATGAAGACGACGTCGCAGTCGTGCTTCTTGGACTGTTCGATGATCGCCTCGGCGGGCGAGAAGCTCTTCACCATGAGGGTGGTCGAGGGCACCCCGATTTCATCGCAGCGGCGCTTGGCGTCGGCAAGACGGTCCTTGGCCTCGGCGGTCACGCGCTCGTCGTACTGCTCGATCGATTCCGGACGGTATTCGGAAAGATTCGTGTAGGAGTACGGCTCGACGACGGTGATGAGCACGAGCGAAGCGCCGAGAGACTTGGCAAAGCGGGCGGCGCCCTCCACGGCCTTTTCCGACATCGGCGTGCCGTCGGTCGGAACCAGAATGCGCTTGTACATGATGTTGAGATCCTTTTTACTCTGTTTTTCCATGGCGCCGTCCTGCGCGGGACGACGCATATCCTTTCATTGTAGGCGGATTCAGTCTGCCGTGTTTTGAGCGCCCGCAATATCGTTGATCACGATTCCCGCCAGCCTGAGGCCTGCGGAACCCGTCACGGAGACGAAGGAGCCGAAGCCGATCCGGCTGCCGGGCTCGGCGCCGATCGCCTCCAGACTGTCGGCGCCGGGCTGCCTGAGAGGCTCCGTGCTGTAGACCGCGGGAATGCCGAAGAGCGTCGAGCGGCCGTCGGCCGAACCTGCGGGGAAGCCGTACTCCTTTCTAAGAAAGGTGCGTAGCTTCCCGAGAAGCGGATCACCCTTGACGCGCGCGAGGTCCGAAACCTCGATGCGCGAGGGATCGATGCGCGCGCCTGCGCCGCCCGCGCAGACGGTCCTCACGCCCATGCCGCGGGCCGCCGCATGCAACGCGGCCTTTCCCTTGAGGTCGTCGATGCAGTCGACGAGCCAGTCGCAGTCGGACGGAATGACCTGCGCCGCGTTCTCGGGCGTCACGAAGAGCGTCTTCACCTCGATGCGGCAGTCAGGATTGATGAGCAGGCAGCGCTCCCTGAGCACCTCGGCCTTCGCGCGTCCGTAGGCGCCCTCAAAGGCGGGCAGCTGGCGGTTCGTGTTCGAGAGCGCCACATCGTCGCCGTCGATCAGCGTGATGCGGCCCACCGACGTGCGGACCAGAGCCTCCACGACCCAGCTGCCGACGCCGCCCAGCCCCACCACGGCCACATGCGCGTCGGCGAGGCGCCTGGCGCCCTCCTCGCCGAAAAGACGGCCCACGCCTCCGAATCGCCTCGGGTCAGTCGTCACGCTCATATCAGTTCTCCATTTGTCCGAACAATTAGATTTTTAAAATGTGAGTGAAGTTTTCCGAGAGGCTCAATTTCGTTTTTTATTGCTTTAGAGCAAGAAAACGACGGTGCGAACGTCTTGGCTTTGATGCCGCCGCAGTCGTTTCAGAGTACATTGTCCTCAAGGACGGAAGTTCTTCGCCACCGCGAGTGTAAAGCACGGCGACGGCAAAGAACAACGTGACCACCGTCCTGCAAAGATCCTCAGGAGGTTATATGCGCATTCTCGTTCCCGTTGACGGCAGTGAAAACAGCATGCACGCCGTGGAATTCATCGCCAGCCGCACCACGCTTCTCGGGAGCAATCCGGAAATCGAAGTCCTGAACGTTCAGCTTCCGCTTCCGGCACGCGCCTGCCGACTCGTCGGCCAGGACTCCCTGACCCGCTACTATGAAGACGAAGCCGCCAAGGTCTTCGAACCCGTGCGCGCCGAGCTCAACAAGGTCGGCTTCCAGGCAGGCGAGGCCTTCCTCGTCGGCGAAGCCTCCGACAGCATCGCGGCCGAAGCCGAAAAGTTCGGCGCCGACCTGATCGTCATGGGCTCCCGCGGCCAGACCGCTCTTCGCGGCCTCTTCTTCGGCTCCGTCTCGAACGGCGTCCTCGCCAAGTCCAAGTGCCCCGTCCTGATGCTGCGCGACAAGGCCGCGCCGCAGTCCGACGCTCTCAAGGTCGGCATCGCGGTCGACGGCTCCAAGTACGGCCGCGCCGCCGTGCGCTACGCCCTCAAGCACATCTCGCTCTTCGGCACGGGCGCACAGTTCTACCTCATCAACGTGGTGAGCGACTACGCCGGCGCCGTGATGCCCGACATGGCCGGCATGGCCCTGCCCGCACTCTCCGAAGAGGAAGTGCTCGAACTGCAGAAGGACGAGTTCAATGAAGCCGTCGAGCCGCTGCGTCCGCTCTTTGCCAAGGCCGCCGTCGCGACCAAGGAAATCTGCCTCGTCGGCAACGCAGGCGACGAAATCGCCGCCTTCGCGAAGAAGAAGAAGCTCGACCTCGTGGTCATGGGCTCCCACGGCTACGGCCGCTTCAAGGCCGCCGTCATGGGCTCGACCGCAACCCGCATCGCCGCCACGGGCGACGTTCCGCTTTTGATCATCCGTCAGGCCTGACGGCCTGAGCGCAGCGGGCGGTTCCTGCAGGATGCCACCCGCCGCTGAAGATAGCCGGCCTCTGGCCGGCTATCTTTTTCCACCGGCATACGCCCTGGAGCACCTGCAACACAGGCATTTCGACGAACGGCACGCCTGACCATCCCCGATTTGCGGGATGTCGTAGAATACCTGCATGTTCCGCCGGGCAGCGTCTCAGCCGCCCGGCGCCCCACCTCTGCGACCCTGACAAATCCAAAGATGATTACTCTCACCGAAGAACAGTTGAGTTCTAGCGGCACGACCGCCGCGGGCAAGGACTCCAAGAAGTCGCCCGCTTCCTCCGGCCGCAGGCTCGACACCTCCGACCTCCAGGAGGGCAGGGGCGGCCGCCGTTATGTCAACGGCACGTTCCCCCGCGAACAGGACCGCGACTCCAAGTTTTCGAGCTCCGCTCCCTCAAGTCGCATCCGCGTGCTGATCGCCGCGAACAGCAAGACGGAAGCCCGCTCCCTGAGCGCCATGCTCTCGGACCGCAACGAGTTCATGGTCGTCGGCACCGCCACGACCTTCAACGAGCTTGACGCCACGCTGCACCTGCGCACCGACGTCGACGTGCTCGTCACCGACGTCGAACTCGGCGGCGCCACGGTCTTCCCCATCGTCGAAAAGGCTGTCACGCTCCGCCCGAACCTCAACGTGCTCTGCTACACGAACCGCAGCGAGCCGAACTTCATCATGAACGCCATCCGTGCGGGTGCGCTCGGCTACGTGCTACGCAACTCCCAGGAAAGCCTGGACAACTGCGTGCGCCTCATCAACGGCGGCGGATCCCCGATGTCCCCCGCCGTGACCCGCCACGTCCTGCGCGCCATGCAGATGAAGAAGAACTCCGAGCCGCTCGTGGCCGCCACGAACGACGCGCCCGACATCTCCACCCGCGAGCGCGAGATTCTCGAGCTTCTGGCCAAGGGCATTCCGTTCGCCGAAATCGGCACGATCCTCATGATCTCGCCGCACACCGTGACTGCACACATCAAGAAGATCTACCGCAAGCTTCAGGTCCACTCCCGCGGCGAAGCGGTCTACGAGGCCAGAGCCCTCAACCTGATCAGCGACAGCTGACGACGGGCTCCATACGAAAGGAGGCCGGCGTGCCAAATGCACGCCGACCTCCTTTCGTTTCAGTCAGGGAAAAAGCCGCCTCAGGCCCTTTCAGCCGTCCAGCGGCCCGACTTACCGCCGTCCTTCTCGAGAAGGCGTATGTCGGTCATCACCATGCCTCGGTCGACGGCCTTGCACATGTCGTAGATCGTGAGCAGGCCGACCTGCACGGCCGTGAGCGACTCCATCTCGACGCCCGTCTTGCCGTAGCATTCGCAGCGGGCCGTGCACGTCACGGCGTGCGTCTTCTCGTCAAGCTCGAAGTCGACCGCCACGCGGGTGAGTCCGATCGGATGGCAGAGCGGCACGAGATCCGACGTGCGCTTGCTGGCCATGATGGCCGCCACGCGCGCAATGCCGATCACGTCGCCCTTCTTGGCCGTACCACCCGCGACGAGCTCGAACGTGGCGGGCTGCATGTGGATGCGGCCGCAGGCCACTGCGATTCGGTGCGTCTCGGACTTCTCGCCGACGTTGACCATATGGGCCTGACCGGCCTCGTCAAAGTGTGTCAGTTCGCTCATTTTCGTTACCTTTGATCCTGTAAGGCGCCCGAAAGCGGGGCTCCGGGCGCGTCCGCCCATTATGATAGCGGTCGGGACCTCCATTTTGTCTGCACGATGCGCAGGCGCGGCGCACACTGTCCGCTCCTCCACCCCAAAGGAATTTCGATGAACTTCAAAGCGTGGGTACTTCTCGTCTCGGCCATGACGACCGCATGCCTGCCCGGCACGGCACTGTCGGCAGGCCAGACGCCGCTCGACCTCAACCTGCCGAGTCTGGGCACCGTCGCAGGCGCCGAGCTCTCACCCGCCGACGAATACGCTCTCGGCGCGCAGATCATGCGGCAGGTTCGAGCCGACCCCACCTACATGTCGGACCCCGAAACGAGCGAATACCTCAACAGGCTCGGCTACCAGCTCGTCAGCAACGCGAACACCTACACCTACCAGTTCTTCTTCTTTCCCATCCGGGACGCAACGCTCAACGCCTTCGCGCTTCCGGGCGGCTACATCGCCGTGCACACGGGCACCATCATCAACGCTCAGAACGAAAGCGAGCTTGCAGGCGTCATGGGCCATGAAATCGGCCACGTCTCCCAACGCCACATCGCGCGCATGATCGAGGCCCAGAAGGGGAACATGGCCCTCACAATCGGTTCCATGCTTCTGGCCATTCTCGCCGCACGAGCGGGCGGAAATTCGGGCGGTCACGCCGCCGCGGCCGTCGCCATGGGCTCCCAGGCCGCCATGATCCAGTCCCAGCTCAACTACTCGAGAGACGCCGAACGAGAGGCCGACCGCGTGGGTCTGCAGACCCTCTACAACGCAGGCTTCGACCCCAAGGGCATGGAGAGCTTCTTCGAGCGCCTCCATTCGAGCAACCGCTTCTACGAATCGGCCGCCCCCGCCTACCTCTCCACCCATCCGCTCACCGTCGAGCGAATGGCCGACATGGAGAACCGCACCCGCAGCATCCCGCCGCGCCTGCACCGCGACAGCCTCGACTTCAAGCTGATCCAGGCGCGCCTTGAGGTGCTGCAGGAGACGCGCCACGACGGCTGGTACAAGGTCAGGAAGGAATTCCAGCGCCGCCTCAAGACCTCCTCGGGCGTCAATGAGGCCGTGCTTCACTACGGCCTCTCGGTGGCGGCCCAGAAGCTGCACGAACCCGACGAGGCCCTCGTCGAGGCGCGCCTCGCCATGAAGGCGGGCAAGAGCGCCATTCTCGTGCGCAATCTCACGCGCACCGAGTACGACGCCGCCCGCACCGCCGCCGACAAGAGAAAGGCCGTCGAGGACGCCCGCAGCGCCGTCGATCGCTTTCCGCTCTCCACGATGATTGCGGAAAACTACGTCGACCTCCTCTACAGCCAGAACGAGCATCAGAAGCTCATCAACTTCCTGCGCAGCAACACCGCGATAAGCCAGGAGAGCTCCAACTACCATGCACTCCTCGCACGCTCCTACGAAAAGCTCGGCAAGAAGAGCCTCCAGTACCTGCACACGGGCGAGATGTACGCGCTCTATGGCTCCACCGAGGCGGCCGTCTACCAGATGACGCTCGGGCAGAAGGCCGCCGACGGCGACTTCTACACCATGAGCCAGATCGACGCACGCCTGCGCGAACTGCGCGAGCAGCTCCTCATCGAGAAGGAGCGCGCCAAGTGATAGGCCCCGCAGGCGCCTGCATCAGGGCCCGAAAGCGTGCGAAAATACCGCAACCGCCTTCCCCGAGGGGAAGGCTCAACCGTTTTTACCCATTCGAAACAGAATCATGGCTATTGAAGACTATATGACCGTTGCCGAGCCCACCGATGAGCTCATTGAAACCGATGCCGTCGTCGTGGGCGCCGGTCCCGTCGGCCTCTTCCAGGTGTTCGAGCTCGGCCTGCTCGAAATCAAGTGCCACGTCATCGACTCGCTTCGCAACGTCGGCGGCCAGTGCATGGAGCTCTATCCGACGAAGCCCATCTACGACATTCCCGCCGTTCCCGTCTGCTCCTCCTACGAGCTCACAGAAAACCTCCTCAAGCAGAACCATCACTTCGGCCCCGTCTTCCACCTCGGCCAAGAAGTCACCCGCGTTGAAAAGCAGGAGGACGGCCGCTTCTACGTCGAGACGAGCACCGGCACCCGCTTCATGACCAAGGTCGTGATCATCGCCGCCGGCGTCGGCTCCTTCCAGCCGCGTCCGCTCCGCGTCAAGGGCATCGAGAAGTTCGAGGGCACGCAGCTTCACTACAGCTGCAAGGATCCCTCCGTCTTTGAAGGCAAGAACGTCGTCATCTGCGGCGGCGGCGACTCCGCCCTCGACTGGACGCTCAACCTCGTGGGCCGCGCCGAAAGCGTCGTACTCGTTCACCGCCGCGACGGCTTCCGCGCCCAAGCCGCCTCCGTCGCCAAGATGAAGGAACTGTGCGAGAACTGGGAGATGCAGTTCGAAGTGGGCCAGGTCACGGGCTTCAACGAAGCCGACGGCAAGCTCACCGAAGTGCTCGTCGCGGGCGCCGACGGCGTCACGCGCCGCATCCCGCTCGACCATCTGCTCGTCTTCTTCGGTCTGCAGCCCAAGCTCGGCCCGATCGAGAACTGGGGCCTCGAGCTCGACCGCAAGCAGATCGTCGTCGACACCGCCCGCTTTGAGACGAACATCCCGGGCATCTTCGCCGTGGGCGACATCAACACCTACCCCGGCAAGAAGAAGCTCATCCTCTCCGGCTTCCACGAATGCGCCCTCGCCGCCTTCGCGGCCTGCGACTACGTCTTCCCGGAAAAGCGCGTGTTCCTGCAGTACACGACCACGTCGCCGAAGCTCCACAAGGTACTCGGCGTCGAGACGCCGAACTTTGACGAAGACTGATCGTCTTTGAGTCCAAGGACTCCATGGACAGAGGGGACGGCCCTGCGGCCGTCCCCTCTTGCTTTTTCGCCTGCGAAGACCCGCGCTCAACGTGGGCCTTCGACGCCGTTTTCTTTCGATCAGTCGTTCACGACGCGGATGCCGGGCATCTTGGCCGTGTAGTCCTTCGTGATGCGGGCGAGAGCGCCGGCGACCTTCATCGCCATCTCGCGGTACATCAGGGCCTCCTTGCCGTCGGGCTCGGCGGCGACCGTGGGCAGGCCGCTGTCGGCCTGTTCGCGGATCTTGGCCGAAAGCGGAAGCTCGCCGAGAAGCGGCACACCGTACTGCTCGCTCATGCGCTTGGCGCCGCCTTCACCGAAGATGTGCTCGACTTCGCCGCAGTGCGGGCAGATGAAGACGGACATGTTCTCGATGATGCCGAGGATGGGCACATTCACCTTCTGGAACATGCGCAGGCCCTTCTTGGCGTCGATGAGCGCGATGTCCTGCGGGGTCGTCACGACGACGGCGCCCGTGAGCGGCACCTGCTGCGAGAGCGTGAGCTGGATGTCGCCCGTTCCCGGAGGCATGTCGACGATCAGGTAGTCGAGGTCGTGCCAGTTCGTCTGGGTGATGAGCTGCTGCAGGGCGCCTGCGGCCATCGGGCCGCGCCAGATCATCGGATCGTCCTCCTCGATCATGAAGCCGATCGAGTTGATCTGCAGGCCGAGGGATTCCATCGGCTCCATCGTCTTGCCGTCGGCGCTCACGGGCTGGCCGGAGGCGCCGAGCATCTTGGGCTGGGACGGACCGTAAATGTCCGCATCAAGCACGCCGACGCGGGCGCCTTCGTGCGCAAGCGCGAGCGCGAGGTTGGCGGAGACCGTGGACTTGCCGACGCCGCCCTTACCGGAGCTCACCGCAATGATATTCTTGACGCCGGGCATGACGCGAAGCGTGCCCTGCACCTTGTGCGCGATGATGTTCTGCGTGACGCTCACCTCAACGGAGGCGGCACCTGCGGCGCGGACGGCCTCGCCCACGGCCTGACCGACGGCTTCGGCACGGTGCTTGGCGGGATAGCCGAGCTCAATGAACACCTTGACGTTGCCGTTCTCGTCGGTTTCGGCGCTCTTGAACATCTTGCCGGACACGTAGTCGGTGCCGGTGACAGGGTCGATCAGCGCGGAAAGGGCGCTCTTGATCGCTTCCGTGGAAATGGTCATGGGATTCTTCTCCGTTGATGTCCGCGCGCATCGCGCGTGTGGTTATGCGGATTTTACGCGCCGATCCTTTGATTTTCCTGAAAAGGCCCGGATTGGAAAGGCTCTCCAAGCCCCCTCGGGTTTTCGCTACGCTAAAATAACTGATTGCTTCGGTTTTTCCGAAGCGCCCTTCATTTCAACTTCGGATTTAACACGACGATGAGTCAGCGCAATCTTTTTGTTACGACCGCCTTGCCTTACGCGAACGGCGCCTTCCACATGGGCCACATCATGGAGTACATCCAGGCTGACATCTGGGTGCGTCACGAGCGCATGTCCGGCAACAAGGTCCACTTCGTCGGCGCCGACGACGTGCACGGCGCGCCGATCATGATTGCCGCCCAGAAGCGCGGCATCACGCCGCAGGCCTTCGTCGCCGAAATCGCCGCAGGCCGCAAGCAGTACCTCGACGGCTTCCACATCAGCTTCGACAACTGGCACAGCACCGATGCCGTTGAAAACCACGAGCTCAGCCAGGACATCTACCGCCGCCTCGTCGCCGCCGGTCTCATCTACACGAAGGAGATCGAGCAGTACTACGACACGGTCAAGGGCATGTTCCTCGCCGACCGCTTCATCAAGGGCACGTGTCCGCGCTGCGGCGCGACCGACCAGTACGGCGACAACTGCGAAAAGTGTTCCGCCGTCTACTCCCCGATGGAAGTCGTGAACCCGTACTCCACGCTTTCGGGCTCCCGTCCGGAAATCCGCAAGTCCACGCACTACTTCTTCAAGCTCTCCGACCCGCAGTGCGTCCAGTTCCTCCGCGACTGGACCAACGGCAAAGGCAAGGACGGCCTGCCGCGCGTGCAGCAGGAGGTCCTCGCCAAGGACAGCGAATGGCTCGGCAAGGACGGCAACCTCTCAGACTGGGACATCTCCCGCGACGAACCGTACTTCGGCATCGCCATTCCCGACGCTCCGGGCAAGTACTTCTACGTCTGGCTTGACGCCCCCGTCGGCTACCTCGCCTCGCTCAAGAACTACTGCGACAAGCAGGGCCTCGACTTCGAAGGCATCCTCTCCGACGAAAAGACGGAGCAGATCCACTTCATCGGCAAGGACATCATCTACTTCCACACGCTCTTCTGGCCCGCCATGCTGCACTTTGCCGGCAAGCCCTTCCGCGTGCCCGATCACGTCAACGCCCACGGCTTCATGACCGTCAACGGCGAGAAGATGTCCAAGAGCCGCGGCACCGGCATCTCGCCGCTGCAGTACCTCGAGCTCGGCATGGACGCCGAATGGCTCCGCTACTACCTTGCCGCCAAGATGAACTCCCGCGTCGAGGACGTCGACTTCACGAAGTCCGACTTCGCCCAGCGCGTCAACTCCGACCTGATCGGCAAGTACGTCAACATCGCCAGCCGCGCCGCGGGCTTCATCTTCAAGAAGTTCGAGGGCCGCGTCGACGATTCCGCCATGCAGGATCCGCTGCTTGAAGCCATCCGCAGCCGCGCCGAGGAAGTCAAGGGCTTCTTCGAAATCCGCGAGTTCGCCCGCGCCACGCGCCTCGTAATGGAGCTCGCCGACAAGATCAACGAGTTCGTCGATCAGGAAAAGCCGTGGGAGCTCGCCAAGAACCCCGAGGCCAGGGCCGAACTGCACCGCGTCTCCTCGATCGCCCTCGAAGGCTTCCGCCTGCTCACGCTCTACCTCAAGCCCGTGCTGCCCGCCACGGCCACCCGCGTCGAGGACTTCCTCTCGATCGAACCTCTCACCTGGGCGAGCGTCTCCGTGCCGCTCTCCTCCGCGAGCCCGATCAAGGCCTTCAAGCACCTGATGCAGCGCGTCGACATGGAAAAGCAGCTTGACGTCCTCGTCCCCGAAAAGGCTCCCGAGCCCGAACCCGTCCTGCCCGGCGGCGAAGCCATCGCTCCCGAGTGCACGATCGACGACTTCACGAAGATCGACCTGCGCGTCGCCAAGATCGTCAAGTGCGAGCCCGTCGAAGGCTCCACGAAGCTTCTGCGCCTCACGCTCGATCTGGGCGAAGGCCGCACCCGCAACGTCTTCTCCGGCATTGCAAGCGCCTACAAGCCCGAGCAGCTCGAAGGCCGCATGACGGTCGTGATCGCCAACCTCGCCCCGCGCAAAATGCGCTTCGGCGTCTCCGAAGGCATGGTTCTCGCCGCCTCCGACGCCGCCGACAAGTCGCTCGGCCTCTTCGTGCTCGAACCGCACTCCGGCGCTATTCCCGGCATGCGCATCCGATAAGATCGACTTATTTGCGCAATAGGCCTGATTTTTTGGCCATTGCTTGCGATTGAGCAAAGGCATCCTCTTCCTAAGGAGGATGCCTTTTCTTACAATTAGACGTTTTTCCCTCACCTCATCCGGTTTTCGACATGAGCTTCAAAGACATGGCCCGCGAATTCATGCACCACGTGCCGCTGGCCAAATTCCATCCGGTGCTCCTCACCTGCCTGAAGGAATACGACAGCCGCATGCTGTCGCGCGACATCTCCGCCGGCCTCACCGTGGGCATGGTGGCCCTGCCGCTCGCCATGGCCTTCGGCATCGCCTCCGGCGTGCCGCCCGAATCGGGCCTCTACACCGCCATCATCGCTGGCTTCCTCATCTCGCTTCTCGGCGGCTGCCGCGTCCAGATCGGCGGTCCCGCCGGCGCCTTCGTCGTCATCATCTACGGCATCATCGCACAGTACGGCTTGAGCAACCTCATGCTCGCCACGCTCGGCTCAGGCGTCATCCTCTTCCTGATGGGCCTCTTCAAGATCGGCGGCTTCATCAAGTTCATCCCCGTATCGATCGTGATCGGCTTCACGAACGGCATTGCGGTCATGATCGGCCTGCAGCAGGTCAAGGACTTCCTCGGCCTCACCGTCGCCAAGATGCCCGCCGACTTCTTCGGCCAGGTCAACACGATCATCAACAACATCGGCACGATCAATCCGTGGGCCTTCGGCCTTGCGCTTGCGAGCTTCCTCATCGTCAAGTTCTGGCCCAAGGGCTATCAGATGAGCGGCCCGCAGTGGAAGCGCTGGCTCGCCCACCTGCCCGGCACCGTCGTCGTCCTCGTGCTCTCCACGATCATCGTCACGGTCTTCGGCCTTCCCGTCGAAACGATCGGCTCCAAGTTCGGCGGCATTCCGCAGTCCCTCCCGAGCCTGCAGATCCCCGACCTCGAGTGGGACACCGCCAAGCAGCTTCTCGGCCCGATGATCACGATCGCCGTGCTCGGTTCCATTGAAAGCCTGCTGTGCGCCCGCGTGGCCGACACGATGACCGACGACCGCCACGACCCCAATCAGGAACTGATGGGCCAGGGCGTCGCCAACATGATCGTTCCGTTCTTCGGCGGCATCCCCGCCACCGGCACAATCGCCCGTACCGTCACGAACATCAAGTCCGGCGCCTTCTCGCCCGTCGCGGGCATGGTCCACGCCATCACGCTTCTCGTCGTGATCCTCGCCGCCGCCCCGCTTGCGAGCAACATCCCGCTCTGCGCGCTTGCCGCCATCCTCGTCTTCGTGGCCTGGAACATGGGCAACTGGCGCGAGTTCCTGCGCCTGCGCTCGATGACGCTCTCCTACAAGGCGACGCTTCTCATCACGTTCTTCCTGACCGTGATCTTCGACCTGACGGTCGCCGTCCAGTTCGGCCTCGTCGTTGCCTGCGTCTTCTTCCTGATGCGCATGAACAACCTGACGGTCGTCGAACCCGTCACGCTTCCGTTCAACGTGCCCGACACGGTCGAGGCCTGGCACATCAAGGGCGCCCTCTTCTTCGGCTCCGTCTCCAAGCTCGAGCACGTGACCGATCCGGCCCGCATCACGTCGGCCTCCGCAGCCCGCATCGTGATCCTTGACTTCACCGACCTGCTCAACATCGACAACTCCGCGATGGACCAGATCGAAGTCTATGCACGCGCCCTGCACCGCCACAACCACGAGCTGATCATTGCGGGCGCCTCCGGCCACCCGCTCGCCCAGCTCAAGCGCACCAACATCGCCCAGCGTCTCGGTGCAAACCTCGTGCCGAACATGGAGTTCGCCTTCGCCCGTGCCGAAATCATCCTCAAGGAGCAGGATGAAAAGGCCGCCGCCAAGCGCGCTCTCCTCGGCGGAGAAGCCTAAACAGCCTCCACGCTCAGGCAAAGACAAAAACCCCGTCAGGCTCTCCGCCCGGCGGGGTTTTGTTTTGTCCGTTCACCGTCTCAGCTCGTCAGCACGAGCGGATCGGGATCGGGGCAGCGAAGCTCAAGCGTGCCCGCATCCTCGGGCAGCGTGGCGTAGAGCGGCGCGTAGGGCGCTCCCTGAGTGAGGATGATCATTCCCTCCTTGGCAAGCTCGAGGAGCGCCAGGAACCACACGGTCATCGTCTCGCGGTCTCGGGTGCCGTTCCAGAGCCCCTCCAGCGTCACGAAGGGCTCCGTCTGCAGGCGCTTCAGAAGGGCCGTCATGTGCTCCCTCACCGAAAGCTCCTGCCTGCTCACCTTGTGCCTGTCCCGAAGCTTGAGACGGGCGGCGACGGCAGCCCAGGCCGATGCGAGCATCTCGGGCGTCACATCGGGTTGGAGCGCCACCACGGGCACGCAGCGCTCCGCCTCGGCGACACGGAAGTCCCGGTCTATCCTCGGCATGGCCTGCAGCTTGAGCGCCGCAGAACGAATCCGCTCGTACTCCTCAAGACGGCGCATGAGTTCCGCCCTCGGATCCTCGGGTTCCGTCCCCTCGGCCGTCCTCACGGAAGGCAGCAGAAGCCTGCTCTTGATCTGCATGAGCGTCGCGGACATCACGAGATAGGCTGCGGCCAGCTCCAGATCGCTCTCCCTCACCAGATCCACGTAGCGCATGTACTGGTCGGTAAGCTCCGCCATCGGGATGTCCATGACGTCGAACTTCTGCTTGCGGATGAGGTAGAGAAGCAGGTCGAGCGGTCCCTCGAAGCTCGCCAGAAAGACGCGCAGCGCCTCGGGTGGAATGTACAGCCCGTCGGGACACTCCTCCAGCGGCTCGCCGTAGAGGCGTGCGAGGATCTTCTCCTCGGTCTGCGTGTCGACGCCTCGGTGCGCGGTGAAAAGGTCGGTCATGAAGGGACGGGTTCCTGCAGAAGATGAAGGCCCGCCGCATCAGGGCTGACCTCTCGGGCGTCGGGGAGAATACCACAACGCACGCCCTCGGGTCCCGCCCTGCGGCTGCCTGCGACTCCTGACTGAATCCTGACGAAATCCTGACAAAAAAGCCTCCGCACCGAAGTGCGGAGGCTTTTCTCATTCATTCACGGATGAAGCCGGAACTTATTCGGGCTTGTACATGAATTCGCGAACGGCGGCTTCGAGATCGGCCGGGCGTTCGTTGCCAGCGAGACCGTTGTCGTAGGCGTACTGGGCGACGGCAGCACCGATCTTGACCGAGACTTCACGCACGGTGGAGAGCGGCGGATAGAGCGAGCCCTGTTCGAGGTCGGCTTCGCTCACGAGCTCGGCGAGCTCGCGGGAGGCGGCGAGGAACATGCCCACGGGCATCGTCTTGGCGCGGGCGAAGACGGCGCCGAGGCCGAGGCCGGGGAACACGTAGCTGTTGTTGCCCTGACGCGGCACGAAGGTCTTGCCGTTGAAGTCGACCGGAGCGAACGGAGAGCCGGAGGCAAAGAGCGCGCGGCCGTTCGTTTCACGGTAGGCCGTGGCGGCGTCGCATTCGGCGCGGGACGTCGGGTTGGAAAGCGCGAAGACGATCGGACGCTCGTTGATTTCGGCCATGGCGCCGAGCACTTCGGCATTGAAGGCGCCCGGCTGGGCGGCCACGCCGATGATGCCGGTCGGACGCAGGGCGCGGACGGCTTCGATGAAGGTCTTGCAGTTCTCGACGTCGTGGGCGAACGGAACCTTGTTGTGGGCGAGCTTGTCGCCGCGGTTGCAGGTCACGAGCCCCTTGGAGTCGAAGAGGAAGCAGTGCTTGAGGGCTTCCTCGCGTTCAACGCCTTCGGCGACCATGGCGTCGACGAGGAGTTCGGCGATGCCGGTGGCGGCTTCGCCGGCGCCGAGGAAGAGGAAGCGCTGATCGGCAAGCTTCTGTTTCGTGACGCGAAGAGCGGAGTAGACGCCCGTGACGGCCACGGCAGCCGTGCCCTGGATGTCGTCATTGAAGCAGAGGACCTTGTCCTTGTAGCGTTCGAGAAGGTCGAAGGCGTGGTTGTTGCCGAAGTCCTCGAACTGGATGAGGACGTTGGGCCAGCGGCGGCGGGCTTCGGTGACGAATTCCTCGATGAGTTCGTCGTAGGCTTCGCCCGTCACGCGTTCCTGACGCAGGCCGAGGTACATCGGATCGTTCAGGTATTCCGGGTTGTTCGTGCCGACGTCGATGGTGACGGGAAGCGTCTTTTCCGGGGCGATGCCGGCGCAGGCCGTGTAGAGCGAGAGCTTGCCGCAGGGGATGCCCATGCCGTTGATACCGAGGTCGCCGAGGCCGAGAATGCGCTGGCCGTCGGTCACGACGATGACGTCGACTTCCTCGTTCGGGCAGTTTTCAATGATTTCGCGGACGCGGCCCTTGTCGTTGATCGAGATGAAGGCGCCGCGCGGATAGCGGTAGATATGGCTGAACTTCTGGCAGACCTCGCCGACGGTCGGGGTGTAGACCACGGGCATGTAGTCGTCGATGTAGTCGATCAGGATCTTGAAGTAGAGGTCTTCGTCAGTCGCATGCAGACTGTCGAGCATCAGAAACTTGTCGAGAGCCGTCGGGCAGCGGTCGAGCAAAGCGAGCGTGCGCTTGACCTGCAGCTCCATGGTGGAAACGGCCGGCGGCAGAAGACCGCGAAGGCCGCGGGCGTCGCGCTCCTCCTGAGTGAAGGCGTCGGCACGGTTGAGCTGCGGGTTGCGGAGCAGGTCGGCGCCGCAAATTTGCTTGGATTCAGTCATAAGTCCTTCTTGCTAAAAAACTCCACGGGGTACGAAATTGTCCGGGCAGTTATAAGGTACTGAAGGTGCCGCCAAATCCATGGCGACACCTCCGATGGTGATTCTAGCAACTCTGTGAGGCCAGTAGAAACGGCTTCGGTAAGTGAAACAACCTAAAAATTCCGCTTCTGCTCATATTTTGCGGCTATCCACGGCATTTTCCCCTCTTCACCCGACAAAATAATAGCCTGCCCCTATGACAGGACAGGCTGCATTTGAGTGCTCTCGTCGACTTATTTCAAAGTTTTCTGAAGTTGGGCGGCGGTTTTGGCCGCGTCCGAATTCGGATACTGCTTGATCACCTTGGCGAGCGTCGCAGAGGCTGCCTTGACGTTTCCGAGCGCCGCCTGGGACGACGCCACGGAGATCATGGCATCGGCCACGCGCGGATGCTTCGGGTAGCTGCGGATGAGCGAATTCTGAACGTTGATCGTGCTCTTGTACTGCTCAAGGGCGAAGAGGCAGGATCCGCGCCAGTAGACGGCGTCGGCCGCGTAGGCGGACTTGGGCCACTCGGCGCCGAAAGTGCTGAATGCGGCGGCGGCCTTCTTGTAGTCGCCCGCCTTGAGAAGCTCGACGGCGGCGTCGTAGGCGGCCTGCTCCTGAGGCTGAACCATGACCTTCTCGCCGTTGACCTCAACTTCGCGCGGCTCGAACTTGCCGAGGCGCTCGTCGATGCTGGTGTAGAGCTCGCGCGTGCTGCGCTTTTCCTGACGGATCGCATTCGTGAGCTCCTCGACCTGACCGGTGAGAAGGCGGTTCTGGTTCTGCAGGTTGTCGAGACGCGTCGCAAACGAAATCTGTGCGTTCTTGAGCTGTTCCTCAAGGGCGGCAACCTGTGCGCGCAGATCAAGAATGGCGCGGCGAGCATCGTCGTCCGCGAAGGCCATCGCACCCGCGGCGGAGCCCGACAGGATCGCGGCCGTGCAGGCCTGAACCATCAGCTTGTTCAAATTCATAATTTCTCCGAAGAAGCCGCTCGTGTCCGTGCACGAGCCGGGCTCGAAAAGCAGGCGGCCGGCCGCGGTCCCCGTGGGGCTGCGTCCGGCCGTCGTCTCAGGTAATGCGTCCAGAGATTACTGGGCGGCCTTGCCGGACGTCACTTCCGTCGGATAGACGATGTCGGCGCGGCGGTTCTGGGCCCAGGCTTCCTCGCTGTGACCGTAGGCCACCGGCTTTTCACGGCCGAAGGAAACGGCTTCGATGCGCTCGGCGGGGATGCCGAGGAGCTGCAGGCGCTGCTTGACGGCTTCGGAACGCTTCTGACCGAGGGCGAGGTTGTACTCGCGGCCGCCGCGTTCGTCGGTGTTGCCCTGGATGATGATGTTGACGTTCGGATGAGCGGCAAGCCAGCGGGCGTGGGCTTCGACGGCGGGCATGTACTGGGCTTCGACTTCATAGGAGTCGAAGGAGAAGTACACGGAGCGCTTGGAGAGCGGGTTGTTCGGATCGGCGAACGGATTCACCGCCTGGGTCTGGCTGCCGGCGGTCTGGCCGGCGAGCGTGCCGTCCTTGGCGCTTTCGTCAAGGGAGACGGACGAGCAGCCGCTCAGAAGAGCGGCAACGGCTGCGGAGGCAGCGAGGATTTTCCACGAAAAGGACATTTTGTGTTCCTGGCAACAGTGTTGTGGTTGATTGTCGTTGGTTTTCGCCCTTCATCAGGGCAGAATCGGTCCCCAGCAGGGTTCACGGATGTCGCCCAGACCGGTGAGGCGCGTCGAGAGCCTGCCGTCGACGGAGGCCGTTCCAAGAACGCCGCGGCCGTTGACTTCCGTCGCATAGACGAGGAAGCGGCCGTTGGGCGCGAAGGACGGCGATTCATCGCGGTCGGTCGTGGTCACGAGCGTGTTCTGGCCTGTCGTGAGATCCATCACGGCCGTACGGAAGCGGCCGTCGATGCGGGAGATGTAGGAGAGATAGCGGCCGTCGCGGCTGACCGTCGGGCTGATCGCGTAGCTAGAGCCGAAGGTCACGCGCTCGGCGGGACCGCCGGCGAGCGGCTGGCGATAGATCTGCGGAGCGCCGCCTCGATCGCTGGTGAAGTAGACCCACTGGCCGTCCGCCGAGAAGCACGGCTCGGTGTCGATGCCGTAGCTCTTCGTAAAGCGGCGCAGGCCGGTGCCGTTGGCGTTCATCAGGTAGATCTGCGTGAGGCCGTCGCGGGAGAGCGCCACGGCAAGCGTGCCGCCGTCGGCGCTGAAGGCCGGCGCGGAGTTGTTGCCGCGGAAGGCGCAGATCGCATGACGGGCGCCCGTCGCGAGCTCCTGAACATAGATGATCGGCTTGCGGTCCTCGAAGCTCACGTAGGAGATTTTCTTGCCGTCGGGAGACCAGACGGGGGAGATGATCGGTTCATGGGACTGAAGGGCGGCCTGGCGGTTGCCGCCGTCGCTGTCGCTGATGACGAGCTCATAGCGGTTGCGGGCGAGCTGGGCCACGTAGACGAGCTTCGACGCAAAGATCGGGCCTTCGCCCGTGAGATTCGTGTAGATGCGGTCGGCGATGCGGTGCGCGCACATGCGCACGTCGTTGCCCGACGTCGTGAAGACGGCCGAGTCCGTCAGCGCACCCGTCACGGTGTTGTGCAGATAGTAGGTGAGCTCCCAGCGGCCGTCGGGAAGACGGCTGACGCGGCCCACGGCGAGCGCGTTCGCGCCGAGCTTGCCGAAGGCCTCGAGGCTCGCGGGCTTTTCAAGGTTCTCGGGTTCGCCTTCGGCGCCCGTCGGGATCAGGCGGAACGCGCCGGATCGCTCAAGGTCGGCTCCGATGACGGCCGCAGCATCGAACCCCGTGGCGCCGGAGCCTTCAAACACCTTGACGGCGATCGGGAGCTGATTGGCGCCCACGCCCGTGATGGAGACCTGAAGTTCGGCAAGCGCAGGACATGCCGTGAAGGCGCCTGCAAGCACGCCAGCGCACAGCACTCTGCGGCGGGAAGGATTGAAGTTGGTCACGGATGACTCCCTTGTAAGCACGGAACCGCTCCCGTCGGGGAGCGGCTTGCATTCGGTACGCGGAGGCGGCGTCGAAACGCCGCTCACCGCTGCGTTTGAGGCGCAGGAGCCTCACGGCTCCCCGCGCCTCGGGACCGCCTTAGTGGCGGAAGTGGCGTTCGCCCGTGAAGACCATGGCGATGCCGCGCTCGTCGGCGGCGGCGATCACTTCATCGTCACGGATGGAGCCGCCCGGCTGGATGACGGCCGTGCAGCCGGCGTCCACCACGACGTCGAGACCGTCGCGGAACGGGAAGAAGGCGTCGGAAGCGGCCACGGAGCCCTCGAGAGAGAGACCGGCCTCTTCAGCCTTGAGCATGGCGATGCGGGCGGAGTCGACGCGGCTCATCTGGCCGGCACCGACGCCGAGCGTCATGCCGCCGCGGGCATAGACGATCGTGTTGGACTTCACGAAGCGGGCGACGTTCCAGGCGAACATCAGGTCGGCGATCTGGGACGACGTTGGCTGGCGCTTCGTCACGCAGCGCAGGGCGCCTTCGGCGCAGATCTGGTTGTCGGGCGTCTGAACGAGCAGGCCGCCGCCGACGCGCTTGAAGTCGAAGTCGTTGTGGGCCTTGCCGAGAGCGACCGTGAGAAGACGGAGATTCTTCTTGGCGGCGAAGATCTCGACAGCTTCCTTGGAGAAGCTCGGAGCGATGATGCACTCGGCGAACTGGCGGGAAACGAGCTCGGCGCATTCGCCGGTCACTTCGCGGTTGAAGGCGATGATGCCGCCGAAGGCGGACTTGGAGTCCGTCTGGAAGGCCTTGGAGTAGGCTTCGGCGGAGCTGATGCCCACGGCGACGCCGCACGGATTGGCGTGCTTGATGATCACGCAGGCGGGAGCCTCGAAGGAGCGGACGCATTCCCAAGCGGCATCGCTGTCGGCGATGTTGTTGTAGGAGAGTTCCTTGCCCTGAAGCTGTTCATAGCCGGCGAGAAGGCCCGGCGCAACGGAGGATTCGCGGTAGAAAGCGGCAGCCTGGTGCGGATTTTCGCCGTAGCGCATGTCCTGGACCTTTTCCCACTGGCGGGTGAGGACCTGCGGGAAGCGGGTGCGCTGGTTGTTTTCGTCAAGGCTCGTGAGGTAGTTCGTGATCATGCCGTCGTAGCGGGCGGTATGGGCGAAGACCTTCTTGGCGAGCGCGAGGCGCGTCGCGGCCGTGACACCGCCTTCGGCCTTGATTTCGGCGACGACGGAGGCGTAGTCGGTCGGATCAACGATCACGGCGACGGACTCGTGGTTCTTGGCGGCGGCGCGGATCATCGTCGGGCCGCCGATGTCGATGTTCTCGATGGCGTCTTCAAACGTGCAGTCCGGCTTGGCGATCGTCTGTTCGAACGGATAGAGGTTCACGCAGATGATGTCGATCGGGTCGATGCCGTGGGCCTCGAGAGCGGCCATGTGCTCGGCGACGGGACGACGGGCGAGGATGCCGGCGTGGATCTTCGGGTTGAGCGTCTTGACGCGGCCGTCGAGCATTTCAGGGAAGCCCGTGTAGTCGGCGACTTCCTGGCAGGGGACGCCTTCCTTCGTGAGGAGCTTGGCGGTGCCGCCCGTGCTGAGGATGTGGTAGCCGAGAGCGACGAGCTCGCGGGCAAAATCCACGACGCCGGTCTTGTCGGACACGCTGATAAGAGCCTGTTTCTTCATTGCCTATTTCCTTATGAACTTTCTCCGGGCAGAAGCTTGTGAATGCGAAGCTTCGAGCGCAGAGTATTTCGGTTAATGCCAAGAATCTTTGCGGCTTCAATCTGGTTGTTGCGGCAGAGCTTCATCACGTAGATGAGCAACGGACGCTCCGCCGTCTCCATGACCAGACTGTAGAGAGGATGCGGCTGCGAACCGCCGAGCTGCTGGAAGTACTGGTTGAGTTGGACGATCACGGCCTCTTCAATGCGGCCCGCCTTGAGCTCGGGCATGTCCTTCGCCAGGCTTTCCAGCGTAACGCCCTCGAAGTCAAGTCCCAGCTTGACTCTCTGCTTCGCCTGCCTGATCAGCCTGATCTGCGGCGCTTCAGGCTTACGGCGGACAATCGCCTTGTCATCCAAGTCCCTGCTCGTCATCCTGCAACCTCTCAAAATAACGGCTGACGGCCGCACCGAGGACGTCCGCATCGGACGTGGCGAACAACTCGCCCAACAACGCCTCGGAGCCCGGCAGCCCCTTCAAATAATGGCTCAGGTGCTTCCTGAAGGTCACGGCACCTCTAGCACCGCCATAATAGTCAAAATGACGGCGCATGTGGTCGCAAATGACCGCATGTCGTTCCTCAAGCCCTGGCGCCTTCCTTTCGGGAAGATGGCCGAGGGCGGCGCCGACCTCCGAGAAGATCCACGGATTGCCGTAGGAGGCCCTGCCGATCATCACGCCGTCGGCGCCCGTAAGCGCCATCACGCGCCTTGCCTTCTCGCCCGAGTCTATGTCGCCGTTGGCGATGACGGGAATGGAGACGGCGGCCTTCACGGTCCTGATCGTCTCGTACTCGGCCTCGCCCCTGAAGCCGTCCTCGCGCGTCCTGCCGTGGATCGTCAGCATGGCGACGCCCGTCTGCTCGGCGATGCCCGCAATGGCGAGCGCGTTCCTGTGCTCCCTGTCCCAGCCCGTGCGGATCTTGAGCGTCACGGGCACGGAGACGGCCGCACACACGGCCTCGAGAATCCGCGCCACCAACGCCTCGTCCTTCATGAGCGCGCTGCCGCACGCCGTCTGAAGCACCTTCTTGGCGGGACAGCCCATGTTGATGTCGACCACCTGCGCGCCCGAATCCTCGGCATAGCGGGCGGCGTCGGCCATCATGGCGGGATCAGCTCCGAGAAGCTGCACGACGCGCAGTCCCAACTCGGCGTCACAGGCCCAGCGCGTGGCGCTCTTGCGGCTCGTCCTGAACTGCGGCTGGCAGGTCGTCATTTCGCCCACCGCATATCCCGCACCATGGGCGCGGCAGATCTCGCGGTAAGGCAGATCGCTCATGCCGGCCATGGGGGCCAGCATGACGGGAACATCGACGGCGTAGGGACCGAGCTTCACTCTCTTCTCACGTTATTCGGGGGGCGCTCTGCACACGGGGAGCGCCCGACCGCCACATTTTACCGACACGACCGGCGCACAGGCCCTGCCGTGCCCTCACTTTTCCATTTGGTTTCGAATTCGCGCCTCGGCAAGCGCGAGCTCGCGCACATCGCCCACGTTGAACCACATGCCCTCGTACACCTCGCCCGTGACGCGTCCCGCCTCGCAGAACTGCCAGAGCCACGGGAAGAGCTTTGCACGAACAGGCTCGACGCCCTCGAAGAGCGACGTCCCGTAGACGCCGAGACTCGAGAACGTGTGCGTCCTCGGCTCCCTTCGGACGAGTCCCAGCTCATCCAGCGTCATGTCGCCGTCGGCATGGTAGGAGGGATTGGGCGCAAGCACGAGGTGCGCAACTGCGTCCGAGCCCGCGAGAGCGCGGCCCGCACGCACAAGGCGCGAGTAGTCGAAGTCGGTCACGATGTCACCCGCGACGACGATGAATGCGCCGTCGCCGTCATCGAGCATCGGAAGCGCCTTCGCGATTCCGCCGAGCGTCTCGAGGGCTTCGCCCGCCGTGCGGCCCTCGACTGAATAGCGCAGGCGCACGCCCCAGGCGGAGCCGTCTCCAAGCGTC
Source organism: Sutterella wadsworthensis 2_1_59BFAA (assembly GCF_000297775.1). GTDB lineage: Bacteria > Pseudomonadota > Gammaproteobacteria > Burkholderiales > Burkholderiaceae_F > Sutterella > Sutterella wadsworthensis_A. Next base: position 103,947 of record NZ_JH815514.1, read on the forward strand.
TCCACGATCCTGTCGCCGAGATGCGCGACGTTGAGGACGATCTCCTCGACGCCCGCCTTCCTGAGTGCAAGAATCTGGCGAACGGCCATGGGCGTCCCCGCCACCTCGACGAGGGGCTTGGGCGTCGTGAGCGTGACGGGCTGCATGCGGCGGCCTTCCCCCGCCGCGAGGATCAGAGCGCGCATGACCGTCAGAAGGTGTAGCCGAAGGACGTTTCGGAGCCCTCGAGGTCGTCGATGAGGTGCGTGAGCGGCGAGAGTTGGATGTAGCGGCGGGCCGTCTTGCGCACGTACTGGATGAAGCGCGGCGTGTCCTCAAGGTACTTGGGCTTGCCGTCGCGGTAGTTGAGGCGGGCGAAGATGCCGAGCACCTTCAGATGGCGCTGCACGCCCATGAACTCGACGTCGCGGTAGAAGTTGCCGAAGTCGGCGGGCACGGGGATGTCCGCCTTGCGGGCCTTCTCCCAATAGCGGATCGTGGTGTCGAGCACGAAGCTCTCGTCCCAGGAGATGAAGGCGTCGCGCAGGAGCGAGGCGATGTCGTAGCTGAGCGGACCGTAGAGCGCGTCCTGGAAGTCGAGGATGCCGGGCATCGGATCGGAGACCATCAGGTTGCGCGGCATGAAGTCGCGGTGCACGAAGACGAGGGCCTCGCGGCAGTTGGTGTCGAGAATGGCCTCGGTGGTCATCCTCCACCACTTCTGCTGCTCCTCGGTCCACTCGACGCCGCGGTGGCGGCCCACGTACCAGGTCGGGAAGAGCTCGAGCTCGCGCTGCAGGACCTCGCGGCTGTAGGCGGGAAGCACGTTCGGGCGGGAGATCTTCTGCCACGCGACGAGCGCCGTGGTGGCACGGTCCATGAGTTCGCGGGCGTTGTCCTCGTTGAGGACGTCAAGATAGGTCTCCCTGCCGAGGTCGGAGAGCAGCATGAAGCGATGGTCCGTGTCGGCTTCGAAGATTTCGGGGGCGTTGAGGCCCGCCTCGTTCCTCAGCAGGCCGTCGACCTTGATGAAGGAAGCGAAGCTCTCGGGCGTCTCGCCCTCGGCATTCATGGCGATGAAGCTGCGGCCGTCGGCGGCGGCAATGCGGTGATAGGACCTGAAGCCAGCGTCCGCGCCTGCACGGCTTACCGTCGTCAGATCGAGCTGATATTTCGGGGAAATGCTCTGGAGCCACTGCCCGAAGGCGGAGGCGGCCGCGCTGTTCGTCATGTTTTCGTCGTCCTCTAGTGCCGAAGGATCTGAAGCCCGCAGGGATTTTATGGACTGCGCGGCGCCCCTCGGGAATGACGGGGCTTTATAATCCTTCAATTGTCTTGACGTCATTTTATAGGCCTGCCCACAGGCTGTCACTCTCACCGTTTTTTCATGTCATTCCCGCGTCCCCGACAGACCGCGATCAGCGTAAGCATCGCGCTGGCCGCCATGGCCTACACCTCCATTGCGCCGGCCGCTCAGACAGGCAGCGTGGTGTCCCTCGAATCCGTGACGACGCTCGATCCGTCCCGCGCAACGCCCGACTCGGACGCCGCGAGCTTCGTGTCCGCCGACCGCATCGAAGGCAACCCCGAAGACCAGCTCCACCTTTACGGCAACGCGGAGATCCGCCGCGCCGGCACCGTCCTCAAGGGCGACCGAATCACCTACACGCAGGAAACCGACGAAGTCGAGGCCGTTGGCAACGCGCGCATCTCGCGCCAGGGCGCCTCCTTCTCGGGTCCGTCCATGCGCTTCAAGATCTCGCCGCGCACGGGCGACATGTCGGACGCCGAATACGAATATGCGCCGCGCAACATCCGCGGCTGCGCGAAGAACATCCGCTTCATCTCGGGTGAATCGACCGTCTTTGACGACGCCAAGGTCACGACCTGCAAGCGCGACGACGAAGCCTGGTTCATCAAGATGAACGAGCTCGAGATCGACGAGTACGACCAGACGGCAACGGGCACGAACGCCTCGCTGCACTTCATGGGCGTGCCCGTCTTCGGCTCCCCGTGGTTCTCCTTCCCCGTGAGCCGTGAGCGCCGCTCCGGCTTCCTCGTGCCGACCTTCGGCATGAGCTCGACCCGCGGCCTCGACCTCGCGGTCCCGTACTACTTCAACATCGCGCCCAACTACGACCTTACGCTGACGCCCCGTCTGATGACCAAGCGCGGCGTCATGCTCGACACCGAGGCCAGGTTCCTCTACAACAACTTCGAGACGACAGTCGACTACGCGCTGATGCCCGACGACAAGGAGATGGACGACAGCCGTTCGAGCCTGCACGTCGACATGAGCTGGCGCCGCGACAAGCTGAGCGCCTTCGTCGACTACAACCGCGTCTCCGACGATGACTTCATCAGCGACTTCTCGAGCAACGTCCGAGAGTCCTCCGAAACCGTCCTGCCGCAGGAATACGCCCTTCGCTACGACGAGACGTACTGGAACACGTCGATCAACGTCAAGAAGAACCAGGCGCTCACCTTCGACCACATCGACTACTACAAGCCGTACGAACGCGTGCCCCAGATCACCTTCAACGGCTACAACGGCGACTTCTACGGCTTCGAGGTCGGCACGACCATCGAGGCGACGAGGTTCGAGCATCCGACGTTCACGACGGGCGACCGCTTCGTCTTCGAGCAGACGGTCTCCTATCCGATGCGCGGCGCGGGCTGGTTCGTCGTGCCCAAAGGCACCTTCCTCGGCACCTGGTACCAGCTCGAGAACCTGGACCGCGACGGGGGCCGCTTCACCAACAAGGATCCGCACCGCACGACGCCGATGTTCAGCCTTGACGCCGGCCTCGTCTTCGACCGCGACGCCGTCTGGTTCAACCGCGAGGCGTACCAGACGCTCGAGCCGCGCGTCTACTACGCGTACGTGCCGTACCGCAATCAGGATGACCTGCCCGTCTTCGACACGACGATCGCCGACCTGAACTTTGCAACGCTCTTCTCGGAGAACATCTTCTCCGGCTACGACCGCGTGAGCGAGGCCAACCAGCTGACGAGCGTGCTCACCACCCGCTACATCGACAAGACGAGCGGCCTCGAGCTCTTCAAGGCCAGCGTGGGCCAGCGCAACTACTTCTCGGACCAGCGCGTCAACTTCTACACGCCGGGCGACACCCAGATGCGCGAAAGCCCGCTTCGCACCGACGTTCGCAGCGACCTGCTCGCGAGCGTGGGCGCGCGTCTGACGCGCTCGATCACGTCGGACGTGAGCGGCCAGTACTCCTCGGCGATGAGCCGCTGGGTGAAGGCCAAGGCAGGCGTCAGGTGGCAGCCGCGCCCGATGTCCCTCGTCGGCCTCTACTACCGCTACAACTACTCGTCCGAGCGCGACTACACGGACTATCAGAACGACTACATCAAGCAGATCGACCTGGCGGTCCAGTGGCCGATCACGAACCGTCTGTTCGGCCTCTTCCGCTACAACTACTCGCTCCTGCAGGACAAGCCCATCGAGATGATCGGCGGCGTCGAGTACCTGCACGACTGCTGGACGCTTCGTTTTGCCGCACAGCGCTACACGACGACGTCCAACAACGACGAGACCAACTTCTTCTTACAACTCGAGCTCAACGGCTTGGGTAGTATTGGCACAAGCCCGCTTTCTGAACTCCAGAGGAACATCAAGGGTTATCAGACCACCACCCGTGTTCCCGACAAGATTGGACAGTACGATTACTATGAATAAGCTCAAGACCATTGCCGTGCTGACGATGAGCATGGCCGCCCTCAGCACCGCCTTCGCCGCCGAGCAGGCCGTTACCGAATCTGCGCAGGCGGCTCCCGTCGTCCAGCCTCAGGCCGGCAACGTCGAACTCGACCGCATCGTGGCGGTCGTCAACAACGACGTCATCACGGACCGCGAGCTTCAGGAGCGCACGCACGTCGTCGCCATCAACCTGCGCCGCCAGAACATCCAGCTCCCGCCGATGGAGCAGCTCCGCGCCCAGGTGCTTGAACGCCTGATCTTCGAACGCGCCATCAAGCAGCGCGCCCGCGAAACCGGCATCCGCATCGACGACCAGATGGTCAACGCCTCCATCGAGCAGATCGCCCGTCAGAACAACCTGTCGGTCGACCAGCTCCGTCAGCGTCTGATGGCCGACGGCGTCTCCTTCTCCTCCTTCCGCGAGGAGATCCGCGACGAAATCACGACGCAGCGCCTGCGCGAACGCGAGGTCGACGCCAAGATCCAGATTCCCGAAAGTGAAATCGACGCCTACCTCGCCGAGCAGGCCGGCTTCACGACGGGCAACACGACGGAATTCCACATCCAGCACATCCTGATCCCGATCGACCATCCCGACAACACCGAAAAGCTCAAGAAGCATGCCGAGGAGATCGCCGAGCGCGCCCGCGCAGGCGAGGACTTCGCCATGCTCGCCGCCACCTACTCGCGCGCCTCCGACGCGCTGCAGGGCGGTGACATCGGCTGGCGCAACCTGCAGTCGCTGCCCAACGTCATGGCCGACGTGCTCAAGGAATCCCCCAGGAAAGGCGTCTACATCATCAAGGGCAAGGACTCCTGGGACGTCATGCGCGTCTCCGACACCCGTGACGGCGTTCAGTTCAAGCTCGCCGGCGGCCCGGTCGAACAGACCCACGCCCGCCACATCCTGATGCTCGTGAGCGACATCACGCCCGAAGGCGAGGTGATCCACCGCCTCAACGACATCAAGCGCCGCATCGACGCGGGCGAGTCCGACTTCGCCACGATGGCTCGCCTGCACTCGGTCGACAACAGCGCGACCCGCGGCGGCGACCTCGGCTGGCTCCAGCCCGGCGACACCGTGCCCGAATTCGAAAAGGCCATGAACTCGCTCAAGCCCAACGAGGTCTCCGAACCGATCAAGTCCCAGTTCGGCTACCACCTCATCCAGGTGATCGAGCGCCGCATGGAAAAGAACGGCAATCCGCAGCGCATGCGCATCGCCGCCCGACAGCAGCTTCGCGAGAAGAAGCTCGGCGAGGCCGTCTACAACTGGCAGCGCGAGCTCCGCGACCGCGCCTACGTTGAAATCCGTGACAGCCACTACTGAGGCGAACCATGACTGAACTCCGGTCCGTTGCCGTCACGACCGGCGAGCCCGCCGGCATTGGACCGGAAGTCTCGCTCAAGGCCGCAGCCGCCGTGTCCGACCCGATCCTCCTGATCGGCGACCGCACGCTGCTTGAAGCCGAGGCCCGCCGCCTCGGCATCGCCTGGCCCCTGCCCGCGCACGTCTCCATCCGTCACGTGCAGCTTCGGGCGCCTGCCGAACCCGGCAGGCTTGACACCCGCAACTCGGCCTACGTGCTCGACATCCTGCGCGCAGCTCATGAAGGCGCCGCCGCAGGCGAATGGAGCGCCGTCGTCACGGCGCCCGTTCAGAAAAGCATCATCATCGAGTCCGGTGTGCCCTTCACAGGCCACACCGAGTTCTTCCAGGATCTCTGCGGCGTCAGGCGCGTCGTCATGATGCTCACGTCGAACGCCCGCACGGACGCGATGAAGGTGGCCCTCGCCACCACTCACCTGCCGATCGCCAGGCTTTCCGAGGCCATCACGGGCGAGCTGCTCGACGAGGTGCTCGACACGCTCAACACGGCGCTCGCACGCGACTACGGTCTGGCCGAGCCCCGCATCCTCGTCACGGGCCTCAACCCGCACGCAGGTGAAAACGGCCACATGGGCCACGAGGAAATCAACACGATCACGCCCGCTCTGGAAAGAGCGCGCAGCCGCGGCATTCACGCCGACGGTCCCGTGCCCGCCGACACGGCCTTCGTGCCCGGCCACTGGGACCGCTACGACGCCGTGCTCTGCATGTACCATGATCAGGGACTTCCCGTCCTCAAGCACGTGGGCTTCGCCGAGGGCGTCAACGTGACGCTCGGGCTTCCCTACATCAGGACCTCGGTCGACCACGGCACTGCGCTCGACATCGCAGGACAGGGCAAGGCGGACGACACGAGCATGATCTCCGCCCTCCGATTAGCACACTTTTTATCGAAGAACCGTGAAACAAGAATGGCTTGAAGGGCACAAGGCCCGCAAACGCTTCGGTCAGAACTTCCTTCATGACCGCCACTGGATCGAGCGCATCGTGCGCGGCATCGACCCGAAGCCGGGCGACGCTCTCATTGAAATCGGCCCGGGCCAGGCCGCGCTCACGCGCGAAGTCATCGCCTGCGCAGGCCACGAAGCCGCCGTCGAGATCGACCGCGACCTCGCCCAGTTTCTGCGCGAGCAGTTCTCCCCCGAGGAGCTCACGCTCATCGAGGCCGACGCCCTGAAACTCGACTGGACGACCGTCCTTGAGGGCCGCCGCCTGCGCATCATCGGCAACCTGCCCTACAACATCTCCTCGCCGCTCCTCTTCGCGCTCATGAGCGCTGCGGACCGCGTCATCGACCAGCACTTCATGCTCCAGCGTGAAGTGGTCGACCGCATGGTCGCCGAACCCGGCAGCAAGACTTACGGCCGTCTGAGCGTGATGCTCCAGTACCGCTACGTCATGCACAAGCTCTTCGACGTGCCGCCCGGCGCCTTCGTGCCGCCGCCCAAGGTCACGTCCTCGATCGTGCGCATGGTGCCGCGCCCCGTCGAGTCGCTTCCCGAAGTCGACATGGAGATCTTCTCCCAAGTGGTCGCGCTCGCCTTCCAGCAGCGCCGCAAGACGCTGCGCAACGCGCTCTCCACCCTCATGGATGACGCCGCGATCAAACGCGCGGGCGTCAATCCCGCCGCACGCGCCGAAACGCTCGACGTGGCGGCCTTCGTGCGACTGGCACGCGAGGCGGCCAATCTGCCGCATCACGCCGACGCCGTCTGAGCCTCACTGCCCGACCTCCTCCAGTTCGGGCAGCACCTTCGCCGCGTTGAGTTTGGCGAGCTGTACCCGCCAGTCCGGGCAGAGCCTCTCCACCTCCTTCCAGAAGGCCTTCGAGTGATTGAAATGCTCGAGATGCGCAAGCTCGTGCGCGATCACGTAGGAGGCGACCGCATCATCAAGGAAGATCAGCCTCCAGGAGAGTCTGATCGTATTCCTCGTCGTACAGCATCCCCATCTCATCCTCGCGCTTGAGAGACTCCACGACGCGGGCCAGTGGCGCGCACTGCCGCGATAGGCCTCCATCAGGTCGCCCAGCACCGTTTTGGCCTGCGCCTTGAAAAGGGCTAGCAACGCCCTGTCGACCTCCTTCCTCGAGCATGTCTGCGGCAGCGCCAGACGAATGACGGCGTCGTCTCCCGTCACGTCGACGTACGAAGTCTTCGCCGTCGCGTCGACCGCAACGGCCGTCTTCCTACCACGGTAGAGAATGTACCCGCTGCCGCCTGCAATGCAGTACGCAGCGTCCAGAACTGCATGCGTCTGCGCCCGCATCCACCTGACGTACTCCCTCTTCTGAAGAATGATTTCATCGCACCGCTGAAGAACGAATTCATCGCTCAGCATCTGCGGACCGGCATAGCGGTACGGAACCGTCACCACGGGCTTGTCCTGCCTGCCATCGTAGCTCAGGATGACGCGGGTCCTGTGGCGTCGGGAGGGCTGGAACAGATATTCGATGCGCTCGCCGTCTTCCGCCGTCACGGCCCTCTGGTGCGACGTCAATCGAAGAGACAGCCCCCTGCCGGCTTCAGGCATCAATTCGTTCAAGCTCATCTTCAATCCATTTTTCGACTTCGGCCGTCACCTCATGCGGATCCCTGCCCTTCGTCTCGATGACGGGGCCGACGCTCACGGTGATCGTGCCGGGTTGCTTGGCGATGGAGTTCTTGGGCCAGCAGTGGCCTGCATTGTGGCAGACGGGCACGATGGGCGTCCCGCTCTGGCATGCGAAGCGGGCGCCGCCCGTCTTGTAGCGCACGCGCTCTCCCGGCGGCACGCGGGTGCCTTCGGGGAAGAGACTGATCCAGAAGCCCTCGCGGAGCTTCACGGGGCCCTTCTTCATGAAGGCCTCGAAGGCGGAGCGGCCCTTGCTGCGGTCGATCGCCAGCATGTCCATGGCGCAGACCACCCAGCCGAGGACCGGAATCCAGTTGATCGAGCGCTTGTAGATGAAGCAGGCGGGCGCGGGAAGATAGGCGCCGAGCCAGAACGGATCCCAGGCGGACTGGTGCTTCATCAGCACGACCGCCTGCGTGTCGGCGGGCGGAAGGTTCTCCATGCCCTTCATCTCGAGCCTGATGCCGCAGATGACGCGAAGCAGTGCGAGCACGAACTTCGCCCACGGACGGCAGATGGCCTCATAGCGCCACTTCACGCTCGCAAAGGGCGTCGTGCAGAGCACGCAGACCGCAAGGACCAGAATCGAAAAGCTCAGGACGATGTAGAAGAGCCAGCCTCGAAGAAGATTCATGTTGGAATGTCCGGCCTGCAGAGCCGGATAAAAAAAAGGATCCAAAACGAAATCATACCGTTTTGGATCCCTGTTGAACGGCCCTCGAAAGGGCCGTTTCGGCGCACGTCGCTTACTTGGCGAGGCGGGCGATTTCAGCAACCTTGTTCATGACGTCGTAGAGGCGCTTCAGAAGGGCCTGACGCGTGGCGCGCAGGGCCGGATCCTCGGCGTTGACCATGACGTTGTCGAAGAAGCTGTCGACCGGGCCGCGAAGAACGGCAAGTGTCGCGAGCATCTGCTCGTATTCGCCGGCGGCGAAGTGCTGAAGGGCCTTGGGTTCGACGTCGTTGATGGCGGCGAAGAGCTGCTTTTCAGCGTCTTCGGCAAGAAGGGCCTCGTTGACGACCGTCGGGACTTCGCCCTCGATCTTCTTGAGGATGTTGCCGATGCGCTTGTTGGCGGCGGTCAGGGCTTCGGCTTCCGGCAGCGCCATGAAGGCGCGGACGGCGGCGAGGCGCTTCGGAAGCTCGTCGAGCTTTTCCGGATTCAGGGCGAGGACGGCGTCCACTTCGAGCGTGGTGTAGCCGGCATCGCGGAGCATGACGCGCAGGCGGTCCTGGAAGAACTGGCGAAGCTCTTCACGGTGGTCCGTCACGCCCGGAACAGCCTTTTCAGCCTCCCAGGCGGCATCGATCAGCGTGTTGAGGCTGACAGGCAGGGCCTTTTCGATGAGCATGCGCAACACGCCGAGGGCGTGGCGGCGAAGCGCGAACGGGTCCTTTTCGCCGGTCGGCATCTGGCCGATGCCGAAGAGGCCGATCAGGGTCTCCATCTTGTCGGCGAGGGCCGTGGCGAGGCTCACCGGGGTGGACGGCAGGGCGTCGCCGGCGTAGCGCGGCTGGTAGTGCTCGCGGATGGCAAGCGCCACTTCCTCTGCTTCGCCGTCATACTTGGCGTAGTACTCGCCCATGATGCCCTGGAGTTCGGGGAACTCGCCGACCATCAGCGTGCGGAGGTCGGCCTTGGCGAGCATGGCGGCGCGTTCGGCCTTGGCGCGGTCGGCGCCGATCAGGTCGGCGAAGAGGCCGGCCATCGTCTTGACGCGGAGCATGCGTTCGGCCTGGCTGCCGAGCTTGTTGTGGTAGACGACGTGCTTGAGGCCGTCAACGCGGGTCTCAAGCTTTTCCTGACGGTCCTGATCGTAGAAGAACTTGGCGTCGGCAAGACGGGCGCGCACGACGCGGGCATTGCCCGAAGAGATGGCGGCGCCGCCGTCCTTGGCCTCAAGCTGGGAGACGAGGAGGAAGCGGTTCATCAGGCGGCCTTCGGCGTCGCGAAGCGCGAAGTACTTCTGGTTGAGCTGCATCGTGAGGATGAGGCACTCTTCCGGAACGGCGAGGAACTCTTCTTCGAACGAGCTTTCATAGATGATCGGCCATTCGGTCAGGGCGGTCACTTCGTTGAGAAGGTCTTCCGGCATGATGACCGTGCCGCCGATCTGGGCGGCGCGCTCCGTGAGGAGCTTGCGAAGGAGTTCGCGGCGCTCGGCGTAGCAGGGCATGACCTTGGCGGCCTTGAGCTCGGCGTCATAGGCGTCGGCGCAGGAGAGCGTGACCGGTTCCGTCGTGTGGAAGCGGTGGCCGCGCGTGATGCGGCCTGCGTTGAGACCGAAGAGCTTGACCGGAACGATCTGTTCGCCGTAGAGGGCGGTGAGATGCTTGACCGGACGGACGAAGGCGACCGTCGTCTCGCCGTCGGCGAGCTGGTAGGTCATGACCTTCGGAATCGGGAGGTTCTTGACGGCGGCATCGAGAGCGGTCTGGAGGCCTTCGGCGAGCACGATGCCCGGACGGACGCCTTCAAAGACGAGCTGTTCATTCTTGCCGTCGTTGACGCGCTTGAGCTCGGCGACGTCGCACGTGATGCCCAGGGCGTTCATCTTCTTGACGAGAGCCGGCGTGGCGGAGCCGTCGGCGGCAAGGCCGACGCGCACCGGGACGAGCTTCTGCGTGAAGGCTTCGTCGGGGCTCTTTTCAAGCACGTTCGAGATGTGCACGGCGAGGCGGCGCGGAGAGCCGTAGGCCGTGGTGACGGATCCTTCGGCGAGGAAGCCGCGGTTCCTAAGATGCTGTTCGACGCCGGCGGCGAAAGCTTCGGAAAGCTTTTCGAGGGCCTTCGGCGGGAGTTCTTCGGTTTGCAGTTCAACGAGCAAATTCGTCATTTTCTTCTTTTCCTCCACTCGCATTATTCCGCGGACTTGGCGAGCATCGGGAAGCCCAGACGTTCACGGGAATCGTAGTAGCTCTGGGCCACAGAGCGGGAGATGTTGCGAATGCGGGCGATGTAGGCGGCGCGTTCGGTCACGGAGATGGCGCCGTGGGCGTCAAGCAGATTGAAGGTGTGGCCGGCCTTGAGCACCATTTCGTAGGCGGGCAGGGCCAGGTTCAGGTCCATCAGGCGCTTGGCTTCGCTTTCGAAGTAGTCGAACTGCTTGAGAAGCTTCTCGCAGTCGCTGGCCTCGAAGTTGTAGACGGACTGTTCGACTTCGTTCTGATGGAAGACGTCGCCGTAGGTGAGCTTGCGTTCCGTGCCGTCCGGATCGGTCCACGTCGTGAAGACGAGGTCGAAGACGTTGTCGCAGTTCTGCAGATACATCGTCAGGCGCTCGAGACCGTACGTGATTTCGCCGGTGATCGGCTTGCATTCAAGGCCGCCCACCTGCTGGAAGTACGTGAACTGCGTCACTTCCATGCCGTTCATCCAGATTTCCCAGCCGAGACCCCAGGCGCCGAGCGTCGGGTTTTCCCAGTTGTCCTCGACGAAGCGGATGTCGTTGATTTCCGTGTCGATGCCGAGCGCGCGAAGGCTGCCCAGATAGAGGTCGACGATGTTCGTCGGAGCCGGCTTCAGCACGACCTGGAACTGGTGGTGCTGGTGGAGGCGGTTCGGATTTTCACCATAGCGGGCGTCCTTCGGACGACGCGAGGGCTGAACGTAGGCGGCACGCCAGGGTTCCGGCCCCAGAGCCCGCAGAAAGGTCGCAGTATGGGACGTGCCGGCACCGACTTCCAAGTCGATCGGTTGCAGCAAAGCACAGCCCTGGCGGTTCCAATATTCCTGCAGGCGCAGGATTACTTCCTGAAAGGTAATCATTCTCTATGCCGCCGATTCTTGTCGGCGCCTGTTGATTCAAAAAATGAGGGAGCCCTCCCTTTCCTGACGGAAACGGGAGCTCAAAGATTTAATTATAAGCCCTTTACCTTGCCCGCTCGGATTCTGGCTGTCCCTAAGCGGACGAGCACGGCGCAGAGCGCCAGAACGAGCGATGCGAGCAGCGCGGGCCAGCTGCCGAGCCTCACATAGGGCGTGGGCGAGCCCGTGGCGCCCAGAAGCGGCATGGTCGCGGCATCGGGACCATCGGTCCTGAGCATGGCCGCGATCTCGCCCTTCGAATTGACGAGGGCGCTCATGCCCGTGTTGCTCACGCTCACCAGCGGCCTTGCGCTTTCCATCGCGCGCATGCGGCTCATCGTGAGGTGCTGTCCGAGCACGGAGCGTCCGAACCAGCCGAGGTTGGACGTCACGATGAGGAAGTCGGGCGAGCGGGACTGCCAGAAGGTGCGGACCACGCTGCCGTAGAGGTTTTCGTAGCAGATGAGAATGCCCGCATCGGCCCCTCCGAGCGACAGGAGCGGCTGCACGGCGTCGCCCCGCATCAGGTCCGACATCGGAATGCCGATCATCTCGACGAACCAGTGGAAGCCTGCAGGCACGTATTCGCCGAAGGGCACGAGCTCACGCTTGTCGAGCCTGTAGGCGATCTGCCCCTCGTCCAGAACGAAGGAGGTGTTGAAGAAGCGCGGACCGTCCTTGCGGAAGCCGTTGAAGAGCACCCTTGCCTCGGTCTTCTCCTGAAGGAGCACGAGCCTGCCTGCCGCCTCCCTGCCGAGACGGCTCACGGGCACGTTCACGATGCCCTCGGGCGTCAGCAGCAGTCGGGGCCTGTCGGATGCGGGCCACGGCTTGAAGGCGGCGGGAAAGAGCGCCTCGATGCGCTGTGCGGGATTGGCGCGCGTATAGGCGTCGACCACGGGCAGCGCGGGCTGAATGATGCGCACGTCCACCGTGGAGGACGGCTCCGACCAGGCGTGCTGTCGGGAGACCTGCCCCGTGCCAGCAATGAGCGCTGCACCGATGACGGGCACCGCAAGCCAGGCAAGGCGACAGCTGAGCGCGACGGCGACGAGCGCCGCGAAGAGAAGCTGTGCGAGCGTGACCGCGTAGATGCCGCCCAGCGGGGCCCAGCCCGCAAGCGGCGTGTCGATGACGGCGTACCCCGGCATGAGCCAGCCGAAATTGGCGAGCGCGTCGCCCCTGAGCCATTCCGCAAGGGTCCAGACGCCTGCGAGCGCGGGCAGCTCGGTGGCGAGCCTTCCGCCGCCGATTTTCTTCGCAATCCAGCAGGCGAAGGCGGGAAAGAGAGAAAGGACGGCGCCCAGTACAAAAAGCGCAAGCGCCGCAACGGCCCAGGGCAGGCGCCCGTAGACCGCAATGGAGTTCATCGTCCAGGAGAGTCCCGGCACGAACCAGCCGAGTCCGAAGAGAAAACCCACGAGCGCGGCTCGGGCGGGCGTCGGACGCGCCGCGAAGACGAGGAAGAAGCCGACGAGCGCGATGAGCGACATCCACTGCCAGCCAAGCGGATCAAACCCCGTGCCAAAGAGAAGCCCCATGCCCAAGGCGCCGAGCGCGCCCGCCGCTTCGGGCCGGCGCTCCCACCAGTGCGACGCCTCGCTCACGCTACTTGATCCTCTCGACGCTCAGCAGACGAGCCTGACGGTCGTCGCCGCCGAGGATGCGGAAGCGGAAGCCGTTCTCCTCGATGGTCTCGCCCGTGTGCGGCACATGCTCGAAGCGGTCGGTCACGAGACCACCGATCGTTTCGCAGTACTGGTCCTCGAGGTTCGACTTGAAGTAGTCGTTGAACTGCTCGATTGGCGTGATGGCCTTGACGCGCCAGCGGCCCTCGCCGTCGGCGACGATGTTGCTACCCTCTTCGTCATGGTCGAACTCGTCGGAAATCTCGCCCACGATCTGCTCGAGCACGTCCTCGATGGTGATGAGGCCGGAGATGCTGCCGAACTCGTCAATGACGAGGGCCAGATGGCTTCGGGTCTCCTTGAAGTCTCGCAACAGCACGTTGATCGGCTGCGTTTCCGGAATGAAGCGGGCGGGACGCAGAAGCGTCTTCGGATCAACCGCGGGATTCATAAGCACCTGCAGCAGGTCCTTGGCGTGCAGGATGCCGAGCACGTTGTCCAGATCGTCCTCGACGGCGGGCAGACGGGAGTGCCCCGAGGCAATGAGGGCGGGAAGCCAGACTTCGCGCGGCTCCGAGAAGTCGACGGCCTGCACCTGGGAGCGGGGCACCATCAGGTCGCCCGCCCTGATTTCGGAAACGGCCATCGCGCCCTCCATCATGGAGAACACTTCGTCGTCGATCACATTGCGGCGGCGGGCCTCGCCGAGCACTTCGAGCACGTCGGCCCGGTCGTTGAGCTCTTCTTCGTGGAAGACGGAGGTAAGACGGTCAAGAAAAGTACGGCCCAAGGTCGGACTGGGAGGTTCAGAGGAACTGGACATATTTGCCGGAACAGCTTGTTTTCAACTTGGTCAGAGTCAGTCGTGCACCATGCCGATGCGGTCGCTGTAGGGATTGGGGAACTTGAGGGAGAGCATGAGCTCGGTTTCGCGAGCCTCCATGACCTCAGCCTCTTCCTGCGTAACATGATCATACCCGTGGGCATGCAGAACCGCATGGATGAGCAGGTGTGCGAGATGCGCGCGGAACTCCTTGTTCTGCTCCGCTGCCTCACGTTCGACGACGGGCACGCAGATCGCCACGTCGGCGGTCACCTCGGGCTCGGTCGTGTAGTTGAACGTCAGAACGTTCGTCGCGTAGTCACGGTGGCGGTACGAGTGGTTGAGCTCGTAGCCTTCCTCCTGGTCGACGAAGCGGACCGTCATCATCGTCGGAAGCTCGCAGGCGCGCGTCATCCAGCGAATCATCACGGAGCGCGAAGGCAGCTGCGGGAAAGCGGCCGCGTTCTGGAACGAAAACTTCACTGCAGGTTCGCTCATTCTTTCACCTCTTTTCTGGCCTTGGCCGCAAGCTCATCCTGCTTGGCGGCCTCTTCATAAGCGTCGACGATTCGCGCGACGAGCGGATGGCGCACCACGTCCTTGGACGTGAAACGCGTGATCTCGATGCCGCGCACGCCGTCAAGAATGCGGATCGCATGCTTCAGGCCGCTCGGAACGCCCTTCGGAAGGTCGATCTGCGTCACGTCGCCCGTGATCACAGCCTTGGAACCAAAGCCGATGCGAGTGAGAAACATCTTCATCTGCTCGGGCGTCGTGTTCTGGGCCTCGTCAAGGATGACGAACGCATTGTTGAGTGTGCGGCCTCGCATGTAGGCGAGCGGCGCCACCTCGATCGACTGGCGCTCCATGAGGCGCTGTGACTTCTCGAAGCCCATCAGATCGAAGAGCGCGTCGTAGAGCGGACGCAGGTACGGATCGACCTTCTGCGTCAGGTCGCCGGGCAGGAAGCCGAGACGCTCGCCCGCCTCGACGGCGGGGCGCGTGAGCACGATGCGCTCGACGGTGCCGCGCTCGAAGGCGTCGACGGCCGCGGCGACGGCGAGGAAGGTCTTGCCCGTGCCGGCGGGACCGACGCCGAAGCTGATGTCGTGCCCCATGATGGCCTTGAGGTAAAGGCGCTGGTTGGGCGTGCGGCCCTGGAGGTCGCGGCGGCGGACCTTGAGGTCGACGTCGTCGACGGCGCCCTCGGGATCGGACGCGGCGCCGCTGCGGTACTCGTCGTCATGTCCGACGAAGTGCCACTGGATGTCGTCGACGCTCAGCTCCTCGCCCGTGCTCTTGACGCGGGTCATCAGGGCTGCGAGCGCCGTCACGGCGCGGCGGGCGGCCTCAAGCTCGCCCGTCACGCGGAAGACGTCTCCGCGGCGGCTGACGCGCACGTTGAGGATCGTCTCGATCTGCCTCAGGTTTTCGTCAAGCGGGCCGCAAAGCGCGGAAAGCTCGGCGTTTCCCGCATCTGCGGAGTAGCGCAGCGTTTCGGGCTGCACGGTCTTTTCACTAGCCATAGGTCGGTAGTCAGTCCAGAAGTTGTCCGCCAAGCGAATGCGGATACACATCCGTCACTTTAACACGCACCATCGTGTCCACAAGCGAAAGCGGTCCCTCGAAGTTCACGATGCGGTTGTTGTCCGTGCGGGCCATGAGGAAGCCCTCGCCCTTGCGCGCGGGGCCGAGCACGAGCACGCGCTGCTCGGTGCCGAGCATGCTCTCGCTGATGCGGGTCGCGTTCGCGTCGATCGTCGCCTGCAGGCGCTGCAGGCGCGCAAGCTTCACGTCATAGGGCGTGTCGTCGGGAAGACGGGCGGCGGGCGTGCCGGGACGCGGGCTGTAGATGAAGGAGAAGCTGGCGTCGAAGCCCACTTCCTCGACGAGCTTCATCGTGTCCTCGAAGTCCTCGGCGGTTTCACCGGGGAAGCCCACGATGAAGTCGGTCGCGATCGAGATGTCGGGACGAAGCTCTCGGAGCTTCCTCGTGATCTCGACGTACTCGGCGGCGGTGTAGCCGCGCTTCATGGCGGCGAGCACGCGGTCGGAGCCCGCCTGCACGGGCAGGTGCACGTGGTTGACGAGCTTGGGCAGGCGGCCGTAGGCGTCGATGATGCGCTGGGAGAATTCACGCGGATGGCTCGTCGTGTAGCGGATGCGCTCGATGCCGTCGATTTCGGAGACGTAGTCAAGCAGCAGGGCGAAGTCCGCAATCGAGCCGTCGGGCATCTTGCCGCGATAGGCGTTCACGTTCTGGCCGAGAAGCGTCACTTCCCTGACGCCCTGATCGGCAAGCTGGGCGACCTCCATGAGGACGTCCACCATCGGGCGCGAGATCTCCTCGCCGCGGGTGTAGGGCACCACGCAGTAGGAGCAGTACTTCGAGCAGCCTTCCATGATCGAGACGAAGGCGGCGGCGCCATGCGCCTTCGGGGCGGGCAGATGATCGAACTTCTCGATTTCGGGGAAGCTCACGTCGACCTGGGGACGGCCCGTCTCAACGCGGGCGCGAAGCATGTCGGGCAGACGATGCAGGGTCTGCGGTCCGAAGACCACGTCAACGCAGGGCGCGCGGCGGATGACGTTTTCGCCCTCCTGGCTCGCGACGCAGCCGCCCACGGCGATCAGCATGCCGGGACGCGTCTTCTTGACTTCGCGGATGCGGCCGAGGTCGGAGAAAGTCTTCTCCTGAGCCTTTTCACGAATGGAGCAGGTGTTGACGACGACCAGGTCGGCCTCCTCAAGCACGTCGGTGCGTTCATAGCCCATTTCGGCGTTGAGAAGGTCGGCGATGCGACCGCTGTCGTAGTCGTTCATTTGGCAGCCGAAGCTGCGCAGATAGAGTTTCTTCGCTTGCACGGTTTAGATCCGGGGACGATGTTTAGAGCCGCAGGACCATGGCCTGCGGCCGGGAAAGAAAAAAGCCCCGCGCTTCAGTGGAGAAGGCGGGGCTTTTGAAATCTGGTGGCGCATCACGGACTCGAACCGCGGACACAAGGATTATGATTCCTCTGCTCTAACCGACTGAGCTAATGCGCCGTTGAGGACTGAGATTATGCAGCCTTCCCAATCCCCCGTCAAGGAGGCGTTACAAATTTTTACACCCTCTCCTTCCAGAGGCGCCAGAAGTGGTTCGTGGGACCGTGGCCGTGGCCGACGTCGAGCTCGCCTGCGTGTCGGACGGCGCCCGTCAGGTACTCCTTGGCGCGGCGGCAGGCCTCGGGCACGTCGACCGACTGCGGCAGGAAGGCCGCGATGGCGGACGAAAGCGTGCAGCCCGTGCCGTGCGTGTTCTTCGTCGGTACGCGGGGAGCCGTGAAGGGAACCGAGACGACGTTGTTGAAGAGCAGGTCGTAGGCGGACTCGCCCTCAAGATGGCCGCCCTTGAGATAGACCCAGGCGTTTCGACGCCCGAGGAGCTTCCAGAGCTCGCGGGCGACTTCGGGGAACTCCTCCTCCGTCACGTCCTCTTCTCGTCCGAGAAGGCACATGGCTTCGGGCAGGTTGGGCGTGATGATGGTGGCGAGCGGCAGGAGCCTCTCCTTCAAGGCGTCGACGGCGTCAGCCGCAAGCAGCCGGCTGCCGCCCTTGGCGACCATGACGGGGTCGAGCACCACGAAGCGGGGCTTGCGGCGCACGAGCGCGTCGGCCACCGTCTCGATCTGCTCGACCGTGCCGAGCATGCCGATCTTGACCGCGTCGATGCGAACGTCGTCAAAGAGCGTGTCGATCTGCTCCTTGAGGAAGGTCGCGGGCACGGGCATGACGCCCGTGACGGTCTGCGTGTTCTGAGCGGTCAGGGCCGCGATGACGCCGCAGGCATAGGCGCCGCAGGCGCTCATGGCCTTGACGTCGGCGAGAACGCCCGCACCGCCCGAGGGGTCCACCCCCGCGATGCTTACGACGTTAGGGATGCTGTTTTCTGTGCCTTCTGCCACAAGACCTCCAATATCGTCATCATTCGCTGAGTCGCGCCCGCATACTGCCTCGAAAAGCCGAGGGCAGCCTCGCTCGCGCTCACGCGGGTTTCGGGAACGTCAAGCCAGTGCTCGAACCGGTCGAGTGCCTCCTCGGGAGTCTCGACCTGCACCATGGCGCCGGCGGACAGGCCGTCGCGGATGACCTTCTGAAAGTTGAAGATGGACGGTCCCACGACGATGGGCGAGCCTGCAAGCGCGGGCTCGATCACGTTCTGGGAGCCGTGGTTCTGAAAGGATCCGCCCATGGCCGTCATGTCGGCCAGAGCGCAGTAGAAGCTCATTTCGCCCATGCTGTCGCCGAGCACGACGTCGGTGTCGGCGGGCACGTCGGCGGGCTCCGCAATCTGCGAGCGGCGGCAGACCTTGAGGCCTGCGCCGGTGAGCGTGCGGAAGACCTCGTCGAAGCGCTGCGGATGACGCGGCACCAGCCAGAACTGCGCACGCCTGAGAAGTTCGGGACGGGTGGCCATGGCCTTCGCAAACAGCACCTCCTCGCCCTGACGGGTCGAGGCGATGAGCGCGACGGGGCGGCTGAGCGACGCCTTCCAGGCACGCGCGGCGGCCTCCTGGGAGGCGTTCGGACGGATATCGAACTTGACGCTGCCGCAGACGGTGACGTTGCGTCCGCCAAGGCTCTCAAGACGCTCCTTGTCCTCCTCGCTCTGCGCGAGGATGGCCGTGAAGCTGCCGAAGGCGGGGCCCATCACGTCGAGGAACTTCTCGGCCTGAGCGCGGGACTTCTCGCTTTCGCGCGCATTGGCAAGCACCATCGGCACGCCGCACCGCTTGGCCTCGCTCATGAGGTTCGGCCACACCTCGGTCTCCATGATGATGCCGATCGTGGGCTGGGTCTGGCGGAAGAACTTCTCGACGGCATACGGCGCGTCGTAGGGCAGATAGCACTGATGGATGCGGTCGGGCGCAAGCGCCACAAGCTTAGCGCCGGCCTCGCGACCCGTCGGCGTCATGTGCGTGAGCAGCACGTCGCACTCAGGCCAGCGCTCGAGAACCGCCTCGAGCAGCGGCTTAGCGGCATTCGTCTCGCCCACGCTCACGGCGTGGATCCAGACGCGCGGACGCCCCGTCTTGAGCGGAAAGCTCGACCAGGCGAAGCGCTCGTCCCAGAACTGGCGGTAAGCGGGCTGGCGGCGGGAGCGCCACATCAGATAAAGACTGGCGAGCGGGAGCGCAACGACGCTCACCGCCCTGTACATGGACGGAGTGATTCTCACAAGCGTTCTCCCTGAACGGCGACGAGCGCCTTCCAAACCTCGTCGACGTCCGGACACTGTCCGATGCCGCCGAGGCTGCGCACGGGACCGTCCCCGACAAGCTTCAGGGTCTCGGTCGGCGTGGAGACGAAGATGCCGACGCTCGGACGACCGAGCGCCGCCCCGAGATGGGCAAGCCCCGTGTCGACGCCCACGACGCACTCGGCACGGGCCAGCGTGGCGGCCGTCGTCGCCAGAGTGGTCCTCGG
This sequence comes from Sutterella wadsworthensis 2_1_59BFAA, assembly GCF_000297775.1. Lineage (GTDB taxonomy): Bacteria > Pseudomonadota > Gammaproteobacteria > Burkholderiales > Burkholderiaceae_F > Sutterella > Sutterella wadsworthensis_A. The sequence goes on from NZ_JH815514.1 coordinate 123,378, forward strand.
AGCCACTTCGGCGCCGGGAATGGTCCTGACCAGACGCTCCACGCGCTCGCGCTCGACGTCGCTGCCCCAGAAGAGAACGCTTCTGAGGCCTGCGCCGGCGAACTTGCGGCCCAGATGCGTCCAGTACTCCTCGGGCCAGAGCTTTTCGTCACGGCTCGTATTGACGGCCAGCGCCGCATAGGGACCGGCGGGCTTCACGGACGGCTCCGCATTCGCCTGCAGGCCGAAGACGGGCCTTTCGGGATCGATCTCGTAGCCGAGAGCTTCGGCTGCGGCCATGCGGTAGCGGCGCACGGCGCCGAGCGATGCGGGCAGATCAAGCTTGCGGGCATAGGCGAGCGAGGCGATCGGCTCGCGGGCCGTGCCCCAGCTGTAGCCCGTGGCGGGAACGCCCGCCCAGCGGGCGACCATCGCCGAGCGCATCAGCCCCTGGATGTCGAGCACGACGTCGTAGTGTTCGGCGCGAAGCGCATTCTTCACGTCCGCCATTTCGGCTCGGACGGGACCCGAGAGAATGGCCTTGCGCCAGCGGCGGAAGGCCGTCACGTGAACCTTGGAGACTGCGGGGGCGAGCGTCGGAATGTCGCGGAAGCTCTCTTCCGCAACCCAGTGAAGCTCGGCCTCGGGCAGAGCCTGCCTGATGTCATGAGCCACGGGCAGCGCATGAATGATGTCGCCCATGGAGGAGGACTTGATGACGAGGATCTTCAATTAAAACCTCACCTCTTCCGCAACTGCAGTCATCGGATCCTCGCCACGTTCAGCGCGCTTGCTCAGGCGCTTGCCAAGCTCGACGCCGGGCTGGTCGAAGGGGTTGATGCCGAAGAGCGTGCCGAGCATCGTCGTCTTGTGCTCGTACATGGCCATGAGCGCGCCGAGGCGGCGCGGCGTCACGGCGTCCATCACGATGGCTGAGACGGCGTTGAAGCAGGGATTGTCGGGATCGCGCATGATGAGCGCCTCGGCCTGAGCTCGGGCGTTGGCGAGCAGCACGCGGTAGTGCTCCGCATAGCGGTGGCCGGGCATCTCGCTCCAGAGGAGATCGATGCTGGCGCGGCCCGTGCCTTCGCGAAGCCACTGGTAGAAGCTGTGCTGGGCCTCGTTGCCGTTTGCGCCCCAGACGGCCTGGCCGGTCCTGCCGGGGATGCGGCGGCCGTCAGGCGTGTGGTTCTTGCCGAGCGACTCCATCTCGAGCTGCTGCAGCCAGGGCACGATCACGCGCAGGCGCTCGTCGTAGGGCAGCACGCAGTGCGTGCTGATCTCGAGGCGGTTGGCGTTCCAGAACGCAATCATGGCCAGCGTCGCGGGAAGGTTCTTCTCAAGCGGCGCCGTCAGCGAGTGGCGGTCCATTTCGGCCGCGCCCTGCAGGAACTCGAGGAAAACCTCGGGCCCGAGAGAGAGTGCGAGCGGCAGGCCCACTGCGCCCCAGACGGAGAATCGGCCGCCGACCCAGTCCCACATGCGGAAGAAGTTCTCCTCGGGCAGGCACATCTGGGCGGCCGCGTCGGGGTTGGCCGAGACGACCACCATGTGGTGCGCACGGTCCGTGCCCACGATGCCGTGGTTGAGCAGCCACTGGTCGACGGCTGCGGCGTTGACGAGCGTCTCGCGGGTGCCGAAGCTCTTCGAGGAGACGACGACGAGGGTCGTCAGCGGATTGCAGACGTCGAGAATGCGCTCAAGGAGCACGCCGTCGACGGTGGAGAGAAAATGGACGCGGATCTTCGGATTGGAGGGACGAAGCGCATGGTAGACCGCGTGCGGCCCCATGTCGGAGCCGCCGATGCCGACGTTGATCACGTCGGTGATGCGGTCACCCCTGCAGCCGAGGCGGATGCCCTCGCGCACCTGGCGCGCGAAGTCGAGCATGCGGCGACGCTCGCGGTCGACCTCGGCGAACTTCGGCGCACCGGCCGAGAAGGATCGCAGCGAAGTGTGAAGCGCTGCGCGCCCTTCGCTCGGATTGACGATCTCGCCCGCCATCATGCGGCGGTGCGCCTCCTCGACGCCGCGCGTGCGGCAGTGGTCGACAAGGCGCTTGAGGTCCTCGCCCGTCAGGCGCTGGCGGGAGATGTCAAGGCGGATCCCGCAGGCGGTCACCATGGTGTCCACGCCTGCGCTGTCGCGCAGGAAGGGAAGCAGGGTCCAGTTGTTCGAATCAGTCATGAGGAAAATTCCTGACGCGGTCTATCAGAAGGGAAGCTCAAGCGACGGCTCGACCTTGAGCAGCACCTCCGCAAAGGTCTTCTTGATGCGCTCGAGCGCCTCGGGCGTGTCGCCTTCGAGACGAAGCACGACGACCGGCGTCGTGTTGGAGGAGCGGGCGAGCGCGAAGCCGTCGTTCCACTCGACGCGCACGCCGTCGATCGTGATCACGTCAAGCGCGTCGTCAAAGCGGGCCTCCTTCTGCAGGCGGGCGATGAAGGCCTTGTTCTCGCCTTCGGCCATGCGGATCTGCAGTTCGGGCGTGTTGACGGCGCTCGGGAGCGCTTCAAGCGCGGCGGACGGATCCGCCTCGCGGGAAAGGATTTCAAGGATGCGGGCGCCGGCATAAACGCCGTCGTCAAAGCCGGGCCAGCGGCCGTCGTTGAAGAAGAGATGGCCCGACATCTCGCCCGCGAACGGAGCGCCCGTCTCGCGCAGCTTGGCCTTGACGAGAGAGTGGCCCGTGCAGCTGATCGTCGGGACGCCGCCGCAGGCTTCGATCCAGGGCACCAGACGGCGCGTGCACTTGACGTCGTAGACGATCTGGGCGCCGGGATGATGCGCAAGGATGTCCTTCGCAAAGAGCATCATCTGACGGTCGGGATAAATGATCTCGCCCGACTTCGTCACGACGCCGAGGCGGTCGCCGTCGCCGTCGAAGGCGAGGCCGAGCTCGATGCCGTCCTTGAGAACCGCCTTCTTGAGGTCCTCGAGATTGGCGGGCTTGGAGGGATCGGGATGATGGTTCGGGAAGGTGCCGTCAACGTCCGTGAAGAGTTCGGTCACCTCGCAGCCAAGGGACTTGAAGAGCCTGGCGGCGACGGGGCCGGCGACGCCGTTGCCCGCATCGATCGCAATGCGCATTGAGCGCTCGAGGCGCACGTCGGAAAGGACGCGCTCGAGATAGGCGGGCACCACGTCCTCACGGCGGATCGTGCCCGGCACCTCGGCCGTGCGCCAGTCCTCGTTCCGGATGCGGGCGAGAATGCCCTGAATCTGGTCGGCGAAGAGCGTGATGCCGCCGATCATCATCTTGAGGCCGTTGTATTCGGGCGGATTGTGCGAGCCGGTCACGGCGACGCCCGTGCCGTTGCCGAAGTGGACGGTGGCGAAGTAGAGAACGGGCGTCGGCACCATGCCGATGTCGATGACGTCCACGCCTGCGGAAGTGATGCCCTCCATCAGGGCGCCCGCGAGCCTCTCGCCCGACAGGCGGCCGTCGCGGCCGACGCAGAACGAGGTCCTGCCGGCCTCGTGCGCCATCGTGCCGAGCACCCGGCCGATCTGGCGGACGGCATCCTCCGTCAAAGTCTTGTCAACAATGCCGCGAATGTCATAAGCCTTAAAAATAGAGGCGTCGGGCGCCATAATTTCTCTCCTCGTATTAGTCCGCAGGCGCTGGAACGGGGCCTGCGCCTGCTTCAGGTAATTAGATAATTGTAGCCAATCGGTGACTTCCGCCCAAAACCCGATTGCAACCGTTGGCAAACGCACGGCCGCGCCGACGCGAGGGCCCGCCAACCATTACAATCAGGGCACGTCTACCACCATGGCGGCCGTTGCGCCGCCCGCAAGTTTTATGGACAAACAGACTCTTTCCAAAGCCCGCGTTCTCGTGACGGGCGATGCCATGCTGGACCGCTACTGGTTTGGCGACGCCGAACGCATCTCCCCCGAAGCGCCGGTTCCCGTTGTGCGCATCAGCCGCACCGAAGAGCGCCTCGGCGGCGCGGCCAACGTCGCGGTCAACATCGCCAGCGTCGGCGGCCGCTCCTCCCTGCTCTGCGTCGTCGGCAACGACGAACCCGGCCGCACGCTCGAACGCTTTGCGCGCGAACAGGGCATCACGCCGCACTTCCAGTTCGACGAATCGCTCGACACGACCGTCAAGCTGCGCGTCGTGGCCCGCCAACAGCAGATGCTTCGCTGCGACTTCGAGTCGCATCCCGCCGAGGAGGTCCTCAACAAGCACCTCGACAAGTTCCGCGCCCTGCTCGCCGAACACGACGCCCTGATTCTCTCCGATTACGGCAAGGGCGGCCTCTCCCACATCGTCTCCATGATCGCCATGGCGCGCGATGCGGGCATCCCCGTCCTCATCGATCCCAAGGGCGACGACTACTCGCGCTACCGCGGCGCCACGATGCTCACGCCCAACCGCTCCGAACTCCGCCAGGTCGTCGGCTCCTGGAGGACCGAGGAGGAGCTCACCGCCAAGGCCCAGGGCCTGCGCGCCGAGCTCGGCCTCAAGTACCTCCTCCTCACCCGCAGCGAGGAAGGCATGACCCTTTACTTTGAAGGCGGCCAGATCACCGTGCCCACTCAGGCGCGCGAGGTCTACGACGTCTCGGGCGCGGGCGACACCGTCATCGCCATCCTCGCCACCATGCTCGCCACGGGCATGACCGTCGAGGAAGCCGTCCGCACGGCCAACCGTGCCGCCGGCGTGGTCGTCGGCAAGCTCGGCACCGCCACCGTTTCTTATGAAGAACTCTTTTAAGGATTGACTGCCATGAGCATTCTCGTCACCGGCGCCGCCGGCTTCATCGGCTGCAACAACGTTCTCGCCCTCAACGAGCGCGGCATCACCGACATCATCGCCGTCGACAATCTCGAGCGCGGCGAAAAGTACCAGAACCTTGCCAAGTGCAGCATCTCCGACTACTTCGACAAGCGCGACTTCATCGCCCGCGTGCGTGACGGCTCCGCTCCGAAGCCCGAGGCGATCTTCCATCAGGGTGCCTGCTCCGACACGATGGAGCACGACGGCAAGTACATGATGGAGAACAACTACCGCTACACGCTTGAGCTCTACCGCTGGGCCCAGGAACTCGGCATTCCCTTCATCTACGCCTCCTCCGCCGCCACGTACGGCGCGCACCAGGAGTTCATCGAGGACGTCCGCTATGAAGGCCCGCTCAACGTCTACGGCTACTCCAAGTACCTCTTTGACCAGGTGCTTCGCCGCGAACTCAAGAGCCTTCGCGCTCCCGTGATCGGCCTGCGCTACTTCAACGTCTACGGCCCGAACGAGCAGCACAAGGGCCGCATGGCCTCCGTCGCCTTCCACCAGTACTTCCAGTACCGCCGCACGGGCAAGGTCAAGCTCTTTGAAGGCTGCCTCGGCTACGGCAACGGCGAGCAGTCCCGCGACTTCGTCTATGTCGGCGACGTCTGCAAGGTGCTTATGCACTTCCTCGACAAGCCCGTCTCCGGCGTCTACAACTGCGGCACGGGCCGAGCCCAGCCGTTCAACGACGTCGCCCTGTCCGTGATCAACGCCCTGCGCGAACACGACGGCAGGCAGCAGCTCACGCTCGAAGAGGCCGTCGCGACGGGCGAGCTCGAGTACATCGCGTTCCCCGAAGCCCTCAAGGGCAAGTACCAGGCCTTCACGCAGGCCAACCTCGAGAACCTGCGCAAGGCCGGCTGCGACGTCGAGTTCCGCACGGTTCAGGAGGGCACCCGCGAGTACATGCAGAACCTCCTCGCCGCCTTCCCGAACGTGGAAGAATGATGAGAAAGGCCGCATTTCTCGACCGTGACGGCGTGATCAACATCGATCACGCCTACGTCCACAAGATCGAGGAGTTCGACTGGGTTCCGGGCGTCCTTGAGGCCGCCCGCGCCCTCTCGGAAGCAGGCTACCTGCTCGTCGTGGTCACCAACCAGTCGGGCATCGGACGCGGATACTACGACGAAGCCGCTTTCACCCGCCTCACCGACTGGATGAAGGCCCGCTTCGCCGAGGCGGGCGCCCCCGTCGCAGGCGTCTACTTCTGTCCACACCATCCCGAAAAGGCGAATCTGCCCTACCGCATGGACTGCGACTGCAGGAAGCCCCGTCCCGGCATGCTTCTCAAGGCTGCCGAGGACCTCGGCATCGACCTTTCGACCTCGATCATGTTCGGCGACAAGCCGGGCGACATGACGGCAGGCCGCGCCGCAGGCTGCGTTGAGCGCATTCAGCTCGGCACCGACGGCCTTGAGGCCCCCGTTCCCTCCGCGGACGCCACCGGGGCCTTCAGGAGTCTGGCCGACGCCGTCGCCTCCCCCTGGTTCGCACAACTCAAGCAAAGGAGTCTCCCGTGAGCACCCGTCTACCCGCCCCTGCCTTTGAAGGCAAGATCTGCACGATGGACGAGCTCGCCGAGCGCGCCGCCGCGCTTGCGCATCCGGTCGTCATGACCAACGGCGTCTTCGACATCCTGCACCGCGGCCACGTCACCTACCTCGCCCAGGCCCGCAGCCTCGGCGGCAGTCTCGTCGTGGCCATCAACAGCGACGCCTCCGTCAAGATGCTCGGCAAGGGCGACGACCGTCCGATCAACACCGAGGCCGACCGCGCCGCCGTACTCGCCTCGCTCGAGTCCGTCTCCCTCGTGGTCGTCTTCCAGGACAAGGTGCCGCTCAAGGCCGTCGAGCTTGCCCACCCCGACATCTACGTCAAGGGCGGCGACTACCGCATCGAGGACCTCCCCGAGGCGAAGCTCGTCGCCACCTGGGGCGCCAGGACCGTCACGGTTCAGTTCGAGCACGAACGCTCCACCACGGCCCTTCTGAAGAAGGTCCGCGGCGCCTGACGGCCTCCCGAAGCCCTCTGAAACAACAAAACCCGCACGGCTGTCGGCCTGTGCGGGTTTTGTCATTCTTGCGGAAGGCGGGATCAGTTGATCTTGAAGCCGCGCTTGCGTGCGAAGTGAATGGTCGCGTCAAGGAAGCCCTGCTTGCTGCCGCAGTCAAAGCGCGTGCCCTCGAAGCGGTGGGCGTAGGTCGGCACCGTGTCGAGCGACGAGGCGATGCCGTCGGTGAGCTGGATTTCACCGCCGACGCCGACCGTGACCTTCTCGAGGTAGTCGAAGACTTCGGGTTCGAAGACGTAGCGGCCGATCACGGCCATACGGGACGGCGCGACCTTGGGGTCGGGCTTCTCGACGATGCCGCGCATCTGGGAGGTCTGCAGGCTCGTGTCATCCACGCTCACGATGCCGTACTTGTTCGTGGCTTCGGGAGCAACGTCCTGGACGGCGATCACGGAACCGCCGCCGCGGGCTTCGCGCACGGCCGTCAGCTGGCCGATGCAGGAGCTCGGAGCGTCGACGAGGTCGTCGGCGAGCATGACGCCGAAGGGCTCGTCACCCACGACGGGCTTGGCGCACAGCACGGCGTGGCCGAGGCCGAGGGCTTTGGGCTGGCGGATGTAGATGCACTTGACGCCGGCGGGAACGATGCCGCGCACGAGCTCGAGAAGCTCGTCCTTGCCCTTTTCCTCAAGCTCGCGCTCGAGTTCGGGATAGGAGTCGAAGTGGTCCTCGATGGCGCGCTTGTTGCGGCCGGTCACGAAGATCATTTCGGTGATGCCCGCCGCAGCGGCTTCCGCCACTGCGTACTGGATCAGGGGCATGTCGACCACGGGGAGCATTTCCTTGGGCATCGCCTTCGTGGCGGGAAGAAAGCGGGTGCCGAGACCGTTGACGGGGAACACGACTTTGCGAACAGGCTTCATTGTCTTGTGACCAATAAAAAGTACAATTGAGAAAATCAGGGTTGTCCCTCAGTCGGGGCAATCAACGCTGAAATTGTCGTAAAGACTAGCACGAATTAGAGATTCTTATGGTCACGAACCCGTACTTCGCCATCGGCGACCTGCAGGGCTGTCTGGAAAGCCTGGACGGTCTGCTCGAACAGCTCCCGGAGGACGCCCCGCTCATCTTCCTCGGCGATCTCGTCAACAGGGGGCCCGAATCGCTAGCGACCCTTCGGCGCGTCGCTGGCCTCGGCAGCAGGGCGCGATGCCTGCTCGGCAACCACGACCTGCACCTTCTGGCCGTGGCGGCGGGTGCGAGCAAGGTGCACAAGAAGGACACGATCGGAGAAATCTTCGAGGCGCCCGACGCGGACGAACTCATCGAGTGGCTCAGGCACCAGTCCATCATGATCGAAACCGAGGACGCCGTCTTCGTGCATGCGGGCGTTCATCCGCTCTGGACGCTGGAAAAGGCCAGGGGACTCGCACGCGAGGCCGAGGCCGTGCTGTCGGGGCCCGACTGGAAGGCCATGCTCCAGCAGATGTACGGCAACAGCGACTGGGACGACGGGCTCAAGGGCGGCGAGCGCATGCAGGCCATTCTCAACTGCTTCACGCGCATGCGTTTCGTGGACAAAAAGACGGCCGAGCTCGACTTCAAGCAGAAGGAGGACATCGGCTCCGCACCCAAGCACCTGATCCCGTGGTTCGAATACTCGAAGCGCCCCATGGCGGGCACGCCCATCTGCTTCGGCCACTGGTCCATGCTGGGCCTCATCCGCCGCGACGACATCGTGGCCATCGACACGGGATGCCTGTGGGGCGGGAAGCTCACCGCCGTGCGCTTCCCCGACAGGCGGATCTATCAGGAGGACTGCCCCTGCTGGGCAGACCCCTTCAAATACAAATAAGTCCGTCTCAGACGGTCTTTTCGGCTTCGGCCTTCGTTTCGGACATGGCCTGCAGGCGGCGCCTGCGGGCCTCTTCGCGTTCAGCGGTGACGTCGGAGACGCCGAGCGCCCCCGACATGAGCGCGGATGCCTCAAGGCAGAGCGCCTGGCGGGTCTTTCCGTCGACGGAGACGGGATCGAGCACCGTCACCTCGACGTCGAGTCCCGGCGTGAAGAGGATTCGCTTGAGGACCGTGAAGAGCGCGACGTCCCCCGCATAGGAAACGAGCCCGCTCGGCTTGCCGTCGAGCGTGTATCGGAGCGTCACGGGCAGAATCTGCGCGCCCGAGCGGACGGCGGCCTCGAAGAGATTCGGATGAAAAGGCAGAAGCTCAAGGCCGTTGCCCGTCGTGCCCTCGGGAAAGAAGAGCACGTTGGTGCCCTCGTTGATGGCGCCCGCCATGGCGTCGGCGATCTCAAGCACGGCGCGCTTGCGGTTGCGGTCGATGAAGAGCGTGCCTGTTCCCCTGGCGATGAAGCCGAAGACGGGCCAGGAGGCGATCTCCTTCTTGGCGACGAAGCGGCACGGAAGGACCGCATCGAGGATGAAGATGTCGATGAAGGAAACGTGGTTTGCACAGACCATGTAGCCCGGTCCCTCTCCGTTCACGCCGCATTCGGCGCTCTGCGCGACGGGCACCGCGCCCCTGACGGTCATGCGCACGCCGAGCACGCGCATGAGCACGCGGCAGACGCGCCTGACGCAGCGGCCGCGGCCCTTGCGGCCGACCAGCGGGAAAAGCACGAGAAGGATGAAGAGGATCACAAGGATCATGATCCCCACGGCGGCCATGCGGCCGCATCCGATGACATAGCGCATGAAAGGCTTCCTCAGGCGACGGCGTCCTGCTCGTCGAAGTACTGTTGCAGGATGACGGCGGCGGCCTCGTCGTCGATCTTGTCCGCGCCGTGTTCGACCATCACGGACGAGAAGCGCTCGTCGACGGTGCGCACGGGCAGGCGGAAGCGGCCGCCGAGCTGGCGGGCGAAGCGCTCGCAGCGGGGCGTGAGGTCGCAGTCCGTGCCGTCCCCGTGACGGGGTACGCCGACCACCAGAAGCACGGGCTCCCATTCCTTCACGAGGGCCTCGACGGCCTTCCAGCGCTCGTCGTTCGTTCTGGCATGAATGATCGTGACGGGCTGCGCGCTGCGCGTGAGCGTATTGCCCGAGGCGACGCCGGTTCTGGCCAGTCCGAAGTCAAAGCAGAGTACGGTTCCTTCCTGCATGCTCGATCCTGCAAAAAACTGTGATTATACGGCCGGGCCGCACGCCGATTCGGGAAGACTGTTGTTGCAATCACGCCGCAGCATTACAATGCCACCACCCCAGGGGACGGCGCTCCCGCGCCTCCCGTCTTCACCTCGCAGGACCCAGACATGAACATTCTGCTCACCGGCGGCATGGGCTTCATCGGCTCCCATACGGCCGTCGTGCTCATCGAGGCCGGCCATGACGTCGTGCTCTTCGACAATCTCTCCAACGCCGACCGCTCCGTTCTCGACCGAATCGAGACGATCACGGGCCGTCGCCCCGTCTTCATCGAAGGCGACATCCGCGACGCCGCCGCCATGGAGAAGGCGCTCGACGGTGTCGACGCCGTCATTCACTTCGCAGGCCTCAAGGCCGTGGGCGAATCCGTCAGCAAGCCCGTCGAGTACTACGACAACAACGTCAACGGCACGCTCGTGCTGCTCGCGGCCATGCGCAGGAAGGGCGTCAACCGCATCATCTTCAGCTCCTCGTCGACGGTCTACGGCACGCCCGAGACGCTTCCCCTCACCGAGGATTGCCCGACCGGCGAACCGACGAACCCGTACGGCCGCTCGAAGCTGCACATCGAGCAGATTCTCGCGGACGTCTGCCGCGCCTATCCCGAATTCAGCGCCGTCTGCCTGCGCTACTTCAACCCGATCGGCGCCCATCCCTCGGGCCTCATCGGCGAGGATCCCAACGGCATTCCGAACAACCTGCTGCCCTACGTCGCCCGCGTGGCTCACGGCACGCTGCCCCGCCTGCGCGTCTTCGGACACGACTACCCGACGCCCGACGGCACGGGCGTGCGCGACTTCATCCACGTGATGGACCTCGCCGACGGCCACGCCAAGGCCGTGCCCTACATCATGAACCACACGGGTTGGATCGCCATCAACCTCGGCTGCGGCCGCGGCTACAGCGTCCTCGAAGTCGTCAAGGCCTTTGAAAAGGCCAGCGACCGTTCCGTTCCCTACGAACTCGTCGACCGCCGCGAGGGCGACATCGCCGCCAACTGGTGCGACCCCGCCCGCGCCGAAAGGCTCCTCGGATGGAAGGCCTCCCGCACGATCGACGACATGTGCAGGGACGCCTGGAACTTCGAGTCCAACAAGCGCTGACGCACCGCTCCCCTACAGGAGAGCCAAAGTTATCCACGGCCGCCCCCTTGGCGGCCGTTTTCATTTCATCTTATTGAAATTCAAGGAGATTCAGACTCTCATTTTTGAGTTATCCACAGGGATTTTTTGGCCTCAACCACGATATCCACAGACTTATCCACACCCTCCATCCACCGTTCCGTCCGCGGAAACTCGTCCTTTTTGAGACTCGAGAGCCGGCAGTTGAGCGGCCTGAAGCCGTCGTCGGCATCCGTTCTCCGCATGCCCTCCCTGGCCTTTCGGAAGCGAATGGCCAGCTTGAATTCACCGAGCCTGATGGCCCGGTCCTCGGCCGCCTCCAGTGCATGAACGGCCATATCGGCCCTGCTGATCCAGCCGCCTTCCTCCACGTAGTGGACCGTCGTCAGTCGATCGACAGGCGTCAGTTCGGGCAGGGCGTCCCAGGTCCATCGGGCGAGCGCCTCCGTCGAAGTAGGCGTACCGATCTGAGAGGCGGTCACGCAGAGAGCCCTGCCCTCGGCCGCCGCCGACAGAATGGCTTTCACGAAGTCGCGCTCGCCGCTGTGAAGCCAGCCCGCGCGCACGATCGCTCCCGAAACGCCGCTTTCCTCAAGGAGCCTCTCCCCCTCGTGCTTCGTGACGCCGTAGACGCCCGCCTGTCTGGGATGGGCCTCGGAAGCTTCGTTCCAGGGTGAGGAACCCTCTCCCGAAAAGACATAGTCCGTCGAGAAGTGCACGATCCTGACGCCCGTGCGGGCGAAAAGACGCCCCATGGCGCCGGGCGCCACGGCATTGACAGCCCGCGCAGCGGCCGCGTTCGTCTGGGCGCCCGCCACGTCCGTCCAAGCCGCGGCATTGATCACGACGTCGGGCCTAGCGAGCGCAATGACGGCCTCGACCGCCCGAATGTCCGTTACATCAAGCTCCGCATGCGTCAGCGCCGTCACTTCGAGCGTCTGCGGACGGCTCTCCCAAAGCGCCCTGCCGAGACGGCCCGACGCACCCAAAATCATCACGGACACAGATGTATTTCCTTATATCGACTTATAAAACACGCTTCAGATAAGGCGACGAGACGCTGTCGGACTCCGCCACTTCCTCAGGCGTGCCCTCGGCCATGATGACGCCTCCGTTCTCACCGCCGTCGGGGCCCATGTCGACCACGTAATCGGCGCACTTGACGACGTCGAGGTTGTGCTCGATGAGGAGGACGGTGTTGCCCTGATCCGTCAGGCGGCGCAGGACGCCGAGAAGCTGCTCGATGTCCTTGAAGTGAAGGCCCGTCGTGGGTTCGTCGAGGATGTAGAGCGTGCGGCCCGTTTCGGGTCGCGACAGCTCGGCGGCGAGCATGATGCGCTGGGCCTCGCCGCCCGAGAAGGTCGTCGCGCTCTGGCCGAGCTTGATGTAGCCGAGGCCGACGTCGGCGAGCGCCTGCAGGACGCGCTTGATCTTCGGATAGGCGTCGAAGAACGGGAGCGCCTCGTCGACGGTCATCTCGAGCACGTCGGCGATGTTCCTGCCCTGATAGGTCACCTCAAGCGTCTCCCTGTTGTAGCGGCGTCCATGGCAGACGTCGCAGGGCACGTAGACGTCGGGCAGGAACTGCATCTGCATGCAGACGATGCCGTCGCCCTGACAGGCCTCGCATCGGCCTCCCTTGACGTTGAAGCTGAAGCGGCTTGCCGCGTAGCCGCGTTCGCGCGCAGTCTGCGTCTGTTCGAACACCTCGCGGATGGCGGAGAAGATGCCCGTATAGGTCGCAGGGTTCGAACGGGGCGTGCGTCCGATGGGCGACTGGTCGACCATGATGACCTTGTCGAAGGCCTCGATGTTCTCGATGCGTCCGTACGGAAGCGGCCGCATCGTCGTCGCACGGTTGATCGTGCGGGACATCGCCGCATAGAGCGTGTCGATGACGAGCGAGGACTTGCCCGAGCCCGAAACGCCTGTCACGACGCTCAGAAGTCCGACGGGAACCCTGAGGGTGACGTTGCGCAGGTTGTGGCCGCAGGCGCCCGAAAGCGTAAGCCAGCCGCGCTCGGGCTTGAGGCGCTCCTTCGGCACGGGAATCTTCAGCTCGCCCCTGAGGTATTTGCCCGTCAGGGAGCGCTCGCTTGCCATGACCTCCTCGGGCGTGCCGGCAGCGAGAACCTCGCCACCCTTCTCGCCCGCACCGGGCCCCATGTCGACGAGATAGTCGGCCGAACGCATGGCGTCCTCGTCATGCTCGACGACGATGACGGTGTTGCCGAGGTCCCTCAGGTCGGCGAGGCTCTTCAAAAGCCTTTCGTTGTCACGCTGATGCAGGCCGATGCTCGGCTCGTCCAGAACGTAAAGCACGCCCGAGAGCCCCGAGCCGATCTGGCTCGCAAGCCTGATGCGCTGCATCTCGCCGCCCGACAGCGTGTCGGCGCGGCGGTTCAGGGAGAGATAGCCCAGCCCCACGTTCTCAAGGAAGGCGAGGCGGCTCGAGATGGCCGCCGTCAGACGCTCGGCCACCGCAGCCCTGCGCTCCGAGAACTCAAGTCCCGCGAACGCCGCTCGAAGCTGCGAGAGGCTCATCGAGTTCATCTCGCCGTAGGAGTAGCGCTTGTCGCCGTCCCCCACGTAGACGGACAGAAGCTCGGGGCGAAGTCGTTCGCCCTTGCAGACGGGACAGGTGACGTCGGAGCGGTACGTCTCGAGACCCTGCCTCATGTAGCTGAGGGTCCTCGGATCGTCCCACTGCCTCTGCAGGTCGTTCATCACGCCGATGAAGGGCACCCGTAGCTTGCGCGTCTGCTCGTTGCCATAGAGGAAGACCTGCTTCACCTCTTCCGGATACTCGCACCAGGGCGTGCGGACGGACACGCCGAGCACCTCCGCCGCAGCGGAGATGAGCTTGAACTTGACGCCGTTCCTCGCATCCCATCCCGGGATGGCGCCCGCCTCAATCGATCCCGTCTCGGCCGTTACGACCTTCCCTGCGTCGAAGGCCCGCACGGTACCCGTGCCTTCGCAGGCCGTGCAGCATCCGGCGGGATTGAAGGGGGAGAAGTGAATGGGTTCGAGCGCAGGAACGCTGAAGCTACAGAGCGGACAGGCGAACTGCGTGCTGAACTCGTAGTGCATCCCCGTGCCGAACTCCTCGATGTAGACGCGGCCGTTGCTCAGGTCGGATGCGCTCTGGCAGCTTTCAGCCAGACGAGTGCGGGCCTCGGGCGAGACCTTGAGACGGTCGACCACGACGTCCACGTCGTGCGGCCGGCCGTCGTTGAGGGACGGTGCAACCTCGAGAACCTGAACGACGCCGTCGATCCTGAACCTCACGTAGCCATCGGCGAGGGACTTCTCGAAATACGCCTTGAAGTTGCCCGTCTTGCCGCGAGAAACAGGTGCGAGCACCATGATCTTCGCGCCGTCCGAGAGCGTGAGCGTGCGGTCGACGATCGAGGCGATCGAGCTCATCTCCAGATGCTTGCCGTGCTCGGGGCAGTAGGGCACGCCCGCGCGGGCGAAGAGAAGCCTCATGTAGTCCGAGATTTCGGTGACGGTGCCCACGACCGAGCGCGACGAGCCCGAACTCCTGCGCTGTCCGATGGCGATGGAGGGCGAAAGTCCATCGATGCCGTCGACGTCGGGCCTCGGACGCAGCTCAAGGAACTGCCGCGCATAAGCCGAAATGCTCTCCACGTAGCGGCGCTGCCCCTCCGCGTAAAGCGTGTCGAAGGCGAGCGAACTCTTGCCGCTGCCCGAAAGTCCCGTGATGACCGTGAGCTTGTCTCGCGGGATATCCAGACTGACGTTCTTGAGGTTGTGGGTGCGCGCGCCACGCACGGAAATGGCTTTCATCATGTGAAGACGGCTCTTAAGGGCAAAATCAAACTAACAAATATAGACTGTCCTACCGTTCGGGGAAAGGATGTCCTCCCGACTTTTCATTCTTACGGCTACTCATGCGCGCCAAACACGATCCCTCAAACGCCTCCGGAGCCATGACGGCTCAGGAGAAGCGTTCCAGCATCTCCCTCGCAGGCATTTTCGCCCTGCGCATGCTCGGACTCTTCCTCATTCTTCCCGTCTTCGCAGTCTATGCCAGGCACCTGCCCGGCGGAGACAGCGACTTTCTCGTCGGCCTCACGCTCGGCATCTACGGCCTCACCCAGAGCGTCCTGCAGATTCCGTTCGGCGCTGCGAGCGACCGTCTCGGCCGCAAGCCCGTCATCGTCGCCGGCCTCCTGCTCTTCATTGCAGGCAGCGTCGTCGCCGCCATGGGCACCACGATCTGGGCCGTCATGATCGGCCGCGCGCTTCAGGGCGCGGGCGCCATCTCCGCCGCCGTCACCGCGCTCATTGCGGACAGCGTGCGCGACCACGTCATCACGAAGGCCATGGCGCTCGTCGGCGCCTCGATCGGCCTCACCTTCGCGTTCAGCCTCGTCGCCGCCCCGCCGCTCACCGAACTCTGGGGCGTGCCCGGACTCTTCTGGCTCACGGCCGTCCTTTCCGCAGGCGCCGTCTGGATCGTCCTCAAGGTCGTGCCCGACGTGCCCGCCGTCGCCACCGAGGAGGCGGACGACCACCAGCCCTGGCCCAAGGTCGCCTTCGACCCTCAGCTCATGCGCCTCAACGCGGGCATCTTCTGCCTGCACTGCGTGCAGATGGCCCTCTTCGTCGTCATTCCGACGCAGCTCGTCGAGATGGGACTTCCCGTCCTGCACCACTGGTACATCTATCTTCCCGCCGTGCTCATCGGCTTCGCCGTCATGATGAAGCCCATCATCTGGGCCGAGCGCAACCGCAAGGTCGCCTCGCTCCTGCGCATGAACGTGCTCCTTCTCGCGGTCGTCTTCGTGCTCTTCTCCTTCCTGATGCACTCCGTCTGGGAGGTGGCCTTCCTCGTGACGCTCTTCTTCATCGGCTTCAACATCCTCGAAGCCACGCTGCCCGGCCTCATCTCGCGCACGGCCCCCAAGGCCGACAAGGGGCTTGCACTCGGCATCTACAACACGACGCAGAGCTTCGGGCTCTTCGTCGGCGGCGCCGCGGGCGGCTGGATCGCCCAACATTTTTCATCGCAGGCCGTGTTCTATGCATCGAGTTTTGCTATGCTTTGTTGGTTCCTGCTTGCACTTGGCCTCAAGGAGCCCAAGCCCCGCAGACAGCATGAACAAGGTGAAGCAATTCAAGTTCGATAGATATAATTTTGCAAGTTAGTTAATCATGGCTTCCATCAACAAGGTAATCCTGATCGGCAATCTCGGCCGAGATCCCGAAACCCGCTACACGACGGACGGCGGCACCGCCATCACGACGCTCAACATCGCCACGACGCGCCGCTACCGCAACGCCGAAGGCCAGACCGTCAGCGAAACCGAATGGCACCGCGTGGTCCTCTTCTCCCGCCTTGCCGAAATCGCCAAGGAATACCTCCACAAGGGCAGCCAGTGCTACATCGAAGGCCGCCTGCGCACCCGCAAGTACCAGGCCAAGGACGGCACTGACCGCTACGCCACCGAAATCATCGGCGAAACGATGCAGCTCCTCGACCGCCGCCAGTCCGACAACCAGGGCATGGACGACGGCTTCGAAAGCGCTCCGCGCGCCTCGCGTCCCGCTCCCCAGCCAGCTCCCCAGCCAGCCCGCCAGAGCGCCCCGGTGACGTCCAACACCCCCTTCGACCAGCTTGAAGGCGACGACGTTCCGTTCTAAGAGGTGTGTAGCACTTTAGTGCCACCCCCCTGCGCATGAAAGCGGGGAATTAAATTAGGGCGTACAACCACGGTTGTACGCCCTAAAATCT
>NZ_JH815514.1:141454-347799 GCF_000297775.1 Sutterella wadsworthensis 2_1_59BFAA
AGTCCATAGTAATGCCCCATCAACATAGGAATCGAGTATTCCTACCGGGGGTGTTTTTTCTTTTTGGTTTCCGGCGCTTCCGCTTTCATACTAAGCCGTGCGCTTTCGCCTTCATGCGAATCAGGCAAGCGCACCAGCAAACAAAATGAAAGGTCCGAAGCTCACGCTTCGGACCTTTCTGCTTTTCCACTGCGCTCCCGCGTCACTCGTGACGCACCGCCTCGATCGGGTCGAGCTTGGCCGCACGTCTGGCGGGGAAGAAGCCGAACACCACGCCCGTGAGGGCCGACACGGTGAAAGCGAGCAGATTGATGCCCGGGCTGAAGATGAAGGGCACGCCCATGTAGACCGCAAGGGCCTTCGAGACGCCCAGAGCCGCCAGCACGCCGAGCGCGCCACCCATGCAGCCGAGCATCAGCGCCTCGATCAGGAACTGGAGCAGCACCTCGCGCTCGAGGGCGCCGATGGCGAGTCGGATGCCGATTTCACGGGTTCGCTCTGTCACGGACACCAGCATGATGTTCATGATGCCGATGCCGCCCACGAGCAGGCTCACGGCCGCCACTGCGGCGAGCAGCGTAGTCATGATCTGCGTGGTGGATGCCACCTTGGCGGCGATCTCCGCCGTGTCCAGAATCTGGAAGTTGTCGTCATCGCCGTCGGAGAGGCTGCGCCTCTCGCGCATGAGCTCCGTGACGGCATCGCGCAGGCGGTCTCGGTCCGACTGCGGATTCACCGAAACCAGAAGGGCGCCGACTCGGTTCTTGCCGAGGATGCGGCGTTGGAGCGTCTTGATCGGCATGACGAGCAGGTCGTCCTGATCGCCGCCCATGGCGGCCGTACCCTTGGTCTTGAGAAGGCCCACGACCCTGCACGAGAAGCTTCCCGTGCGGATGGTGCGTCCGATGACCTCCGCTCCTTCGCCGAAGAGCTCCTTCTGAATGGTGCCGCCGATCACGCAGACGGCGGCACCCGACTGCATTTCGCCCTGCTCGAAGGTGCGTCCGTCGACGATTTCGCGGTTGTCGATCGTAAAGTAGTTGTTGTCCGTGCCGATCACGCTCGTCTGCCAGTTGCGCCCGTTGGCCACGACCGTCATGGTCTTGGAGGCCTGAGGCGCCACGGCGACGATGCCCGCGATCTGGCGCTTGAGCGCATCGGCGTCCTCGAGCGTGAAGTTCGGCGCGCCCACGCTCTGGCCCGGCCCCATGCGAAGACCGGGACGCAGCATCAGCTGGTTGTTGCCGAAGGACTCGATCTGCGTGCGAATAGCCTGCGAGGCCCCGTTGCCGACCGTCACCATCGTGATCACGGCCATGACGCCGATCACGACGCCGAGCACGGTGAGCAGGCTTCTGAGCGGATTTCGACTGATCTGGCGCACGGCCAGCACGAATGCATTCCCGATCATGACGCGGCCTCCGTCTTGCTGTCGCTGATGAGCAGGCCGTCCCTGAAGACAAGGTGGCGCTTTGCGTAGCGGGCCATGTCGGGCTCGTGCGTGACGAGCACGACCGTGATGCCGTCCTCGGCGTTGAGGGCCGAAAGAAGCGCCATGATCTCCTCGCTTCGCGCCGTGTCAAGACTGCCCGTCGGCTCGTCTGCGAGAAGCAGCTTCGGGCGCGTGACGATGGCGCGCGCAATCGCGACGCGCTGCTGCTGTCCGCCCGAGAGCTCCGCCGGCGTATGGTGCTCCCAGTCCAGCAGGCCTACGCGGTCGAGCGCGGCCCGCGCCAGCTTGCGGCGCTCGGAGGCGCCCATGCCGCGGTAGAGGAGCGGAAGCTCCACGTTCTCAAGCGCCGTCGTTCTGGCGAGAAGATTGAAGCCCTGAAAGACGAAGCCGAGGTACTTGCGCCGCAGGAGCGCACGCTGGTCGCGCGACAGGCTCTCGACGTGCATTCCGCTGAAGAGATACGCGCCCGCCGTCGGGCTGTCGAGCGCGCCGATGATGTTCATGGCCGTCGACTTGCCCGAGCCCGACGCGCCCATGATGGCGACGAATTCGCCCTCGTCAATCGAAAAGCTCACGCCGCGCAGGGCCTCGAAGGCCGCCTCGCCCGTGCCGTAGCGCTTGCGGATGTCGACGAGTTCAACTAGTGGCTGTCCCATTGCGTCTCCTCAGGCGCCCTTCTGTTGGTCGACGACGACCTTGTCGCCCTCGGCGATGTCGCCCGAGACGATTTCGGTCTGCATGCCGTCGGTGAGACCCGTGACGACGTCGACGCGCACGGGCTTGCCGTCACGCAGCACGTAAACGGTCCTGCTCGCCTGGCCGTGCTGGGCAATCTCCTTGACCTTCTTGCTGGCGGCGCCGTGGGGCGGCCCCGGCATCATGGCATTCATCTTCGGCTTGTCGCTCTCCGATGCGGCCTTGGGACGGAAGCGGAAGGCGGAATTGGGGACAAGGAGCACGTCCTGCTTGTCGGCCGTCGAGATCGTGGCCGAAGCCGTCATGCCGGGGCGCAGCTGCATCTGCTGGTTGTCGACCTGAAGATAGGCCGTGTAGGTCACCACGTTCTCCGTCGTCGTGGCGCCGTAGGAAACCTTGGTCAGTTCAGCGGGGAAGCGGCGGTTCGGATAGGCGCTCACCGTAAAGTAGGCCTTCTGCCCCTGCTTGACGACGCCGATGTCGGCCTCGTCGACGGACACCTCGAGCTCAAGCTGACTCAGATCGGTGGCGAGCGTCAGCAGCTCGACCGCCTGCAGGCTTGCCGCCACCGCATAGCCGGGCTCGACCGAACGGGCGAGCACCACGCCGTCGATGGGAGACTTGATGTCGGCCTTGGAGAGATCGTTCTCAGCCGTCTGGAGCGAGGCCATGGCGTCGGCGATGTTCGCATCGGCCACGGCGACCGCCGCGCGCGCCGTGTCGACGGACGCGGCCTGCGTCTCAAGCTCGGTCTTGCTCGGCATGGTGCCCTTGGAGAGACGATTGAGCTCCTGCATGCGCTTGAGCTTGAGCTCCGCCTCCCTCAGGCTCGCCGCACTCTGCCTGCGGCTGGCCTCCGCGCTTCGCAGCGAAGCCCTGTTCTGAAGCACCTTCGCCTCCAGATTGCGCTTGTCAAGCACGATGAGGCTCTGGCCCTCCTTGATCTCGTCGTTGACGTCGACGTTTACCTCGCGCACGATGCCCGAAAGCTCGGAACCGAGCGAGACGGTGCGCACAGGTGCGAGCGTGCCGTCCGCGGACACGCTGACGTGCACGTCCCCGCGCTCGACGGCCTCGGTCACGTACTTGACGGCGTTGGTGTTCTGCGTGCCCTGATACCAGTACCAAGCGCCTGCCACGAGCGCGGCCAGAACTCCGCCCGCCGCCCAGAGGACATAGCGCGAGCGGCTTTCATCCTTGAGCAGAAGCTTCGTGCGGTCGTTGTTTTCTTGTTCGGTCATCTTGCACTCTCCTGTGCCTTCCAGGCGCCGCCCAGGGCGCGGTAGAGCTTCACGTGCTGAAGGGAAAGCTCCGTCATGTTGTTCGTCACGCTCTCCCTCAGGGTGAGGAGGCGCTGCTGTGCTTCAAGAAGCATCGAATAGTCGCCGATGCCCGACCTGTATTCGAGCCCCGTGAGCTCGTAGGTCTTCTCCGTGTGCTGAAGGGCCGTCCTGAGAAGCGCCGTTCGGTCCTGTGCGGACCGGATGCCGTTGAGGGCGTTGTCCGTCTCCTCAAGCGCCTTCACGATGACGGATAGGTAGTTCGCCTTCGCCTTGTCCAGCGATGCGGCGGCCCTCTCCTCCTGTGCGGCCAGACTGCCCCAGTTGAGCACGGGCATGGACAGCGCGCCGATCAGGGACGCGATGCCCGTGCCGCTCGCGCCGAGGGCGCCGAGCGTCGCGGCCTGCGTGCCGAGCGAGCCCGAGAGCGACAGCGTCGGGAAATAGCTTTCGCGGGCGCTCCTGAGATCGGCGCCTGCAGCCAGAAGAGAGGCCTGCGCGCTGCGGATGTCAGGACGCTTCATCAGCGTCTCGGCGGGAATCGAGGCGGTCAGGCGAATCGGCGCCTGAGGTACGGAACCCGTGCCCAGATCGAGCTTGTCGGCGGGAATCGTCGTCAGGCGGGCCAGTGCGTTTCGATAGGTGGCTTCGGTCGCCTTCAGCTGAGGAATCGCGGCTCGGGCGGAGGCGACCTGCGAAAGCGCGTCCTCGGCCTCCGAGGCGCTGCTCAGGCCTGCGCCTGCACGCCAGCCCGCGATCTCGGCGCTTTCCTCGTAGTTCCTGACGGTGTCCTCGGCGATCTGCAGGAGAACCTGCGTCGAACGCAGGTTGATGTACGCCTGAGCCGTCTCGGCCTCGACGAGCGCCTGCGCATCGGCAACGGAGATTTCGCTCGCGAGCGCCTCATAACGTCTGGCGGTCTCGTTGGAGAGATCCGCACCCGCGAGGTTCCACGACCACTTCATGTCGGCGGAGGCCGAGAAACTGTCGCTCGAACCGCCGTCGGCATGGCGGTGCGAAGCGTCGCCACCGATCGTGGCCTCGGGAAAGAGCGCATGCTGCGCCTCCGACAGGCCCGCTCTGGCCGTACGCAGTGATGCGAGCGCTGTGAGCACGTCGGCATTTGCGCTTCTGGCCTTCTCAACGAGCGCCGATAGCTTCGGATCGTTCCAGGACTGCCAGAATTCGGCGGGGTCGGCAGGCGCCTGAGTCTCAATCGAGACGCTCCAGGCCCCGGGAGCCGCCTCCTCGGCCATGGTCTTCATGTCCGGCATCTGCACTGCGCAGCCAGAGAGGAACAGCGCGCCGATCAGCAAGCCCAGGACAGACCTCTTCATCGTCAACGGATTCGTCATTGTTTTTCTGCTGTATCCGGTCTTTGGGAAATTTGAACGAGAATCATAAACGGTTGAGATCCTCACTTTCATTCTCCTACAGACCACAACGGCGTTCCACAGGCTTCGGGTAAAGGTTTCGGAAGAGCACGTAACAAACTTTTGCTCGCCGATTTTTGTTAACATGAGTCATTCCATTGTTCCAAGTCACGGTTCAAGCCGTTATTTTCGGGTCCGTTATGTTCAAGCATCCCCGTCCCATCCTCATCGTCGACGATGACGTCGAGCTCGTCACGCTTCTCGTCGACTACCTGCAGCTCGAGGGCTTCGCTCCCGTTGCTGCCCACAACGGCACCGAGGCTCTGGAACTGCTTTCAAGACAGGAATTTGAAATCGTCGTGCTCGACGTGATGATGCCCGGCATGAGCGGCGTGGAGGTTCTCAAACGCATTCGCGAAAAGAGCCAGCTTCCCGTTCTCATGCTCACCGCCAAGGGCGATCCCGTCGACCGCATCATCGGCCTCGAGCTCGGCGCCGACGACTACGTTCCCAAGCCCTGTCCGCCGCGCGAGCTTGCCGCCCGACTCAACGCGATTCTCCGCCGCACGGCCAACATGCCCTCTGCGATCGCCCCCGTGGTGGCTGGCCCCCTCACCATCAACCCGAGCCGCCGCGAAGCCACGGCCAATGGCATCGTCATCGACCTGACGGGCACCGAACTCACGCTCCTTGAGGTGCTGGCCCGCAAGGTCGGCACTCCCGTCCCGAAGGACGAGATCTACCAGAAGGTGCTCGGCCGCGCCATGCAGCGCTATGACCGCGCGATCGACGTCCACGTCTCCTCGATCCGCCACAAGCTCGCCGCCGTGCTTGGAACGAGCGTCGCGATCGAAAGCATCCGCGGCGTGGGCTATCAGTTCGTGGTCCGCTGATCCGCTGCATCCGCCGACTCGCCGTCCCGCCGAAAAGAAGGAGTAGCTCATGCTCAACCGCCTGTTCAACACGCTTTTCGGCAAGCTCTTCGCCGGCTTCTGCCTCGTCATTCTGCTGACGGCGGCAGGCGTCTGGATGGCCGCCTACTCGGCCCAGAGCCAGCAGAACGAGGACATCGGCCGCATTGAATGGCGATTCATCGCACACAAGTCCGTCGACAGCGCCGTCGGCATCTACGAGGTGGCTGGCAGGGACGGCCTCATCTCATGGCTGCGCAACGAGCGCCTCAACACCAATCCCATCGTCTTCGTGCTTGACAGCAGCGGCCGGGAAATCTCCGGACGCAAGCTGCCCGACAAGGCCTACGAAAGTCTTAAGGCCATCCGCAAGCTCACCGACGACCCCAACGGTCCGCCAGAAAAGCGCCTGCCCGTCAGAACCGTCGAGATCGACAACGAGCCCTGCGAATTCTTCGCCGTGCGCACCGTCGCCTTCCCCGTTAGACTGATTCCCCCTGAGCTCCATCACTTTCCGATCGCGCTGACCCTTTCGCTCGCCGCCTTCTTCACGCTACTCGTCTCCTGGCTTCTCGCCCGCCTCTACACGCGCAGCCTCCACACGCTCGACGGCGCCATGCGCCGCTTCGCCGACGGCGCCTTCGACACCCGCACCTCCGAGGAACTCGCCCGCGGGGACGCCGAGGTCGCCAACCTCGCACGCGTCTTCGACGGCATGGCGGACAAGATCGAGTCCCTCATCACAAGGCAGCGAAGGCTCTTTCACGACGTGAGCCACGAGGTCCGCAGCCCGCTCGCGCGCATCGAGGTGGCGCTTGAGCTTGCGAGGCGCGACCCCGCACGCACGCAGGACTCGCTCGGACGCATCGAGAAGGAGGTCGGCAACATCAACGCACTGGTGGAGTCGCTTCTCACCTATGCCCGTCTTGAAAACGGCGCCAACATGACGAAGTCGCCCGTCGGTCTCGCGGACATCCTCGAGGGCGTTGCCGACGACCTCGGCTTCGAGGCCCAGCAGAAGAACGTGACCGTGAAGACGGTGCTCGAGGGGGATCCCGTCGTCGATGCGGACGGCAACCTGATCGCAAGGGCCGTCGACAACATTGCGCGCAACTCGCTTCGCCACGCACCCGAAGACTCCACGATCCTCCTGTCGCTCTCCTCGGACGCGGAGAGCTTCATCATCAGATGCAGGGACGAGGGTCCCGGCATGCCCGAAGAGGAGCTCGCAGGCATGTTCTCGCC
This sequence comes from Sutterella wadsworthensis 2_1_59BFAA, assembly GCF_000297775.1. Lineage (GTDB taxonomy): Bacteria > Pseudomonadota > Gammaproteobacteria > Burkholderiales > Burkholderiaceae_F > Sutterella > Sutterella wadsworthensis_A. The sequence goes on from NZ_JH815514.1 coordinate 148,413, forward strand.
CTTCGTGCGCGGCGCCAACGTCCGCACGGGCACGGGGTTCGGCCTTGGGCTCGCCATCGCCAGACGAAGCGTGACGGCGCACGGCGGCGCCATCACGGCGCGCAATGTCAGCCCCCACGGTCTCGAGACCGAAATCCGTCTGCCAAAGTCCATTGAAATCGGTTGCGACGAGCCCTGAACGGCCCTGAAAGCAAAAAGCCTTGCCGCGAAATCATCGGGGCAAGGCTTTTGTGTTTTGGCGCAACTATACAGTTTGCCCCTTTTCGCCCGAAAAAACCAGTGTCTTCTCTCATCCTGTCGACATAAGTCAACATCTTTCGTCATAACACCCCATCTCCACTCCCGCGGGCGCACAATTGAAAGGCTGACGGCTTGACCAGCCGTTCAAAAAATTGTTCTGGAAGAGGAGAACAGCAATGAGCAACTATCTGACCGAGAATCTTCGTACCGTAGCGTTGGTGGGGCACGGCTCCTGCGGCAAGACTTCCCTCATCGAAGCCATGCTCTACCGCACCGGCATGATTTCCGAACTCGGCTCCATTGAGCGCGGCAACACGATGTGCGACAACGACGCGCTTGAAAAGCAGGTCCAGCACTCCATCCGTCTGGCCGTCGCTCACGTCGACACGGCTCTTCCCGACCTCACCCCCGTGCGCATTCACGTGCTCGACACCCCGGGGTACCCCGACTACATCGGTCAGGACATGTCCGCGCTTGACGCCGTCAAGTCCGTCTGCGCCGTCATCGACGCCACCAAGGGCGTCGAGCTTCTGACGCGCCGCATGATGGACATCGCCAAGGAACGCGGTCTGTGCCGCATGATCGTGATCAACAAGTTCGACGCACCCGACGTCGACCTCGAACAGCTGCTTCTGGACCTGCAGGAAGTCTGGGGTCCGGGCGTTCTCCCGATCAACCTTCCCGCCAACAACCGCTCCATCGTCATCGACTGCTTCGACAAGGACGAAGGAGAAGCCGACATTCTCAGCGTCGGTGAAGTCCATCGCGCCTTCATTGAAAAGATCATCGAGCAGGACGACGAAATGCTCGAGCACTATCTCGAGGAAGGCAGCGTCGACCCTCGCACCCTGCACCCGCTCATCACGAAGGCCCTGCGTGAAGGCACGGTCATCCCCGTCTGCTTCGTCTCCGCGAAGAACCTGATCGGCATCCGCGACTTCATGAAGGTCATCATCCGCCATCTTCCGAGCCCGGCCGAAGCCAACGACGCTCTCTTCATCCATGCCGACGGCACGCCGTTCATCACGCGTCCGGAAAAGGATCTGCCCGTCGTCGCCCAGGTCTTCAAGGTCGTCAATGACCCGTACATCGGCAAGATCGGCATCTTCCGCGTCCATCAGGGCACAATCCAGAAGGACACCACGCTCTACGTCGACGACAACAAGAAGGGCGTGAAAGCCGCTCACCCGCTGCTCCTCCAGGGCAAGAACACGACCGAAACCGACTTCCTCAGCCCGGGCGACATCGGCGCCCTCGCCAAGATCGATGAACTCACCTACGGCTCGATCCTTCACTCGGATCCGAACCTCTGCGACGTGCGCATGCGTCCGATCAACTTCCCGAAGCCGATGTTCGGCCTCGCGATCGCACCGTCCCGCCGCGGCGACGAAGCCCGCATGGGCGAAGTCCTCAACAAGATGCTCTCCGAAGATCCGACGATGGCCGTCGACCATGACGCCGTGCTCAACGAGACCGTGATCCGCGGCCTGACCGAAATGCACGTCCGTTCGATCCTCGACCGCATGAAGGTCAACTTCAAGCTTGAAGTCGTCACCGGCACGCCGAGCGTTCCGTACCGCGAGACCATTACCGCGCCGGCCGAAGGCCATGCCCGCCACAAGAAGCAGACGGGCGGCGCTGGCCAGTTCGGCGAAGTCTACCTGCGCATCGAGCCGCTCGAACGCGGCGCGGGCTTCGAGTTCCACGACGAGGTCAAGGGTGGCGTGATTCCGTTCAACTTGATCCCCGCCGTTGAAAAGGGCGTCCGCGAAGTGCTCGACTCCGGTTACCTCGCCGGGTACCCGATCCAGGACGTCAAGGTCACCGTCTACGACGGCAAGAGCCACCCCGTCGACTCGAAGGAAGTCGCCTTCGTCGCCGCCGGCCGCAAGGCTTTCCTTGACGCGCTCGCCAACGCCCAGCCGAAGATCCTCGAACCGATCGTCCGCATCGAGATCACGGCGCCCGACATGTACATGGGCGACCTTGCAGGCGACCTCGCCAGCCGTCGCGGCCAGGTGTCCGGCACCGACTCCCTGCCCGGCGGCCTGATGGAAATCACCGGCGTCGTGCCGCTTTCCGAACTCGACGGCTACGCCACCCGCCTGCACGCCCTCACGCAGGGCACGGGCAGCTGGTCCATGGAGCTTGACAGCTACCAGCCGGTTCCGGCCCAGAAGCAGGCCGAACTTGCAGGCAAGTTCCACCGCGAGGACGACGAGGAATAATCCTCTTCGCTGAATCCGGCCACTGACAAGGCCGCCGTATCTTTGATGCGGCGGCCTTTTTTCCGCTTTTTCAAGCCTCTGCCGCCGTCACTTCCTTATAATCTGTTTCCTCCACGTTCACTTTCCAAACTTTCATACCATGCCTATCTACGCTTATCGATGCACGAACTGCGGCTTTGAAAAGGATTTTCTTCAGAAGATGAGTGACAAGCCTCTGACGAAGTGCCCTCAGTGCGGCAAGGATGCGTTGGTGAAGGAACTCTCCGCCCCCGGCTTCGAGCTCAGGGGCACGGGCTGGGCCGCCACAGACTTCAACGGCGGGCACAAAGCCCTTCCGGCCTCTCACCGCAAGCCTGACAGCTCGAAGTAAGCAGTGCGCCAACGCCGCCCGTCAAAACGATAAAAGGCCGGATGTCCAGGACTGTCAGTCCGAGGCAACGGCCTTTGTGCGTTTTCATGTGAGCGGTTCTAGATAAAATACCCCAAACTGCCGCGTTTTCTCGTCTTTCGACATTCTTTGGCAGTAAACTTAATCATTGTGCGCTTTCGCCCCCTTGAGGCGGCGCGGACTGATTCCGCAGCGGTGCGCCCGTCGCGCCGCCGCATGCACCATTGCGGCTCTGCAAAGCCATAGCATTGTCGTTGTAATCGTGTGGCCAACAGCTCTCGTATCGCGCGTTGGTCTTTTTCTCGGAGCTTATATGCGAACCGTATATTCTGGCCTGGTTGATGAATCCTTCATCGGTCAGACCGTGACTCTTTTCGGCTGGGCTCATCGTCGTCGCGACCACGGCGGCGTGATCTTCATCGACCTTCGCGACCGCGAGGGCATCGTTCAGGTCGTCTGCGACCCGGACCGTCCCGAAGTCTTCGCCACGGCCGACAAGTGCCGCAACGAATTCTGTCTCAGGGTCGTCGGCGTCGTGCGCGCCCGTCCGGAAGGCACGAAGAACGAAACGCTCGTCTCCGGCGGCATCGAAGTTCTCTGCCATGAACTCGAGATCCTCAACCCGTCGGTCACGCCTCCGTTCCACCTCGATGACGAAAACCTCTCCGAAACCACGCGTCTGACGTACCGCGTGCTCGACCTTCGCCGCGGTGTCATGCAGAAGAACCTCCGCACGCGCTATCGCGCTGCCATGGCCTTCCGCAAGTTCCTCGACAAGAACGGCTTCATCGACATCGAAACCCCGATGCTGACGCGCTCCACGCCTGAAGGCGCCCGCGACTACCTCGTTCCGTCCCGCGTTCAGGACGGCTGTTTCTTCGCCCTGCCGCAGTCTCCGCAGCTCTTCAAGCAGCTCCTGATGGTCGCCGGCTTCGACCGCTACTATCAGATCGTCAAGTGCTTCCGCGACGAAGACCTTCGCGCCGACCGTCAGCCTGAATTCACGCAGGTCGATATTGAAACGTCCTTCCTCAACATGGACGAAATCCGCGCCCTGATGGAAGAACTCATCCGCACGGTCTTCAAGGAAGTCCTCGACGTCGACCTCAAGAACCCGTTCCCCGTCATGAACTGGGACGACGCCATGGCCCAGTACGGCTCCGACAAGCCCGACCTTCGCGTCAACCTGAAGCTCGTCGAAGTGACCGACGTCGTCGAGAACTCCACGTTCAAGGTGTTCTCCGGCGTCAAGTCCCTGCACAACGGCAAGGTCGTCGCCCTGCGCGTTCCGGGCGCCGCCTCCATGCCGCGTTCCGAAATCGACGCCTACACCGAGTTCGTCAAGATCTACGGTGCCAAGGGTCTCGCCTACATCAAGATCAACGATCTCTCCAAGGGCCGCGAAGGTCTCCAGAGCCCGATCGTCAAGAACCTCTCCGATGAAGAGCTCAACACGATCATCGAACGCACCGGCGCCCAGGACGGCGACGTCGTGTTCTTCGGCGCCGACAAGGCCAAGATCGTCTGGGACAGCCTCGGCGCTCTCCGCCTGAAGATCGGTCACTCCGAATTCGGCAAGTCGCACGGCCTCTTCACCCCGGGCTGGCAGCCGCTCTGGGTCATCAACTTCCCGATGTTCGAGTACTCGGAAGAAGACCAGCGCTGGGTTGCCTGCCACCATCCGTTCACCAGCCCGCTCGACGGTCATGAGGACCTCCTCGTCTCCGATCCGGAACATGCCTACGCCAAGGCCTACGACATGGTCCTCAACGGTTGGGAAATCGGCGGCGGCTCCATCCGTATCCACCGCGAAGAAGTCCAGGAAAAGGTCTTCGAAGCCCTCAAGATCGGTCCGGAAGAAGCCCGTCAGAAGTTCGGCTTCCTGCTCGACGCCCTCCAGTTCGGTGCTCCTCCGCACGGCGGCCTCGCCTTCGGTCTCGACCGCATCGTCACGATGATGTGCAAAGCGGACTCCATCCGTGACGTCATCGCCTTCCCGAAGACGCAGCGCGCCCAGTGCCTGCTGACGCACGCTCCGGCTCCGGTCGACGAAAAGCAGCTGCGCGAGCTCCACATCCGCCTGCGCAACGAGCAGAAGAAGGAACTCGAAATCGCCGGCCAGTAATCCGCTGACCTGAACATTCGGTTCTGACACAGAAGGGCCGCTTCCTCACGGAAGCGGCCCTTCTTGTTCATGGTCACACGGAGGTGCGGAGCGCCCCGCCCTCAGGCCTTCGTCCCGGCCCCCGAGGGACGGCGGCTGCCCGTCCTGCGCCGCATCCACACGTCGCTCCAGTCCAGTCCTTCAGTCTTGGGAATCTCGACCTCGATCTCAAGGGAGGGATTGTCCCTGCGCAGTCTGGCGGCCAGCGCATACGCGCCCGCCTGCCCCGCATAGCTCCTGTCGTTGTCTCCGAAGACGACGACCTTCCTCACCCCGTCGGGCACCTTCGTGAAATTCTGAAATCCGCCGACGCTCACGGCGCTCCAGACGGGAATCTTGAAGAGCGTCCTCGCCGACAGCGCCGTTTCAATCCCCTCGGCAATGCCGAGCACGTCTGAGGGTTCGCCGAGCCTGATGAGGCCGCCACGGGCGCCGCCCGCATAAAGCTTCTTGGGAGCCTCGACGGGCGCCTTGATGCCCTCGGGCGTCAGATAGGTCCTGTGCAGCGTGACGATCCGTCCCTCGTCGTCGGTGACGAGCGCGAGCATCGCGGGCCATCGCTTATGCGTTCTATCTCCGTCATCGAGCTCCTCCCAGTAGTCCAGAAGCGGATGACTGCGAAGCTCGCAGATCGAGCCGCAGTAAAGGCCGCGGGACGCAAGATAAAGCCTGACGGGATCGCTCGGCGGGACCTTGGAGAGCGCCTGCGCCTCCTTCCAGACCGCCTCGATCCTGTCCTGACGGCGCTTTTTCGCGGCCGCCTCCGCAGTCTGCACGGAGTCGGGCCCAGTGTCCTGCCGCTTGTATTCAGGAAGTCCGAGAACCCTCTCGAGATAGACGAGCGTGTCCGTGAAGCGCTCGCTGCGCCACTTCTGCAGAAGGCTCAGTCCGTCGCCGTAGCCGCATCCCCTGCAGAACCAGTGGCCGTCGGGCTTGTTCCTGTAGAAGGAGAAGCGGTCCCTCCCGCCGCAGAGCGGACACGGCCTGTTCAGGCGAAGAAGCATGACCTCGGGCAATCCTGCGTCGATCAGTATGTCCAGCCAGCGGCCGGAGGCCGCCTCCTGAATGCGCTGCACTCTCGCCATGAACTGCGGGTCCCGCATGTCCGCCTCCTAGTTGAATCCCCAGAAAAGGCCATCCCTGTCCTTCCAGGGATCGGTCGTGAAGCCCACCTCGGTCACGACGCCGTTGACGTCGAACTGAACCCAGCAGGCCATGTCGAAAAGACCGTCGTCCTTGAATCGGTACATCCAGGCCGTCTGGTCAATGAGCGAAAAGGTGTACTCCTGGGCACACTTGCCGAAAAGGTTCCAGACGTCCTTCTCCGTGCTCACGCCCGGCTTGATGAGTGCCATGTGCGCCCTGTCGAGCACCTCCTCGCGCCGCACGATCCTGCCGTCCGCATCGAACTCGATCCACCAGACCTCCTGACCGAAGGGCTGCATGGAATAGACCCAGCGCTGCGTGCCCTTGCCCGTATCAACGGCCGCGTGCGGCGCGCCGAGCTCCGTCCTGACCTGTGACTCGGTCATGCCGGGATCCATGAGCTGAGGATGGCTGCAGGCCGTCAGAAGAAGACAGGCCGCTGATGCCAGCGCGCAGCCCAGTGCTCTGATTCTCATGGTCAGTCCCCCTTGACTCCCTTGGCCTCGACGGGCTGAAGGAGCTCCTTGTAGTCGCAGTCAAGGCCGTCGATCAGACGGCGGAACTCCGCCCTGAAGGCCTCCTTGCCGCAACCGAGAAGCACGGCGTCCTCGAACATCTCCTGAAGCATGTCGCAGGCCTCGTGCCAGTTTTCATTGAGCACCTTGACGCTCTCCGTGCAGGAGACGACGGAGCCGTCGACCCTGAGCCACCTTTCGGGCGCCTTCGTCGTCACTTGGACTCTCCCTCAACGGACTGTTGCCCGTAGGTCCTGAAGCTCCTCAGCACTTCGTTCATCTCCTCGTAGGAAATGAGCTTCGGCTTGCCGAGCTGACAGACGACGACGTACTGATGGGCCAGGTTCTCGACCTCGACCGCCAGCGTGAGCGCCGCCTGAAGCGACTTGCCTGCAGCGAGCACGCCGTGGTGCGAAAGCAGGCAGGCGTTCTTGACGGCGAGCGCCTCGGCGGCGACGCGGGCAAGCTCGGGCGTACCGAAGGTCGCGTAGGGCGCCACGTCGATCGAATGGCCGCCTGCCGCAGCCACCATGTAGTGGAAGGGCGGAATCGGCATGTCCTGACAGGCAAGCGCCGTCGCAAAGCACGAGTGCGTGTGCACGACCGCATCGATGTCGGAGCGGCGCAGATACACGCGCGCATGCATCTCCCACTCGGAGGACGGGCGCCGTGCGCCGTCGGCATTGCGCAGCGAAGGCGGATTCACCAGAGGAATCCAGACCAGATCGTCGGGCGTGAGCGACTCGTACGGCATGCCCGTCGGCGTGATCAGGAAGCCCTCGGCACCGTCGGCCCTGCAGGCGCGCGCCGAGACGTTCCCCGACTTGTTCACGTTGATCCCGCGCAGATTCATCCCGCGGGCGGTTTCAATCAATTCGGCGCGCAGCGCCGTCGTATCCTGCATCATTTCTTCAGGCCTTTGGTAATAAGTCGGCAAATACCGCGGTCAGATCCGTCGGCTTCACGATGCCGCGCTCGGTGATGATGCCCGTCACGAAGCGGTTGTGCGTGACGTCGAACGCGGGGTTGGCCACGGCGACTTCGGGTGCGGCGATCTGGACGGTGCGCGTTTCGCCGTCGCTGCCCACGCCGTTGACCACGAGAAGCTCGCTGGCGGCGCGGTTTTCAATGGGGATCTCGCGCTTTCCGTCGTTGAGCGTCCAGTCGATGGTCGAGGATGGCGCGGCCACGTAGAAGGGGACTTCATTGTCGACGGCGGCAAGCGCCTTGAGGTAGGTGCCGATCTTGTTGGCCACGTCGCCGCGACGCGTAATGCGGTCGGCGCCCACGATCACGAGATCGACGTCGCACTGTTGCATGAGCTGGCCGCCCGCATTGTCGGCGACGAGCGTGTAGGGCACGCCGTGCTGGCCGAGCTCCCAGGCCGTGAGAAGGCCCTGGTTGCGGGGACGGGTTTCATCGACCCAGACGTGCAGCGGTGTGCCCTGCTCGAACGCCATGTAGATCGGCGAGAGCGCCGTGCCGTAGTCGACGGTGGCAAGCCAGCCCGCGTTGCAGTGCGTGAGCACGTTCACGGGACGGCGCAGCCTGGCGTAGAGGTCAGAGATGAGCGTCATGCCCGCCTCGCCGATGGCGCGGCAGGTCATCACGTCCTCCTGCGTCATCGCCTCGGCCGTCTTCACGGCGGCCTCGAAGCGAAGCGCGGGGTCGCGCGGCAGAAGCGTGCTCATCATCCTGCGCACGGCCCAGGAAAGGTTCACGGCCGTTGGACGCGCATTGGCGATGACTTCGGCGGCCTTGAGCAGGGCGTCGTTCTCGGGATTCTCCTTGACGGCGAGCACGACGGCCCACGCACCGGTGATGCCGATGAGCGGAGCGCCGCGGACGCGCATGGTGCGGATGGCCTCCACGCAGTCCCGCCAGTCGCCCAGCACCCGCTTTTCAAAGCGATACGGCAGGAGCGTCTGATCGACGATCTCGACGGCCGTGCCGTTGTCAAGGGAGCGGATGCTTCTTGTAGGTTCACCGTAAACTTTCATATGTCTTCACCTTTCTGACGGGACTGGCGGGTCGGAACGCACCTCGCCCTGATTCCTAGTGTACCGAATTTCGCATCAGCAGCCTCCTTTGCCTTCACCCGCCGGTTCGTAGCAAAATTGAACGCAAACGCATACGGATCAACCACCGCCCGGGAGGTCACCTTGAACCCCATCCGCCCCACGCTCAAGCGAGCCCTCTGTCCTGAAAACATCGCCGTCATCGGCGCAAGCGACAGAACCGCCAGCCGCGGCTCCTTCGTCTGGCGCGCGGTCGCCCGATCGAAGCTCCTCAAGAACGCCTGGGCGATCAACCCCAAGTACAAGTACATCGGCGAGCGCCCCTGCTTCTCAAGCATCAACGAGGTGCCGGGCAGCATCGATCTGGCGGTGATCTCCCTGCGCGCCGACCGCATTCTGAAGGCGCTCATCGACGCGGGCGAACGGGGCGTCGCCTACGCGCTCATCACGCCGGACGAAAACGCATACGCGAGCGACGCGACCTGGCTCACGAAGCTCCAGCTGGTGGCCGACCAGTACGGCATGCGCCTGATCGGTCCCGACTCCCTCGGGCTCATGAACCCGGGGCTCGGCGTCAACGCAAGCTACTGGCCCAACCTGCCCCGTCCCGGCAACATCGCGCTCATCACCCAGTCGGGCATGATCGGCACGGCGCTGCTTGACTACGCGCAGGGCGCCGAGCTCGGCTTTTCGGGCGTCGTCTCGACGGGCGCCGCCATCGACGTCGACATGCCTGAACTGATCGACTACTACGCGAACGACAAGAACACGCGCGTCATCGCCCTGCACATCGAGGGCATCCGCCGTCCGCGCGAGTTCTACTCGTCCCTCAGAGCCGCCTGTGCGCGCAAGCACGTCGTCATCCTCAAGGCAGGCAGCGGCTTGGGCTACGCCGCCGACCGCATCGCCTGCTTCAAGATGGGCACCGACGCGGGAAGCGAAGGCGCGCTCGCAGCGCTCGTAGAGCGTGCGGGAGCAACGCTCGTTCCCACCTTCGAGGAGTTCACCGCAGCCGTCTCGGGCTTTGCGACCAACCGTCTTCCCCGCGGCAACCGCATCGCCGTCATTGCCAACGGCTCGGGCTTCGCATCGCTCACCGCCTCCGCCGCCCAGGCCTGCGGCATCGATCTCCACGGCCTGAGCAACGCCACGATCAAGGACCTCAAGACCGCCTATCCCTCCCAGCAGATTGCGGTGAACCCCGTCAACGTGGGCGCCACGGCCTCGCCCGAGCGCTACCGGAAGACGCTGCAGATCGTGCTTCAGGACCCCATGATCGACGGCGCGCTCGTCGTCGTGGCGCCGAGCCCCGTCACCACGATCGACCCGACGCTCAAGCTTCTCGCCAAGACGGCCGCAGGCTCCTACAAGCCCGTCATCACCGCCTGGGTGAGCGACAGGATCGCGCTGAGCGTGCGCAAGCAACTGCGCTCCGTGCCCAACGCCCCGATCTCCGCCATCCAGTCGCCCGTGGCCGCCGCACTCGCCTTCGGCTATCTGGCGGCCGAAGCCCGCAGGCGTGCCGACAGGCTGAGCATTCCGCCCGAATGGTCGGTGGAACTCAACCCCGCCAAGCTCGCCGAGGCACGCGCCATCGTGAACGGCGCGCGCCTTGAGGGGCGTCATGCGCTCTCCCCCAGCGAGACGGGGCGCCTTCTCGCCTGCTTCGAGATTCCCGTCGTGCCGCTGAGGGAGGTCGGGACGCTTGAAGAGGCGGGCGCCGCCGCAGACGAACTCGGCTGGCCCGTTGCCCTGAAGGTGACCGCCCCCGGCCTCAGGCACAAGTCCGACATCGGGGGCACGGTGCTCGACATCAAGGACCGCGACGGTCTCGCCGCCGCATGGCGCTCAATGGAGGAAAGCATCGTCAACAACTCCCCGATGACGCCCATGGTGGGCGCCGTCGTGCAGAAGATGGTGCCGCACTCGTCCGTGCGCGAGCTTCATCTCGCCATTGCCTATGACAATGTGCTCGGTCCCGTGGTCGAGTTCGGCGCAGGCGGCATAGGCTCCGAGCTTTATCAGGACAAGAAGGCCGCGCTGGTGCCGATCAACCTGAGCGAGGCTGACCGTCTCGTGGAGAGCACCCGGATCGCACGCGCACTCGGGACCTACAGGGGGCTTGCGCCTGCGGACAGGACGCTCATCGCGCAGATGCTCTGCAGACTCTCCGTGCTCGCGGCCCTGATCCCCGCCATCAGGGACCTCACCATCAACCCGCTCGTCTGGACCGACGGCGGCGCCGCCGCGATCGATGCGGACGTCAATCTGAACGAGGCGCCCGTCGAGTCCGAACCCGGCTATCCGCACCTGACGGTCTGCGCGCCGCCATGGGAGGAAGGCCGCGAAGTCGTGTTCGGCGGCGAGGCGCTCACGCTGCGCACTTTCGTGCAGAGCGACTTCCACCCGCTCAAGCGCTTCCTCGGACGCTTGTCCGAGAAGACCTTCTACCTGCGCTTTCACACGTCCGTCCACCTCTCCGACGAGCGCATCTGCGAGCTCGCCTCGCTTGACTACGCCCGCGAGGCCGCCTGGGCGCTCGCCAAGGACGGAGAAATCCACGCCGTCGCACGCTGGCGCCTGACGGGCGAGCTCGGCGAAGCCGAGTTCGGCATCGTGGTCGAGGACGCCTGGCAGCGCCGCGGCCTTGCACGCGTGCTCATGGCGCACATCGAGACCACGGCGTCCGAACGCGGCGTCACCCGACTTGTCGGCCACGTCCTCAAGGGCAACGAGGCCATGCAGGGCATGATGACGGCCATGGGCTACACCCTCGGCGAAGGCGACAGCCGCGACACCGATCCGTGGGTGAAGGACATCTCCATCCCGACGAATCTCCTATAATGGCGCGCCTCAGACATTCTTCTTCATGGGAAACACAGCAATGGCCATTCTGTCCAACACCGAATTCGGCATTCTCCGCCTGACGATCAGCCGCGCTCAGAAGCGCAACAGCATCAACGCCGAAATGTTCGACACCATGACGGAGGCCCTCTCCCGAGCCGCCTCCGACGACGCCGTTCGCGTCGTGCTCCTGCAGGGCGGCGAGCAGATCTTCTCCGCCGGCGCCGATCTCGAGGAGATGCGCTCCCAGCCCGAAGTGCTCGACCGTGCCATGACGAACTTCTTCGCCGCGCTGCGCGCCTTCCCGAAGCCCGTCGTCGCCCAGGTGATGGGCCCGTGCGTGGGCGACGCGCTCTCGATGCTGCTCTACTGCGACCTCGTCTACGCATCCGAACGCGCCCTCTTCTCCCTGCCCTGCGTCGCGCTCGGCCAGACGACCCGCTTCGGCTCCGCCTTCATCATGGCAGCCGCGGCAGGCCTGCCCCGCGCCACCGAGAAGCTCATGCTCTCCGAGCCGATTACCGCCGCCGAGGCCCTCGAGATGCGCATCATCACGGGCATTGCGGATGACGAATCCCTCGACAACCTCGTCGCCTCCAAGGTCGCTCGTCTCGCCGTCCTGCCGCCGGGCGCCGTTCGCGCCATGAAGGCTCTTCTCACCGGCCCGCGCAACAAGGCCCTCGAAGTCGCCGCCGAAGAAGAGGAAGCCGTCTGGCGCCGCCAGGCGGGATCCGCCGAAGCGGCCGAAGCGCTCGCTGCCTTCCTCGAAGGCCGCAAGCCCGCCTTCCGCCCCGAATAATCCTCCGCCCTTTTTCGGCACCCAAAGCGCGCACTATTTTGGTGCGCGCTTTGTTTTGGTGCATCCCGTTCCGCCCTCCTTTGGACCCCGTCCGCCCCCGTCTTCTCCTCCTTCAAGGAACGCTCCTGGTCGCATTCTGCTCATCGACTCTGCCGCAGTCGTTTCAACGATCTAATTTATTTACCTTAGCGGTTTTGGCACGCTGATTGCTACGTAGAAGGGCAACACCCCTGCGACCGTTCGAATTTTCACAGTCCCTCGTCAGACACAAGTTTTCAGGAGTTCCACCATGAAGCTTTCCCTCCCGCTCACCGGCCTGCTCTGCGCAGGCATGCTTCTCACTTCCGCCGCCTCCGCCGCCGAACTGACCGGCACGCTCAAGCGCATCCAGCACTCCGGCACGATGACGCTCGGCTACCGCGAAGCTTCCGTTCCGTTCTCCTACCTGCAGGCTGACGGCACGCCCACGGGCTACGGCTTCGAAGTCTGCAAGGCCGTCAGCGAGGCCGTGAAGAAGGAACTCAACATGCCGAACCTGACGATCAAGTATCAGGCCGTCACGAGCGCGAACCGAATTCCGCTCATCCAGAACGGCACGGTTGACATTGAATGCGGCTCCACGACGAACTCCAAGGCCCGTCAGCGCGAAGCCGGCTTCGGCATCAACTACTTCGGCGTTCAGGTCACTGCCGCCGTGTGGAAGGACTCCGGTATCAACTCCATCAAGGATCTGAACAACAAGAACGTCGCCGTCACGTCCGGCACGACCGCCGTCGCCCTGCTCAAGAAGTTTGAAAAGGACAACGGCATCAAGATCCGCTACCTGATGACGAAGGACTTCGCCGAATCCATGCAGCTTGTCGCCAAGAAGCGCGCCGCCGCCTTCGTGATCGACGACGTGCTGCTCGCCGGCCAGATTTCGAACCTGCCCAACCCGCAGGACTTCAAGATCGTCGACGCCTCGCTCTCCGTCGAACCGTACGCCCCGATGTTCGCCAAGGACGACCCCGCCTTCAAGGCTCTGGTTGACAAGACCATCGTCGGCATGATGAAGGACGGCACGCTCGACAAGCTCTACAAGAAGTGGTTCGAATCCCCGATTCCGCCCAAGAACGCCAACCTCAACTTCCCGATGAACAGCGTCACGAAGGAACTCTTCGCGAACCCGAACAGCGACGGCATCTAAGCCCAAGCCTTTACGGTCCCCGGGACGCCAGCTAGCAATCGCGTCCCGGGGACCCCTTTTAGATTTAATTCCCGAAAACAAGAGGAACCCCGCCATGGCACTGAACATGACCCTCAACACTCTCTGGGAAACCTCCCTGCTGAGTGATGATCCCTGGTGGCTTTATCTCGTCTACGGCGCAGGCTGGACCATCAGCCTTGCCGTCGCCTCCTTTGCGCTCGCCCTGACGCTCGGCACCATCGTCGGCACTCTCCGCACCGTCGACAACAAGTGGATCCGAGGCATCTGCGAAGGCTGGATCGAGCTTTTCCGCAACATTCCCCTCATCGTCCAGATCTTCATCTGGTACTTCGTCGTCCCCGAACTGATCCCGCCCTACAAGGACTGGATGATCGAGGCCGACCCCGTCCTCAGCCAGTTCCTCTCGGCCTTCCTCTGCATGGGCCTCTTCACGTCGTCCCGAATCGCCGAACAGGTTCGCGCCGGCATCACGTCCATTCCCTCCGGTCTTCCCTACGCCGCCAAGGCCCTGGGCTTCACGGTCATTCAGCGCTACCGCTTCGTCATCCTTCCGATGGCCTTCCGCCTCGTGCTGCCGCCGCTCACAAGCGAAGCGATGAACCTCATCAAGAACACGGCCGTGGCCATGACGATCGGCCTGCCGGAACTTACGATGCGCGCCAATGAAATGGGCGAGGCGACCTTCCAGTTCTTCGCCGCCTACCTCTGGGCGACGGTCCTCTACATCGCCATCGCGCTGTGCGTCAACCGCCTGATGGCCTGGATGGAAGCGCGCTGCGCGATCCCCGGCTTCATCGCCGCCAAGTAAGCAAAGGAGTCGGTCATGGATTTCACTTCGATTACGAACAGCTGGGGCTACATCCTTTCGGGCGCCGCCTACACGGTGCAGCTCACTGCGATCACGGCTGTGGGCGGCCTCTTCCTCGGAACGCTGCTCGCCCTCTGCCACATTTCCGAAAAGCGCTGGCTCTCCGCCCCCGCAAAGCTCTACATCAACCTGATGCGTGCGGTGCCTCTGGTGCTCGTGCTCTTCTGGTACTTCCTGCTGATGCCGGAAATTCTGCGCATCATCCTCGGCCTCGACCACCCCGTGAAGATCGGCGCCGAAATGACCGCCATCATCACCTTCGTGCTCTTCGAGGCGGCCTACTTCGCCGAGATCATGCGCGCGGGCATCCAGTCCGTGAAGAAGGGACAGATTCAGGCTGCATACGGACTTGGGTTATCCTATGCTCAGACCATGCGGCACGTCGTGCTCCCGCAGGCCATCCGTCACATGCTGCCCGTGCTTCTGACGCAGACGATCATTCTCTTCCAGGACACCAGTCTCGTCTACGTCATCAGCGGCAATGACTTCATGGGTTCGATCTCCAAGATCGCCCAGCGTGACGGACAGCTTGTTTTGATGTACTCTTTTGCTGCTGTCTGCTATCTTGCCGTCTCCTTGTCCCTCTCCCTGCTGATTCGTCGACTGCAGACGAGAATGCGAACGGCTCAGGCTCACTAAAAAATTTGAACAGGATATCCCCCTATCATGGCAATGATCGAAATCAAGAACATCAGCAAGTGGTACGGCAACTTCCAGGTGCTGAAGGACTGCTCCGTTGATGTTGAAAAGGGCGAAGTCGTCGTGGTCTGCGGACCGTCCGGCTCCGGCAAGTCCACCCTCATCAAGACCGTCAATGCTCTCGAACCCTTCCAGAAGGGCGAAATCATCGTCGACGGCATCTCCGTTGGCGATCCGAAGACGAACCTTCCCCAGCTGCGCAGCCGCGTCGGCATGGTGTTCCAGCACTTCGAGCTCTTCCCGCACCTCTCCATCCGCGAGAACCTCGTTCTCGCCCAGATGAAGGTGCTCGGCCGCGGCCGCGAGGAAGCCACCGAGCGCGGTCTGAAGCTTCTCGACCGCGTCGGCCTTCTCAAGCACGCCGACAAGTTCCCCGGCCAGATGTCCGGCGGCCAGCAGCAGCGCGTGGCCATCGCCCGCGCCTTGGCCATGGACCCGATCTGCATGCTCTTTGACGAACCGACGTCCGCCCTCGACCCGGAAATGATCAATGAAGTGCTCGACGTGATGGTCCAGCTCGCCAAGGAAGGCATGACCATGATGGTCGTGACCCACGAAATGGGCTTCGCCCGCAAGGTGGCCGACCGCGTGATCTTCATGGACGCAGGCGAAATCATTGAAAACCTCCCCGCCCAGGAGTTCTTCAACTCGCCGCACACCGAACGCGCCCAGCAGTTCCTCTCCAAGATTCTGCAGCACTGATTTTTCAGCGCTCATGCCTCGAAACCCCGCCGCTTCCCGGCGGGGTTTTGTCTTTTTCCGAACCCCCTCAGGGTCATGCCACGGGTTATCATTAACAGGTTGTACAGCTTTTTTTCCCGCAAAGAAGGACCGTCAAATGAGCAACACTCATGCATTCGATGCCGCAGCAGCTCTCCAGCTCGGGCAGGAAGTTCTGACCCAGGAAGCCGGGGCGCTCACGCACCTCGCCTCGACGCTCGGCAGCGAATTCACGGACGCCGTTTCGCGCATTCTTTCCTGCAAGGGCCGTCTGATCGTGTCCGGCGTGGGCAAGTCCGGCCACATCGGCCGCAAGCTCGCCGCCACCTTTGCCTCCACGGGCACCCCCGCCTACTTCGTCCATGCCGCTGAAGCCGCCCACGGCGACCTCGGCATGATCACGGCCGACGACGTCGTGCTCGCCATCTCGTACTCCGGCGAAACCAACGAGCTTCTCACCATCGTCCCCACGCTCAAGCGCGAGGGCGCGACGCTCATCGCCATCACGGGCAACCCGAACTCCAGCCTCGCCCAGCACGCCGATGTGCATCTCAACTGCCACGTCAGCCGCGAAGCCTGCCCGCTCAATCTGGCGCCGACCACGTCCACGACCGCAACGCTCGCCCTCGGCGACGCGCTCGCCGTTGCGACCCTCTCCGCCAAGGGCTTCACGAAGGAGGACTTCGCGCGCAGCCATCCGGGCGGAGCCCTCGGCCGCCGCCTGCTCATCCACGTTCAGGACATCATGCGTACGGGCGAGGACATTCCCGCCGTCCGCGAGGAGGTCGGCGTGCTTGAGGCGGTCCGCGAAATCACGAAGAAGCACATCGGCATGACCGCCGTCGTCGACGACCAAGGCCGCGTGACCGGCATCTTCACCGAAGGCGACCTGCGCCGCCTCATCGAGCGTCTCGGCGACATCCGTCCGTGCGTCATGAAGGACGTGATGATCCGCAATCCGAAGACCATCCGCGCCCAAGAGCTCGCCGCCTCCGCCGTCAAGCTCCTCGACACCTTCCACTGCAACCAGCTTCTCGTCGTCGACGAGGACAACAGGCTCATCGGCGCCCTGCACCTGCACGACCTGATGGGTGCCAAGGTCCTTTGATCCACTTTTCGGGAGACCCGACATGACCACAGTGAACGAGCGCGCGGCCCGCATCAGAATGGTCGTACTCGACATCGACGGCGTGATGAGCGACGGCACGATCAACGTCTCGGGCACGGGCGAGCTCTACAAGAGCTTCTACGTGCGCGACGGACTCGGCATCAAGATGCTGCAGAAGCACGGCATCGAGATCGCGATCATCACGGGCCGCACCTCTGCGATCGTCGCCGAGCGCATGAGGGAGCTCGGCGTCACCCGCATCGCCCAGGGCCAGCGCTTCAAGACCACCGCCTACGAGGCACTTCTTGAGGAGACCGGTCTCACCGACGAGCAGGTCGCCTACATGGGCGACGACGTCCCCGACCTGCCGCTTCTGATGCGAGTGGGCCTCTCCACGACTCCCGCAGACGGGAATCCGGAGGTTTTGAACTATACTCACTGGCAGTCCCGCTTCCCCGGCGGCCGCGGCGCCGTCAGGGAGTTGTCCGAACTCATCCTCAAATCCCAGGGCGCATGGGATACACTCGTGCACAACACCTACGTCCTCGGCAAATAATGATCCACCGCAGCCTAGTCCTCCGCGAACGCATCACCGCCATCGTCGGCGCGGCCCTGCTGTTGCTGCTCGTCGGCGCAAGCTACTACTACTCGGTCCAGACCCGCATCGAGGCCCTGAAGTACGTCCCCAGCGAAACGAGCCCCGACTTCACGGCGCGCCGCGTCACGCTGACCGACTTCGACGAACGCGGCGTCGCAACCGCACGCCTCTCCGCCAGCACGATGGAGCACTTCTCAGACGAGCGCATGCGCGCCACGGACGCCAGCTATCACTCCCTCGATCCTGCGAAGCCCCAGCTCGCCCTCACGGGCGACCGCGCATGGAGCAACGACAGCCTCGAGACCGTCGAGCTTGAAGGCAACGTGCAGCTGAGCCGCGCACCCTTCAAGGACGAGCCCGATCTCTTTTTCACGACCGAATACATCAAGGGGTATCTCGACACCTACAGGTTCGAGACGGACAGGAAGGTCTACATGCGCCGCGGCATCGACACCACCGAAGCCTCCAACGGCATGAAGTACGACAACATCCTGCACACGGTCGAGCTCGACGGCAGCGTCGTCTCGGTCTTCCATCCCAACGCGCAGTCCACTGACACATCCGCCAACGCAGCCCAAAAATGAAGAAGTCAATCGTTTTCAGCATCCTCGCCGCCATCGCAGCGCCGACCTGGGCCCTGAGCACCGACAAGAGCCAGCCCATTGAAGTCCATGCCGACCAATTCAACGGTGACGAAGTCAAGCAGACCGCCGTCTACTCCGGCAACGTCGTCGTCGATCAGGGCTCGATGAACCTGACGGGCGCTCGCCTCGATCTTGCAATCACGCCCAAGGGCTACCGTCGCGCCACGATCACGGGCTCTCCCGCACGCTTCAAGCAGCAGCGCGATCCGAAGACGAAGGGCGTTGAGGAATGGGTGCACGCGCATGCGAGCCGCATCACCTACGACGAGGAGACCGACAAGGTCACGCTCGAAGGCAAGGCCCAGCTCTCGCGCAGCGAAAACGGCCAGCAGAAGGACATGACGAGCGGCGAGCGCATCGTCTACGACATGCGCAACGCCCGTTCCGAAGTCAACAGCGGCGAAGGCAAGCGCGTCACGACGATCATCGCGCCCCGCTCCAAGACCGACGCGGGCACGCAGCGTCAGGGCACGTCCCTCTCCAACTCCACCAAGCTTCAGCAGTAACAGGACTTCAGCGTGACCGAAAACGCAACAGTTAGCCATTCCCACACCCACGCGCTCGAGGCGACCGGCCTCAAGAAGCACTACGGGCCCCGAAACGTCGTCAAGGGCGTCAGCCTCGCCGTCAAGTCGGGCGAGGTCGTGGGACTGCTCGGCAAGAACGGTGCAGGCAAGACGACGACCTTCTACATGGTCGTGGGCCTTGTCGTGGCCGACGACGGCCAGATCCGCCTCGACGGTCAGGACATCACGCACATGCCCATCTACAAGCGTGCGCGCATGGGGCTCTCCTATCTGCCCCAGGAGGCAAGCGTCTTCCGCAAGCTCTCCGTCGAGGACAACGTCCGCGCCATTCTCGAGCTTCAGGAGGGAGAGGACGGCAAGCCGCTTTCCAAGGACGTGATCGAGGAGCGGCTCGACCAGCTGCTCGAAGAGCTGCAGATCCAGCACCTTCGCACGAACCAGGCCATTTCGCTCTCGGGCGGCGAGCGCCGCCGCACGGAAATCGCCCGCGCCCTTGCCGCCAATCCCCGCTTCATTCTGCTCGACGAGCCCTTCGCGGGCGTCGACCCGATCGCCGTGATCGAGATTCAGCGCATCGTGCGCTTCCTCAAGGAGCGCAACATCGGCGTTCTGATCACCGACCACAACGTCCGCGAAACCCTGTCGATCTGCGACCACGCCTACATCATCAACGAAGGCGAAGTGCTCGCCTCGGGCACGCCCGACGAGCTCGTCAACGACCAGGCCGTCCGCAAGATCTATCTCGGCGAAAACTTCCGGATGTAGCCAAATGGAAAATCATCTCCTCGCCACACTCTCCCAACAGCAGGTTCTCTCCCAGGAGCAGCAGCAGTCGCTGCGCATTCTGCAGATGCCCACGCAGGAGCTTCTCGGCGAAATCGAACTCATGCTCGAATCCAACCCCCTGCTTGAAGTGGAGGAGCCTGCACAGGCCTCCGACGACCCGCAGGCGCGCGCTCAGGAGCATGACGACGACAGGCGGGACGACCGCGGCGAGGATGATTCCGAATTCGACGCAGCCCAGGCGGAGACGCCCGTCGACCAGCCCTACGAGGCCTGGCAGGGCGCCTCCAGCGACGAAGCGCCCTTCGAGCGCATTCCCGCCCCCGAATCCTTCAGGGACGAGCTGCTCGCCGATCTCGGCTGCCTGCCGCTCACGCCGCGCCAGCATCTGCTCGTCGCCTGCCTTGTCGAGGAGCTCGACGACAGGGGCTTCTTCACGTCCCCGTTCGAGACGCTCATGCGCTACTACGCGCGCATCCTCAAGGAGGAAGGCGTCGAGAACGTGACCGCCGCCGAGTGGCGCGAAGCCCTCGCCACCCTTCAGAGCATGGATCCTCCGGGCATCGGCACCGCCGGCCCCGTCGAGGCCCTCATGAAGCAGATCGAGCGCATCGAGCCCTCCATCATGCATGCCGCCGCGCTTGAAACCCTCAAGCGCATCGTCTCCAAACATCTCGACAAGGTGGCCGCCGACAACCGTCCTGCGCTTCTCAAGCTCGCCAACGGCAAGTCCTCCATTCTCGACGAGGCGCTGCGCGTGCTCAAGACCCTCTCGCCCTATCCGATCGCCAGAGAATCCAGCACGCTCTACATCGTTCCCGATGTCATCGTCAGGACGCAGAACGGCGTGAGCACAGCGCACCTCAACGGCTCCTCGCAGCTGCGCCTTCGCCTTCGCATCAACGACGCCAGTAGCGAGGCCGATCCCTCGACCCGCCGCGTCCTTCTCGGCGAAGCCAAGACCTTCATTCAGCGCATCGAGGCCAGACGAGCCACCCTGCAGCGTCTGGCCGACGCCATCGTCACGCGCCAGCAGGCCTACTTCGAGCACGGCCCCGCCGCCCTGCGTCCGATGACGCTCAGCCAGATCGCCGAAGAACTCGGCCTGTCCGTTTCCACGGTCTCCCGCGCCGTTTCCGGCAAGTTCATCGCCTGCAGCCAGGGCACGGTCGAGATGCGCTCGCTCTTCAGCGCCGTCTCCTTCAGCAACCAGGGCAGCGGCGCCGAGGAGCAGGGAGCCTCCGAAATCCAGGCCATGATCTGCAAGCTCATCGAGACCGAGGACCCCAGAGCCCCCCTTTCGGACGAAATGCTCTGCGAAATGCTTCAGAAGCAGGGTGTGCCCATCGCCCGCCGCACGGTCGCCAAGTACCGCACCTGCGCAGGCATTCCCTCGGCTCGCTCCCGCCGCAGGCTCTGACTTCTCCACCCCTTTGGTACACTGAACGAAGTTTTCGATTCGACGGTCCCACAAGGCCGTCCGACGCGTCATGAATCTTCTCGCACCTCTGCTTACTCTTGAAACCGTTCGCCTTAACCTCGACGTCGTGAGCCGCAAGCGCCTCTACGAAGAGGCGGGCCTCGTCTTCGAAACCTCCGCTGGTCTTTCCCACACGGAGGCCTTCGACGCGCTCTTCGCACGCGAAAAACTCGGTTCCACCTGCCTCGGCAGCGGCTGCGCGCTTCCCCACGGCCGCGTCGAGGGCATCACCGAACCCGCCGCCGTCTTTCTGAGGACCGCCGCGCCACTCTCCCTTGATGCGCCCGACGGCCGTCCCGTCCAGCTGTTCCTCTGCCTGCTCATTCCCGAAAACGACGACGGCATGTACCTGAAGATCCTGCGCGAAGTCGCCTGCCTCTTCGGCAACAAGCCGCTGAGAAACGCGCTGCTTCACGCGGAGTCGGAGGTCAAGATCTGTGAACTCATTCACAACTGGACGCCTCCCGCCGACCTTCACTACGAGCCCGACTTCTCCGAAGACGACGAAGACGCCTGAAAAAACTACGCCAATACGGAGGCAACGCCATGCAACTCATCATCGTGACCGGCATGTCCGGCGGCGGCAAGTCCATCGCCATCCGCCAGCTTGAGGACTGCGGCTACTACTGCATCGACAACCTGCCCGCCGCCTTCCTGCTCCCCGTGGCGCAGGACCTCCGCACGCACGGCATCAAGTCCGCCGCCGTCGCCATCGACGCGCGAAGCCAGAGCACCTTCGACGGCTCCCTCAAGGCAATCCGACAACTCGAGGAGGCGGGCTTCGACGTGCGCATCCTCTTTCTCACCGCCTCGGATCAGGAGCTCGTCAAGCGCTTCTCCGAAACCAGGCGCCGCCATCCGCTCTCGACGCTCGCCGCCAGCCGCGACCAGCTCGTCACGCTTCAGGAGGCCATCAGCCGCGAACGCGACCTGCTCGCCCCCATTTCTGCAGGCGCGGCCCTGATGGACACCACCGGCATTCTTTCCTCGCAGCTTCGCGAATGGGTGAAGAAGTTCGTCGGCCAGCCCCAGGCCATGATGACGCTCACGTTCGAGTCCTTCGCCTTCAAGCACGGCCTTCCCGTCGCCAGCGATCTGGTCTTCGACGTGCGCTGCCTGCCGAACCCCTACTACGATCCTGCGCTGCGCCCCCTGACGGGACGGGACAAGCCCGTCGCCGACTACCTTCGCACCTTCCCGACCGTCATCAACATGGTTGACGACATTGAAGGCTTCATCCGCAAGTGGCTTCCCGCCTACATTGCTCAGAACCGCCACTATCTGACCGTCGCCGTCGGCTGCACGGGCGGACAGCACCGCTCCGTCTTCGTGGCCGAAGAGCTCGGCGCCCGCTTCAGGGACACGGACGGCGTCGTCGTGCGACACCGCATCATCGAGCAGAAGGCCCTGCTGTCGGGCGAGAAGTCCGTCCAGAACGAAGGCAGCTGATTCAGAAGATCAGAAAAGCAGGGGACGGAAGTCCCGCTCCTCCCTGCAGATCGTCAGCAGCTTCACCACCGGCGTCGGCATTCCCACCGACGCCGTTTCCTGTTCTCCGAGAAGCTCGAAGCCCTCGGGGGCGAACCCCTGCGCCAGATCGACGGCCACGGAATGAATGATGAGGCGGTAATGCGTGAAGTCGTGCACGAGAGGCTCGAGCCTGATCGTGCGGAGAATTCCGCCCTCAAGTTCAGGACAGACGGAAAGCGGATCCGCCGACTCCACGGGCTCGTCCTGCTGCCTCAGGGGCGGCGTCCAGAGGCCGTGCCAGACGCCCTTTTCCGTGCGGCGCCTGAGCCAGAGGCCGTTCTCGGCAAACGCGAACACCATCACCGCATGCCTCACGGGACGCTCGCGGCGGGGCTTGCGACCGGGAAAGTCGGCCACCCTGCCCGCCAGACGCGCGCCGCAGCAGTCCGCCAGAGGACAGGCCCCGCAGTCGGGATTCCGCTTGCAGAGCATGGCGCCGAAGTCCATCAGCGCCTGAGTATATGTCGGCATAAGCTCCGAAGAAGGCAGCAGGGAGGCGGCGAGCGTCCTGATCTCCTTCACGAAGCCGGGCTGTGCGGCGTTGCCCTCGACCATGAACACGCGCGCGAGCACGCGCTGTGCGTTCCCGTCCGCCATGACGGCCCTCTCGCGGAAGGCGAAAGCGGCCACGGCGCCCGCCGTCGAGGGGCCGAGTCCCGGAAGTTTTTCAAGCTCGGCCGCGGTTTCAGGGCATCTCCCGCCCATTTCGTTGACGATGATCCGGACCGCCTTGAGCAGGTTGCGGGCGCGCGAGTAGTATCCGAGGCCCGCCCAGAGCGCCATGACGTCGTCGTCGGGCGCAGCCGCCAGACACTCGGGCGTCGGAAAGGCGGTCATGAAGGCCTCGTACTTGGGAAGCACCGACACGACCTGCGTCTGCTGCAGCATCACCTCCGAGACAAGTCTCGGATACCAGTCCTCGACCTGCCACGGCAGGTCGTGCCTGCCGCAGGCTTCGTGCCAGCCGATGATTGCATCTGCAAATAACTTCTCGGGATCCCGCATGCCGCATTCCTTTAGTTTTCGAGGTAAAGTACGGAGACACTCTACACCAACGGCTTCCCAAGCTTTCACTCTTTCATGACCGGAAAACTATTCAAAAAAGCGGCCGTGCTCGCCGTCTTCGCCGCAGCCGCAGGCTGCGCGGCGGCCTTCCCCGGCGTGGACGCGCATTCCTCAGAATCGCGCGATGCCGCCCAGTCTCTTTATGAAGTCATAGCCGCCGAGATCGCCGCGCACAGGGAGCAGCCCGAGGTTGCTCTGGCGCTCCTCGACCAGACGCTCGCGCGAACGAAGTCCTCGGAAGTGGGCGAACTCGCCTGGCGCACCGCCCTTCAGACCCGCAATCCCGACATCGTGCTTGAACAGGCGCGCGCCTGGGCCGCGATCGATCCGAAGGCTGGCCTTGCCCGGCGCACGATTCTCGTCAACGCCGTCGAAAAGGGCCGTCAGTCCGAATACGTCGAGCTACTCTCCCGCATGTACGCAGACGCGGAGGACAAGGCCGAGCTGATCACGGACGTCACGACGCTCCTCGCCCAGCCCGAAACCGCCTCCGCCGCTCTTGAAACAGTCCTCTCCCCCTATTGGGAGAAGCAGGCGAAGAACGCTAGGGTCCAGTTGGCCGTCGGCCTCTTCCGCCAGGCCCGCCGCGACATTCCCGGCGCCTGCCGCGCAGGCAGAACCGCCGTCAGGCTCTCGCCCGACAGCGAGCCCGTGCTCACTGCGGCGGCCGACCTCTGCTGGCAGGCCGACAGGGCCGGAACGGAGAACATCCTCAAGAACTTTCTGGCCCGACATCCCGACGCCTCGGCCGTGAGGCTCATTCACGCCCGCGTGCTTTCCCGCACGGGCAGGCTCGATGAAGCCATGGCTGACGTCAAGCGCGCCGTGAAGACCTCTCCCGACAAGCCCGTCATCCTGCTCAACGCAGGCCAGGTGGCGACCGACTGCAGGGACTTCCCGAAGGCCGAGGAGTACCTCACCCGCTACATCGATCTCGTGGCCGAGCAGAATCCCGACGCAGACTTCTCCAGCAACGACATCTGGCTCAAGCTGGCGGGCGTCCTGCATGAAAACGGTCGTCACGAGGAAGAGGCCGAGGCGCTCGGCTCCCTCACCGACGGCGAGCTTGCGCCCCAGGCCAGACTTCGCGAGGCCGCCGCGCTTGCCGAATCAAAGAGATTCGACGACGCCCGCGCCGTTCTGCAGGGTGCCGCCGAAGACTACCCCGAGCACCTGAACCTGTTCATGACGGCCGAGGCCCGGATGCTCATCGAGGCAAGCAGGCCCGAGGACGCCCTTGGCGTCATGAAGACCGCCCTCGCCGAGCAACCCGACGACGTCTCCCTCGCCTACGATACGGCGATGATCGCCCAGAACGTCGGTCACTTCGAAGAGACCGAGTCCATTCTCAAGGACATCCTCTCCGACGATCCCGACCACGTTCAGGCGGGCAACGCGCTCGCCTACCTGTGGGTGACCAGAGACATGAACCTTCCCGAGGCGCGCCGCCTTCTTGAACACGCCTACCGTCTGTCGCCCGTCGATCCGTACGTGCTCGACAGCATGGGCTGGCTCTGCTTCAAGGAAGGACGCTACGACCAGGCGGCGGAGTTCACGCTCGCCTCCCTCAAGCGCCTCTTCGACGTCGAAGTGGCCTGTCACCTCGTCGAGATCCTCGCCGTCTCGGGCCGCGACCACGAGGCGGAGAAGCTCTTCCGCGAGCTCGAGCAGCGCGCGGGCTCGGACGCCCTCGTGCTTGACCTCGCCAAGCGCCTCAACTACAAGATCAAATGAAACGTCGAATCCTTCTGGCGCTTCCCGCAGCGGCCGCAGTGCTGACGCTCGCAGGCTGCGTGACGGGACAGCCCCCGCTTTTTGAGAGATACGGCCGCTTCGCGCTCGTCTCAACGTCCGCCTCGGGCGAACGAGAGGCCGTGAACGGGCGCTTCAGCCTGCGGCGCACGTCCGCAGGCCTGCGCCTCAATCTGATGACGCCCCTCAACGGCATTCTGGCAAGCATCGAGGTGACGCCCTCGGGCGCCGTGCTCGAAACCTCGCAGAACGAGTCTCCCCTCAGGGCGGCCACCGCCGAGGAGCTCATGCTCCGCACGACGGGCGTCGCCGTTCCCGTCGAAACCCTCGAGCGCTGGCTCACAATGAAGGGCGACCGCGCCTCCGAATACGGCTGGAGCGTCCGCGTGCTCAAGCGCAGGGACGACGGCATGCCCGGCACGATCCGCGCTTCCTCCACAGGCGTCTCACTCACACTCACCATGGACGAGGACTGACATGTTGTCCGACAGCGCCCTGCTCGGCCTGCCCGCGCCGGCCAAGCTCAATCTCTTTCTGCACGTCGTGGGCCGCCGCCCCGACGGCAAGCACCTGCTCGAGTCCGTCTTCACGCTCATCGACCTGCACGACACGATCGACCTCTTCAGGCTTGAGGAACCCGTCGTCGAGCGCACGGGCGACGTGATCGGCAACGTCGAGAAAGACCTCTGCGTGCGCGCGGCCCGCCTGCTCATGGAGACCTTCGACGTCAGGAGCGGCGTGCGCATCCATGTTGAAAAACGCATTCCCGCGGGAGCGGGCATGGGAGGCGGCAGCTCCGACGCCGCGACCGTCCTCATCGGCCTCAACAGGCTCTTCGGACTCGGCCTTTCGCGCAGCGCCCTGATGGAGCTCGGCGAGAGGCTCGGCGCCGACGTTCCCTTCTTCATTTTCGGCCGAACGGGCTTCGTGGAGGGCATTGGAGAGATCATCACCCCGCTGGAAATCCCCCCTGCCTCATACGCCGTCATCTGGCCCGGAAGGGGCATTTCCACGGCCGAGATTTTTGCTGCGCCAAACTTGACAAGGGATACCAAATCACTGAAAATAGACATCCTTTCAGGCAAGGCACTGGAAATCTGGCCGAATCTGTACGGGCACAACGACCTGCAGAATGTGGCGCAAGAGCTTGAGCACAGGGTGACGGAAGGTCTCGGAATGCTCGCCTGCGGCACGCACGACGCCAGAATGACAGGGTCCGGCAGCGCCGTCTTCGGCGTCATCGCCGATCCGTGCAGCTACAGGCTGCCGCAGCTGCCCGACGGCTGGAAAGGATTTGCCGCAAAGTCGCTCCGGGAGCATCCGCTCTCGGCTTGGCTTGACTAGAAACAATCGGTAGGGGTATAGCCAAGCTGGCCTAAGGCACCGGATTTTGATTCCGGCATTCGAAGGTTCGAATCCTTCTACCCCTGCCAGCACAAAAACGAAAGAGGATGGGAGGCAACAAATGCGCTCCCTTTCTTTTTTCAGGGCCGTCTTTGTGTTACTCTGACGGCTTCCCTGTTGTTAACTGCGAGAGCGCAAGCCCCCGCCCACGAAAAGAGCTTAAGTCATGGATCCCATGGTTCCGGAAAGTATGATGGTCTTCACGGGCAACGCCAACCCGAAACTTGCCCAGGCTGTCACGAAATATCTCAACATTCCCCTTGGCTCCGCCACCGTCAACCGCTTCAGCGACGGCGAAGTCATGGTTCAGCTGCTCGACAATGTGCGCGGCAAGGACGTCTTCATCCTTCAGAGCACCTGCGCTCCGACGAACGACAACCTGATGGAACTCATGATCATGGTTGACGCCCTCAAGCGTGCGTCCGCCCGCCGCATCACGGCTGCGATCCCCTACTACGGCTATGCCCGTCAGGACCGCCGTCCGCGTTCCACGCGCGTGGCCATCTCCGCCAAGGTCGTCGCCAACATGCTTCAGGCCGTCGGCGTTGACCGCGTCCTCACGATGGACCTCCATGCCGACCAGATCCAGGGCTTCTTCGACATCCCGGTCGACAACATCTACGCCACCCCGGTTCTTCTCAACGACCTCGTCGAACGCAAGTACGACGACCTGATGGTTGTTTCCCCGGACGTCGGCGGCGTTGTCCGCGCCCGCGCCATGGCCAAGGCTCTCGAAGTCGACCTCGCCATCATCGACAAGCGCCGTCCGCGCGCCAACGTCGCTGAAATCATGAACATCATCGGTGAAGTCAAGGGCCGCACCTGCGTCATCACCGACGACATCGTTGACACGGCCGGCACGCTCTGCAACGCCGCCGGTGCCCTGAAGGAGCGCGGCGCCAAGCGCGTCGTCGCCTACATCACGCACCCGGTGCTCTCCGGCGCCGCCGTTGAACGCATCATGAATTCCGCTCTCGACGAGCTGGTCGTTACGGACACGATTCCGCTGTCTGCCGCCGCCGAAGCCTGCCCGAAGATCCGCCAGGTCTCCTGCGCCGCGATCATCGGCGAAACGCTTTCGCGCATCGCCCGCGAAGACTCCGTGAGCAACCTGTTCACGGAATAAGGAACAGTTTTTTCCTCGTTCCCGCAGTTGGTCGCGACCGCGGGAACCTTTTTTCTTAACTTTTAGGAGTAATCCAATGAACATCATCGCCACCACGCGTAACGTGCAGGGTACGGGTGCGAGCCGCCGCCTTCGCCGCGCGGACAAGCTGCCGGGCATCGTCTACGGCGGCAACCTCCCCGCTACGCCGATCGAGCTCGAACACAATCCGATCTTCTACGCTCTGCGCAAGGAAAAGTTCCACGCCTCGATCCTGACGATGGAACTCGACGGCAAGGAAGAACTCGTCGTTCTCCGCGCCTTCCAGATGCACCCGTACAAGCCGCAGGTCATGCACATCGACTTCCAGCGCATCAACCCGAACGAAAAGGTCACGATGCGCGTGCCCCTGCACTTCCAGGGTGAAGAAGAATCCCCGGCCGTCAAGGTCTCCAAGTGCATCGTTTCCCATGCCGTGTCCGCCATCGAAGTGACCTGCATGCCGAAGGAACTGCCGGAATTCATCACCGTTGACCTCTCCAAGCTCGAAGCCGGCCAGACGTTCCACGCCTCCATGCTTCAGCTTCCGGAAGGCATCGAAGTCCACGCCAAGTCCGGCGAAGACATCGTGCTCGCCACGGTTGCCCTCCCGGTCGAGGAAGAAGTCCCCTCCGCTGAAGGCGAAGCCGCCGAAACCCCGGCTGCCTAATAAGTTTCTGATCTGATTCAGTTGCTTTGACAGGATCCGCAGGGACCTACTCCCTGCGGATCTTTTTTGTACGAAGGGCCCGCCCCTTCCGAAGACCGTCTCGCGGTCTTCCACACCTCCGCGGCCGCTGCCTGAAGCGCCGCCACAAGCCGTTTGCCCCTTTCAGAAAGTTCGCGTCGTTCGTTATGTGCGGGGAAAACGGATCCATTCCCTTCTCCCGACGTCCGCCATGTCCGTCTTGCTTCCCTGCATACCTGCGGGCGGCCGTCAGAACATTTTCAACACGAACTCATGACGACTTTCTCCGAACTCGGCCTGTCCGACTCCATCGTTTCCTCCCTGACCGAACTCGGCTTCGAGGAACCCACCCCCATTCAGAACGAGGCCATTCCCGCCCTCCTGACCGGCGCCGACGTGCTCGGCCGCGCCGCCACGGGCACGGGCAAGACCGCCGCCTTCTCGCTTCCGCTCCTTGAGCGCCACGTGCTCGGTCAGGAAGCCGATGCGCCGCTCGTCCTCGTTCTCACCCCGACCCGTGAACTCTGCCTGCAGGTGAGCGAGGCGTTCCACAACTACGGCCGCAAGGCCGGCGTGCTCGTGACCCCGATCTACGGCGGTCAGGACTACAGCCGCCAGATCCGTGCCCTGCGCCGTGGCACGCACGTCGTCGTCGCCACGCCGGGCCGCGCGCTCGACCACATCGGCCGCGGCACGCTCGACCTCACGAACATCAAGGCCGTCGTGCTTGACGAAGCCGACGAAATGCTCGATCTGGGCTTTGCCGACGAGCTCGACGCCATCTTCGACGCCCTTCCCGGCCACGTGCAGACGGCTCTCTTCTCCGCCACGCTGCCCCCGAAGATCGCCCGCATCGCCGAAGCCCGCCTTGTCGACCCGGTCCGCATCACGATCGCCAAGGAAAAGACTGCCGAAGGCGAAACGCCCCGCGTCCCGCAGATCGCCTACGTCGTGGGCCACAACTACCGCACGACCGCGCTCGGCCGCATCCTCGACCTCGAGGCCCCCGAGCTCGCCATCATCTTCACGCGCACCCGCATGGAGGTGGACGACCTCACGGAATCGCTTCGCGCCCGCGGCTTCAGCGTCGAGGCCCTTCACGGCGGTCTTGACCAGCCGACCCGCGACCGCGTCATGAAGCGCGCCCGCTCCGGCCAGATCGACGCCATCGTGGCGACCGACGTCGCCGCCCGCGGCATCGACCTTGAAAACCTTACGCACGTCATCAACTTCGGCATTCCCGCCTCCTACGAGACGTACGTGCACCGCATCGGCCGCACGGGCCGCGCCGGCCGCACCGGCACCGCCATCACCATTCTCGAGCCGCGCGAACATCGTCACCTGCGCGCCATCGAGAGCATCACGAAGGCCCGCATCGAAGTGCGCTCCGTGCCGTCCGCCACGGACGTGCGCGCCCGCCGTCTCGAAATGATGCGCGGCTCCCTCGCCGAAATCCTCGAGGCGGGCGACCTCGACCGCTTCCGCGTCGTCGTCGAGTCCCTCTGCGAAGAGTACGACCCGTTCGACGTGGCTGCCGCCGCCATGAAGCTCGCCCAGGAAAACGAAGGCGCGAACGACGACGATACGGAAATCCCCGCCTACTCGCCCTTCGAGCGTCCCCGCCGCGAACGCGGCGACAAGCCCGTGCGCGGCGAACGCGCTCCGCGCCGTGAACGCCGCGAGGCTCCCGAAGAAGGCATGACGCGCCTCTTCGTCGGCGCCGGCCGCGACCTCGGCATTCGTCCGTCCGACATCGTCGGGGCCATCGCCAACGAAGCCGGCGTTCCATCCAAGTGCATCGGCGCCATCGACATCACCGACCGCTTCACGATCGTTGAAGTCGACTCCGACCGCGTCGAGCAGATCATCGACGCCATGGAAGGCGTGCGCTTCAAGGGCCGTGAAACCACGGTCAAGCTCGACCGCCCGCGCCGCGAGCCGCGCGAAGACCGCGGTGACTTCCGCATCGAAGGTCGTGGTGAAGGCCGAGGCGAGTACCGCCGTGAACGCGGCGAAGACCGCGGCTGGCAGCAGCGCGACGACTCCCGCGAATACCGCGGCGCCAAAACCAAGCGCGACTTCCGTCGTGAAGGCGGCTACGACAAGCGCGGTCCCCGCCGCTAAAATGACGCAGGTCCGGACAGTCTCCTTCGAGACGCTCCGGACCCAGTTTTCCACGGCCGGCTCTGCCGGCCTTTTCACGCATTGAACGTCATGACCGAACAAGGAATTCGATTGATCGTCGGCCTCGGCAATCCGGGCAGCGAATACGCCCGCACCCGCCACAACGCCGGCTTCTGGTTCGTCGACGAGCTCGCGCGCAAGACGGGCGCCTTCTTCCGCGACGAGCGGAAGTTCCAGGGCGAGGTCTGCAGGACGCGGATCGGCGACAGCGACGTCTGGCTTCTCAAGCCCTCGACCTACATGAACCGCTCGGGCGACGCCGTGGTGGCGCTTGCGCTCTACTACAAGATCACGCCCGATCAGATCCTCGTCGTTCACGACGAGCTTGACCTGCCTCCCGGCTGCATGAAGATCAAGCAGGGCGGCGGCAATGCCGGTCACAACGGCCTCAAGGACATCTCCGCCAAGCTCTCCACGCCGAACTTCTGGCGCCTGAGGCTCGGCACGGGGCATCCGCGCACGCTCGGCATGGCCCAGCAGGTGGCCGACTTCGTGCTCTCGGCACCGTCCTCCGAACACGAGGCCGCCATCGAAGACTGCATCGGCATCGCCCTCAAGGAGGCCGGTCCTCTTGCAGAAGGCGACTTCACGGGTGTCTCCCGCCGTCTTGCCAAGTACGGCAATCCGCCCAAGCCGCCCAAGAAGGCCGCCGAATGAAGCTGCTCGTGAGCCGCTGCCTGCTCGGCAAGCCCTGCCGATACGACGGCAGGGTGAAGACGGACCTCAGGCCCCCCCTGCGCGCCGCAGGCATCGGAGACGACTGTTGGATCAGCGTCTGCCCCGAGAGCGACGGCGGACTTCCCACGCCGCGCACGCCCTCCGAAATCCGGGGCACGGCCCGCGGCGTGCTTGAAGGACGCGACCACATCATGGCCGCGGACGGCAGGGACAACACGGCCTGCTTCATGAAGGGCGCCCGCATTGCGGCCGACCTCTGCCGCGAGAACGGCGTCAGGCTTGCGCTCCTCAAGGCCAAGAGCCCCTCCTGCGGCTTCGGCCAGGTCTACGACGGCACCTTTACGGGCACCCTCGTCGCGGGCCGCGGCCTCACCGCCGAACTACTTTCGGATGCAGGCGTACGCGTTCTCACCGAGAACGACCTCGATCTTCTTGCCTCTCTCAAGACGCAAGAAGATCCCGCTTGCTAAAATAGAATGATTTTCCGGACGATTTTGTCTGCAACTTTTTTTTGATTTCAACAGAGATTCACCATGGGTTTGAAGTGTGGCATCGTAGGCCTTCCCAACGTCGGCAAGTCGACGATCTTCAATGCGCTTACCAAAGCCGGCATTGCTGCCGAAAACTATCCTTTCTGCACCATTGAACCGAACGTCGGCGTCGTTGAAGTTCCCGATCCCCGCCTGAAGGCGCTCTCCGAAATCGTTCATCCCGAACGCGTCGTCCCGGCCGCCGTCGAATTCGTCGACATCGCCGGCCTCGTCGCCGGCGCCAGCAAGGGCGAAGGCCTCGGCAACCAGTTCCTCGCCAACATCCGCGAGTGCGACGCCATCGCCCACATCGTCCGTTGCTTCACCGACGACAACATCGTTCACGTCTCCGGCAAGGTCGATCCGCTTGACGACATCAACGTCATCAACACCGAACTCGCCCTCGCCGACCTTCAGACCGTCGAAAAGGCCCTCACCCGCTACAGCAAGCAGGCCCGCTCCGGCGGCGACAAGGAAGCCCTCAAGCTCGTGCTCGTGCTCGAGAAGCTCCTGCCCGCCCTCAACGAAGGCCGTGCCGCCCGTTCCGTGAAGCTCACGCCCGAAGAGATCGCCGTCGTGCGCCCGCTCTTCCTCCTCACGATCAAGCCGACGATGTACGTCGCCAACGTCGAGGACCACGGCTTTGAAAACAATCCGCTGCTCGACGCCGTGCGTGAATTCGCCGCCTCCGAGCACTCCCCCGTCGTGGCCGTCTGCGCCAAGACCGAGGCCGACATCGCCGACCTCGACGACGAGGACAAGGAAATGTTCCTCGCAGACATGGGCATGACCGAACCTGGCCTCGACCGCGTCATCCGCGCGGGCTACGACCTGCTCGGCCTGCAAACCTACTTCACGGCCGGCGTCAAGGAAGTCCGCGCCTGGACGATCCACAAGGGCGACACCGCCCCGCAGGCCGCCGGCGTCATCCACACCGACTTCGAACGCGGCTTCATCCGCGCCCAGACGATCGCCTACGAAGACTTCATTGCCTTCAAGGGTGAAAAGGGCGCTCAGGAAGCCGGCAAGATGCGCGCCGAAGGCAAGGACTACATCGTTCAGGACGGCGACGTCATGAACTTCCTCTTCAACGTCTGATCGTCGAAGACGCATCATGAACTTCAACGGGAGGCTGCCTTCGGGGCAGCCTCCCGTTTTCTTTCCGTATGCCGTTATACTGAACGGCGTCCCAACAACTCCACAACCACGCTGTCATGGCCACGACCTCCACAAAAAAGCGTCAGGAAATCGGAGAACGCCTCCGCCACGAACGCGAACGACTTGGCTATACGAAGCAGCAGATCGCACAGCTGCTCGGCGTTCCAATCCCCGCCTACGAACGCTTCGAAAACGGCGACGACGATCCTGGCGTCTACCGCCTGCCCCGTCTTGCCGCCTGCGGCTTCGACGTCATGTTCATCATCACGGCCGAACGTCACGTGCCCGTGGCTGAGGAAAACGAACTTCTCTCGCGCTTTCGCGACCTCTCGCAGCGCGGCCGCGCGTCCATCTTCTCCACCATGGACGCACTCGAAAGGCTGGCGCCGAACCTCAAGCAGGAATTCCGCCGCCGCTTCAAGAACTGAACGACTCCCGCCCCTCCAGGGCGGGATTTTTCGATTCATCGCAATAGTTTTTTACTTATTCTGTTGACACGGGTATAAAAGTTAGCTAAGATAACCCCATCAACAAATGAGACTCCTTCTCACACGTCTCATACCGGAGTTAACAAAATGTCCCTTCTGAACACTGAAATCCTTCCCTTCAAGGCCCAGGCCTACGCCAACGGCGAATTCGTCGAACTGACCGAAGCCTCCCTCAAGGGTCATTGGTCCGTCGTCTTCTTCTACCCGGCCGACTTCACGTTCGTCTGCCCGACGGAACTCGAAGACCTCGCCGAAAACTACGCCGAATTCAAGTCCCTCGGCGTTGAGGTCTACGCCGTCTCCACGGACACGCACTTCACGCACAAGGCCTGGCATGAAAGCTCCGCCGCCGTGGGCAAGGTTCAGTTCCCGATGATCGGCGACCCGACCGCCACGCTCGCCCGCAACTTCCAGGTGCTCATCGAGGCCGACGGCCTTGCCGAGCGCGGCACGTTCGTGATCAATCCCGAAGGCAAGATCGTGATCATGGAACATCACGACGGCGGCATCGGCCGCGACGCCTCCGAACTCCTCCGCAAGGTGAAGGCCGCCCAGTACGTCGCCGCCAACCCCGGCCAGGTCTGCCCGGCCAAGTGGCAGCCGGGTGCCGCCACGCTGACGCCGTCCCTTGACCTCGTCGGCAAGATCTAATCCAGCGATCGGCTGAAACAGACAGGCCGCAGACCCATACGGTCGGCGGCCTGTTTCCTTATCCTCAAAGCGAATGCCCTCATCCATCATGCTTGACGCCAACATCAAAGCCCAGCTGCAGAGCTACTTCACCAAACTCCGCCGTCCCATCGTGCTCAAGGCCGCCCTTGACGGCTCGCAGGACGCCACCAACATCGAGGCGCTCCTCAAGGAAGTCGCCGAGCTTTCGGACAAGATCTCCTACGAGGTCGAGTCCGACGCCTCCGTTCGCCGTCCCAGCTTCACAGTCGCCCCTCAGGGCGGTCACGAAGGCATTCGCTTCGCCTGCCTCCCGATGGGCCATGAATTCACGAGCTTCGTGCTCGCCCTTCTGCAGACGGGCGGCCATCCCGCCAAGATCTCCGACGAGGAGTCCCGCCAGATCGCAGCCCTCAAGGGCCCGCTCAACTTCGAGGTCTTCATCTCGCTCTCCTGCCACAACTGCCCTGAAGTCGTGCAGGCGCTTGACCTCATCTCGATCCTCAACCCGAACGCCACCGTCACCGTGATCGACGGAGCGCTCTTCCGCGAGGAGGCCGCAGGCCGCAACGTGATGGCCGTTCCGACGGTCTTCCTCAACGGCCAGTCCTTCCTCTCCGGCCGCCGCGAGCTCTCCGAAATCCTCGCCAAGCTCGACACGTCCGTCGCCGAAGCGGCTCAGGCCTCGATCAGCGCCAAAGCCCCTTTTGACGTACTCGTTGTCGGCAGCGGCCCGGCGGGCAGCACGGCCGCCATCTACGCCGCCCGCAAGGGCCTGCGTACGGGCATCGTTGCCGACCGCCTCGGCGGCCAGGTGAACGAAACCGCCGACATCGAGAACTTCACGTCCATCCTCAAGACGGACGGCACCGCGCTCGCCGGCAACTTCACGGCGCATTTGAAGTCCTACGACATCGACATCATCACCCCGCACTCCGTCGCAAAGATCGAACGCGAGGGCGACATGTGGAGGCTCGTGCTCGAAAACGGCTCCGAACTCCGCTCCAAGACCATCATCGCCGCCTCCGGCGCCCGATGGAAGCAGCTTGAAGTGCCCGGCGAAGAGGAATTCAAGGGCCGCGGCGTGGCCTACTGCCCGCACTGCGACGGCCCGCTCTTCAAGGGCAAGCGCGTCGCCGTGGTCGGCGGCGGCAACTCCGGCGTCGAGGCCGCCATCGACCTCGCCGGCATTGCCTCCTCTGTCGTGCTTCTGCAGCGCGGCTCCGAGCTCACCGCCGACAAGGTGCTTCAGGAAAAGCTCCTCTCGCTCCCGAACGTCACCGTCAAGTACCGTGCCAGCACCTCCAAGCTCACGGGCTCGAACAAGCTTGAAAAGCTCTTCTACCTCAACAGGGAAACGGGCGAGACCGAATCCATCGACGTCGACGGCTGCTTCGTGCAGATCGGCCTCAAGCCCAACACCGAATGGCTTGACGGCGCTGTCGAGCTCAACGCGTACGGCGAAGTCGCCGTCTCCGACCGCTGCACGACGTCGGCCCCCGGTCTCTTTGCCGCCGGCGACTGCACCTCGGTTCCCTACAAGCAGATCGTCATCGCCCTCGGCGAAGGCGCCAAGGCCTCTCTGAGCGCCTTCGACTACCTGATCCGTCAGGGCGCCTGACGACACGATCACTTTCTCCCTGAAAGGGGACGGGCCTGCGCCCGTCCCCATTTCTTTTGTGGCACACTTGTTCGCGCAAAGACTCAAAGAGAGGATTCCGCCATGCGCTATGTGCGCTCATTCCTGCTTGCCCTCACCACGCTCGCCTTCTTCCTGCTGGTGCTCGTCGCCGGCCTTTACGTCTTCATCACGCCCGAACGCGTCTCCGCCCGTCTGGCCAACACGCTCTCGCATCATCTCGGGCTGAAGATCGAAATGGCCAAACTGCACATCGACACCCGCCTGCCGAGCCTGAAGTTCACCGTCAAGGACGCCGTTCTCACCAGCGCCGACGGCGCCGTCCGCGGCAGCGTGCCCTCCGCCACGATCAGGCTTCATCCGCTTGCACTCTTCACGCGCAGCCCCCGCATCTCCGAGATCACGACCGCCGACGGCTCGCTCACCTTCGGCAACACGTCTCCCGAAGACGTTCGCGCCTGGATCGAAGGCACGGTCAAGCCGCTTGCCTTCAACGTCGACCACCTCGTCGTTCACAGGGGCGCCGTCTACTTCTCCGATCCCCTGACGGGACCCGAACCCTGGGCATACGTCAACAACGCCTCCGTCTCGATCAGCAACCTGAGCGAAGCGGGTGCCGCCTACAGCCTCAACGGCGTCATCAAGCTTCCCGAAATGCTCGGCAGCGCCGAACTCCGCGGCATCACCGACTGGTCCCGAGGCCTTCTTGAAGCCAGAACCGAACAGCTCGACGCCTCCTTCAAGGGTGAAGTCCGCGGCCGCCGCACCGAATTCGCAGGGCACGCTGACAGGATCGCACTGACGCGCGAAAACGCCTCGCTCTCCAATGTCGCCGCCTCCCTGAAGCGCGGTGAAGAGACGCTGCTCGAGCTTTCCTCCCCCGCCGTCACGCTCGACAGGCACACGCTTGACACCCCCGTCCTGACGACGGCCCTCACCGTCATGTCCCCCGAAGGCTCCCTGACCCTTTCCGCCTCCTCGGCCCTCAAAGCCGACTTCGGTGCACGTCGCCTCGAGGCTCCGTCCATCACGGTCGCCGCAAGCGAAAGGGCCGCAGGCGCAACGACCGCCTCGAATGCCGGCTCCCTTACGGGCAGCCTTCTCTGGAACGCCTCTTCGGGCGAGGGACGCGCCGAATTCGACGGCACTCTTCAGGGCACGCCCGTTACGCTGGACCTGTCCGTCTCGAACGCCGTGCCCTTCACGGCCGACCGTGCGTTCTTCCCGCACAAGTTTGCGGCAATCCCCCGTCTCACGGGACGCGTATCCCTTGGAGAAATCGCCCTCAAGACAGCCGTCGGCCTGATGTCCTCCGAAACGCTCCTCAAGGACGTCGAGTCGGCCGTGGACTTCAACGTCATGCTCAAGTCTCCCCATGCAGGCAGGCATGAAGCGACCGGACGTCTCATCACCGCCGCAGGCAAGGCCTACGTGGTCGACGGCAGCCTGAAGCTTCCCTCCGCGCCCGTTCCCTTCGACGCCGACCTTGCCGCAGACGGCACCTGGCACATCCGCAGCCAGTGGAGCGGCGTTGACGCAGGAGACCTTCTCCCCTCCATCCTGAGCGGTCCTCTCTCGGGATCGCTCGACGCCTCCGGGCAGCTCAAGGACGCCTCGAAGAGCGTCGCCGAAGTCAGGCTTGAGGCACGCGACGGCGAGTTCCTCGGCGCCGACCTCGAGCAGGCCTCGAAAATCATGCGTGAAGTCCAGCCCGAGGCCCTTCCCACAAGCGCCTTCCTGCGCGCAAGCCGCACGGCCTTCACCGCGCTATCCTGCGAACTCTCCCTCAACGGCGGCGCTTGGACCGTCAGGAACGGTTCGGCCGAAGGCTCGAACTGGAAGGCCGCCTTCACGGGCGCCTACGGACA
Organism: Sutterella wadsworthensis 2_1_59BFAA; assembly: GCF_000297775.1. Taxonomy (GTDB): domain Bacteria; phylum Pseudomonadota; class Gammaproteobacteria; order Burkholderiales; family Burkholderiaceae_F; genus Sutterella; species Sutterella wadsworthensis_A. The sequence goes on from NZ_JH815514.1 coordinate 186,186, forward strand.
CATCGACGGCCGCGTCGACTTCACCACCGACAATGGCTCCGCCTTCTTCACGATGCCCGCCCGCATCCAGGCCGACCCCGTCCTCTGGACGCCAGACTGGACGGCCGCCCACGCCTCCGCCCGCGAACACGTCGGCGAGCTGCCCTGGACGGCCGGCAACTTCAAGGACCGCCTCCGTCAGGGACTTGAAAACTGGTGGAACAACCTCGATGCGTCCGAGCTGAAGCTCCCCGAATTCAACACCGAGGACTTCAGCCTCCCCGAGTTCAGGCTGCCCGACATCGAGCTTCCCGACTGGGCGAATGAATTCATCGGCAAAGAAAAGGCGCCGGAAAACTCCGACGCTCGCAACCCCGTCTGACGAACGTTACAAGCCCGTCACCTTCATCGCCGCCTCCACCCGCTTTCTGAGCTCGAGGCGGCGATGCTTTTCAAGCAGCATCTCCCTTGTTTCAGGACGGCGGGGATTGGGCACGATGCACTCGCTCACAGGGCAAAGCTCCCTGCACTTGGGCTCGTCAAAGAAGCCCGCGCACTCCGTGCAGCGGCCGCCGCGGATGCGAAAGACGCCGTTGTCCTCCACAATGGCCTCGTTGGGGCATTCCGGCAGGCAGACGCCGCAGGAAATGCATTCGTCAGTAATCATCAGCGCCATCATCTACTCCTTCTTGTCAGCGCATGCCTCAATCAGTGCCTCGAGCACCTCGGGCGTCACGAAGCGGGCCGCATCCTTCGGCGAGAGCTGTGCAATCTCCCTGACGAAGGTCCCACTCACGAACTGGTACTGATCCGAAGGCGTCAGAAAGATCGTCTCGACGTCCGGCATCAGCTGCCGGTTCATGCCAGCCATTTGAAATTCATACTCAAAGTCACTCACGGCCCTCGCGCCGCGAATAATCACGCCCGCACCGCAGGCGGCGACGAAGTCCTTGAGCAACCCGTCGAAGGGCTGCACCGTCACGTTTTCGAACTCCCTGCAGATCCCGCGGGCAAGAGCCACGCGGGTTTCGAGCGAAAGCATCGGACGCTTCTTGCGACTTTCCGCAACGCCCACCACCACATGATCGAAGATGCGGGAGGCGCGCCTCACGAGATCAACGTGCCCGTTCGTCATGGGATCGAACGTGCCCGGATAGACTGCCGTCGTCATTTCCTGCTCCTCTTCTCTTCCTTGGACAGGCGTACGAGCCCCGCCATGCCGCTTCCCGCTTTGGCAAGCAGCTCGAAGCGCACGGCGCCCGCACTGCCCGAGCGCACGCGGACGACGCCGAGGGACTCGAGCGCCTCGTCGGAGAGCAGCTCCGTCGGCGACTCCACGTAGAGAAGGCCCTCTTCCTTGAGCGCCCCGAGCGCGGCGCGTGCGGCCTTCACCTGCATGTCGAGACTGAAGGGCGGATCGATGAAGATCACGTCATAGCTTCGGGGCGCGTCCTGCAGAAAGCGGAAGGCATCGGCCACGCGCGCCTGCTTGTGATCGTCGGCACTGAGTCGCGTGAGCGCCTGGCGGATTCCCGCAATGCCCTGGCGATGGATATCAAGCCAGTCGACGTAATCCGCACCCCTGCTCGCGGCCTCCAGCCCCATGGCGCCGGAACCGGCAAACATGTCGAGCGCATCGCATCCCTCGAGGGTTCCGAAGAGGTGCGTGAGCCAGTCGAAGACGGTCTCCCTCACACGCTCGGAAGTGGGGCGAAGCCCTTCGGCACAAGCAACGGGAACGACGCTGCGCTTCCACTTGCCTGACACAATTCGTACGCTTCCCGCTCCCCGAACGGGCGCGGGCGTTGCTAAACTTGAGTTACTTGCGCCCAGGCGCCTTGAATTCTTTCGAACTGCCATTAGAGAAATATGACTGGATCTTCCGAGGGATGGTTTTCCCGATTAAAAAATGGTCTTGCCAGAACGCGCGTCAATATCGTCGGCCTGTTTTCGGGCGGCGTGATCGACGACGACTTTCTTGAAGAGCTCGAATACGCACTGATCACGGCCGACGTCGGCGTGCAGGCGTCGACTCGTATCCTACAACGTTTGCGCGACACCATTAAGCTCAAGGGCCTCAAAACGCAGGACGAAGTTCGCCTTGCACTTCGAGATGAAATCGCCCGCATGCTCGCGCCGGCGCAGCGCGAGCTCGACATCGAGCAGGCGCATCCCCTCGTCATCATGATGACGGGCGTCAACGGCGCAGGCAAGACCACCTCCATCGGCAAGATCTCCAAGTACCTGAGCCAGCGCGGCAAGAGCGTCCTACTCGCCGCAGGCGACACGTTCCGAGCCGCCGCCCGCGAACAGCTCGCCGTCTGGGGCGACCGCAACCAGATCGAAGTCATCGCCCAGCAGGGCGGCGATCCTGCCGCAGTCGTCTTCGACGCCGTGAGCGCAGGCAAGGCGCGCGGCACCGACGTCGTCATCGCCGACACCGCCGGCCGCCTGCCCACCCAGATCAACCTCATGGAAGAGTTGCGCCGAATCCGCCGCGCCCAGGACAAGGCCATGACCGGCGCTCCGCACGAGGCGATTCTCGTCGTCGACGGCACCAATGGTCAGAACGCGCTTACCCAGGTGAAGGCCTTCGACGCCGCGGTCGGCCTGACCGGCCTCATCGTCACGAAACTCGACGGCACCGCCAAGGGCGGCGTGCTCGTCGCCATTACACAAATGCGTCCCGAAAATCCCCTGCCGATCTACTTCATCGGCGTGGGCGAAGCCATCGACGACCTGCAGCCCTTCAATGCGGTGCAGTTCGCCAATGCGCTCGTCGGACTCGATCCCAACACTCCCGCTACAGCCCCGGAATAATCAATTAAAAATGGAGCACACAAGATGCTTTTAGGTGCAGTTGATCTTGGAAGCAACAGCTTCCGCGTAGAGATCGGCCGTGTTGACGGCGACCGCATCGTCACTCAGAGCTACTGGAAGGAAACCATTCGCATGGCCGCGGGCTTCGACAAGAACGGAGCCCTCACGCCCGAGATGCAGGAGAAGGCACTCGCCGCACTGAGCCGCTTCCACGAAAAGCTCGCAGGCCTTCCCGCCACCCAGGTGCGTGCCGTCGGCACGCAGGCGTTGCGCGAGGCCGCGAACTCCTCCGAATTCCTTCCCAAGGCTGAAGCTGCGCTCGGCTATCCCATCGGCATTCTGAGCGGCCACGAAGAGGCCCGCCTCGTCTTCAAGGGCTGTGCACGCACGTTGCCCCCGTCCGACAAGCGCCGTCTCGTCGTCGACATCGGCGGCGCGAGTACGGAGTTCGTCGTCGGCCAGGACCTTGAGGCCCAGGAATACGAGAGCTACCACGTCGGCTGCGTGAACACGTCGATGAAGTTCTTCGCCGACGGCGTCATCACCGCCGAAAAGCTCGACAAGGCAATCGTCGCCTGCTGCGCCGAGTTCAGCGAAGGCGAGCACAAGTTCAACGACACCAAGTTCGACGAAGCCTACGGCTCCGCCGGCACCTTCGGCGCCGTTTCCGACATCTGCGTTGCGCAGGGCTGGAGCGACGGCGAAGTCACGCCCGAGCATCTTGAAAAGATCCGCGCGCTTCTGCTTCGCGCCGGGAACATCAACAACATCCAGTTCCCCGGCCTCAAGCCCGACCGCCGCGAAGTCATCGCTGGCGGCTATGCCGTCCTCACCGCCGTCTACCGCACCGCAGGCATCAAGTCCATGCGTCCCGCCAGCGGCGCCCTTCGCGTGGGTCTTCTCTACGAACAGCTCGGCATCGTCCAGAACCGCGACACCCGCGACATCAGCGTCGACGCGATCATCCGCACCTGCGGCGTGTCCCGCGAGCAAGCCGACATCGTCGCAGGCTACGCCGTTGAATTCCTCCGCATGCTCGACCCCGGCATCGATCCCGCCGCCCTCAAGCGCCTGCGCTGGGCCGCGCTCATGCATGAAGTCGGCACGACGATCTCGACGAGCCGCTACCACCGCCACGGCGAATACATCGTGAGCAATGCGGACCTGCCCGGATTCACGCGCACCGACCAGCAGTACATGGCTAAGCTGATCCTCGCCCAGCGAGGCGGCCTCGGCAAGGCCGAAGACTTCCTCAAGTCCCAAGCCAACACCCGTCAGGTGCTCGCCATGCGCCTTGCCGTCATCTTCGCGCATGCCCGCAAGCCCGCGCCGCTTCCGCTCATCACGATCACCCGCAGCCTCAACAACTCGGTGCTCAACATCGCCATCGACCGCACCTGGCTTGAACAGCATCCCCTCACCGCCTACATGCTTCAGCAGGAGGCGGATGACTGGAAGAAGGTCGGCCGCGTGATCACCGTGACCACCTTCTGAGAGGTCTCATGTCCGAAACCGAAGCACCCCTCCTGCAGCTGAACGGCGTGAGCGTCGTCTACGACGGTCATGCCGTCATCGACGACCTCAGTCTTGAAGTCGGACGCGGCGAATTCGTCGTCATTCACGGCAGCACGGGGTGCGGCAAAAGCACCATCCTCAGGCTCTTCGCCGGTCTCATCGACCCGACGAAGGGCGAAGTCGTCGTTGCGGGAGACCGCATTGACGAGTTCGACGAGGCCCAGCGCCGATGGCTCAGGCGCTCCATGGGCCTCATGATGCAGGAGGAGCTTCTACTTGAGGACAGGACCGTTCTCGAAAACGTCATGTTGCCTGCGCTCGCAGCGGACGAAACGGCACAGGAAGCGCGCCGCAGGGCGCTTCTGGCCCTCAACAAGTGCGGCGCCGCTGATCTCGCCGACCTTCGTCCCTCGAGCCTCTCAGCTGGCCAACGCCAGATCGCCTGTCTGGCCCGCGCCGTCGTCAACCGTCCCGTGCTCATCCTTGCCGACGAGCCCGCGACGCACCTCGACAAGACGAACGCCCAGACGCTCATCAACCTTCTGAGCGCCTTTGCCCTCGCGGGCGTCACCGTCGTCGCCGCCACGCACCAGCATCTGACGCCGGAGGGCTGCCGTTCGCGCGAAATCACGCTCTCCGCGTCCAACAGGGGAGGCGCCGCATGAGCTACGCCTCCTCGCGCGCCTGGGCGCTCAAGGAAACCTTCAGGGGCTTCCGCCAGAACTTCAGCCTCTTCTCGCTCGCGACCTTCCTGTCGGCGCTTGCGCTTTCCATTCCGCTCTTCATCTCGACGATCTTCTACGAGCTCGCCGAGCCCATCAGGCAGATTCCGACTTCCGTCGAAATCACCGTCTTCACGAAGTCGGGCACGGACATGGAGAAGCTCTCCAAAGCCGTGGCCGAAATCGAAACCATCGAGCGCGTCTCGCTCGTGCCCAAGGACGAGGCCATCCGAAGCCTGAATGAACATCTCGGGCTCAAGGACAAGGCGGTCAAGCACAATCCCCTTCCCGACATCCTGATCGCCACCGTCAGCAGCAGCACCTCGCCCGCAGGCGTCGACGCCGCCGCAGGCCGCATCGAAAAGATCGAGGGCGTGGACATGCTCGCCTACGAGACCGACTGGCGCGAAAAGCTCGACGCGCTCTCCAACGCGGCGCGTCTTGGCCTCCTCTGCCTCGGCATCGTCGTGCTCACGCTCGTCATGCTGGTTGTCGCCGCCTCCATCAGGCTCACGACTCTTTCCGTTCAGCCGCAGATGAAGGCCCTCTATCTTTTCGGCGCCTCTCCGTCCTTCGCCATGCGTCCGATCGCCTGGCGCGGCTTCATCCTGATGATGTCGGCAAGCCTCGGCGCCATTGCCATCACGTACGCAGGCCTCGCAGTCCTCGGCCACCCGATAGCCACCGTCGCCCGCCTCTACGAGGTCGAGCTCGCGCTTGCGCTTCCTCCCGTCGACTGGTGCGCTGGCTTCGTGATCATCTGCAGCCTGATCGGCTACATCATCGCCCTTCTTTCGGCTCAGGACGCCTGGCGAAAGGCCCGCCGCTGACCCTGTTTCGAGAGACCGAGCATACGTTTTTTTTCCGGATTGGGCGCGCCGATCGGTGCTACCATACAGTCTTTTCCGAATTTTCGGCTCCGACTCACCCACAAATGACTGAGAAACCCAAAGGCACAGCCCTCGTCGCATACAAGGCACCCTCCGTACCGGCGCTCGTCGGTCCGCTCGGAGACCTCGAAGCCTTCATGCACGCAGCCGAGCGTGCTCCGATCCTGACGCCCGAGGAGGAACGGTCCCTGGCCGTCCGTCTTCGCGACGACGGTGACGTGGAGGCCGCCCAGCGGCTCATTCTCAGCCATCTCCGCCTGGTCATCTCGATCGCCCGAGGCTTTCTCGGATACGGCCTGCCCTATGCGGACCTCATTCAGGAAGGCAACATCGGCCTCATGAAGGCCATCCGCCACTACGATCCGGACCGCGGCGCTCGCCTGATGACCTTTGCCGTGCACTGGATCCGCTCGGAAATTCAGGAATACATCATCCGCAACTGGCGAATCGTCAAGCTCGCCACCACGAAGAACCAGCGCAAGCTCTTCTTCAATCTGCGCCAGATGAAGGAGGATCCTCAGACGGCCCTCACCAACAGTCAGGCCGAACACATCGCGCTCGCGCTCGACGTCAAGCCCAAGGAGGTCCTCGAGATGGAGGAGCGCCTCTACGGTCAGGAGACGAGCCTCGACACGCCTTCGAACGCCGACGACGATTCCGACAACGCGTTCACCCCGTCCGACTGGCTCACGCGCGAAAGCGACGAACCCGAAGCCATCCTCGAGGAAAAGGAGCACCAGCGCCTTGAAGGCGAAGGCCTGCAGATGGCCCTGCGCTCGCTCGACGAGCGCAGCCGCCGCATCATCACGGCCCGCTACCTGAATCTCGACAAGGAAGGCAACAGCAAGGCCGTCACGCTGCAGGAACTTGCCAACGAGTTCGGCGTCTCGGCAGAGCGCATCCGCCAGATCGAGAAGCTCGCCATCCAGAAGATGCGTCAGACTCTTGAGCAGGCCCACTATTCGGAATAGTCTCCAACATGTTCAACGTCGTTCTGGTTCATCCCGAAATTCCGCCCAACACGGGCAACGTCATCCGCCTCTGCGCCAACACGGGCTGCACGCTTCACCTTGTGAAGCCGCTCGGTTTCTCCCTTGACGACAAGCACATGAAGCGCGCGGGGCTCGACTATCACGAGTACGCGACGATCCGCATCCACGAATCGTGGGAGGCGTTTCTCGAGTCCGAGCATCCCGACGTCTCCTGCATGTACGCCATGACGACGCACGGCTCGCATCCGTTTGCGGACTCGAGCTTTACGCCGGGCGACTGGTTCGTCTTCGGCTGCGAAGGCTCCGGCCTTCCCGAAGGCATCCGCAACTCCTTCCCCGAGGCGCAGCGCATCCGCCTGCCTATGCGGCCGAAGAACCGCAGCCTCAACCTGAGCAATGCCGTTGCCGTCACCGTCTTTGAGGCATGGCGTCAGAACGGCTACGACGGCGGCATCTGAACCCGCCGTCCAAGAATCGGACAAGAAAAAAGGGCATCCCACGCGGGCGCCCTTTCTCTTGAGCGGTACAGCAGGCGTCAGCCTGCCTGCATCAGTCGAGTTCCTTGTCGAGACCGTGCTCGACCGCGTAGATGGCGGCCTGAACACGGCTCGAAAGGCCTAGCTTGCGCAGGCAGCTCTGAACATGGACCTTGACCGTGCTTTCGGCAAGATTCATGGCGCGGGCGATCTCCTTGTTGGAGACGCCGCGGGCAAGCCAGGCGAGCGTTTGGCGTTCGCGACGCGTGAGCGCCGTCATTTCCATGTCCTGCGCGTTACGCGGTTCAGGATCGGCAAAGCGGTTGACGAACTTCGTCATCATCTGCGGCGCAATGATGCTTTCGCCGTTGTAGGCGGAGCGAATGGCGCGAAGCAGGTAGTCCTGATCGATCTTCTTGAGCAGATAACCGCGGGCGCCCAGACGCAGGCATTCCGCGAGGGTCTCGCAGTCCTCGCTCACCGTGAGCATCAGAACCGCCAGGCCGGGATGGGATTCATGGATCTGGGCCATGGCCTCGCAGCCGTTCATGCTCGGCATGTCCACGTCAAGCAGAACAACGTCAGGATCCAGCTGTTCGACAAGCTTGACGCCTTCCAGACCGTCGCTGGCCTCGCCAATCACCTCGAAGTCAGGCTGCCTCTGAAGAAGGGCCTTGACACCGCTGCGAAACAGCGTGTGGTCATCGACCAAAATAATGCGGATGCTTTGAGTCATTTTTTTCAATCCCGAGAGCGGCTCCGACTCAAATGCGGCAAGGCGGGGCTGCTTGGCAAATTCGGAGTCGAACAATTTTTGAACAGTCTTTCCATTGTACCAACATCACCCGCCGCATTTTGCTTAAGAACGCCTGCTCGCCAACACCTGAAAAAACGAAAGGCAGCCCGAAGGCTGCCTTTCGCCGGCGAATCAAAGTACCAATCAGGCCTGAGCGGCGCCTTCGGCTTCAGCCTGAGCCTGGGCGAGACGCTGCTGGTAAAGAACTTCAAAGTTCACTTCAGGCAGATGGACCGGCGGAACATTGGCGCGGTTCATCAGGTCGGCGAGGTTGGCGCGGAGGTACGGATAGACCATGGCCGGGCAGACGACATTCGTGACATGCTGCAGGGCCTCGACCGGAATGCCGTGGATGGCGAAAAGACCAGACTGCGTGCCTTCGACGAGGATAATCACCTTGTCGGCGGCCTTGACCGTGATGGTGCCGCGGACGGTCACGTCGTAAAGGGCTTCGGCAACCGTCTTCTGGCTGACTTCAAACTTGATGTCGACCTGCGGCTGTTCCTGCTGGGCCTGCAGAAGGATTTCAGGAGCATGCGGCATTTCAAGGGAGGCGTCCTTGAGGTAGCAGCGCTGAAGCTGGAACACGGGTTCCGGAGCGGCTTCCTGCTGGGGCTGCTGATTATCCTGATGCTGGGCGTTTTCGTTTTCTGCCATTTTGGATTCCTTGCCCGGCGGCCTCGCGGGCAACCGGAATTAAACAACTGACGAGAATGCCCGGCGAACCCTTTCGTCAGGCACTTTATTTGGATATGGGGATGATTTCGAATTATTCAAGCGGCATCTTGGCCTGCAGCCAGCCGACGATGCCTCGCTCGAGGATGGTCACCCGTTGGAAGCCCACGCCGCGAAGCAGTCGGGCGACGGGACGGGAGCCCGCGCCGGTCTGGTCAACGAGGATCACGGGGCGCTCGCGCTTGAGCTTGCCGAATTCGTTCTGGATCTGGTCGGCGGGAATGTTGCGGCTGTTGGCGATGTGTCCCTTCGCGAAGTCGGCCGCCTTGCGGACGTCGACGATCTGGGCACCCTGGCGATTGATGAGCTCGGTCGCCTGAGCGGGCGAGACTTCGGGAGCGTAGCGGCGGGTGTTGATGACGGGAATGAGAAGACCGAGGACGGAAACCGCGATCACGACGATCAGCAGGCTGTTGTCAATGAGAAACTGCGACATGTTTATTGCGTTCGATTATGGATCGGAAGCCCCCTGATCCCCGCACTCTGACGAGTGCCGCCGGAGCAGAGGCGAATCCAATGATTGTAGACGAGATGCACACTCATCGGGCTCTTTTGCCGCTATGATGAGCATCATGGAAAGCGCGAACTTTCCTTTTGTTTTGCTTTTGTTTTTGCCTAGCCGATCCACGCCGTACTTCGCACCGTGAAGCCCTTCCGTCTGAAATTCCTCTGCACCGCCTGCCTTGCCGGCGCATTGTGGCTCTCCCCGATGCACGACGGCTCGGACGCGCTTGCCGCCTCCGCCCAGCAGAAGGCTGCCCAGGAAAAGAAGCGCGTCGAGGGCCAGCGCGCCAACATCGAGCAGAAGCTGCAGAGCCTGCAGGCCGAGCTCGATGCACGCGAAGCGCGCAGCGAGGAGGCCAGCCAGGCGCTCAAGACCGCCGATCAGGCCATCTCGCAGGCCAACCGAAAGCTTCGCGACCTTCGCGAGGAAAAGCGCGGGGTCGAGGACGAGCTAGCCAAGCTCCGCAAGAGCGGCAACAACGTGGCCGACAATCTCAAGGACGCTGAAAACACCGTCGCCCAGATCGCCAAGGCTCAGTACATCAACAGCAGGCGAAGCCACTGGCAGAACCTGATCGGAGGCATCAACCCGAGCACGCTCGCCAGTGACAAGGGCAAGCTCGAGTATCTGGCCCGCACGCAGCAGGCGGCTATCGACGATCTTGAAGAGCGTCAGAGCAACATCCGCAACCTCTCCGAAAAACACCTCAAGCAGCACCACGAGCTCGCACGCATCCAACAGGAGGAGGAAAAGGAGCGCAAGTCCCTTCTCAAGGAGAAGCAGGAGCGCCAGCAAGCCTACGGCAAGCTTCAGTCCGAGATCAAGTCGCGTCAGGCCCGCATCGACAAGCTCAAGAAGGATCAGGCGCGCCTGAGTTCACTTGTGGCCGCAATCGACGCGCGCCTCGAAAAGGAACGCCGTCAGGCGGAGCAGGTCGCCAAAAAGCAGGCCATCCGCCCGCCGTCCAAAAAGCAGAACGCCTCCTATGCGCCGCAGGTCGGCAGCTTCGGCAAGCTCAAGGGACGCCTGACCCGTCCCGTCAAGGGCACCGTGGTCGGCCGCTTCGGCACCGAGCGTCAGGATCAGCCGGGCACCACCTGGCAGGGCATGCAGTTCCGGGCACAGGAAGGCTCGGAGGTTTCCGCCTGCGCAGCCGGCAAGGTCGTCTTCTCCGACTGGCTTCGCGGCTTCGGCAACCTCATCATCATCGACCACGGCAATACATATATGTCGATTTATGGCAACAATGAATCGATCTTCACGAACGTGGGCGACACCGTCAAACAAGGCGAAACAATTAGTTCCGTAGGCATTTCGGGAGGCCTTGGCGAGCCGGGCTTATACTTTGAGCTCCGCTACAAGGGCAAGCCGATCAATCCCCAGCCCTGGCTGAAACCGTAACCCATCCCGCCCCATGAGGAAGCCCTCCTCTCCAGTCGGGCACCTAAAAATCATCATGCACAAGCTTCGATCCGTCACCCTGCTGTGCGCAGGCATCTGCGCCGGCGTCCTCTCCACCGTCGGCATTACCGCGTACGCCGAAAAACAGTCGGCCGCGCCCCTGCCCCTTGCAGAGATCCGCCAGTTCACGAGCGCCTTCAATGCGATCAAGGACTTCTACGTTGACGACGTCTCAGACGCCAAGCTCCTTCAGTCCGCCGTCGACGGCATGGTGAGCGGTCTCGATCCTCACTCGAGCTTCCTCGACGTCGAGGGCTACAAGGACATGACTGAAAGCACTCAGGGCTCCTTCGGCGGCCTCGGGCTTGAAGTGACGAAGGACCCCGCGGGCGTTCGCGTCATCTCCCCGATCGACGACACGCCCGCCGCACGCGCAGGCATGCGTGCAGGCGACATCATCACGCGCATCGACGGCAAGTCGGTAGCGGACATGTCCCTCAATGCGGCCGTCAAGCTCATGCGCGGTCAGCCCAACACCAAGATCGAGCTCGTCGTGGCCCGCAAAGGCGCCAACAAGCCGCTCAACTTCTCGCTCGTCCGAGCCCTCATCAAGACGCAGTCCGTCAAAATGAAGAAGCTCGACGAAAAGGTGGGCTACATCCGCATCTCACAGTTCCAGGAGCGCACGGCCGAGGATCTCTCGAAGTATCTCGACGAACTGGCCAAGGACGGTCATCTCGAAGGCCTCGTGCTTGACCTGCGCAACGACCCGGGCGGCCTGCTCCAGGCAGCCATCGGCGTCTCCGCCGCCTTCCTGCCGAAGGGCTCCGACGTTGTTTCCACGAAGGGACGTCAGGCGCAGTCCGACTACACCTTCAAGGCGGTCGAAGCCGACTACCGCGCGGGCAACGCCGTCAGGGCGCTCTCCGGCCTGACGCCTGTCGCAAAGAAGGTGCCCATCGTCGTCCTGATCAACTCCTCGTCCGCCTCCGCCTCCGAAATCGTGGCGGGCGCCCTGCAGGACCACAAGCGCGCGACCATCATGGGCGACCGCTCCTTCGGCAAGGGCTCCGTGCAGACCATCATGCCGATGAAGTTCGGAGACAAGACCGTCGCCGTGAAGCTCACGACAGCACGCTACTACACGCCGTCGGGCCGCTCGATTCAGGCCAAGGGCATCATCCCCGACATCTATGTCGACGACACTCCGAAGGGCAACTACCCCTCCTTCCAGATCCGCGAGGCCGACCTCACGCACCACCTGATCAATCAGGATGAAAATAAGGATGAGAAGGACCTGCTCAAGGATCTGCCCTACGATGACGAGGAAGGCGAAATCCCCGACTACCAGTACATGTTCGGCGACGACAAGGACTGGCAGCTCCAGCAGGCCGTCAATTTCCTCAAGAACAAGCCCGTGGCCGAATCCAAGTACCGCGGCAAGTCCCGCGACCTGGTGAAGAAGCTCAAGGCCGAAGCGGCGGCCGAAAAGCTCAAGGCTGATCGAGCCAAGGCCTCCAAGATGGAGAAGAAGGCCGAGGACGCCAAAGCTGACAAAGCTGAAGACGCCAAGACCGAAAACTAAGTCGCACTGACCAAAAAAGGAGGCCGCGAAACTATCCGCGACCTCCTTTTTCCATCTTCTGTCTCCCTGCTCAAGGCTTCAAGAAGAGCTCCGTATCGGAGCTGCTCTTGAGCCCGGGGCGCACCTTGAAGCCCGTCAGCACAAAACGCTGCCACTGGCCGAGCACGGACGCCATCAGGAGGGACGCCCTGCCGGACGCATCGAAATCGGCAGGAAGCGCACCTTCGGCAACGGCCGTGCGGTAACTCAGCTTCAGCCCCGCCTCAAGGGCGAGATGCAGTCGGCTGACGCGTTCGATGAGCCTGGGATCCTCGTAGATGAGAACCTGCCCCGTCATGACTCGCGTGATGCCGGGATTGGCGTCGGCAAACTGCAGCATCACATTCACGCTGGCCCTCACCTGATCGAGGCCGGACATGCCCTCCGACGCACGGATCTGCCCCGTCAGCCCCATCAGGCTTTCCTCGGCAAAATCGATCAGTGAGTCAAACATGTCCGCCTTGTTCTTGAAGTAGCGGTAAAGAAGGCCCTCGCTGATGTCCATCACCTCGGCAATGCGCGCTGTGGTGATCTTTTCAAGCGTTGCTTCGTTGAGCATGCCTGCAAGGTGCTGCAGGACTTTCTGGCGGCGCTCTCCCTTCGTGCGTCGATGGGAGAGCGTAACTTCGACGGCATCCGTCATGATGTTCTTTCTTCTACAGTGCTGAAGTCTCGGGAAAGCGTAAGTTTACAGCGTCGGCTCGAACGGAGCCCAGGCCAGCGGTCGGTTCGACTGAGCGGCAAGCGCATCAAGCGCCTGCCTCACCTCGAGGACCTTTCCCACGGCCGCCCCCGCCCTGCTCTGCAGGAACGCACGCAGCGCCCCCCGCCAGGACGTGTCGACAGGCTCCCACAGCACGGATGCAGTTTCGGCCGGCAGCTTCGCCTCACGGCACGCAAGCTTCAGGGCCTCATCCATTCCGCCCTGAGCATCCGCCAGACCGAACTTGACGGCCTGAGCACCCGTCCAGACGCGGCCTTGGGCGACGCGCTCGACCTCCTCAACGGACATGCCGCGGGACTCGGCCACCAGCTTCTTGAAGTCCGCGTACGTACGGCTTACGCCTCCCTCGATGAGTCTGCGTTCCACATCGCCGGGCGCCGCAGCAGGATTGCCGAAGTCCGCAAGCGGCGTCGTGCGGTAGCCGCCGCGTCCCACCTTCAGCTCCTCACGAAGTCCCTCGGCGTGCACGCTCATCGCAAAGACGCCGATCGAGCCCGTGATGGAAAGCGGATCCGCCACAATGCGGTCCCCCGCCGTGGCGATCCAGTAGCCGCCGGAAGCCGCGGTGTCGCCCATCGAGATGATGACAGGGTTCCCCGTCTTCTTCTTGTACTCAACCAGACGAGCACGAATCAGTTCCGCCGCAACCGCATCACCGCCGAGACTGTTGACGCGCACGACGAGGGCCTTGACCTTGGGATCCTCCTGAATTTCATCGATCACGCCATTGATGCCGTCGGGCGTCATGCCACCAAGCTCGGGCATGCCCGTGATCTCACCCTCCGCAATGAGGACGGCCACTGTGTCTCCCGCAGAAACGGTCTCTGTCGCGGCCAGATAGGCCGTGGCGTCAATGGCCTTGAGGTCCTTCACCTGACCGCCTGCATACTTGTCGGCAAGCTTCTGAAGATAGGCATCTCGCGTCTCAAGCTCGTCGATGAGTCCCGCCTCCCTGAAGAAAACGGAGAGCGACTTTTCCGCCGTTCCGTCCTTCGCAATCCCGGCGATGAACTTCTCGACCGTGCCGTTGACCAGACCACGACGAGCCTCGAGACGGCTCACAAGCCCCGCCCAAGCGTCGTCCATGTAACTCTTCTGGGCTGCAAGACTTTCCGCCGAAGGCCTGCCCGACGTAAAGATCTCGGGAGCGCTCTTGAAGGCGCCCGCCTTGTGCACCTCGACCTCAAGCCCCGCAGCGTTCAGAAGCGGTCCCCAGTAGAACGTCGTGGCGGAAAGCCCCTTGACGATGGCATCCCCCATCGGATGAATGCCGACGTGATCGGCATGCGCCGCGACCAGATACTGCGGTTGCGTGTACGAAATACTCCATGTCCAGACCTGATGCCCGCTCGTCTGACGATAGCGGTCAATCGCGGCTCCGATTTCACGAATGGAGGCCATGCCCGCTCCCGCCAGATCGTCGACACGAAGCACGACGCCCGCGATGCGGTCGTCATGCGCCGCCCTGTCGAGCGCATCAACGACGTCCGCAAGCCTCGTATTCTCTTCAAAGGAATCCTGCCCGAACATGGACAGCATGAACGACGGCTCTGCAGGACCGCTCTCCTTCACTTCTCCGACCAGGTCAATGCGAAGAAGCGTTCCCTTGGGCAGGTTCGGCGCCTCCGAGGCCACCCAGAAGACGACCGCCAGCGTGACGAGCGTCAGGAGAAAGAGAAGGTTCACCAGAAGACGGCGTACCCCGTCAAGCAGCGCATAGGCTGCGGCGATGCGTGAGAACATTCAAACACCCATTGCTAAAAATTCTGTCGTCCGGCGTTCCGAACTGAAGGCGGGAAAGCTCCCTGATGTGCCCGATCGTAAAGTCCGCACAGGGACGCACGATGCGGTTGGCAAGCTTGCCGTTCTTCTTGCGGTACCCCGTGCACCAGACCGTCCGGATCCCCTCGGCGTGCGCAGCCATGAGGTTCATCGGACTGTCGTCAACAAAGACCGTGTCGGCGGGAGAAACGCCCCAGCGCCGGCACGTCATCAGAAACATCAGGCGACTCGGCTTCGGACGCCATTGGCCCAGCGCATGCATGTCAGTGCTGGCCACCAGGCCGTCCACAACATGGTCAAGCTCCAGCGCTTCAAGCACGGCCCGGGCATAGTTGCGCGGACCGTTCGTAAAGACGACCTTGCGTCCGGGAAGCCTCTTCACGTCCTCTGCGGGACATCCACTGAATTGGATGTAGAGACGCGGATCAAAATCGTGCGCAAAGCTCAGGAAGTCCCGGGGATCGATGCCATGATGCCTCCAGAGCCCCAGGAACGTGGCGCCGTAAACGCTCCAGTAGTGCCGGCGAAGAGCCGAAGCCTCCTCCCATTCCATGCCGAGCTCTCTGCACATGTATTCGTTCATCAGCAGATGAATCTTGTGGAGCATGCCGCCCGACGCCTCAAAGAGCGTGTCATCGAGATCAAATAGCCACAACTTCGGCATAGGTTCCCTTCTGTTCGAGTCGCAAATACAAAAAAACTCGGCAACCGTCCGTCATTTTACGGACAACGATTGCCGAGTTCATGGGAGCGCCCGGGTTTCGGGCGCATCCAGCAGGGTTGACTCCCCGCAGCATCAGTCTCCGTAGAGCTTCTGCTTGAGTTCGCGACGCTGCTGGGCCTCGAGAGAAAGCGTGGCGGTCGGGCGGGCGAGCAGACGGGCGACGCCGATGGGATCACCGGTTTCCTCGCAATAGCCGTATTCGCCGTCGTCGATGCGCTTGATCGCAGCCTGAACCTTCTTCAGAAGCTTGCGCTCGCGGTCACGGGTACGCAGTTCAAGCGCGTGCTCCTCTTCGATCGTGGCGCGGTCGGCCGGATCGGGCACAACCGTCGTTTCGCGAAGATTCACCGTCGTCTGATCAGCATTTGCACGAAGCTCCGCTTCCATCGTCTGAAGGCGGTTCTTGAAAAATGCAAGCTGGCGCTCATCCATGTAGTCGTCTTCCGACATCTTCAGGAGCTCGTCAACCGTCAAAAGTTTAGTCGTGCCCATAACTTCTCGTCTTTGTATTTAGATTGGCATTGTGTGGCCGAACAAAGCGGTGCGGCCGTCAGAAATATGGCTTTATACAGGAAAACTAGACCCTTTGCCAACTGCCCAAGGCCGTTTTATTTCAGTAACTTCCCTGAGAGTCAATCCCGCACCTGCTCCACGCTTCTAGTCCAAACAGGTGGCGAGGCCGCGCTTGATGGCCTCCTCGGGAAGATTGCGCCCGATGAACACAATCTTCGAGAAGGGCTTGCGGTCTCCCCACGTATCAAGCACGTCGCTCACGGCAAGCATGTGCACGCCCTGGAAGACGACTCGGCGGTCGGTGCCGCTCAGATAGAGAACGCCCTTGTAGCGAAGCATGTCCTGACCGTAGACGCTCGTGAGCGAAGCGATGTAGCGTTCGAGCTTCATCGGATTGAACGGTCGATCGGACTCATACACAAACGAGTGGATGTCGTCGTTGTGATGGTGCATGTGATGATCGTTGTTGAAGAACGCAGGATCAACATCAAGCACGTCGTTCATGTTGAAGCCCGTGATGTTAAGCACTTCGTCAACAGGGCATTCGCCCATGTTGACGCGGCGGATCGGGGCGCGGGCGTTCATCTGACGAAGACGCTGCTCCATGGCCGCAACTTCCTCGGCCGTGCAGAGATCCGTCTTCGAAAGCAGGATTCGGTCTGCAAAGCCGACCTGATCGCGCGCAGCGGCCTCCTCGTCAAGCGTGGCGGAACCGTGCTTGCAGTCGACGACCGTCACCACGCCGTCAAGACGGAAGAAGGCGGCGACGGCATCGTCCATGAAGAAGGTCTGGGCGACGGGGCCAGGATTGGCAACGCCGCTAGTCTCGATGACGACGTAGTCGAACTTGATCTCGCCCCTGCTGCGACGCAGGCGCAGATCAGTGAGAACCTTGGACAGGTCGCCGCGGATCGTGCAGCAGACGCAGCCGTTGTTCATGTTCACAATCTGTTCCCTGTCCGTCTGAACAAGCAGATCCGTGTCGATGTTCTCCTTGCCGAATTCATTTTCGACAATGGCGATCTTGTAGTTGTGGTTCTCGCTGAGGATGCGATTCAGCAGCGTCGTCTTGCCGGCACCGAGAAAACCCGTAAGAATCGTCACCGGAATGTCCGGCTGTTGTTCTTCAACCATCATTTTTTTATCCTCGTCAATAACGAACCAACCACGGGTGAGCCCGTGGTTGTGCATGCAATCAGTCTACGCCTCAAGGCCTCACCAGGAGATGAAGTCCCTTCAGGTATTCGCCTTCGGGGTAGGTCATCAGAAGCGGGTGGTCAATGCCGCCGCCGAAGCGGCCGACGGCCCAGGCATCCACCTTGGCGTCAAAAACGGCGCCCGCAACGATCTTCTGGAAGAGATCGACGTCCACCGCGCCCGAGCACGAGAACGTGAAGAGCTGGCCGCCGGGCAAAAGGAGCTTCAGACCGTTGAGGTTGATGTCCTTGTAGGCACGGGCCGCGCGTTCGACATGGCGATGGTTCGAGGCGAACTTCGGAGGATCGAGGATCACCAGATCGAACTTTTCGCCCGCATCACGAAGCTCGCGCAAATACGTGAAGACGTCCTTGCAGACAAACTTGGCGCAGTCACCCTCAAAACCATTGCGCCTGGCATTGGCGGCGGCCATGTCGAGGGCCTCCTGAGAGGAGTCAACGGAGACGACTTCGGCCGCACCGCCCTTGAGGAGTGCAAGAGAGAAGCCGCCCGTATAGCAGAAACAGTTGAGCGCGCGCATGCCCCTGCCGTGGACGCGGCGGAACTCCTCCGCGACCTTCTGGGCCGTCAGGCGGCTTTCACGCTGGTCGACATAGAAGCCGGTCTTGTGACCGACGCGCACGTCAACGCCATAACGCACGCCGTCTTCCACGACTTCAATCGCGGCAGGCGGCTCTTCGCCGCGCAGCAGTTCGCTGCGGATCGGCAGACCCTCACGCTGGCGCGTGGCCGCGTCGGATCGGTCGAAGATCGTCTTCGCACCCGTGATCTCCATCAGCAGGTCGGCAATCAGCTCGCGATGAGCCTCAACGCCTGCAGACTGGAACTGAGTCACGAGGCAGTCGGCGTACTGGTCGACGATCAGGCCGGGCAGACCATCCGCCTCGCCGAAAACGAGACGCACGGCACTCGTGCGGTCACGCAGACAGGCACGAGCCTCGACGGCGTGACGAAGCTTCCTCTCGAACCAAGAGGCATCGATCACCTCCTCTTCCTTGAAGGACCAGCAGCGTGCGCGGATAGTCGATTCGGGCGAATAGGCTGCCCAAGCGAGGAAACGGCCGTCGAAAGAGACGACGCGAACAGTCTCGCCGCTTGCGGGAGCAGTCTTCTTGGAGTCGAGAACCACCTTTTGAACCGCCGTGTCGTAGACCCACGGATGGCGGCGCAGAAGGGAGCGCTCCTTGGATTTCTTCAGAACCAGATCAATCATGACTTAAATGCCTTCAGGAATAGTGATGACACCTTTAAAAACGGTCGTCGCCGGCCCCGTCATCATGACGGGAGCGTCCGGCGTCTTGAGGCCTTCCCAACGGATGGTGAGCTCGCCGCCACGGGCCTGAAGCGTCACCTCTTCGTCAAACCAACCGCGGCTGATACCCTCGACTGCGGCTGCACAGGCGCCGGTGCCGCAGGCGAGCGTTTCACCTGCACCACGCTCCCAGACGCGGAGCTTGCCGCGTGTACGGGAGACGACCTGCAGAAAGCCCACGTTGACACGGGCGGGAAAGGCAGAAAAATATTCCATCCTGGGGCCGACCTCCGCCACAGGAGCGGCGTCGACATCCTCGACGCGGATCACGGCGTGCGGATTGCCCATCGACAAGGCGGAAAACCAGACGTCGGAACAGGAGAGATGCGCATGATAAATCCTCGAGGCACCTTCCGTGCCGGATTCGAGGCCTTCGGGAACAAAGGGCAACACTTCCGGCGCCTTGCGGGCAGGCCCCATGTTCACCGTCACACGGCCGTCAGGCCTCACTTCGGGCTCGATGACGGCCTTCATCGTCTCAACGCGAATGCTCGTCTTGTCGGTGAGCCCCTCTTCACGAACAAAGACGGCGAAACAGCGGGCGCCATTGCCGCACTGTTCGACCTCGTCCCCGTCGCAGTTGAAGATGCGATAGCGGAAATCAACACCGGGAAGCCTGGCACGCTCGACCATCAGCACCTGATCAGCCCCAATGCCGAAGCGACGGTCGGCCAGATAGCGGATGAGTGCAGGCGTAGGCTCGATGTCCTGTCGGATGCCGTCAAGCATCACGAAGTCATTGCCGGCACCCTGCATTTTCGTAAACTTCAGCGTTCTCATTTCAGGTATTCTTTTCAGTCGTTTTTTAATAGAGTGACTGCTCGCCCTCAGGTCGAGTCTTGAAGCGGCGGTGGACCCAGAGGTACTGGTCGGGATATGCACGAATCCATTCCTCGAGTTCGGCATTGAGCCTTCGGGTATCCGCTTCGAAGTCGGCCGTCGGGAAGTTCTCCCACGGCTTGGAGATGATGACGTGGTAGCCCTCTTCGGTCATCGTGGCAATGCACCAGAGGACCTTTGCCCTCGTCACTCGCGCAAGACGCGAGACCATCGGCAGCGTGGCTGCCTGTACGCCGAAGAACGGCACGAAAATCGAGTTCTTGATTCCGTGGTCCATGTCGGGCAGGTAATAGAAGGGAAGCCCCTCCTTGATGGCGCGCAACACGGGGCGCAGATCGCTCTCGTTGCTTTTGGCGATGAGGACAGGGTCGGAGAAGCGCTTGCGCCCTGCGAGCACTGCCTCATCCCAGGCAGGATTGCTCTGCTTCTGATAAAGCGACACACCGCGCACGTAGGTGTTGAGCGCAATGCCTGCAGCGTCGAGACCTGCGAAATGCGGTGCCACAACAATGATGGGCTCACCCTTGTTTTCAAGCAGGTTTTCAAGCCCCTCAAAGGTCACGAACTTCTGAATCGTCTCCTTGTCGGATTCCCAAAGCGTGCCGTGATCGACGGCAGCGCGCGCAAGGCGGACATAGACACGATGTGCCAGCGAGCGACGCTCGGACTCGGAAAGCTCGGGAAAGCAGAGCCTCAGGTTCGTCTCGATGACATGGCGACGCTTCGGAATGGCGAGCCAGAGGATTCTGGCAATGACTTTCGCAAGAGCTTCGCGCACGGACATCGGCAGATTCTTCATCGACCGAACCACACGGATCCAGAACTTGGCAAAGAAAACGTTCACTTTTTGTCTCCGGCCTGCTTGGGATGCGCTCCTGCAGGGGTCTTGTAGCGGTTGTAGCTCCAGGCATACTGCTCAGGCATGCGACGAATGACGGCCTCGATCTGGCGGTTCATCGCCTCGGCGTCCTTTTCGGTGTCGCCTGTAAGCGGTTCATCCCACTTCACAGCCTCAATGCGCCAGCCGTCGCCGCTTCTCACGCCCCAGACGAAGAAGCGATCAGCCTTGAACTGATGCGCGACACGCACAGGAAGCGTCATCGTGTAGGCAGGCCTGCCGAAAAAGTCGGCCCAGACGCCCTCCCCCTTGGAAGGAACCTGATCAGGCAACGCACCGAATGTATGTCCCTGCTTCTGGTTGCGGATCATCTTCTTGACACCCGCAATCGTCGTCGGGCAAGCCTGAATGCCGGGAGCCTGACGCGCCTCGCCCACGATCTTTCTGAGAAGACTCACCTTGGGCGGGCGGTAAAGAATGGAAATGCCGCGCCCCGTCCTTGCAAAAAACGTGGCGGCAAACCACACGGGAAGCACCTCAAAGCAACCGACGTGTGGCGTCAGAAAAACAATCGGGCGACCACTGTCAACGGCCTCGCGCACCATTGCCTCGGCTTCCGGCGCGATATGAACACGCTTGAGCACAGTCTCGGCAGGACGGTACCAAACCCAAAGGCTCTCCATGGCCTGTCGGCCCGCATTGCGACCGACTCGTTCATACAGATGAGGATCGTCATAACCAGCCAGCTTCAGATTCTCCATAGCCCGGGCCCTGGTGGCTGGGGACAGCTTGAAGGTCAGGCCTCCGATGCCCGCCCCCACGACCTGCAAAAAACGCAGAGGGAGCCTTGAAAAGAGCTTCAGCAACCAGTCCATATCTTGCGTCCATTCGAGAGAAGTAATCCAAACAATTAATTTTATCGGATTTAGTCCCAGTCCCGACATGAACCCAATGGGCCTCCACCGCCCATGCAGCCATCATCACCCAGTGCAGACTTTCCATGAAATCAGTGACGACAAGTTCATCTCGCCCGAGGCACGGATGAACATCAACTTCGTCTCACAGGGACTCCGCCGCACGGCGGAACCCGATTCTCAAGCACGTGAACAGGTCGAACCCAAGCACATGAGCCGTCGTCCTTCGACACGATCACGCCACCGGGACTAGGCTGCGAGGCGGTGCCCGATTCCCAAAAACGTGACGGTCTGAACCAAATATAGAGTGCGAAGCTCGCCCGGATGTACCTTGACTGTCGGGAACATACAATCGGGCAACCTCCACGAGGAGAGTATTCCTGCAGGCAGAGAAAAGAACCTGACGACCTTCAGCCAGACAAAAGAAAGCAGATTCACAATAAGGACACGTCACGAACGATGCCACGCTCAGATTCATTCGTGCCTTCAGTGGCACGGAAATCCTGATGGTTGTATTATTCGACGTTCGCCGAGTTAACAAAGACAACTTGCGGGGCGATGACAAATACCGCTAAAGCGTCTTGCGCAATCGACTGGCAGTCGACATACCTCATTGCGTTAGGCGCTGTCCTTCTCATTCCTAATGGAGTATGGCAATGGCCAGCGAATATCTTTTTACTTCCGAATCCGTCAGTGAAGGTCATCCCGACAAGGTCGCGGACCAGATCTCTGACGCCGTCCTCGACGCCTGTCTCGAACAGGATCCCATGAGCCGCGTTGCCGCGGAAACCCTCTGCACCACGGGCCTCGTCGTTCTCGCTGGTGAAATCACCACGGGTGCCAACGTCGATTACATCGGCCTCACCCGCGACGTTCTCAAGCGCATCGGCTATGACAACACCGAATACGGCATCGACCATAAGGGTTGCTCCGTCCTCGTTGGTTACGACAAGCAGTCTCAGGACATCGCTCAGGGTGTCGACAGCGCCGCCGACGACGAACTCAACCTCGGTGCTGGCGACCAGGGCCTGATGTTCGGCTACGCCTGCGACGAAACGCCGACCCTCATGCCCGCACCGATCTACTACGCCCACCGTCTCGTCGAGCGTCAGAGCATTGTGCGCAAGAACGGCTCCTTCCCGACGCTGCGCCCTGACGCCAAGAGCCAGGTGACGCTCCGCTATCGCGACGGCAAGCCGATCGGTTGCGACACGATCGTGCTCTCCACGCAGCATGCCCCTGAAATGTCCGAGGGCAAGCACATGAAGGCTGAGTTCATTGACGAAGTCATTGAAAAGATCATCCGTCCTGTCATGCCTGCCGAATGGCTCAAGGACACCCGCTTCCTCATCAACCCGACCGGCCGCTTCGTGGTTGGCGGTCCGCAGGGTGACTGCGGTCTGACCGGTCGCAAGATCATCGTCGACACGTACGGCGGCTACTGCCCGCACGGCGGCGGCGCCTTCTCTGGCAAGGATCCGACGAAGGTTGACCGCTCCGCAGCCTATGCCTGCCGCTATGTCGCCAAGAACATCGTTGCCGCCGGTCTCGCCTCTCAGTGTCAGGTTCAGGTCGCCTACGCCATCGGCGTTGCCGAACCGATGAACATCACCGTGTTCACGAACGGCACCGGCGTGATCCCCGACGAACAGATCGCCAAGCTCGTGCGCGCTCACTTCGACCTGCGTCCGCGCGGCATCATCCAGATGCTCGACCTGCGCCGTCCGATCTACTCGAAGACCGCCGCCTACGGCCACTTCGGTCGCGAAGAACCGGAATTCACGTGGGAAAAGACCGACAAGGCCGCCACCCTGCGCGATGCCGCTGGTCTCCACTAATCAGCTGACTCCGCAATACTGAAAACCGGCCTGCAGAATTCTGCAGGTCGTTTTTTTTATTAGCAGACAAACGCGTATCATTGAAAGACTGCCTTGACGGCGCCCTCCCGAGAGGCGCGTCCGTCCAACCAACCTGATGGAACACACAGACATGAAAAAGCGAGTTCTGACCGGCATCAACACGACCGGCACCCTCCACATCGGCAATTACGTCGGCGCCATTCGCCCGGCCATCCAGGACAGCAAGAATCCGGACGTGCAGAGCTTCTTCTTCATGGCTGACCTTCACGCCCTCATCAAGTGCCAGGACCCTGACCGCATCGAACGCAGCCGCATGCAGATCGCCGCTACGTGGCTTGCCGCAGGCCTCGATCCTGAACGCGTCGTGTTCTATCGACAGAGCGACATTCCTGAAATTCCGCTCCTCAACTGGATGCTGACCTGCTGCACGAGCAAGGGTCAGATGAACCGTGCTCATGCCTACAAGGCTGCAACCGACGCTGCCGTTGCCGCAGGCAAGGATCCTGATGCCGACGTCTCGATGGGCCTGTTCTGCTACCCCATCCTCATGGCCGCCGACATCCTCATGTTCAACGCCAACGAAGTGCCCGTCGGTCACGACCAGATCCAACACCTTGAAATGGCCCGTGACGTCGCCACGCGCTTCAACAATCTCTACGCCAAGCCCGACGAGTCCTTCTTTGTGCTTCCGCAGGCCACGGGCGGCTCTGCCATTGAAGTCCTCCCCGGTCTCGACGGCCGCAAGATGAGCAAGTCCTACAACAACGTGATCCCGCTCTTTGAGGGCGGCCGCAAGGCGCTTGACGAAGCGATCTCCCGCATCGTCACCGACAGCCGTCTGCCCGGTGAGCCCAAGGATCCCGACAGCACCTCGCTCACCGTCATTTACGACGCCTTCGCCACCGAAGAAGAATCCGCCGCCTTCCGTCAGGAACTCCGTGACGGTCTTGGCTGGGGTGAGGCCAAGAAGCGCCTCGCCGACAAGATCGACGCCGAAATCGGCCCGATGCGCCAACGCTACGAAGATCTGATGGCTCATCCCGAACAGATCGAGGCCATTCTTCAGCAGGGCGCAGCCCGTGCCCGCGTCTACGCAACGGATCTCATCGCCAAGCTCCGTTACGCTGTCGGCCTGCGCTCCTTCCAGAAACTCGAGACGGCTAGTGCCACCAAGGCTCAAAAGAAGAAGGCGCCTGCCACGCTCTTCAAGCAGTACCGTGAAAGCGACGGCCTCTTCTACTTCAAGCTCACGCACGAAGGCTCCGAACTGCTCGTTTCCGACGGCCTCGAATCCGGCCGCGACGCAGGCCAGTGGGTCGGCCGCCTCAAGAAGGACCCCGCCTCTCTCGCCGAGGCTCCTGTTCACTTCGCTGAAGGCGTTGCCGCCGACAACGTTGTCGCCCTTCTGAAGTCTCTTGCCGAAGACTAAGCTCCGTCCTTGAGCTTCGACGCCTCAAGCGCCGCCGTGCATGTCACAGCGGCGCTTTTGCTTTTAGGATGATCCTTCGCTCCGTTACAACTGCATCAAGCGGCTCGTCAAATGACTCGAAGATCTCTTCGGGCACCCGAAGCTCATCAAAGGCAACTCCAACCGCCAGTGGACGCTGATTGCCGTAGGAGGCCAGATACCTGTCGAAATAGCCTCCGCCATACCCGAGCCGCCTGCACGACTCCGCATAACCCACGCACGGCGCCACAACCATGGCAGGAGGCTTGGAAGCCTCCTCTCCCTGCGGGTACGGAATGCCCGCGCAGTCCTTTCGAAGCTCAGCACCTTCATGCCAAAGCCTGTAGATCATGCAATCCGGACGAGTTTCAGGCAGGTAGATCAGTCCGCCCGTCCGCTTCAGCCAATCCCGAGCAACACTCAGCAATCCGGGCTCCGAACGGATCGGCCAGAAAAGCCCGACGCTTTTGGGACGAGCAAGTTCCAGCATTTCCAAAAACCGCTCTGCAAGCCCGTTGTCGAGCGCAAGAGATTCAAACAATTGTTTCCGTCTCGCCAAAAGAGAAGCGCGGAGGCCTTTCTTGGTTAACATTGCTGTAGTCTCTTCTGTCATTTATACGTCTCCTTCCCTTTGTTCCGCTTTTTACGGAGCTCTTGAAAATGTCGTCTGATGCCTTCAATCCGAAACTTCTGCTTTCAAGCTTGTTCCTGACGGGATATCTTGCCTGCATGACTCCCGGATTTGCAACCGAAGCTCCGCAGACACCGACCGAACAGGAAGCGGCGCTCCTTCTGGCTGCCGATGCAGAAGCCAACAAGCGCTTCAATGAGGCCTGGCAGGCTTACAGGAAGGGCAGGATTGCTACGCTTGAAAACCTTGGCGCCACGCTTGAGGCTCACCCCTTGGGCGACTATCCGAAACTCTGGCAGCTTCTGCTCGAATTCCGTCGCAACAAAGACGATCCGGACACCAACCTGCGCTTCATCAAGTTCATCGAGCGCCATCAGGGGCAGTACCTTGGAGAACAATCCGCATCCGACTATCTGATGACCGCTGCCGATCGAATCAATCCGGTGCTCTTCAATCGCCTCTACAGCCTGCTGCAATGGAACCAGGAAGAGCCGGACATTCTTGCCTGGCACCACTGGTACAACTTCGAGACTACTCCCCGAAAGACGATCGAAGCCTTTGTGCGTGACTCCAAGGTGAAGGGCCGCCCGCTTCGAATGCTGACCGACCGCCTGATGGAACAGAATCCGTCGTGGGCCTGGTCCGCCGTTTTGATCCAGCTGCAGAACCGTCGCTGGCAGGAGGTGCGCTACGTCGTCGAACATGCGCCCGACAAGACCATGCCCGCCTCGGCAAAGACTCTGACCGCGATCCTGAACAATCCGCAGCGCTGGTACAAGAAGAACGCCAAGAACTTCGACAAGCTTCCCGCACGTGTGCAGATCTTCTTCATCATGCGTATGCGAGGCATCGACTTCAAGATGTCGCAGAAGCTCGCAGAAAAGCTCTCTCCCAAGCTCTCCTCTGAATGGCAGAGCTTCCTCTGGGGACAGCTCGCCTACGAAGCCGCCGTCAGCCAGACGGGCGACGGTGCCGCTCTCTTCTCTCGTGCAGGGAATCGCGTCTACAAGAACCCGGTCGTCGTTCAGCCCGACCTGATGGCAGGATGGGCCGCTCGCGCCTACATGCGTGACGGAGACTGGAAAAACGTCGAGAAGGCCATTAGCCGCATGTCCGCCGATGCCCGCGAAAACGAGACCTGGACCTACTGGCTTGCGCGTGCTCATGCCGAACAAGGCCGTCCAGCCAAGGCCAAGCCGCTTTACGAGGCCATCTCGAAAAACCGAACCTTCTACGGAAAGCTTGCCTGTGACGAACTCGGCAAGCCCTATGCAGTTGAAACCTCTTCCGCAGCAGTCACTGAAGAGGAAATCCGTCGCTGGACCTCCGATCCGAGCATCCGAAGAGCCATCGCCTTTTACCAGAACAACTTCTATTTCCTTGGACACGCCGAATGGAACTGGGCTCTACGCAATCAGAAGCCCAGGGAGCTCTATGCCGCCGCAACATTTGCGAAGCAGCAAGGTCTCTTCCACCGCATGATCAACACGGGACAGAAGGCCAGCAAGGACTTCTTTGAACCCGAGCTGCTCTATCCCACGCCTCACAAGGAGCTCATCACGTCGATGAGCGCCCGTCACGGTCTTCCCGACGCCTGGGTCTACGGCCTCATTCGTCAGGAATCCCGCTTCATGTCCGGCGTAAGTTCCGGCGTTGGCGCTCAGGGGCTCATGCAGGTTATGCCGAAAACCGCCAAGTGGCTCATCCGCAAGCTCGATCTCAAAGAACTCAAGGGAAAGCCACTCGTCGATCCCAACACCAACGTTGCACTGGGCACCGCCTACCTGAACATGCTTCGCGAGGACTTCGACGGTAGCTTCGCGCTTTCCAGCGCTGCCTACAACGCAGGTCCCGTCCGTGCGCGCATCTGGCGAAAGACGCTGGAAAAGCCCATGGAGGGCGCCGTCTTCATCGAGTCCATCCCCTATTTCGAAACCCGCGACTACGTAAAGAACGTGCTCTCGAACACATTCATGTATGCTCATCGGCTGAAGGAGGATCTCGGCTCCTTCAAGTCGTTCGTGGGCACGGTGACGCCTTCGGACCCGACGGCCAAGGAGGCCGATCTTCCCTGATCGGGATTTTCTGACCGGACAAGCTTCAACTTATGCAGATTTATACCGTCGGCGGATACGTGCGTGACATGCTTCTTCGTCAGGCGGGCCATGACGTGCCCGCAGGCGGAGACCGTGACTGGGTCGTCGTGGGCTCCACGCCCGAGGAAATGCTTGAAAAGGGCTTCACCCCCGTCGGCGCGGACTTCCCTGTATTTCTTCACCCGAAGACGCATGAGGAATATGCGCTCGCCCGTACTGAGCGAAAAACCGCCCGCGGCTACCATGGGTTTGTATTTCACACAGATCCCGGCGTGACGCTCGAGGAGGACCTCAAGCGGCGTGACCTGACGATCAACGCCATGGCCATGGACGACAGCGGTCGAATCGTCGACCCGTACGGCGGCATGGAGGATCTTCGGAACCACGTTCTTCGTCACGTAAGCGAAGCATTTTCCGAGGATCCCGTCCGCATTCTTCGCGTAGCCCGCTTCAGCGCCAAACTCTGCGACTTCCGCATCGCCGAGGAAACCATGGCGCTCATGACGCTCATGGTCGAGAACGGCGAGGCGGATGCACTGGTGCCCGAACGAATCTGGGCGGAAGTGAGCCGCGGCTTTGCATCGCGCCATCCCCTCAACATGATTGACGCGCTTTCCCGCTGCGGCTTGTGGACGAAGCTCTTTCCTGTAGACCCGGACAACTCCGCCATGCGCGAAGTCCTCTCCAAAGCCGTGTCTGAAGACCTGTGCCTTGATGCGCGCTTTGCCCTCATGACGGCCTTCTGCCGAAATGCAGAAGAAGCTCAGCAAACGGCGGCCAACCTTCGAACCCCCGTCGCCCTGCAGCAGCTTTGCAGCTGCTTCCGCACCTTGCTTCCGCTCTTTGCCGAAGCAGTTGATGCTCAGACTGCAGGGGCTCTGCTTGAGCGCGGTGATGCACTTCGCAGACCTGAACGCATGGCCCTCATGATCCGCATGTGGGAAGTGCTGTCCCAAAAAAACGTGGAGAAACTCCTGAAGGCGTCAGAGCTTTGGTGCGGCGTGAACGCGGGGGCCGTTGCCAAGGCTCAGACCAACCCCAGACTCATTCCCGCCGCCGTGCGTGCCGCCCGCATTGAAGCGCTGCAGCCGCTCTTTGCCGCCTCAGAGAAGGCGGGCAACCACGGCCACGATGGCAGTCAGTAAAATCGTGCTCATCAAGGGGATCTCAACCTTGCGGCCCATGACCGTGAAGTTGATGTCCCCGGGAAGGCGTCCAAGCCCCCATCGTCTGAGCGTCGGCACGCACGAGAGCACGACGACAAGCAAGACGAAAATACAGATAATCCATCGCATCAGCGCGTTTCCTTTCAGCTCAAGCTGCCTACAACGGCCGGCCGTTGCACCATGAACAGCCATATTACAGACTTTCTGACCTTCCAATGTCGCAAGATTTTCGTTCGAGGCCTTGTGCTTGACTGCCACATCGGCGCATACGAGCATGAAAAGCACCGCACCCAGAAGGTCACCTTTGAATGCGACGTCTGGATTCCGCTTCAGGACTCCACGAGCAGCTGCGATGAACTTCAGGATGTGCTCAACTACGACCTGATCGTCGGCACCATCTCGGACATCGCACAGTCCGCTCACTTCAACCTGCAAGAAACTCTCGTGGACGCCATTGCCGACAAGCTGGCGACACTGCCCGGCGTACAGTTGCTCCGCGTTTCCTCCGCCAAGACCGAAGCCTACGAACATGTCGACGCCGTCGGCATCGAAGTCTGGCGCCGACGCCCCTCACTCCCTTAAGATCATGAACAACGACAGCAAGAACAGCATCCCCATCATCCCCGTCTCCGACGTCCCCTCTCGTCCTCTCAACGAAGACAACGAGATCTTCCAGAACAGCAAGGACGGCGTCAACATGGGTCCCAGCAACCGCAATAAGAAGTCGGTTGCCGTCAAAAAGCTTGAGAAGCGAATCATCCGCCTCACAGCCCAGGCCATCACCGACTTCGGCATGATTGAGGACGGTGACCGCGTCATGGTCGCCATGAGCGGCGGCAAGGACAGCTTCGTGCTTCTCGATGCCCTCCGGACGCTCCAGAAGCGCGCGCCGATCAAGTTCGATCTCGTTGCCGTCAATGTCGACCAGCACATCCCCAACTTCCCCCGTGAAGCACTCGAGCAGTACTTCAAGGACATCGACGTCGAATACCACATCGAGGATCAGGACACCTACTCCATCATCCAGCGCCTGATCCCTGAAGGCCGCAACGTCTGCTCGCTCTGCGCCCGTCTCCGCCGCGGCATTCTCTACCGCGTCGCAGGCGAAATGAAGTGCAACAAGATCGCCCTCGGCCATCACATGGACGACATTGTCGGCACGCTGCTGCTCAATCTCTTCTACGGCGGCCGCATGAAGGCCATGCCGCCCATTCTGCGAAGCGACGACAAGCGCAACGTCGTCATCCGCCCGCTTGCCTACGTACGCGAAAGCGAAACGGAGAAGTTTGCCAAGATCCGCCAGTACCCCCTCACCTCAAAGGGCATCTGCGGAGCGGGTGAAAACCTCAAGCGTCAGGAAGTGAAGGAACTCATCAAGGCCTGGGACCGTGAGTTCCCCGGCCGCATCTACAACCTCTTCATGAGCCTGCAACGCGTCTCTCCGTCGCACTTGATGGACAAGCGCCTGTACGACTTTCACAACTTTGTCCCACTTCTGCCTGCGGCTTCTGCCGACGAGGGTGAGGACGAATAAATTCAAGCCCTCCTCCAAGCCGAGCACCAACCGTTTGGTTAGAATTTATTCATTACGCAAAGCAGAAAGCGTCCCAGGAAAAAGGTAGAAAACATGAGAACTCGCTCTATGAAAGTCATCGACATGGCCGTGCATGAGGTCGCCACGATCACGGCTGACAAGACCATCTGCGACTGTGCAAGGCAGATGCGCCTTGAGCATGTCGGCAGCCTTGTTGTTGTCAATGACGATCAGACGCCCCTCGGCATGATCACGGACCGCGACATCGCCATCGAAGTCGTCGCCCGCAATCTGGATCCGATGAAGCTCACCGTCCGCGACGTCATGACGACTCCCGTCGTCACTGCGGGCCCCAGCGAAAGCATGGTCGTGGCACTTGCCCGCATGCGTGAATTCGGCGTCCGCCGCCTGCCCATCGTTGATGAGGAAGGCAAGCTCGTCGGCGTGATCTCCAACTCCAATCTCGTCGAAGAGCTCTCCTCGCTGCTCGACAGCCTGGTGCGCAACATTCACTCCTCGAAGACTCGAGAAGTCGCCCTTCGCTCTGACGAATGATGTTCCCGTGGAACATCATCGAAGATGATCCCTGTCGGTTCCGAACGTTGTTCGGAACCGTTTTTTTTTCGATCCAGGATGTTTCACATGGAACAATCCTGCGTGAATCCTGCAGAAGTCTCCCTCTCCTTCATTTTCCATGACGATGTTCCACGTGGAACATTGTCCTGAGAGCAGACCGCAGGCATGAAAAAACGCTCAGCGAAGAATACCTTCACGGACCGTTTCCTTAAGGACGGGGCGAGTTGAAGCCGATCAGTTCTTGTGCTCGCAAAGCCACTGGTAGATTTCATCACGCGGCTTGCCCGTCACCTTGGCGGCGACGGCGGCCAGCTTCGAACTCGGAAGCTCGCTCATCATTGCACGAAGCCATCGGATGTCATCCTCGGAGAGGGCATTGTCCTTTGCGGGCGCCTCGTCCACAAGAATGACGTACTCCCCGCGGGGCTCGTGCAAAGCGGCCCATTCCGCGAGTTCGGCCCCTGTAAGACTGGAGAAGGTCTCGAACTTCTTCGTGATCTCACGTGCCACCACGACTCTGCGCTCGGGCTCCATGGCCGCAGCCAGATCTTCAAGCAGATCCACGACACGATGCGGCGCCTCATAGAGAACAAAGGGCTCAGGACGTGCCAGCCAGTAGGCAAGCGCATTGCGGCGCGCCTTGGACTGCGGCGGGACGAAACCCACGAACGTAAAGCCCGAGCCGTCGAGGCCGGCCCCGGAAAGCGCCGTCACGACGGCGGAGGCGCCGGGAACGGGAATGACGCGGAACCCTGCCTCGCGAACGGCCTTGACCGCACGGGCGCCCGGATCGGACACGCAGGGCGTGCCCGCATCGGTAACGAGCGTCACCTTTTTGCCTTCCTGAAGAAGCTCGATGATCTGCTCGGCACCATGCCTTTCGTTGTGCTCCCTAACCGACAGAAGTTTTACACTAATGCCAAATTTATCCAGAAGCTTGCGGGTTTCGCGTGTATCCTCAGCGGCGACAACATCAGCCAGAGCGAGTATCCAGAGCGCCCGCAGTGTAATATCTCCAAGATTGCCGATAGGCAGCCCGACGATGTAAAGCGTGCTGTCGGGGCAGTTCTGCCCAGGCAGGCCCGCCGCCTGAATCAAAGCGTTAGATGTCCATAAATCATTGAGGGAATTCATCGTGTCCGTCCTTCCATTTGCCCGACAGTTGTTCAGAACTTTAATCATAAGCTTACCGATTGTAAGCGTTGCTGCGACGACTTCGGTTGATGCTACGGATTCCGGGGTGGTCGTCCTTCCTCTGGGCCCTGCATACGCCACCGAAACGGCCGACACCCGGGTTCCTGCCGAACCCGTCGAAAGCACGGCACCCGTCATGACAGAAGGCGAGGCCACCCGCCCCGTCACCATCGCCATGCTGATGCCGTCCGACGAATCTCCGTTCCTTCCCGCCGCACGCATTGTGGGCAACGGTCTGCTTACGGCAAGCCGTGTCAGCGGCCGCAACGCCAACATCATGTTGATCGAAGCGCCTGAAAGCGTTCCCATCAACGAGATGATAGACACCGCCGTCTTCTCCGGCGCCGACGTCGTCGTCGGACCGCTCCAGAAGGATCAGGTGGAACAGCTCTCCAGGGAAAAGAATCTTCCGATTCCCATCGTAACCCTCAACTATGCCGCGACGCCCGACGAAGAGATTTCGCCCAACATGCTGATGCTCTCCGTCGCGACTGACCTTGAAGCCGAGTACATCGCACGTCAGGCTGTGAAGGCGCTGCCTGAAGAGACAGCCGCAGGCCTGCCCCCGAAGGTGCTCATCCTCACGACGGACAAGCCGTGGGAAAAGCGCCTGAGCGAAGCGTACATGAAGGTTCTGAATCTTTCCGGCGTCCAGTATGAGGTCTTCACGGTCACGATGGATAACCTGCAGGATCTCCAGGACAAGTGCCGTCCCGAACTGAGCCAGGAGGAACGCTACAAGTTCAACCGCATGGCTGCAACGGCCGACAGCGAAAGAGCCCGCAAGCAGGTCCACGAGGCGCAGCGTGCCCACGCGGCCGTTGCCGCCCCCCCGTATCACTCCGTCCTGCTCGCACTCGACGCCAGGGATGCCGGTCTGGTTCGCAGTCGTTTACCCTTGCGCACAAGCGTTTGGGCGACATCGACCACCAATCCCGGTGATCCGAAGACAAGTTCGAGCGCTTCTGCGCTTGCCTTTGACCTGAACCACGTTGTTTTTGCAGAATGTCCCTTTATTTTGCGCTATGACAACGAGAGCTTTGAGGCCAAATTTCAGACCGCCCTGCCCTATTCCATGCCCGCCAAGCGTCTCTTCGCACTCGGGCTTGACGCCTATCAGGTTGCTGAAGACTGGGCTCATGGCAGGAAGGCTTTCGAAATCAGCGGCGAAACCGGCCAGCTGACCGTCCACCGCGACCTCAGCGCCCAGGTCGTTCGCACCCCCGCCTCCTTCGAGATCCGCTCAGGCGAGCTGGTCGACACTGCCGTCGATTCCGAAGTCCCGGATGAAACGGCCGCCGAAGGAGAAGTGGAGCCTAACATGGGAGCGCCTGAACCCATCGAGCCCGAAGTGCTTCAGGAAGACGACACGACGCAGAACAGCAATATTTAAATAGAACAAACGGAAAATGCCGCTTATCACCCTGATGAACGCCCACGCCGCCTGGGGCGACCTTCCGCTTCTTGACGATGCGGACCTCTCCATCGAACCCGGCGAACGCGTCGGTCTGATCGGCCGCAACGGCACGGGCAAGAGCACCCTGCTCTCCATCCTTGCGGGCCACACGCATCTCGACGACGGCGAACTGCGCGTGCAGGACGGCCTGCGCGTGCTGTACGTCGAGCAGGAGCCCGTCCTGCCTGAGGCAGCCAATGTCAAGGAAAGCCTCATCCTGCGCGGGAAGCTTGACAAAATCGAGGATGAGCGCGAGCACTGGCGTCGTCTGGCCAAGCTGGACGAGTGCCTGATGAAGTTCGAGCTCGATCCCGAGCGCTCGGTCGCCCGCGTGAGCGGCGGCGAGCGCAAGCGTGCGGCTCTGGCGCTCGCCTTTGCCCTCGAGCCAGATCTTCTGCTTCTCGACGAGCCGACGAACCATCTGGACATCGTCGCCATCACGACGCTCGAAAACCTCGTCAACGCGGAATTCCGCACCCAGCGCTCGCTTGTCGTCATCACTCACGACCGTCAGTTCCTCGACAACGTCTCGAGCCGCATCATCGAGCTTGACCGAGGCGTCCTCCGCTCCTATCCCGGCAAGTTTTCCGAATACGAAAGCCGCAAGCAGGAAGAGCTTCAGGCCGAAGAGCTGGCCAACCGCCGCTTCGACAAGTTCTGGGCTCAGGAGGAAGTCTGGATCCGCAAGGGCATCGAAGCCCGCCGCACCCGCAATGAGGGCCGCGTGCGACGCCTCGAAGAACTCCGCCGACAGCGTGCCGCCCGCCGCGACCGCATGGGCAGCGTCAACCTCAAGATCGACGCAGGCGAGAAGAGCGGCAAGATCGTCTGCGAAACGACGGACCTCTGCAAGTCCTTTGACGAACGCTCGATCGTCAGCAACCTCAACTTCAAGCTCATGCGCGGCGACCGCCTCGGCCTGATCGGTCACAACGGCGTCGGCAAGAGCACGCTGATCAAGCTCCTGCTCGGCAAGGTCGAGCCTGATTCGGGCTCCATCAAGCTCGGCACGAACCTGCAGGTCGCTTATTTCGACCAACTGAGGGAACAACTCGACTTAAGCAAGACCGTCGCCGAAACGATCTCCCCAGGTTCCGAGTGGGTGGAGATCGGCGGCCAGAAGAAGCACATCATCGCCTACATGGGTGACTTCCTTTTCCCGCCGCGACGCGTGAACGTGCCCGTGAGCTCGCTCTCCGGCGGCGAACGCAACCGCCTGCTGCTCGCCCGCCTGTTCGCCCTGCCCGCCAATCTCCTCGTGCTCGACGAGCCGACGAACGACCTCGACATCGACTCTCTGGAGATGCTCGAACAGACGCTTGCGACCTACCCCGGCACGATCATTCTCGTCAGCCATGACCGCCGCTTCCTCGACAACGTCGTGACAGAGGTGCTCGCCCCTGAAGGCAATGGCCTCTGGCGCGAATACGTCGGCGGCTATTCGGACTGGCTTCAGCAACGTCCCGAACCCGTCGAACCTGCCGCACCCGCCGCTCCGCAGCCCAAGGCCGCAGCCAAGCCGCGCCCGCGCGACAACAAGATTCGAATGAGCTACAAGGAAACGCAGGAGCTCGAACGCCTACCCAAGCTCATTGAAGACCTTGAGGCCGAACAGGCCGCCCTGATGGAGGCGATGAGCGCCCCCGACTACCACACGAAGTCCGTTGAGGAGCTTCGCAAGGACGCCGAACGCGCCAAGGCGATCGAGGATGAAATCGCTTCCAGTTACGAGCGCTGGGAGGCGCTCGAGGAAAAGCGCCAGCTCGCAGAGAATCAATAACGGACGATCCGCTTCGCCGCACGATTGCCAACGCCCCATTAATCTAAGGGTTATCCCTTAAATTAATGGGGCGTTTTCGTGCGTCCGCTTTGATATTTTTAGGGGTGCGATTTTTTTTCAGACCTCACCTGAGAGGCCGTCCATCAGGAGAAAGCCATCGTGCCCGAACAATCGTCTGCCAAGCCGTCCTTTGGCCTTGAGAACTTCACCACGCTCCCCCAGCTTCTGGTCAACAGCGTGGAGCGATACGGCGAGCGGGAGGCCCTCCGACAATTCGACAAGGAAACCAAAAGCTGGCACAGCCTGAGCTACGCCCAGCTGATGGTCCGCGTCATGGAGTGGCGCAGAGCCTACGCCGCCATGAACCTTGAGCGCGGCACCCGCATCGGCATCCTGATGCCCAACAGCATCGACCATGCCTGCGCCGATCAGGCGGCTCTGGCCAACGGCCTCGTTCCCGTGCCCCTGCACGCTATCGACACGCCGGGCGCCAGCGCCTTCATTCTTTCCGACAGCAGGGCGAAGGTCCTCGTCACGAACAAGCTGACGCGCTGGAAGCAGATCAAGGCCGCAGGCGGCGACCTTCAGGACCTGACGGCCGTGATCATCACCGAAGACGAGGTCGACGACGAGACCGGCATGGTCAGAGGCCTCTCCGAGTGGCTTGCCGCAGGCACGCACGTCGTCGAGCTGCCTGAAGGCCCGAAGGAGGACGACCTCGCGGGCATCGTCTACACGTCGGGCACCACGGGCCGCCCCAAGGGCGTCATGCTCACGCACGGCAACATCGTGAGCAACGTGAAGGCCACGCTCGAGTGCGTCTTCCCGCAGGTGGGCGACATCTTCCTCTCCTTTCTGCCGCTTTCTCACACGTTCGAGCGAACGGCAGGCTACTATCTCGCGCTTGCCACGGGCTGCACCATCGCCTACAACCGCTCGGTCCTGCTTCTGGCCGACGATCTCAAGACGATCCGCCCGACGGTGATCATCTCCGTGCCCCGCGTCTACGAGCGCATCTTCGCTCGCGTTCATGACAAGCTCAAGAAGTCCAGGCCTGCGGCCCGCTACCTCTTCGACTGGGCCGTTGAAATCGGCTGGCGCGACTTCTGCCGCCGCAATCATCTTCCCGTGGAGCACACGGGCAGGGCCTGGCTCGACGGCCTGATGCGTCCTCTCGTGCGCAAGGTCTCGTCCACGCTGCTCGACCAATTCGGCGGGAGGCTCCGCATTGCCATTTCCGGCGGCGCCGCCCTCAGCAGCAAGGTCGCCCGCACGTTCTGCGGCCTCGGCCTTCCCATCATTCAGGGCTACGGCATGACGGAAGCGAGCCCGATCATCGCGGGCAACAACCGCACGCTCAATCAGCCCAACACTGTGGGCAAGCCCTTCAACAACGTCGAGGTTCGCCTCGGCGAGGGGGATGAGATCCAGATCAAGGGGCCGAGCATCACTCGCGGCTACTGGAACCGACCCGACGCCACCGCCGACGCCTTTACGGAAGACGGCTGGTTCCGTACGGGCGACGTGGGCGGCTTCAATGAACTCGGCCTTCTGAGCATCAAGGGACGCATCAAGGAAATCATCGTGACGAGTACGGGCGAAAAGGTGCCGCCCGCCGACCTTGAGGCCGCGATCGAAACCGATCCCCTCTTCTCCCAGTGCTACGTCATCGGCGAAAACCGTCCGTACCTGAGCCTCATCACCGTCGTGAATCCCGATGAATGGGCCTCGTTTGCGAAGTCCTGCGGCGTCGATCCCGCCGATCCCGCCAGCCTCGACAATCCTTCCGTGAAGACTGCGGCCCTCAAGCGCGCCAAGACGGCGGCGGGCGAATTCCCGCATTACGCGCTGCCGCGCGCCGTCGTGCTCACGCAGGAGCCTTGGACGATCGAAAACGGCCTCATCACGCCGACTCTCAAGCTCAAACGCGGTCCGCTCTCAAAGAAATTCGCGAACGTCATCGCGCAGCTCTACGCCACGCACGGCTGATCCTGCAGACGGCGGCAGTCGGGAGGCGTGCTTTGCAGGCACGCCTCTTAAGCCTGCGCCCTCCCCGCCTCTTGTACAATGGCGCAACCAAAGTTTTCAGCTATTCCCACACACATGAGCACGACAAGCTACAAACCCCAGCCCAGGGAACTTCTGCCGGAATGGATGATCGGCATGACGGACCGCATCATGGACTTCTACACGAAGCGCTACCTGCACTGCGACCCCGTCATTCTCAAGAATCCGCCACCTCCACAGGACGGACACAAGTACCTGCTGTACGCACACATTCCGTTCTGCCACACCCTGTGCTCGTACTGCACCTTCCACCGCTTCCTCTTCAAGGAGCATGTGGCGCGCGCGTACTTCGTGAATCTTCGCAAGGAAATGGACTACGTCAAGGCCCTCGGCTATGACTTCCATTCCATGTACGTCGGCGGCGGCACGACCACCATCATCGAGGAAGAGCTCATCAAGACGCTCGAGCACGCCCGCAAGCTTTTCCCGTCGATCAAGGAAATTTCCTGCGAAACCGACCCTCAGATCATCACGACGCCGCAGTTCCGCAACCTGAAGGGCCTCGTCGACCGCATGTCGATCGGCGTGCAGAGCTTCAACGACGACCTGCTCAAGCTTTCCGAACGCTATGAGAAGTTCGGCTCAGGCGAACAGATCTTCGAGCGCCTGCAGTATGCCCAGGAACTCTTCCCGACCTGCAACATCGACATGATGTTCGGCTTCCGCGGCCAGACGCTCGACATGCTGCACGAAGACATGGAGAAGATCTGGAAGCTCAATCCGCGTCAGGTCACGACCTACCCGCTCATGGTCACGTCCCAGACCCGCAAGAGCGTGAAGAACGTCATCGCCGCCAGCGGCAACCAGCTTGCCGACCAGTACCGCGTCATTCTCGACACGCTCGGCTCGCGCTACAACCACCTGACGTCCTGGACGTTCGGCCGTACGCACGACGAAGGCTTCGACGAATACGTGGTCGACTATGACGAGTACCTCGGCGTGGGTTCCGGCGCGTTCAGCTTCCTCAACGACAGCCTCTACGTCAATACGTTCAGCCTGCGCCGCTACAACGAGCGAATCGCCGCCGGCAACACGGGCGTGGAACGCCGCCGCCAGTTCGACAAGCACGCGATCCTCCAGTACCGACTGATGCTCGGCTTGTTCTCCCACCGCTTGTCCCGCAAGTACTTCCGCGAAGTGCACGGCGTGAATCTCGACCGTACGCTCATGAAGGAAATGCTCGCGCTGCGCGTGGCGGGCGCCATCAAGGACGACCCGAACGATCCGGACAACATCATCGTGACCGACGGCGGCAAGTTCCTCGGCCTCGTCATGATGAAGGCCTTCTACTCGGCCATGGACAACGTTCGCGCCGAACTGCGCCAGCCCCTGAAGGAAGAGGACTACTCCTGATCCGGCTGAATCGGCCGCCCTCAGAGCCCGATCTTCGCGAATCCCTTTGAACAAAGGCCCCGAAGGATGAAAATCCCTCGGGGCCTTTCTGTTTCAAACGACCGAAAGCTCCACGGCACAGGCCTCTTGAAGGCTTAAATTAGACTGAGTGTAAGCAAGACCGAACGCCGATTGACAAATGTTAACGATTTGCGGTTTTTCCTACGTTTTCGTCAAAAACTACCCTATCAGGATTAGCGACTACTACTTTTAGGTAGATTACATTAGCGGTTAACCCCTTAAAATGCGAAGCGTGTTTCACCGTGAGCGCCCGGGTCTTGCTGTACCCGTCGCTTTCGTTTCAAAAAATTCAGCACGCCCGAAACCGTTCTTGTCATCCCCCGAGCACTGCGTCTCACAGTCTCTGGCAAGGACGTGCAAGGCAAGGAGCTTCCTGAGTTCCGCTGATTCTGGAGAGTTTTTCAATGTCCAACAATACGATCAAGGTTCGTACGTTCAACCCCGGCGCCGGCGCCTACGGGGAGGACGGACCCGCCTACCAGGGTAATCTCCGAAAGGGAGAACTCCGCGGCATCATCCACATCAACAAGGAACACTGCGTCGGCTGCGACACGTGCTCCAAGTTCTGCCCTGTCAACGCCATTGAAGGCGGCCTCGGTGCCAAGCACCACATCATCGAAGACGCCTGCCTTTACTGCGGCCAGTGCCTGATCGCCTGCCCGTTCGACGCCATCGAACAGATGAGCTTTGTCGACCAGGTCGAAAAGGTTCTCGCCGACAAGTCCCGCCTCTGCGTCGCCCATCCGTCTCCCGCCGTCCGCGTCTCCATCTGCGAAGAATTCGGCGGCAAGCCCGGCGAACTCACTACGGAACAGCTTTCCAACGCCCTCGAAGCCGTCGGCTTCCAGGTCTACGACTGCAACAGCACGGCTGACCAGACGATCCTTGAAGAAGGTACGGAATTCGTCAAGAAGGCCCGCTACTGGCTCCTCGGCGAACGCAGCGAAGAAGTGAACGAAATGGCCGAACATCCGTTCCCGCACTTCACGTCCTGCTGCCCGGCTTGGGTCAAGAACATGGAAACGAACCATGCCGACCTGATCCCGCACGTCTCCACCGCCAAGTCCCCGCTCCAGATGGGCGGCGCCCTTGCCAAGACCTGGGGTGCCAAGTTCCTCTGGAAGTGCGACCCGCGCAAGATCTTCTTCGTCTCCGTCACGCCGTGCACGGCCAAGATCTTCGAAGCCGCTCGTCCGGAAATGAACCAGGGCTGGCACTGGGCCAAGGAACAGGGCATGATCCCGGCCGACGCTCCGTCCTATCAGGACATCGACGCCTGCCTTACGGCTCGTGATCTCGCCGAACTCTTCCGTCGCAAGGGCGTCAACCCGCTCAAGATGGACAAGAAGCGCGAACGCGGCACGCTCGAAATCTACACCGGCGCCGGCACGATCTTCGGCGTTTCCGGCGGCGTTATGGAAGCTGCCCTGCGTACGGCCTACTTCGTCCTCTCCGGCGAAGAGCTCAAGAACGCCGACATCGAAATCGTCCGCGGCCACAACAACGCCATCGTTGAAGCCACGATCCCCGTTCCCATCAAGGCCAAGGGCGGCCAGACCGTCGACATCCGCATCTGCGTTGTCAACGGCGCCAACCAGGGTCTCGAGGAAGTCCTCCATCGCGTTCGCCTCGACAAGAACCGCTACCACTTCATCGAAGTGATGAACTGCCCGGGCGGCTGTGTCAACGGCGGCGGCCAGCCGGTCCAGCCGGTCGGCACCGCTTGGCTCAACCCGACGCTTCCGCTCCCGCTGCGTGCCTAATTTTTTCGCAAGGAATTAGATAATGTTCTCTGAAAATTACGACTACGCCGAGCGTCCTGCTGCCTTGATCCTGGGTCGCCGCGGTTTTCTTAAGGTCACCGGTCTCTGCGTTGCCGCCGTTGCTGTCTGCGGCTACGCCATCGGCGACCTCGTTGCCCGTCGTGGTGTGATCATCAAGGCCCGTCAGGCTGGTCTCTACAAGGACGACAAGCTCTGCCAGGCTCTCGGTCTGACGTCCTCCCACCAGAACCCGACCGTGATGCAGATCTACAAGGACTTCGGTGCCAAGCCCACCGATCACCACATGCACGAACTGCTCCACACCCATTACTATCCGCGCACGATGCTCGCGTCCCTGACGGAGGCCAACCATGGCTAACAATCGCATTCTTCGTTTCCACGCCCCTGACAAGGTGTTCCACTCGGTCAACGCGATCACGTGGTTCGCCCTTCTCTTCACCGGCGTTTACGTCTACTTCTGCGAACCGGAAGCCGCCTGCGCTGAAGCCACGATGCTCGCTCACCTGATCCTGGGCGTCGTGTTCACGTTCAACCTTCTGGGCTTCATCGTGCTCGCTCCGGACCGTTTTGCCCTCATTCTCCGCGCCTGCCTTGAATGGGACCGCAACACGATCTTCTGGTTCCGCAACTTCGGCGGCTATCCGCGCCGCTTCTTCAAGATCCCGTTCGGCCCGGTGGAAGTTCCGCCGCAGGGTCGCTACAACGGCGGTCAGAAGGCTTCCTACCTCCTGTTCATGGGCATGATTGCCGCCCTGACGGTCACGGGCTGGATGCTCTGGATCGGTGCTCCGCTCCTCGGC
This sequence comes from Sutterella wadsworthensis 2_1_59BFAA, assembly GCF_000297775.1. Taxonomy (GTDB): domain Bacteria; phylum Pseudomonadota; class Gammaproteobacteria; order Burkholderiales; family Burkholderiaceae_F; genus Sutterella; species Sutterella wadsworthensis_A. The sequence continues at coordinate 227,309 of NZ_JH815514.1, forward strand.
AAGGCCGTGTTCCTCTGGACGTTCTACTTCCATGTCTGGGGTTCCATCATCGTCTCCGTGCTGGTCGTCTGCGCCCACATCCCGCTTGCTCTGCTCTCCATGGAGCACTTCAAGGGCATCTGGCGCCTCGGCCCGGGCACCATCTCTGTTGAAGCTGCTGAACATCACGCTCCGCTCTGGTTCGAACGTGACGTCATCCGCACCAACATTGAAAAGTAAAAATCACGCGGATCGCCTGATCTGCAATGTGATATAACGGAAGGCAGTCCTCCGGACTGCTTCTCCGACAAGACCGGATAAGCATGCTTGTCCGGTCTTTTTTTGCCCCTGCGGACTTGAAAAAAATCATGGTTGAAACCCCCAAAGGCCTTCGCCTTCACATCGGCCTCTTCGGCAAGCGCAATGCCGGCAAGAGCTCTCTCATCAACGCACTGACCAACCAGAAGATCTCTATCGTCTCCGAAGTCGCCGGCACCACGACCGACCCCGTTGAAAAGGCGTGCGAACTCGCGCCGATCGGTCCCGTCGTCTTCATCGACACGGCGGGCGTCGACGATGTCGGCGCTCTCGGACTCGCCCGAGTCGAACGCACCAGGGCCGTGCTCGAATGGGTCGACATCGCGCTTGTCGTCGCCAACGCCAGGGACTTCGATGAGTGTGAGAGCGACCTTGTCGAACACCTGCGCAAGCTCGGCACACCCGCCGTCCTCGTCATCAACAAGAGCGACCTCCACCCTGCCGATGAAGCCTTCATGACGCGCATGCGCGCCTACGGCATCCCCGTCGTGCTGACCGACGCTGAAACGAAAGCAGGCATCGCGGACCTCCGCAAGGCCATCATCGACCTCGCCGCAAACCGCATTCCCAAAGACCGCGCCCTCGTGGGCGACCTCGTTCAGGCGGGCGACACCGTCGTTCTCGTCACGCCGATCGACACAGGCGCCCCCAAGGGCCGTCTGATCCTGCCGCAGGTGCAGGCTATCCGCGAGCTTCTCGACGCTCATGCCAAGTGCCTCGTCGTACAGCAAGACCGCGTGGCCGAAAGCATCGCCGAGCTCCGCCACCCGCCCAAGCTCGTCATGGCGGACTCCCAGGTCATCATGGACGTCGCCGCACAGACGCCGGAGGACATTCCGCTCACCACCTTCTCGATCCAGATGGCCTACTCCAAGGCCGACGTCATCGAAATGGCCCGCGGCACCGCCGCGCTTGCCTCGCTTGAAGACGGAGACCGCGTGCTCATCTGCGAAACCTGCAGCCATCACCCGCAGAAGGACGACATCGGCCGCATCAAGATTCCCCGCTGGCTTCGCCAGAAAACGGGCAAGGACCTCCAGATCGAAGTGGCCGTCGGCAAGGACTTCCCCGTCGACCTGACGCCCTACAAGGTCCTCATCCAGTGCGGTGGCTGCGTCGTCACGCGACGCCACATGCTCATGCGTCTGCGCGCCGCACATGCACAGAACGTGCCCATGACGAACTACGGCCTCACCATTTCGTACCTGCAGGGCGTGCTCGAGCGCGTGCTGCTCTGCCACCCCGAAGCCCTCAAGGCCTACAGGGACGCGCTCACGAAGTAAGGCACCGCAGAAAAACAAACGGCATCCGAATGCATTCGGATGCCGTTTTGTTTTTCAAGTGCCTATCAGACTCAGTCGAACGTCTGCTGCATTTCGCGCGTGGTGTGGAACACCACCTGCGGCCAATGCTTCATCGTCGTCTCAAGGTTGTAGATCGACGTGGCAAGGTACACCGTGTTGCCGTTGACGTCGGTCGCAAGACGGGCGTCCTGCTCCTTGCAGAAGTCCTTGCGGGTCTGCTCGTCGGGGAACGAGAGCCAGCGGGCCGTGGAGACGTCGGTCGACTCGTAGATGGCGTCAACCTTGTACTCCGTGGCAAGGCGCTGGGCCACGATTTCAAACTGAAGCTGACCGACGGCACCCAGAAGGATGTTGCCGAACTCGCCGGTGAAGACCTGAATGGCGCCTTCTTCGCCGAGTTCCTGCAGGCCCTTCTGAAGCTGCTTGGCCTTGAACGGGTCTTTGCTTCGGGCGGCGCGGAAGAGTTCCGGCGCAAAGCTCGGGATGCCCGTGAAGCCGAGCTTCTCGCCTTCGGTAAGTGTATCGCCGATGTGGAGCTGGCCGTGGTTGTAGATGCCGATGATGTCGCCTGCAACGGCGTCCGTCATCACGACGCGGTCCTGAGCCATGAAGGTCAGGGCGTTCGGGATCTTCATGTCGCGATTCTCGCGTACGTGGAAGACCTTCATGCCCTGCGAATAGCGGCCCGAGCAGACACGGAAGAACGCAATGCGGTCGCGGTGACGCGGGTCCATATTGGCTTGAATCTTGAAGACGAAGCCCGAGAACGGCGCCTCGGTCGGCTCGATCTTGCGGACGCCGGCATCACGCGGCTGCGGCGGCGGAGCCCACTGCACGAGAGCGTCAAGAACGTCCTGCACGCCGAAGTTGTTCACACCGGAACCGAAGAAGACGGGGCTCTGCTCGCCCGCAAGGAACTTCTCGATGTCGAACGGTTCGGTCGCACCCTGAACGAGTTCGACGGACTCGCGCACGTACGGCATTTCCATCGGGAAGAGACGGTCAAGCTCGGGATTGTCGAGCCCTTCGATCATCTCCTGATCACGCGAGAGACGCTCCTCGCCGGCCGTAAAGCGCACAAGACGGTTCTTCAGCAGCGAGAAGACGCCGCGGAAGGTCTTGCCCATGCCAATGGGCCAGGTGATGGGCACGCACTGGAGCTTGAGCACGTTCTCGATTTCGCCGATCACGTCGAGCGGATCGCGCACTTCGCGGTCGAGCTTGTTGATGAACGTGATGATCGGCGTCTTGCGCATGCGGCAGACTTCGAGAAGCTTGATCGTCTGGGCTTCCACGCCCTTGGCGGCATCGATCACCATCACGGCGGCATCGACGGCGGTCAGCACTCGGTACGTGTCTTCAGAGAAGTCCTCATGGCCCGGGGTGTCGAGCAGGTTGATGACGTGATTGTCATAGTGGAACTGCATCACCGAACTCGTCACGGAAATGCCGCGCTGCTTTTCGACTTCCATCCAGTCGGACGTGGCGTGACGGGCAGCCTTGCGGCCCTTGACGGCGCCGGCCATCTGAATGGCGCCGCCGAACAGAAGGAGCTTTTCCGTGAGCGTCGTCTTGCCGGCGTCAGGATGGGAAATGATGGCAAAGGTGCGGCGCATTTCGACGTCGCTGACCAATGCGGGGTTGGGACTCGTCATAACAGAGAACGTTCTCTTAACGTAAATTCAATGAAAATCGGCTCTTCCGCCGAACTGTTCGACGGAAAAGCCGATCATTTTAACAGAGAGCAGAGGATGCTTCAGCCGAATTGCGGCCAGAACCTCTACCTGCGGAGCTTGGCAAACGCAGCGGCCATGGCGCCCTGCGATGGCGCGGCGGAGCGCGTGTCCCGACGGGCTGCGGGCGCCTGCCTGCGCGCCCCCTCGCTGCGCATGCTGAGGCTGATGCGCTGGCGTGCAAGGTCCACCTCGAGAACCCTGACCTTGACGATGTCGCCCACCTTCACCACATCACGCGGATCGGACACGCGCCGATCGGCTAGATGAGAGATGTGCACAAGACCGTCCTGATGCACGCCGACGTCCACGAAGGCGCCGAAGGCGGCCACGTTGGTCACCACTCCCTCGAGCACCATGCCGGGCTGCAGGTCCTTCATCTCCTTGATGCCGTCGGCGAACTTCGCCGTGCGGAATTCGGGACGGGGATCACGACCGGGCTTCAGAAGTTCGCCAAGAATGTCCGTCACGGTCGGAATGCCGAAGTGTTCGTCCACGAAGTCGCGGGCATGGAGCGAACGAAGCACCGCCGCATTGCCGATCAGCGCCTTGATGTCCAGCCCCGTCTTCTTCAGGATGCGAAGCACAACGGGATAGGCCTCGGGATGCACGGCGGAGGCGTCAAGCGGATCGTCGCCGTCGGGAATGCGAAGGAAGCCCGCCGCCTGCTCGAAGGTCTTGGCGCCCAGCCTGGGCACGGCCAGAAGATCGCGACGGGTGCGGAAGGCGCCGTTGGCGCTGCGGAAGCTGACAATGGCGTTGGCGCGTGCGGGCGAAAGGCCGGCAACGCGGCACAGAAGCGCGGAGCTGGCCGTATTGACGTCGACGCCGACGGCGTTGACGCAGTCCTCGACGACCGCGTCGAGGCGATGCGCCAGCTTCTGTTGGTCAACGTCGTGCTGATACTGACCCACGCCGATCGCCTTGGGCTCGATCTTGACGAGTTCCGCGAGCGGATCCTGCAGACGGCGCGCGATGGAGACGGCGCCGCGGTAGCTCACGTCAAGATCAGGGAACTCGGCCGCAGCGAGCTCGGAAGCCGAATAGACGGACGCTCCCGCCTCGCTCACGACCACGTGCGTGAAGTCAAGCCCCGGATGAAGACGCTTGACCTCCTCGACGAACTCGACCGTCTCGCGGCTTGCCGTGCCGTTGCCGATTGAGACAAGCGTGAGCCGGTGCTGGCGGATGAGTCGTGCAATCGTTGCAACCGCATCCGAACGACGCTCATTGGAGCCGAACGGGAATACAACCGCCGTCGCAAGCAGCTTGCCCGTCTCGTCGATCGCAGCCGTCTTGACGCCCGTGCGAATGCCGGGGTCAAGCCCAAGCACGCGCTTGTGGCCTGCAGGCGCCGCAAGAAGCAGATCGCGCAGATTGGTGCCGAAGACGTCGATGGCCGCGCCCTCGGCAGCCTCGCGCAACCTGTCAAAAACCTCGGCCTCGAGACTGGCGCGGAGCTTGACGCGCCAGGTCCAGCGGCAGCACTGCCAGAGCCAGGCGTCGGCCGGACGCCTCTGGGTTCCCACGTTGAAGTAGGCGGCCGTGCGCTCCACAGGTTGGTCGGGACGCTCTGCGTCAACTTCGAGACCCAGCGTGAGAACGCCCTCCGCCTGACCTCGGAAGGCGGCGAGCGCCCTGTGAGACGGCATTCTGGCAATCGGCTCGCGATAGTCGAAGTAGTCGCGGAACTTGGCGCCCGTCTCTTCCATCCCTTCGACGACGCGGCTCGTCATGGCGCCCTCATTCCAAAGCCAGGCGCGCATGTCGGCGAGCAGCACGGAGTCCTCGCTCATCTTCTCGGCAAGGATGTCGCGGGCGCCGTTGAGCGCAGCCTTGACGTCGGGAACATTCTTCTCGGGGCTGACGAAAGCGACAGCCTCGGTTTCGGGATCCAGTCCGGGGTTCTCGAAAAGCTTGAGCGCCAGCGGCTCGAGCCCCGCCTCACGCGCAATGGCGGCAAGCGTGCGGCGCTTCGGACGGTAAGGGAGATAAAGGTCCTCGAGTCCCTGCTTCGTGTCCGCGGCGACGATCTTCGCCTCAAGCTCGGGCGTGAGCTTGCCCTGGTCGCGAATGCTGCCGAGAATCACCTCGCGACGCTTTTCAAGCTCGCGCAGATAACCAAGGCGTTCCTCGAGAAGTCGAAGCTGCGTGTCGTCGAGGCCGCCCGTCACTTCCTTGCGGTAGCGAGCGACGAAGGGCACCGTGCAGCCGTCGTCAAGCAGGCCGACGGCCGCCGCAACCTGAGCGGGACGCGCCTGAATGTCGGCGGCGATGATCTCGAAAATTATCTGTTCAGTCGTGGTCATGGCTTTCCATGCAAAACAACGGGGACGCCGCGGCGTCCCCGGGAAGCGGATCTCACAATTTTAGGAGAGTTCGCCCTGCGGAATGTTCTTGAGGACCTGCTCGATCAGGGCCCTGTCCTTGGCCTCATAGGCCTGACGGCGCAGCTGTTCGATCATCGGGTTGAGCGCCTCTTCGGGTTCATCGGCTTCATAGATGAAGCGCACGAAAAGGCTGCCCGCCTCGGGCTCCTCGATCTTCATGAGAAAGGTGGATGCGGGCCAGGACTCCCCTGCCTCGACCACGGTCGTCACCGACTCGCCCTCCCTGAGGATCACCTTGTCGCGAAGGCGGAAGCCGCCGCCGAAGCTCACCTCGCGGCCAAGATGCCTCGCCCCCTCAATGAGCCTCTCGCTGAGGAGCTTGCAGCCCTCCATGTGCTCGACGAACCTGTCGGGATGACGGGCGGCCTTCTCAAGACCGTTCCAGAGCTGGTCCCGCGTCACGAACGGCGGGATTTGGATGATGTGTTCATGTACCTTGCGCATGCTGTCTGCCTTTGTTTTTTGATTTTCCGGTTTCGCCGGGGATCACTCGGCGGCGTGTCCGCGGTCCTTTTCGCCCGTCAGATAGACTTCGAGCCACTGGCTGTATCGCGACACGATGAAGCTGAAGAAGAAGTACACGAGGGCGATGAAGACATAGCCCTCAATGAAGTAGCCGCGCCAGAGCGCGTCACCCAGAGCGAGGCGCAGGCTGCCCGTCAGGTCGTACATCGAGACGACCGTCACCAGAGACGTGTCCATGAAGCACGAGAGCAGGCTGTTGACGAAGGCCGGAATGATGGCCACGAGCGCCTGCGGCAGGATCACCGCCGTATAGACCTGTCGCTGGGAAAGGCCGAGCGAGGCGGCCGCGTCGAACTGGCCGCGGGGAATCGTCTGAAGGCCGCCGCGAACGATCTCCGCCATGTAGGCCGCCTGAAAGAGCGCAATGGCGACGGAGATGCGCCAGAACGGATCAATGCGAACGCCTGCAGGCAGGAGAAGCGGGAAGATGAAGGCGGCAACGAAAAGCACCGTAATGAGCGGCACCCCGCGCACGAGCTCGATGTAGCCCGTGGACACGGAGGCAACGGCCGGCATCTTGCTGCGTCGCCCGAGCGCGAGCAGAATGCCGAGCGGCACGGATGCTCCCATGCCCACCAATGTAAGCACAATCGTAAGCGGCAGGCCGCCCCACATGTCGGTGGAGATGCTCTCAAGCCCGAACACGCCGCCGAGCATCAGAATGAAGAAGAAGACGACGGCGGCGCTCCAGAGCATGCCGAGCGTGCGCAGATAGGGCTTGCGCCACATGAACGGAAAGGAGCTCACCACAAGCATGGCAAGCACAATCCCCGTTGCAGCGGCGGCACGCCACTGAAGGTGGTACGGATAGCGTCCGAAGATGATGAGGCGCCACTTCTCGGCGACGAAGCCCCAGCAGGCGCCGCTGCTCTGGCCGCAGGCCTGCACGTCCGGCGTCCAGACGGCGTTGACGAGCCCCCAGAGCACGAGCTTGCCGACTATGAACGCAATGACGGCCGATACGACGACGGTGAACAGGGACGCCATGGGCGAATAGAAGTAACGGCGGCGGATGCGCTGGGAAAGGGAGCCGCTGAACGAACTTTCGGTGATCATGCCGGCCTCCTTACTGCGGGGCCCGCATGATGCGGGCGTTGAGAGCATTCATCACAACCGAGATGACGAGATTGAGCGTCAGATAGACGGCCATGATGATGCAGATGACCTCAAGCGCCTGAGCGCTCACGTTGATCACGGTGTTGCCGATGTTGACGAGGTCGGGATAGCCGACCATCACCGCAAGGGACGAATTCTTGGTGAGGTTCATGTACTGGCTTGCAAGCGGCGGAATCACCAGTCGCATGGACTGCGGGAAGATCACGTAGCTCACGGTCTCGGTCATCGTCATGCCGAGCGCAAGCCCTGCGTCCCACTGGCCTGCCTTGACGGCCAGAACGCCTGCGCGGACGATCTCCGCAATGGAGGCCGACGTGAAGAGCGTGAGGCCGAGCGAGAGCGCGAGGAATTCAGGAGAGATCTGGCTGCCGCCCCTGAGCGCGAAGCGCGTCTGCACGGGATGATCCCATCCCGAGACGACGCCGCAGAGCACCCAGGCGACGATGAAGACGCCTGCGAACACGGCAATGCCGGTCGTGTTGGCCATCAGTCCCGTCATGCGTCTGCGGGCGAAGAAGGCCGATGCGAAGCCGCATGCGGCGCCCGCACCTGCGGCGATCCACATGGCCCATCCGCCCATCAGGGGGGATGCGTACTGAAGGCCGCTCTTCGAGAGGAAGACCCAGTCCCCCACGTGCAGGGCCGTGCGGCCGGCAGGCAGGAGTTCCGTCACGGCTAGATAGACGGCAAGGAGCAGGACCAGAAGCGGAATGTTGCGGTAGAACTCGACGTGCGCCGTGCCCAGAAAGCGGAGCATCGGATGGCGCGAGAGGCGCATGAGGCCCACGACGACGCCGAGCACGGTCGCCGCGATGATGGAGACTGCGGAGACCTTGATCGTGTTGAGCATACCCACCAGGAAGGCTCTGGACATGTGATCCGTATTGGTGAATGGGATCAGCGCCTCACCGATGTCGAATCCGGCGGGATTGCCGAGGAAGGCAAAGCCGCTGTTGATGTGGCGTTCTGCAAGATTGTCCGCCACGTTCATCGAGACGGCGGCAAGGAAGCCCACGAGGATGAGGATCAGCACGGCCTGAATCGTATATTCGCGGCGCTTTCTGGCCTTCTCGCGCTCCTTCCAAGCAGCGTCGCCGTAGATACCAAAAGATTCCCTGGATAGCATGATTTTTTTTTTGACTGACAAAAGGCCCCAGAGCGTCCTCTGGAGCCTTCTGTACTAAACAACGGGCTGCCGGTCGGCAGCCGAGGATGCGGATCAGCGGATCGGCATAGCGTACATCAGGCCGCCGTCCGTCCACAAGCGGTTCAGACCGCGGGGCAGGTTGAGCGGTGTCTTCGGACCGAAGAACTCGGTCCAGGACTCGCCGTAGTTGCCGACCTGCTTAATGATACGGTACGACCATTCCTTGTCGAGACCGATCAGCTTACCCATGTCGTCGCTCTGACCAAGCAGGCGCTGGAGGTTCGGATTGGCGCTCGTCTTGCGCAGTTCGTCGGCATTGGCCTTCGTGATGCCGAGTTCTTCGGCCTCGACCATCGTGTTGAAGGACCAGCGGACGATCTGGAACCATTCGTCGTCACCGCGGCGGACGGCCGGGCCGAGAGGCTCCTTGGAGATCACTTCGGAAAGAATCTCGTACTTGGACGGATCCTGAGCGAGCGTACGCATGCCTGCGAGGTCGGACATGTCGGTCGTGTAGACCTGGCAGCGGCCAGACAGGAAGGCGGACTGAGTGGCTTCGGTCGTGTCGAACACCACCGTCTTGTAGCTCATCTTGTGGGAGTTGAAGTAGTCGGCCAGCGTCTTTTCGGAGGACGTGCCGGACTGGACGCAGACCGTGGCGCCGTCAAGCTCCTTGGCGGTCTTGATGCCGAATTCCTTCGGAACGATGAAGCCCTGGCCGTCATAGTAGGACACGGCCACGAATACGGAACCCTGGCTGGCGTCGCGCGTCATCGTCCAAGTGGTGTTGCGGGCGAGCACGTCGATTTCGCCGGACTGCAGGGCGGTGAAGCGTTGCGGAGAGCTGAGCGGAACGTACTTGACCTTGTCGGCGTCGCCGAGAACGGCGGCGGCCACGGAGCGGCAGATGTTGACGTCGAGGCCGCGCCACTTGCCCTGGCTGTCGGCGCTGGAAAAGCCCGGAGCGGACGTGTTGACGCCGCAGAGCACGTGGCCGCGCTTCTTGACGTTGTCAAGCGTGACGCCAGCGACGGCAGGCATGGCAACGGCACCTGCGGCAAGCAGTGCTGCAACGAACAAAAGCTTCATCTTCATTTCGAGTTCCTTCCTTTCGGGATCGAGTTGTTCTGCCTGTGTCCCGGCACTTCGAGGGAAAGTCGCGGCAGGGCTTCGGGCGTCAATGACCTTAAGTTTACAGACACTCCTGCAAACGCCAAGCAAAATTTGTCCCACATCGAATCATGAACAACCCACCTATTTCGTTCTGCCTAGAAACGCACCTCAAAATGTCGCCAAATCACGCGTTCGCTCACAAAAAGCCTGTAAAGCACAGGGTTTGGCAAATCCTCGTGTTACAATGGCAGACTCTTCAAACTCCCGCTCCGACTTATGTCCGTTTACACAGAGCTGTTTTCCCTTTTCATCCTCGTCTGTCTCAGCGCCTTTCTGAGTTGCGCTGAAATCTCCCTCGCCTCCGCCCGCCGCTCCAGACTCAACGTACTTGCGGACGACGGCGACCGCCGCGCCCGACTCGTCCTCGACCTGCAGGAACATCCCGGCCAGTTCTTCTCCGCCATCCAGATCGGCACGAACGCCCTCGCCCTTCTCGGCGGCGTCGTCGGCGAAGCCGCCTTCTCGCCGTTCTTCAAGTGGTGCCTCTCGTTCGTGTTCACCCCCGAACAGATTCACGGCGTCGACTTCGTCATCTCCTTCGTACTCGCCACGCTTCTCTTCGTGATCTTCGCGGACCTGCTCCCGAAGCGCCTTGCCGTCGCCAAGCCCGAGGAAACGGCCATGACCGTCGTCCGTCCGACCTTCGTCATGATCAAGCTCCTGCGCCCGCTCGTCTTCGTGCTTGAAAAGTTCTCCGACGCGCTGATGCGCTCGCTCGGCTTCTCGACGAAGCGTCAGGACACGATCACGTCCGAGGACATTCTCGCGAGCGTCGGCGCCGCCACGGCCGCCGGCGTGCTTGCTCCGCAGGAGGAAGCCGTCATCCAGAACGTGTTCGACCTTGAAAGCCGCCTCGTGCCCTCGGCCATGACGCCGCGCGAGAACATCGTCTTCTTCACGCTCGACGACCCCGAGGAGGAGGTACGCGTCAAGATCTCTTCCGTCCCGTACAACCGCTTCCTCATCTGCGACAAGGACCTCGACCACATCATCGGCTACGTCGACAGCATGCACATCCTGCGACAGGTCCTCAACAACAAGCCGATCTCCTTCAAGGAGCCCGGCGTCGTCCAGACCTGCCCCTTCATTCCGGACAGCCTGACGCTTTCCGAAGTGCTCGACGTCTTCCAGCGCTCCCGCGCCGACTTCGCCGTCATTCTCAACGAGTACGCCCTGGTCGTCGGCGTCATCACGATCAACGACGTGATGAGCACCGTGATGGGCGAGCTCGTCGTCAACGCTGACGAACTTCAGATCGTCGAGCGTGAGGACGGCACGTGGCTTGTCGACGGCTCCACGCCGATCGACGACCTCGAGCATGCGCTCGACATCGACGAGTTCCCCGAGGACACGACCTACGAGACGGTCGCGGGCTTCATGATGTACATGCTGCGCAAGATCCCCAAGAGGACCGACAAGGTCGTCTGGGCTGGCTACACCTTCGAGGTGATCGACGTCGACAACAACAAGATCGACCAGATCCTCGTGACACGCAACAAGCGCCCCGCGCCCGTCGCCGACGCGGAAGAGCCTGCCAAGGCCGACTAAGGCGCCATTCGTTCCGCCTGAAAAGAAAGAGGAGCCCTGATCGGGGCTCCTCTTTCTTTTTCTTCAGACGGGTCCGGACTTATTCGGCCGCCGTCTTCTTTTTGGTCGTCCTACGGGTCGTCTTGCGGGGCTTGGCCTCGGAGTTCTCCTCGCCGGATTCGGTCGCCTCGGCGTCCTTCTTGCTCGGCTGGAACTCAAACGCGATGCTGCCGTTGCCCTTCACGATGAGGAAGGCCTTGAAGGCGCGCTTGCTCTTCTTCGAGATGAAGCCCGAGAGCAACTGCGTGCGCTTGTTGGCAAGGAGTTCCGTGACCTCCTCGGACGTGATGTCGCGGGAAAGGATGGTCTTGCTGATGCGGAACGTGCACTTCTTTTCGCCGCGAATGTTCTTCTCGCACTGGTAGGCTGCGGGCATTTCAAGCACGCGGGCGCCGCAGCACGGGCAGACGCCGACGACGGGAGCGCTTTCGATCTCCTCGTCCGTCACCTCGGCCTTTTCCTCCTCGCCGAAGTCGAACTGCATCTTCCAGAGGCCGTCGGTCTCGTCCTTTTTGAGAATCAGTTCGGCCTCAAACGGGAAGCCGCGCTTGCTGATGAAGCCGGAAAGCGGTCCCACGCGCCCCGTGTTGAGGAGCTCTTCAACCTCAGCCTGTTCGAGCATGCGGCCCGAAGGATGCTTGGCAATCGAGAACTCGCAGCCGGGCGTCGTGCAGGCGAAGCGGCGGTAGTTTTCGACGATCTCGCCGCCGCACTGCGGACAGGGCGCCTCAATGCGGCGCGGATTTTCAAGCGGCACGCTGTTGCCCTCGTACTGCTTGGCCATGTTGACGACATTCTCCGTCAGGCGTCGGATCTCGCGCATGAACTCGTCGCTCTGGAACTTGCCCTCCTCGATGAGGCGCAGCTTTTGCTCCCACTCGGCGGTGAGGCGCGGCTCGCTCAGTTCGGCGATCTTGAGCCCCTTGAGCAGCGTGATGAGCTGGAAGGCCTTAGCCATCGGATGCAGATCGCGCTCCTCACGGCGCATGTACTTCTGCTCAATCAGGCCCTCGATGATCGAGGCGCGGGTGGCAGGTGTGCCCAGGCCCTTGTCGGCCATGGCGCCGCGCAGTTCGTCGTCCTCAAGCTTCTTGCCTGCGGTCTCCATAGCGCTCAGGAGCGTGGCTTCCGTGTAGCGGGCGGGAGCCTTGGTCTGCATGGTGGAAACGACGACGTCCTTCACGGCGGCCGGTTCGCCGGGCTTGACGGGAGTAAGCGCCTCGCGCTGGGTACGGCCCTTGCCGGCCACTTCGAGCCAGCCGGGCTCGGCAAGCACCTTGCCCTCGGTCTTGAACTGGTGGGCGCCGACGGTCGTGATGCGGACCGTCACGTCATACTCGGCCGCAGGATAGAAGACGGCCAGAAAGCGGCGCACGACCAGATCGAAGATCTTCTGCTCGACCTCATTGAGAGTCTTCGGAAGCTGCCCCGTCGGAATGATGGCGAAGTGGTCGCTGATCTTCGTGTTGTCGAAGATGCGCTTGTCCGGACGAACCCAGTTCTGCGTCAGGATCTTGGACGAGAAGGCTGCGTAGTCCGTGAGGCCGCCCAGTGCGTTGAGCGTGTCGCGCACGGTCGGCATGTAGTCTTCGGGAAGCGCGCGGGCGTCGGTTCGCGGATAGGTGAGAACCTTGTGCTTTTCATAGAGCGCCTGCGCGATGGAAAGCGTCGTCTTGGCGGAATAGCCGAAGCGGCTGTTGGCCTCGCGCTGCAGGCTCGTCAGGTCGAAGAGCAGGGGCGAAAGCTGACGGGAGCGCTTCGAGGTCTCCTCGATCTTGCCCATGCCGTTGCGGCAGGCCGCGGCAATCCTGCGGGCCTCGTCCTCCGTCCAGAGGCGCTCGGCCTTGCGGTCGGGATCATCCTTGTCCTTGCGGAAGTTCGGGTCGATCCAGATGCCCTCGTATTCGCCCGCGGAGACGCCGAACACGGCGGAAACCTCCCAGTAGCCCTTGGGCACGAAGGCATTGATCTCCTCCTCACGCTTGACGACGATCGCGAGCGTCGGCGTCTGAACCCGGCCGACGGTCGTCAGGAAGAAGCCGCCTTCCTTGGAGTTAAAGGCGGTCATGGCGCGCGTGCCGTTGATGCCGACAAGCCAGTCGGCTTCGGATCGGCAGCGGGCGGCGGCCTCAAGGGGCTTCATCTCATCGTCGGTGCGCAGATGACGGAAGCCCTCCTGAATGGCGTTCTTCGTCATGGACTGGAGCCAGAGACGCTTGACGGGCTTCTTGCTGCCGCAGGACTGCATGATGTAGCGGAAGATCAGTTCACCCTCGCGTCCCGCGTCGCATGCGTTGATGACTTCGGTCACGGCACGGCTTCGGATCTTCTTCGACAAAGCCTTGAGCTTCTCTTCGGACTTCTTGATCGGCTTGAGATCGAAGTAGGGCGGCAACACGGGAAGGTTCTTGAAGGTCCAGCGGCCGCGCTTGACATCAAACTCTTCGGGCGCAGTAATTTCGAGCAGATGACCGACGGCGGAGCCGATCACCATGTCGTCACGGACCCAGAAGTCGCCGTCGCGCGTGAAGCCCCCGAGAGCTCGCGCAATATCGCCTGCAACGGAAGGCTTCTCAGCAATGACAAGAGATAAGGACATACGATGCATCTCCATGACCGCAGTTATCGTGGAACCGGCGGGCACAGCAAACTGAAAACAAATGAATGGCGGCATGCGCCTGCGTTGGACATCATTATGCAACAGACGCCGCAGGGAATGCCCTCGTGCAAATATTCATAGCGTACCAACTACAGGCAGCCGGACTCAACTCCCTGCCAGACGCAGCTCGGCAAGAATGTCGTCCGAAGACTCGACAAGCCTCGCTCCCTGACGGATCAGCCTGTGACATCCCCTGGCGAAGGGAGAGTGGATGGACCCCGGCACGGCCATGACGTCCCTGCCCCAGTCGGCCGCCGTTCTCGCGAGGCTGAAGAGATGGGAGCCCGTGCCTGCATTGAGCGCCAGAAGCGCCTGCGCGGAGGCCATGCGGCAGCACGTCTGCAGCTCCCGCCCCTCGGGCGAGAATCCGAACCCCGGCGCAACGGCGGTCATGATGAGGCCTCCCTTGTCCAGAAGCTCGTGGAGAAGATCTCGTCCCTCGGACGGCCAGACCCTGTCGGGTCCGCAGGGCTGCCAGACGAGCGCCCTGCCGCCTGTGCGGAGCACGCTTGCGAGAAACACCGTCTCCGTTCCGGGAAAGTGCCCCGTCGAGAGCAGAAGCTCGTTGCGGGTTCCGAGCGCCTCGCCGAAAACCTCCGCATTGTACAGAGCCTCCCTGTCGGGGTGCGTGCTGCCGCCCACCGTAAGCACGGGCTTGGCGAGAAGGCCCGCGTCACCGCGGTACCAGAGAAGCACGGGCGCGGCGCCCGCCTCGATCATGAGGCGGGGATAGCGGGGATCGGCCAGTGTGATGAAGCCGACTCCCTTCGTTTCGGACAGCCACGACAGGATGCGTTCCGCCTCTCCGCTCGAATTAACCTCGCGGATCTCGCGCGCCGCCGTCTCGCCGGCAAGCTTCGTCAGGGTTCCCGACGAGGCGTCGAAAAGCGCCTCGACGCCGCCCGTCTGCTGCAGGAGCCTGAGGATCTCAGGCACCGAAAGCACAGTAAGCAGAGAAAGCTTGATCCAACATTCGGCCTCGCGGCCCGTTTCAGGCGTCATGTCCCTTCCCGTGGTGAATCCGCCCGCCCTCTTGAGTCCGGACGGCAGTTCTGATCTAAAATAGACGGTTTTACAAGTTCAACTCTTTCTAGGAGCGTCTCGTGGCTCTTCTGCCCATTATCCAATATCCCGATCCCGTTCTGGCTGCCAAGGCCGAGCCCGTCACCGAGTTCAACGACGAGCTCCGCAAGCTTGCCGCCGACATGGCCGAAACCATGTATGCGGCCCCCGGCGTCGGGCTCGCGGCCAATCAGGTGGGCAGCCTCAAGCGCATCGTGGTCATCGACATCACCGACGAGAAGAACAACCTTCTCGTCCTCGTCAATCCCTACATCAAGTCCCACACGGAGGAGCTTGCCGAATTCGAAGAAGGCTGCCTTTCCCTCAAGGGACTTTATGAAAAGGTGAGCCGCCCCGATGGCGTCACCGTGTGCGCCCAAGACCTTGACGGCAAACCTTTCGAAATCGAGGCCACCGGCCTTCTCGCCGTTTGCCTGCAGCATGAGCTTGACCACCTTGACGGCACGGTCTTCATCGACCATCTCAGCCGCCTCAAGAAGGACCGCGCCAAGACGAAGCTGCGCAAGCTTCGCAAGAACGACAAGCAGGCCTGAGCCTGAGCGGCGCAGGCCGCGTCAGGCAGGATGCCTGTGGCAGTGCTCCGCGATGAGCGCGCCAAGTTCGGGCACCAGAGCCTCGGGGAGCTGATGCCCCATGCCCTCGATCACCTCGAAGCGTGCGTTGGGAATCAGATCTGCGGTCTCCCTGCCTGCCGCAAGCGGCAGAAGCGGATCCGCCGTGCCGTGAATGATCAGCGAGGGCGCCGCCAGACGCCTGAGCTGCCAGGACCTGTCCCCACTCGCCAGAATGGCCAGCAGCTGCCGCGCCGTTCCGTCAGGATCGTAGTGCAGGCTCCCCAGCATGCCCAGCATGCTCTCGAGTTCCTCGCCCGACGGCTTGTACGCCGGCCCTGAAAGGGTGGTGAACACGCGGGCGAAGTAATCCCTCAGTCCTTCCTCCGTATTCAGATTGTCGGGCTTTCTCAGAAGAGTCCAGACCGCATTGAGACGACCGAATCCCGTTCTCGGGTTGCCCGAAGCGGAGGCGATCGACGTGAGCGATGCCACGCGATTGGGGGATTGCACGGCCGCCACCTGTGCGATCATGCCGCCCATGGAGATGCCGACGATGTGCGCCCTGCGTATCGACAGGTGATTGAGGAGGCGCTCCACGTCGAGCGCCATGTCCTCAAGCGCGTAGGCGCTCGTCACCTTTCGGCGCAGAAGCGCCTGCGCCACGGCTGAGGCCACGTTTCTTCCGTCCGCCTTCATGTCCGTGCAGCGGGAGCTCTCCCCGCAGTCGCGGTTGTCGGGCGTGATGACCTGAAAGCCTTCCCGCACAAGGTGTGCGATGAGGCTTGTCGGCCAAGCGGCGCTCGACATGCCAAGGCCCATGATCAGCACGACGGCGGGCGCATCCGAGGCGCCATAGCGCCGGTAGGCCAGCTTGAATCCGTTGTAATAAAGTGCGTCCACGTCGTTTCTCTCTTTGCGCCTCTCTGCCTAAAGTACCGTACACTAGTACCATCATTGTATTTTGACACTTGAAAACGCTCCCCATCCAGCGTCGCCGGAGTCCAAACGTATGAAGATCATTTTTGCAGGCACGCCCGACTTCGCGGCCGTCGCGCTCAAGCACCTCATTGACGCGGGACACGAGATCGCCCTCGTTCTCTCGCAGCCCGACCGCCCGAGCGGCCGCGGCATGAAGCTCACTCCCTCGCCCGTCAAGAAGCTCGCCCTTGAGCACGGCATTCCCGTCATCACGCCGGTCACGCTGAGCCTGAAGAAGGCACCCGAAGAGTCCGCCCGCATTCACGCGGACCTCAAGGCCGTCGGCGCCGACCTGCTCGTCGTGGCCGCATACGGCCTCATTCTTCCGCAGGCTGTTCTCGACTGCGCCAAGGGCATCGGCCGCAACGGCGACATCCGCGCCATCAACATCCACGGCAGCCTTCTGCCCCGCTGGCGCGGCGCCGCGCCCGTTGCGCGCGCCATCGAGTCCGGAGATGCGGAAAGCGGCGTCGTGCTCATGAAGATGGAGCTGGGCCTTGACACGGGTCCGATGATCCGCACCGTGCGCACGCCCATCACGCAGGAGGACACCTCCGACACGCTCATGATGCGCCTGGCCGAACTCGGCGCAGAGCTCCTCGTCGAATCCCTCAGGACGCCGGACGAACTCGACTGGACGCCCCAGCCCGAGGAAGGCGTCACCTATGCCGAGAAGCTTCTGAAGACGGAAGCCGTCATCGACTGGACCCTTCCCGCAAAAGTCCTCGCCAACAAGGTTCGCGCATTCAATCCCTTCCCGGGAACTGTATTCGACAAGGACGGCGTCCCCGTCAAGATCTGGCAGGCCGAAGCGCTCGAGCTCTCTGGTCATCCCGGCGAAGTGCTCGACACGACGAATGGTCTTGTGATCGCCTGCGGCGAAGGCGCTCTTCGCGCCACGGTTCTGCAGAAGCCCGGCAAGCCCAAGATGGCCTTCGGTCCCTTCCTTCAGAGCCTGCCCTTTACCGTTGGTGAGGTCGTCAAGTGAGCATCGCCGCGTCCGCGCCGCACAAGCAGGCGCCTTTTTCCAAAATCGTGAGCGCCGTCGCCTCCGCACGCACGCAGCTGCGCGCAGGCGCCTCGCTCAACTCCGTCATCCGACCTGCGCTTCTCAACGTCCCGCTGGAAAGCCGTCCCGCCGCACAGGCGCTCATCTATGAGAGCGTGCGCCGCTGCGCGAGAACGACCGCACTCGTCGGACTGCTTTGCAGCCGCCAGCCCTCGGCCGAGGTGCTCTCCGTGCTCGAGACCGCCTTCGCCGCCTTCTCGCTCGGCAGGCTCGCAGTCTTCACCGTCGTGTCCGAAACGGTCACGGCGGCCAAGGCGAACCCGCAGACCCGTGCCGCCTCAGGCTTCATCAACGCCGTGCTCCGCCGCTATCTGCGCAAGAAGGATGAACTGGAAAAGAAGATCGCCTCCCGCGACGAGGTCCGCTTCAATGCTCCCGCTTGGTGGATTGGCCGCATCCGCACGATTTATCCAAAGGATGCGGACCGCATTCTGGAGCTGGGCACGCGTCATCCTCCGATGACGCTGCGCGTCAACGTCCGCCTCATGACCGTCGAAGACTATCTTGACCGGCTGAAGGCTGCAGGGCTTGAAGCCCGCCGAGTCGGCCCCGAGGCCATCGAACTCGTCACGCCCGTCCCCGTCGACCGCATTCCCGGCTTTGCCGACGGGCTGAGTTCCGTTCAAGATGCAGGAACGCAGCTTGCTGCGCATCTGTTGCCCGTGAAGGCGGGCGACCGGGTGCTGGACGCCTGCTCGGCTCCCGGCGGCAAGACCGCCCACATTCTCGAGCGCGCGGACTGCGCCATGACTGCGCTGGAGATCGATCCCGCCCGAGCCGTCAAGGTTCGCGAGACTCTCGACCGACTCAAACTCAAGGCCGACATTCGAACGGCTGACGCCGGCGACACGGCAAGCTGGTGGGACGGCAAGCCCTTCGACGCCATTCTGCTTGACGCGCCGTGCACGGCAAGCGGCGTGGTGCGCCGCCAGCCCGACACGCCGTGGCTCCGTCGCCCCGACGACATCAAGAAGCTCGCCTCAGAACAGAAGAGGCTCCTCAAGACGCTCTGGCCCCTGCTCCGCAAGGGCGGCAGGATGCTCTACGCCACGTGCTCGATCTTCCCCGAAGAAGGCACGGGACAGATGAAGGCATTCCTGGCCGCAACGCCCGACGCCCGTCTCGTTCCCCTGTTTGCAGGCAATGACGGCATGCTGACTCTTCTGCCCGAGGAATCGGGAGAATGGCGCTCCGACGCCCAGCTGCCCACCGTGCATGACGGCTTCTTCTATGCCCTTTTGGAAAAGCAAGCCTGACATGTACAAAGCGACCCGACGCCAGACCCTGAAACTTGCGCTGCTCGCGGCGCTCGGCGCTTCGTCCATGACCGCGCCCGAGGCGCGGGCGGCCGACGCGACCTTCATGCGCGCCGCGCTCACGCTTGACGAACCTGGCGAGCGGTCGGGCCTCTTCCTGAGCTCCTCCTTTGAGTTTGACCTGCCTCAGGCGCTCTCCGAGGCGCTTCACAGGGGCATTGCGCTCTATTTCGTTCACGAATTCAGGCTCTACAAGGAGCGGTGGTACTGGATCGACAAGGCCACGATCCGCTGCCGCTTCATGATCCGTCTGGCGTTCGATCCGCTCACGCGCCGTTACCGCCTCTCCTACAACGGGCTTTCGCTCTCCTTCGACACGCTTGAACAGGCCCTGCCCTACATCAAGAACATCAGGCGCTGGCGCGTCGGTCCCTCGAACGCCGTGCGCAATGCGGAGGACTACGCGGCCGAACTGCGCTTCTATCTGGACACGGACAAGCTTCCCAAGCCGATGCAGGTCGTCAACACGGGCAGTAGCGACTGGACGCTCACCAGCGACTGGATAGAACTTCCGATTCCTGCGGAAGTCATCGCTCCCGCGGAGTAAGAGACAGCCATGCCCCGCTGGTTACGCTACAGCACCCTGATCGCCATCTCCTTTGCGAGCATCGCCATGCTCGGGCTGGCGATCAGTCTCTTCAATCCCAAGCTGTTCGACAGGTACTTCCCGTTCCTGCTCGTCCTGAACGCCGTCATCGCCGCCGTCCTTTTTTGCGTCGTGACGACGCTGTGCCTGCGTCTGGCAAGACGCCAGCGCTCAAAGCAGTACGGCTCGCACATGACGGCGAAGCTTGCGCTCACGACGGCCCTCATCAGCGTGGTGCCGACGCTGACTGTCTATGCGATCTCCACGGCCTTCATCAGCCGCTCGCTTCAGGACTCCTTCTCTCCACGCGTGGAGGCCTCGCTCGACGCAGGCGTTCGCATCACGCAGGAGATGCTCGCCAAGCAGGAACAGTCCACGCAGGAGCTGGCACGTGACTTCGCGGATGCACTCGCCGGGACGCCCGACTCCCTGATGCTACACGACCTGCTCAAGCTTCTGGAGCCGCATTCGGGAACCGAGGCTCTTGTCCTCACAAGCACGGGCTCCGCCGTGGCGGCTGCAGGCTCCCGCATCAACGTGCTGATGCCCGACCTGCCCTCGCAGCTCCAGCTCAAGACCGCCAAGACGACGGGCATCTACAGCATCGTCGACGGCGACACGCTTTTCGAGGCTCCTGAAGCGACAGGCGGCTCAAGCGACCTACGCATACGCGTCATCATCCCCATTTCGACGCTGCACGCTCCGTCCCTCTCCGACTTCAAGACCACGGGACTGCTTGCCAAGACCGCCAGCAGCCAGCAGCTCTTCCTGCAGCTGACCCAGCCCGTCGACAAGACGATCGGGCTTCATGCGGCCACGCTCGTCGCAGGCTACCGCGAGTACCAGCAGCTGGCCTACAGCCAGAGCTCCATGGCCACGCTTTACGCGCTGACGCTCTCGCTCATCGTCCTGCTCGCCGTCTTCGCGAGCGTTCTCGCTGCGCTGTCCTTTGCACGCAGGACGACGTCGCCCGTCATGCAACTTGCCGAAGGCACCAGACGCGTGGCCACGGGCGACTTCATGCCGATCCGCGAGTTCCAGGGCGGCGACGAAATCAACGTGCTGACCCGCTCCTTCAACTCGATGATCAAGGAAGTGTCCGAAGCCAGACGCGGCCTCGAGCTGCAGCGCCTGCAGGCCGAGCAGGCCCAGGCGTTTCTGGAGCGCGTGCTCGGCAACATTTCGTCGGGCGTCGTGGTCGTGGACCACTGGTACACGGTCGTCACGGCCAATCAGGCGGCACGCCGCATCATGGGCGAGCAGAACGTGATGACGGGCGCCTCCCTTCGCGATACGCTGCCCGAATTCGTTTCGACCCTCGAGGAATATCAGCACAGGGAGAGCATCGGCACGGCCCCCGAACCCCTCGACTTCGAGCTTGAACAGAACGGCGTGACGATTCCGCTCTACCTGAAAACTACGCTCATGCAACTCGGCACCCAGACGGGGTCCGTGCTCGTCTTCGACGACGTGACCGCCCTCATGAAGGCGCAGCGAGCCACCGCCTGGGGCGAGGTCGCCCGCCGCCTTGCGCACGAGATCAAGAATCCGCTCACGCCCATCAGGCTTTCCGCCGAAAGGCTGGCCTGGAAGCTTCACGCCAAGCTGACCGAGGAAAAGGACCTGCAGCTTCTCCAGAGGACGACCAACACCATCATCGAGCAGGTCGACACGCTCAGGCAGATGGTCAACGACTTCAGGGAGTACGCGCGCATGCCCGCCGCATCCCTTGTCCCGCTGAACCTCAACGAGTTCATGGAAACCGTCCTGCAGCTTTACCACGATGCAGGTCACGCCATCAGCTTCGTCCCCGGAGAGGGGCTGCCGGAGATCGACGCGGACCCCGCCCAACTCAGGCAGGTGTTCCACAATTTGATTTCCAACAGCCTCGAGGCCGTGACGGAAGGTGAGCTCGTTCGCATTTCGATCAGAACGGAAGCGCTGGAATCCCAATACCATGCAGGCGCAATCGGCGCTGTTAAACTCTCTATTGAGGATAATGGGCCCGGCTTTACGGATAAAATCCTGAATGCTGCCTTTGACCCCTATGTGACAACCAAGCCGACGGGAACGGGGCTCGGCCTGCCGATCGTGAAGAAGATCCTTGACGACCACGGCGCCGCCATCAAGCTCAAGAACCGCAGCAACGAAGAAACCGGCGAGATTCTCGGCGCATCTGTCGAAATTGTCTTCAAAGTCTCTCGACTAGAGCACAACCCAATTTCCAACTGAGCCACAACATGCATACAGTCTTGATCGTTGACGATGAATACGGCATCCGCGAGCTCCTTTCAGAGATTCTGGAGGACGAGGGCTACCAAGTCCTGACCGCAGAAAATGCCAAAATCGCTCAGAGCCTAGTTGGCAAGCACGACTTCGACCTGATTCTCCTTGACATCTGGATGCCCGACATGGACGGCATTTCCCTGCTCAAGGAGTGGTATTCGCATAACACCGTCAGGTGCCCCATCGTGATGATGTCAGGCCACGGCACCATTGAAACCGCAATGGAGGCCACGCGCTTCGGTGCAATGGACTTCCTCGAGAAGCCGATCTCGATGCAGCAGCTTCTGAAGACGTGCAAGCAGATGATCCAGTTCTGGGAGCACGAAAAGGTTTCGCGTCCCCGCGAAAACGAACAGGCCAAGGCCGCCAGCGTCGCTCTGGCGGGCTGGAAAAAAGCTTCCTGCTCCCCTCTGAATGTTTCGCTCGCCAACCTCAACGACAAGTCCAGGTTCTGCGACCACTTCATTCTCACGGACGTGCCGCTTCGCATCGGTCCTCAGGCCCGCCTGCCGATCATCGACGTTCCCGAACTCCATTTCGAGTTCAACCTCAACCTGCCGCTGCGTGAGCTTCGCGACAGTCTTGAACGCGCCTACATCACCCGCGTCGCCCAGTTCTACGGCGGCTCGGTCACGATGCTTGCCAAGCATGCGGGTCTGGAGCGCACTCACCTCTACCGCAAGATTCGCCAGCTCGGCCTGGAGCTCAAGAAAACCACCAGAAAGGATGAATCCGATCACATGGCGGCTGGCGACACGATGGAAGATCTTTCCGAGGAGACCTCGGACACTCCCGACAACAAGAAGTGCTTCCAGATCCATCAGAAAACCACCGACGTGAATAACGGCTCGGACGACTCATGAAAATCCTGATTGTGGGCGCAGGCCGCATCGGCAGCTCGGTCGCCGAGAGTCTGGTCTCCGAAGCCAACGACATCACCGTCGTTGACCAGGACGCCGAGCGCATCGGATCCCTGCAATCGAGATTCGACCTGCGCGGCGTCGTGGGCAACGCCACCAGCCCGCAGGTGCTGACCGATGCAGGCGCGGCCGATACGGACATGCTGATCGCCGTCACCTCGAGCGACGAGACGAACCTCGTCGTAACGATGCTCTGCGCCCGCATCTTCAACATTCCGACCCGCATCGCCCGCGTCCGCAACAACGAGCTTCGAGACTATCCCCGCATTTTGGGCGAGGAAGGCTTTGAAGCAACGTCCATCATCTGGCCCGAGCAGGCGCTCGTGAGCTATCTCATCAAGCTCATTGACTTTCCCGAAGCCATTCAGGTTCAGGAATTCGGAGAAGGGCTTGCAAGCCTCATCGCCGTGCGCGCCAAGTCGGGCAGTCCGCTGGTGGGCCGCCCGATCCGTGAACTCTTCACGCATCTGCCTCAGGTTCCCGCACGCATCGTGGCCATCTTCCGCCGCAACCGCCGTCTGGAGGTGAACGCCTCCACCATTGTCGAGGCAGGCGACGAGGTCATCTGTCTGTGCGACACCAGACACGCCAGGCGCGTCATGGCGGAGCTGCGCCATCGCGAGCGCCCCGTGCACAGCATCATGATTGCGGGAAAGCCCAGCTTCACCCTCAATCTCGCGCGCATGCTCAAGACCGGCGAAAACCGTCCGGGCGGCAACTTCGACATCAGGATTCTGGAGAATGACCGCAACGTCGTGAAGCGCCTCTCCCGCGAGCTCGGCGATGCCGCCATGCTGATCGAGGGCGACTTCACCAGCGAGGACGTGCTTGACGCCGCAGGCATCGAGACGTGCGACCTGTTCATTGCCGTGTCCGAAAACGACGAGAACAACATCCTCGGCGCTCTTCTGGCCAAGAAGCTCGGCGCAGGCAAGACCATTGCGCTCGTCAACCGCAAGGCCTACGGCGACCTCATGCAGGGCAGCCAGATCGACATCACGCTGTCGACCACCACCGCCGCGCTCGGCGAGCTGATCCGCCACGTGCGCCGCGGCGACGTGGCGGCCGCCTACAGCCTGAGACGCGGCGCGGCCGAAGCGCTCGAAATCGTCGCCCACGGCGACCGCAGAAGCTCCAAGGTCGTCGGCAGGCGCATTGGCAGCATCTCGCTGCCCGAAGGCTGCGCCATCGGAGCCCTGATCCGCGGCAACGATGAAAACGCGCTCGTACTGATGGGCGACAAGGACACCGTCATCGAGGCGGAGGACCACGTGATCGTCTTCGTGCCCTCCAAGAAGCTCATCCCGAAGATCGAACGACTCTTCACGGTCAATGTCGGCTTCTTCTAAGGAGGCCTGACGCCATGTTCAACACGATCCGCTATCTGCTGCTGCCGGTGCTCAATGCCTCTGGGCCCGTCTTCATCTGGCTCGCCGCGGCGCTGCTCATTCCGTTCACGCTCTCCGTCTCAAAGCAGGACGGCGCGGCGGACAGCTTTCTGACGTGTTTTCTCATCACGCTCGCCACGGGCGTGGTCCTGATGCTTCTGACCCGTCGCTGGCGGCGGGAGCTGACTTCAAGGCACGGCTTTCTTCTCGTGACACTGATATGGACCTCCGTGCCGCTCTTCGGCACGATTCCCTTCATCATCGAACGCCCCGACATGAGCTTTGCACAGCTCTACTTCGAGATGATGTCCTGCCTCACGACGACGGGCGCAACGGTCTTCACGGGACTCGACAAGCTTCCCGTATCACTGAACGGCTGGCGCTGCTTCCTCTCGTGGATCGGCGGCATGGGCCTCATCGTGCTGTCCGTGGCCATTCTCCCGCTGCTCGGCGTGGGCGGCTCGCAGATCATCAAGGCCGAGACGACGGGCCCCCTCAAGGAGCACCGCCTGACGCCCCGCATCGCCGACACGGCCAAGGCGCTCTACATCATCTATCTCGGCGTCTCCGTCGCCTGCGCGATCTCCTACCATCTGGCAGGCATGGAATGGGAAGACGCCATCATGCACATGATGACGACCGTCAGCCTCTCGGGCATCGGCACGCATGACGCAAGCTTCGCATACTTCAACAGTCCCGCCGTCGATGCGGTCGCCATCGTCTTCATGCTGATCAGCGGCTTCAACTTCTCCCTCCACTTCATGGTATGGAGGCGCAGGAACTTCCTGATCTACCTGCAGGACGCGGAGGCGAAGGCCTGGATTGCAACGGCCGCCCTGATGTCGGCCCTCACGATCATCGTGCTCGCCGACGCGCACGTCTACGAAACGTCGGCCGAAACCGTGCGCCACGCGCTCTTCTCAGTGGTCTCCGTCATCACGACGACGGGCTACGCAACGGTCGACTACGCCTCCTGGCCGCTCGGCCTGCCCGTCCTCCTGCTGGTCGCCGCAGCGTTCTCGACGTGCGCAGGCTCGACGGGCGGCGGCATCAAGATGGTGCGCCTGCTGATCATCCTCGGCATGATCCGAAGGGAAATGACGAAGCTGCTTTATCCGAAGGCGGTGGTTCCGCTCACGCTCAACAAGACGCCGATCGACGAAAAAGTCTGCATCGCCGTGCTGGCCTACTTCATGGTCTGGCTCACGTCCTTCGTGATCGGCGCAGCCGTTCTGCTTCTGGCGGGACTCCCCCCCGGGGACGCCATCAGCGCCGCATGGGCCATGCTTTCGAACATCGGCCCGGGCCTCGGCGGCGTCGGCCCGACGGGAAACTATGCGGACCTGAGCGACATCCAGCTGTCCGTCTGCTCCTTCCTGATGCTCATCGGGCGCCTGGAGATCTTCACCGTGTTCGCGATCTTCACGCGGAACTTCTGGCGAATCTGATGCAGGCGGTGAGGCCGCCTGCGACGTGCAGTCCTACGGACGGCCCCACATGATGGCGTCGCCGTGCTTGATGGCGCGCTTGATCATCGACTGGAGAGGCACGACGCGCTGAAAGAAATTGATCTTCTCGACGGAGTTCCTCTTCTCCTCCTTCTCCTCCTCGCGCATGCGGAGCTCCTCGTCGTAGGTCGACTCGCGAAGCTTCCTTTCCCGCTCGGCCTCGATCTGCGCAAGGCGCTCCTTGTCCTTGCGGGCCTCCTCATCAAGGATCCTCAGGATTTCGGGCAGCTCGTCGCAGGAGAAGGCGCCTGTTTCGGTCCACGGGCGGCCGAGCACCTTGAAGACCCGCCTGGCCGTTTCCTCGAACATAATGAACGGCCCTGTGGCACGGCATGAAAAAAGCACCAGAGACATAGAAGACACTCCCGATCACAACCTTGGGTTACACTACTTCGCATAACATACCCACTGGATTTTATCGTACCTAACGGAGCCTTCTGTGTCTGCAGGGATCTGCATCATCGCCCACGAGCCGCTGGCCAGCGCATTGAAAAGCTGTGCCCGGCACATCTTCAGCGCCACGGGCGACACCTTCTGCGACTCCATCGCAGTCTTCGACGTGCCCTGCGACGTGGACGCCGAGCAAGGCGAGGCGGAAGCCCGCAGGCTCATCTCGAACTTCCCCGCGAATCAGGACGTGTTGGTCTTCACCGACGTTCTCGGCGCGACGCCTTCCAACATCGCCCATCGTCTTCTGGACAATCCGCAGGTGCGCGTCATCACGGGCGTCAATCTGCCCGCACTCATCACCGCTCTCAGTCATCACGAGGAATGCGCGGCCCGCATTGCCGTCATCGCCGAGGGAGCCGCGCGAGGCGGCATCTCCACGTCCTGCGGCAAGCCTTCCGCCATCAAGGACACTGTCAATGCAAACTAAGCAGCTCACCGTGCTCAACAAGCTCGGGCTCCATGCCCGTCCTTGCGCCCTGCTCGCCAAGACCGCAGGCTTCTTCAAATCCTCCATCACGCTCACGCACAACAACCACAGCGTGGATGCCAAGTCGATTCTCGGCCTCATGACGATGGCCGTGCCCGCAGGCACGACGCTCACCGTCACGGCGGACGGTCCCGACGAAGACAGCGCCATCAAGGACATCACCGCCCTTTTCGACAACAAGTTCGGCGAACAAGCCTAAGACGGAGAATCCACCATGAGTGACGAACCCCTCGTTGCGTCCTCCACAGTCGAAGAACAGGCACCGCCTCCCGAAAAGCTGACGGGCATCAGCGTCTATCCCGGCATCGCCTACGGCCTCTGCCAGCAATTCTCCGCCGGCGATCTGGAGATCCCGCAGTTCGTCATCGAAAAGACCGGAACCCGCGGCGAAATCCAGCGCCTGCGCGCCGCCATCGCCACCGTCGACAAGCAGCTCGGCGCCCTGATCGACTCCGCCGACGAAGACATGCCGGCCGAGGCGGCGGCGTTCATCGACGTGCACCGCACCATCCTTCGAGACCCCACCCTGATCGAGGAGACCGTCGACATCATCAAGGAAAAGCTCGTCAACGCCGAATGGGCGCTGTCGCTGCGCCTTGAAAAGACGCGACGAGACTTCGAGTCCATCGAGGACGACTACATCCGCGAACGCATCAAGGACATCGCGCACGTCGTCCTGCGCGTGCAGCGCGTGCTCACGGGCAGGCGCTCCGCCTCAAGCCTTCTTGAAGCGGAAGGCCTTGACGAGACGATCATTCTCGTGGCCGACCAGCTCGATCCCGCCGACATGCTGCTTCTGCGCGGCCGAGACGACCTCGACATCGCGGGCATCATCCTCGAGGAAGGCAGCATTACGAGTCATGCCGTCATTCTTGCGCGCTCGCTTGAAATTCCGACTCTGGTCGGCGTCAAGGGCGCCTGCGAGATCCTCGAGACCGACGTGCCCGTCCTGCTCAACGCGGACGAAGAGCTCATCGACCTGAGCCCCTCCGCCGAAAAGCGCAGGAACGCACGCCAGCGCATGAAGCTTCTGACCGCCGAGAAGAAGCGCCTCAAGAAGCTCAAGCAGTTTGACGCGGTCACGCTCGACGGACACACGATCAAGCTCTTCGCCAACATCGCGCTCCCCGAGGACGTCAAGGACGTCCATCGCGCGGGTGCGGACGGCGTCGGGCTCTTCCGCACGGAATTCCTCTTCATGAACCGCGACGACCTTCCCTGCGAAGACGAGCAGTACAACGCGTACTGCCGCGTCATCCGCTCGATGAAGGGCCAGCCCGTCGTGATTCGCACGGCCGACCTCGGCGGCGACAAGGTCATGTCGCAGGACGCCCTCGAAAAGCTCACCACCGGACCGCTCGAGGAGCTGAATCCCTCGCTCGGCCTCAGGGGCCTGCGCTTCTGCTTTGCGCATCCGAAGCTCTTCGTCACGCAGCTTCGCGCAATCCTGCGCGCCGCCGCCACGGGGTCGGGCAATGTCAGAATCCTGCTGCCGATGGTCACATCGCCCGAGGACGTCAGCAGGGTGCGCGAATTCATCTCGCTGGCCTGCAGCGAACTTGCCGCCGAAGGCCAGAAGTTCACCGCCGACGTTCCGCTCGGTGGAATGGTCGAGGTTCCCGCCGCCGTCATGATGCTCAAGGACCTGATTCCCGTCCTCGACTTCTTCTCGCTCGGCACCAACGACCTCGTGCAGTACACGCTGGCCGTCGACCGAACGAATGCAGCGGTTTCAAAGTACTACGACGAGTGCCACCCGAGCGTGCTGCGCATGATCGCCACGACGGTCAGACAGGTCCACCAGGCAGGCAAGAGCGTGTCCGTATGCGGTGAAATGGCTGCCCGACCGGAACTCGTCCCCTTCTTCATCGGACTCGGATGCACGCGTCTTTCCATGACGCTCACCCAGATTCCCGCCATCAAGAAGCGAATTCTGAAGACCGACAGGGCCAAGGCCGAAGTCTTCGCAGCCAGCGTGCTGCGACGCCGATCCGCCAAGGCCGTCCATCAATCCTTTATTCAGGAGGAGGAGGCCTTCCAGAACAGGAAGGTCGCCGATCCGTCCACTACCCTATGAGCAATTCCTACGAAAAACCGCTGAACGATGACGAGTTCGTCGAACTCGGCGAACTGCTTGCCGCCATGCCCGAACCGTTCGAGCCGATGGAGCCCGACTACATGGACGGCTTCCTCACCGCGCTTCTGTGCCTGCCCGACGAGCCGTCTCCCGGCGACTGGATGCCCTACATCTTCGACTCCCAGGCCCGTCAGGACGCCGCTCTGGCGGATCCCGACGAACAGGACCGTCTGGAGGAACTCATCTACCGCCGCTACCGCTCCATCGACACGACGCTTGCGCGCTGCCGCCCCATCGATCCGATCATCTACGAGATCGAGGACAACCGCGGCCGTCCCGTGCGGGGCGCCGACAGCGTGGCCGCCGTCATTCCGTTCGCCCTCGGCTTCTCCGAAGTGATCAACCGCTGGGAAGGTCTCAAGGACAGCACGGACGACCGCATCAACGGCGCCCTGCTCGGTATCCTCCGTCATCTGCCCGACGACGTGGCGGGCGACCTTGCGGAAATCAAGGCGGACCTTGATCTGGAAAGCCCGATCGAGAACCTTGACCAGGCGCTTGAAGACATCGCGGAAAGCGTCGCGGAAATCGCAGCCGTCACCCGCGGCTTCGAAAAGAAGGAGGAGCCTCCCAAGAAGAAGCCCGCTCCGAAGGGCCCGCGCCGTCCGCAGGGCGGCCGACGCCACTGAGGCACGAGACTACTTCTCCGCGCGCCCGCCGCTCATCAGCTCCCGGGCGCGCGCCTGCCTGCTCACCCACCAGACAAGCAGGATCACGGGCACGCCCATCGATGCCGTCAGGAGAAAGAAGCCCTGATAGCCGAGGCTCTCGACCATTACGCCCGAAAAGCCTGCGATGAACTTCGGCAGAAGCAGCATCAGGCTGCTGAAGAGCGCGTACTGCGTCGCAGAATAGGCCTTGTTCGTAAGGCTTGAGAGGTACGCGATGAAGGCCGCGCTCGCAAGACCTGCCGCAAGGTTGTCGGCGGACACCGTGAAGATGAGAAATCCTACGTTGTGACCAATGCCGGCCAGTGCGGCGAAGAGAAGGTTCGTCACGGCGGCAAGGACCGCACCGACGGCCATCGTCTTGAGAATTCCCAGACGCATCGTCACGATGCCGCCCACGAAAGCACCCGCGAGCGTCATCACGACGCCGAACACCTTGGAGACCGTCGCGATCTCCTCCTTGGTGAAGCCCGTGTCCGAATAGAAGGGGTTGGCCATCACGCCCATGACGATGTCGGAGATGCGGTAGGTGGCGATCAACAGCAGAATGCCCGCCGCCCCCCAGCCGAAGCGCACGAAGAAGTCCCTGAAGGGCGCGACAACATTGATAGCGAAGCGCTCGGGCCACGAGCGGCTCACGGCTTCTACGGGCCGGACGGGTGCCTCGGGCTCCTTCACGAAGAGCACCGTCAGCACGCCCACGCACATGGACGCCGCCATGCCGAGATAGGCGAACTCCCAGGCATGCGGAAAGTAGCCCGTCTCTCCGCCTGCGCTCCAGGCCGCCAGCGCGAGCGTGCCTGCGCCCGCCCAGATCATGGCCAGCCGATAGCCCGTCTGGTACATGGCGGCGAGCACGGCCTGCAGATTCGAGTCCGCAGACTCGATGCGGTAGGCGTCGAGCGCAATGTCCTGTGTCGCCGAAAAGAACGCGCACATGAGCGCAAAGACCATGATACCCTGCAGGTGATGCAGGGGATCCGACACCGCCATGCCCGCCAACGCCGCAATGACGCCCGCCTGGGACAGCAGGAGCCAGGAGCGACGGCGCCCGAGCAGGCGCCCGAGCACGGGAATGCGCAGACGGTCGACGGCCGGCGCCCACACCCACTTGAAGCCGTAGACGAGTCCGATCCAGCTGAAGAAGCCGATGGTCTTCAGATCAACCCCCGCCTCCCTCAGCCAGAAGCTGAGCGTGCCCAGAATAAGCAGCAGGGGAAGTCCCGAGCTGAAGCCAAGCAGGAACATCCTGACAGGCTGAGGCTGCAGGTAGACACGAAAGTCGGATATCAGCGCCCTGACGTTCATTTAGACCAGATCTTTCTTCGTCAGCCAGACCCATTCGCCCTGCTTGAGCGTCTCGGGCATCACGTAGAGGCCGAAGGCGGAGCGGTGAAGGCCGTCGCAGCGGTTCGAGCACGCTGCGATCATGCGCTTGACCTGATGGTACTTGCCCTGCACGAGCGTCATGCGAAGATGGTGTTCGTCAAGGATCTCCACGTCCTTGGCGGCCACGGGCTTGGGATCGTCGTCGAGCACGACGCCCGCCATGAGCTTTTCGCGAGTCTTCTCATCCACGGGATGCCTGCAGACGACGTCGTAGATCTTCGAGACGTGGCGCTTGGGATGGATGAGACGATGCTGCAGCGCGCCGTCGTCCGTAAAGATCAGCACGCCCGTCGTATCGACATCGAGACGGCCAACGGGCTGCATGTTGCGGCGGCGAAGCGGACTTGGCAGCAGCGTCATGACGGAGGGATGAGCGGAAGGCTTCATCGAGCACTCGTAGCCCGCAGGCTTGTTGAGCGCAATGATCGCCTTCTCAAAGTACGGCCAGTCGGTGCCGAGGCAGCGGAAGACGAGACCTTCGGTCTCGACGTCCTCGTCGGGATCGTCGTGCACTTCGGCTGCGATTTCAACGGCACCGGAGGCCACCATGGCCGCACAGTCATAGCGCGTGCCGAAGCCCTGGGAAAAAAGCACGTCCTTGAGCAGCATTCGTCAGTCCTCGAGAGAAAAGTCGTAGTCGATGGTGAGCGGCGCATGATCCGAGAACTTCTCGTCCGGATAAATCGACGCAGCGCGGGCGGCGGCCGCCACGTTTTCGGTGGCCAGATGATAGTCGATGCGCCAGCCGACGTTCTTGGCACGCGCCTGACCGCGCTGGCTCCACCAGGTGTACTGCTCGGGTCTGGCGTCGACAAGACGGAAGACGTCGCGCCAACCGTGCTTCTCGAACAGATCCGTCAGCCACTGGCGTTCCTCGGGAAGAAAGCCCGAGTTCTTGACGTTGCCCTTCCAGTTCTTGAGGTCGATCTCCTTGTGGGCGATGTTCACGTCGCCGCAGAGAATGACGCGACGGCCGGAGGTCCTGAGCTCGTCCATGTGCTTCAGGAAGGATGCGAGGAAGCGGAACTTCGCCTCCTGACGTTCCTCGGACGAGGAGCCCGATGGGAAATAGCAGGAGATGACGCTGAGATCACCAAAGATCGCCTCAACATAGCGGCCTTCGGCATCAAACTCGGGATCGCCGAATCCGTAGCGGACCTCGTCGGGCTTCCGACGGCACCAGATGCCGCAGCCCGAGTAGCCCTTCTTTTCGGCGCAGTGGAAGAAGGCCTGATAGCCAGGAAGCCCGGCGACCTCGGCAGGGATGTCCTTCTCCTGAGCCTTGAGTTCCTGGATGCAGAGCACGTCCGCG
Source organism: Sutterella wadsworthensis 2_1_59BFAA (assembly GCF_000297775.1). Taxonomy (GTDB): domain Bacteria; phylum Pseudomonadota; class Gammaproteobacteria; order Burkholderiales; family Burkholderiaceae_F; genus Sutterella; species Sutterella wadsworthensis_A. The sequence goes on from NZ_JH815514.1 coordinate 259,371, forward strand.
TTCTGGGCCTGAAACCAATTGAAGAAGCCCTTGGTCAGTGCGGAACGCACGCCGTTGGCGTTGAAAGTCACGATACGGAACATCGGAGTCCTCTAGAAACAAGATTCGAATGGTTAAGGATACCGAGGTTTAGCAGTACAATGCCACACGATCCCGCGAGGTCGTGCGACCTCTTTTTCCCTTTTGAAAAAACAGTCATGCAACCGATTCAAGAACAGTTCATCGAATTTGCCCTGGAAGCCGACGTCCTTCGCTTCGGCGAGTTCAAGACCAAGGCCGGCCGTCTCTCTCCGTACTTCTTCAACGCCGGCCTCTTCAACACCGGTGCCCTGCTCGACCGCCTCGGCGAGTTCTATGCGAAGACGCTTCTGGCTGCCCGCGACGCCGGCCGCATCGAGTTCGACATGATTTTCGGTCCCGCCTACAAGGGCATCCCGCTGGCCGCCTCCGTGGCCATGAATCTCTCCCGCCTCGGCTGCGACGTGCCCTGGGCCTTCAACCGCAAGGAAGCCAAGGACCACGGCGAAGGCGGCGTGATCGTCGGCGCCCCGCTCAAGGGCAAGGTCGTGATCATCGACGACGTGATCTCCGCCGGCACCTCCGTGCGCGAATCCGTCAAGATCATCCAGGCCAACGGTGCCGTCCCCTCCGGCGTGCTGATCGCCCTTGACCGTCAGGAACGCGGCGGCAATGCCGTCGAAATGACGGAAACCTCCGCCGTTCAAGACGTCGAAAAGACGCTCGGCATGAACGTCGCCTCGATCATCTGCCTCAACGACCTGCTCGCCTTCATGAACGGCGACACGGACATGGCCAAGGCCGTCTCCTGCCACAAGGAAGCCGTGGCCGCCTACCGTGCCCGCTACGGCGCCTGAGAGGCACGCTGAACAGCGTCGGGCCTGAGGCCCGACAACAAAAAAGGAAGCGTCAAATGACGCTTCCTTTTTTTATTTGCCGGTCAGGCGAACTGATCAGGCGCCGAGCTTCTTGCGAAGGAGTTCGTTGACCTGGGCGGGATTGGCCTTGCCGCGCGTGGCCTTCATGCACTGGCCCACGAGGGCGTTGAAGGCCTTCTGCTTGCCTGCGCGGAACTCGTCGACGGACTTCTGGTTCGCCGCAAGCACTTCATCGATGATGCCTTCGAGCGCGCCGGTGTCTGAAATCTGCTTCAGACCCTTGCTCTCGATGAGCGCGTCGACGTCGGTGCCCTCGCCTTCCCAGACGGCCGCAAAGATCTGCTTGGCGCCCTTCTGGTTGACGGTGTTGTCGAGGATGCGGCCGAGAATCGCGGCGAGGATTTCAGGCGTCACGGGTGCCTTGCCGAAGGTCATGCCCTCGACGCCGTTGACGGCGGCGGAGAGTTCGCCCATGACCCAGTTGGCGGCCATCTTGCGGTCGGAGACCTTGGCGGCAAGCGCAACGTAGTAGTCGGCGATGTCGCGGCTGGCGGTCAGCATCGAGGCATCGTACTGCGGCAGGCCGAATTCGGACTGCAGGCGCTCGCAGAGCTGGTGCGGAAGCTCGGGCATCTCGCCGCGAACCCTTTCGATCCATTCGTCGCTGATTTCGAGCGGAAGAAGATCGGGATCCGGGAAGTAACGGTAGTCCATCGAGTCTTCCTTCGTGCGCATCTGACGCGTCTCGCCCTTGTCCGGGTCATAGAGGCGGGTGGCCTGAACGACCTTGCCGCCGTCCTCTATGAGCTCGATCTGGCGACGGACTTCGTAGTCGATGGCTTCCTGCAGGAAGCGGAAGGAATTCAGGTTCTTGATTTCACAGCGCGTGCCGAACTCCTTCTGGCCGACGGGGCGCACGGACACGTTGGCGTCACAGCGGAAGTTGCCCTCCTGCATGTTGCCGTCCGAGATGCCGAGCCAGACCACGAGGGCGTGAAGCGCGCGGGCGTAGCCCACAGCTTCGGCGGCGGAGCGCATTTCCGGTTCCGTCACGATCTCGAGAAGCGGCGTGCCGGCGCGATTGAGATCGATGCCGGAGCAGCCCTGGACGAGGCCGTGAATGGACTTGCCGGCGTCTTCCTCAAGATGAGCGCGCGTCAGGTTGACGGTCTTGACGTACGGATCCCCCTTCTTGGGCTGAACGGGGAAGGTCAGCTTGCCACCGAGGACGACCGGCAGCTCGAACTGACTGATCTGGTAGCCCTTGGGCAGGTCAGGGTAGAAGTAGTTCTTGCGGTCGAAAACGGAATGATTCGCGACCGTGGCGTCGATGGCGAGGCCGAAGCGGATGGCCTTCTCAACGGCGCTGTGGTTGAGCACCGGCAGGCTGCCGGGAAGAGCCAGGTCAACGTAGCAGGCGTTGACGTTGGGCTCGTCGCCGAAGTGGCGGGCGGCACCGGAAAAAATCTTGGAACGGGTCGAGAGCTGAACGTGCGTCTCAAGACCGATCACAACTTCCCACTGCATGGTTTATTTCTCCTGAGACTCTCAATAACCGGCCGGACGGCGAAGATGCCAGTCCGTTTCACGCTGCCAGGCAGCCGCGACCCCGAGCAGACGGGCTTCGCTGAACGTTTCGCCGAGTAGCTGGAAGCCGAGCGGGCGGCCGTTGGAATGGATGCCGCACGGCACGGAAATGCCGGGCAGGCCTGCGAGAGAGGCAGGCACGGTGTAGAGGTCGGACAGATAGGCCGAGACGGGGTCAGCATTGGCGCCGAAGTCGTAGGCGGTGCCGGCCGTCACGGGGCTGATGATCACGTCGACCTTTTTGAAGGTTTCATGGAATTCCTTGGCAATCAGGCGACGGACCTTCTGAGCCTTCAGGTAGTAGGCGTCGTAGTAGCCGTGGGAAAGCACGTACGTTCCGATCATGATGCGGCGCTTGGGTTCCGCACCGAAGCCCTCGTTGCGGGACTTCTTGATCATGTCCACGATGTCCGTGTAGTCGGCGGCGCGATGACCGTAGCGAACGCCGTCGAAGCGGGACAGGTTGGAGCTGGCTTCGGCACAGGCCACGACGTAGTAGACGGGCACGCCGAGCTCGGCCATCGGCAGCTCGATGTCGACGATTTCAGCACCGAGGCGGCGGTACGTTTCGATAGCCTCTTCAATGGAGGTGCGGAGTTCGGGATCGAGCCCCTCGCCGAGCCACTTGCGCGGCACACCGATTCGAAGGCCGGCGACGCCGTCGTTGAGGTGACGCTTGAAGTCCTCGGTGGGCATGTTGACGGACGTGGAGTCCTTGGGGTCGAAGCCGACCATGCTGCCGAGCACCCATGCGCAGTCCTCGGCCGAATGACCGAGAAGACCAGCCGTGTCGAGCGAGGAGGCGAAGGCAATCATGCCGAGACGGGACGGACGGCCGTACGTGGGCTTCATGCCGGTCACACCGGTGAAGCTGGCCGGCTCGCGGATGGAGCCACCCGTGTCGGTGCCTGTGACGATGGGCGCGAGACCTGCGGCCACGGCGCTCGAGGAGCCGCCGGAGGAGCCGCCCGGAACGGCGTTCGCGTCCCAGGGATTGAAGACCTTGCCGTAGGCGGAGTTTTCATTGCCCGAGCCCATGGCAAACTCGTCGCAGTTGAGCTTGCCGAGGCAGACCATGCCCTCGTCCTTGAGCTGGCGCACGACCGTAGCGTCAAAGGGACTCATGTAGCCCTCGAGCATGCGGCTGGCGGCGGTGGAGGCCCATTCGCGCGTTACGAAGATGTCCTTGTGGGCGATGGGAATGCCGGTGAGCGGCGTGGCCGTTCCCGCGGCAATGCGCTCGTCGGCCTGACGAGCCTGCTCGAGCGTGGCTTCCGGACGGACGTCGAGGAAAGCGTTGAGATCCTTGTGGGCTTCAATGCGGGCCAGATAGTGCTGGGCGAGTTCGACCGCCGAAACTTCACGGGCGGCCAGCATTCGGGACAGTTCGGCCACCGAAGCGAAAGTAATGTCCTTTTCCATTTCCTGCTCGTTCGATTATTCAATGACTTGGGGGACCAGGAAACAGCCTTCGGCCTGCTCCGGTGCGTTCTTCATGTTTTCGCTGCGGTCCACCTCTTCCGAGACGACGTCGTCACGCAGACGCTGAACGCCGTCGTGCGGATTGGGCATAGGAGCGATGCCCGTCGTATCCACGGAGCTGATGCGTTCTATCATCTGGAAAATATCGTTGAGTTCGCCCTGAACGATCCTGGCCTGCTCATCAGAAATGTCGATACGGCCAAGGTCGGCAATGCGGCGAATGTCGTCCATCGTAAGGGACATAGTCGTGCTTCTCTTATGCGGTTTAAATTCGAGGATGGGATTCAGTTCCCGCCAAGGATTTTTTTAAGCTTTGAAACACTCAAACACAAGAGAGCAAAGCTCGCGAACCTAATTCACACTCCAGCGGGCGATCAGTTAGTTTATCATTAACAGATTGCTTCTGGGTCTCGCCAAACCCGCGCCGTCAGCGAATCTCAGCGCTTCCGGCACCGTTCCATTCCCTCCCTCGAAGCGGCCGCTTCACCCTACACCAGGCAACAGAAAATGTTTGGATTCTTCCGCAATTACTTCTCCAATGACCTTGCCATTGACCTCGGCACCGCCAACACGCTCATCTACATGCGCGGCAAGGGCATCGTCCTGAATGAACCCAGCGTTGTTGCCATCCGCCAGGAGGGCGGTCCCAACGGAAAGACCACGATTCACGCCGTCGGCCACACCGCCAAGCAGATGCTCGGCCGTGTGCCCGGCAACATCAACGCCATCCGTCCGATGAAGGACGGCGTGATCGCCGACTTCACGGTGACCGAGCAGATGCTCAAGCAGTTCATCCGCATGGCCAGCCCGTCCCGTCTCTTCGCTCCCTCTCCGCGCATCATCATCTGCGTTCCCTGCGGCTCCACGCAGGTCGAGCGCCGCGCGATCAAGGAAAGCGCTCTGGCCGCCGGCGCCTCCGAGGTCTACCTGATTGAAGAACCGATGGCCGCCGCCATCGGTGCGGGCCTTCCCGTGAACGAGGCTGCAGGCTCCCTCGTCGTCGACATCGGCGGCGGCACGACGGAAGTGGGCCTCATCTCGCTGGGCGGCATGGTCTACGCAGGCTCCGTCCGCGTGGGCGGCGACAAGTTCGACCAGGCCATCATCAACTACATCCGCCGCAACTTCGGCATGCTCATCGGCGAACCGACGGCCGAGATGATCAAGAAGAAGATCGGCTCCGCCTTCCCCGGCTCCGAAGTCATGGAAATCGAAGTCAAGGGCCGCAACATCGCCGAAGGCGTGCCCCGCACCTTCACCGTCCACTCCAACGAGATTCTCGAGGCGCTCTCCGAGCCGCTCAACCAGATCGTCGTCGCCGTCAAGAACGCCCTTGAGAAGACGCCGCCCGAACTCGGCGCCGACATCGCCGAACACGGCCTCATGCTGACGGGCGGCGGCGCCCTGCTGCGCGACCTTGACCAGCTCCTCAAGGAGGAGACGGGCCTGCCCGTGCACGTCGCCGAAGAACCGCTCAACTGCGTGGTGAAGGGCTGCGGCATCGCCCTTGAAAACATGGACAAGCTCCGCACCGCCTTCGCGGCAGGCTAAGCACTTCCAGGACTGCTCCCGCGGGACCGTCCCGGGCGCATTTTTTTGTTTCAACCGAAGGCAAGGATCCCTAGGACATCTCTTCATGGAATACGGCCCGCCTCCACTCTTCAGACAAGGCATTTCTGCACGAGCCAGATTTTTGTTCTTCGTTCTGATCTGCGTCATCCTCATTCTGGTCGACGGGCGCCTTCGGTCACTCGACAACTTCCGCAGCGCGGTGATCAGCTTCACCACGCCCATGGTGCACGTCGCCACGCTTCCCATCACGCTGCTCGGCGAAGGCGAGGGCTACTTCATCAGCAAGGTCAAGCTCAAGACCGCCAACGACCAGCTGCTCGAGGAAAATCAGAAGCTCTCGCTCGAAGTCGCGCGTCTCCGTGAAATGCGCGAGGAGAACGAGCGCCTTCGACAGCTCGTCAACGCCGTTCCCCGCGAGGCAGACCGCGTGGTCACGGGCGAAGTGCTCGGTCGCGTCTCCGACCAGTTCACGCGCCGCCTGCAGATCAACCTCGGCGAGAAGAGCGGCATCGTGCAGGGCATGCCCGTCATCGGCGCCTTCGGCATTCTCGGCCAGATCACACGCGTGGCCGCCACCCAGTCCGAGATCACCCTCATCACCGACCACCGTCAGCGCATTGCCGTCATGAACGAGCGCACGGGCGAACGCTACATTCTTGCGGGCACCGGCGAAGAGCTGATGGACCTGCTCTTCGTGCAGCCCTCCGCGGACATCAAGGGCGGCGACCGACTCGTCACGTCCGGCCTCGACAAGATCTTCCCAAGGCAGATCATGGTGGGCACCGTGAACGAAACCCTTCACAAACCTGGCGAAACCTACATGGCCGTCTCGGTGATTCCGAGCGTCGAGCTTGAGGACATCCAGTTCGCCACGGTCATTCTGACGAACCCCAACGTCACGTCCGTCTTCGACAAGAAGGACAAGGACAGCACGATCAGGCGCAGAGCCGGACGATGAAGCAGTACAAGACCCTTGACATGAATGACGGACGCGGCGGCGAGCACATCCAGACCCACGCGCGCCCGCTCTGGATCATCAGCACGTTTCTGATCAGCTACCTGCTCAATCTGGCAAGCTCGACGGCGAACGTCCTCTGGCTTCCCGATCCGCTCGCGCTCACGCTCATCTACTGGACGATCCACCATCCGCGTCACGTGGGCATGACGATCGCCTTCATCTGCGGCCTTCTGATGGACGTGCAGAACGGCAGCGTCCTCGGCCAGCAGGCGCTCGCCTACGTCATCCTGTCCTATTCGGCCTACTCCCTGCACCGCAGGTTGCCCTGGTTCGGACTGGCGGGCCAGGCGCTGCACATCCTGCCGCTGCTGCTCGTGTCCCAGCTCGTCGTCCTGATGATCCGCCTGTGGTTCGACGGCCTCTGGCCCGGCTTCCCGTGGTTCCTCCAGAGCTTCACGGGCGCCCTTCTGTGGCCGGCCGCCTCCCTCATCCTCTCCCTTCCGGAGAGGCGCTCGCTCGGTCGCGAGTCCGTTTAAGGGGGAGTCGGCAAGGTGGCGCTTGACTTCAAGCAGGTGGACGCGGATCTGGTTCCCTTCAGAAGGCGTCTGCTCTTCGTCTTCTTTCTGGTGATCGTGCTCTTCTGCGTTCTGATCGGACGCTTCGCGTGGCTGCAGATCATCAACAAGAACGCCTACACGGAGCGTGCGGAAAAGAACCGCACGGTCACGGTTGTCTCGCAGGCCGCCCGCGGCCTCATCTACGACCGCAACGGCGAGCTGCTCGCGAAGAACACGCTCGCCTACTCTCTGGAAATCACGCCAGACAAGGTGTCCGACCTCGAGAAGACCATCGACGCGCTCTCGGAGATCATTCCCATCACGACGGCGGACCGCCGCCGCTTCGTGCGCCTGCGCGAAGACCTCAACCGCTATGACTCGATCCCCATCCGTCAGGAGCTCACCGACGAGGAGGTCGCCGTCTTCACGGGCCAGCAGTGGCGCTTTCCCGGCGTCGAGATCAACCAACGCGAATACCGCGTCTATCCCGAAGGGAGCGTCGGCAGCCACATCCTCGGCTACATCGGCTCCCTGTCCCAGTCCGACAAGAAGCGCCTGACCAGCGAGGGCCTCATCGACGACTACGAGGGTGAGCGCGTCATCGGCAAGGTCGGCATCGAGCGCAGCTACGAGAGCCTCCTTCACGGCACTCCGGGACACGAGACCCTGGAGATCACCGCAGGCGGCCATGCCGTGCGCTCTCTCGCCTTCGAGCCGCCCAAGGCAGGCAAGAACCTGCACCTGACGATCGACATGAACCTTCAGCGCGTCGCTGAAAACGCCATGAAGGGAAAGGTGGGCGCCGTCATCGCCATCCAGCCCAAGACGGGTGAGATCCTCTCCTTCGTCTCCATGCCGACCTACGATCCGAATCTCTTCCCAGGCGGCATCGATCCGAAGTCCTGGTCCCAGCTCAACACGGCCGAGACGAAGCCACTTCTCAACCGCGCCATGCGCGGCCTCTATCCGATCGGCTCCACGTACAAGCCGTTCGTTGCGCTCGCAGGCCTGGAGACGGGAGCGACGACTGCGGACTTCGTCCTTGACGACACGGGCGTCTTCACGCTCGGCAAGCACAGGTTCCGCGACATGAGCGGCGTGCCCAAGGGCAGGCTCGACCTTCGCAAGTCGATCGCCGTCTCGTCTGACGTCTACTACTACTGGCTCGCCACCCGCTTGGGCGTCGACACGATCCATGACTTCATGGTGCCCTGGGGCTTCGGCCAGAAGACAGGCATCGACCTCGTGGGCGAGCAGACGGGCGTTCTGCCCAGCAGGGAGTGGAAGGAGGCGCGCGTGAAGCAGCCGTGGATGGTGGGCGACACACCGTCGATCGGCATCGGCCAGGGCTACAACGCATTCACGCTGCTGCAGCTCGCGCACGCCACGTCCACGCTGGCCAACAGGGGCATCGTAATGACGCCCCATCTCGTCAAGAGGATCACGGATCCGTCGACCAACAAGGCCGAGGACGTTCCCGTCGAACCCGCCGCCGTCATTCCGCTCAAGTCCAGAAACGTGGAGACCGTGATCGCCGGCATGACCGACGTCTCGACCAAAGGCACGGCCCGCTTCGTCTTCAAGGGCGTGCCCTACACGGTCGCCTGCAAGACGGGCACCGCCCAGGTCGTCACCATCGCCCAGGACGACAAGTACGACGCCAAGAAGCTCGCGAAGAAGCACCACGACCACGCGCTCTTCATCGCGTTCGCGCCTGCACGCAATCCGCGCATCGCGCTTGCCGTTCTTGTTGAAAACGGCGGCTTTGGCGCCCAGGCGGCCGCTCCCGTTGCCCGACAGCTCATCGACTACTGGCTCACGGGCGCGAATTCGCTCGAGCTTCCGCCTCCGAAGGGCGTTCCCCTCATCACCCAGCGACGCAACCGCTGAGGAGCGATTTTGAAATGATTGAAACCATTTCCAGAACCGGCTACGCGTTCCTGAGGTACCTTGCAACGCGTCTGCTGCGCATCGACCTGATGCTGCTCGCCCTCGTCGTCACGCTGACGACGATCGGCTTCATCGCGCTCTTCTCCGCCGGCTACAGCTTCCCGTGGCGCATCGAGGGACAGATTCGCAACATCGCCGTCGCAGGCGTCGTCATGCTCGTCGTGTCCTGCATTCCCGTGAAGGCCTTCCAGAAGGCGACCGTTCCGATCTTCATCGTCGGCTGTGTGCTGCTGCTTCTGACGCATTTCTTCGGCGTGACCGTCAAGGGCGCCACCCGCTGGCTCAACGTCGGCGTGCGCATCCAGCCCTCGGAGCTCATGAAGCTTGCGGTCCCCATGATGCTCGCCTGGTACTACAACGTCAGAGGGGAGAACGTCTGCAACTGGGACCATCTGACGGCCTTCATCATCATGGCCGTCCCCGTCGGCCTCATCGTGAAGCAGCCCGACCTCGGCACCTCGATCCTCGTGCTCATCGCGGGCGCATCCGTCATCTTCTTCGCAGGCCTGAGCAAGCGCATCCTTGTTTCCCTCACGGGCATCCTTATCCTGTCGATGCCCGTCATCTGGAGCCTGATGCACGACTACCAGCGTCAGCGCGTGCTGACGCTTCTCGATCCGTCCGCGGACCCGCTCGGCAAGGGCTTCCACATTCTGCAGGCCCTCATCGCCATCGGCTCGGGCGGCTTCTCGGGCAAGGGCTGGATGGAAGGCACGCAGGCCCATCTCGACTTCATTCCCGAACGCACGAGCGACTTCCTCTTCGCCGTTTTCAGCGAGGAATTCGGCTTTGTCGGCAACCTCGTCCTGCTTGCGCTCTACACTGCGCTCATCGGCCGCAGCTTCTACATTGCGGCCTTCGCCGAAACGCGCTTCTCCCGCCTCCTTGCGGGCGCCATCGGCTGCATCTTCTTCACGTACACCTTCGTCAACATGGGCATGGTCAGTGGTATCCTGCCCGTGGTGGGCGTGCCGCTGCCCTTCATGAGCTACGGCGGCACGGCCCTTCTCATTCTCGGCGTCTGCACGGGCATTCTGCTCTCCGTTTCCGCCGAGTCCAAGCATTGACACGCCGCATCAGAAAAGAGCTTCGCGCAATGAACAAAATCTGCCTCGCCGCCGCCACGGCCGCCGCCGCGTTTCTGTTGAGCGCCTGTTCCACAGGTTCCAAGTACTATCAGCACGACGGTCCTCCGTCCTCGTCGGCCGAGCTTGACACGTCGAGCGCGACGCCGCGCGTCGAGCACTTCTACCCGGCCTCCCTGCGTCCCTACACGGTCATGGGGCAGCGCTACGTGCCCGTCACGAGCGACGTCAAGATGGACCAGACGGGCATCGCCTCCTGGTACGGCAAGCAGTTCCACGGCAACAAGACGGCCATAGGCGAAACGTACAACATGCACGCCATGTCGGCCGCCCATCCCACGATGCCGCTACCGAGCTACGCCCGCATCACCAACCTTGAAAACGGGCGCTCCGTCATCGTGCGCGTCAACGACCGCGGTCCCTTCCTCTACAACCGCGTCATGGATCTTTCCTACGCGGCCGCCACGGCGCTTGACTACGCCAACAAGGGCACCGCGCGCGTGCGCGTCGAGCGCCTGACCAATCAGGAAATCGCCGCAGGCACGTGGCAGTCGGGCAACGGCCTCACTGATCCCGTCACGAACTCCACGCAGGTTCAGGCGCCCGTGCAGTCCGCCACGCCGTCCGCCGACGCCGTCGTGACCGCGCCTGCCGCAGGCTGGAGCGTGCAGATCGGCTTCTTCACGGAGCGCGACAACGCGCTTGCCTACGCCGCCCACGCCGAGGCCGTGCTGGCCTCCACGTCGTCCGCCCGAAGCGCCCGCCTTGTCCGCGACAACGGCGGATACCGCGTCGTGCTCGGCAACGGCATGTCGCTCAACGAAGCGCGCGCAGCCGCCCTGAACGTCAAGGACATCATCGGCAGCGGCGCCTTTGCCGTTCAGAAATAACCGCTCAAGTTTTCGAAAATTCGTCGAGGAAATTTCATGTCTCTCCCGTCCAATGTCTACGAATCCATCCACCGTGCGTGGATGGGCGACACGCTTGAAGGCCTGAAGGACTTCATCCGCATTCCCGCCAAGTCCCGCGCCTTCAATCCCAACTGGGAGTCCGACGGCATTCTGAAGCGTACGCTTGAGGATTCGGCCGAATGGGGCCGCCGCCTCCTGCCCTGCGCCGAATTCGAAATCATTGAAAAGCCGGGGATTCCGCCCGCGCTCTTCATCCGCATTCCCACCGCAGGCGGCCACAAGGGCAAGCCTGCATTCTTCTACGGCCATCTCGACAAGCAGCCTGAAACCGAAGGCTGGAGCGAAGGCCTCGGCCCCTGGACGCCCGTCGTGCGCGACGGCCGCCTCTACGGCCGCGGAGGCGTTGACGACGGCTACAACTACTATCTGACGCTCACCGCCGTGAAGGCTCTGGAAGAAGCCGGCGCAGCCCATCCCGAAATCTTCTGCCTCTTCGAGACGGACGAGGAATCCGGCTCCCGTGATCTGGCCCGGTACATTCAGGAACTTGCGCCGCGCATCGGCGACCCCGCCTTCATCGCCATCGCCGACCTCGGCTGCAACGACATGAAGCGCGTCTGGCTCACCCAGTCGTTGCGAGGCACCGTCTCGCTCACGGTCGACGTGCGCGTGCTCAACACGCCGTCTCATTCGGGTCTGGCCAGCGGCGTCGTGCCCAGCTCCTTCCGCATCATGCGCGCCCTGCTCGACCGCATCGAGGATGCCGCCACGGGCGAGCTTCTGCTCCCCGAGCTCAACTGCGAAGTGCCACCCGACATTCTCGAATGCCTTCGCTCGCTTGCTCAGGAAGGCGACGTTCGCGAGTGCTTCGACTGGGCGGGCGACACGCACGCTCAGGCCGAGACCGCCTTTGAGGCCCTGCTGACGAATACTTGGAAGCCCTCCATGTGCGTCGTGGGCGCCGACGGTCTCCCGCCCTGCGACAACGCGGGCAACGTGCTCCGATCCAACACCTCGCTTCGCCTGTCCTTCAGGACCCCGCCTCTCGTTGACGCGAAGGCCGCACTCGAAGCCGTCATCCGCACCCTGACCGAAAACGTGCCCTGCGGCGCACAGGTGACCGTGAGCCGCGCAGAAGCCGCCTCCGGCTTCGTTTCGCCGCTGCCTTCCGGCTGGCTGCGCGAGACGCTCGAGGACGCAGGCGCCTCGATCTTCGGCAACAGCACGGGCTACCTCTTCTGCGGCGCCTCCATCGGCACGCTGCCCGCCTTCAAGGCCGCCTTCCCGACGAGCCCCTTCGTCAACACGGGCGCACTCGGCCCCACGTGCAACGCACACGCTCCCAACGAATGGCTGGACCTTGCCTACGCTGAAAAGCTCACCTGCGTCTTCGCCGAGCTCATCGCCGGCATTCCGTCGGAGAACTGATCATGAGAAGAGACTGCGTCACCCAGATCATCGTCGACTGGGGCAACGGCGAATGGGAGAACTTCGCCACCCCGTTTGAGGCCGAGCAGTACATCAACGCCATGCTCGACGAGCTCGACGTCCCCAAAGCCGCCTGGCGCGAGGACATGCAGGGCAACAAGAAATGGGATTACGAAATCGTCGAGGACGACAACGGCCTCATCAGGCTCGTGGACTGAAGGAGAACAACATGACCTGCCCGCTTTGCACCGACCGCGCCAAGTCCGAAATCTGGCGCAACGGAAACTTCTACCTCATCGATGCGGAGGATCCCGCCTTCCCCTGCTTCCTGAGGGTTGTCTCATGTCGACATGTACCCGAAATGTCCTCGCTCACGTCCGAGGAAAGAACGGAGCTCTGGGGCATTCTCAACGTGGTTGAGGAGGAGATCATCAAGGCGCTCCGCCCGCACAAGGTGAATCTCGCCCAGTTCGGCAACATGGTGCCGCACCTGCACTGGCACGTCATCGCGCGCTGGCAGGACGACAGCCACTTCCCCGAATGCCCCTGGGGGCCGGTGCAGCGCGACGTTCCCGCAGACGTTCAGGCCGAGCGCCGCCGCATGACGGAGGCGCTCAAGCCCGTGCTGCGCGAAGCGCTCGAAAAGCGCTTCGGCTGCTGATCACAATCCCTTCGGACAGACGCTCAGGCCGATTCCCTCGGCCTTCGAGCGCTTGAGCAGCGCCTTGACCTGCTGGTCCGCAATCCCGTTGAAGACAAGCACGACGCGGCTGCCCGCAACGTGGTTGTAGCGGGTCACCCTGACATTCGTCAGACCGTTGTCAAGGGCGAACTTCTTCGACCAGAGCTCCGCCGCCTTCTCATCGGAGAAGGTCTTCAGCACGACGGCATGGCCGCCCGCCTTGAGTTCCATGATCGAGCAGCTCTCAAGATCGTCCCCGCAAAGCGCCTTGCGGTTCTTCCGGGCCTTCTGCTGCGTGAAGGGCCCCGCATAGACGGCGTAGCGCGTATCGCTGTACGGAACGATGTTCATCTTTCTGATCAAGTCGACTTTTTCAAAGAACCTGCGGTGCTTGGGAAGGCGCTTTTCCTGCAAGGGACCGAAAACGACACACGTCAGCCCCTCGAGCTTCGCCTCGTCAACGGGCTCCAGAACGGGCGCGGCCTCCTCGACCGCCGCCTCCGCCGCCTGAACGGCCTCGTCACGCACGGCAGGCGCCTCGACCTTCAGATTTTCGGGCTTCACAAGCTCGGGAGAGGCATAGGCGAAGTTGTCCACCCGAACGGTCTTGACCTCGCCCGACGGAATGACCTCGGGGGTCTGGTGAAGGCCGGTCCAGGCCAGATAGCCCGCAGCACCCATCGCTGCCAGCAGAAGCGTGACGGCAAAATATCTCATGCGTCCTCCCTCCCGAGTCCTTCAGCCTGCTGTCCCGCAAGAGCGGAAAGTCCCCTCAGCACCAGATTGTGCTTGACGATGAGATCAGGCACCTCCTCCTGCAGATAGGGTGCGATGAACTTGGCGGACCCGCCGGCAAGCAGCACCTTGGGATCGAAGCCCTGTCTCCTCATGACGCTGCGCGCACGCAGGATGAGCCCCACCTGCGCATCGATGATGCCCGTCATGACGGCGTCGCGCGTGGAGCGCGGCAGCGCGTCGTAGGCGCCGTCGAGATCGGTGAGCGAGGGGATGCCCTTCGTGAGGAAGGTCTTCATCAGCGTGGGACCGAGCGTGATGCGCCCGCCCATGAAGTCGTAGACGCCGCTCTCGCGGTAAAGGATGGAATCGACGGTCGTGGCCGTGCCTGTGTGCACGACAAGAAGCGAGCGCCTTTCCTCAAGCATGGCGTCGGCCGCGCCAACGGCGGCATACCAGCGGTCTGCGCCGAGCTGTCCCGGGTTTTCATAGCAGTTGTTGAGCGTCATGCGACCGTGAAAGGACGGCTGCGTACGCACCCAGTTCCATCGAATGCCGTGGTCATTGAAGAACTTGGTGAGCGAAAAGGCGACGACGGGCGCCGCGACCGTGCAGCCGATGATGCGCTTGGGGCGCATGTTGAGCCACAGGTCGTAGAGCTCTTCCTTGAAATGCGTGCTGCCCTTGTGGATGATGGTATGCGGGTTGTCGGGCTCCTCAATGGGCGTCCATTTCAGAGCGGTGTTCCCGAGGTCAATAAGCAGCGTCGTCATTGAAAAAAGTTCCAGAAAAAAAGGCCTTCACGCCCTCATTCGTCTTCAGCTGCAGACGGCCGAGACTGTCAATGCCCATATTAAGTCCTTTCCACGCCCCACCGTCGTCCTCGAGACGGATCGTTCTTCCGGCAAAGGCGTCGTAGAAGGGCCAGGCGGCCGCCACATCCGCCCTGTCGCGGGTCAGAATGCCGAGGATTCCCGTCACAAGAGGCCCGAGCATGGGATTGGGCGCAGCGTGATCGGAGCACGCCAGCACGTCGCCGAGACCGCTTATCGGCCAGCCGTTCGTCGTTCGTTCGGCGGCGCCGTCACGGTTGAGGCCCACGCCTGCGATCAGGACGCTCCTCCCGTCGGCGTCCTTCACCGACTCGCAGAGAATGCCGCCGCACTTTCCGCCCTCGAACCAGACGTCGTTGGGCCACTTGATGCAGGCGAAGCGGCCTGCGTCGCGCAGCGCGCTGCACACGCCCATGCCGACGGCGATGGCCACTAGCGACACGGGCACCCTGATCATGGAAAAAGGCAGCAGAAGAGAAAAGGCCAGGCAGCCTTCTGGAGACTTCCAGCCGCGGCCCCTCGTACCCCGCCCCATCGTCTGATGCTTCGCCTCCAGCACGAGCGGGCGGCTCACGCGCGAGCTGCGCGCATGCGTCTTCATGTCGTCGTTGGTCGAGCCTGTCTCCTCAACCACGCGCACGTCAAAGGACTCCACGGACTTATCCTCCTTCGTCGGGAGCATTTCTAAAGTCCGTCAATCATAGTTGAATTCCCGAAGGCTTTGAGAAAGCTTTGACAGGCATCCTCAGGCGTTGATTACAATGAGTTGGCAACGCGTTCCCAATCATCCTCTCTCCCAATGCGCTTCTCAACATCCCCGCTTCTGTCCGCCGTCATGCTCTGCGCCGCGTCGCAGTCTGCCGTCGGCGCCATGGCCCTGATGGATCTGGACAGCAGACAGATTCTTCAGCTGGAAGGCAACCTGCTCTTCATCACCGAGCCTCTGGCGGAACAGCTCAATGGCTTTCCGGGAATGGCGGACAAGCCCGTCAAGGCTGGTGAAACCGCAACGGAAGCCTTTGTTGCGCGTCTGGCCGCGATCTCCGACGAGCAGTGGAAGGCCTTTCTTTCGAAAACCGCTGCCGACGACGAGCAGGAGGCGGCCAGACGGCTTGCTCCCGTCGCCGCGGCCTGCACGGACATCGGCTGCGACGGCATCTACGTGTCCGTCAATCCGCTCGGCAACGGGGAGACACACCGTCTCCTTGCCGTCGTCTTCGGATCCGACACCCGTGAGACCCTCGACAGGGCGGCAGGCGTCTTTCTTCGTGAGGGCCACCTGCGCTACAAGACCGCAACGGTCATCCGCAACGGAGAGGCCGTGGGACGCACCCCCGTCTTCAAGGGAGAGGCTCAGGACGTGACGCTCGTCACGCACGAGAACGTCGTCGTCACGATTGCCAAGACCATGACGCTGAGCAAGGACTCGGAAGCATTTAAAATGCACCTCACCCGTCAGCAGCCCGTCATCGCCCCTGTGGACGCCGAAACGCCGCTGGGCACGCTGAGCATCTGGCTCAACGGCAAGTGCCTGCGGTCCGTGCCGGTCTACGCGAAGGAGCCCGTCAAGGAAGGCTCCCTGTGGCAAAGGGTCCGGGACACGATCATACTGACAACGACAGACATCAACGAAGCGGAGAAATCCCGATGAACGACAATTCCAAGCCCCAGCCCGACGACCTGACTCCGGTCATGGTCTTTCCCATGCTGAACTTCCCGATCAAGATCATGGGCCTCAACCAGCCTGAGTTTCCTGTCGCGATCAGCGAACTCGCCTCCGGACACTTCGCCGACTTCGACAAGGGCACGATGACGACGGCCCTCTCCAAGACCGGCAAGTATCTTGCGCTCAGCATCATGGTGAACGCGCAGTCTCAGGAACAGCTCGACAACTTCTACCGAGCCCTGACCGCGCACCCGATGGTCAAGGTGGCGCTCTGATGACGGGCGTCGAGGACGTCAAGCCCGGCAGCCTGAAGGCCTGGATGGCCTTCACGCGCCCGAAGACATGGGGCGTGGCCGTGGCTCCCGTCATTGCCGCGCTAAGCCTCGCCCTGTTCGAAACGGGCAGATTTGATGCCCTGACCGCGTTCTTCACGATGACGATCGCTCTGCTCATGCAGATCATCAGCAACATGAAGAACGATCTGGGCTATACGGAGAAGAAGGCGGAAACAGGCAACCGCAGGGGGCTTCCCCGTGCAACCACCCAGGGCTGGATCTCCATTTCTGCCGCCCGAAGGGCCATTCTCACGCTCATCGTGCTGGCACTGCTCAACACCGCCGTGCTCATCTGGCTCGGCGGCTGGGTCTTCGCGCTGATCGGCATCTCCTCGGTCATTGCCGCCTATTCGTACATGGGCGGTCCGAAGCCCATTGCCTACACGCCGTTCGGAGAGGCGACGGTGCTCGTATTCTTCGGTCTCACGGCCGTCTGCGGCTCCTACTACCTGCAGACCTTCACGGTGTCGGCAAACGCCGTCCTCCTGAGCATCTCGCTCGGCTCGATCGCGGCCGCCGTGCTCGCCGTCAACAACTGGAGGGACAGAGTGCACGACAAGAGCATCGGCCGCCAAACGCTTGCGGTCGTGCTCGGCGACAAGACCTTCACGGCAGTCTTCAGAATCATGACGGCGCTGCCGCTTGCCCTCGGCCTCGTCATGGCCGCCGCGCCCGGATTCTGGCCCTGCCTGCTTGTACTGCTCTGCCTGCCGCTGTGCCTTCCGCTGTGGAAGCAGTTCGGCACGCTGCAGCACGAGGCGCTCAACGCCACGATGTTCGGATGCGTCAAGTACGAACTCGCCTATTCGGTGCTTTTTTCTCTGGGCGCACTGCTTGCCTGCCTTCTCTGAGGCGCCGAATCATCAACAAAAAACTCTCCCCCGCTGCAGGCGGGCGGAGAGTTTTTTATCCTTCAGGGCACGGGGCTTACGGTTCGGCGCTCTTCGAGCTGTTGTTCGACTCGAGATTCTTGAGACGCTCCTTGATGGCTGCTTCGCTTTCGATCGTAAAGCAGGTCACGACCTGCTGAACGCCGGAAACTCCGGCGGCCACCTTGGTGGCGGTCCTTGCCTCATCGATCGTCACGATGCCCATCAGATAGACGATGCCGCGCTGGACGTCGACCTTCATCTGGTTGAGCGAAATCTTCTTGGTGCCGATGATCGAACTGCGGACCTTGGTCGCGAGCATCGAGTCGGAAAGGACGGCACCCACGGTGGCGGGCGTCATCACGGCGAGTTCGTTGATCACGGAATGCACGCCCACGCTCTTGACGGCCGTGTCCTGGGCCTTCTGCCTGTCGGCGGCCGTGAGCACTTCGCCCGTCAGAAGCACCTTGCCCTCGTAGCTCGTCACGACCACGTGGTGCTTTTCATGTCCGATGACCTCGCCGATTTCATAGCGAACGCGCTTCTCGAGCACTTCGTCGTCGACAATGCTGCCGGTCGTTCGACGGTCCGTAATGACGGTTGCCGACGTGACGGCCGCGCCGCCGATCAGAATCGGCGCACATCCGCTCAAGCCGACCGTCGCGACGGCGGCAGCCAGAACGAACACCTTAGAAACTGTCATATTCTTCCCTCCTCCGGGCCTGTCTCAAGGCCTCCGCCGCACGCTCCTCGGCGCGGCTCTGCTGCATGAACGGCATGAGCCATTCCCAATACTTCAAAAACGTCCGGCGCCTCAGCCAGATCCTCCGGCTTCGCCTGCGGATGTCATCATGCGAGCCCCACTGCCTGACCACGTCGCTGACGGTCTCGAACTTGCAGCCGAGCAGCCTTGCAATCGTCCCCTTGTCGGGATAGAAGGGCAGCTCCACCCATTCCACGCCTTTGGAGAAAAGATTCGCCATGGCCGCCGGCTCCTCGCAGTGAAGCATCAACAATAATAATGCGCCGAGGCGCTCCTCGACCGTGCCGGAATAATTGAGAAACATACCCATCCTGTCGCAGATCGACGAGACGGAGGAGTATCCCGACAGCTCGTGCTGCCACTCGGGATTCTGGTCGGCGATCTTCAGAAGCAGCTCCTGGTTCACCACCAGCACCTCGGTCGACGTCAGACACCAGTGACGTCTGGGCATGCGGTCCCTCACGTACAGATTCTCATAATTGCCGCACAGCGCGCCGGGCCCCGCCATCGACAGAAGCAGGGGCTCGTCCCTCACTGGATCCAGCAGAGCCTTCACCACAAATCCTGAACGCACGTACATCAGATTGCCGAACAGACCGGGAGAGGTGTAGATCACGTCGCCGCGACGGAATTTCATGGGATGCCCGATGCCTGCCAGCACAAAGCTCATCGACTGCGAAAGGCAGGGGGACATCCAGGGAATGACTTCGGGGGTCATAAACAAAAATGTTTAAAAATCTGTGGTCAACTTTGTGGATAACTTCTGATGAAGATTCTCGATTTTGTGGATAACTTTTTTGTGCACCTTCCGGAGCCCAAAGTTGTCCCCTGCTTTTCCCGTCTTTCCCACAGGAGATCCAGAGGCTTGTCCACACGCTTTTCACAGGTGCATCTTATTGTTTTTTAGGTACAAAAGTCTATTATCCACAAAAACCGTCCTCACCTACTACTTACCACTACTAACATAAAGAATTTAAGAAGAAATATATAGAGTAGAACTTTGCGAGGATCCTTCAACTTTACACAAAAAACGGAAAATGTAGAAACGCAAGAACCGGGGAGAAGGCGACTGGAGATCAAAAGAGGGCTTTAAAATGCGCCCATTTCCGATCGCCAACCTGTGGATAACTTGTGGGTTATTCTGTGTATTCCCTGTGGATTGGGTGCATTTATTACTGTGCTCCAAAAGTTTTTATTTTGGAGGCGAAAACTCAGAGACTGCGCTTTTCGAGTGCCTGAAGGACGTAAATGCCGTCCAGAGCAGCCTCTCCCGCCGTTCCGAAGGGGGCCTTGAACTTCATGCTGCCCGCCGCTTCAAAGGGAATGCCGAGCTCGGTGAGCTCGTTCTGGAGTTCTGCATTCGCCTCGCGGTCTCCGACCACGACGATGTGGTCGACGCGAAGGATGGTGGAGCCTTCTTCGCCCTCGCAACTCACTCGCACCGAGTGGCTGTCGATCTGTTCGACGTTGGCCTCGTCGAAGATGTTCACGCCGTGCATGCGCAGCCACTGGACTTCGTAGAGCCTGCGCTCGTGTGCAAAGAGCTCCTCGGTGGTCTCATTCGTTTCATTGATGAGGTAGACCTTGCGCGGAGCGGGGTTGAGATGGGGGATGACGCCGAGCGTGCCGCCGATGTGTTCGGCGGGGTCGCCGATGCCCCAGGCGCAGCACCATTCATCGTGCGCCTTCAGGTCGTGGGTGCAGAGATGGCGCGTGACGTCCACGGCGACGTTTCCGCTGCCGATGACGGCGACACGGTGGCCGACGGGCACGCGGCCCTGCAGCAGGTCCTCAAGCGAAAGGACGTTGGGCGTGTCGATGCCGGGAATGTCGGGCATGCAGGATTCCTTGCCCGTGGCGAGCAGGATCCTGCTTCCGCTGTAGTTGTCCTCAATCCACTGCGCGGTGGCGCGAGTGTTGCGGATGATTTCGACGCCGAGCTCGACGAGCTCGCGCTCCTGCACCTTGAGAAGCTCCGCGATTGAGCTTCGGCCCTGAATCTTTGCGCAGAGCCTGTAAAGGCCGCCAAGTTCGGGACCTTCGTCAACGAGGGTGATCTTGTGGCCTCTCAGAGCGCCCTCACGGGCCGCAGCCATGCCGGCAGGGCCTCCCCCTACGACGAGTATGTCGAGGCCGCCAGGATGCTTGTGAGAGCGTCTGAGGACGTATGGGTCTGCAATGCAGGCCAGCATTTCCCTGCCCTCGCGCCTGTCGGGGCGCGTGCAGCCGTGCGGACAGAGTGTGCATGGCCTGACGGGCTTGCCCGTGTGCACGTGCTCCACCCAGCGTGCGTCCGCAATGAGCGGACGACCGATCTCGACGAGACTCGTGATGTTGTTCTGCAGGATGTCGTCAAGCCTGTCGGGCCCCGGCATGCGGTGGCCGAAGATGACGGGAACCTTGATCTCCCGGGAGAACTTCTCCATGAACGGCACCCAGACGCCTGCGGGTGTCAGGTCGCTGTTGACGGGAACGCTGTTGGGCGTAAAGCCGATGTCGAAACTGAAGAGATTGACGCCTTCGTAATGAAGGGCCTGGGCAAAGGCAAGGAGGTCGTGCCATTCGCTGCCGCCCGCGTGCAGGTCAAGAAGCGAAAGGCGGTATGAGATGATCGGCGCCGGTCCGACGAAGCTTCGGATGCGGCGGACGAGCTCGACCGCAAAGAGCGTGCGGGCCTGCAGGCCCCACTTGTCGTGGCGGCGGTTGAAGAGGCGACTCGAAAAGACGTTCGGCAGGGAAAGGCGGCCGCCGTAGATCTCCACGCCGTCGAATTCTCCGTGCAGGATGGCGTGGTAGGCAAAGAGGGAGTACTGGCTGATCAAGTGGCTCACCAGGAGCCCCGGAGCCCTGTGCAGCGTGCGCCCCGTGTCCCTGTTGCGAAAGCGCGAGGCGGAGACGGCAAACATGTGGTCTGCCCCGGCGCCGTGGTGCTGAAGCTGAAGAAGGACCTTGGAGCCCGACTCATGGATGACGGATGTTAGGCGAACCGCATTGTTGAGCAGGCCGGCCGTCAGGACGGGGTCCTTGAGATTCCGCAGACCAGTTTCGTGCACGACGCCGTTGCCGAGGATGAAGAGCCCCGGCCCGTCGCCACGCGCGCGTTCCTCGTAGAACTCCACGACGCGCGGGTCGAAGTAGTCCTGCTTTTCGAGGCCTGTCTCAACGGGGGCCATGACGATCCTGTTCTTCAGGAAGTGCGATCCCACCTTGAGAGGCAGAAACAGATGCGGATAGGCGGCCATGATGCTAGGGAAGCTTCTCCAGATGATGGATGCCGAAGGGCACCAGCACGGACGGCACGATGTTGAGGCTCGGCTTCAGGTTGTTCGCCTGGTCGTCGAAGAAGATGTGCGGCCTGATGGCCTTGAGAAACGGCTGCTTGTCGAGACCGTCGAGCAGAAAGAGCTCCGCGGCGCTCATGCCGAAGCTTTTCAGTGTGGTGATCAGGCGCTCCTCGCTGGGCGCGCCTCGAGCCGTCACGATGGAGATGCGGACGGCGGGCTCGAAGTACGGGTCTGCGGCGCCCCTGTGGTTGTAATCGAAGCGCTGAAAGGCCGACAGCTGCTCGAAGAGCCTGCGCAGGGGCCCCGGCGAATGGGGCGTGGAGGCCTTTTCCTGCTCGAGTCGATGAAAGCCCGAGAGCCCCTCCTTCTGGTACTCGCGCTCGCTTTCGTCGTCGGCGATCACGCCGTCGAAGTCGAAGGCGATGCGCAGCGTCGGACTGGCGTCGTCATCCTCGTCCCCGACGGGAGACGGCATCACGAGGCCCGCAGGCTGGCCTGCGGCGATGGCATTGCGGACATTCTCGGGGTTGGCGCTCAGAAAGAGAGAGGCGTTGAAGGCGGCCAGATACGGATAGGTCGAGTGGCCCGACGTAAAGCCGCCCGCCGAAATGGGCAGCCTGTAGTGGCGGCACGAATGGAAGAAGCGCTGGGCCGTCTCAGGAGAGTTGCGCGAGAGCGCAATGACCCTGAAGGGCGCCAGATCGCCGTAGAGCTCGTTGAGGGCGAGCAGGCGGCGCACGAAGGGAAAGGCCACGCCCGGACGCAGGGGCGTGTTCTGGTAGCGGACCTGATGGTCCCTGAATGCCTTGTAGCCCTTTTCCTCGAAAAGCGCGTGCTCCTCCTCAAGATCGAACAGCGCCCTTGAGGAAACGGCGATGACCACTTTTTCCTTGAGATTATCCACGCGGCGTCCTCCAATGGTTTGAGGCGGTGAAAGCGGAAGGCCAGCGGCGCCGGCCATCCTGTTTCCCTCGGCGATCAGGCGTCGATGTTGCCGGCAAAGAGCGCGTTGGTCTCGATGAAGTCGCGGCGCGGTTCGACGACGTCGCCCATCAGCATCGAGAAGATGGCGTCTGCGCTGGCGGCATCTTCGATTCGGACGCGCAGCATGCGGCGCACGGACGGATCCATGGTCGTCAGGTTGAGCTGCTCGGCCGTCATTTCACCCAGTCCCTTGTAGCGCTGGCGGATGATGCCCTTTTCAGCCTGCTTCAGCAGCCAGTTGACGGCTTCGCCGAAGTTCTTGACGGCCTGGTCGTTCTTGCCGCGCGCGACGCGGGCGCCCGTGCCGATGATGCCGCGGAGCATTGCGGCGCTTTCCTGCAGCTTCCTGTAGTCGGCGGAGAGCGTGAACTCGGGCGTGACGTTCGTCGTCTTGTAATTGCCGTGCTTGAGACGGTGGACCTTGAGCAGGTGCTTCTCGTTCTCCTCGTCGTAGACGGCCTCGACCTTGACGTTCGGATCGCGAAGCTCCTGCTGAAGCACTTCGGCCGTGTGGTGCGAGGTGAACTCGTTTTCAAGGTTGATGTCGACGCCTGCGGCGATGGCCACGAGCACGGACTTGTCGATCACGCCCTGAAGGCGGGCGATGACGTCGCTCGACTGAAGGTATTCGTTGACAAGCGTCTCGAGCTCGGAGCCGCGCACCGGCGTGTCGGCGTCGAAGGCGTCCTTGTTGCGGTAGAGGCGTGCGTCCTCCATGGCGATCTTGAGCAGATAGTCGCTCATTTCACGCTCGTCCTTGAGGAACACGCCCTTGTCGGCCTGGTTCTTCTTCACCTTGTAGAGAGGCGGCTGGGCGATGTAGACGTGACCGTTCTCGATGAGCTGAGGCATCTGGCGGTAGAAGAGCGTCAGGAGCAGCGTGCGGATGTGCGCGCCGTCCACGTCAGCATCGGTCATGATGATGATGCGGTGGTAGCGCAGACGCGAGATGTCGAAGTCCTTGCCGATGTTGGTGCCGAGCGCAAGCGTCAGCATGCGGATCTGCTCGGAGTCGAGGAGCTTGTCCTGAGAGGCCTTTTCCACGTTGAGCACCTTGCCTCGCAGCGGAAGAATGGCCTGGAACTTGGAGTCTCGGCCCTGCTTGGCCGAGCCGCCTGCGGAGTCACCCTCCACCAGGAAGAGTTCGCTGTTGGCCGGATTCTTTTCACGGCAGTCGGCGAGCTTGCCCGGCAGGCCGCCGCCGGAGAAGCTCTTGCGGGAGATGTCGCGGGCCTTGCGGGCGGCTTCGCGGGCGCGGGCGGCCGCCACGATCTTCTCGCAGATGATCTTGGCATCGGCGGGATTCTGCTCGAGGTAGAGCTCGAGCTCGCGGGACACGACCTCCTCGACGGCGGGACGGACCTCGCTCGAGACGAGCTTGTCCTTCGTCTGGGAGCTGAACTTGGGCTGCGGCACCTTCACGGAGAGGACGCACGTCAGGCCTTCGCGCATGTCGTCGCCCTCGGGATCGATGTCGGCCTTCTTGCTGCCGCTCTTCTTGCCGATTTCGTTGGCGGAGATGTAGTTCTTGAGAACGCGGGTCATGGCCATGCGCAGGCCGGTCACATGCGTGCCGCCGTCGCGCTGCGGAATGTTGTTCGTATAGGCGGAAAGGACTTCGCTGTAGCCGTCCTGCCACTGCATGGCGATCTCGACCTCAATGGGGATGCCGTTTTCGTAGACCGTTTCCTTGGCGTGGAAGATCTTCTGGTGGAGCACCGTGCGGCTCTGGTTCTTGAACTGGACGTAGGCGACGAGGCCCTTGTCCGTCAGAAGCTGGGCTTCGTGTGCGGTGCGCTGGTCCTTGAGCTCGATGAGAACACCGGAGTTGAGGAACGAAAGCTCGCGCAGGCGCGAGAGCAGGGTGTCGTAGTTGAACTCGGTGATCTGCTCGAAGATTTGCGTGTCGGGCAGGAAGTGCACTTCCGTGCCGCGACGGCTCGTCGGACCGAGAAGCTTCATCGGAGAGATGAGGACTTCGGCGCCCGTGACGGGATCCTTGGCCGTTTCAGTGAGGCGGTTCTTGACCTTGCCGCGTTCGAATTCGAGGAGACGGGCTTCGCCGTCGCGGCGCACGATGAGGCGCAGCCAGGTCGAA
Source organism: Sutterella wadsworthensis 2_1_59BFAA (assembly GCF_000297775.1). Taxonomy (GTDB): domain Bacteria; phylum Pseudomonadota; class Gammaproteobacteria; order Burkholderiales; family Burkholderiaceae_F; genus Sutterella; species Sutterella wadsworthensis_A. Next base: position 284,046 of record NZ_JH815514.1, read on the forward strand.
AGCGCGTTCACGCAGGAGACGCCGACGCCGTGCAGGCCGCCGGAGATCTTGTAGCCGTTGTTGTCGAACTTGCCGCCGGCATGAAGTTCGGTCAGGGCGATTTCCGCTGCGCTGCGCTTGGGCTTGTGCTTGTCGTCCCACTTGATGGACGAGGGAATGCCGCGGCCGTCGTCCACGACGGAAATCGAGTTGTCCGTGTGGATGGTGACCTGAATCTTCGTGGCGTAGCCTGCAAGAGCTTCGTCGATGGAGTTGTCGACAACTTCATAAACCAGATGATGAAGCCCGGAGCCGTCGGCGGTGTCGCCGATGTACATGCCCGGACGCTTGCGAACGGCTTCCAGGCCCTCCAGAATCTGGATGCTGTGCTCGTCGTAGGTAGACGCAGTGGTCGGTTGCTGATCGCTGTTCGTGTCCATTTCGGTCATTGAATAAATCCTTCGGCAGACCGGCCCTGAGCCGGTCTGCAGTAAGCGGTATGCAGGCTGCGGTGCTTGCCGAGCCTTGTTCTAGTTCGGTTTCCTCTCGTGCGCTCGGAGCGTCAGATGCGCATCGGCATCACGACGTAGCGGAAGCGCTCCTGCGATTCGGGCATCGTGATCAGCACGCTGCCGGAGGCGGTGGAGAAGTTGAAGCGGACGGTCTTGTTCTTGAGGATGCCGAGCACTTCAAGGAGATAGGTGATGTTGAAGCCCATGTCGAGCTCGTCGTGCGTCCAGGGCACGTCGAAGCGTTCGAGAGCCTCTTCGTGGTCGGAGTTCGTGCTCTGGATTTGCAGGCCCTCGCCGTTGAGGATCCAGCGGATGCCGTGGAACTTCTCGTTCGTCATGATGCCGACGCGGCGAAGCGCGTTGGAGATCGCCTCGCGCTCAAGTTCAAGGGCGTTCGGGTTCGTGTCCTGAGAGGGAAGCACGCGCTTGTAGTCGGGGAAGCGGCCTTCGATGAGCTTGCTCATGAAGGTGATGTTGCCGAAGGAGAAGCACACCTGAAGGTCCGTGAACTGGACGCGGACGGGCGTGTCGTCCTCGGGGAGCAGGCGAATGAGCTCGCGCACGGTCTTGCGCGGGATGATGGCCTGCATCGGGGTGTTTTCGTCATCAACGTCGACTTCGCAGCAGGCGAGACGATGGGTGTCGGTGGCGACGGTGCGAAGCTTCTTGCCCTCGACGACGAAGAGTACGCCGTTGAGGTAGTAGCGGACGTCCTGACTGGCCATAGCGAAGGCCGTCATCGTGAGCAGGTAGCGCAGCGTGCGGGACGGGATGAAGAGCGTCGTCTCCCACTGGCTTTCCTTGAGGACGGGGTATTCGTCGGCGGAGAGCGTCTGAAGCTGGAACTTGCCGTTGTTGCTGCTGATCGTGAGGCCGCGGTCGCCGAGATCGAACTGGACCTCGTTGGTGGCGGGAAGAGCCGTCAGGATGCTGGCGAGCTTGGAGGCGCCGACCGTGAAGCGGGTGTCGACGCCTGCGACGCCGACGGGAGCCTCGGTGCTGATCTGGATATCGAGGTCAGTGGCGGAGAACTTGACGTTCTCGCCGTTCTGCTCGATCAGGATGTTGCTCAGAATCGGCAGCGTCTGGCGCTTTTCAACAATGCCTTCGACGATTTTGACGGGTTTGAGCAGGTTTTCGCAGACGCTCTGGATGTTCTTCATAACAAATACCTGTTGAAAAATTCAAAAAATCGGGTTCCGTCGGGTGCTTCTGTCAGCCCTTGATCATCTGCTCGAGCACGTGGATCTCGTGATTGAGCTCGGCGTTGCCCTGGCGTTCCTGAGTGATCTTTCGCACGGCGTGCATGACGGTCGTGTGGTCTCGGCCGCCGAAGTTGGCGCCGATTTCGGGGAGGCTGTGCTGGGTCAGCTCCTTGGTGAGGTACATGGCAATCTGGCGCGGCCTGGCGATGTTGGCGGGGCGGCGCTTCGAATGCATTTCCGCGACCTTGATGTTGTAGTAGTCGGCGACGGTCTTCTGGATGCTCTCGATCGTGATCAGGTTGTTGTTGACCGAGAACTGGTCGCGAAGGACGTGCTTGGCGATGTCGATTGTGATTTCCTTGGCGGCCGACGGTTGGAACTGCTGGTAGGCGATGACCTGCTGAAGGGCGCCCTCAAGCTCGCGGACGTTGGACTTGAGGCGCTTGGCGATGAACATCGCCACTTCTTCGGGCAGCGCGGCGCCGAGCGCCTTGGCCTTGTTGAGCAGAATGGCGATGCGCATTTCAAGCTCGGGCGGCTCGATGGCGACGGACAGGCCCTGGGAGAAGCGCGAGATTAGGCGCTGCTCGATGTCCTTGAGGTTGCGGGTGTACGTGTCGGCCGTGAGCACGACCTGCTTGTTGTGCGGCACGAGCGCTTCGAAGGCACGGTAGAACTGCGCCTGGGAACCCTTGGCGCCCGAGAAGGACTGGACGTCGTCGATGAGAAGCAGGTCGAGGTTGCGGTAGCGCTCGTCGAATATCTGAAGCGCCTTGCGGGAGCTCGAGGAGTCGCGCGTGGCGGTCGTGTACTCGCTGATGAAGTCCTGGGCGGAGATGCAGCGGACGCGTGCCTTCGGATGAAGGTCGAGATAGCGGTGGCCGATGGCCTGCATCAGATGGGTCTTGCCCAGACCGACGCCGCCATAGATGTAGAGCGGGTTGTACTGCATGCCCATCGTAGTGGCGACGTGTTCCGCGGCCGCGACGGCGAGCTGGTTGGCGTTGCCGTTGACGTAGTTTTCAAAGGTGAGGCCGGGAAGGAGGCCGGTCTCTTCGCGTCTCCTCTCAATGTCCTCGAGGGACGGTCCCTTGGGCTGAGCAGGAGTCTGCACGTCGCCTGCGAGTGCGCCGACGGCCTGCAGGGTGACCTTCACCTGGCCGCCGTAGAGGTGCACGGCCACGTCCTGAATGGTCTTCAGATACGTCGCGCGGATCGTCTGCACCTTGCTGGCGGGCGCTTCAAGGACCATGTCGCTGCGTTCGCTGTCCCACCGCACCAGCTCAATCGGTTCGAACCAATTGGTGATGATCATCGGAGGAAGCTTCATCGCTTTGATCTGCGCGAGACAGTCTTGCCAGAAGTTGTTCATGACGGGCCTAGATGTAGATTGAAGGCTTGCCTGGGCGGCCTGCCGGGCAGGGCGGGGCAAGGAAGACGAATATATTATTTTAGCCGATTTGTCCGTGGATAACTTTGCTTGAGGATAACTTATCCACAATTCGGTGTGGATAAGATTTCCCTTGCCTCTCAACAACTTGGGCTTTCCTGAAAAAGCGTGGAGAAAAGATTTACACAACCCAATGTGGTTTGTCGGCTCCCGACCCCCAGATGTTGTGTTTTTCGAGCCTTCGCCTGAGGGGAAGCCTACCGAACTTCATGACAGGACAAGATTTTTTGTGGTTTTCGTTTGACAAATCCCCCCTCATTGAGTTCTAATATCTAACTTTTCGTAACTCGGCAATCTCGATGATTGCGGGGTCGCCGGCGGCACCGCGGGCGGCACCGTACAGAACAAAAGCGCCGGCTTGCGGAGACTCATTTGGCTAGCCCGTTTCCAGAACGATTGACATGGGACTGTGTGGCTGGCATACCCCTGTTGTTTTTTCCTCGTGCTGCACCGACGTGCGCCGAGGTTCATGCCTATTGAGGATTAATCATGGCTACCAAACGTACCTATCAGCCTTCCAAGGTCAAGCGTGCTCGTACGCACGGCTTCCTGGTTCGCAGCCGCACGAAGGGCGGTCGTCGCGTTCTCGCTCGCCGTCGCGCTAAGGGCCGTCACACCCTGGCTCTCTAATCGGCTCGTTCACGGCCGGTAACGATCGCCGTGTCCAGCTACACAGCGGCACCCCTTAAGTTTCCCCGTAGTTTGCGCATCATCAAGAGCGCGGACTATGGGGTGCTTGTGCATACGCGGAACGAAAATACCTTCCGACTCACGTCGAAGTACTTTTCGATCAACGCAATGAAATTCCCTGAGGAGCCGGGCAGGCTTCGCTTCGGCATCACCGTCGGAAAGCGCAACGCCCATCGCTCCGTGGACCGTGCACTGGTCAAGAGAACCTTGAGGGAGGCTGCAAGAAAGCAAGCCCCAAATCTTGCGGCGCTTCTCGGCGAGCAAGGCGTGGGGCTTGACGTTTCTTTAAGGCTCAGGGTTCCCCTGAAGGAGATCCCCGGCATCGATCAGGGCGTCAACGCCCTGAAGCTGTCCCTGAGGACTGATGCGCGGTCGCTCATGGAGGCGCTCCTGAAGCGTCTTCCGAAGCAGCTTACACAGACCCGGGGCGAGTGACGGTGGTGGCGAAGTTTCTGCGGATGCTGGTCAGGCTCTATCAGCTGACCCTGTCTCCGTGGGTGGGAAGGAGTTGCCGATTCGTTCCCACGTGTTCAAACTATGCCATTGAGGCACTCGAAAAGTACGGTGCCGTCAAGGGAACCTATCTGACCATCTACCGTCTGCTGCGCTGTCATCCTCTTGGAGGGCGCGGGCTGGATCCGGTGCCGGCGAAGTTCCGCTGGCGCTGCTGGTGCAGAGAGTGCAGGCCGGAAGAACAAGAAGACAAGGGATCTACGGATCTTTTCAACATCCAAAAGAAGTAGTGGATAAAAATGGGAAAGGACATGCAACGCGCTCTTTTGTGGGCGATTCTTTTTACCTCCTGCTTCCTGCTGTGGGACAACTATCAGGTCTACAAGGGCGAGAAGTCCTTTTTCCATACGGAGGCCGTTGAACAGCAGGCCGTTGCCGACGCAGCCTCTAGCGTCCCGACTGGCAAGGACATTGACGCCACGGTTCCGTCCGCTGTCGCCGTCAAGGATCCTGTCGTCGTTGAAACCGATCGCATGAAGGTCACCTTCGACCGCGAGGGCGCCGTCATCGTCGGCACCGAAATGACGCTGATCCCGCGTCAGGCCGACTGGACCGAAGTGGGCCTCGCCGGTCTCATCCTCGACCGCAAGCCAGCCGAGAACCTCGGCAACGTCGATCTTCTTGAGATCACGAAGAACCGCACCTACGTCGCCCAGAGCGGCCTTGTCGGCGGCAACTTCCCGAATCACAAGGATCAGTACAAGCTCGTCAGCCAAAAGCTCAGCATGGGCGACGCCGACAAGCTTGACGTGATCTTTGAAGCCACCAAGGGCGGCGTGACGGTCAAGAAGACCTACACGTTCAACCGCGGCCACTACGGCATCGACGTTTCGACCGAAGTCGTCAACAACAGCGGCGCCGCCATTCAGCCGTCCGCCTACTATCAGCTCACCCGCGACGGCGGCAAGCCTGAAGGCGAAAGCTCCATGTACTCCACGTACACGGGTCCCGCCTTCTACTCCGACGAAGAGAAGTTCCAGAAGCTTGAGTTCGGCGACATCGCCGACAACAGCGCCTCCTTCGAGAAGTTCACCAACAACGGCTGGCTCGCCATGGTCCAGCACCACTTCGTGAGCGCTTGGGTTCCCGCCAACGGTGAGGAGCGCGAGAACTATGCCCGTGAGGTCTCCAAGAACCTCTACTCCGTCGGCACGCTCGTGAAGCTCGGCACCATCGAGTCCGGCAAGTCCGTGACCGACAAGGCCGTGCTCTACTCCGGCCCGCAGGATCAGGACCGCCTTGAACAGATCGCTCCGGGCCTTGAGCTCGTGGTCGACTACGGCTGGCTCACGTTCCTTGCCAAGCCGATCTACTGGCTCCTGTCCTTCCTCTACGGCATCGTCGGCAACTGGGGCTGGGCCATCGTGCTTCTGACCTGCATCGTGAAGGCGATTCTCTATCCGGTTTCGGCCGCCGGCTATCGTTCGATGGCCCGCATGAAGGAAGTCACGCCGCGTATGAAGCAGCTGCAGGATCGCTACAAGGACGACAAGCAGCGCCTCAACCAGGCCATGATGGAGCTCTACCGCACGGAAAAGATCAATCCGGTCGGCGGCTGCCTCCCGATCATGCTGCAGATTCCCGTGTTCCTCGCGCTCTACTGGGTGCTTCAGGGTTCCGTTGAGCTTCGCGGTGCTCCGTGGGTCCTCTGGGTCCATGACCTTGCGATGCCTGACCCTTGGTTCGTGCTTCCTGCGATCATGGCCGTGACCATGTTCCTGCAGATCCTGCTCAACCCGAAGCCCACTGATCCGACGCAGGCCCGCATGATGTACATCATGCCGATCGTCTTCTCGGTGATGTTCTTCGTGTTCGCCTCCGGTCTCGTGCTCTACTGGCTTACGAACAACGTTCTGTCGATTCTCCAGCAGTGGTGGATCAACAAGACCATCGCAGCCGAGCGCGCCAAGCGTCTGCAGAGCTAAAGCACTAGTGCTTCTTTGAAGACAAACAAAAAAGGGGTGCCCTTAGAAGGCATCCCTTTTTGTTTGAGCGCAGGTTCAGCTGCGCTTCCTGAAGAGTCCCGGCAGCAGCAGAAGAGGCCAGAGCCAGAGAGAGGCGCACCAGAGCAGGCATCTCGCAGGCGAGATCTTCTGGTTTTCCGACTGCCACGTCTTCATGAAGAGCACGACGGCGCCGACGATGCACCAGAGAAGAAAGCCGCAGTAGATGAGGGCCCGCGTGTTGTAGTCGTCCCCGAGCGCGGCGGCGGTGTAGGCCGCGAGGGGAATGCACAGAATCATGCCGGTGCAGGCGCCGATCAGCGTCGGTCCGAAAAAGGGCTTGCGGTTGGGAGGACGTGGCAGGGACATGGGTTCAAAGGGACCTGAATACACAAACCCATCCATCGTATACCAAAGAGATCGGGGCGGGCATTACAATCTCCACAATCTGCCGATCCTGACGTCGGCAACCCTCGGAAAGAGCTTTATGCACCACAGCGACAAAGATCCCATCATCGCCGTTGCGACGGCCGCGGGCCGCGGCGGCATCGGCATTCTGCGCCTGTCCTTCGGCAAGGCGCTCGAAGCCCAGATCGTCGGGCGCCTGTTCGGGGAGAACTGCACCCTGAAGGCGCGCTACGCCCATCTCCTGCCCTTTCTCGGAACGGACGGCGGGGTGCTTGACCGCGCAATCGTGCTGCTCTTTCCCGCTCCCCACAGCTACACGGGCGAGTCCGTCCTCGAAATTCAGGCGCACGGCGGTCCCGTGCTTCTGAGCCTCATCATGCGCACCTGCCTTGAGAAGTGCCGTGATCTCGGGCTTCGCATGGCCGAGCCCGGCGAATTCACCCGCCGCGCATTCATGAACGGCCGAATGGACCTGACTCAGGCGGAGGCTGTGGCCGATCTGATTGATGCCGTGAGCGAATCCGCCGTTCAGGCGGCGGGACGCTCTTTGAGCGGCGAGTTCTCCAATGCCGTCCGCGACGTCGACGGCAACATCACGGAGCTTCGCGCCTTCATCGAGGCCACGCTCGACTTCCCAGAAGAGGACATCGACGTCATCGGTTCGGAAAAGGTCCGCACGCGCCTTGTTCAGGCCGAAACGGGCATCCGCGCCATTCTGGAGAACGCTCGTCAGGGGCAGGTGCTGCGTGAAGGCGTGACCGTGGCCATCGTGGGCAGTCCCAATGTCGGCAAGTCGAGCCTGCTCAATGCGCTTGCCCAAGAGGAGGTGGCCATCGTCACCGACATCCCCGGCACGACCCGCGACCGCATCGAGCACTGGGTTTCGCTCAATGGCGTGCCCGTCAAGATGGTGGACACGGCAGGCATTCGCACGACGGACGATGTCGTCGAAAGCAAGGGCATCGAACGCACGTTGGTCGAGATCCGCAAGGCGGACGTCGTGTTGCATCTCAAGGACGCCTCCGGCCTCATCAGGGACGACACGGAGGTTTTGGACAAGGTTCTGAAGGAGGTCCGCCACGGCGTGCCCCTCATCACCGTGAACAACAAGGTCGATCTTTGCGAGTCGGCTGCCTCCGGCGGCGAGATCGCCATTTCCGCCAAACAGGGAGTCGGCCTGTCCGAACTCAAGGCCCGTCTTCTCGAGGTGGTCGGCATGGCGGCGACGACGGACGGCGTCTTCATGGCGCGCGAACGCCATCTGCAGTGCCTGAAGACGGCGGCGGAGCATGTCTCCCGCGCCCTCCTTCTCATCGACTGCGATCCCATGCCCGAACTGGTGGCGGAAGAGCTTCGCCTCGCGAGCCGCGCGCTTGGAGAGATCCTCGGCGAAACGACGACCGAAGACATCCTCGGCATGATTTTTAGTAAGTTCTGTATTGGAAAATAAATGCTGTACCCCGAAAAATTTGAGGTCATCGTGGTCGGCTGCGGCCATGCAGGCGCGGAAGCCGCGCTTGCCGCCGCGCGCATGGGCCGCCGCACGCTGCTCGTGACGCACAACGTTGAAACGATCGGCCAACTCTCCTGCAATCCGTCCATCGGCGGCATCGGCAAGGGTCATCTCGTCAAGGAACTTGACGCCATGGGCGGCGCCATGGGCGTCGTGACTGACGAGGCCGGCATTCAGTTCCGCATTCTCAACGGCTCCAAGGGTGCCGCCGTTCAGGCCACCCGCGCCCAGATCGACCGTCAGCTTTACCGCCGCGCCATGCGCGAGCGCATTGAAGGCCAGGAGAACCTCAGCGTCTTCCAGCAGGCCGTTGATGACCTGATCGTCGAAAACGGCCGCGTTGCGGGCATCGTGACCCAGACGGGCTTCTGTTTCAGCGCGCAGGCTGTCGTGCTTTGCGCGGGCACCTTCCTCAACGGCATGGTGCACATCGGCCTTGAGCACTATCAGGCGGGCCGCGTCGGCGATCCCGCGAGCGTCCGTCTGGCGGAGCGCCTCAAGGAGCTCGGAATGCCTCAGGGCCGTCTCAAGACGGGCACGCCCGCCCGAATCGACGGCCGTACGATCGACTTCAGCAAGTGCGAGGAGCAGTGGGGTGACCTTGATCCCGTGCCGCAGTTTTCGCTGCTCAAGCCCGCTCCGGAACATCCGAGGCAGGTGCCCTGCTGGATCACGCGCACGAACCAGAAAGTTCATGACATCATTCTGGCCAACCTCGACCGCTCGCCCATGTACACGGGCGTCATCCACGGCATCGGCCCGCGCTACTGTCCGTCCATCGAGGACAAGGTGAAGCGCTTCGCCGACAAGGACAGCCATCAGGTGTTCCTTGAGCCCGAAGGTCTGCATGTCAACGAGTGGTATCCGAACGGCATCTCAACGAGCCTGCCCTTCGACGTCCAGCTCGACATCGTCCACAACATGCCCGGCCTTGAGCACGCGCATCTGCTGCGTCCGGGCTATGCGATTGAATACGACTTCTACGATCCGCGCGGCCTCAAGACCAGCATGGAGACGAAGGCCATGCCCGGCCTCTTCTTTGCCGGTCAGATCAACGGCACGACGGGTTACGAAGAGGCCGCCGCACAGGGGCTTCTCGCCGGTCTCAATGCCGCGCTCTACGCGCGCGGCGAAGGCTCCTGGACGGCCCGCCGCGATCAGGCCTATCTCGGCGTGATGGTCGACGATCTGACGACTCGCGGCGTGACGGAGCCCTACCGCATGTTTACTAGCCGCGCCGAATACCGTCTGAGCCTGCGTGAGGACAACGCCGACGTGCGCCTGACGGAGGAAGGGCGACGTCTCGGCCTCGTCGATGACGAACGCTGGGCCTACTTCTGCCGCAAGCAGGAGAACGTCGCCCGCCTGATGCAGAGCCTGAAGGACACGTGGGTCAATCCGAAGCTCTTCACTTCCGAGGAGATGAACCGCGTGCTCGGCACCGACATGGAGCGCGAATACTCGCTTCACGCTCTGGCCACCCGCCCCGGCGTCACTCTCAAGGCCGTTGCGGGCATGACGAAGACGGACGGTGCTCCCGTCCTGCCTCTGGAGGACTTCTCGGATGACGAGCTGTTCCAGGCCGAAACGGAAGTAAAGTATTCAGGCTACATCTCTCGTCAGAAGGCGGAGATCGAGCGCACGCTGGCCAACGAGACGCTGAAGATTCCCGCCGAGCTCGACTACGACAGCGTGCCGGGGCTCAGCTTCGAGGTTCGACAGAAGCTCAAGTCGATCAGTCCCGAGACGATCGGGCAGGCCTCCCGCATCTCCGGCGTGACGCCGGCTGCGGTCTCGCTGCTGCTGGTGCATTTGAAGCGCCGCTACTACTATGTGAAGGACAAGGGCACTCAAGCCAAGGAAAAAGGCAATGTTTGATTTTCAGCCACGCCTGGAGGAAGGCCTCGCGACGCTTGGTCTTGAGGCCTCCGTCGATCAGGTGGACCAACTCATGCGCTTTGCGGGCCTGCTCCAGAAGTGGAACAAGGTCTACAACCTGACCGCCATTCGCCGCGATGACGAGATCCTGACGCATCATCTTCTGGACTCGGCGGCGCTCGTGCCGTTCGTGAAGCGTCTCGGCCCTGATGCGGTGAACGTGCTCGACGTCGGCAGCGGAGGCGGCCTACCGTCGATCCCGCTTGCCATTCTCAGGCCTGATCTTCGCGTGACGGCGGTTGATGCCGTCAGCAAGAAGACGGCCTTTCTCACTCAGGCCGCCATCGAGCTGGGACTCAGGAACTATTCGACCCGCCATGCGCGAATCGAACGTCTTTCGGGCCAGTACGACCTGATCACGTCCAGGGCCTTTGCGAATCTTCAGGACTTTGTGGACCTGACGCGCCACCTCATCAAGCCGGACGGTCTCTGGCTGGCCATGAAGGGCGCCGTGCCCGAGGATGAAATCAGTTGTCTGCCTGCCGACGCATCCGTCGCAGAGGTGCTTCCCATGGAGGTTCCCGGGCTTGGAGAGGCTCGCCATCTGGTGGTGATGAAGCCCGTCAACTAGAGATTTAGGAGACTGTCATGACCAGCGCTTTCGTCAGTGCCTTCGTACTCGCATTCTCGACATTCCTGCCCGTCATCAATCCGTTCAGCGGAGCAATGTTCTTCTGTACGCTGACAACCAGCCTGTCGGACAGGGATCGTGCGTTCGTTGCCAACAGGATCGCCCTGTACTGCCTGATCATTCTGCTGGTGTGCCTGACGTGCGGACACCTGATTCTCAGCTTCTTCGGCATTTCCGTCGGCGTGCTTCGAATGGCGGGCGGCTGCGTGCTTTTCGCCGCAGGCTGGACTGCCCTGAATGCGCCGACGCAGGAGGAGACGACGGAGGAGCGCCCCGCGCTGTCCCGCGCGAAGCTCAAGTCCATGGCCTTCTACCCCTTTACGCTGCCGCTCACGACGGGACCCGGTGCGATTGCCGTGTCCGTGGCCGTGAGCACCAGTCTGCCGCGAGACCTCGGGCACATCGCCGGCACGTTTGTGGCGACGGTTGCAACGGTGGCGGTCATCTGGGTCTGCTATCGTTACAGCGACCGTCTGAACAAGGCGGTCGGCGTGGCGGGCGCAGACGCGCTGGCGCGAATCTTCGCCTTCATCCTGATCTGTCTGGGCGTCGCCATTTTCTGGCAGGGTTTCTCCGAACTCTGGTTGGAGCTCAGCGCGCAGGCGACAGCCGCCGCAGCTGCGGTCAAGTGAGCATTCTTGCGGATGACGGCCGCGCATTACTATTAGACATTTGAGACAACCGAAGGTCAGCGGACCGCACGACGTTTGGACGACGAACTTATGGCGCAAATCTTTTGTATCGCTAATCAGAAAGGAGGGGTCGGCAAGACGACGACCGCCGTCAATCTTGCAGGCGCCCTCGCCTTGAAGGGACGCAGGGTGCTCTTCATCGACCTTGACCCCCAGGGCAACGGCACGATGGGCTGCGGCATCGAAAAGCGCGACCTGAAGGGTTCGATCTACGAGGTGCTGCTCGGCATCGCGAGCTTCGAGCAGGCTGTCTGCCATTCGGCTGAGGGCGGCTTTGACGTTCTGCCTGCCAATCGCGAGCTGGCGGGTGCCGAGGTGGAGCTCGTGGGGCTTGATCATCGAGACGTGCGCCTCAAGAAGGCGCTCGAGCCCGAGCTCGACAAGTACGACTATGTGCTCATCGACTGTCCGCCGAGCCTGTCGATGCTGACGCTCAACGCGCTGTGCGCGGCTGACGGCGTCATCATTCCGATGCAGTGCGAATACTATGCGCTCGAGGGGCTTACCGACCTCGTGGGCAGCGTCAAGCGCGTTCGTGCCGAGAAGAACAAGAACCTGCGCATCGTGGCGCTTCTGCGCGTGATGTTCGACACGCGCATCACGCTCCAGCAGCAGGTGAGCACGCAGCTTGAGGAGCATTTCGGCGACAAGGTCTTCAAGACCATCATTCCGCGCAACGTGAGGCTTGCCGAGGCGCCGAGCTACGGCCTGCCCGGCGTCGTCTACGACCGCTCGAGCAAGGGTGCCAAGGCCTACATGGCCTGTGCGGAAGAACTCATCGAGCGCATGGAAAAGAAGCACAAGTAATTCAACGGGAGAAAACGTGACGGCAAAGAAACTTGGAGGCCTCGGCCGCGGTCTGGGCGCCATTTATGACGACTTCGACGTGAGCGGCCTCTCCGAAGAGGACGGTGATGACAAGCGCCTTGAAACGGTGAAGCTTGACGAGCTGCGCCCTGGCAGCACTCAGCCGCGCAGCACCATGACGGAAGAGGGGCTTCAGGAGCTGGCTGACTCCATTCGCCAGCAGGGCATCATCAGCCCGATCATCGTCCGTCCTGCGGACGAGGGCTACGAAATCATCGCCGGCGAGCGCCGCTTCCGCGCCGCCCGCATGGCGGGCCTCGAAGAGGTTCCCGTCATCATCCGCACGGTGGATCAGACCCAGGCACTCGCCATGGCGCTCATCGAGAACATGCAGCGTGAGGACCTGAATCCTCTCGAGGAGGCGGCAGGCATCCAGCGCCTCATTGACGAGTGCGACTACACGCATGAACAGGCGGCCGAAGCCGTCGGCCGTTCGCGCACCGCAACGACGAACCTTCTTCGCCTTCTGACGCTGACGCCTGAAGTGAAGGCCATGCTGAAGGAGCGCAAGCTCGAGATGGGACATGCGCGTGCGCTTCTCGCGCTTGATGCCGCCGAACAGGTGCTGGCCGCGAAAGAAGTGGTTGCCAAAGCGCTGTCGGTGCGTCAAACTGAAGACTTGATCCGTCGGATGAAGGAAAAGCAACCCGTTCGTCAGAAGTTCGTGGTCAAGACCCGCGACGACATTCGACTCGAGGAGTCGCTCGCCGAAACGCTCGGTGCCGTCGTGAAGCTCTCCGCCAACTCGAAGGGCAAGGGCAGGATCGTGATTGAATTTACCAATCTCGACCAGCTCGAGGGCATCGTACACCGGATCCAACAGCAGGGCCATTAAGTCGAAGGGCTTAGGCGACTTCGTGCTTAATAGATAAATTCTATAGAGCATACCCATAACGAGGTAGGAGTGTTCCCCGTTTGGTGAGTTGTATGTATTTAAGACAAAACTTAGAATTCGATCCGACTGAAAACCCAACGAACAACCGCAAGTATGTACGCCATTTCTGATATGATGCGCATTTCCCTTGCGCAGTATGTCATCGTATTTCTTGTAACTGTTGTTTCTGCTTTTTTCGTAGGGCAGGATGCAGCCTACACGGCACTGATGGCGGGGCTCGCTTACGCGGTCCCGACGACGCTCCTCGCGTTGTTTTTGGTGCTGCCGAAATTTTTGACGGCGTACAGCCCAAGTGCTGTCGCAGTGCTCGGAGGGGAGTTTGTCAAGATCCTGGTTGTCGTGCTTCTTTTGGGGCTGATGGTCGGGTACTACGAAAACCTTCATTGGCCCGCCTTTATCTTCACGATAATTGCGGTGGCGAACAGTTACTTCATCGTGCTGTTCAAGAGACATTAAGGATCGGTATCCATGGCAGCAGAAGCCCTTACCGCTACTGAGTATATTAAACATCACATGGCCCACCTGGCTTCCGCGCATCAGGGGTCCGTTGTTGATTTTTCTATCGTGAACTACGACACCATCTTCTTCTCCGTGTTGATGCTGGCTGTCATGTTCTTCCTTCTGCGAGCCGGTGCTAAGAAGGCTACTTCCGGTGTCCCCGGAAAGATGCAGTGTGCAGTCGAAATGCTGGTGGAAATGGTCAACAACCAGGCCAAGAACATCGTGCACGGCGACCGCACCTTCGTGGCTCCGCTGGCTTTAACCGTGTTCTGCTGGGTCGCGTTGATGAACTCCATCGACTTGATTCCGGTTGACCTGTTCCCCGCGATTGCTGGTCTGATCGGCCTCGATCATCTCCGTCCGTTGCCGACTGCTGACCTCAACGGCCCGCTCGGCATGTCGTTGGGCGTGCTCCTCCTTCTCTTCTACTACGGCGTGAAGGTCAAGGGCCTCGGCGGCTTCGTGCATGAACTGTTTACTGCGCCTTTCGGCAGTCATCCCGCTCTCTGGCCGTTCAACTTCCTGTTGAACATCATTGAGTACCTCGCCAAGTTCGTCTCGCTCGGCATGCGACTCTTCGGCAACATGTATGCTGGTGAATTGCTGTTCTTCCTGCTGGCGCTTCTCGGCGGTTTCGCTCTCGAACTCAGTTCCATTGGGACTGTTAGTGCTGGTATTGGTCAAGTCTTCGCAGGTTTGGTCTGGTGGCTTTTCCATGTCCTGATTGTTCTGCTTCAGGCCTTCATCTTCATGATGTTGACGCTCGTCTACATCGGTCAGGCCCACAGCAGCCACTAATCTCTTTTTTCCTTTACTCCCTCTTTTTAAATTCAGGAGTTTTTTAAAATGACCAACGTCGCTCTCGTCGCTCTCGCTTGCGGTCTCATCATCGGTCTCGGCGCCATCGGTGCCTGTCTCGGCATCGCCATCATGGGTGCCAAGTACCTCGAATCCGCCGCCCGCCAGCCCGAGCTGATGGAACCGCTCCAGACGAAGATGTTCCTTCTCGCCGGTCTTATCGACGCTGCCTTCCTTATCGGTGTCGGTATCGCCATGATGTTCGCCTTTGCCAACCCGTTCGTCGGCTAATTTGGTGCCGCGAAAATAAAACGTCTTTTCTTTTAATGACGCCGTTGACTGCCCTGCTTGAACGCTAGAAGGGCGAGAGGGCGGTCAACGTAACGGGGTTCAATAATGAACATTAATGCCTCTCTGTTTTTACAGATGGTCGTGTTCTTCCTTGGTGCCTGGATCACCATGAAGTACATCTGGCCGCCGCTGATCCACGCGATTGAAGAGCGTCAGAAGAAGATCGCCGATGGTCTCTCTGCCGCTAACAAGGGTGAGAAGGCTCTGGCTATCGCGACCGAGCAGGGCAAGGCCATCGAAGCCGACGCCCGCGCCCGTGCCACCACCATTGTTTCTGACGGTGAAAAGCGTGCTCAGAGTATCGTCGATGAAGCCAAAGCTCAGGCTCAGGTCGAAGCCGACCGCATCATCGAGAATGCTCGTGCTGAAGCTGCTCAGGAAATGCAGCGTGCTCGTGAAGCGCTTCGTAACGAAGTGGCTGCTCTTGCCGTTGCCGGTGCTGAGCAGATCCTGGCCCGTGAGGTCGACAAGACCGTTCACGCCGCCATGCTTGAACAATTGAAGGCGAAGCTCTAACTATGGCTGAACTTTCGACGATTGCGCGCCCCTACGCACAAGGCCTGATGAAGGCTTTGAAAGACCGTAATGCCGGCGCTGAAGATGTGGCCCAGGATCTTGAAGTCATCGAAGCTCTCGCTTCCCTGACTAAGAATCCTGAAGTCGCCACGCTGGTTGGCGATCCGAAGCTGACTGACGATCAACTCTGCGACCTGATTGCGGAACTTTGCGGCAACAACCTCCCGAAGGAAGTCGCGAACATGCTGCGCGTGGTCATCGAAAACGGTCGTCTGGAAGCTTTCCCGGAGATCGCCCGTCAGTTTCGTGAGCTGAAGAATTCTTCCGAAGGCATTGCCGATGCCTACATCGAGTCGGCCTTTGAGCTTAGCGCCGCTGAGCTCGACAGCCTGCTTGAGTCGCTTGCCAAGAAGTTCCCCGGCCTCAAACTCCACCCGATCGTTTCCATCAATCCCGAACTGATCGGCGGCGTTTGCATTCGTATCGGCGACAAACTTCTTGACGGTTCGATTCGCGCTCGTCTCGCTCAGATGAAGACGACGCTCACCGCTTAAAAACATTCGGAGCTGTAAGATGCAACTCAATCCCAGTGAAATCAGCGATCTGCTGAAGAAGCGTATCGAAGGCCTCGGCGTTTCCGCAGATCTTCGTACCCAGGGCACCGTCGTGTCGGTGACCGACGGTATCTGCCGTGTTCACGGTCTTAGCGACGTGATGCAGGGCGAAATGCTGGAATTCCCCGGCAATACGTATGGCCTCGCCCTCAACCTCGAACGTGACTCCGTCGGTGCCGTTATTCTCGGTTCCTACGAACACATTTCCGAAGGCGACCTGGTCAAGACGACCGGCAAGATTCTTTCCGTTCCCGTTGGTCCGGAACTTATCGGCCGCGTTGTGAACGCTCTCGGTCAGCCGATCGACGGCAAGGGTCCGATCAACACGGAACTCTTCGACGTCGTCGAAAAGGTTGCTCCCGGCGTTATCGACCGCCAGTCCGTTTCCCAGCCGGTTCAGACGGGCTTGAAGTCCGTTGACTCCATGATCCCGATCGGCCGCGGCCAGCGCGAACTCATCATTGGCGACCGCCAGTGTGGTAAGACCGCCGTCGCCATCGACACGATCATCAACCAGAAGGGCAAGAACCTTACCTGCGTGTACGTTGCCATCGGCCAGAAGGCCTCCACGATCGCCAACGTCGTTCGCAAGCTCGAAGAAAGCGGCGCCATGGAATACACCATCGTCGTTGCCGCCACGGCTTCCGAATCCGCCGCCATGCAGTACATCGCTCCGTACGCCGGCGCCACGATGGGTGAATACTTCCGCGACCGCGGTGAAGACTCCCTGATTGTCTATGACGACTTGACGAAGCAGGCTTGGGCCTACCGTCAGATTTCCCTGCTGCTCCGCCGTCCGCCGGGACGCGAAGCCTACCCTGGCGACGTCTTCTACCTGCACAGCCGTCTGCTCGAACGTGCCGCTCGCGTGAACCCGGTTTACGTCGAACGCTTCACGGAAGGCAAGGTTACGGGCAAGACCGGTTCCATGACGGCTCTGCCGATCATTGAAACGCAGGCTGGCGACGTTACCGCCTTCGTTCCGACCAACGTGATTTCCATTACCGACGGTCAGATCTTCCTTGAAACCGACCTCTTCAACGCCGGTATCCGTCCCGCCATCAACCCGGGTATTTCCGTGTCCCGAGTCGGTGGTGCCGCTCAGACGAAGATCATCAAGAAGCTCGGCGGTGGTGTCCGTCTTGCCCTGGCTCAGTACCGTGAACTCGCTGCCTTTGCTCAGTTCGCCTCTGACCTCGACGATGTTACCCGCAAGCAGCTCGAACGCGGTCGTGTCGTTACCGAACTCATGAAGCAGCCGCAGTACCAGCCGCTTCAGGTTTGGGAAGAAGCTCTCGTGCTTTACGCCGTGAACATGGGTGCCTACGACGACGTGGCTGTTGCTGACGCGCTTCGTGTCGAACGCGGCATGCGTGAATACCTCAAGACGCACCATGCTGACCTGATCGAAACGATCGAAGCCAAGAAGGAACTCTCCAAGGACGTCGATGCCCAGCTCAAGGCTGCTATCGAGTCGTTCAAGAAGAGCGGTGCTTACTAAGCGTTAACAAATCCAAGAGGACCCATATCCCATGCCCAGTACAAAGGAAATTCGCGGAAAGATCAAGAGCGTGCAAAACACGCGCAAGATCACCAAGGCGATGGAGATGGTTGCGGCCTCGAAGATGCGCAAGGCGCAGGACCGGATGTTTGCGGCCCGTCCGTACGGTGACAAGATTCGAGTGATCTGCTCGCATCTTGCCCGTGCGAACAGCGAATACAAGCATCCGTTCCTCGTTAAGCATGAAGGCACCAAGAAGATTGGTCTCATTCTCGTGACGACCGACAAGGGGCTTGCCGGCCCCCTGAATACCAACATTCAGCGCCTTGTTCTGCACAAGATCAAGGACTGGAGCGCGGAAGGCTACTCCATTGAAGCCACCGCTCTCGGTAACAAGGGGTTAGGCTTCCTCCAGCGCCTTCAGGCCAATGTGGTTAGCCAGGCCGTCCAGCTTGGCGACCGCCCGAACCTCGACCGTCTGATCGGTGCCATCCGCATCCAGATTCAGGCTTACGTCGAAGGCAAGGTGGATTCTGTGCATCTGGCCTATTCCCGTTTTGTTAACGCCATGAAGCAGGTGCCCGTGGTCGAGCAGATTCTGCCGCTTACGGACAGCCATCTTGATGCGGCTGACAAGCGTGATCACTCGTGGGACTATCTCTACGAGCCCGACGCCGAAACCGTTCTCGACGCGCTTCTGAAGCGTTACGTCGAAGCTTTGATTTACCAAGCAGTTGCAGAAAATATGGCTTCTGAACAGAGCGCCCGCATGGTGGCCATGAAGGCCGCTTCGGACAACGCCAAGAAGCTCATCGAAGAGCTGCAGCTCGTTTATAACAAGACCCGTCAGGCCGGCATTACGAAGGAAATCACCGAAATCGTCGGTGGTGCCGCCGCCGTGTCTTAAGTATCGATAACTGAGGAAAACCCATGAGTATCGGACAGATCGTTCAGGTCATTGGCGCCGTGGTTGACATTGAGTTCGCCCGTGATGCCATGCCTAAGGTTTACGAAGCTCTCGTCCTTGAAAAGGATGAAAGCAATCCCCTGGCTGAAGAGGGCCTGACCTTCGAAGTGCAGCAGCAGTTGGGCGACGGCGTGGTGCGTACCATTGCCATGGGCTCTTCTGAAGGCCTGCAGCGCGGCATGAAGGTCAAGAGCACCGGCCATGAAATCTCCGTCCCGGTTGGTCCCAAGACCCTGGGCCGCATTATGGACGTGCTCGGTCGCCCGATCGACGACTGCGGCGACATCGGCGCTGAAGAAGTTCGCCCGATTCATCGTCCGGCCCCGAAGTTCGACGAACTCTCCCCGTCCGTTGAACTTCTCGAAACCGGCATTAAGGTTATTGACCTTATCTGCCCGTTCGCCAAGGGCGGCAAGGTCGGCCTCTTCGGCGGTGCCGGTGTGGGCAAGACCGTCAACATGATGGAGCTCATCAACAACATCGCCAAGCAGTACGGTGGTTACTCCGTGTTTGCCGGCGTCGGTGAACGTACCCGTGAAGGTAACGACTTCTACCACGAAATGGAAGAGTCCCACGTTCTCGACAAGGTGGCCATGGTGTTCGGTCAGATGAACGAACCCCCGGGAAACCGTCTCCGCGTTGCTCTGACGGGCCTTACGATGGCCGAAGCCTTCCGTGACGAAGGCCGCGACATCCTGCTCTTCATCGACAACATCTACCGTTATACCCTTGCCGGTACGGAAGTGTCCGCTCTGCTCGGCCGTATGCCGTCCGCCGTGGGCTACCAGCCGACGCTTGCTGAAGAAATGGGTAAGCTTCAGGAACGTATTGCTTCCACGAAGACCGGTTCCATTACGTCCATTCAGGCCGTTTACGTGCCTGCTGACGACTTGACCGACCCGTCTCCGGCTACCACCTTCGGCCACTTGGACGCCACGGTCGTGCTGTCTCGTGACATCGCTGCCCTTGGTATCTACCCGGCCGTTGACCCGCTTGACTCCACGTCCCGCCAGGTCGACCCGAACATCATCGGCGAAGAGCACTACTCCATCTGCCGTCGTGTTCAGGAAACGCTCCAGCGCTACAAGGAACTCCGCGACATCATCGCCATTCTCGGTATGGACGAACTCGCTCCGGAAGACAAGCTGACGGTTATGCGCGCTCGCAAGATCCAGAACTATCTCTCCCAGCCGTTCCACGTTGCTGAAGTGTTTACCGGTGCTCCCGGCAAGTACGTTCCGCTCAAGGAAACGATCCGCGGCTTCAAGATGATTGTTGAAGGCGAATGCGACGAACTTCCCGAACAGGCCTTCTACATGGTCGGTACCATCGACGAAGCCTTTGAAAAGGCGAAGACCCTGAAGTAATGCTTGCCTGAGGCCGGTCGCAAGATCGGCCCTGTCAAGCGCCCGACAACGGAGCAACTAACATGGCTACTATCAAAGTCGACGTCGTTAGCGCGGAAGAGTCCATCTTCTCCGGTGACGCCGAGCTCGTTTCGCTGCCCGGTAAGTCTGGCGAATTGGGTATTCTGCCTGGGCACGTGCCCCTCATCACGCTGATCCGCCCCGGTTTTGTCCGCATTCATCTGCCGGGCAAGAAGGAAGTGGAACAGGTGTTTGTGGCTGGTGGCGTGCTTGAAGTTCAGCCCGATCTGGTGACTGTGCTGGCTGATACGGCCGTCCGCAGCAATGACCTCGACGAGGCCAAGGCTGCCAAGGCTCTTGAAGATGCCCGCGCACAGCGTCAGAATGCAACGGGCGAAATCGAGATTGCCCGCCTCGAAGCCGAGATGGCCGCTCTGGCCGCTCAGATCGTGGCAATCAAGAAGATTCGTCAGCAGCGTTAAGCGAACGTTGTTTCTGCCAAAAAGGGTGGTATTGTTCAAATACCGCCCTTTTTTTATGTTCAAAATCAAGAAAGCGCAGGGATGCAGGTCAGTCGGCTGCTGGATGCAGGTACGATTATCTGATGCGTAACCAAGCGCTTGAGAACAAAGGTATTTGATTCAATCAGGAGGTCAGCATGGCTGGCGTTAAGGTACTGGTAACTACAGACGGGTCTAATTTGAGTGACAAGGCGATTGATACGGCCATCGATCTGACGAAGCAGCTCGGCGGCGAACTCATCGGCATGACTTCGGTCGTCGGCGAGGCCCCGACCGGTGGTTTTGAGGCCGAGGATGCCGCCGTCCGCGACCGGCTGGCCGCCATCAGCCGCAAGGCTGCCGAAAAGGGCGTCCCGTGCGAAGTGGTTGCCGAGCATGCAGACGCCATCTGGAAGGGCGTGCTGGCCTGCGCCGTCCGCCACGACGTGTCCTTCATCGTGATGGCCAGCCGCGGTCTCGGCTCCATCGGCTCGTTCCTGCTGGGCAGCGAAACCCAGAAGGTCCTGCATCAGGTCGACCGCCCGGTCCTCATCGTCCGCTAACCGTCGGACAAGAGCTTCTTCAAGGCTTCCAGAAGGTCGTCGGTCGAAAGGCCGACGACTTCTATTCGTTTTTCACGGCTCGTGTCGCCGCTCAGCAGACGCACGGAGCTCTTGGAGACGCCCAGCCCCTTGGAGAGGTACTTGATCAGCGTCGCGTTGGCCTTGCCGTCCACAGGAGGAGAGGCCAGGGCGATCTTGAGCCTGTCGCCGTGAACGCCGACGACGGCAGTCCGCTTGGCGCCCGGTTGCGCGTGCACTGCGATGACGGGGGCGTTGTTCTTGCCGGTCGTCAGCCAGCTGGTGTTCGTGAAAGGGGACTCTGGGTTGGCGGGCATGTCTAGCTCTTTTGTATTTCTTCCGTTTCTAAGTGGGAACCATGAAACCGATCAACGATTGCTTTTTGCGTGCGCTCAAGCGTGAAAAAACCGATTTTACCCCCGTGTGGCTGATGCGTCAGGCCGGCCGCTATCTGCCGGAGTATTGCGAAACCCGTGCGCGCGCGGGCAGTTTCATGGGCCTCGCCATGAACCCCGATTACGCTACGGAAGTGACGCTGCAGCCGATCGACCGTTACGGTCTCGACGCGGCCATCCTTTTTTCCGACATTCTGACGGTTCCCGATGCCATGGGCCTCGGCCTGCACTTCGTGGCCGGCGAGGGTCCCGTGTTCGACCATCCCGTTCAGAGCGAGGAGGCCGTTGCCAAGCTCTACGTGCCTGAATCCGACAAGGAGCTCCGCTACGTCATGGACGCCGTGACGTCGATCCGCAAGGCCCTCAACAACCGAGTCCCCCTGATCGGCTTCTCCGGCTCTCCCTTCACGCTTGCCTGCTACATGATCGAAGGCCGCGGCAGCCGCGACTTCCGTACGGTCAAGACCATGATGTACCAGCGCCCCGACCTGCTCGAGCGCGTGCTTGACGTCAACGCCAAGGCCGTTGCCACGTATCTGAACGCCCAGATCGCCGCAGGCGCTCAGGCCGTTCAGATTTTCGACACCTGGGGCGGCATGCTCGCCGACGGCGACTTCCAGCGCTTCTCTCTGCGCTACACCCGCCAGGTGCTCGACAGCCTCGTTCGCGAAAACGAGGGCGAGGTTGTTCCGTCCATCGTCTTCACGAAGGGCGGCGGCGAATGGCTCTCCGAAATCGCGGCCTCCGGCTGCAATGCGGTCGGCCTCGACTGGACGGTCAACATGACCCGTGCACGTCGCGTCGTTGAGGACAAGGTCGCCCTTCAGGGCAACATGGACCCGCTCGCCCTCTTCGGCCCCGAGGAGACAATCCGCGCCGAGGCACGCAAGGTCATGGACGGCTTCGGTATGATTGGCAATGGCGGCCATGTCTTCAATCTCGGACACGGCATCAACCAGTTCACGCCGATTGAAAACGTTCAGATCCTGGTCGACGAAGTTCACGAATATAGCCGACGCTATCACTGATTCTCGATAGGGTTATGCACAGCTTTTTTCAACTGTGCGAGTCGTTGCAAAGGCGCTCAAGACGAAAGATGTCTTGGCGCCTTTGTCTTTTAATGGACTGCAGGACAGTCCCGTTAGGGGATGCCTATTGAACAGATAGTGGCGCGAACAATGGATTTGGACAGGTTTTTAGGAAAAAGCTCGGAAAATTGTCCACAAGATTATCCACATTTCTTCAAGGGGCGGGCCAGAGGCGATGACAAAGGAAGCGGGCGATCTTTATGCAAAGGTGATGGTGGACACGCCGGGGCTCGGGCTGCTTGACTATGCCGTGCCGGCGGACATGCTCGTTGCAGTGGGGGACCGCGTCGTCGTGGGCCTGCGCACGCGGAACGTCGTGGGCATCGTGGCGGGGCTTCGGGCGGCCGCCGATTTCGCGGAGAACAGGGTCAGGCAGATCAAGGCCGTCCTGCGCGACTCCGCGCCCATGACCGAGGAGTGGTTGGCGCTGACCCGCTTTGCCGCGGGCTACTACATCCGCTCATGGGGCGAGGCGGCCGTGCCGACGCTTCCCGTCTTCTTCCGCCGCATTCCCGGCGTGAGGCATCAGAACCAGCTCGAAAAGCTGAAGAAGCTGCCGGAGCCCGCAGGCGAGGCAGGGCCGAAGCCCGCGCTCAACGACGAACAGAGTGCGGCGGTGGAGGCCGTCTCGACGGCTTCCGGCTACAGCCCCTTCCTTCTGTTCGGCGTGACGGGGTCGGGCAAGACCGAAGTCTATCTTCACATCATGGAGCGGGTTCTTGCCCGTGATCCCGAGGCTCAGGTCCTCCTGCTCGTACCGGAAATCAATCTGACGCCCCAACTCGAGGGCCGCGTGCGATCACGCTTTCCCGGCGAGAGCGTCGTGACGCTCAACTCAGATCTGGCGGACATGGAGCGCGCGCGCTCCTGGCTTGCCGTACACGAGGGGCGCGCCCGCGTGCTCGTTGGCACGCGCATGTCGGTCTTCTCCAGCTTCCGCAAGCTTTCCCTCGTCATCGTCGACGAGGAGCATGACCAGTCGTTCAAGGCGGGGGACGGACTTCGATACTCGGCCCGAGACCTTGCCGTCTGGCGAGCCCACAGGAACGGGATTCCCGTCGTGCTAGGCTCTGCCACGCCTTCGATTGAAAGCTGGGTCAAGGCACAGTCTGGCGGCTACAGGCTTCTTGAGCTTCATCAGCGCGCCGTGCAGAATGCCCTGCTGCCTGCCATCGAGCTCATCGAGCCGCCGAGGCGTGGCTCGGGCGAGGCGCTCTCCGATGAGGCGTGCGCAGCCATGAGCCGTTGTCTGGAAGCCGGCCGTCAGGTGCTTGTGTTTCTCAACAGGCGAGGTTACTCGCCCGTGCTGTCATGCCCCGCCTGCGGCTGGGTGAGCACGTGCAGGCGCTGCTCCACCTTCTCCGTCTTCCACAAGTCTTCCAGATCGCTGGTCTGCCACCACTGCGGCTGGCAGACGGAGGTGCCTGAAGCCTGTCCCTCTTGCGGCAATGTCGACATTCTGCCGCGAGGCATCGGCACGGAGCGTCTTGAGGAGGAGATCGGCCGGAGGTTCCCCGAGCGCAAGGTGCTTCGCATAGACCGAGACAGTGTCTCCCGCAAGCATGAGGCTGAAAAGGCCTTCGCCAAGGTACACCGCGGAGAGGTGGACATTCTGGTCGGCACCCAGATGATCGCGAAGGGGCACGACTTCTACAATGTCGGTCTGGTCGTCATTCTCAATTCCGACGCCCAGATCCTGAGTCCTGATGCGCGCGCCAAGGAGCGGCTCTTCGCCACGCTGATGCAGGTGGCGGGCCGTGCCGGCCGCCACGGCGATCAGGGGCGCGTCGTCATTCAGACGCGGCTTCCCGAGGACCCCCTTTTCGGCGCTCTGGAAAAGCAGGACTACAGGGGCTTTGCGGAGTCTCTCGTCGAGGAACGCAAGGAAAACTGGTGCGTTCCCTTTGTCCATCAGGCACTGGTCACGGCGCAGGCGAAGACGCTCGCCGAGGCACTCTACTTCCTCAACGCCTGCGCAAAGTCAGGCTTCAGCATGGCTCCCGAGGATGTCAGGGTCTTCGATCCCGTGCCCATGCCCCTCGTGCGCCTGATGGATGTCGAACGCGCCCAGTTGCTCGTCGAGGCCGACGGCAGGGCATCCCTGAACCGTTTTCTCTGGCAGTGGCAGGCAACCTTCAATGCGCCCTCGGGCATCGACTGGACCATCGAGGTCGACCCGGCATCCATCTAGTCGGGCACCTTCCGGACGTTTTTTGAACGGAGGGAATTCCGTTATAATGACCTTCTTCTCCGCGTGGTGAAATGGATATCATGCAGCCCTCCGAAGGCTGCGGTACAGGTTCGATTCCTGTCGCGGGGACCATTTTCGGATCCCGTCTCGATCTTCGAGGCGGGATTTTCTTTGCCCGAAGATTACGGAAGGCGGGCGTCGTTAAGGCTGACGGCAGGGCGGATGGTGTGTAATGAGGTGCGGGCGCCGCTGTGGTGGCCGTCTGAAGCGGTTATCATTACAGGACTTCAAAAACGGCTGCTCAAACGGTCTTCGGACCGCGCCGAAACGACAGATACGGCCCGTCAAGAGGACGGGCGGAGATGATGGAAGATGAAAATACCCGTTGATATTGCTCTTCACAAGAAGAGCCGCGAACTCGAACTCGTTTACGAAGACGGCCCCGTCCGTCTGAGCTTCGAATACCTGCGCGTGCTGTCTCCGTCCGCCGAAGTGCAGGGCCATTCGCCTGATGAAGCCGTGCTTCAGGTTGGCAAGCGCCTCGTCGACATTACGGGCGTGCAGGTGGTCGGCAACTATGCGATCCAGTTCACGTTCTCCGACGGCCACGACTCCGGCATCTACAGCTGGGACTATCTTGAAAAGCTCGTCAACGAGAGGGACGTGCTCTGGCAGCAGTATCTCGACGATCTTGCCAAGAACGGCGCCTCCCGCGAACCGAACGATCCGGCCAACAAGCCCTTTGAGGAAAAGGCCGCCAAGCTGAAGCCCGCACACCACTGCTCCCATTCCTGACAACAACCGCAAAAAATGCAGAACAACAACAAGGACGAGGCCTCCAGACAGGAGGCTCACCATCAGATCGATTTCGGCTACCAGATGGTCGATGAGGACAAGAAGGCCGATCAGGTTCGAGAGGTCTTCGACAGCGTTGCGCCCAAGTACGACCTTCTCAACGACGTGCTCAGCCTCGGGCTTCATCGCGTCTGGAAGAGCCGCTGCATCAATGCGACCGAAACGAAGCAGGGCCAGAAGGTGCTCGACATTGCCAGCGGCACCTGCGACCTTGCGATCGCGCTTGCCCGCCGTGCCGGCGCTGGCAACGTCGTGGCCACCGACATCAATCACGAGATGCTTGCGATCGGCGCCCAGCGCCTTCTTCAGGCGGGCTTCCCGTGCCCTGTCGTCGAGGCCGATGCTGAAATGCTCCCCTTTGCCGACAACACGTTTGATGTCGTGACCGTGTCCTTCGGCATCCGCAACATGACGCACAAGGACCGCGCCCTGCGCGAGATGCTGCGCGTGCTGCGTCCGGGCGGCAGGCTCCTCGTGCTGGAGTTCTCCAAGTGCCAGCCCTGGTTCAAGCCGATCTACGACTTCTATTCCTTCCGCTTCATGCCCTGGGCGGGCGGCGTCATCGCCGGCGACCGCGAGTCCTACCGCTATCTTGCGGAGTCCATTCGCATGCACCCCGACCAGCCGACTTTTGCAGGCATGATGACGGATGCGGGCTTTGAACGCGTGTCCTGGAAGAACATGACCTTCGGCATCTGCGCCATGCACATCGGCTTCAAGCCCGGCGCCTGATTTTTTCCACCACCAAGTGACCAACGACCATGAAGAAATTTCTCGTTGCTTTTTTGATCTGCTTCAGCATGGTGACGACCAGCATGGATGCTGACGCCGCCAAGCGCTTCGGCGGCGGAAGCTCCTTTGGCCGTCCCGCACCGACTTTCAGCCAGAAGGCTCCGGCGCCGTCCGCCGCGCCCAAGGCGCCCCAACAGCAGAATGCTGCCGGCCAGCAGCGCCAGCAGCCCAACGCCGCTCCCGCGCAGCAGGCCCAGCGTCCGTCCATGATGCGTAGCGTCCTGACGGGCCTTGCCGCCGCACTCGGCATTTCCGCGCTTCTATCGCTGCTCGGCATTGAGGGCGCAGGCCTGGTGAGCCTCATCACAGGCATTCTCGCTGCCGTGGCGATCTTCTTCGTGCTGCGCATGGTGCTCGGCATGATGATGCGCAAGCGTGTCCAGACCTCTTCCGGCTATGCCGAGCCGATTCAGTACAGCGACGTGCCCAAGGATGAGCCGCAGCAGGCCGCCCGTACGTACGAAGCGCCCGCGGCTGCTTCCGGCGCCCGCACCGGTAGCGTGATGGACCAGTTCGCAGGCGGTGCCGCTCAGGATGACGGCGTGCGCGACATCACGCCCGACGACTTTGACCGCAAGGCCTTCCTCGAGACGGCGCTCGAACAGTACCGCAAGCTGCAGAAGGCCTGGGATACGGGCAACGTGATCGAGATCTCCGACTTCACGACCACCGAGGTCTTCACTGCCATCACGCACCAGCTGCGCGAACGCGGCGCTCAGGCCTACAAGTCCGACATCAAGGAGCTCAAGAACGAGCTGCTCGGCATCACCGAGTCCGACGGCGTCTACCTCGCCAACATCCGCTTTACGGGCAGGATCGAAATCGATGGTGAAGTCGAGGAGTTCGATGAGACCTGGATCCTCGAAAAGCCCGTCGAAGGCGACGAGGGCTGGCTCCTCGGAGGCATTCAGCAGAACGCTTGACGGGCCGTCGATTTCTGTCATCGTTTTGTCATATAAAAAACGTGTCCTTTCCCTCTGGCTGAGGGAAAGGACACGTTTTTTTTGATCTCGATGAAACAATGGTCGATTGGTGTCCCCGAGGTCGGATTTTTTACATTCTGCAGGGTACGGTGGGAGGCAATACGCCCTACAATTCGCGCGAATAAACAAGGTTTTCCCTTCAACGTCGTTTTATGAGGAAATATGTGAGATGGCGCTGATTGGTTTTGTAATGCTCTACATGCTGGCGACGATCGCCATCGGCCTCTATGCCGCAACGCGTGTGAGCAGTACGAGTGATTTTGCCCTTGCAGGGCGCAGTCTTCCGCTGCCTATGGTCATCACGGCAACGTTTGCCACCTGGTTTGGTTCCGAAACCATTCTGGGTCTTCCCGGCCGCTTCATCGAGAGCGGCATTGTAGGTGTGATCGAAGAGCCGTTCGGCTCCGGCATGGCTCTGATTCTTGTGGGCATGTTCTTCGCACAGAAGCTCTACAAGCTCAACATCCTGACGATCGGCGACTACTACCGCGAGCGCTACGGCCGCGGCGTCGAGGTTCTCTGCACGCTTTTCATCGTCCTCTCCTACCTCGGGTGGGTGGGGGCTCAGGTCGCTGCGCTCGGTCTCGTGATCAACCTGATCACCGAGGGCTACATCTCCGTGTCTGGCGGCATGGTGATCGGCACCGTCGTTGTGCTTGCCTACACGATGTACGGCGGCATGTGGTCCGTCGCAGTCACCGACTTCGTGCAGATGATCATCATCGTGCTCGGCCTCGTTGCGATCCTCTTTTTTGCGTCGGATCTCGCGGGCGGTTTCGGCAAGGTGATCGACTACGCTCATGAGCGCGATCTCTTCAATGCGCTTCCTGAGCCGACGGCGACCGGGTGGCTCTTTTGGATATCCTCCGCCATCACGATGATGATCGGCTCGATTCCGCAGCAGGACGTCTTCCAGCGCGTCATGTCCGCCAGAAACGTGCAGACGGCCGTGGCCGGCCCCGTCATCGGCGGCTGCGTCTACATCCTCTTTGCGTTTGTGCCGATGTTCATCGTCATCGCCGCCATTCTGGTAATGCCCGGCAGCGCGCAGGACATGCTCGCCACCGATCCGCAGCGCCTGTTGCCGACGCTCGTTCGTGACCACATGCCGCTCTGGCTCCGCGTGCTTTTCTTTGGCGCCGTGCTCTCGGCCGTGATGTCGACTGCGTCCGCCACGATGCTCGCTCCGTCGACTGCCTTTGTGAGCAACATCCTCACGCACTTCGTCCGCCTCAACGACCGGAACATGCTCCGTGCGATGCGCTGGACGGTGTTCGGCTTTGCGATCATGGTGCTGTCGTACTCGCTCTTTGTCGAAGGCACCGCCATCTACGACATGGTGGCCATGGCCTACCAGTTCCCCGTGATCGGCGCCTTCTGGCCGCTCGTCTGCGGGCTCTACTGGAAGCGCACGACCCGTCAGGGCGTCTGGTGGTCGATGCTTCTCGGCGCCGGCGTCTGGACGGTGCTGACGACGACGGCGTTCGGCGACGTGTTCCCGAACGTCCTCGGCGGCTTCCTGGCTGCAGGCTTCGGCATGGTGGCGGGCTCGCTCGCCCCGACGCGTGGCAACCGCGAGTATCTGGCCTGGTGGCACGAAAAGAATCGTGACAATGTCGTCAACGAGCCTCTGATGCCCAAGCCGGCCGTTGTTCCGATCAGCTCGCCGGCCTGATAAAATTCATCTACCAGTCACAGGCGGGAGCCCTCGATGAGGGCTCCCGCTTCTTGTTTCAGAGTCACGCATTCCAGGACCACGCATATCCATGAACATCGTCATTCTTGCCGCCGGCATGGGCAAGCGCATGCATTCCAAACTGCCCAAGGTTCTCCAGCCTCTCGCAGGCCGACCGATGCTCGATCACGTGCTTGATGCCGTGGAGGGCTTTGCCGCCGTCAAGACGGTTGTCGTCGGTCATTGCGCGGAGGAGGTGCAGAAGCACTACGAAGGCAGGACCGACCTGCAGTTCGCGCTTCAGATGCCGCAGCAAGGAACGGGGCATGCACTGATGCAGGCCTGGCCCGTGCTCGACCGAAACGAACCCCAGACGCTTGTCTGCCTCGGAGACGTGCCGCTTCTGTCCGCTGAAACGGCCCGCCGCATGCTCGAGGAGGCGGAGAAGAGCGAGTTCGTTCTCCTCACCATTGAAATGGACAATCCGAAGGGCTACGGCCGCATCGTGCGAAACGCCGAGGGCGTCGTAACGGCCATCGTCGAGGAAAAGGATGCGACCGACGAGCAGCGCCTGATCAGGGAGGTCAACACCGGCATCATGGTGCTCCCGACGGCCCGTCTTGACGCCTGGCTCGACGCCCTGAAGAACGACAACGCCCAGAAGGAGTACTACCTCACGGATCTCGTGGGCTTCGCGGCCGCCGACGGCGTGCGCATCTCCGCCGTTCATCCTGACCATGCCTATGAAGTCGAGGGCGTCAACTCCAAGGTGCAGCTCGCCGCCCTTGAGCGTACCTGGCAGCGCGTGCAGGCCGACCGCCTGCTTGAAGCCGGCGTGACGCTCATTGATCCCGACCGCATCGACATTCGCGGCGAGCTTGTCTGCGGACAGGACGTCGAGATCGACGTCGGCTGCGTGTTCGAGGGCCGCGTCGTGCTCGGCAACGGCGTTCGCGTGGGCGCCTACAGCGTGATTCGCAATACGACGGTCGAGGATGACGTCGAAATCCTTCCCTTCTGTCACTTTGAAGGCGCCGCGGTCGGCAGGGACTCTTGCATCGGCCCGTACTCGAGGCTTCGTCCGGGCGCCGAACTCACGGGCAACAACCACATCGGCAACTTCGTCGAGGTGAAGAAGTCCGTCATCGGTCAGGATTCGAAGGTCAACCATCTCACCTACATCGGCGACGCCGACGTGGGCGCGCGCGTCAATGTCGGCGCAGGCACGATCACCTGCAACTATGACGGCGTGAACAAGTTCCGCACGGTCATTGGCGACGATGCGTTCATCGGGTCCGACACCCAGCTCATCGCGCCCGTCGAGGTCGGTGCAGGCGCCACGATTGGTGCGGGCACGACGCTTACGAGGAACGCGCCCGCGGGCAAGCTCACGCTTTCCCGCGCCCGTCAGATGACGATCGAGGGCTGGACGCGTCCGGTCAAGAAGCAGTAAGACAGAAAGAAACCGGGCGGCCGCAGGGCCGCCCGAAGAACGTTTGGAGAGAAAGAAATGTGTGGTATCGTCGCCGCCGCGAGTCATCGCGATGTCGTGCCCATGCTTTTGGAAGGCCTTCGTCGCCTTGAATACCGTGGCTATGACTCCTGCGGGGTCGCCACGCTTGATCAGGGCGTCCTGAAGAGGGCCCGCACCGTGTCCCGCGTGCACGAGCTTGTCGAGCGCGTGGCCGAAGACGGCGTCAAGGGCACCGTCGGCATTGCGCACACGCGCTGGGCCACCCACGGCGCTCCCGAGGTCTGCAACGCTCATCCGCATATCTCGCGCAACCGCATTGCGCTGGTGCACAACGGCATCATCGAGAATCACGAGGAGATCCGCCGCGAGCTTCAGGCCAAGGGCTATGAGTTCACGAGCCAGACCGACACGGAAGTGGTCGCACATCTCATCAACGACAACGATGACGGCGATCTGCTCAAGGCCGTCATGACAGCCGTCACGCGCCTGCGCGGCAGCTATGCCATTGCCGTGATCGCCGCCGACGAGCCCGACCGCGTCATCGCCGCCCGTCAGGGCTCGCCCATGGTCGTGGGTGTCGGCGACGGTGAGAACTTCATTGCCTCCGACGCCATGGCGGTCGGCGGCACGACGGATCGCATCGTCTATGTTCACGAGGGCGACGTCGTCGACGTTCGTCCGGATTCCTGGCAGGTCTACGAGCGCACGGAGGCGGGTGAATTCATTCCCGCCGACCGTGAGGTCAAGGTGGTTCACGCCTATGCGGGCGCCGTCGAGCTCGGGCCCTACCGTCATTTCATGCAGAAGGAGATCTTCGAGCAGCCCCGAGCGGTCGGCGACACGCTCGAAGGCGTGGCAGCCTTCTCCCCCACGCTCTTCGGCGCCGAAGCCGAAGGCATCTTCCGCAACACGCAGCGCCTGCTCTTCCTTGCCTGCGGCACGTCGTACTATTCCGCTCTCACGGCCAAGTACTGGATCGAGGAGATCGCAGGCATTCCGTGCGACGTCGAGATCGCGAGCGAATACCGCTACCGCGTCTCCGTGCCCGATCCGAGGACGCTTGTCGTGACGATCTCCCAGTCGGGTGAAACGGCCGATACGTTGGCGGCCCTTCGCCATGCCCGCGACGAGCTGGGCATGTCCCAGACGCTCACCATCTGCAACGTGGCGACGTCGGCCATGGTGAATGAGAGCCGTTTGGCCTACATCACGCGCGCTGGCGTCGAGATCGGCGTTGCATCCACGAAGGCCTTCACGACGCAGCTTACCGCTCTCTATCTGCTTGCCTGCACGCTTGCCAAGCTCAACGGCCGCCTCACGAAGGAGGATGAGGAGACGGAGCTCAAGCGCCTGCGCCATCTGCCAGCCGCAATGAGCGCCGTGCTCGCGCTCGAGCCTCAGATTATCGCCTGGGCGGAAAGATTTGCCGCCAAGCAGCATGCGCTCTTCCTCGGTCGCGGCGTGCACTATCCGATCGCGCTCGAAGGGGCCCTGAAGCTCAAGGAGATCAGCTACATCCACGCCGAAGCCTATCCCGCCGGCGAGCTCAAGCACGGTCCGCTTGCACTGGTTGACCGCGAAATGCCGGTCGTGACGGTTGCGCCCAACGACCGCCTGCTTGAAAAGCTCAAGAGCAACATGCAGGAGGTTCGTGCCCGTGGCGGCGAACTCTATGTCTGCGCCGACGGCGACTCCGTCATCGAGTCGTCCGAGGGCATGCATGTCATCCGCATGCCTGAAAACTACGGCCGTCTTTCGCCGATCCTTCACGTGGTGCCGCTGCAGCTCCTTGCGTACCACACGGCTCTTGCCCGCGGAACGGATGTGGACAAGCCCCGCAACCTCGCCAAGAGCGTGACGGTCGAATAAGACCGCGCCCTGCAGACGAAGCAAGAAGCAAAGGCCGCAACCCATCAGGGGCTGCGGCCTTTTCAATTCGGAGGTGTGAAACGGACTAGCCGCCCGCCATGAACGTGCGGATGCCCGAGCCGATGAACTGCACGCCGATGCAGATGAGCAGGAAGCCCATGAGCTTGCCCAGCACGAGCGTGCCGGAGGGGCCGAGCCTGCGGGTCAGGATGTCGGAGTAGCGCATGACGGCCCAGGAGGCCATGGCCGTGAAGATGATCGCAAGGACCGTCCAGCCGAAGGCGATGGCGATGTCCGCATAGTTGGAAAGCTCGGCGATCTCGGTGGAGAAGCCGATCACGACGGCGATCGTACCGGGGCCGGCGATGCCCGGCATGGCAATCGGGAAGAAGGCGTAGTCGTCCTTGTCGCGTCGCACGATGGGCGCCTTGTTCGGCGAGCTTCCGCCGAACAGCATCTGATAGCCGATGGCTGCGACGACGAGGCCGCCGGAGATTCGCATGGCGCCGTAGGAGATGCCGAAGAACGCGAGCAGCATGTTGCCGCCCACGAGGCTTACGGCCATGATGATGCCGGCATAGATGCCGGCCCAGTTCGCCTGCTGGCGGCGGCGCTCCTCGGACATGCCCTGCGTCAGGCTGACGAAGAGCGGGAGCTTCGAGAGCGGATTGGTGATCACGAGCAGCGACACCAGACCGCCGAGAAAATACTGAAAATGGATGGCTTCCAACATGATTGAGCTGAGGACCGGCACCTAGTCGGAAAGGGGGGCCGAAAAAGGGATGCGTCACATTAAGACATTGCGCGGTGTTTTGCAAGACATGGGCGGTTTGTCGTATGCAGACGAGCGTTTTTGTACGTCGGATTAGGTGAACGCCCTAAGGATTTCGCGGTACATAAGGAATAACCATTAAGAAAATCCGCTATGGATGCAAGAAGTGCCTTATTATTGGGAGTCCTTCAAAACGTCCTTTTCGGGGGGCGTTTCTGATGACGATCGCTGCCTCCTTCCCGGAGGCTCCATCCAGAAAAAAATTACACGGCAGACGGATTCGTCCGTCGGCCAACCCGGAGACCTCATAAATGTCCGCGGCTTCTGCAAACCATAAAACTCCGATCTACAAGGTGCTGTACTTTCAGGTCATCTGCGCCATTGTCATCGGCATTCTCCTGGGCTTTCTTGCACCCGAGATCGGTGCTCAGATGAAGCCCTTCGGCGACGGCTTCATCCGCCTCATCAAAATGATCATCGCGCCCGTGATCTTCTGCACGGTCGTGACAGGCATTGCGGGCATGGAGGACATGAAGAAGGTCGGCAAGACCGGCGGTCTTGCGCTTCTCTACTTTGAGGTCGTCTCGACCATCGCGCTCATCATCGGCCTCATCATCGTCAACACGGTCCAGCCCGGCGTCGGCATGCACGTCGATCCGAACACGCTCGACCAGGCTGCGGTTTCCGCCTATACGGGTCCCGGCAAGATGCAGACGACGACGGAATTCCTGATGAACGTCATCCCGAATACCGTCGTGGGCGCCTTTGCCAACGGCGACATCCTGCAGGTGCTCTTCTTCTCCATCCTCTTCGGCTTCGCGCTGCACAAGTTCGGCGGTCGCGGCACGCTGATCTTCGATGTGATCGAGAAGTCCGCACACGTTCTCTTCCAGATCGTCGGCATGATCATGCGCGTGGCCCCCGTCGGCGCCTTCGGTGCCATGGCCTTCACGATCGGCAAGTACGGCATCGCTTCGCTGCTGCCGCTGGCGAAGCTGATGGGCACGTTCTATCTGACCTGCCTTCTCTTCATCTTCGGCGTGCTCGGCACCATCTGCCGCATCCACGGCTTCTCGATCATGCGCTACATCTCCTACATCAAGGAGGAGCTCCTGATCGTGCTCGGCACGTCCTCGTCCGAGTCCGTGCTGCCGCGCATGATGACGAAGATGGAGCTCGCCGGCGTGTCCCGCTCCGTCGTGGGCCTCGTCATTCCGACGGGCTACTCCTTCAACCTTGACGGCACCGCCATCTACCTGACGATGGCTGCGGTCTTCATCGCCCAGGCCTGCGACGTCTCCATGACGCTCACTCAGCAGCTCACGCTGCTTGCCGTGCTGCTCCTCACCTCGAAGGGCGCCGCCGGCGTGACGGGTTCGGGCTTCATTGTGCTTGCCGCCACGCTCTCCGCCGTCGGCCATGTGCCTGTCGCCGGTCTTGCACTCATTCTCGGCATCGACCGCTTCATGTCCGAGGCCCGCGCCCTCACCAACATGATCGGCAACGGCATCGCCTGTGTCGTGGTCGGCCACTGGTGCAGGGAGGTCGATAACGACAAGCTCAAAGTCATGATGCACAGCAAGAAGAAGTATCACGAGAACGAGGACGCGTCCTGAAGGGACGGTTCCTGAATACCGGTAATGAAAAAGGCTGCCCGAAGGGGCAGCCTTTTTGCTTCGGTGTGCTCGGCATGGGCACGTTCTAACGGGTGAAAGTCCCGAGAGGGGCCGGCAGTGGCAACCTCATAGCCAAAAGCAAGGTGTGCGTCGCGAGGCGTAGGCTGAAAGAAGCTGGAGGCAAGCCCTTGAGCTGATGAACAAGAACCTCATCAGGCATATGACGGTGGATAAGTCTGCAAGGCAAGACGAAGTCCAATAACTGCACGGAACCGTCGGTGTAAATGAGGCAGCTATATGAGGGGAAAGAGCGTGTTCTACCCGAGGAGATCTCACGGACACCGCCCCAACAGGGCGATGGAGTAAAGCTTGCCGTGAGAAGTCAGCAGAAGCCTTGAAGAGTACAGAAAGGAGCATGAAGGCTTTCGTCCGTGGCTGGGTCAACTATTTCGCGGCGTCGACGATGGCGAAATTCGTCAGACGCACCGATGAATGGTTGCGCAGACGCATCCGTCAGATCTACTGGAAACAGTGGAAGAAGGTTCGGACTAAGTTTGCGGCGCTCAGGAAACTGGGCGCAGACGACAGGGTGGCTTGGGAGTGGGCCAATACCCGCAAATCGTACTGGCATACGGCAAACAGTTGGATACTCTCGACCTCGCTGACAAATGACCGACTCCGAAACTTGGGATGGACGTGCCTAGGGGACGTTTACAAGTAGGATGTTCTCTGAGGTTATTGATAATCGCCCACTGCGGATCCGCACGGTGGGTGGTGTGGAAGGGGCTGAGGACCGAAAGTCCTCACCCCTATCCGATTGGCTCCCTGAGGGAGCCCCTGTTTGTGACGGATCTTATTTCTTGGCCTGAAGCTTGACGGGGATGAAGATGCGTCCGCCGTTGCGCTGCACGAGAAGGAGAACCTTGTTGTCCTTGCACTGCTCGAGCAGGTCGTCTCGGCTCTTGAGGAGCTTGCCGTCGGCGCTCACGAGGATGTCGCCCGCACGGATGCCTGCCTTGGCGGCGGAACCGGAAGCCTGGGTGACGAGAAGACCGGTGGTTTCAGCCTTCTTCTCCTCCTCCTTCGTAAGCGGGCGGGTCGTCACGCCGAGGCGGGTTTCATTGGCTGCCGTGGCCTGCTTCTCCTCGGTCGCCTTGTTGGAGCCGACCGTCACCTTGATTTCCTGCTCCTTGCCGTCGCGGAAGACCGTCATCGTGACTTCGGTGCCCGGACGGATGGTGCTCACGAGAGAGGGCAGTGTGACGGAGGAGGTGACCTTCTTGCCGTTGAGCGCAAGAATGACGTCGCGCTCACGCAGGCCTGCCTTTTCGGCGGGGCTGTCCTTTTCGGTCTTCGTCACGAGGGCGCCCTCAGGCGTCTTGAGGCCGAGGCTGTCGGCGAGCTCCTGATTGATTTCCTGGATGAAGACGCCGACATAGCCGCGGGTGACCCTGCCGTCCTTGACGAGCTGGTCCTTGATCTGCATGGCCAGATCGATCGGGATGGCGAAGGAGAGGCCCATGAAGCCGCCCGACGTCGAGAAGATCTGGGAGTTGATGCCGACCACTTCCCCCTGCATGTTGAAGAGCGGACCGCCGGAGTTGCCGGGGTTGACGGCCACGTCGGTCTGGATGAACGGCACATACTGGTCGCTCGGGAGGTTGCGCGAGAGCGCGGAGACGATGCCGGCCGTCACGGTGTTGTCGAGGCCGAACGGGCTGCCGATGGCGGCCACCCATTCACCGACCTTGAGCTTGCTGGAGTCGCCTATCTTGAGTACGGGCAGGTCCTTCGCTTCGATCTTGATGACGGCGATGTCGGTCTGCTTGTCGGAGCCGAGCACCTTGCCCTTGAATTCACGCTTGTCGGTGAGGCGGACGATGAGTTCATCGGCGCCCTCGACCACGTGGGCGTTCGTCATGATGATGCCGTCGGAGGAGACGATGAAGCCGGAGCCCGTGCCGCGCTGCTCGGGAATTTCCTGCGGACCGAAGTCGAAGGGAATGCCGAAGCGGCGGAAGATCTCTGCGCCGCGCGGATCAAGGCCCGGAATGCCGGCGTTTTCAACTGTGCGGGCGTTGCGGATCATCTGGATGTTCACGACGCCGGGGCCGTTGTCCTCGACGAGCTTCACGAAGTCGGGGAGTTGCACCTGCTGCTTGTCTTCAGAGCCGCCGAAGATGGTGACGCCGGCAGTGGCCGGAACGGCGATGGAGCTGATGACGGCCGCGACCGCCAGAGAGAGCGTCGCGGAGCGGGCGATTTTCGATGCAAACATGCTTTTTTCCTGAGTGTGAGTCCCGGAAACGATGCGGCTGGGCCGCATTGTTTCCCAATTGATCCAACAACTTTATCGCAAAACGGATGGACGGGGTATCAGCTACAGGTAATGGTTGTGCAACAGGGGTTAAATTTGTAACAGAAGGGAAGTCCCTGTCAGACAGCCGCAGCGGCTGCGCCGAGCTTCGGAAGGCGGATGCGGAAGGTCGTGCCGCGCCCGTCAAGGCCGTCGTCGATTGCGATCGTACCATGATGGATGTCGACGATGCGCTTGACGATGGCGAGCCCGAGGCCTGTGCCCGAGGTCTTGGTGCCGAGCGCGCGGTAGAAGCGGTCGAAGACGCGTTCGCGCTCCTCGGGGGCGATGCCCGGACCGTTGTCGCAGATTTCGATGACTGCGCCGTCGGTGTCCGCATCGGTTCGGGTGCGGATTTCGATGCGCCCGCCCTCAGGCGTGTAGCGCACGGCGTTGTCCGTGAGGTTCGTCATCATCAGCCGCACGGCGTCCTCGAGCCCTTCCGTTGAGGCGGGTTTCGTGACGGCCGTGACCGTGATGCTCTTCTGGGAGGCAATGGGCGTCATGTCCTCGCACACGCTGTGGGCGAGGCTGTCGAGCTTGATCGTGCTTGCGGGATGCTTCGTCGAATCGGGATCGAGACGCGCAAGCGTGAGGAGCTGCTGCACGAGGCGGGTGGCTCTGTTGATGCCCTCGTTGAGGCGCATGAGGCTCTTCTCGCGCGCCTCGTCGGTCTTGGCGCGCTGTGCGAGCTGAACCTGAAGCTTGAGG
Source organism: Sutterella wadsworthensis 2_1_59BFAA (assembly GCF_000297775.1). GTDB lineage: Bacteria > Pseudomonadota > Gammaproteobacteria > Burkholderiales > Burkholderiaceae_F > Sutterella > Sutterella wadsworthensis_A. The sequence continues at coordinate 321,755 of NZ_JH815514.1, forward strand.
GCCGTCAGCGGCGTGCGGAGTTCGTGAGCGGCGTCGGAGGCGAAGCGCTGCTGTGCGGAGAGGCTTTCGCGCAGTCGGTCCAGCAGTTGGTTGATGGCGCTGACGAGGCCTGCGAGCTCAAGCGGAAGCCCCTTCGTCGAGATGGGTTCGAGAGACGTGGGCGATCGGCGTGCGACGGAGCGTGCCGTCTTCTCGAGTGGTGCGAGGCCGCTGCCCACCACGATCCAGACGGCGATCGCGATGAAGGGCAGAAGCAGGCAGAGAGGCTGCAGGACGCGGAAGGCGGACGAGGCGGCGAGTTCGGTTCGCACGGCCGTGTCCTGGCCCACCGTGATGATGAGCGGGCCAGCCGGCGTAGAGTAGGTGCGCCAGTTGACACCGTTGAGCTTGGCTCTGGCAAAGCCCGGCGCGTCGGGAAGCGGCAGGTATGGCTGATCCTCGCGCTGCCAGACGGTGTTGTTCGCGGAGTCGTAGACCTGGACCACGATGTGGTAGGACTGCGCGTCGCCGATGATGGTCAGGTGATCGGGATCGGCAAGCGGGAAGGAGTGCGTGACGGACTGCGCAAGCGATTCCGCCGTTTCCTTCAAATGCGTGTCGAGAAACTTGTTGAACTCCGTCTGGGCGGAGAAGAACGTTGCCGCGGCCGTCGTGAAGCCGGCCGCGAGCAGCGCGCCGATCAGTGTAATCAGGAGCTTCCTGCGGATGGAGTGCATGGACTAGGTTTCGAGAAGGTAGCCGACGCCGCGCACGGTCTTGATGGCGTTGTCGGAGAGCTTCTTTCTCAGATGGTGGATGTGAACCTCGATGGCGTTCGAGCCCACGGTATTGTCCCAGTTGTAGAGCTTCTCCTCGAGCTGGGAGCGGCTCCAGACGACGCCCTGGCGTTCGGCGAGGGCTGCGAGCAGAGCGTACTCCTTGGAGGAGAGGATGACGGGCTCACCGTTGAAGGTGACTTCGCGCGTGGCGGGGGAGATCCTCAGGGCGCCGCGTTCGATGATCGGGTCCGCACGGCCTGCGGAGCGGCGCAGCAGGGCGCGCACGCGGGCCGAGAGCTCATCGAGCTCATAGGGCTTGACCAGATAGTCGTCGGCGCCGCTGTCGAGACCCTTGACGCGGTCGTCGACGGTGTCGCGGGCGGTCGTCACGAGAACGGGCGTCGGGTCGCGTCGGGCGCGGACCTCCTTGAGAACCTGAAGGCCGTCCTTGCCGGGCAGGCCCAGATCGAGGATGACGAGGGAAAACGGCGTGGTCTTCATGGCGAGCAGCGCGGACTGTCCGTCACGGACCCAGTCGACTGCGTAGTCCTCGCTTTCAAGGAAGGCAACGAGGCTTTCACCGATCATGTCATCGTCTTCAGCGACAAGAATTCTCATGTTTTTTCTCTTGATATCGTTGATGCAGGCGGCAGAGCGCGGTCCTCAGCACGACGGCCGCCGTGAAGGCGAGCAGCATCAGGCCGGGCAGCGTCATCCTTACGTGCGTGAGCGTGGTCGTCGCAGCCATGAGCCGCTCGGCCGCAGGCATGAGGACAAGAATCCAGAAGAGGACCCAGAGCACGGTGAAGAGGACGGCATAGAGGCAGACGGCGGGCCTGCCGCCGCTTTGCGAGGCAAGCGCGACGGTGCCGTTGAAGCGCCATCCGACTGCGGGCACGACTCTTGCGGCCGCGCCTGCCGGACCGTGTTTCCGGAGCCACTGCCCTATTGTATAGTCGCAGGCAGAAGGCGGCGGAACCTCCTCTCTCTTTTTGTGCCGCAGGCCGATCCGCCACAGCAGGAGCGTGAGGCACGCCGAGCCGAGCGCGACGGCGCCGGCCGCTTCAGCGGGTCCCGTGATGCGGGCGGTCGCAAACAGCACCGCCATCAGGATGGCGGCGGTTCGGTCCGCAGATGCGAGAAGAAAAAGGATGGGGAGCGCCCAGTCGCTGATAAAATTCATGGCGATGCGTTGGCGGAAAGGTCAAGGCATGAACATTTTAGAGGAAGAACCATGGAACCCCGGGTATACGAACCGTCCGACGGCACGCGCATCGTCGCGCACGTCGTTTATGGCCTGCACACCGTCTCGATCCTGCTCGGACTGATGACGGGCGCTTCCATTGCAGGCGCCTTCATCTTTTCGTGGCCTTCCATTCTGGCAGTGATCCTGAACTACATCTTCCGCGGCGACGCGGAGGGGACGTACCTTGAAAGCCATTTCGCATGGCAGATCCGCACCTTCTGGCTGGCGGCGCTCTGGCTCGTCGTAACGGGGCTCTTCGGCTGGGCCCTGCTTTTCTTCGGGATCGGATTCTTCATCTTGATCATCGGCTTTCTCGTTCTCGGCGTCTGGATTGCGTACCGCATCGGCTACGGCTGGCTCAGGCTCGGACGTCACGAGGCGCTGCCGCTTTGATGGCGGCACGGGAAGGACGCAAAGGAACAAAACGAAATGGCTTTGGGAGCAACCGTCTACAAGGCGACGATCGACGTCTCGGACCTGGACCGCGACAGTTACGGCAACTACGTGCTCACGATCGCACGTCATCCTTCCGAAACGGAGGAGCGCCTGATGCTCCGCGTGCTGGCGTTCTGCCGGCTGGCGGGCGAACGTCTGGAGTTCGGCCGCGGACTTTCAACGGAAGGCGAACCCGCGCTCTGGGAGATTGACGACACGGGGGCGATCGTCCAGTGGATCGAGGTGGGATGTCCCGACGTCAAGCAGGTGAGAAAGGCTGCGGGCCGCAGCGAACACGTGCAGATCGTCGCCTACGGCGAGGATCGCGTCGAACCCTGGTGGGAGGGAAACAAGGGAGACTTCGCCAAGATCGGCAAGCTCACGGTCGTGAGCGTGCCCGACGATCAGGTGACGGCGCTTGCCTCGATGGCGTCGCGCAACATGAAGCTTGCGGTCACGATCCAGGACGGCATCCTCTGGATCAGCGACGATCGTGATTCGCTTCAGATCGAGGTGACGGTCCTGCAGACCGAGCACGAGCGGTACTCGGACTTCTGATCCGCACCGCGCCAAATGAGAGAAGCCGCCTGATGGGCGGCTTCTCTCATTTGGTGCGGAGGCTGTCCGCCATGCGCCAGAAGGCGCCCTCGAGGTAGAGGCGGAGCTCCTCGTCGGAGACCGTCTCGCGAAGGGCCGTTCGCATGCAGAGCATCCATTCATCGCGCGCCTCGCCGTCAATGGCGAAGCTTCGATGGCTCTCCCTCAGCATGGGCATGCCGTGGCGCTCCTGATAGAGCGCGGGACCGCCTAGCCAGGTGCTGAGGAATTCGGTCATGCGCAGCTCGTACTTGGAGAGGTCCTCCGGGTAGAGGCTGCGAAGCCTCTGGGCCCCGGGAAGCGTCTTCAGAGCCTCGATGTAGGCCTTGACCAGCCGAATGACACCCTCCTCGCCGCCCAGGCGTGCGTAGAGAGAATTGAGATTCGACATGACGTCCTTTCCCCTTATGAAAAAACCTGCCAGGCGCCGATCAGTAGCATGGTCCAGCCGACGGGCAGAGAGAGCAGCCTGCGCAACCAGCGGTTCTCCGGCGTGAAGCCGAAGCCGCAGATCCAACAGATACTCATGCCCATCATCATGAGGACGAACCAGCCGTGCGGCACCGACGCGCCGTCCGTGGCGACGGCGCGCGGATAGATCACGACCAGAGCCACGACGGCGGCAGCCGCGAGGATGGACAGCGTGCGGATGAATCCGTTGGCGCCGGGCGTCTTCTTGAGTTCGTCAGTGCTCATTCTTGGACAGGACGACTTCAACGACGGAAGCGAGAAGGATGGCAAAGGCCAGCCCCATCACCCAGTAAAAGTAAGCCATGGTTGTTTCCTCTTTCAGTCGGGACCGGCTGGGCCGGTCCCGGTTGTCGGATGTTGCGCTCGATCAGTAGAGCGAGTGCGAGTTCTTCTCGATGTATTCGCTGTTGAGCTTGCCGCTCATGACCTTGTAGGCCCAGCCGGTGTACAGGAGCACCAGCGGGAGGAAGATCAGCGTGACGAACAGCATGATTTCAAGCGTCAGCTGCGAGCTCGTGCAGTCCCAGAGGGTGAGTCCGGCGTTGGGCATCGTCGAGGACGGCATGACGAACGGGAACATCGCGAGCAGCGGCGTCAGGATGATGCCGAGCAGCGAGGCGGCCGAGAGCACGAAGGCGAAGCCGGGCTTGTTCGCACGGACCATGACGGCGCCGCCGAGCGCGCCGATCACGCCGAGAGCGGGCACGAGCCAGAGCACGGGCACGGAGGCGAAGTTGGCGAACCAGGCGCCGGCCTGAATCTCGACGGTCTTGGCGAGCGGGTTGGCCGGGCCGGCGGGATCAAGACCGGCGACGGCGACGTAGCCGTCGATGCCGGCCCAGACCCAGAGGCCGCCGATCACGAAGAGCACGGCGGAGACGATGCCTGCGATGAAGGCGACGTTGCGGGCACGGGCCTGCAGGGCACCTTCAGTGCGAAGCGTCAGGTAGTTGCCGCCGTGGGCCACGATCATGACGAGCGAGAGCACGCCGCAGAGCAGGCCGAACGGATTCAGCAGGCCGAAGAACGAGCCCGTGTAGATCGGACGCATCGTTTCGTCGATGTGGAACGGAACGCCCTGCAGCAGGTTGCCGAAGGCGACGCCGCAGATCACCGGCGGGATGGCGGAGCCGAGGAACAGGAGCCAGTCCCACGTCGTGCGCCACTTCGTGGCGGCCACCTTGGAGCGGAAGTCGAAGGCGACGGGACGGAAGATGAGGGCCATCAGCAGGACGAGCATCGCCCAGTAGAAGCCGGAGAACGCCGTAGCGTACATCATCGGCCAAGCGGCGAACATGGCGCCGCCGCCGGTGATGAGCCAGACCTGGTTGCCGTCCCAGTGCGGAGCGACGGAGTTGATCATCACGCGGCGCTCGTTGTCGTCCTTGCCGAGGAACGGCAGGAGCGAGCCGACGCCCATGTCGTGGCCGTCCATGACGGCGAAGCCGACGAGCAGCACGCCGATGAAAAGCCACCAGATTACTTTGAGGATTTCATAGTCGATCATGTCAGAGCCTCGGCTTAGTTGCGTTCAAAGTGGTAGCGGCCGGTGCCGAGAGCGCTCGGGCCGCGCCTGCTGATGCGGATCATCAGCCACATCTCCACGACCAGCAGGGCGGTGTAGAGGACGCCGAAGCCCAGAAGCGAACCGGCGACGTCACCCGCGGTGAGAGCGGAGACGGAGAGATGCGTCGGAAGGACGTTGTAGATGGTCCAGGGCTGGCGGCCGTATTCGGCGACGAACCAGCCGGCTTCGCTGGCGATCCAGGGAAGCGGCAGGGCCAGCACGGCGAGGCGCAGGTACCAGGCCTTCTCGGCGATTTCATTCCTGAAGGAATAGAAGAGGCCGAGGACGAAGACGAGGGCCATGGCCAGACCGGAGCCGACCATGATGCGGAAGGACCAGAACATCGGGGTCACGGACGGAATCGTGTCGGCGGCAGCCTGCTTGATCATTTCGGGCGTGGCGGCGTTGACGTCGTTCGTGTAGCGCTTCAGGAGAAGACCGAAGCCGAGGTCGTCGCGCACGGCGAGGAACTGTTCGCGGAGCTGTTCGTTGGCGGGATCCTTGCGGAGCTGTTCAAGTACGCCGATGGCCTTCTGGCCGTTGACGATGCGCTGCTCGGCCTGGGCCGTGAGCTCCTTGATGCCCGGAATCTCGGTGGAGAGGGAGCGGGTGCCCATCAGGCCGAAGAGCCAGGGCACGTCGATCTGGGCGTGATTCGTCTGGGCGGCTTCGTCGGGGATGGCGAAGAGCGTCAGCGGAGCCGGAGCCTCATGCGTTTCCCAGATGGCTTCCATGGCGGCGATCTTGGTCGGCTGGTCCTTCGTGACGAGGTAGCCGGATTCGTCGCCCATCTGGATGGTCATCAGGGTGGCGATCATGCCGAAGACGGCGGCGAGGCGGAAGGAGGAGCGGGCGAACTGCAGGTCCTGACGGCGGAGCATGTAGTAGGCGGAGATGGCCATCACGAAGATGGCGCCCGTCATGTAGCCGCCGGCGACGGTGTGGACGAACTTGGCCTGAGCCCATTCGTTCGTGAGAACGGCCCAGAAGTCGACCATTTCCATTCGCATCGTCTGGAAGTTGAACTCAGCGCCGACGGGATTCATCATCCAGGCGTTGGCAACGAGAATCCAGAGGGCGGAGAGGTTGGAGCCCACGGCCATGAGGATCGTAGCGGCAAGATGCTTGCCCTTGGAGAGGCGGTCCCAGCCGAAGAAGAATAGGCCGATGAAGGTGGACTCAAGGAAGAAGGCCATCAGGCCTTCGATGGCGAGCGGGGCGCCGAAGATGTCGCCCACGTAGTGGGAGTAGTAGGCCCAGTTCGTGCCGAACTGGAACTCCATGGTGATGCCGGTGGCAACGCCGAGGGCGAAGTTAATCCCGAAGAGCTTGCCCCAGAAGCGGGTCATGTCTTTGTAGATTTCCTTGCCGGTAAGGACGTACGTCACTTCCATGGCCACGAGCATGAACGAAAGTCCGAGCGTCAGGGGCACGAAGATGAAGTGGTACATCGCGGTCACCGCAAACTGAAGGCGGGACAGGTCAACAAGATCAGATGGGATCATTGAGGACTCCAGATGTTATTTGGTTGGATTGGCTTTGGCAGGTGCGTCCGCAGCGCCCAGCACGACGTTTCCGACAACGTCGGCATTCACTTCGGGACGATGCTCGGGACTGAAGAAGAAGTACCAGAGGCCGAAGATGAAGAGAAGCTTGCACGCGATCACGACTGCGATTTCGCGGCCGAGCTTCGACTTGCCAGGGGAGACGTTGTTGGTTTTCATTGCTGGGAAATACGACGGATGCACATCAACAGGTTCATGCTAAGGCCGTCCGAGCCGAAAAAACCGCAGGAACTTTCTAACAAAACTTGCAAATTGACTAAAACGACATGAGTGTGTCAGTATGGCAGTCAGTTTGACATGCGGAGTGGCAGATATGTCAGTCAGTTCTGAGTTGAAGACCGTCCTCGACGCGTTTGACGATCCGAGGCTTCTCGTGAGGGCGGACCATACGGTGGCGTATGCCAACCGCGCCTTCGTGAGGCGCTACGGGCGGCAGGATTTTGCAGGAAGGAGCTGCTATGAGCTTCTCTTCCACAAGTCGTCGTGCTGCGCCGAATGCGGCGAGCGCTGTCCGCTTGAGAGCGCGGCCGTCACGGGGGCGTCCGAGACGGTGCTGCGCAGGGAGCTCGGGCCGACGGGCGTGCGCTATCTCGAGCTCTGCAGCACGCCGCTCAAGGGGGCGGACGGAAGAGCGGTGCTCTTCATGGAGTCGATTGCGGACCGAAACGGCACCCAGGAGCCCCTGAATCTCAGGGGTGTCGTGGCCGAGTCGCCAGCCACGAAGGCCGTCCTCGAGAAGATCTCGCTCGTCACCGCGCTCGACGTGCCCGTGCTCTTCATCGGGCCTTCGGGGAGCGGCAAGCGGGAGTTCGCCCGCCTGCTTCATGAAAACTCCCGCCGCGCAGCACACTCCTTTCTCTGCGTCGACTGCAGGGGGCTGACGCCCGCAAAGCTCAGCAGGGAGCTCCAGCTCACCGCCCCCTTCGGTCTTTCCGGCGGCACGCTGTATCTGAAGGGCATCGAGGAGCTCTCGGCCGACATGCAGGGCGCCGTGCTCAGGATGCTCGAGACGGGCAGCTGGGTTGACACGGAGGGCGCGAGCTGCGAGCGAGCCGACATCCGCCTCGTCTGCGGAACGAGAAAGTCGTTGGCCGAACTGCTGGAGGCGGACGTCCTGAGGGAGGAGCTCTACTACAGGCTTTGCGTCTGCCCGATCCGGGTGCCCGGACTGGAGGAGCGTGCGGAGGACCTGCCCGAGATCGTGCGCCTCACGCTTCAGAGCCTGAAGGCGAAGGGACTCGAGCTCAGGCTTGCTCCGGGCGTCTGCGAGGCGCTTTCCCGCCGCACGTGGCGGGGTCACGTGCGCGAACTGCAGGCCGTGCTCGAGCGCGCGGCCATCTTCAGCCGCGGGGAAATCGTCGGCGTCGAGACCCTCTTCGACGACGAGCCTGTTCCTGCCGAGGGGCGGGACGCCTCCGAGGAGGCGCGCCTGCGTGCTTTAATTAGAGGCTGGAAGGGATCCAGAGCCGACCTTGCCGCGCATCTCGGCGTGAGCGAGCGCACCGTCTATCGCTGGATCGAACGTAGCCGTCAGGAGAAATGAAAGTGGGATGCCCCGAAGAACTGCTGTTTGATCTGGTCGAAGGAGAGGAGCACAGAGAGGTTGCGCTCGCAGACGGAGCCCTCAGCTATGCCGTGGCCTCATGCAGGAGCGGCCCGTGTGCGGGCACGATCGTGCTCATTCACGGCGTGGGCTCCAATGCGAGCCGCTGGGAGGAGTTTACGGAGCAGACGCCGCTGCGCGAAGGCTGGCGGATCATTCGCCTTGACCTGAGGGGACACGGTGCGAGCGAGTCCCGCGAAAAGGCGACGCTTGAGATTCATGCGGCCGACCTGATGCGGGTGCTGGACGACGCCGGCATTGAGAAGGCCGTGCTTGTCGGGCACAGCCTGGGCGCACAGATCGCCATGCGTGCCGCCGTGCTGTACCCGGACCGAATCCAGGGCATGGTGCTGATGGATCCTCTGGTGACGTCCGCCCTTACGCCCTCCGCCCTCGCGCATCGCAGGAAGTATCCGCTTCTCGTCACCGTGGAGTTCCTCGCCCGCATGCTCAATGCGCTCGGCATCCGCCGCCGCATGCCCCACTACAGCCTCAGGGCGCACGACCGCAAGGCGCGGGAGATGTTGGCCCGAGGCGGCGACGCCCTGCAGGCCTTCATCGACGAATACTCGTCCCCGCTCAAGGACCTCGGCCACATTCACACCGCCTGCTACATGCGCGACATTCTCGAAGTGGGCCGCGAAACGCCTGATCTCTCCGGCGTCGGGTTCCCCGTGCTGGTGATCGGCGCGTCGTCGGGAACCTTCACGGATGCGGGCCGCATGCAGGAATGGGTCAGGAGTCTTCGCGACGGTTCCTGGGCCGTCGTCAACTGTTTCCACTGGCCTCTGACGGAATGTCCCGAGGAGGTGAGCCGCATCATCGAGGAATGGATCGGAAGGGAGTTCCGCGGCTGAGCGGGAGCCTGTGAAGGGAAAAAGAAAAAGCCTGCGGCATTTGAGCTGCAGGCTTTTTTGATGTTCGACGCGCGGCATCTTATTTGGCGGCGGGCGCTTCCTCGTCTTCGCGGTTGATCGTGATGCGCACGATCGGCGGGGCGGCCTCGACGTCCTTTTCGGTCAGGCCCCAGAGGGCGACGAGATCAGCTTGGGACGGCGGCTCTTCGGCGCTGGCCTTGCGGGCGCGCCTGCAGACAAGGGAGGCGCGGACAAGCTTTTCGACGACGTCGAGCGAAAGGCAGTTAAGATCGGGAAATTCAACGCGGCAGTGCTCGATGTCGATGTTCTTGATCTTGTCTTTGAAATCCTTGACGACGTCTCGCTCGGCCAGATAGAGGACAAGCGACTTTTCATGGGATTCGACGGCAAAGAGCGGCCCGTCGAGTTCATAAAAGGCGAGTCCGAAGCGCATGCTTTCACGAACGCCTCGGGCAGAGCGGCGAATCATGCTGCAGACTCGCGCCATAGCAACGCGCCGGTCGTTGGGAAGGCTTTGCAGATAGCCTCCGACCGTCGTAGCGGCAGGAACCATGAATAGCTTCTCCGATGAAATTTTGTAGTAAAGACCTACAATTTTATCAAAATTTGGCCTATCTTGGCCGAAAATCGGAGCAGGAATGTGATTCCGCCTTCAACAGGCATCAACGCCAGAACGTGTAGTCGGCCTCAAAGGGGCGCGAAAGACGCTGTCCCTGCTGTGATGCGGAGCACTTGGTGAGCGGCATTCCGCCTCGGGTATTGGTGCGCTCCACATAGCGCACGCCCGCGAAGGTTCCCTTCTTCGGGGCCGAGGCCTTGAAGACGGCGTCGGTCAGATCCTCGGCGCTTCGCCTCGGTCCGTTCGTGAGGACGGACATCTTCAGGGTGGTGCCGTCGGAGGCGGTGATGCTCCAGTCGGAATTGAGCGTGCCCACCTTGGTGTTGCCGCGGTAGAGCCCTCCCGAGGGATGCGAGAAGCGCCAGTAGAAGCCCTTGGCGTCGTAGGAGCAGACGAAGTGCATGCGGCCCCTGGCCGTGCGGGTGGAGATCCTGCTGGCGGAGCTGATGGCGTCGCGCCAGTGGGAGACGCTCCTGCCGTCCTGACCGGAGACGCCCGGCGTGCCCTGGGGCAGGAGCGACGAACAACCCGCAAGCACTACGGCACAGGCGATTGCGGAAAAAGCGACAAGAGGACGTGGCGAACGGAGGGGCATGGCGGTCGAAATGCGGAGATTGCGGGCGGGTCGGCCGAGGATTAGCGTGAATAGGACAGGCGTCCACGGCCGCGGGCTAATACAATCAAACATAATAATCGGATACATGAGTGTCAACCTTGGTAGAGTTAACGGGTTTTGCCGATGACTCAAAAGAGGCTTCGGACACAGGATCAGAACGGTCGCAGCTCCGCCCAGGAGATAGCGGTGCGGCCATCATTTTTACGGGGGGACTGCAGTGTTCCAAATTCGCATTCACGGCCGCGGCGGACAAGGTGTTGTTACGGCTGCGGAGATGCTGGCGCTCGCCGGCTTCATGGAGGGCCATCATGCACAGGCCTTCCCGAGCTTCGGCTCCGAACGCACGGGCGCGCCGGTTGTGGCCTTCGCCCGTCTCGCATCTTCCGAGATCCGCCTGAGGGAGCCCGTGCTCGAGCCGGACGTCGTGCTCGTGCAGGACAAGACGCTGCTCGAGAGCGTCGACGTGTTCAAGGGCCTGCGCGAGGACGGCTATGTACTCATCAATTCGAGCGAGACGCCCGAGGCTCTCGGACTTGAGGATCTGAAGAAGCGTCTGCCTGAGGGGCACTTCCTCTGCGTGCCGGCCACGGCCTATGCTCTTGAAAAGATCGGCCGCCCCCTGCCCGGCGCCGCAATGCTCGCGGGCATGGCCGCCATGACGGGCAGCATGAAGCTCGAAAGCGTCATCGCCGCCTACAACGAAAAGTTCTCGGGCCGTGTCGCCCAGGCCAACGCCGAAGTCGCGAAGCTGGCCTTTGATTCGGTCAAGTCGATGCTCGGAGGTGTTCATGCTTAAGCAGTTGGAAGGCAGCCAGGGCGTTGCCCAGGCCGTGGCGCTCTGCCGCCCCGAAGTCGTCTGCGCGTACCCGATCTCGCCGCAGACCCACATCGTCGAGGCCCTTGGCGCGCTCTGCCGCAAGGGCGTCCTCAAGGATTGCGAGTACATCAACGTCGAGAGCGAGTTCGCGGCCATGTCCGTTGCCATCGGCGCATCGGTTGCCGGCGCCCGCGCCTATACGGCCACCGCCTCCCAGGGCCTGCTCTTCATGGTCGAGGCGGTCTACAACGCGTCCGGTCTCGGACTCCCGATCGTCATGACGGTCGCCAACCGTGCGATCGGCGCACCGATCAACATCTGGAACGACCATTCGGACTCCATGAGCCAGCGCGACAGCGGCTGGATCCAGCTCTTTGCGGAGACCAATCAGGAGGCCGTCGACCTGCACATCCAGGCCTTCCGCATCGCGGAGGAGCTCTCGCTGCCCGTCATGGTCTGCATGGACGGCTTCGTGCTCACCCACGCCTTCGAGCGCATGGACATTCCCTCCCAGGAGGACGTCGACGCGTTCCTGCCGCCCTATGAGCCGCGTCAGGTGCTCGATCCCGATCATCCGTACTCGATCGGCGCCATGGTCGGCCCCGAGGCCTTCACGGAAGTCCGCTGGCTTGCCCACAAGCGCATGCTCGATGCGCTGCCTGCCATTGAAAAGGCGTCTGCGGACTTCGCAGAGCGCTTCGGCCGCAAGTCGGGCGGTCTGCTCGACACCTATCGCATGGAGGATGCGGAGGTCTGCGTGCTTGCCATGGGCTCCATCCTCGGCACGATCAAGGACACGGTGGACGAAATGCGCGAGGCGGGCGTCAGGATCGGCGTGCTCTGCCTCAAGAGCTATCGTCCGTTCCCCGACGAAGCCTTTCGCGAGGCCGTCAAGTCCGTCAAGACGCTCGTCGTGCTCGAACGCATGGTGAGCGCAGGCAGCGGCGGCGCGCTCTATCTCGACGTGCTCAAGGCCGTCCGCAGGGAGCCCGTGGAGCTTCGCAGCGTCATTGCCGGCCTTGGCGGCCGCGCGGTCACGAAGGCGAGCCTGCGCGCGGTGTTCGAGTCCGCCTGCAACGGTACGCTCCCCGACGAAACGGTGTTTCTCGACCTTGACAGGACGCTTGTCGAGCATCAGCTAGCCCGCGAGGCCGAACAGCGCCACACCGGCCCCGTGGCCGAATCGTTGAACCGTGAAGTGAATGAAAGAAAGATTCTTCAGGGCGAGGAGATTTAAAGAATGAGCGAGGTCGTACATTTCTATCAAACGGGAACCTTCACCGTAGGCAACCGTCTTGTCACGCCTGAAGAGCGTGCGGGGCAGGCCTCCATGGAGCGCACCAATGCGCTCACGTCCGGTCACCGCGCCTGTCAGGGCTGCGGCGAGGCGCTCGGCGCCCGCTACGCGGTTGATGCGGCGATGCGCGCCGTGAACGGCCGTTTGGCCGCGGCCAACGCCACGGGCTGCCTTGAAGTCTTCTCGACGCCCTATCCTGAAACGAGCTGGCAGCTGCCCTGGTTCCACTCCCTCTTCGGCAACACTGCGGCGGTGGCGACCGGCATGGCCGCCGCCTTCAAGGTGAAGGCGAAGAAGTCGGGCGGCGCTGAAACCCGCGTGATCGCCATGGGCGGCGACGGCGGCACGACCGACATCGGGTTCGGCTGCCTCTCCGGCATGTTCGAACGCAACGATGACGTGCTCTACATCTGCTACGACAACGAGGCCTACATGAACACGGGCGTGCAGCGCTCGTCCGCCACGCCTCCCGCCGCCCGCACGACGACGACCCAGGTCGCGGGCGACGAACCCGGCAACGCCTGGGGCCAGGGCAAGGACGTGCCGCTCATCGCAATGGCGCACGGCATTCCCTACGTCGCGACGGCGACCGTGGCCGATCTTCGCGATCTTGAGCGCAAGGTGACGAAGGCCATGAGCGTGCGCGGTGCCCGCTACATCCACATTCTCGTGCCTTGCCCGCTCGGCTGGGGACACGGTTCCGGCCTGACGGTTCAGATGGCCCGCATGGCTCAGCAGACCGGCATCTTCCCCGTTTTCGAGGCTGAATACGGTGAAGTCACCGGCGTGAGCAAGATCCGCCGCAAGATTCCCGTCGAGCAGTATCTGAAGCCGCAGAAGCGCTTCGCCCACCTGTTCGGCAAGAACGCGGACCTCACCGTCATCGCCCGCATTCAGGCCATGGCGGACCGCAATATCAAGGACTACGGCCTGATCGACGAGGAAGAGGTCGAAACGCATCCGACGGCGGTTCAGGGTGATGAGCGTGCTCATCACTTTTGATAGAGAAGATTAGGAGATATCTGTGAGCAGCAAACCCTTTGCCATTACGCTCGATGTCGGCACGTCGCTGGCCAACCGCACCGGAAGCTGGCGCACGCTGCGCCCGGTCTATGTGAACCGCCTCCCTCCGTGCAATGCCAAGTGTCCCGCCGGCGAGCAGTGCCAGGCATGGCTCTACCATGCTGAAAGCGGCGACTACCGTCACGCCTGGGAGAAGATCGTCGAGGACAATCCCTTCCCCGCCTGCATGGGCCGCGTGTGCTACCACACGTGCGAGTCCGCCTGCAATCGCGGCGAGCTCGACGAGTCCGTCGGCATCAACGCCGTCGAACGCTTTCTCGGCGACCATGCGCTTGAAAACGGTTGGTCGTTCAAGAAGCCCGAGACGAAGAGCGGCAAGCGCGTTCTTGTCGTGGGCGCAGGTCCTGCAGGCCTTTCCGCCGCCTACCATCTCGCCCGCATGGGTCATGAGGTCTGCGTGCGCGACGGCGCCAAGGCCGCAGGCGGCATGATGCGCTACGGCATTCCGAAGTACCGTCTGCCCCGTGAGGTTCTTGACAAGGAGATCGCGCGCATCGCCGAGCTTGGCGTGAAGTTCGAGCTCTCCCGCGAGGTGACCGATCTGGCCGCCGAAATGAAGGAAGGCGGCTTTGACGCCGTGTTCCTCGGCGTTGGCGCAAGCCTTGCCCGCCGAGCCTACATTCCCGCCGGCGACGCCGCGCACGTGCTTGACGCCGTTACGGTGCTCCGCTCCATGGAAGGCGAGGAGCAGCCGCTTCTGGGCCGCCGCGTGGTGGTCTACGGCGGCGGCAACACCGCCATCGACGTGGCCCGCACCGCAAAGCGCCTTGGCGCCGAGCCGCTGGTCGTTTACCGCCGCACCCGCGAGCGCGCTCCCGCCCATCAGTTCGAGATCGAGGAGGCCATCGAGGAAGGCGTGCACATGAAGTGGCTCTCCACCATTGCGCATGCCGACGAAGGCGAGATCCGCATCGAGAAGATGAAGCTTGACGAGAGCGGCCGTCCCGTCCCGACGGGTGAGTTCGAGACGGTGAGCGCCGACAGCGTCGTGCTCGCCCTCGGTCAGGAGACGAACCTGAAGTTCCTCGAAGGCATCGACGACCTTCAGATGGAGAACGGCAGCGTCGTGGTCGACGGTTCGATGATGACGGGCTGTCCCGGCATCTTCGCCGGCGGCGACATGGTGCCGGGCGAGCGCAACGTGACCGTGGCGATCGGCCATGGCAAGCGAGCCGCCCGCTCGATCGATGCCTGGCTTGCCGGTCGTCCGATGCCTGCCGCCGAAGAACGCCAGCCCGCGACCTTCGGCCGTCTCAACACGTGGTACTACGCGGATGCGCCCAAGTCCGTGCGTCCCCAGCTTGACCTCGTTCGCCGTCAGACGACGTTCGACGAGGTGGTCCAGGGGCTCACCGAGCAGACTGCGCTCTTCGAGGCCCGCCGCTGCATGTCCTGCGGCAACTGCTTCGAGTGCGACAACTGCTACGGCGTCTGTCCTGACAATGCCATCATCAAGCTCGGTCCCGGCAAGAAGTTCCGCATCAACTACGAGTACTGCAAGGGCTGCGGCATCTGCGCCAACGAGTGTCCCTGCGGCGCGATCGACATGGTGCCCGAGTCCATCTGATGCACCTGATGCCGTCCGGTCAAGAGACCGGACGGGCCGTAAAAAATGAAGGAAGCACCGTTTTCCAACGGTGCTTCTTTCGTTATGGGCTGTAGGGGCCGTTGACCTTCAATCGCCGCCGACGTTCGTCTTCAATGTCAGAGCGAGCGCGCAGGCGATGAGTAGAACGGTGGCAAGGTAGGGCGCGCCTGCAAGGACGGGATGCATGTGGTGGTCCGCCGTGATCATGAGCAGAGGAGTGCCGATGAGCGGCGAGATGGCGCCCGTGAAGCTGTTGAGCGAGCTGACCGCTCCCATGTTGACGCCCTGTGTGCTTGCTTCGCAGCGCCTGCTGATGAGGCCCTGAATGGTCGGCCCCACGATGCCCATGACGGCGAAGAGGCAGACCATGGCGAGACTCACCGCGCCCGACGGCGAAAGCGCGATGACGAGCATGGAGGAAAGGCCGATGAGGAGGCCCGTCACGATGATGTGTCCCGGCGCGAGCTTCTGGACGAGACGCGGCAGGATGAAGCCCTGCGTGAGGCTGATCGAGAGGCCGAGCGCAAAGATCGACATGCCGATCATGAGCGGCGTCCAGGCGTAGCGGTATTCCGTGTAGAGCGCCCAGGTGCACTGCATCAGGCTCTGTGCAAGCGTGAAGAGTGTGATGACGACGAGCAGCGGGCGAAGACTGAGGTTGCCTGCCAGGCTCCAGATGGCGGAGAACGGGTTGAGGCGTCCGAGGGAGAGCGGAGCCGTCGACCTGACCCTGAGGCTCTCGGGAAGGATGAAGAAGCCGTAGAGGAAGTTGAGGGCGCAGATGGCGCTTGCGACGAAGAACGGAATTTTGGGATCGGTCTGGCCGAGCACGCCGCCCACGGCGGGGCCGAGCACGAAGGCAATCCCGAAGATTGCGCCGATCTTGCCGAAGGAGGCGATGCGCTGGTGAGAGGGCGTCACGTCGGCGATGTAGGCCTGCGCCACCACGATGTTGGAACTCATCATGCCGCCGACAAGTCTCGAGAGCAGGATGAAGGGCAGGGACTGGCTGACGGCGGGCACGATCATCATGATCGAAAGGCCGAGAATGCCCGTAAGCAGCACGGGACGCCGTCCGATGCGGTCAGAAAGGGCGCCGAGGATGGGCGCGAAGAAGAACTGCATCAGGCCGTAGCTCACCATGATTGCGCCGTACCAGCTGGTCTGCAGGTCGCGCGTGTCAGCGAGCGATCCGATGAGCCTCGGAAGAACAGGAACAATGAGCCCGATGCCCAGTGCGTCGAGGAAGACGCAGGCAAGAACAAACCCAATTGCAGGCTTTCTCATCATGGGACAGGGGCGCGGAAAGAAGCTGACGAAGATCCAATATTACCGCGAGTCGCAGGGCGGCGCGGAAGGGGCCGAAGGGCTGCCGCAGGCCGGAGAGGCCGGGCTGAGCCTAGGCGGAACCCACCCAGTCGCTTTGATGCGAATCAACAGTTGTAAATCTGATTGACATTTTGGTGGCTGTGAAGCTTGGAAGAAGAGGGTGTTGGAGGTGAAGTTTTTGGTAATGTAAACAAATGCGTACGAATGCCGCCGAGGCTTGGTCGCCGAAGGCAGAAAAAGGCCGTACGAAAGAAGAATGTCACCTGGAGTACAACAATGAAGCGAGTCTTCAATTTTGCGATGCCGTTCCTGCAGGCATCGCTTGTCAAGCAGATTTTGGTCGGTCTGGTACTTGGCATTGCGCTTGCCTATGCGGCTCCCGCCGCAGCCGTCAGCTGCGGCTTCCTCGGCACCGTCTTTGTGACGGCTCTTAAGGCCGTCGCCCCGATTCTGGTGTTCGTGCTCGTGATGAGTTCGATTGCGAACCAGAACCTGTCCGGCGAAAACCTCCACATCAAGCCGATCATCGTCCTCTATCTGATAGGCACCTTCTCCGCCGCCATCGTTGCGGTCGTGGCGAGCTTCATGTTCCCCACGAAGCTCATCCTGACGGCGACCGACGCTGTGGCCACCACCCCCGGCGGCATCGGCGAGGTGCTCGGCAACGTGATTCTCAACGTCGTTGACAATCCCGTCCACGCCATCTCGTCCGGCAACTACATCGGCATTCTCGCCTGGGCCATCGCCATGGGCGTCGTGCTGCGCCATGGCACCGTCGCCACGCGCGAAGTGCTCAATGACGCCGCCAAGGGCGTCGAGTTCGTGGTCCGCCTCGTGATCCGCTTCGCCCCCGTCGGCATCTTCGGCCTCGTTGCGAACACCTTCGCCACGACCGGCGCCGAAGTCTTCATCGGCTACATCCAGCTTCTCGTGGTGCTTCTCGGCTCCATGTTCTTCGTGGCTCTTGTCATCAATCCGTTCCTCGTCTGGTTCTGCACCCACAAGAATCCGTTCCCCGTGACGCTGATGACGCTCCGCGAATCCGGCGTGGCCGCCTTCTTCACCCGCTCGTCCGCCGCGAACATTCCGGTCAATCTGGAAATCTGCCGTCGCCTCGGCCTGCCTGAATCCACTTACTCCATTTCGATTCCCGTGGGTGCCACGATCAACATGGCCGGCGCCGCCATCACGATCACCGTGCTGACGCTTTCCGCCGCCTATTCGCTCAACATTCCCGTTGACCTCGGCACGGCCGTGTTCCTCTCCTTCGTGGCCTCGATCTGCGCCTGCGGCGCCTCCGGCGTGCCGGGCGGCTCCCTGATGCTCATCCCGCTTGCCTGCGGTCTCTTCGGCATCGATCAGAACACCGCCATGCAGGTGGTCGCCGTTGGCTTCATCATCGGCGTGCTCCAGGACTCCTGCGAAACGGCCCTGAACTCCTCGAGCGACGCGCTCTTCACGATCGCCGCCTGCCAGCGCGCCGAGCGTCTGGAACGCGGGGAGTAATCCTTCCGAAATGCAGGGACGGACTTGCGCCGCCCTGCTGATTTAAAATTGCCGAAGTTTGACTTCGGCAATTTTTTTGACTTCATCCGACGATATGCGACGTTTCAATACCCCGATCGAGGTGCTAAATCAGGTTTTCGGCTACGAGTCCTTCAGGGGCTTTCAGGAGGAGGTGGTTGAAACCGTCGTGTCGGGCAGGGACGCTCTGGTGCTGATGCCGACAGGCGGTGGCAAGAGCCTCTGTTATCAGATTCCCGCGCTGCTGCGCGACGGCGTGGCCGTCGTGGTCTCCCCCCTGATCGCCCTCATGCAGGATCAGGTCGATGCGCTGGACGAAGTCGGCGTGAAGGCGGCCTATCTCAACTCGTCTCTCACGCCCGAGGAGGCCTCCAGAGTGAAGGACGAGCTTCTGTCGGGCAGGCTGGATCTGCTCTACGTGGCGCCCGAGCGCCTGATGATGAGTTCTATGCTCTCGTTGCTCGACAGGGTCAACGTCTCGCTCTTCGCCATTGACGAGGCGCACTGCGTGAGCGTCTGGGGACATGACTTCCGTCCCGAGTACGGAGAGCTGGAGCTGCTGAGGACCCGCTATCCTCAGGTTCCCCGCATTGCGCTCACGGCCACGGCCGACGAGAAGACGAGGGCGGAGATCGTCGGAAAGCTTCTCAACGACGCCAGGGAGTTCGTGGCGAGCTTTGACAGGCCGAACATCTTCTACCGCATCGTCGACAAGCGCAACATCAAGGAGCAGCTCCTCAACTTCATCAAGTACGAGCATTCGGGTGACAGCGGCATCGTCTACTGCCTGGCCCGCCGCACGACCGAGGAGATTGCGCAGTACCTCTCGGGCTGCGGTATCGAGGCGCTGCCCTATCATGCGGGCCTTCCCGCAGAGGAGAGGGCTCGCAATCAGGCAAGGTTCCTGCGTGAGGACGGCATCGTGATGGTGGCGACCATCGCCTTCGGCATGGGCATCGACAAGCCGAACGTGCGCTTCGTGGCGCACGTGGACATGCCCAAGTCGATCGAAGGCTACTTTCAGGAAACGGGGCGCGCGGGACGCGACGGCGAGCCCGCCGACGCCTGGATGGCCTACGGCCTCAACGACGTCGTCAACCAGCGCTTCTTCATCGATGCGAGTGATGCGGACGAGATGCACAAGCAGCTCTGTACGCAGAAGCTCGATGCCATGCTCGGTCTGGCCGAGGCGCCCGACTGTCGAAGGCAGAGGCTTCTGGCCTACTTCGGCGAAAAGTCCGAGCCCTGCGGTCACTGCGACAACTGCCTCGAGCCGCCCGACCTCCTCGACATGACGGTGCCCGCCAAAAAGTTCATCTCCTGCATCTACCGCATTCGCGAGGCGAGCGGCGTCTGCTTTGGCGCTCAGCACGTCATCGACGTGCTGATGGGCAACATGACGGACCGCGTGGCTCGCTTTTCCCACGACAAGCTCTCGACCTGGAGCATCGGACAGGACCTGTCGGCGGCCGAGTGGCGGATTCTGCTTCGCCAGCTTGTCGCACGCCATGTCGTCTGGGTGGATCCGACGGCGCGCAATGCGCTGAGCCTTGGAGAGGCTGCCCGCGACCTGCTGCGGGGCAACATGAAGATCAGCGTGAGAAAGCGTGTGGCGGAAACGCGCAGGAAGCGCCGCGAGCATTCGCAGACGGAGGCCCTGCTGCAGGAGTTCTCCAAGCGTGACAGAAGCCTCTACGAAGCGCTGCGCCAGTGGAGGAGTGATGAGGCGAAGAGCCTCGGCAAGCCTCCCTACGTCATCTTCAAGGATGCGACCCTGCTGGAGATAGTGCGCGAGCGCCCGACGTCCCCTGAGGCCCTGAGACGCATCTCAGGTGTTGGCGAGAAGAAGCTCGTCAACTACGGCGACGCCGTGCTCGACATCGTGGCGGCGGAAAGCTGAGCCGACGGGGATCCGCATGAAACAAAAAAAAGAGCAGCCCATGAGGACTGCTCTTTTTGCTTGGACTCTAGAGGACTCAGCGGACCACCGTGGTCTGAATGCCCTGATTGTCGAGTTGGCTCTGGACTTCAGACGCCTCCAGCTTGTTGTCGAAGGGGCCGATGCGGACGCGCCAGACGCTGCCCGCCTTCACCACCTGCACATTGCTGATGCCTGCGGTGAGGGCGAGGGAGCCCGTAAGGTCATGGGCGCTCTTCTCTTCCTTGAAAGCACCGGCCTGCAGCCAGTAGCTGCCGCCAGCTCCGGCGGCGGGCGTCTGAGACTGAGGCTGGGACTGGACCGGCGGAGCGACGGTCACGGTCTTGACGCCGGACGAATCGTCCTGTTCGGCGCTCTTTTCCTGCTGCTCATTGAGGGCGCGGTTCGGATCGATGCCGCCCGCGAGCTTCTGGGCGGGGTCGACGTCAGCGGTCACCTTCTGAACCTTCTCGACGAAGGGGATCGGGCTGTTGGTGATGAACACCGCCGCGGCTGCGCAGATTGCGCAGCCGGTGACGACGCCGATCAGAAAGCCGGCAAAGCCGGAAGCAAGATTGGTACGGGCCACTGTGGATAGTCCTCTTGATTAAGCATCTTCGCGGCGGGCCATGTATTCAGGCGCGCTGATGCCGAGAAGCGCGAGACCGTTGCCGAGCACCTGGCGGGTGGCGGCAAGGAGAGCGAGGCGGGCGTTGCGCTCGACATCGTTCTCGATCACGACGCGTTCGGCGTTGTAGAACGTGTGGAAGGCCGCGGCGAGCTCCTTCAGGTAGTAGCAGAGCATGTGCGGCGCATGGTCCTTGGCGGCCAGCGTGAGAAGCGACGGATATTCGGCGATCTTGGCCATCAGGTCCATGGCCTGCTCGCTCACGAGGCTAGAGAGATCGGCCTTGATGAGTTCGTCGGCGGACGGAACTTCGTAGCCCTTTTCCTTGGCGTTCGCAAACACGGAGCAGATGCGGGCGTGGGCGTACTGCAGATAGTAGACGGGGTTTTCGTCGCTCTTCTGCTGGGCGAGGTTGATGTCGAAGACGAATTCGGCATCGGCCTTGCGGGCAACGAGGAAGAAGCGGGCGGCGTCCTGGCCGGCCATGTCGACGAGGTCGCGCAGCGTGACGTAGTTGCCGGAGCGCTTGCTCATCTTGACGGGTTCGCCGTCCTTCACGACGGAGAGCATCTTGTGAAGGATGTATTCGGGGAATTCCTTCGGGATGCTCATCTGACGGGCGAGCGCGCAGCACTGAAGGCCGCAGCGGACGCGGGCAATCGTGCCGTGATGGTCGGAGCCCTGAATGTTGACGGCCTTGGTGAAGCCGCGCTCGAACTTGGCAAGGTGGTAGGCGACGTCGGGCACAAAGTAGGTAAAGGTGCCGTCGACCTTGCGCATCACGCGGTTCTTGTCGTCGTGAATGCCGAGGTCTTCGCATTCGGTGGTCTTGAGCCAGAGGGCGCCGTCGCGTTCTTCGGTGCGGCCGGAGTCGATCATGGACTGCACGGCGGCCTGCACGCGGCCGGAGGCGTAGAGCGAGGACTCGAGGTAGAAGTTGTCGAAGTGTACGCCGAGCGCATCAAGGTCGTCGTCCTGCTCGTTGCGCAGATAGGCGACGCCGTAGCGACGGATGCAGTCGGTGTCGGAAAGGTCGCCCTTGGATTCGATGACCGTGCCGTCATGCGCATGCACGGGCTTGCAGTCAAGGTAGTCGCGGGCGATGGCGATCACGTATTCGCCGTGATAGGCGTTTTCAGGAAGTTCGACGGCTTCACCCTTGAGCTCGCGGGCGCGCAGGCGGATGGATTCGGCGAGATTGCCGATCTGAACGCCGGCGTCGTTGTAGTAGAACTCGCGGGTGACTTTCCAGCCCTGAGTGGCGAGAAGATTGGCAAGCACGTCTCCGAGGGCGCCCTGACGGGCGTGGCCGAGATGAAGCGGGCCGGTCGGGTTGGCGGACACGAACTCAAGAAGAACGGACTGGTTCTTGTGGGCGTCGCCGCAGCCGAAGGACGTGCCGGCCTTGAGGACCTGACGGATGATTTCCTGGCGGGCGTTGTCCTGAATGCGGAGGTTGATGAAGCCGGGGCCGGCGATTTCGACCGACTTGATGAGAGCTTCGCTTTCGGGGTTGGCCTTGAGGGCCTCGACGATCTGCGTGGCGATCTCGCGCGGGTTCTTCTTGAGGGCGCGAGCGAGCTGCATGGCGACCGTACAGGCGACGTCGCCGTGTTCGGGCATCTTCGGGCGTTCGAGAATGACGGTGACGCCGGTGACGCCGAGCGTTTCGAGCGCGGCGGAAATGAGGGAGGTCAGAGCCTCTTTTTGCTGAGCGAGCATGATGAGTGTCGTGTGAGTGATGGGTTCGTTTTCCTGATCGTCACAGTGTACCTTTTCGGGAGTGAGGACACATCTGAAAGGGATCGGGAAAACGTAACGGCCTGCCGTCCGTTCAGACAACAGGCCGACGCTGTGAACGTATCAGTGCCTGGCGGGCATCAGCGCTTGTCGTGCGTGATGTAGGCGTAGGCGGAGTGATTGTGGATGGATTCGAAGTTTTCAGCCTCGACGCGGTAGGCGACGACGCGCTCTTCCTTGTTGAGAGCGGCGGCCATGTCGCGAACGATGTCTTCGACGAACTTCGGATGATCGTAGGCGTATTCCGTGACGTACTTTTCGTCGGAGCGCTTCAGGCGGGCCCAGAGCTGGCAGGAGGCGGCCTCCTCGCTATAGGCGATCTGCTCTTCGAGGCTCATCGGAGCGGAAAGCTCGACGGAGGCCGTCAGGCGGGAGCGCTGGTTGTGAGCGCCGTAGCGGGAGATTTCCTTGGAGCAGGGGCAGAGGCTCGTCACGGGAGTGGCAGTTTCCTGACGGACGGTGATGACGCCGCCGCGGCTGTCGGCAATCCAGGCGGCCTCGTAGTTCATGAGGCTGGTGAGCTTGCTGACGGGGGCGCACTTGCGGATGAAGAACGGGAAGCGAAGCTCGATCGTGCCGTCAACGGCGTCAAGACGCTTGAGCATGTCGGCCATGAGAGAGCGGACGACGTCCACGTTGAGCGGTTCGGAATGCTCTTCCATGAGCGCGACAAAGCGGGACATGTGCGTGCCCTTTTTGTCTGCAGGAAGCGACACGGTCATTTCGACGGTGGCGACGGTGGCAAGGGTGTCTTCCTTGGTCTCCACCGTAATGGGAACGGTGATGCCGCGAACGCCGACGCGGTCGATGGCGATGTTGCGGCCGTCGCGCGCGGACTGAACGTCCGGAAGAGTGTTTTTGTTATCTGCGTCCATAAATCTTCTTTGGTGGCTCAGGACAACTGCTTGGAAGCTGTTCTGGGAATGAAAACTGAGCATTGCTTGACCGGCAAGCTGCACGGATAAGCATCCGTTTTTTTGAGTGAGGGGATGCCTGCTGATCGATCAATTATAGGGTGGTCTGCTATCTTACAAAAACATGACGCTTCGTGGGGCGGAAACGGCCTCATAGTTGCGTTCATTCTTCTGAGGGTACGAATGTTTACAACCCGAACGCTTGTCCCGGGGTGTATTCGTCCCCATCTAGAAGGAAATAGATGAGGGGCCGCCGCGGAACGGGGCCGCCTCTTATACTTGAATGTGAAGCTCCGGCAATGTGCCACAGAACTTGAAGACGCCGGAGGCCTATCGGAGAAAGACGCTTATGCCGCTCTATGTTTTTCAGACGTCAGGAAACCCCTTTGTTCGCATCCTGATCGGGTTGGTTTCGTTCGCCGTGCTTGTCGGTCTCGGCTTCCTGATGCTGCCCGTGGTGCTTGCGGTCATCGCCGCCGTCATGGTGATGGGGCTTGTCGCCTGGGGATGGGCATGGTGGAAGGCCAGGCAGGCGGGCGGCACCACCGACTGGTACGAGGCGATGAGCCGTGCCGCCGCAAGTCGTCAGGCTTCCGAGCAGGGCGCTCGTGAAGACGTGCGTGAGACGCGCACGGAGACGACGGTGCTCAGCATCAAGACGTCGGACAACAAGAAGTGGAAGATGAACGACGTCGAGGATATCGAGGAGCGAAAGTAACTCTCCTTAAAGCAGAGGAGAAATCAGATAGCAGGCCCCTTCCTTGAGGCGCTCGGACACGGGGCGCCGGTACCAGGTTTCGGGGTCGAGACGGCTGCACTGCTCCGCATAGGAGTCGTGCAGCTTTTTTAGGTCGTGAATGAAGCAGGCGTCGAAGATGAGCAGCATCATCTCGAAGTTGAGGTGAATGCTGCGGTTGTCGAAGTTGACGGTGCCGAAGACGGCATATTCGTCGTCGACGGAGATGGACTTGGTGTGCAGCAGTCCTCCGTTGTAGAGGAGCACTTCGACGCCGGCGGAGAGCATGTCGTCGAAGTAGCGTCGGGCGGCCCAGGTGACGGCCTTGCTGTCGGCGTTGGCGGGTACGATCAGTCTGATCTTCACGCCTCTGTATGCGGCGCTCAGAAGGGCCGTGGCAAGGCCTTCGTTGGGAACGAAGTAGGGCGTCGTGATGGTGATGTTGAAGCGTGCGGCGTTGATGGTGTCGAGCAGCAGGTAAAGGTTCGGGTCCTTTTGACCGTAGGGACCTGAGGGCACCGTGACGATCGTGGCCGTGCCGAGCTGTGGGATCGGAGGGACGGAGTGGACCCGCTCGAGGTCTGAGGGGTCCCCGTCGGGCTGGATGGCCCAGTCGATCAGGAAGGTGGCGCGCAGGCTCTGCACGGCGGGGCCGGTGAGGCGGACCATGGCGTCGACCCAGGGGCCGACGGTGCGCGCGGCGTCGTAGGTGTGCGGGTCGATCATGTTCAGGCTGCCCGTGTAGCCAATCTCGTTGTCGATGATGATGGTCTTGCGGTGGAGGCGCAGGTCGACGCGCTGAAGGCCGAAGAAGTGCAGGAGCCGCATGGGCATGGCCTTGGCGACTTCGATCCCTGCATTGCGGAACGCCCTGCAGGTGTCGCTCTTGAGGAAGGCGCGCGAGCCGAAGTCGTCGACGAGAATGCGCACGCGCACGCCGCGCTCATGGGCCTTGAGGAGCGAGGCGGCCACCTTGTCGGCCTCGCCGCCCGGATGCCAGATGTAGAACTCCATGTCGATTGAGCTGCAGGCGGCTTCAATGTCGCTGATGATGGCGGCGAACGTGTCGTCTGAGGAGGAGAGAAGCCTGATTTCGGTGCCCGACGTTACGGGAAGGTTCCCCATGCGGGTCGCCAGATGTATGAGCGTGCGGTGTCTGGCGAGGTGGCGCGGCAGCGGCCCCGTAGGAGTGAGCTTCTGGCGCGAGAGCTCCTTAAGGTGCGCGAGATGCTTGCGAAAACGCGTGGCTCGGAGTTGGCCGATCGGACGTTCGCCGAAGAGAAGGTAGAGGATGAAGCCGAAGTAGGGGAGAAGTGTGGTGATGAGAATCCACGCAAACGCTGATCCGGGCGGGTGGCGCGTGAACATGACGCGCAGGATGACGCTGATGATGATGCCGAACTGTACGAGCGCGGCAAGCGTGCTGAAGGTGATGATCGAGTCGAGCGAAGGCATTGACGCGGGGCCCTGCAGGCGGTTGTGAATGCGGTTGTTTGTCTAGTGTATACGCATGAGATCTTAGGGGAAGGGGATTGTTTTTAAGTAGTAATACGGAATTTAAGCCTTTTTGAAGAAGTGCTATTGACAGTTCGAAAAGACGTCTGCATAATTCAAATCCTCGTTACGGAGAGGTGCCCGAGTGGCTAAAGGGGGCAGACTGTAAATCTGTTGGCTTACGCCTACGATGGTTCGAATCCATCCCTCTCCACCAGCGAAACTTTCGCAAAGCGAATTTCTCAAATGCAGCGCGGAAGGACACTAGATCCAGATGGAGCAACTCCTCCTGCGATTCCCTTCACCCGCTCCATGAAGCGTGCCCATGTGGCTCAGTGGTAGAGCACTCCCTTGGTAAGGGAGAGGTCATGCGTTCGATCCGCATCATGGGCACCACTAATTTTTTCCTTCTCTTTAAATAATTCCAGTTCCTTCCCGGGAGCTGGGAGCTTGTTCAGGAGCCAAAGATGGCCAAGGGTAAGTTTGAACGTACCAAGCCCCACGTTAACGTGGGCACGATCGGTCACGTGGACCATGGTAAGACCACGCTGACGGCTGCTAT
>NZ_JH815514.1:348829-365285 GCF_000297775.1 Sutterella wadsworthensis 2_1_59BFAA
GAAGGCGGCCGTCACACCCCGTTCTTCAAGGGCTATCGTCCGCAGTTCTACTTCCGTACGACGGACGTTACGGGCACGATCGAACTGCCGGAAGGCGTTGAAATGGTCATGCCTGGCGACAACATCCAGATGACCGTCAAGCTCATCTGCCCGATCGCCATGGAACAGGGTCTCCGCTTCGCCATCCGCGAAGGCGGTCACACCGTCGGCGCTGGCGTGGTTGCTGCCGTCATCGAATAATTCTGAAAAGAATTGGCGGCTGACCTGAAAGGGCCGGCCGCGCGAAAAGGGGTATAGCTCAATCGGCAGAGCGACGGTCTCCAAAACCGTAGGTTGAGGGTTCGATTCCTTCTGCCCCTGCCAAAAAAGAAGTCAAGCCGCGATCTGTGATCGCGGCTTGACTTTTATCTATCTGCGGAATCTGAAAGCGCAGAAAGTCGGGAATTTTTCGCCTATATGGCTTCGGTTCCCGCTAAAATAGCAAGCTTGCATTTCTTTTACTTTTCGTCGGCGCGCCGCTGAACAGGTCGCAGCGTGTTGGCAGGAATGAATATGAACAATCAAAACGTTGAACCCGCAACCAGCAAGTCGGACATCGTGCTGGTGACGCTCGCCGTCCTGTGTGCCGTTGCCGGCGTTATTGCCTTTTCCCTCCTGACGTCCCAGACGCTCGCCGTCCGTCTCGGCGCGCTCTTCGGCGGTCTGGTTGCCGGCGTCGTGCTCGCTTGGTTCAGCCCCTCCGGCAAGCGCCTTCTGAACTACGGCCGCCAGTCCTGGGAAGAACTGCGCCGCGTCGTCTGGCCGACTCGCAAGGAAACGCTCAACACGACGGGCCTCGTCATGGCCTTCGTCGTAGTGATCGCGATCTTCCTTTTCCTTTGCGACAAGCTGATTGAGTGGGGTCTCTACGACGGCCTGCTCCGTCTTTCTCTTTAATGTGAGGTTGAGTCATGAGCGATAACGGCATGAAGTGGTACACGATTCACGTCTACTCTTCCATGGAGAAGAGCGTGAAGAAGGCTCTCGAGGAGCGTATTGGCCGCAGCGACCTGCGCGAAAGCTTCGGTCAGGTTCTCCTGCCCGTTGAACGCGTTCAGGAAGTCCGCAACGGTCGCAAGTACACTAGCGAGCGCCGCATGTACCCCGGCTACGTCTTCATCGAAATGGTGATGAACGACGCTACGTGGCATCTCGTCAACTCCACCCCACGCGTCATTGAGTTCCTCGGCAACAACAACCCCGTGGTGCTTTCCGAGGCTGAAGTGGCCTCCATCATGGCTCAGATGGAGCAGGGCTCCGAGAAGCCGCGTCCCAAGATCGAATTCGAGATCGGCGAGGAGATCCGCGTCAAGAACGGCCCGTTCAAGGACTTCAACGGCCGCATCGAGGCCGTCGACTACGACAAGAGCCGTCTCCAGGTCTTCGTGTCCATTTTCAGCCGCGAAACGCTGGTGGACCTCGACTTCAACGAAGTCGAAAAAATCTAAAAAAATTCTGGCGTGTCGCTTGCACACCGATTTTTTCGGTGGTATAGTGCACGCCTTTCTCACACATACATGGGGAGCTCAAGCAATTGAGCGCATGAACCCATAAGGAAATTTAACGATGGCTAAGAAGATCATCGGCTTTATCAAGCTGCAGGTGCCGGCTGGTAAGGCCAACCCCTCGCCTCCTATCGGTCCGGCTCTCGGTCAGCGCGGTCTGAACATCATGGAGTTCTGCAAGGCCTTTAACGCTAAGACGCAGGGCATGGAAGCTGGTCTTCCGATCCCGGTCGTCATCACCGCGTACGCCGACAAGAGCTTCACGTTCATCATGAAGACCCCGCCGGCCACGATCCTGATCAAGAAGGCTGCCAAGATCCAGAAGGGTTCTTCCCGTCCGAACACGGAAAAGGTCGCCAAGATCACGCGCGCTCAGGCTGAAGAAATCGCCAAGACGAAGGCTCCGGACCTTACCGCTGCCGACATCGACGCTGCTGTTCGTACGATCGCTGGTTCCGCTCGTTCCATGGGCATCATTGTGGAGGGTCTGTAATGGCTAAGCTTTGCAAGCGCATGAAGGCTCTCAACGCCAAGGTCGAAGCCAACAAGCTTTACACCGCTGTTGAAGCTCTCGAACTCATCAAGGAAACGGCTGTTGCCAAGTTCGACGAATCTGTCGACGTGGCCGTCCAGCTCGGCATCGATCCGCGCAAGTCCGACCAGGCCGTCCGCGGCGCTGTCGTGATGCCGGAAGGCACGGGCAAGACCGTTCGCGTTGCCGTGTTCACCCAGGGCGCCAAGGCTGAAGAAGCTCTTGCCGCCGGCGCCGATATCGTCGGTTTCGACGACCTCGCCGCCAAGGTCAAGGCCGGTGAGCTCGACTTCGACGTCGTCATCGCCTCCCCGGATGCGATGCGCGTTGTCGGCCAGCTCGGCCAGATCCTCGGCCCGCGCGGCCTGATGCCGAACCCGAAGGTCGGTACTGTCACCCCGAACGTTGCCCAGGCTGTCAAGAACGCCAAGGCCGGTCAGGTCCAGTTCCGCGCCGACAAGGCTGGTATCATCCACGCCCCGATCGGTCGTGCCTCCTTCACGGCTGACCGCCTCCAGAAGAACCTGGTGGCTCTCATCGACCAGCTCAACAAGCTG
This sequence comes from Sutterella wadsworthensis 2_1_59BFAA, assembly GCF_000297775.1. GTDB lineage: Bacteria > Pseudomonadota > Gammaproteobacteria > Burkholderiales > Burkholderiaceae_F > Sutterella > Sutterella wadsworthensis_A. The sequence goes on from NZ_JH815514.1 coordinate 351,463, forward strand.
AAGCCGGCTTCCTCGAAGGGCCAGTACCTCCGCAAGGTTGCCGTCTCCTCCACGATGGGCATCGGTGTTCGCGTTGATATCGGTTCTATCAACAACTAATGAACCAAACATAACGGGGTCGGTCCTCCGTTGGTCAGGGCAACCTGATCAGGACGCTGCGAAAGCGGCGAGACCGGAAAAGAGAAATCTTTTCTCGAGACCGTGAGGTCTCAAGGGCTTTGGGTGACGGGGCCGAGCAATCGGGCCCGTCGCTGTCAAAGACCGCTGGAGAAGCAAAGGTCAACAATTCTCTGAAAGCAACGAAGAGATTGACACCGGCGCTTTTTAATGGGCTTGTGAACTTCACTGCCGATGCTTTCACGGCAGTGGGATGACCGCCAAGTCGTCCAGCGCAGACGGTAAACCGAAGAGAGATATTGCGTTGTGTTTCAGACCACAAGCTCGTGTGCTTGTGTAAAAAATCAGCCAAAACTCTCAGAAGTATGCCGGTTATTTGAAAACCGGTGTCCTCGCAAGGGGACACCTCTGAGTGGAGCCAGACCATGGGTCTTAATCGTCAAGATAAGGCTGCTGTCATTGAAGAAGTCGCTGGCATCGTTGCCAACTCTTCCTCGATCGTCATCGCCGAATACCGTGGGCTGAGCGTTGAGGCCGTCACGAAGCTTCGTGCTGAAGCACGTAAGAACAATGTGACGTTGCGTGTTGTCAAGAACACGTTGGTTCGCCGCGCCGTCGAAGGTACGGAATTTGCCGGACTCGCTGACCAGTTCGTTGGTCCGCTCGTCTACGGCTTCTCCGCCGACCCGGTTGCTGCCGCCAAGGTTCTCGTCAATTTCGCCAAGGACAACGACAAGCTCGTTATCAAGGGCGGCGCGATGGCCAACACCGTCATGGATGTTGAAGCCGTCAAGCAGCTCGCTACGATGCCGAGCCGTGAAGAACTCCTTGCCAAGTTGATGGCTACGATGAACGAACCTATCGCCAAGTTCGTCCGCACCATCAACGAAGTCCCGGCCCGCTTTGTGCGTACCGTGGCTGCCGTGCGCGATGCCAAGGAACAGGCTGCTGCCTAACCTAAACTTTTTTTAAACAAAACACTACGTAATACGGAGCTATAAAATGGCCCTTACCAATGAAGAAATCCTCGAAGCGATCGCTTCCAAGACCGTTCTCGAAATCTCCGAACTCATCAAGATGATGGAAGAAAAGTTCGGCGTTTCCGCTGCTGCCGCTGCTGTCGCCGTTGCCGCCCCGGCCGCTGGCGCTGCCGCCGCTGCTGAAGAAAAGACGGAATTCGACGTCGTTCTCGAATCCGCCGGTTCCAACAAGATCGCCGTCATCAAGGTCGTTCGCGAAATGACCGGCCTCGGCCTCAAGGAAGCCAAGGACCTCGTCGAAGGCGCTCCGAAGGCTGTCAAGGAAGGCCTCCCGAAGGCTGACGCCGAAGCTGCTGCCAAGAAGCTCGAAGAAGCCGGCGCCAAGGTCGCTCTCAAGTAATTTTTACTTGATTTGACTGAACAAAGCGAGCACAATTAAAGTCGCTCGCTTTGTTTTTCAGAGTCTCCCGAAAGGGAGACTTTGAACTATGTTCTCCCAGGATGGAGAATGGAGTTCAAAGTCTTTCTTCTTTGATGAACCGCTTAACTTGAAATATCCCCATATCCGCCGCGCGGGTTCAACCGACAGGTTGTGCTTCCCGAGCGGCTTTTGGCGTCCATAGAGTTTGCGTTCATCAATTTTTGGTTCATCCCTCAATGTCGAACGGAGTGTCCATGTCGTACTCGTTCACTGAAAAGAAGCGCATCCGCAAGAGCTTTGCCTCTCGCCCGAGCGTCCTTGAAGTGCCTTCCCTGCTTGATACTCAGCTTCGTTCCTACGAAGAATTTCTGCAGGCGGACGTTGCCCCGAACAAGCGCAATACCGAATACGGTTTGCAGGCAGCGTTTACTTCCATCTTCCCGATTACCAGCCACAACGGTTACGCACGTCTTCGCTTCGTCGATTACGAGCTTGCTGAACCGGAATTCGACGTCGCCGAGTGCCAGCTCCGCGGCCTGACGTTCTGCAGCCGTCTTCGCGCCAAGATCCAGCTGGAAATCTTTGACCGCGATGCCGCCAAGCCCGAGACGCTGAAGGAAATTCGCGAAAATGACGTCTACATGGGCGAAATCCCGCTCATGACGGAGAAGGGCTCGTTCATCATCAACGGCACGGAACGCGTCATCGTCAGCCAGCTGCACCGTTCGCCCGGCATTTTCTTTGAACATGACAAGGGCAAGACGCACTCCTCCGGCAAGCTGCTCTTCTCGGCTCGCGTGATTCCTTACCGCGGCTCCTGGCTTGACTTCGAATTCGACGCCAAGGACATCCTGTACTTCCGCGTCGACCGCCGCCGCAAGATGCCCGGCACGATTCTGCTCAAGGCCCTCGGCCTGACGCCGGAAGACATCCTTGCGCGCTTCTTCACGTTCGACGAAATCACGATCAACGCCAACGGCGCCTCCCTTCCGTTCGTTCCCGAACGCCTGAAGGGCCAGACCGTCAGCTTCCCGATCATTGCCGACGGCAAGGAAGTGGTGCCCGCCGACAAGCGCATCACCGCCAAGCACATCCGCGACCTGACGAAGGCCGGCGTGACGAGCATTCCCGTTCCCGACGAATATGTTCTCGGCCGCGTTCTCGGCAAGAACATCGTTGACGAGGAAACAGGTGAAGTCATTGCCAACTGCAACGACGAAATCACGCCCGATCTTCTTTCCCAGCTCCGCGTCGCCAAGATCAAGACGATCTTCACGATCTTCACGAACGAACTCGACCACGGTTCCTACATCTCGTCCACGCTTCGTCTGGACGACACGCCGGATCAGCTCGCCGCACGCGTCGCGATCTACCGCATGATGCGTCCGGGCGAACCGCCCACGGAAGACGCTGTCGAGGCTCTGTTCAACCGTCTCTTCTTCGATGCCGAAGCGTACGATCTGTCCCGCGTCGGCCGCATGAAGGTCAATGCCCGTTTCGGCCGTGAAGGCGCTACGGGCTCCATGACGCTTACCCGCGAAGACATCATCGACACGATGGCCGTCCTCGTTGCCCTGCGCAACGGTCAGGACACCGTCGAGCTCTTTGATGCCGACGGCGTGGCCCGCACCTGCGTGGTCAACGGCGTCGACGACATCGACCACCTGGGCAACCGTCGTGTCCGCTGTGTCGGCGAACTCGCCGAAAACCAGTTCCGCTCCGGCCTCGTGCGCGTTGAGCGAGCTGTCAAGGAACGACTCAACCAGGCTGAAAGCGATGGCCTCACGCCGCAGGATCTGATCAACTCCAAGCCGATCAGCGCCGCCATCCGCGAGTTCTTCGGCTCGAGCCAGCTGTCCCAGTTCATGGACCAGACGAACCCGCTGTCGGAAATCACTCACAAGCGCCGTATTTCTGCCCTTGGCCCGGGTGGTCTGACTCGCGAACGCGCCGGCTTCGAAGTCCGAGACGTGCATCCGACCCACTACGGTCGCGTCTGCCCAATTGAAACGCCTGAAGGTCCGAACATCGGTCTTATCAACTCGCTCGCCCTTTACGCCCGCCTCAACGAATACGGCTTCCTTGAAACGCCGTACCGCAAGGTGGTCGACGGCGTCGCGACGCAGGAAATCTCCTACCTGTCCGCCATTGAGGAAGGCCGCTACATCATCGCTCAGGCCAACGCCGAGATGGACGAGAACGGCCGTCTGACGCAGGAACTCGTTTCCGCCCGTGACAACGGCGAAACGGTTCTCGCCAGCCCGGACCGCATCCAGTACATGGACGTGGCCCCGTCTCAGATCGTCTCCTGCGCCGCCGCTTTGATTCCGTTCCTGGAACACGACGACGCGAACCGTGCTCTGATGGGTTCGAACATGCAGCGTCAGGGCGTGCCCTGCCTCCGTCCGGAAAAGCCGGTCGTGGGTACCGGCATCGAGCGCACGGTTGCCGTTGACTCCAAGACTGCCGTTCAGGCTCGCCGCGGCGGCGTCGTCGACTATGTCGACGCGAACCGCGTGGTGATCCGTGTGAACGACGAGGAAAGCATCGCCGGCGAAACCGGTGTGGACATCTACAACCTGCAGAAGTTCACGCGTTCCAACCAGTCCACGAACATCAACCAGCGTCCGATCGTTGTCAAGGGTGACCGGGTTGCGGTCGGCGACGTGCTCGCCGACGGTGCCTCCACTGACACCGGCGAACTCGCCCTCGGCCAGAACATGCTGATCGCGTTCATGCCGTGGAACGGCTACAACTACGAAGACTCGGTGCTCATCTCCGAACGCGTGGTTGCCGACGATCGCTACACCTCGATCCACATCGAGGAGCTCTCCGTCGTCGCCCGCGACACGAAGCTCGGCGCTGAGGAAATCACGCGCGACATCTCGAACCTGTCCGAAAACCAGCTGTCCCGTCTCGACGACTCTGGCATCGTGTTCATCGGTGCTGAAGTGAAGGCCGGCGACGTGCTTGTCGGCAAGGTCACGCCGAAGGGCGAAACCCAGCTCACGCCGGAAGAAAAGCTCCTGCGCGTGATCTTCGGTGAGAAGGCCTCCGACGTCAAGGATACCTCGCTGCGCGTTCCGTCTGGCATGACCGGCACCGTGATCGACGTTCAGGTCTTCACGCGTGACGGCGTCAAGCGCGACAAGCGTGCCGAAAGCATCATCGAGGACGCCCTCAAGCGCTATCGCCGCGACCTGGACGACCAGCTGCGCATTGTTGAACGCGACGCGTTCGACCGTCTGCGTCGTCAGCTCGTCGGCCACAAGGTTGCCGGCGGCCCCGACGCCTTCAAGCCGGGCGTTGCGCTCACGATGGAAATGCTCGAGGCCGTTCCCGGCTACGATCTCTTCAACCTCCGCATGGAGGAAGAGGGTGCCCAGCACATCATCGATCTGACGATGCGCGCCATTCAGGACACGCGTGAACAGAACGACCGCAAGTACGCCACGAAGAAGGACAAGCTCACCCGCGGCGACGAACTGCCCCCGGGCGTGCTCAAGATGGTCAAGGTGTACATCGCCGAACGCCGTCGTCTGCAGCCTGGCGACAAGATGGCCGGCCGTCACGGTAACAAGGGTGTGGTCTCCAAGATCTGCCCGGTTGAAGACATGCCGTACATGGCCGACGGTCGTCCCGCCGACATCGTTCTGAACCCGCTCGGCGTGCCGTCCCGTATGAACATCGGTCAGGTGCTTGAAGTGCATCTCGGCTGGGCTGCCAAGGGTCTCGGCTGGCGCATTGAGGAAATGCTCAAGACCGAACAGGTCCGCCAGATCCGCGCCTTCCTGAACGAGGTGTACAACCGCACGGGCAAGAAGGAAGATCTCGACAGCCTTACCGACGACGAGCTGATGGCCATGGCGCGCAATCTGCGCAATGGCGTTCCGTTTGCCACGCCGGTGTTCGACGGTGCCACGGAAGAACAGGTCCGCATGATGCTCGACCTCGCCTTCCCGGACGACGAAGCCGCCCGTCTGCAGCTCACGCCCGCCAAGACGCAGGCCCGCCTCTATGACGGCCGCACCGGTGAAGCGTTCGAGCGCCCCGTCACGGTTGGCTTCATGCACTATCTGAAGCTGCACCACCTGGTCGACGACAAGATGCATGCCCGTTCCACGGGTCCGTACTCCCTCGTCACCCAGCAGCCGCTCGGCGGCAAGGCGCAGTTCGGCGGCCAGCGCTTCGGTGAAATGGAAGTCTGGGCCCTCGAAGCCTACGGCGCCTCCTACGTGCTGCAGGAAATGCTTACTGTCAAGTCTGACGACGTTAACGGTCGTACCAAGGTTTACGAAAACATCGTCAAGGGTGACCACAAGATTGAAGCGGGCATGCCCGAATCCTTCAACGTGTTGGTCAAGGAAATCCGGTCGTTGGGTATCGACATCGACCTCGTCAAGAACTAAGGGGAAATTAAGCGATGAGAATGCCGCTTAACGATATCTTCAACCAGGTCCAGTCGGAAGATCATTTCGACGCGATCCGCATCGGACTTGCCAGTCCCGAAAAGATCCACTCCTGGTCCTACGGTGAAGTCAAGAAGCCTGAGACGATTAACTATCGTACCCAGAAGCCGGAACGCGACGGTCTTTTCTGTGCCAAGATCTTTGGCCCGGTGAAGGATTATGAGTGCCTTTGCGGCAAGTACAAGCGCCTCAAGAATCGCGGCGTGATCTGCGAAAAGTGTGGCGTTGAAGTCACGCTCGCCAAGGTTCGCCGCGAACGCATGGGTCACATCGACCTCGCCAGCCCTGTCGCTCACATCTGGTTCCTCAAGAGCCTTCCGAGCCGTATGGGCATGGTGCTCGACATCCCGCTGCGCGACATCGAGCGCGTGCTGTACTTCGAAGCCTACATCGTCGTTGATCCGGGCCTTTCCACGCTCGAGCGTGGCCAGCTGCTCAGCGAAGAGGACTTCATTGCCGCCACGACCGAATTCGGTGACGACTTCGTCGCCATGATGGGCGCTGAAGCCATCGGCGAGCTCCTGCGCACGATCGACATCGATCAGGAAGTCGAACGTCTGCGCACCGAGCTCCGCGAGACGAGCTCCGAAGCCAAGATCAAGAAGTTCGCCAAGCGCCTCAAGGTGCTTGAAGGCTTCCAGCGCTCCGGCATCAAGCCCGAATGGATGATCATGACGGTCCTCCCGGTTCTTCCGCCGGACCTGCGTCCGCTCGTCGCCCTTGACGGCGGCCGCTTCGCGACGTCCGACCTGAACGACCTGTACCGCCGCGTCATCAACCGTAACAACCGTCTGAAGCGCCTCCTCGAGATCAAGGCTCCGGACATCATCGTGCGCAACGAAAAGCGCATGTTGCAGGAAGCCGTCGACTCTCTGCTCGACAACGGCCGCCGCGGCAAGGCGATGACCGGTGCCAACAAGCGCCCGCTCAAGTCCCTCGCCGACATGATCAAGGGCAAGAGCGGCCGCTTCCGTCAGAACCTGCTCGGCAAGCGCGTGGACTACTCCGGCCGTTCCGTTATTACGGTGGGTCCTGAACTCCGTCTGCACCAGTGCGGTCTGCCGAAGCTCATGGCTCTCGAGCTCTTCAAGCCGTTCATCTTCAACAAGCTCGTGCTCCGCGGTCTCGCCGTGACGCCGAAGGCTGCCAAGAAGATGGTTGAGAACCAGGATCCTGTCGTCTGGGACATCCTCGAAGAGGTGATCTACGAACACCCGGTCATGCTCAACCGTGCTCCGACGCTGCACCGTCTCGGCATTCAGGCGTTCGAGCCCAAGCTGATCGAAGGCAAGGCCCTCCAGCTGCATCCGCTCGTCTGCGCCGCCTTCAATGCCGACTTCGACGGTGACCAGATGGCCGTTCACGTGCCGCTCTCGCTCGAAGCCCAGCTTGAAGCCCGCTCGCTGATGATGGCCTCCAACAACGTCCTGTTCCCGGCCAACGGCGATCCGTCGATCGTGCCGTCTCAGGACATGGTGCTCGGTCTCTACTACGCTACGCGTGAAAAGATCAACGGCAAAGGCGAGGGCATGTTCTTTGCCGACGTCGCCGAAGTTCAGCGCGCCTGGGACAACAAGGTTGTCGAACTCCAGACCCGCTGCACGGTCCGTATCCGCGAATACGACGTCAACAAGGAAACGGGTGAAAAGACCCCGCGCATGGTTCGTTACGAAACCACCGTCGGCCGCGCTCTCCTCTCCGAAATCCTGCCGGAAGGCATGAGCTTCAAAGAACTCAACATCACCTTGAAGAAGAAGGAGATCGCCAAGCTGATCAACCGCTGCTTCCGCAAGTGCGGCCTGCGCGCGACGGTCATGTTCGCCGACAAGCTCAAGGACAACGGCTACCGTCTGTCGACGCGCGCCGGCATCTCCATCTGCGTGGGTGACATGGCCGTCCCCGCTCAGAAGGAAAAGCTCGTCCATGACGCCGAACAGGAAGTCAAGGAAATCGAAGCCCAGTACACGTCCGGTCTCGTGACCCAGGGTGAACGCTACAACAAGGTGGTGGACATCTGGGGCCGCACGGCCGACCAGGTGGGCAAGGTGATGATGACCGAGCTCTCCACCGAACCGACGATCGACCGTCACGGCAAGAAGGTTCGTCAGGAATCGTTCAACAGCGTCTACATGATGGCCGACTCCGGTGCTCGTGGTTCCGCAGCCCAGATTCGCCAGCTCGCCGGCATGCGCGGCCTGATGGCCAAGCCGGACGGCTCCATTATTGAAACGCCGATTACCGCGAACTTCCGTGAAGGCTTGAACGTTCTGCAGTACTTCATTTCGACCCACGGTGCCCGTAAGGGTCTGGCCGACACGGCTCTGAAGACCGCTAACTCCGGTTACCTGACGCGTCGTCTCGTCGACGTGACGCAGGACCTCGTGGTGACGGAAGACGACTGCGGCACGACCAACGGCGTTGAAATGCGCGCTCTGGTCGAAGGCGGTGAAGTCATTCAGGCTCTCCGTGACCGCGTCCTCGGCCGCGTGACCGCCACCGACGTCGTCAACCCCGACGACGGCGAAGTGGTCATTGCCGCCGGCACGCTGATCGACGAAGACTGCTGCGATCTGATCGAAAAGCTCGCGATCGACATGGTCAAGGTCCGTACGCCGCTCACCTGCGAAACGCGCTACGGCCTTTGCGCCAAGTGCTACGGCCGCGACCTCGGCCGCGGCTCGATCGTCAATGCCGGTGAATCCGTCGGCGTGATCGCCGCCCAGTCCATCGGTGAACCGGGTACCCAGCTGACGATGCGTACGTTCCATATCGGTGGTGCCGCTTCCCGTGCCGCCGTGGCCTCCAGCGTCGAAGCCAAGTCCTCCGGTGTCGTGAGCTACTCCCCGGCCATGCGCTACGTCCGCTCCGCCAAGGGCGAACTGGTCGTCATTTCCCGTTCCGGCGAAATCGTCATTACGGAAAACGGCCGCGAACGCGAACGCCACAAGGTTCCGTACGGCGCCACGTTGCTCGTGATGCCCGACCAGGAAATCAAGGCCGGCCAGATGCTCGCCAACTGGGATCCGATGACGCGTCCGATTATCACGGAATACGCCGGTACGATTAAGTTCGAAAACGTCGTTGAAAACGTGACCGTGATGAATCAGGTCGACGAAGTGACGGGCCTTTCCAGCCTCGTCGTCATTGACCCGAAGCGCTCCACCACGACCGCCAAGGGCAAGGGCAAGTCCCAGAACGCCGGCATCCTGCGTCCGTTGGTTCACCTCATTGACGAAAACGGCAATGAAGTGAAGATCCCGGGCACGGACCATGCCGTGACGATTCAGCTGCCTGTCGGCGCCTTCGTGGTTGTCCGTGACGGCCAGCAGATCGGCATGGGTGAGGTTCTCGCCCGCATCCCGGTCGAATCGCAGAAGACCCGAGACATTACCGGCGGTCTGCCGCGCGTTGCCGAACTCTTTGAAGCCCGCAGCCCGAAGGATGCCGGCATGCTCGCCGAAGTGACGGGCACGGTGACCTTTGGCAAGGAAACGAAGGGCAAGCAGCGCCTGATCATCACCGGCAACGACGGCGTCGCCCACGAAACGCTGATCAGTAAGGACAAGACGGTTCTTGTCCATGATGGTCAGGTCGTTCAGAAGGGTGAAGAAGTGGTTGACGGTCCGGTCGATCCGCACGACATCCTCCGCCTGCTCGGCATCGAGGAGCTCGCCCGCTACATCGTCGACGAAGTGCAGGACGTTTATCGTCTGCAGGGTGTGAAGATCAACGACAAGCACATTGAAGTGATCGTCCGCCAGATGCTGCGCCGCGTCCAGATCACCGATCCGGGCGACACGCACTTCATCACCGGCGAACAGGTCGAACGCTCCGAAATGCTCGACGAGAACGATCGCGTCGTCGCTCAGGGCCTGCGCCCCGCCAGCTACGACAACGTCCTCCTCGGCATTACGAAGGCCTCGCTTTCCACGGACAGCTTCATCTCGGCCGCTTCGTTCCAGGAAACGACGCGCGTCCTTACGGAAGCCGCCATCATGGGCAAGCAGGACGAGCTCCGCGGTCTGAAGGAAAACGTCATCGTCGGCCGTCTGATCCCCGCCGGTACGGGTCTCGCCTATCATCAGGCTCACAAGGCTCGCGAACAGGCCGAACGCCTGGAAGCTGAGACCGCCCGCGCTTCGGTCACGACCGAGGATCCGTTCCTCGAGCCCTCCGCCGTTGTCGATCCGTTCGCATCTCTTGATGCGCCGCTGACGACCACTGGCGAAGAGTTTGCCGACGGTTCCAAGAAGGAAGGCGCCAAGTAATAGCGCCCGAGTTCTGAAATGAACAGAAAGCCCGTCTCCTGAAAGGGAGGCGGGCTTTTTAGTACAAAAAAAGCCCCTTCACTTGACAGGGAAGGGTGTTATGGTCGAAAATCACATGCTTTTCAGGGACAGTGTCTCCATCGAATCGGCTCTTTGCCTCTGCGCCTAGGCTGTTCGGGGAGAATAGGGTGCCTGAAGCGTTTATAACCAGAGCCTGCATGGTGCAGGCCAAACTTTAGTTTTAGACGGACGTTTATGCCTACTATTAACCAGCTTGTTCGCAAGCCCCGTGAGCTCACGCACGACAAGAGCAAGAGCCCCGCTCTTAAGAACTGCCCGCAGAAGCGCGGCGTTTGCACTCGTGTGTACACCACGACCCCGAAGAAGCCGAACTCTGCTCTTCGTAAGGTCGCCAAGGTGCGCCTGACCAACGGTTTCGAAGTCATTTCGTACATCGGCGGTGAAGGCCACAACCTCCAGGAACACTCTGTCGTGCTTATCCGCGGCGGCCGTGTGAAGGACCTTCCTGGTGTTCGTTACCACATCGTCCGCGGCTCTCTGGATACCCAGGGCGTCAAGGATCGTAAGCAGGCCCGTTCCAAGTACGGTGCCAAGCGCCCGAAGGCCGCTTAATTTTCGCGGCGATACGCCGTGGACAAACGGTTGTCGCCTTGAATTAAGGCGTAACCGAGTAAGTCGCGATCCATGGGATCGCTTTAAATCAAATTTATCCGCTCGTTACTTTTTTTCACTGGGCGGATATAGACTGAAGACACGAAAGAGGAAATCAAATGCCCCGTCGTCGCGAAGTTCCGAAGCGCGAAGTGCTTGCCGACCCGAAGTTCGGCAGCGTCGAAATTACCAAGTTCATCAACGTGATCATGCTTGACGGCAAGAAGGCCGTGGCCGAACGCATCGTTTACGGCGCCCTCCAGCAGATCGAAGAAAAGTCCGGCAAGAACGCCTTGGAAGTGTTCACCACCGCCCTGAACAACGTCCGTCCGCTGGTGGAAGTCAAGTCCCGCCGCGTTGGTGGTGCCAACTATCAGGTTCCGGTCGAAGTCCGTCCTGTCCGCCGTATGGCCCTCGCCATGCGCTGGCTCCGTGAATCTGCCAAGAAGCGTTCTGAAAAGTCCATGCCGCAGCGTCTCGCCGGCGAACTGCTCGACGCGGCCGAAGGCCGTGGCGGCGCCATGAAGAAGCGTGACGAAGTCCATCGTATGGCTGAAGCCAACAAGGCCTTCTCGCACTTCCGCTTCTAATTCCTGTTCGCTGCATGGGGAATTTCCTCTCCATGCAGCTTGTCTAGTGAGGAACCTTAAATGGCTCGTCAAACCCCGATTTCGCGTTACCGCAATATCGGTATCTCTGCCCACATTGACGCGGGCAAGACCACCACGTCCGAACGTATTCTGTTCTACACCGGTGTCAACCACAAGATCGGTGAAGTGCATGATGGCGCCGCCACCATGGACTGGATGGAACAGGAACAGGAACGTGGCATCACGATTACGTCCGCTGCCACCACCGCCTTCTGGCGCGGCATGGAAATGCAGTGGGAACCGTATCGTCTGAACATCATCGACACCCCGGGGCACGTTGACTTCACCGTTGAAGTTGAACGTTCCATGCGCGTCCTCGACGGCGCCTGCATGGTCTACTGCGCCGTGGGCGGCGTGCAGCCGCAGTCCGAAACCGTTTGGCGTCAGGCCAACAAGTACCGCGTTCCCCGTCTTGCCTTCGTGAACAAGATGGACCGTACCGGTGCCAACTTCTTCAAGGTCTACGACCAGATGAAGAAGCGCCTCAATGCCAATCCGGTTCCCGTCGTTGTGCCCATCGGTGCTGAAGACCAGTTCGAAGGCGTTGTCGACCTCATCAAGATGAAGGGCATCATTTGGGATGCGAAGTCTCAGGGCATGACCTTCGAATACGTCGACATCCCCGCCAACCTCGTTGACGTTGCCCAGGAATGGCACGAAAAGATGGTTGAGAGCGCTGCGGAAGCTTCCGAAGAGCTCATGAACAAGTACCTCGAAAACGGCGAACTCTCCGAAGAGGACATCATCGCCGGTCTTCGTCAGCGTACCATCGCCTGCGAAATCCAGCCGATGCTTTGCGGTTCCGCCTTCAAGAACAAGGGCGTGCAGCGCATGCTCGACGCCGTCGTGCAGTTCCTGCCGGCCCCGTCCGACATTCCGCCGGTTGAAGGTTTCGACCTCGACGAAAAGCCGACCTTCCGTGAAGCCAAGGACGAAGCTCCGTTCGCCGCTCTCGCGTTCAAGATCATGACCGACCCGTACGTCGGCCAGCTGACCTTCCTCCGCGTCTACTCCGGCGTTCTGAACTCCGGTGACACGGTCATGAACTCCGTCAAGGGTCAGAAGGAACGTATCGGCCGTCTGCTCCAGATGCACGCCAACGAACGTAAGGAAATCAAGTTCGTGGAAGCCGGCGACATCGCCGCTGCCGTGGGCCTGAAGAACGTTACGACGGGTGACACGCTCTGCGCTGTCGACGCTCCGGTCATCCTCGAACGCATGGAATTCCCGGAGCCGGTTATTTCCCAGGCTGTCGAACCGAAGACCAAGGCCGACCAGGAAAAGATGGCTCTCGCTCTGAACCGTCTTGCTCAGGAAGACCCGTCCTTCCGCGTCCGCACGGACGAAGAATCCGGCCAGACGATTATTTCCGGTATGGGCGAACTCCACCTCGAAATTCTCGTCGACCGCATGAAGCGCGAATTCAACGTCGAAGCCTCCGTGGGCAAGCCCCAGGTTGCTTACCGTGAAACGATCCGCTCCGTGGTTGAAAACGCCGAATGCAAGTTCGCCAAGCAGTCCGGCGGCCGTGGTCAGTACGGTCACGTCGTGCTCAAGCTCGAACCGCTCGAACCCGGCAAGGGCTTCGAATTCGTCGACGCCATCAAGGGCGGCGTGGTTCCGCGCGAATACATCCCGGCCGTTGAAAAGGGTGTCGAAGACACGCTCAAGGCTGGCGTCCTCGCCGGCTACCCGGTTGTTGACGTGAAGGTCACGCTCCACTTCGGTTCCTACCACGAAGTCGACTCGAACGAAAACGCGTTCAAGATGGCTGCCTCCATGGCCTTCAAGGAAGGTATGCGCAAGGCTGATCCGGTTCTTCTCGAGCCGATCATGGCTGTCGAAGTCGAAACGCCGGAAGAAAAGATGGGCGACGTCATGGGCGACCTTTCTTCCCGCCGTGGTGTGATCCAGGGCATGGACGACCTCGTTGGCGGCGGCAAGAGCATCAAGGCTGAAGTGCCGCTGGCTGAAATGTTCGGCTACGCTACGCAGCTTCGCTCCCTCACGCAGGGCCGTGCCACGTACACGATGGAATTCAAGCACTACGCTGAAGCTCCGCGCAACGTCGCCGAAGCCGTGATCGCCGACAAGGCCAAGTAAGATCTACAATAGAACTGTTTTTTAACCCCTAATCTTTAAGGACCAAAAATGGCCAAGGGTAAGTTTGAACGTACCAAGCCCCACGTTAACGTGGGCACGATCGGTCACGTGGACCATGGTAAGACCACGCTGACGGCTGCTAT
>NZ_JH815514.1:366455-413955 GCF_000297775.1 Sutterella wadsworthensis 2_1_59BFAA
GAAGGCGGCCGTCACACCCCGTTCTTCAAGGGCTATCGTCCGCAGTTCTACTTCCGTACGACGGACGTTACGGGCACGATCGAACTGCCGGAAGGTGTTGAAATGGTCATGCCTGGCGACAACATCCAGATGACTGTCAAGCTCATCTGCCCGATCGCCATGGAACAGGGTCTCCGCTTCGCCATCCGCGAAGGCGGTCACACCGTCGGCGCTGGCGTCGTTGCCGCTGTCATCGAATAATCGAATTTTTTCGGTAATTTGACTTGATCGCTCGAGGGAGCGGGGTGTATACTCCGCTCCCTCTGTTCTTTTATCTGTTCTTTTTTTACAGGAATACGAAATGCAGTCTCAGCGCATTCGCATCCGCCTCAAGGCGTATGACTACAAGTTGATCGACCAGTCGGCTCTCGAAATCGTCGACACCGCCAAGCGCACCGGCGCCGTGGTCCGTGGTCCGGTCCCCCTTCCCACCCGCATCCAGCGCTTCGACATCCTTCGCTCCCCGCACGTCAACAAGACGTCCCGCGATCAGCTCGAAATCCGCACCCACCAGCGTCTCATGGACATCGTTGATCCGACCGACAAGACGGTTGACGCTCTCATGAAGCTTGACCTCCCGGCTGGCGTCGACGTCAAGATCAAGGTCCAGTAATCAAATTCAGACTGTCAGCTGTGCTTCACAAGAAAAGTCGCAAAATGAGTTGCACACTCAGAGAATCACAGCTACAATCGCGCCTTTCAGTCCAAACGGTTCACAACTCAGGAACCAGTTGGCTTTTTCATGAAAACGGTCCCGGCCAATCGCAGCCGGGGTGGAGAAAACAATGAGTGATAAGCTCGGCATCGTCGGTCGCAAGATCGGCATGACGCGCATTTTCACGGAAGACGGCGTGTCCGTTCCCGTGACTGTGCTCGATGTGTCGAACAACCGTGTCACTATGGTGAAGACGGTTGAAACCGACGGCTACAATGCAATCCAAGTCGCGTTCGGCTCCAAGAAGCCCACGCGCGTGAGCAAGCCCCTTGCTGGCCATTTTGCTAAGGCTGGCGTTGAAGCTGGCAGCATGCTCAAAGAGTTCCATATCGAAGCTGAACAGGTTGCCGAATTCAAGCCCGGCATGGCCCTCAAGGCCGAAATGTTCACGGAAGGTCAGAAGGTCGACGTGACCGGCACGACCATCGGTAAGGGTTTCCAGGGTGGTATCAAGCGTCACCACTTCTCGTCCAACCGCGCGTCCCACGGTAACTCCGTGACGACCCGTGCCCCTGGTTCTATCGGTAACCGTCAGGACCCGGGCCGCGTTTTCCCCGGCAAGCGTATGGCCGGTCATCTGGGCGATGTGCAGCGCACGACGCAGAACCTCATCATTGCGCGCGTTGACACTGAACGTCAGCTTCTGCTGGTTCGCGGTGCTGTTCCCGGCGCCAAGGGCGGCGAAGTGATCGTCCGTCCGGCTGTTAAGGCGTAAGGAGCGAAACAATGGAACTCAATTTCCTGAACGAACAGGGCAAGACCGTTGATGTCAACGAAGCCGTGTTCGGTCGTGAATACAATGAAGCTCTGGTGCACCAGATCGTGGTCGCTTTCCAGGCTAATGCGCGTCTTGGTACGCGTGCTCAGCTCACCCGTGAAGCTGTGCATCACTCCACCAAGAAGCCCTGGCGCCAGAAGGGCACGGGTCGTGCCCGCTCTGGTATGACGTCTTCCCCGGTGTGGCGTGGCGGCGGTCGTGCCTTCCCGAACTCCCCGGACGAAAACTTCAGCCAGAAGGTCAACAAGAAGATGTACCGCGCTGCGATGGCTTCCATCTGGTCGAAGCTCGTTGCCGACGAACGTCTTTGCGTTGTCGAATCCTTCGCGGTCGAATCCCCGAAGACCAAGGCTTTTGCCACGCAGCTCAAGACGATGGGTCTGCAGAACAAGGTTCTTCTCGTCGTTGGCGCTGAAGAACTCACCGACAACCTCATCCTCGCTTCCCGCAACATGAAGGATGTGCTCGTTGTCCCGACCCGTTACGCCGATCCGCTCTGCCTCCTTTACTTCGACAAGGTGGTGGTGACGAAGGCCGCTGTGTCCGAGATTGAGGAGATGCTGGCATGAACCAGGAACGTCTTTTGAAGGTGCTCGTCGCCCCGGTGATCTCTGAAAAGAGCACCATGGTCGCCGAGAAGCTGAACCAGGCCTGCTTCGTCGTCGTTCCCGACGCCAACAAGGCCGAGGTCAAGGCTGCTGTTGAACTGCTCTTCAAGGTGCAGGTCAAATCCGTTCAAATCCTGAACCTGAAGGGCAAGCAGAAGCGCTTTGGCCGCTTCATGGGCAAGCGCAATGACGTCCGCAAGGCTTACGTCACGCTCGCTCAGGGTCAGGAAATCAACTTCGCGCAAGAGGTGAAGTAATGGCTCTCGTCAAACTCAAGCCGACGTCCGCCGGTCGCCGTCATGCGGTTAAGGTTGTCAACAAGGAGCTCCACAAGGGCAAGCCCTGGGCCGCTCTGACTGAAAAGAAGAACCGCGGTTCCGGCCGTAACAACAACGGTCATATCACCTGCCGTCACAAGGGCGGCGGTGCCAAGCGCGCTTATCGTATCATCGACTTCAAGCGCCAGAAGGACGGTGTGCCCGCCCGCGTTGAACGTATCGAATACGATCCGAATCGTTCCGCTCACATCGCTCTGGTCTGCTACGCCGACGGCGAACGCTGCTACATCATTGCTCCGAAGGGCCTGACCGTTGGTCAGGAAATCATGAACGGTCCGGAATCCCCGATCAAGGTCGGCAACACGCTTCCGCTCCGCAACATTCCCGTCGGTTCCACGATTCACTGCATCGAAATGCTCCCGGGCAAGGGTGCTCAGATGGTCCGCGCTGCCGGTGCTTTCGCCCAACTCGTGGCCCGTGAAGGTGAATACGCCCAGATCCGCCTCCGTTCCGGTGAAGTCCGCCGCGTTCTCATCGAATGCCGCGCCACGATCGGTACGGTCGGCAACGAAGAAAACAGCCTCCGCGAACTCGGCAAGGCCGGTGCCAAGCGCTGGCGCGGTGTCCGTCCGACGGTCCGTGGCGTTGCCATGAACCCGGTTGACCATCCGCATGGTGGTGGTGAAGGCAAGACCGGTACCGGTCGCGCTCCTGTCACGCCGTGGGGTCAGCTCACGAAGGGCTACCGTACCCGCAACTGCAAGCGCACGGACAACATGATTGTCTCGCGTCGTAACCGTAAATAAGGGGGCCTGAATGTCTCGTTCCTTGAAGAAAGGCCCGTTTGTTGACGGGCACCTGATGAAGAAGGTTGAAGCCGCCCAGGCGAGCCGCGACAAGCGTCCGCTCAAGACCTGGTCCCGTCGCTCTACGATTCTTCCCGAGTTCATCGGTCTGACCATCGCCGTCCACAACGGCCGTCAGCACGTTCCGGTGTACATCAATGAAAACATGGTCGGCCACAAGCTCGGCGAATTTGCGAATACCCGCACGTTCAAGGGCCACGCTGCCGGCGACAAGAAGGTGGGTAAGTAAATGGAAACTACTGCTATCGTCCGTGGTGTCCGCCTTTCGGCTCAGAAGGGTCGTTTGGTTGCTGACCTCGTTCGCGGCAAGCCCGTGGACAAGGCTCTCGCCATCCTCACCTTCACGCAGAAGAAGGCTGCTGTCATCATCAAGAAGGCTCTTGAGAGCGCCATCGCCAATGCCGAGCACAATGACGGTGCCGACATCGACACGCTGGTCGTGACCAAGATTCACGTGGAAAAGGCTGCTACGCTGCGCCGTTTCGCTGCCCGCGCTAAGGGCCGCGGCACCCGCATCAACAAGCAGACCAGCCATATCTATATTTCTGTTGGCGACGCGAAAGCTAAGTAAAGGTGTACCATGGGTCAGAAAATTAATCCCACCGGCTTCCGTCTTCCCGTGACGCGCAATTGGACGTCGCGTTGGTACGCGGTTGGCCGTGATTTTTCCCGCACGCTCGGTGAAGACCTCGCTGTTCGCAGCTTCCTTCTCAAGAAGCTTCGCAACGCCAGCGTCAGCCGTATTCTCATCGAACGTCCGGCTAACAATGCTCGCATCACGATCTTCTCCGCACGTCCGGGTATCGTGATCGGCAAGCAGGGTGCCGACATCGAGGCTCTCAAGGCTGAAGTTCAGAAGATGATGGGCGTGCCCGTTCACGTCAACATCGAAGAAGTCCGCCGTCCGGAACTCGACGCTCAGCTCATCGCTGACGGCATCACGCAGCAGCTCGAAAAGCGCGTTATGTTCCGTCGCGCCATGAAGCGCGCCATGCAGAACGCCATGCGTCTCGGTGCCCAGGGCATCAAGATCATGTCGTCCGGCCGCCTCAACGGTGCCGACATCGCCCGTTGCGAATGGTACCGTGAAGGCCGCGTGCCTCTTCAGACCCTTCGCGCCAACATCGGCTACGGCTTCTCCGAAGCCCTTACCACGTACGGTATCGTCGGTGTTAAGGTCTGGGTTTACAAGGGTGACAACTTCGGCCAGGAAGAAGCTGTTGAAGCTCCCCGCGAAGATCGTCGTGGCCGTCGCCCCGGTGACCGTGCCGGCAAGCCGGGTGCTCGCCGCAACAACGGTCGTCGCAATGACAAGCAGCAGCAGGCCCGCAAGCCGGCTGCTAAGGACGGAGAATAACGATGCTGCAACCTAATCGTCGCAAATATCGTAAGGACCAGAAGGGCCGTAACTATGGTCTCGCCACGCGCGGTGCCAATGTTTCTTTCGGCGAATTCGGTCTGAAGACGCTCGAACGCGGCCGCATTACGGCTCGCCAGATTGAAGCTGCCCGTCGCGCCATCACCCGCCACATTAAGCGTGGTGGTCGCGTGTGGATCCGTGTGTTCCCGGACAAGCCCATCTCCAGCAAGCCTGCTGAAGTCCGAATGGGTAACGGTAAGGGTAATCCGGAGTACTGGGTTGCGCTGGTTCAGCCGGGCCGTGTGCTCTATGAAATGGACGGGGTTGACGAACAGCTCGCCCGCGAAGCTTTTGCTCTCGCTGCCGCCAAGCTGCCCGTGAAGACCACGTTTGTTGTCCGCCAGATCGGCATGTAAGGAGACGGACATGAACGCTAAGGAACTGCGCGCCAAGGATGAGGCCGCGCTCAAACAGGAACTGAACGACCTTCAGAACACGCACTTCAAGCTGCGTATGCAGAAGGCCACCCAGCAGCTCACGAACACGAGTTCGCTGCGCACGACGCGTCGTGATATCGCGCGCGTTCGCACGATCCTTACCGAAAAGGCGACCACGAAATGACGGAAACCGCTCAGTCTCTGAACCGTACCCTCGTCGGCACGGTCTCCAGCAGCAAGATGGAAAAGACCGTTACGGTCCTCGTTGAACGTAAGGTCAAGCATCCGCTGTATGGCAAGTACGTCGTCAAGAGCAAGAAGTATCATGCTCACGACGAAATTGGCTGCAACGAAGGCGACAAGGTTGAAATCGCTGAATGCCGTCCCCTCTCCAAGACCGTGTCTTGGACGGTGACGAAGGTTCTCGAAAAGGCCGTTGTCCTCTAAGTTGAAGCCGGCGAAAAAAAATCGCCAGATTCGCTTGCACAGCTCTAAACATTAGTTTATAGTTGCAAGCCAATCGCCCGGGGTACCCCTAGCGGTGTCTCGGGCGATTACTTTTCTTGGGTTGTGAATTGTCCGCCTCCCCTTGCGCCAGGCAAGGCTTCCGAGACGGCCGATTTACTGCCTTCCTCCCCTAAACGGGACCAATACTATCCGCTAATGTGGAATAAGTTGGGATTTTCTAAACCATGATTCAGATGCAAAGCCGACTGGACGTCGCCGATAACACCGGTGCTCGTTCGGTGATGTGTATCAAGGTGTTGGGCGGCTCCAAGCGCCGTTATGCCAACATCGGTGACGTCATCAAGGTGACTGTCAAAGAAGCGGCCCCCCGCGGCCGTGTCAAGAAGGGCGAAGTCTACAATGCGGTCGTCGTTCGCACCGCTCACGGCGTTCGCCGCCCGGATGGCTCCTCCATCAATTTTGATGGCAATGCCGCCGTTCTTCTCAACAGCAAGCTGGAGCCGATTGGCACCCGCATCTTCGGGCCGGTCACGCGCGAACTGCGTACCGAGCAGTTCATGAAGATCGTGTCGCTCGCTCCCGAAGTTCTTTAATTAAGGAGAAGCGATGCAGCGTATCCGTAAGGGCGACGAAGTCGTCGTCATTGCTGGCCGTGACAAGGGCACGAAGGGCACCGTCCTCTCCCGCGTTGACGACAGCCATGTCATCGTCGAAGGCGTGAACGTCGTTAAGAAGCACGTTCGTCCGAATCCGCATCTCGGCGTTGCCGGCGGCATTGTTGAAAAGAACATGCCGATCGATCAGTCCAACGTCATGCTGGTCAACCCGGAAACGGGCAAGGGCGACCGCGTCGGCTTCAAGGAAGTTGACGGCAAGAAGGTTCGCGTGTTCAAGAGCAACGGTGCCGTTGTCGGCGCCAAGGCCTAATGAGGGTGACAATGTCTCGTTTTAGTTCCATGTATCACGACACCATTGTCCCCGAACTCATGAAGAAGTTCGGCTACAAGACCACGATGCAGGTTCCGCGTATCACTAAGATCACGCTGAACATGGGTGTCGGTGAAGCCGTTAACGACAAGAAGCTTGTCGACGCCGCCGTTGGCGACATGACCAAGATCGCCGGCCAGAAGCCGATGGTCACCCGCACCCGCAAGGCTATCGCGAACTTCAAGATCCGCGAAAACATGCCGATCGGCTGCATGGTCACCCTCCGTGGCGAACGCATGTATGACTTCCTTGACCGTCTCGTGACCGTCGCTTTCCCGCGCGTCCGTGACTTCCGTGGTGTCTCCGGTCGTGCTTTCGACGGCCGCGGCAACTACAACATCGGTCTCAAGGAACAGATCATCTTCCCGGAAATCGAATACGACAAGATCGATCGTCTCCGTGGCATGAACATTTCTATTACCACGACGGCGAAGTCCGACGAAGAAGCCAAGGCTCTTCTCGCCGGTTTCAGCTTCCCGTTCCGCAACTGAGGTTGACGCAAAATGGCAAAACTTGCTCTGATTAACCGTGAAGCCAAGCGTGCTGCTACGGTTGCGAAGTATGCGGCCAAGCGCGCCGCCCTCAAGGCAATTATTAACGACGCTACCCGCTCGATGGAAGAGCGCCTGGAAGCCCGCGCCAAGCTGCAGGCTCTCCCGCGCGACGCGAGCCCGGTCCGCCAGCGCAATCGTTGCGCCCTGACCGGTCGTCCCCGTGGCACGTTCCGCAAGTTCGGTCTGTGCCGTGGCATGATTCGTGATGCCGCCATGCGCGGTGACATTCCTGGCCTTGTCAAGGCTAGCTGGTAAGCGAGGAGATTACGACAATGAGTATGAGTGATCCGATCGCCGACATGCTGACCCGCATCCGCAATGGTCAGATCGTCGAAAAGGCCGAAGTTGTGATGCCGTCCTCCAAGCTGAAGGTCGCCATCGCCAAGGTCCTCAAGGATGAAGGTTACATCGACGGCTACACCGTCGTTGCCAACGAAGGCAAGCCCGAACTTCACGTTGGTCTTAAGTACTACGCCGGTCGCCCGGTCATCGAACGCCTCGAACGCGTTTCCCGTCCCGGCCTCCGTATCTACAAGAACCACGGTTCCATTCCCCAGGTTATGAACGGTCTCGGCATCGCGATCGTTTCCACGCCGAAGGGTGTCATGACCGACCGCGCTGCTCGTTCCGCCGGTATCGGTGGTGAAGTTCTTTGCTACGTCGCCTAACCGAGGAGTGTGAAATGAGTCGAATTGCTAAGATTCCGGTTCAGATCGTTCAGGGCGTCAGCTACACGCTGACCGCTGACAACATCACGGTTAAGGGCCCGCAGGGTGAAGTCTCCATGCACATTCTTCCCTTCGTGACCATCACGGAAGAAGACGGTGCTCTGCACTTCAAGCAGGTTGAAGAAACCCGCGAAGCCAACGCCAACGTTGGCACGATGCGCGCTCTCGTGGCTGACATGGTCAAGGGTTGTTCCGTTGGCTTCCAGAAGAAGCTTCAGCTCGTCGGCGTGGGCTATCGTGCCCAGGCTCAGGGCGACAAGCTCAATCTCTCCCTCGGCTTCTCCCACCCGGTCGTCCATCAGATGCCCGCTGGTGTCAAGTGCGAAACGCCGAGCCAGACTGAAATTTTGATCAAGGGCGCTGACAAGCAGAAGGTCGGTCAGACCGCTGCCGTCATTCGTTCGTACCGCGCTCCCGAACCCTACAAGGGCAAGGGTGTCCGCTACGCCGACGAAGTCGTTGTGATCAAGGAAACCAAGAAGAAGTAATCGGGGCGATACAAAATGATCAACAAGAAACAAAGCCGCTTGCGTCGTGCTCGTGCCACGCGCGCTCGCATTCTGTTGCAGAAGGTCGATCGCCTGACGGTTCATCGCACCAACCTGCACATCTACGCCAGCATCATCTCGGCCGACAACGGCCGTACGCTGGTTTCGGCCTCCACGGTCGAACCCGAAGTGCGTGCTCAGCTCGCGAACGTCTCTGGCCGCGGTGGCAACGTTGCCGCTGCCAAGCTCGTTGGCACGCGTCTTGCCGAAAAGGCCAAGGCTGCCGGTATTGAATCCTGCGCCTTCGACCGTTCCGGCTACCGTTACCATGGCCGTGTCGCCGCGCTCGCTGAAGCTGCGCGCGAAGCCGGTCTCAAGTTCTAAGGCAGGGCGAAATGGCTAAGGCTCAAGGTAAAAATCAGATGGTCGACGAACAGGGCGACGGTCTGTGCGAAAAGATGATCGCGGTTAACCGCGTCACGAAGGTTGTTAAGGGTGGCCGCATTCTCGCTTTCGCCGCTCTTACGGTTGTTGGCGACTGCGACGGTCGCGTCGGCATGGGTACGGGCAAGTCCCGCGAAGTGCCGCAGTCCGTCAGCAAGGCCATGGATCGTGCCCGTCACGACATGAAGCGCTTCCCGCTCAAGAACGGCACCATTCATCACGCTGTCGAAGGCCGTCACGGCGCTTCCCGCGTGATCATGATGCCCGCCCCGGAAGGTACCGGCGTGATCGCCGGCGGTCCGATGCGCGCTGTTTTTGAAGCTGTCGGCATCCGCAACGTCGTCGCCAAGGCCTACGGTTCCACGAACCCGTACAACCTCGTTCGTGCCACCATCCAGGCTCTCAACAATCTGCGTAGCCCGGCCGAAATTGCTGCCAAGCGCGGCAAGACGGTCGAAGAGCTGCTCGGCTAATCAGGAGTCCAAGACATGTCCGAAAAGAAGACCGTTAAGGTTACTCTTGTCAAGAGCCCCATCGGTACGAAGGCTGATCATCGCGCTACGCTCGCTGGCCTCGGTCTCAAGAAGATCCGCCAGTCTCGCGTTCTCGAAGACACGCCTGCTGTCCGTGGCATGATCAACAAGGTTGCGTACCTCGTGCGCGCCGAATGATCGAAAGGATAACGAAATGCGTTTGAATACGATCAAGCCCGCTGAGGGCTCTAAGCACGCCCACCACCGCGTCGGTCGCGGTGTTGGCAGCGGTTGGGGCAAGACTGCCGGCCGCGGCCACAAGGGCCAGAAGTCCCGTGCCGGTGGCTTCCACAAGGTCGGTTTCGAAGGCGGCCAGATGCCGATGTATCGCCGCCTCCCGAAGCGTGGCTTTACCTCGCTCACCCGCAAGTACTGCGAGGTGGTGCGTCTGTCCGATTTGGAACGTCTGAGCTGTGACGAAATCGATCTGGCCGTCCTCAAGGCTGCCGGCGTCGTTTCCGCCCTTGCTCAGAACGCCCGTGTGATCCTCGCCGGTGAAATCACCCGCAAGGTCACCGTGCGTGGTCTCGGCGTCACCAAGGGTGCCCGCGCTGCTATCGAAGCTGCCGGCGGCTCCATTGCTGACAACGAATAAGACTGCTAACCAAAGAGGACACCGACGTGGCGACCAGCCCCAGCTCTAAGCAACAGTCGGGCCTCAGCAAGTACGGCGACCTTAAGGGTCGCCTGATCTTCCTAGCGCTCGCGCTCGTTGTTTACCGCATCGGTGCACATGTGCCGGTGCCAGGTATCGATCCCGATATGCTCAAGCAGCTCTTCGATGAGCAGCAGGGCGGCATTCTCGGGCTGTTCAACATGTTCTCCGGTGGCGCCTTGTCGCGCTTCTCGGTGTTCGCGCTCGGCATCATGCCGTACATCTCTGCATCGATTATCATGCAGATGCTGTCGTACGTGTTGCCTGAGCTTGAAGCATTGCGAAAGGAAGGCGAGTCCGGCCGACGCAAGATCACCCAGTACACGCGCTACGGCACGTTGCTTCTGGGTCTCTTCCAAGGTTTCGGCATTGCCGTCGCTCTCGAAAGCCAGGCTGGTCTGGTGCTTGATCCGGGCTTCATGTTCCGGATCACCACCACGATCTCCTTGCTGACGGGTACGATGTTCCTGATGTGGCTCGGTGAACAGATCACCGAACGCGGTCTTGGGAACGGTATTTCGATCATCATCTTCGCCGGTATTGTTGCTGGCCTCCCGAGCGGTACGTCTGGTCTCTTCCAGCTCGTGTCCACGGGTGCCATCAGCCCGCTGGCGGCCATCTTCGTGATTGCGATCATCCTGGCGGTCACCGCCTTCGTGGTCTTCATCGAACGTGGTCAGCGTCGAATCACCGTCAACTATGCCAAGCGCCAGATCGGCAACAAGATCTACGGCGGCCAGAGCTCGTATCTGCCGCTCAAGATGAACATGTCGGGTGTTATTCCCCCGATCTTTGCTTCGTCTCTGATCCTGTTCCCGGCTACGCTGGCCGGCTGGTTCACCTCCGGCGACTCCACTCGCTGGATCCGTGATCTTGCCGCAGCCCTTTCCCCGGGCCAGCCGCTGTACACGCTTCTGTACGCAGTGCTGATTGTTTTCTTCGCCTATTTCTACACGGCTCTTGTTTTCAATCCGAAGGAAACGGCGGAAAACCTCAAGAAGAGTGGTGCGTTCATTCCGGGCATCCGTCCGGGTGATCAGACCGCCCGCTACATCGACCGAGTGCTTCTGCGCTTGACCTTGGGCGGTGCTGTCTATCTGGTCTTCGTGTGCCTTGTGCCTGAATTCCTGAACCTTCGCTTCAACGTCCCGTTCTACTTCGGCGGCACCTCGCTGCTGATCGTGGTCGTTGTCACGATGGACTTCATGAGTCAGGTCCAGGCTTACCTGATGACCCACCAGTATGAAAGTTTGCTGCGGAAGACCAACTTCCGCGGTTTGGGTCAGCCCAAGCACTGATCAGTCAGTGCGGGTTGACTTACAATCAACCGATGCTCGGCCCCGGTCTTAACCACCGGGGCAAGCATGGAATGATGACCGAGGGCGCGGCCGGAGACGGCCTGCGCCCCCGATTTTCATTAAATTATTGCGGTTGGACAACAAAGAGTGCACTACGCTCGTTTTTGACTTGCAATAAACAGAAAGCTGTAGTATTCTTCTGCGCTTTCCTGCCATGTGGGCATTGTTATCCGTGCTTACGCACGTGGAGATGAGAATGAAGGTTAACGCTTCGGTCAAAAAGATGTGCCGCAAGTGCAAGATCATTAAGCGCAAAGGCGTGGTGCGCGTGATCTGTGCTGACCCGCGTCACAAGCAGCGTCAAGGCTAAAGAGGTAAAAAATGGCTCGTATCGCCGGTATTAACATTCCGCCGCAGCAGCATGCCGAAATCGGTCTCACTGCCATCTATGGCATCGGCCGTTCTCGCGCTCGTGAAATTCTGACGAATTGCGGCATCGAATTTTCCAAGAAGGTCAAGGATCTGACCGACGCTGATCTCGAAAAGATCCGCGAACAGGTTGGCAAGTTTACGGTTGAAGGCGACCTCCGTCGCGAAATTCAGCTCTCGATCAAGCGTTTGATCGACCTTGGCACCTATCGTGGTATGCGTCACCGCAAGGGTCTTCCCTGCCGCGGTCAGCGTACTCGTACGAATGCTCGCACCCGTAAAGGCCCGCGTAAGGCCGGTGTGACGCTCAAGAAGTAATAAAGGACAACTATGGCTGGCAATAATTCCAAGCAGGCTGCTGCGCAGCGTGCTCGTAAGAAGGTCAAGAAGGTTGTGACGGAAGGTATCGCTCACGTGCATGCTTCCTTCAACAACACGATCATCACGATCACTGACCGCCAGGGCAACGCCATTTCGGCGTCTTCCTCCGGCGCTCAGGGCTTCAAGGGTTCCCGTAAGTCCACCCCGTTCGCTGCTCAGGTTGCTGCGGACGTCGCTGGCAAGGCTGCTCTTGAATACGGTCTTAAGAACGTCGAAGTCCGCATTTGGGGCCCCGGTCCCGGCCGCGAATCCTCGATTCGCGCTCTCAATGCGCTCGGCATTCGTGTGACGTCTATTCAGGATGTGACGCCGATCCCGCATAACGGTGTGCGTCCCTCCAAGCGTCGCCGCGTCTAATTTTTCATTTTTCTGTTGAATCCCGTGTCCACATGCATACTGAGGCACGTGGACTGAATGTAGGGATACCTACAGGATAAGAGAGGCAATTTTAAATGGCACGATATCTCGGTCCTAAGCTCAAGCTTTCGCGTCGCGAAGGCATTGATCTTAATTTGAAGAGCGCCCGTCGTTCGTTTGAGTCCAAGGTCAAGGACGCCGGTTCCAAGCCGGGCCAGCACGGTAAGATTTCCGGAGCCCGCACGTCCGACTACGGCGCTCAGATGCGCGAAACGCAGAAGGCCAAGCGTCTTTATGGCGTTCTCGAACGTCAGTTCCGTCGTTACTTCGCGGAAGCTGAACGTATCACCGGCAACACCGGTGAAAACCTTCTCGCCCTTCTTGAATCCCGTCTGGACAACGTGGTTTACCGCATGGGCTTCGGCTCCACGCGCGCTGAAGCCCGCCAGGTGGTTTCTCACGGCGCCATCCTTGTCAACGGCAAGAAGGTGAACATTCCTTCTTACCACGTCAAGCCGGGCGACGTCATCTCCGTGCGCGAAAAGGCCCAGAAGCAGGCTCGTATCGCTGAAGCCCTTGAACTGGCTCAGCAGAACGGCTTCCCGGGCTGGGTTAGCGTCGAACCGAAGAAGTTCGAAGGCACGTTCAAGAACGTTCCTGCTCGCGATGAAATCGCTTACGAAATCAACGAAGCTCTCATCGTCGAACGCTACTCCCGCTAATATCGCTTGAATGTACTTGTGGAGCTCGGTGTAGTGCGCTGTAGCTCCGCAGACACAAGGCAGGAAAAGCAATGGAAAACGCGGTCACGCAAGTGTCCGCGTTTTCTTGCCTGATGGGCCCACGTTTCGGTCCCTCATTTGAAAGCGTCCTTTACTCCAGAGGGCGCTTTCAAATGGTCTACAATGGCCGTGCGGCCGGGCAGCCGCCGCAATTCTGTGCTGCCGCCTTATTCGTCCGCGGGCTTAACGCGCCCGGGGGAATGCAAAGGATCTCAAACTATGGCTAACACCTCGCTTCTGAAGCCGACCTCTGTCGAAGTCGCGCTTTCCGAAAACAATCCGAACCGCGCCGTCATCACGCTCGAACCGTTCGAACGCGGCTACGGCCACACGCTCGGCAATGCGCTCCGCCGCATCCTTCTGAGCTCCATGATCGGCTTTGCGCCGACGGAAGTCCAGATCACGGGCATCGTTCACGAATACTCCCAGATCGACGGCGTTCTCGAAGACGTCGTTGACATCCTTCTCAACCTCAAGGGTGTTGTCTTCAAGCTTGACGGCCGCGACGAAGTCACCGTCATGCTCCGCAAGGACGGCGAAGGCGTTGTGACCGCCGCCGACTTCGATCTTCCCCACGACGTTTCCGTCGTCAATCCCGACCACGTGATCGCCCACCTCTCCGGCGGTCGTCTCGAAATGCAGGTCAAGATTGAAAAGGGCCGCGGCTATCAGCCGGGTGACGTCCGCGCCTTCCGCGATGACTACTCCAAGGCTGCCATCGGCCGCATCATCATGGATGCCTCCTTCTCCCCGATCCTCCGCGTTGCCTATCAGGTTCAGGCCGCCCGCGTGGCCCAGCGCACCGACCTCGACAAGCTCGAGATGACGATCGAGACCAACGGCGCCATCGGTCCCGAAGACGCCCTTCGTGAAGCCGTCCGCATCCTCCAGGATCAGCTCGCCGTGTTCGGCACGATCCATCAGGACACCGGCGCCGACGCTACTCCTGCCGAGGAAGACGAAGACGTTCCGCCGCCGCTCGATCCGATCCTGCTCCGTCCGGTCGACGATCTCGAGCTCACGGTTCGTTCCGCCAACTGCCTCAAGGCCGAGAACATCTACTACATCGGCGATCTGATCCAGCGCACGGAAAACGAGCTTCTCAAGACGCCGAACCTCGGCCGCAAGTCCCTGAACGAAATCAAGGAAGTGCTCGCCGCCCACGGCCTCACGCTCGGCTCCCGTCTCGAAAACTGGCCGCCCGCCCAGGAACACTAATGGACAGGAAGGGCGTCGTCGCAGTCCGATGAAGGCTCAAAATTTCATCTGATTTCGTTTGACGCCCGATTGTTGCTGTGCAATAATCCCGTCCTGCCGTTTGGCTCACATGGGCGTGATCTCGCGATCACGCCCATCGCTTTCACCCGACCGCTCGAATTTCTCAAGAGATAGAAGACTCGGGGCAAGCCTGCCGGTCAAAGCCGGCATCCTTTCATAGATATTTTTAGGAACATACAAAATGCGTCACCGTCTTGGTCTCCGCAAGCTGAACCGTACCAGCGCCCACCGTCTCGCCATGCTTCGCAACATGATGTGCTCTCTCATCAAGCACGAAGCCATCAAGACGACCCTTCCCAAGGCTAAGGAACTTCGTCGCGTCGTCGAACCGATGATCACCCTCGCCAAGGAACCGACCGTTGCCAACAAGCGCCTCGCCTTCAACCGTCTCCGTGACCGCGAAGTCGTCTGCAAGCTGTTCAACGAAATCGGCCCGCGCTTTGCCAACCGCAACGGCGGCTACACCCGCATCCTCAAGATGGGCTTCCGCGTTGGCGACAACGCCCCGATGGCCTACATGGAACTCACGGAAAAGGCTGTTGCCGTTGAAGAAGTCAAGTCCGAAGAATAATTTCTGAGGCTGCACTGCTTTGACAAAGGCTCGATCGTTGCTGCGGTCGGGCCTTTTTTCTCATTAGGGAGACTGATTTGGACGCTATGCGCATCGACAAGTGGCTCTGGGCCGCCAGGTTCTTCAAGACCCGCACCATCGCACAGGAGGAGGTCGGCCTTGGGCGCGTTCACATCGACGGCCAGCGCATGAAGGCATCCCGCGACGTGCGCGTCGGAGACCGCCTCACGATCCGCCGCGGCGAGGAGACCTTCCATGTCTTTGTCGAAGGACTCTCCAATACTCGCGGGCCTGCCGCAGAGGCTCAGAAGCTCTATCGTGAAACCGAGGAGAGCAAGATGACCCGTGCGCAGATGAAGGAGATGCTGAGGCTTGCCTCCGAGCCCGCCTCCTACATTCGTCAGGGACGACCGACCAAGAAGGATGGCCGCCTGCTGAGGGAATGGCAGCACAAAATGAAGTAAGGGCCTTTCCGGCTCCCAAAGCGACGAAAGCCCGCACATCGTGCGGGCTTTCGTCATTCAGGAATCCTGACGTGAGGCTCAGTAGTTGTAGCCTTCGCGGATCCAGCGGGCGACGTCAAGGGCGCAGTACGTCAGGATGCCGTCGGCACCCGCGCGCTTGAAGCAGACCATCGTCTCGAAGGTGATCTTCTTTTCGTCGATGGCGCCGGCCTGAGCGGCGAACTTGATCATCGCGTATTCGCCGGAGACGTGGTAGGCGAAGGTCGGAGCCTTGAACTCCTGCTTGACGCGCCAGAGCACGTCGAGATAGGGAACGCCCGGCTTGACCATGACCATGTCGGCGCCTTCGGCGAGGTCGAGGCCCACTTCCCAGAGGGCTTCGTTGCCGTTGGCGGGGTCCTGCTGGTAGACGGCCTTGTTGGACTTGCCGAGGTTGGAGGAGGAACCCACGGCGTCGCGGAACGGACCGTAGTAGGAGCTGGCGTACTTGGCGGAGTAGGCCATTATGCGCGTGTGGATGAGACCTTCATCCTCGAGGCGCTTGCGGATGATGCCGATGCGGCCGTCCATCATGTCGGAGGGCGCAACGACGTCGGCGCCGGCTCGGGCCTGAGCGAGTACCTGCTGGACGAGCATTTCGATCGTCTCGTCGTTCAGGATGTAGCCTTCTTCGTCGATGAGGCCGTCCTGACCGTGCGTGGTGTACGGGTCAAGCGCAACGTCGGTCATCACGCCGAGCTGCGGATAGGCGGCCTTGAGGGCCTTGACGGCGCGCGGGATCAGGCCGTCGGGGTTCGCGGCTTCACGGCCGTCGGGCGTCTTCAGGGCTTCTTCGATGTGCGGGAAGAGCGCGATCATCGGAATGCCGAGTTCCACGCACTCGCCGGCGACCTTGAGGAGTTCGTCGATGCTCAGGCGGTCGACGCCGGGCATGGACGAAACCGGCTCGCGAAGGCCGGTGCCCTCGATCACGAAGACCGGGAGAATCAGATCGTTGGGGGTCACGACGTTTTCGCGCATCAGGCGGCGGGAGAAGTCGTCATGACGCATGCGGCGCATGCGAACGCTGGGATACGCGCCAAGAGTCTGCATTTGGTGTTCCTACGAATAAAAAGACGGCTTCGGAGGTGCCGAAGCCTTTCTGAAGCATTGCCCTTACTTTATTCCTTCGGGCTTTCCTGAGCATTAAGGCCAAGCCAGCCCTCAAGCACGGCGCCGAGTTCCTCGGTGCCTTCCTTCTTCATGCCCGAGAAGAGCTGGACCGTGACGTGGGGGCCGATCTCGGCGGCGCGCTTCTGCGCGTTGCGAAGCGTCGTGCGCCTCTCCTGATTCTTGAGCTGGTCGGCCTTGTTGAGCAGCCAGTGCATGCGCACGTTGGGGCGGCCCGCCATGAATTCGATGAGCCACTCGTCGGTGGGCATGAAGGGACGGCGGGCGTCCATCACGATGACGAGACCGACCATGTTCGGGCGCTGCGCGATGTAGCCGCCCACGAGTTGCGACCAGGTCTTGCGGGTGTCTTCGCTCGCCTTGGCAAAGCCGTAGCCCGGAAGGTCGACGAGGCAGCCGACGTCCTCGCGCACGCCCGCCTCGTTCTTCTTCGACAGGGCGAAGAAGTTGATGAGTTGGGTGCGGCCCGGCGTCTTGCTCGCGAAGGCGAGGCGGGTCTTGCGCGTCAGCACGTTGATGGTGGTCGACTTACCGGCGTTGGAGCGGCCGGCAAAGGCGATTTCAGGCACGGCTTCGGGCGGCAGGCCCGAGAGCTTGGCGGCGGAGATGACAAAACGAGCGGTGTCGAAGATGCTCAAGGTAACCTCGTCGGTGAAAAGTCTTGGAGTGCCGTCATTGTACTGCGCAGGGCACGAAAAGACCCCCGAATCTGGCAAGAATCGGGGGCCTGCGTCAGGAGGGACGGCGCGGATTACGGCGCCTTGCCGAAGACCTCGTTGAGCTGCATGGACACCCGGACGAAGGTCGTGCGCATGGTGAGCTCCTTGAGGCGGCGCGCGCCCACGTAGGTGCAGGCGCTCCTCACACCGCCGAGGATGTCCTGGATGGTGCTTTCGACGGGACCGCGGGCGGGAATGAGGACGGCCTTGCCCTCGGCCGCGCGGTACTTGGCCACGCCGCCCGCGTACTTGTCCATGGCGTTGCGAGAGCTCATGCCGTAGAAGCGCTTGAAGACCCCGTCTTCAGTCGTGACGACGTCGCCTGCGGCCTCGTCATGGCCCGCAAGCATGCCGCCGAGCATCACGAAGTCGGCACCGCCGCCGAAGGCCTTGGCGATGTCGCCCGGCACCGTGCAGCCGCCGTCGGCGCAGATGCGGCCGCCGAGACCGTGAGCCGCATCGGCGCACTCGATGATCGCGGAGAGCTGAGGATAGCCCACGCCGGTCATCTTGCGGGTCGTGCAGACG
Source organism: Sutterella wadsworthensis 2_1_59BFAA (assembly GCF_000297775.1). GTDB lineage: Bacteria > Pseudomonadota > Gammaproteobacteria > Burkholderiales > Burkholderiaceae_F > Sutterella > Sutterella wadsworthensis_A. Next base: position 384,371 of record NZ_JH815514.1, read on the forward strand.
GAGCCCGGGCCGATGCCCACCTTGACGATGTCGGCGCCAGCAAGAAGAAGCTCTTCAGTCATGTCGCCCGTGACGACGTTGCCCGCCATCAGCACGATGTCGGGATAGGTTTCGCGAACCTTCTTCACGAAGGCGACGAACGCCTCCGTGTAGCCGTTGGCGACGTCGATGCAGACATAGCGGATCGCGCCGGGAGCGGCAGCCATCACCTCGCGGAACTTCTGCCAGTCGTGCTCGCCGATGCCGAGCGAATAGAAGGCGTCGGACTTGTTCTCAAGCCTCTGGAAAAAGTCGACATATTCCTTGGCCGTGTAGTGCTTGTGAAGAGCGGTGGACATTTTGTGCCTGCCGAGGGCGGACGCCATCTCGAAGGTGCCGGTCGTGTCCATGTTGGCGGCGATGATGGGGATGCCGTGGTAGGGCTCGGAAGAGTGCAGGAACTTGAATTCACGGGTGATGTCCACTTCGCTGCGGCTCGTGAGCGTCGAGCGCTTCGGGCGGATGAGGACGTCCTTGAAGTCGAGTTTGACGGAATTCTCAAGATGCATGGCTGACTCCTTCTGTCTGGGCGTTCGGGCATGGCCCTGTCTGCAGACACAAAAAAACGCCGCATCTCGGGAGTGTCTCCGAGATCCGGCGTTTACCCATTTTACGGGGTTGCTTTGAAAAACCGCAAGTCAGTCGAAAGTAGTAGCCCCGTCAGGCGTCTCAAAGTTCGAGCAGAACTTCGCCGCTCACCATTTCGTCGAACGTGTCGGGAGTGCGCAGCGGGAGGACGCGCTCTCCGTCGATCATGACCTCCATGGGAAGCATGCGGCTGTTGTAGCGGCTGGCCATGCTTGCGCCGTAGGCGCCCGCATCGCACACGGCGATCCAGTCACCCTCCCTGACGGCGAGCTCGCGGGCGCGGCCGAGGAAGTCGGACGATTCGCACACGGGGCCGACGACGTCCATGACAAGCGGCGCGGCGTCATGTCGTTCGACGACGGGGACGATGTCCATCCAGGCGGAGTAGAGGGCCGGACGGATGAGGTCGGTCATGGCACCGTCGACGATGCAGAAGTTTCGCGTCTCGCTCTGCTTGATGTATTCGACCTGAGTGAGCATGAGACCTGCATCGCCCACGATCGAGCGGCCGGGCTCGACCATGAGGACCGCGTCGCCGAAGCCGCGCTCCTCCATCATGCGGCGCACGGGGCGCAGCAGGGTCTGCGGCGTGGGAGGCTGGTCCTCGGGACGGTACTGGATGCCGAGGCCGCCGCCCATGTCGAGGTGATGGAGCACGAGACCCTTGTCGCGGAGTGCGGACATCGTGTCAAGCAGTCGGTGCACGGAGTCGAGGTAGGGCTGGATTTCGGTGATCTGGCTGCCGATGTGCGCATCGATGCCCTTGACTTCAATGCCGGGCATGTTGGCGGCGCGCAGGTAGATGTCCTCCACGTCCGCGATGGCGATGCCGAACTTGTTGTTCTTGAGGCCCGTGGAAATGTAGGGGTGCGTCTTCGGATCAACGTCGGGATTGCAGCGGATCGAGATGGGTGCGCGCACGCCGAGCTCGGTCGCAATGCGGTTGATCCGCTCGAGTTCGGGCTCGCTCTCGATGTTGAAGCAGCCGATGCCCGCCTTGAGCGCGAAGGTGATCTCGCGGGCGGTCTTGCCGACGCCGGAGTAGACGATCTTCTCGGGGCGGAAGCCGGCGCGAAGCGCGCGGGCGATTTCGCCGCCGCTCACGGTGTCGACGCCGGCGCCGAGGCGCGCGAGCACCTGAAGAACGCCGGCCGTCGAGTTGGCCTTCATGGCATAGCAGATGGCATGCGGGACGTCGGCGAGCGCCTCTTCGTAGGCGAGGTAGTTGCGCTCGATGCGAGCGCGGGAATAGACGTAGGTGGTCTGCTCGAGTCGGCGGGAGAGTTCGAGCAGGGAGACGCCTTCGCAGAAGAGGACGCCGTCCTCCCTGTGAAAGCAGGGCCTGTGGTTGTTTTCAGACATCTTGAGGGAAAAGTGCAGGGGCGGTTCGTATGCTAAAGTCCGGAAATCAACGGCCGGACTGCTGGCTCGTCGTCTGTTCGGCGTGCGGGCGGTCGGGCATGTAGAGGTCACCCTTCAGGCCGCAGCCCGAGAGGCCTGCGCACAGGGTGGCGATGATGCTCATGAGCATGGCGGTTCTCAACATAGGAAGTCCTTGCAATGGATAAAGATACTGAATTTTTGACAATGGCCGAAGCCGAAATGGCGTCCCTTGAAAACTGGCTCGAAGAGGCCGGGGATGATTTCGACTGCAGCCGCAGCGGCAACGTGCTGACGATTGAGCTCGACAGCGGCGAGCAGGTCGTCGTCAACATTCAGACGCCGATGCATGAAATCTGGTGCGCCTCGCGCTTCGGAGGCCACCACTTCTCATGGCGTGAAGGCGCATGGCGCGACAGCCGCACGGACCGCACGCTCGAGGACATGATCGCCGAGGCGCTCCGCAAGCTGGGCGGCCGCATCTGATCTGAAGAGTGTAGCGGACATTTCCGTACTCCATATAAGGAAAAGAGACCAGAAGACATGAGTTCTTCGGTCTCTTTTCGTTTTTTCAGGGCTGTCGTCAGAAGATCTGGTCGCGCACGAGCTCGCTCGCCTCGTCCCTGCCTGACATCAGGAGGTCCGAGAAGGCGCCTGCGGCACCCTTGACGGGATCCCTGTAGAAGACCTCGCCGTCGCGCTCGACGACGCTCGAGGGCATGACGCGCGTGTATTCGGGCACGCCCTTGAGCTCGGCCTTCATGAAGTCGATCCAGACGGGCAGCGCCAGACCGCCGCCCGTTTCGCGGGCGCCGAGCGGCTTGGGATTGTCGTAGCCCATCCAGGAGACGGCGACGAGGCCCCCCGCATAGCCGCAGAACCAGGCGTCATGACTGTTGTTCGTCGTGCCGGTCTTGCCGCCGATGTCGCCGCGCTTGAGCATGCGGCTCGCGCGTGCGGCGGTGCCTCGGGTGGCGACGCCGTGCAGCAGGCTCTGCATGATGTAGGCGTTCCTGTCGTCGATGGCGCGGATGGATTCGTCGCCGGCGGTGCGGTTCGTCGTGCGCATGAGCGTGCGGCCGTCAACGTCGGTGACGCGTTCGATCAAATAGGGCTGAACTCGGTAGCCGCCGTTGGCGAAGACCGTGTAGCCGCCGAGCATTTGCCAGGGCGTGACGCTGCCCGCGCCGAGTGCCATCGGCAGATTGGCGGGGTGCTTGTCGGGCTGGAAGCCGAACTTGCGGACGAACTCCTGCGCGTACTCGGGGCCGATGGCCTGCATCACGCGGATCGAGACGAGGTTCTTCGACTTCTCAAGACCTATGCGGAGCGGCATCGGACCGTCGAAGCGGCCTTCATAGTTCTTCGGCTCCCAGAGCTTGTTGCCCGTGAGCCTCGGATCGATGCTGATCGGGGCGTCGTTGATGATCGTGGTCGTCGAGAAGCCCTTGTCGAGTGCGGCCGAGTAGATGAAGGGCTTGAAGGACGAACCCGGCTGACGCCAGGCCTGCGTCACGTGGTTGAACATGTTGAGGTTGAAGTCGAAGCCGCCCACGAGCGCGCGCACGGCACCCGTGTTGAAGTCGCCGGCAACGAACGCGGCCTCGACGCGCGGCACCTGGGCGAGCGTCCAGTGCTTGCCGTTGGCGGAGCGCATCACGCGGATGACGGCGCCGGGCTTGAGCGCGCTGTCCTGATACTGCTTGGAGACCTTTCCGAGATGACGGCGGCCGAACTTCAGGCTTTCGGCGTCGAGCGTCACGATCTCGTTGGCCGACAGGGCGGCCTTGATGACCTTGGGATCGGCTTCGGTGACGACGGCGGCGACCATGAAGGGAGAGGCGGTCGTCTTGGCGATCGCGGCGCGGATGTTCTCGGCGTGCTTGTCGGCGGGGCCGAGGTCGATGTAGGACTCGGGACCGCGGTAGCCGTACTTGCGGTCATACGAGATGAGCTGGCGTCGGACGGCGTCGACGGCCGTCTTCTGGGCGCCCATGTCGATCGTCGTGTAGACGTTGAGGCCGCGCGAGTAGGTCTCCTCCTTGAACACGTCGTAGACGAGCATGCGGGCAAGCTCGGCCGCGTACTTGGCGGTGACGAACTCCTCGCTCATGTTGGAGGTCACGATTTCCTGCTGCGTGGCGACGCGGCGGGGCTGCATCGGCTGGGCCTTCTCGGTCTCATAGGTGAGTTCGTCGATGTAGCCGAGATCGCGCATGCGTCCGAGCACGTAGTTCTTGCGCATGGTGGCGCGCGTCGGATTGATGATCGGGTTGTAGGCCGAAGGCGCGACGGGAAGACCCGCGAGCGTGGCGGCCTCGCCGATCGAGATCTGGTCGAGCGAGCGGCCGAAGTAGGTTCGTGCGGCGCTCTGGAAGCCGTAGGCGCGCTGACCCAGATAGATCTGGTTCATGTAGATCTCGAGGATCTGGTCCTTCGTAAGCGTTTTCTCGATCTTGAAGGACATCGCGATCTCGTAGAGCTTGCGGGTGTAGGTGCGCTCGGACGAGAGGAAGAAGTTGCGGGCAACCTGCTGCGTGATGGTCGAGCCGCCCTGGCCGCGGCGGCCGGTCAGCACGTTGGAGAGTGCGGCGCGGATGATGCCGGTGATCTCGATGCCGGGGTGTTCGTAGAAGCCGTCGTCCTCGGCGGCGAGAATGGCGTGCTTGACGTGGTCGGGCACTTCGGAGAGGCGCACGAAGTCGCGGCGCTCCTCCCCGAACTCGCCGATGAGCTTGCCGTCGGCGCTCCAGACGCGAAGCGGCACGCGCGGACGATAGTCGGCAAGCGTGTCGATCGGGGGGAGCTGCCTGTAGATGAAGGCGAAGACGAAGACGGCGAGCAGAACGCCGGAGGCGATGCCTGCAGCCGCAATGCCGAAGAGCCAGGCCAGAACCGAACCCGCGCGCGGGGATTTGCGCGCAGGCTTCTTTCTGGCGGCGGTAGTTCGTTTGGTCTGGGTCACGTGGATGTGTTGTCGTGAATGTGTGGGGCCGAAAGAGAAACACGGCCGTCATGCGCGGCCGTGTCGGCTGAATGTAACGATTCTAATCGAGAAGGCGGCGGGGCGGCGGTCACGGAGGGCATTGAACCGTTCAGGGAGCAGGGTCTTTTGTATGGAAATGCAAGGTGCGGGGAGGCAGGAGTCGCTGCGGTTTTTGAACGCAGGCAGTCTTCCCGTCCGCATTTGTTGTGTAGTTTCTTCGCGACATGGTCCCTCCGTCAGACCGTAGTCGGGCCGGTTTTCGGGCGATAATGTACAAATTTGGGGAAACGCCTCTGGGAATAATAAAATGCAGGAATCCGTTTTCAGCATGCCCGTCGTTGTCGGAGAGTCGTCCATCGATCTGCTCGGACACGTCAACAATCGCGAGTACATGCGCTGGATGGAGGCGGCGGCCACCGCGCACGCAGCCTCCCTCGGTTGGAGCTTCGATGCCCTTCGGTCGGCCGGCCGTGTGTGGGTCGTCAGGCAGCACTGGATCGAATACCTGCGCTCCGCGCGTCTGGGCGACGAACTTGTCGTTGCGACCTGGGTGGAGAGCGTCAGGCGCCTGTCGTCCCTGAGGCGCTATGCAGTGCTTCGCAACGGCGAGCTTCTGACCGTCGGCGCCACTGAATGGGTGCTCGTGGACTACGAAAGGCGCACGCCCGTGCAGATCCCCGAGGAGATGCGCGCGTCGTTCAGGCTCGTTGCGCCCGACGCGGAGGTTCTCAGGGACATGGGTATCCGGCGGATGGTCCGCTTTGCGCCGAGTCCCGGACTCGCCGCGGCGTCCAAATGAGGAATTATGGAATATACCGTCAAAATTGAAGATGTCACATTCGGCTATGGCGATCGCCTGATCCTGCAGAACGTGTCCATGAAGTTCGGCGCCGGCAAGGTCGTCGCGATCATGGGGGGGTCGGGCATGGGCAAGACGACGCTGCTCAAGCTGATCGGCGGCCTGCTGACGCCTCAGGGCGGCAGGGTCGAGGTGACGGGCGAAACGCTCGATCCCTCGAACCAGAAGCGCCTCTACCGCATCCGCCGCCGCATGGGCATGCTCTTCCAGTTCGGTGCGCTTTTCACCGACCTTTCGGTCTTTGACAACGTTGCCTTCCCGATGCGCGAGCAGACGGATCTCGACGAGGAGACCATTCGGGATCTGGTGCTCATGAAGCTCAATGCCGTGGGCCTGAGGGGCGCCGCGCACCTGATGCCCTCCGAGATCTCGGGCGGCATGGCGCGCCGCGTTGCGCTCGCACGTGCGATTGCGCTCGACCCCGCGCTCATCATGTACGACGAGCCGTTCGCGGGCCTTGATCCGATTTCGCTCGGCGTCACCGCCAACCTGATCCGCAAGCTCAACGATGCGCTGCACTCCACGTCTGTCATCGTGACCCACGACGTCGTCGAAACGTTCGAGATCGCCGACTACGTCTACATGATCAATGCGGGCCGCGTGGCGGCCGAGGGCTCTCCCGAGGAGCTGTGCCGTTCCGAGGAGCCGTTCGTCAAGCAGTTCATCAATGCGCTTCCCGACGGTCCCGTCCGCTTCCACTACCCGGCCAACAGCATCGAGGCCTGCTTCGGAGGAGAGGAAAGATGAGAAAGCTCCTCACGGCAATCGGCCGCTTCGTGGTCGGACTCTTCTGCAGGGTCGGCCGATTCGGGATCTTCTCTTGGACGCTTCTGATGCGGCTGGGCGGCGCAAGGCTCAGCCACGTCGTTCAGCAGATCCACTTCATCGGCAACTACTCGCTTCTCATCATTGCGGTTTCGGGCCTCTTCGTGGGCTTCGTGCTCGGCCTTCAGGGCTACTACGTGCTCGTCACCTACGGCAGCGAGCAGGCGCTCGGCACCATGGTCGCGCTCTCCCTTGTGCGAGAGCTCGGCCCCGCCGTGACGGCGCTGCTCTTCGCGGGCCGGGCGGGCACTGCGCTCACCGCTGAAATCGGCCTCATGCGCGCGGGCGAGCAGCTCGCGGCCATGGAGATGATGGGCGTCGACCCGGTCCGCCGCGTCCTCGCCCCCCGATTCATCGGCGCCTTCGTGGCGATGCCCGTGCTGGCAACGATCTTCTCGGCCGTGGGCATCATGGGCGCCTGGTTTGTGGGCGTGGAGATGATCGGCACCGACGGCGGCGCGTTCTGGAGCCAGATGCAGAGCGCAGTCGACGTCTGGCACGACATCGGCAACGGCTTCATCAAGAGCGTGGTCTTCGGCGTTGCCGTCGCGCTCGTCGCACTTTTCAACGGGTATGCCGCCCGTCCGACACCGGAAGGCGTCTCCAGAGCCACGACGAGCACCGTGGTGGTGGCTTCGCTTCTCGTGCTCGGCCTTGACTTCATCATGACGGCGTGGATGTTTACGACCGTGTAAGCGAATGGGGAATTTTTAAAATGGACAAGAATCGCACACTCGAGTTTTACGTCGGGATCTTCGTGTTCCTCGGCTTTGCTGCCATGCTGTTCATGGCACTGCAGGCGGCCAACCTCGGCAGCTTCACGGGCAGCGGCAAGACGATCAGCGTCACGGCCGCCTTCGACAACATCGGCGGCCTCAAGGCCCGCGCCGCAGTGAAGTCTGCGGGCGTCGTGGTGGGCCGCGTGCAGTCCGTCGTTTTCGATCCCGAGTCCTTCCAGGCGAAGGTCACGATGGATCTCGACGCCGCCTATCCCTTCCCGGCCGACTCCTCGGCCAAGATCCTGACTTCGGGTCTTCTCGGCGAACAGTACGTCGGCCTTGAGGCCGGCGCCGACGAGGAGAACCTGAAGAACGGCGATGAAATCCGCCGCACCCAGAGTGCGGTCGTACTCGAAACCCTGATCAGCCAGTTCCTCTACAACACGGCGGAAAAGACCGGAAAGGAATGAAGCACGGGGTCACAAAAATGAAAAACACGAAAATCCTCATTCTTACTCTCAGTGCCTTATCGTTGGGACTGTCGGGCTGCGCGAACGTGCCCCCCGATGCCGGACAGAATCCCGAGGACCCGTACGAGGCATTCAACCGCAACATGCACGCGTTCAACGTGATGGTCGACGATGCGGCGCTCAAGCCCGTCACGAAGGGCTATCGCTGGGTGACGCCGCAGTTCGTCCAGGACGGCGTCTCCAACGCGATCGACAACCTCGGCGAAGTGAACAACACGCTCAACAACGTGCTGCAGGGCAAGGTGGATCAGGGCATCACGTCCGCGTTCCGCTTCATGCTCAATTCCACGATCGGCGTGTTCGGTCTCTTCGACGTGGCGACCTGGGTCGGCATGGAAAGGGCTCCCGAAGACTTCGGCCAGACGCTCGGCGTCTGGGGCGTGCCTGAGGGCCCGTATTTCGAGCTGCCGCTTCTCGGTCCCTCGGGCGGACGCGACATCTTCAAGTGGCCCGTGCAGACCGCCACCAATCCCATCACCTATCTGACGTGGGACGAGTGGGAGTGGAGCACGGCGTATGCGGTCGTCGACGCGGTCGACACCCGCTCCCGCATGATGGACGCAGGTCTTGACGACATGCGCGCCAACGTGGTCGACGAGTACGTTGCGATCCGCGACGCCTACCGTCAGTCGCGCCGCATGGCCGTTGCCGACGGTCAGATCGACGAGGATGCCCAGCTCAACAGTCTGACGCCCTTGAGTTTTGACGACGAGGAGGCCGAGGACGACGCCGGCAAGCCGGCTGAAACGGACAAGGACAAGGAAAAGTAATCATGCAGAGACGTACTTTGGTTCTCGGCGGCGCCTGCGGCCTCGCGCTTGCGGCCATGCCCGCCCTTGCGGCCGAGGCCGTCGATCCCTTCGAGTGGATCGTCGCCCTCAACAACAGCATTCTTGACGAGATCCGCGCGGATCCCAAGCTGCACTCGGGTGATCAGACGGCGCTTCAGGCGCTCGTCGACCGTCGCGTCATGGCGGCCGCGGACTTTGCGATGATGACGCGCATGACGATCGGCCCGAAGTGGCGAAAGGCCACGAAGGAAGAACGCCAACGCCTGATGGACGGCTTCGAGAAGCTGCTCATCCGCGTCTACTCCGGCGCCCTCAAGACCGTGACGGACCACAAGTGCGAACTCCGTCCGACCCGCAACAGGACGATCAAGGACGAGATGGTCATCCGCACCATCCTCAAGTCGACGGGCAATCCTGACATCGGCATCGACTTCCGCATCTACCGCGACAAGGCGGGCGAGTGGAAGATCGTCGACGTCAACGTCGAGGGCATCTGGATGGTCGAGAACTACCGCTCGCAGTTCGCCTCCACCCTCAACACCGAAGGAATTCCCGGTCTGATCAAGCTCCTCGAGGAGAAGGCCGACGGTCTGGTCGATGCCAATGCCCACAAGGTGCAGTAAGCCATGAAGTTCGGAACTGAGAGCATTACCTTCCGCGAGGCTAAGAAGGCCAAGGACGACATTGCCATCGCCGTGCGAAACGGCGACTTCGTGCTCGACTTCGAGGGCGTGCATCGCATCGACAGCACGGTTCTCGCGCTCTCGCTACACATGTTGCGCGAGGCGAAGAAGGCGGGGAGCACGCTCCGCATTCTGTCGGCGCCGAGGGGCTTTGCGGATCTGGTGAAGCTCTACGGGCTTGAGACGCTTCTCATGCCGGCCCTTGAAGAGGTGTGATGGCGGTGCAGGCGGACTGAATGGACGGCGCGGGTTTGAACCCGCGCCTTTTCTTGGGCGCGGAGTCCCTCCCGTCGCCTCCGATACAATTGAAGCCGCAAGCGGATTCTCCGCCGACGCCTGCCCGATTGTGGTAGCGTTCAAAGATCGGGTCCGCGCAGCGAATGAAGACAAACACCCCTACAGACCAAAGAAATTCCAAAATCATGCAACAGCTCAGAATCAACGGAGGCAACCGCCTCGTGGGCGAAGTCCGCGCGTCCGGCGCCAAGAACGCCGCACTTCCCATCCTTGCGGCGGCGCTGCTCACGGCGGATGATCTGGTGCTTCACAACGTGCCGGACCTGGCCGACGTGCGCACGATGCTCAAGCTCCTCGAGGGCATGGGCGTCAAGGTGACGCGGTCGGGCACGGACGTGACGCTCAATGCAGGCAACGTGACGAGCACGAAGGCTCCGTACGAGCTCGTGAAGACGATGCGCGCCTCCGTGCTGACGCTCTGCCCGCTTGCCGCGCGCTTCGGAAGCGCCGAGGTGAGCCTGCCTGGCGGCTGCGCCATCGGCGCCCGCCCCGTGGACCAGCACATCCGCGGCCTGCGCCAGCTTGGCGCGACTGTGGACATCGACCACGGATATGTTCGTGCGACGGCACAGCGCCTCAAGGGCGCGCACATCGTGACCGACATGGTCACGGTGACCGGCACGGAGAATCTGGTGATGGCCGCCGTGCTCGCCGAGGGCGAGACGGTGATCGAAAATGCCGCCCGCGAGCCCGAGGTGGTCGATCTGTGCGACTGCCTCAACGCCATGGGAGCGCACATCACCGGCGCGGGCACGCCTGTGATTAGCATCGAGGGCGTCGAGCGCCTGCACGGCGCCGAGCACACGGTCATCGCCGACCGCATTGAAGCCGGATCCTTCCTCGTCGCAGGCGTGGTGACGCAGGGCGACGTGCTGGTGACCCACTGCCAGCCCTCCCAAATGGAGGTGGTGCTCGACAAGCTCCGCGCCACGGGCGCCGTGCTCGACATCGGCGCCGACTGGGTGCGCGTGCGCATGACGGGCCGTCCGAAGCCCGTTTCCATCCGCACGGTGCCGCATCCCGGCTTTCCCACCGACATGCAGGCGCAGTTCATGACGCTCAACTGCTTTGCCGAAGGGACCGCCAACATCACTGAGACTATCTTCGAGAACCGCTTCATGCACGTGCCGGAGCTCTGCCGCATGGGCGCCCACATCACGATCGAAGGCCATACGGCCATCGTTGAGGGCGTTGCGCAGCTCACGGGCACGACGATCATGGCGACCGATCTGCGCGCCTCCGCCTCGCTCGTCATTGCGGCGCTCGCGGCTCAGGGCTCGAGTACAGTGGACAGGATCTACCATCTGGACCGCGGCTATGAACGCATGGAGGAGAAGCTCCGCGCGCTCGGCGCCGACATTGTCCGCATTGATGTCTGAACTTGAAATAAAGACCTAAGGAGTTTGAGATGAACTGGATTGATGAAGTTAACTTCAACGAAGAGGGCCTCGTGCCCGTCATCGTTCAGGACGTGAAGACCAGCCGCGTTCTGATGCTCGGCTGGGCCAACAGGGAGGCGCTCGAGTCGACCGTCGCCACCGGTCGCGGCGTCTACTTCTCGCGCTCCAGAGGACAGGTCTGGTGCAAGGGCGAGTCGTCCGGCAACCATCAGGTCGTGGTGGGCATGCAGCTCGCCACGGATGGCCAGTCCGTCATCTACCGCGTGGACCCGCAGGGCGGCGTCGCGTCCCATACGGGACATGCGAGCTGCTACTGGCGCGAACTCGTGCCGGGCGGCTGGCGCGAGTGCGAGCCTGTCGTGCGCGCGCCCGAGGACATGTACGAAAAATGACATCCTCCCGGGTGGAAATACTTGAATTTGTAAAGATGCGGGGAAATCCCCCGTTTGCGTCGAAACCTATACCGAAGTAGGTGGCGTGGATGGGTAATTCCCTCCATAATTCAAGCGCTTTGTCTGGCAATGGTAAGCTACGTGTAACCCAGGCCAGTAAAATGCTATGACAGGGTGCGAAATGAGCGCGATCCCGTCTTTTGCCCGGGAACGGCTCTCTTCTTCCAGAGGTTTACATGCAGCTTGACGATTGCTTGTTCTGCCGCATCGCCCGTGGCGAAATTCCGGCAGCCAAAGTTTATGAAGATGATGAAGTACTGGCCTTCAAGGACATCCATCCGAAGGCTCCCGTGCACTTCCTGATCATTCCCAAGAAGCACATTCAGTCTCTGGCTCACGCCGAGCCGGAGGACAACGCTCTTTTGGGTAAAATGCTTGGGTTGACTCGAAAGTTGGCCATGCAGGAAGGTGCCGTCAACGGTTTCCGCGTCATCATCAACACTGGCCGTGACGGCGGTCAGGAAGTCGATCACTTACACATTCATGTTCTGGGCGGTCCTCAGCCTTGGACGAAATAAGGAGTAAAAAATGGGTTCCCTTTCTGTTTGGCACTGGCTGATCGTTCTCGTCATCGTCGTGCTGGTTTTCGGTACCGGTAAGCTCAAGAACATGGGCAAGGACCTTGGCGGCGCCATCAAGGGCTTCAAGGAAGGCATGAAGGAAGGCGACGACGACAAGTCCGACGCGAAGAAGGAAATCGCCCAGGACAAGAACACGGTCGACGTCGAAGCCAAGGATAAGACCAACGCTTCTTGATCCGCACGGCCCTGACGGGCCATGTGGCTTGCCGCACTGACGGCGTGTCTGTCAGTGCTGGCGCTTAAGCTAACGGCCGCGGCAGTCTCAGGGGCTGACCGCGGCTCTTTAGTGAAAGACAGGAATAATCATGTTTGACTTTGGTTTCAGTGAGATGCTGGTGATCGGTGTGATCGCCCTCGTGGTCCTCGGACCAGAGCGTCTCCCCGTGGTCGCACGCACAGCCGGCGAATGGGTCGGAAAGGCCCAGCGCTTTGTCGCCCAGGTGAAGTCGGACATCGACCGCGAAACGGAGCTCTCCGAACTTAAACGCATTCAGGACGAGGCCAAGGCTCTTGCCGACGACGTCAAGTCGACGGTCGAGAAGTCGGCCGCCCAGATTGAAAGCGACGTCAAGTCTGCCGCCGGCGAAGCCAAGGCCGTCGCCGAAAAGACCCAGGACAACCTCAAGGAAATTGAGGAGACTGCGTCCGGCCAGACTACCGTGATGTCCAACGACGAGATCTCGGACTTCTACGGCTGGGGCGACAATTCGGACGGTCCGGCCGCCGAACCCATGTACAAGTGGGAGGAGCCCAAGACCTTCACGAAGCGCTATCATGCGGGTCCGTCGGTTGACGAGCTTGCGCAGGAAATCGCCAAGCTTCGCCGCGAACTCGGTCTTCGCGAAGCCCAGATGGGCGGCAGCAACCGTCGTCTGGCTTCCCGTGCGCGCACGAACCGTCCGCGCATCTACCGATAAAGAACAATCATGGCTGAAAACAACAAACTACTTGAGGCGCCGGACGATCCCGCGAACGAGCAGCCGCTCGTCAGCCACCTGATCGAATTGCGCAACCGCACGGTCAAGGCGTCGATTGCTGTTCTGGTCATCTTCGCCTGCCTCTCGCCCTTCATGAAGCAGATCTTCGACTTCCTGAGCCAGCCGCTCATGGTCGCCCTGCCTCAGGGCGTGAAGCTTCTGGCCACGGGCGTGGTGGCGCCGTTCATGGTGCCGCTCAAGGTGACGCTCTTCGTGGCGTTCCTCATCGCGCTGCCGTACGTGCTCTATCAGCTGTGGGCGTATGTGGCGCCGGCGCTCTACAGGCGCGAGAAGCGCCTCGCGCTTCCGATTCTGGTCTCCTCGATCGTGATGTTCGCCGTGGGCATGGCCTACTGCTACTTCATCGTGTTCCGCATGGTGTTCCAGTTCATCGCAGGCTTCTCGCCCGACAGCGTCAACTTCGCGCCTGACATCGACTCCTACTTCAGCTTTGTGCTGACGATGTTCGTCGCCTTCGGTCTCACGTTTGAAGTGCCGATCGTCGTGATGGTGCTCAATCACGTCGGGCTCGCCAGCTACGAAAAGCTCGTGAAGGCCCGTCCCTTCGTGATCGTCGGCGCCTTCGTGATCGCCGCTATCTTCACGCCGCCCGACGTGCTCTCGCAGCTGCTTCTCGCTCTTCCGCTCGTGATCCTCTTCCAGGCCGGCATCTGGCTCGTGAAGTTCTTCGGAAAGTCGCAGGACGAGATCGACGGCATGCCCAAGGATGATGAGGACGAGGAGTAAGCTTCCGGCTCATGCATGAAAAAAAAGCGCATTCCCAGAGGGATGCGCTTTTTTCTTTGGGCCTTGGATTCGTCAGATCGTGTTGATCGCGGCGGGGCCTGCCTTCTCGCGTTCGCGCGCGTTCTTCGGACGGGCGGTTGGCGTCACGGTCAGCGTGAGGGTCTGCGCGCCTCGCACCACCGTCAGCTCGGCGGGTTCGCCCGGCTTGAGGCGGGCGATGAGCTGCTGGAGGCGGTTGACGCCGAGGATCTCCTCGCCGTTGAGGCTCTTTACGATGTCGAATGCACGAAGGCCCGCCCTGCCTGCGGGGCTCTTGCCGAGCACGTGACTCACCATCACGCCTCGGGTGACGGTGAGACCGAGGTCCATGGCGAATTCACGCGAGAGCTGGCGGGGCACGAAGCCAAGATAGCCGCGTTCAACGGTTTTGCCCTCCATGAGGCTCGGAAGCACGCGGCTGATGATCGAGCTCGGAATCGCAAAGCCGATGCCGATGAAGCCGTCCGACTGCTCGGGCGAAAAGATGGCCGTGTTGATGCCGATGAGCTCGCCCTCGGTGTTGACGAGCGCGCCGCCCGAATTGCCCTGGTTGATGGCGGCGTCCGTCTGGATGAAGTCCTCATAGCTGTTGAGGCCGAGCCCGTGGCGCCCAAGGGCCGAAATGATGCCCGAGGTGACCGTCTGGCCGACGTCGAAGGGGTTCCCGATGGCAAGCACGGACTGGCCGACCTTGAGCTTCGAGGTGTCGCCGAGACCGATGAAGGGCAGGCCGCTCTCGCCGGAAATCTTGATGAGGGCAAGGTCGGTTTCGGGGTCGCTGCCTACCAGCACGGCTTCAGCCTGTCCGCTGTCGGGCAGGCCGACATAGAGTCCCTGGATCGAAGCGACGACGTGGTAGTTCGTGAGCACGAAGCCGTCGGACGAGACGAGGACGCCGCTGCCGAGCGTGTTGAAGTCCTCTTCAGGAAGGCTGTTCCAGTTGGTGCCGATCTGCTCGGCACGCTTTCCCGGGGTGGCATGCCGTGCAAAAATAGTGACGACGGCGGGAGCCGCACGTTCGACGGCGCTGCTGAAGTCGGGAATGTGCACGGCCTCCTGTGCAGGCGCGAACGGACGCCAGTCCGTGACGGTGATCAGACCGACCGCAATGCCCGCCGACACGGTGACGGCTTGTGCAAAAATGAGCCACAGCTTGCGGATCATCGAACGGAACCTCCGAGCGGAAGGCTCAGGAACAGCAAATGGGAGTAGATCATTATGCAGACTCAAGCCCTGATTGAACATTTGAACGCTTATCTTAACGCGGCGTCATTCAAAGACTACGCTCCGAACGGCCTTCAGGTCGAGGGAAAGCCCGAAATTCATCGCATCGTGCTTGGCGTCAGCGCAAGCCAGGCGCTCATCGACCATGCCTGCAGCATGGGGGCGGACTGCATTCTCGTGCACCACGGTTGGTTCTGGAAGGGCGAGCGCTCCGAAGTGGTCGGCATGAAGCAGCGCCGCCTCAAGGCGCTCCTGAAGAACGACATCAATCTCATCGCCTATCACCTGCCTCTTGATGCGCATGAGGAGGTCGGCAACAACGCCGAGATCGCGAGGGTGCTCGGACTCGAGATCGAGCAGAGGGCGGGGAGCCTCGAACTTCTTTGCGTGGGCCGCCCGAAGGACGGTTCCGTGCCCGTCGAGGCTTTCGTCGAGCGCGTCGCCGCTGCGTTCGGGGGCATTCGCGTGCGCGTGGGCGAGGCCGGCGCCGAGGTCCGCCGCGTGGGCTGGTGTTCGGGAGCAGCGCAGGACGAGCTCGTCGAGGCCGCCTCTCTCGGCTGCGACGTCTACATCTCGGGCGAGATCTCCGAGCGCACGACCTACGAGGCAAGGGAGAACGGCATCCTCTACCTCGCCTGCGGCCATCACGCGACCGAAACGCTCGGCATCCGCGCCCTCGGCAGGCATATCAAGAACCTGTGGCCCGAACTCGAGATTTTCTGGTTTGATGACGAAAATCCGGTCTGACCTTCCTGCTTGAAATCCGGTTACATTTCTCCTAATGACTAGGGTGACAGTCGAATATAAAGATGCAAAATCAATACAAGTAGAAAAGAGTGGGCGCTTCCGCTAAAATGAAAAATCCAGTGCTCTTCGATTCTCGAAGAGCGCATCGACAGTGTGTTCAAAGGATAAGATCTTATGATGGTGCTTTACTCGGGCATGACCTGCCCGTTCTCTCACAGCTGCCGCTTCGTGCTTTTCGAAAAGGGCTGCGAGTTCGAGATTCAGGATATTGACATGTTCCAGCCGATCGATGTCAGTTCCCTCAATCCTTACGGTGAAGTGCCGATCCTTCGCGAACGTGAGCTGACGCTTTACCAGGCCGAAGTGATCAACATGTACATCGACGACCGCTTCCCGCATCCGCAGCTGATGCCGCCTGATCCGATGCACCGCGCCCGCGCCCGTCTCTTCCTCTACATTCTCAACCGCGAGATATTCTCCCAGGTCCGCATTCTTGAGAACCGTACTCTGAGCGAAGAGATGCACGACAATGCCCGCCACAAGCTGCACGACCAGCTTTCCGTCATCGGCAGCCGTCTGACGAACGGCGTGTACCTGCTTGGCGAAGAGTTCTCGTTGCTCGACATCATGCTCGCTCCGGTGCTCTGGCGCCTGTCCCACTACGGCATCGAGCTGCCGCGCAGCGCCGCGCCGCTGATGACCTACGGCGAACGCCTCTTCTCGCGCCCTGCCTTCATCGACTCGATGACGCCGTCCGAGCGCGTGATGCGCCGCTGATCGGCTGAGGCAGTGCCGGGAGGCAAAGGCTCCCGGCGCGCCCCGATTCTCAGGGGAACGGCCGCCGGCCCCTAGTGCCGCCGGCCGTTTTGCTTTGATCTCGCACTTCTTTTTGGAGGCATCCTTCAAATGACCACTCAGACGACGGAACCGAGGCCGATGAAGCCGTATCTGATCAATGCGGTTCTCGACTACTGCCGCGATACGGGTACGACGCCCTACGTCATGGTGGCGGTGGATCATGCCTGCCGCGTACCGCAGGAATACGTGCGCGACGGCCGCATCATCTTCGACCTCACGGACGAGGCCGTGAACAGGCTTGCCATTTCGGACACCGAGCTCACCTTTCAGGCCCGCTTCGGTGAGAACAACGAGATCTTCGACGTGCTTGTGCCGCTCAACCGCATCATCGCCGTGACGCCTCTCGAGTGCCAGCAATTCGCCCTTCATTTCGAAGTGACGGAGACGCCCGTCGAGGAGCCCGAGGAGGCGCCTGCACAGCCCGCCCCCGGCGTTCGCCGCCCGATGCGCGTAAAGTGATGCTCGGAAAGCAGGAAATGCTATAATCAAATGCTTTTCAAGCCTCTTTAGCTCAGTTGGTAGAGCAACCGCCTTGTAAGCGGTAGGTCATCTGTTCGAGTCAGATAAGGGGCACCAAATTCGGATCCCGTACCGTCTCAGGCGGTGCGGGATTTCTTTTGCCCAAGGGCCGACACAAGAAAGGCCCCGCCTGTTTGTGCGGAGCCTTGAATCGCGGTCGACCTGACTCAGTCGTCGGCCTTTCGTCCCATCGTCACCCTGTCGTTTCCGCCGTAGTCGCGGACGGTTCGGACCGCTGCTAGACCGACGGAGCGGAAGAGTGCGGCGACGTCGGGGGCCTGGTCCCAGCCGTGCTCGACGAGAAGCCAGCCGCCGTGGCGGAGGTGGCTCATCGCATGGGCTGCGATTTCCTCGAGGCAGGAGAGGCCGTTTCCACTGTCGGTCAGGGCTCCCTGAGGTTCATGACGAAGGGCGGGCAGATGCTCGTCGTCGCTGCGGATGTAGGGGGGATTGCTCACGATGAGATCGTAGCGTGCGCCTTCGGGGACGGCCTCCCACCAGGAGCCTTTGCGGAATTCGACTTCGGCGCCCAGCGCCTCGGCGTTGCCGCGGGCAATGGCGAGAGCCTCTTCGGAGACGTCCGTGGCGGTCACGCGCGCCCCGGGGCACTCCTTGGCGAGCGTCACGGCAATGCAGCCGCTGCCCGTGCCCATGTCGAGGATCTCGGGCTTTTCGGGGGCGACGATCAGGGCCTGCTCAATGAGGACCTCCGTGTCGGGACGCGGAATGAGAACGTTGTGGTCGACCGTGAAGTAACGGCCGAAGAACTCCTGACGGCCGGTAAGGTAGGCGACGGGCACGCCGTCAAGGCGCATGGAAACGTAGACGTCGAACGTCATGAGCGTGGTGTCGGGAAGCTCTTCGTCATCGTGGGCGATCAGATATTCCTTGGGCTTGCCCAGAATGTGGGCGAGAAGGATCATCGCCTCGAAGCGCCCGATCTTGGGGGTCGCTTCGCCGATCAGGGCGCGGATGGTGTTGAGCTTGACTTCGTTCATGACGCGATACGTACTTTGTTAGGCCAGCGCGGCGAGCTGCTCCGCCTGGTGCTGTGTGGTCAGAGCCGTGATGATCTCCTCGAGATCACCGTTCATGATAGCCTCAAGGCGATAGAGCGTGAGGTTGATGCGGTGGTCGGTCACGCGGCCCTGAGGGTAATTGTACGTGCGGATTCTTTCGGAGCGGTCCCCCGAGCCGATCAGGCTCTTGCGCTCGCTCGCCTCCTTGGCCTGCTGCTCGGCCACCTGGGCGGCATGGAGGCGGGAGGCAAGGACGGCCATGGCGCGCGCCTTGTTCTGGGTCTGGCTTCGCTCGTCCTGACACTCGACGACCATGCCCGTGGGCAGGTGGGTGATTCGGACGGCTGAGTCCGTCTTCTGAACGTGCTGGCCGCCGGCGCCCGAGGCACGGAAGACGTCGATGCGAAGGTCGGCTGGGTTGAGGTTCACTTCGCCGATTTCATCAAGCTCGGGCAGAACGGCGACGGTGCATGCGGACGTGTGGACGCGCCCCTGACTTTCGGTTGCAGGCACGCGCTGCACGCGGTGACCGCCGGACTCGAACTTGAGCTTGGAATAGGCGCCCTCGCCGATGATGCGGACAATGACCTCCTTGTAGCCGCCGAGCTCGCTGTCGTTCTTGGAGACGATCTCCGTCTGCCAGCGGTGGTCTTCGGCATAGCGCAGGTACATGCGCAGAAGGTCGCCCGCAAAGAGGGCGGACTCGTCGCCGCCTGTGCCCGCACGGATTTCAAGGAAGATGTTGCGGCTGTCGTTGGGGTCCTTGGGCAGAAGCAGGATCTGAAGCTCGTGCTCGATGACTTCGAGTTTCTTCTGGGCCTCCAGAATCTCCTCCTGAGCGAACGCCTTCATTTCGGGGTCCTCAAGCATTCCCTGAGCAGTGCTGATGTCCATGTCGACGGACTCGAGCTCGAGATGCTTCTTCACGACGGGCTCAATGTCGGCACGCTCCTTCGTGAGTGCGCGAAACTTCGACATGTCGCTGGCGCAGGCAGGGTCGGCGAGCATGCCGTCGATTTCCTCGAGACGGCGGGCAAGCTGGCGGAGTTTGGAACGCATGTTGTCGTTGATCATGATGGCGTTGTCTGTCGATGAAGGCGTGTGGGTCGCAGTCGTGCAGCCGGAGAATTCAGGCCTAAAGAATATCAAAAAAATAAGAGGAACCCGCAGGTTCCTCTTGGTGTGTCAGGGTTGTCCGCCTCAGCGGTCGTGACGGCGGTAGAAGCGGTTGAGCAGGCGCTCCATGAGATCGCGGTCCTCGTCGTCGAGGCCCTCGCCGTTGCGCAGCAGGATCGTCGGATCGTGCGTGAGCTTGTTGGTGAGGCCGTAGGCGAGCATCTGCAGGACCTCCTCGGGGCTGTCGCCGTGATGGAGGTGGCGCAGGGCGCGCGCGAGCTCGGCTTCGGCAAGAAGGTGCGCTCGGTCGCGAAGCGACTGAATGAAGGGGACGGTCTCGCGCTGGCGGAGCCATTCGGCGAAGTCGCTCATGCGCAGGCTGATGATGGTTTCGGCCTGGGTGATGGCGGCCTGTCGGCTTGCCATGCCCTGGTTGACCACCTTGCCGAGGTCGTCGACGGTGTAGACGTACACGTCGTCGAGACGATCGATCTCGGGCTCGACGTCACGGGGAACGGCAAGGTCGACGATGAACATCGGACGGTGCTTGCGTTCATTGATGGCACGCTCGATCATGCCCAGACCGATGATCGGCAGGGCGGAGGCCGTGCAGGAGACGATGATGTCGTAGCCGGCAATCTTCTCGGGCAGGTCGGCAAGACGGATGGCGTCGGCGTGCACGGTGCGTGCGAGAACCTGACCGCGCTCGAGCGTGCGGTTCGCGATCGTGATGGACTTGGGCTGCTGCGCGGCAAAGTGGGCTGCGCAGAGCTCGATCATTTCGCCCGCACCCACGAAGAGGACGCGCTCGTCCTTGAGGCTGCCGAAGAGACGAAGCGCCAGGCGCACAGCGGCGGCCGCGAGACTCACGGAGTTGGCGCCGATGGCGGTGGCGGTGCGGACTTCCTTGGCAACCGTGAAGGTGGACTGGAAAAGATGGTTGAGCATCGTGCCCAGGCCGTGTGCGTCACGGGCCATCTTCTCGGCCTTCTTCATCTGACCGACGATCTGTGTTTCGCCGAGCACCATGGAGTCGAGGCCGGAGGCCACTCGGAAGGTGTGCTTGGCGGCCTCTTCCTGCGTGAACGTATAGATGTGAGGCTCGAGTTCGGAGCGGCTGACGTTCTTGCGTTCGCAGATGAAGCCGAGCACGGAGTCTCTGGCGGCGTCCGTGTCTTCGGCGGCGCAGTAGATTTCGGTGCGGTTGCAGGTGGACAGAATGGCGGCTTCGTGAATGCCGCCCATCTGCGTGCTGGAGAACCGCTCGCGCATGTGGCCGATGGTTTCGGCGATTTCTTCGGGACCAAAGGCTACGCGCTCGCGGACGGAAACCGGAGCGGTAGTATGGTTGAGACCTATAGCAAGAAGATGCATCGCGTCGGGGATGGGAAAGAGGAGCGCAACGAAAAAGTTGCAACAATGTTTAATAATGCGCGAATTATATAGGGCTCAACGTTGTGTATAGCTTAAGAAGGAAGCACTTGCAGGAGGAGCGTCATGCGTGATGAGTGGGCGGATCCCGCGGCGGGTGAACTGGCGCTGGCGGCCAGGCGGGCCCGCGAGGAAGTGAAGCGGCGCGCGCTTTTGAGCGCAGGCGCCGTGCTTGTGCCGCTGCCGGGGCTCGATGTGGCGGTGGATGTCGGCGTGCTGGTGAGCATGATGAACGCCGTCAACCGTGCCTTCTGCCTGAGTCCCGATCAGATCGAGAGGCTCGGCATGGAGGAGCGCGTGGCGGTTTACGAGGCTCTTTCGGGCGTCGGCGCCGTGATGGCGGGCAAATCCGTGACGGGCGTCGCGGCGCTTACAATTGCGAAGCAGCTCGGCAGCCGATGGTGCGCGGGAAAGACCGCCCGCTGGGTGCCGATTGTCGGACAGGGTGCTGCGGCGGCTCTCTCCTACGGCCTCGTCAAGTGGCTCGGAGAGCAGCACGTCCGTGAATGCCTTGCGGTGCGAAGCCGCGTGGCCGCACTCCTGCCTTATGAAAAGGACAGCTTGAAGAAAAACGCACAACAATCATGAGTGAAACGAATGCAATGCAGCCCGCCCGCAGGGGCGCGGCCATGGTTCTCTTTTCCGGTGGCCAGGACTCCACGACGTGCCTTGCATGGGCTCTCTCGCGCTTCGAGAGGGTGGAGACTCTGGGGTTTGACTACGGTCAGCGCCATGCGGTCGAGCTCGAGTGCAGGAAGACCGTGCTCGAGAAGCTCCGCGCCTTCAGGCCCGAATGGGTGCAGAGGCTCGGCGAGGACCACATGCTGGACATGGGGCTTCTCGGCCAGATCAGCGACTGCGCGCTGACGCGCGAACAGGAGCTTCGCTTCATGGAGAACAACATCCCCAACACCTTTGTGCCCGCAAGGAACCTTCTGTTCTTCACGTTTGCGGCCGCGCTCGCTTACAGAAGAGGCATTGAAACGCTCGTGGGCGGCATGTGCGAAACCGACTATTCCGGATATGCCGACTGCCGCGACAACACATTGAAGAGCCTGCAGGTCTCGCTTTCGCTTGGCCTCGATGCGCCGATGGTCATTGAGACACCCCTCATGTGGCTCGACAAGGCTCAGACCTGGATGCTGGCGGAAGCGCTTGGTGGCAGGGAACTGGTCGACTTGATCCGTCTTGACACGCACACCTGCTATCTGGGCGATCATGAGCACGTTCATGAGTGGGGCTACGGCTGCGGAACGTGTCCTGCCTGTCAGCTTCGCGCAAAGGGCTGGGAGCGATATTGCGACCGATGACGGGCTGACAATCGGGGAGGAATCCTTGAGAGAACGGACGTGGCCGGGAGGCGCGTCCGTTTTTGCCGTCCGGGCGGAGGGAAGGGGAAACTGTGGATACAAAAAAAAGCAGGCCGTCTTCACAGTCTGCTTCTTGCAGTATGGTGGCTGGGGACGGAATCGAACCGCCGACACGCGGATTTTCAATCCGCTGCTCTACCAACTGAGCTACCCAGCCATCAGGACAAATTGTCAATCCGCGCCCCACGAAGGTTGTGGTGGCTGGGGACGGAATCGAACCGCCGACACGCGGATTTTCAATCCGCTGCTCTACCAACTGAGCTACCCAGCCGCGCAAATTAGACGACCATTATATGCCCGCCTTTCGAAAAAGGCAATAGTACGGTCGTAAAAGAGGTGGATTGTACCGTAAATTTGGTATGGACGGCGTACTCGCTCGATGCGGGAGGGCAGGCGAAGCGCGTGTGGTGCAGTGGACTGCGCGGATAATCCGGTCCTGAGCGGTTTCCAGAAAGGAAGGTTATGAATCTGAAGAACATGACCAAGTCTGCTGAAGGTACTGTTAAGGATCCGGGCAGGAACCTAAAGCAGAAGAGCGGCTTGAACCGTTCTTTGGCACGCGTTGCGCCCTATGGTATGAGGATGGCCATCCAATGGGCCTTGTTCAAGGCCGACGGACGGCTCATCCTCGTCGATCCGAAGTACACGAGCCAGACTCGTCCCAGGTGCGGATACACGAGTTCAACAAATCGACCTGCGCAGGCGCATTTCGGTTGCCAACTTTGCGGCTGCACTGAAAACGCGGACGTCGCAGGTGCACTCAACGTGCTGAAGAAGAGCCGGACAGGCTCAGTTCGCCCGTCAAGTGAACTTGGCAACAAGTCAGCGGCAGGAACCGTCCTTTTCTTCGCGTCTTGACGCGAATACGAGGAAACCCGGGTATTCACACCCGGAAGGATGTCAAAAAGAAAGTGTTGAGGCGCGTGCCGTTCGGGTAGACTCCGAGAAGGCGGTTCAGCCCGCTCCGACAATTGATCAACGAAGAGATCTTGAAGAACATCATGCTTAAGAAGAGTTTGTTTGTAGCCCTATGTGCGGGCCTTGCCGTCACCGTCTTTGCAGCAACGCCCCAGAGTGTCGAGGATGCGCTCATGCAGACGACCGGCCTCAAGGCGGACGCTGTCCAGAAGTCGCCCGTGCCCGGCATGTGGGAGGTCGTGGTTCAGGACAGGGTGTTCTATGTCGATGATCAGGCGCGCTACGTGCTCTACGGCAGCCTGATCGATACGGTCAAGCAGACGAACCTTACGAATGAACGTCTTCGCGAGCGGTCTCGCGAGCGCTGGAAGGAATGGCCGTTTCAGGATGCTGTCAAACAGGTCTTCGGCAAGGGTGAGCGCGAGGTTGTCGTCTTCTCCGACGCCAACTGCACCTACTGCCGCGCCATGGAGTCGGTCTATGCTCAGGTGGGCAACGTGACGGTCTACACCTTCATCACGCCGATGCTGCGCGGAGAGACGAATGCCCGCGAGATCGTTTGCGCCAAGGATCGCGCCAAGGCCTGGCATGAATGGATGGGCAACAATGTGCGTCCGAACTCCGTTCTGGCGGGTTGCGACACGAGCATGCTGCAGCGCAACCTCGTGCTGGCCAATCGCCTCAACGTGACAGGCGCGCCGACCTTCTTCTTCAAGAGTGGCGACAGGGTGACGGGCGCCATGGCGGCCTCTCAGTTCGAGAAGCTCGTCTCGACGGTGGAATAAGCCTCGAAGTTTTTGACGACAAAAAGGGAGACGTTTCGAACGCCTCCCTTTTTGTCTTTGCGGCCTGCCCTTCGGCGTCAGCGGCGGACCATGATGTCCTCGGGCTTCATGCCGTTGGGTACGAGCACCCAGGAGAATGTGTTGCTCTTCTGGCGGCCAGCAGCCTCGCCGGCCTTGTCGCCGAATCCCCAGAAGTAGTCGAAGCGGATGATGCCGCGAATGGCGCCGCCCGTATCCTGTGCGATGACGGGGCGCACGATCTTCAGAGCGGGGGAGGCCTGAGAGGCGTCGACGATGAAGGGAGTGCCGAGGCGCCAGTAG
The DNA here is from genome assembly GCF_000297775.1 of Sutterella wadsworthensis 2_1_59BFAA. GTDB lineage: Bacteria > Pseudomonadota > Gammaproteobacteria > Burkholderiales > Burkholderiaceae_F > Sutterella > Sutterella wadsworthensis_A. The sequence continues at coordinate 408,572 of NZ_JH815514.1, forward strand.
CGAAGATCGACGGCAACGCTCGCTTCAGGCGTAAGGGGCACGCCCTGAGCACCGAGCGGGCCGAGATCGGGGGAGCCTTTGCGTTCTTCAAAGAAGACGTAGCTGGGATTCTGGGCGAGGGCCTCGTCAACACGAGAAGGATTTTCACGGGCCCAGCGACGGATGCGCTGCATGGAAAGCTCGTGGCTTTTCAGATGGCCTTCGCGGATGAGCCAGGTGCCGATCGAGTGGTACTTGCGGCCGTTCTGGTCGGCAAAGCCCACGCGCATGAAGGTGCCGTCGGGGAGCCTGATGCGGCCCGAGCCCTGAATGTGGAGAAAGAAGGCGTCGACGGGATCGTTCACCCAGGCGATGGCGCGGGGCGCAAGATCCGTGCGTTTCTGAATGGTTGCGCGGTCGTCATAGGGCACGACGCGTCGGCCCTCAAGCTTTCCGCGAAGGCGAAGCTCCTTCAGCTGCGGGTAGAGTTCGGCAAGATCGATGACGAGCAGATCGTCCGGCACGCCGTAGATCGGATGGGTGAAGGGAGCGCTTCGCGTGCGGCTGCCGAGCAGCTCGGGCTCGTAGTAGCCTGTCATCAGGCCCGTATCCTGAACGAGCGTCGCGTCATCATTGGCGACGAAGACCTTCCAGGGCGTGAAGTTCGCAAGGAAGAAGCGCTGGGCGCCGATGGGGTCGGTCGCGAGCGCACTTCGACAGACGTCCTCCCAGACGGGGCCTGCCTGCATGACCTCGCAGGAACGCTGGAAGGCTGCGAGTGCAGGCTCCCAGGTGTGGTCCTGAATCTGAGGCAGGCGGTCAAACGAACTCTCCTCAAAGGCGACCTCGGGATGAGCGGGCGGTGCGGGCTTGACCGGCGGCTCGGGCGTCGTGCAGGCGGCAAGGAGCAGTGCAGCGGCAGGCGCCGCAAGGCGGATGAGTCTGGAGAGCATGTTGAGTCGTCTGGAAAGAGAAGGTGGATCGAGTCGCGTGCGTTGATTCTAGGCGAAAAGATAGGGACGGTTGAAAAAAATGAAAGGTGCGGGACGGGCCCTGAGTCCGACGACGGCTCTCGCTATACAATGAACCCTGTCAACATTCGTCACCCGCATTCCATGCGGAGAAGGAACTTTCAATCATGCGACTTTGCCGAATTGCCCCTTCCATTCTTTCCGCCGACTTCGCCCGTCTCGGGCAGGAGGTGAGCGACGTTGTCGAAGGCGGCGCCGACTGGATCCACTTCGACGTGATGGACAACCACTACGTTCCGAATCTGACCGTTGGCCCGCTCGTGCTCAAGGCAATTCGTCCGTACTCCAAGGTGCCCGTGGACGTGCATCTGATGGTCGAGCCCGTTGACGAGCTCGTGCCCGCCTTCGCGAAGGCAGGCGCCGACATCATCACGTTCCATTGCGAGGCGTCGAGGCATGTCGACCGCACCCTGCAGCTCATCCGTGACCACGGCATGAAGTCCGGTCTCGTCTTTAATCCTGCAACTCCGCTCACTTATCTCGACTATGAGCTCGATCGCATTGACGTGGTGTTGCTCATGAGCGTGAATCCCGGCTTTGGCGGGCAGAGCTTCATCGGCGTGACGCTCGACAAGATCCGTGCCGTGCGTGAAAAGCTCGATCGCTACGAGGCTGAAACGGGCCGTCGCATCGCGCTTGAAGTAGATGGCGGCATCAAGCCTGCCAATATTGCCGAAGTGGCCCTCGCGGGTGCCGACACCTTTGTTGCCGGCTCCGCCGTTTTCGGGGCGGGCAATGCGGCGGGTTATGCCGACGTGATCTCCAGAATGAAGGCTGCCGTTGCGGCGCTGGAGTAAAGAATGCGACTGGTCAAGGCTGTTCTGTTCGATCTGGACGGCACGTTGGTGGACTCTCTTCCTGAGTTGTACCACGGCGTTCACACCGTATTGTCGGACATGGGGCTCAAGGCGCCGTCCCAGGAGGCGGTGGGCGCCATGATCGGCAGGGGGATCCTCGTGCTTGTTCAGCGTCTCTGTGCCGCTCTGGGCATTGCCGTCGAATCCGAGCAGGGACGCGATTTGTTCGATCGTCTTCTCAAGGCATGGAGTGAGTCGGGCGGCAGGCACATGGCTTTCTATCCCGGGGTGATCGAGGGCGTCGAGCAGCTCAAGGACAAGGGCATCAGGGTGGCGCTTGTGACGAACAAGCAGAGAAGCCTCACGGTCGAATTCCTCCAGTCCCGTGGACTGGAGAGTCTCTTTGACACGGTGGTGGCGGGTGATGACTGCCCGAACAACAAGCCTGCTCCCGACATGCTGATTCGAGCCATGACAGAGATGAACGTCTGTGCGTCGGAAACCGTCATGGTGGGCGACAGCCGGAACGATGCGCTGGCGGGCCGTGCGGCGGGGGTTTCGGTGGCTCTGGTTGAGACCGGATACAACGAAGGCGTGAGCATTGCCGACTGGGCCCGCGAGGCGGGATTCACCCGCGTCTATCCGAGCGCAAGAAAGGTGTGCGAGCGGATCGTGGCCTCAGGCAGACTGTAATTTGTTAAAGGCGCGGATCCTGATCGATCCGCGCGGATGAATCCGGAAGGATCGACGTCAGAGAAATGGATCTGAAGAGAATTTTGCTTTGCGGCCTCGTGCTGGCCGCTGCGTCCTTTGCGGCGCACGCTGCCTCTCCCATGGTGGAGATCAACATGTGCTACCAGAAGGCGGGTGATGACGCCGTGAAGATCGGCGCCTGCTTGGAGCAGGAGAGCAAGCTTGTGCAGGCGGAGTACAAGGATGCGGTCGAACGCGTGACGGTTGTCGCGAAAGCCTGGGACAAGCCCAATCGAAACAGGACGCGTTGGGACAAGCTCATGAGGGCCAATCAGGCCTTCGACAACTTCATCAAGCGCGAATGCGACTTCGTGAAGAATACGACCAAGGGAAGCAGTACGCAGGAGAACAATGCGGCGCTTGCCTGCAGGATCAATCTCTACCGCATGCGCACCGACATGCTTGAAAACCGCTACCTGAGTTCGGCAAAGCAATGACGGCGAGCCTGTTTTCTGAAGGCGTCATGCCGGACATGACGTTGCCTGCGGATCCTCTGTGGCATGAACTTGTTGAGGCCTTCATGGCGACGGACAAGGGAAGGCGAGCCGTGGAGCGCGTGGCCGAGGATGTGGCGGCAGGACATCAGGTTTATCCGCCCCGTGTATTCCGTGCCATGGACGAGACGCCGTCGAACGGGGTCAGGGTCGTGATTTTGGGGCAGGACCCCTATCACGGTCCGGGACAGGCCGAAGGGCTTTCCTTTTCCGTGCCCGCAGGCATCAAGGTTCCACCGTCGCTTCGCAACATCAAGAAGGAGTTGCAGAGGGATCTGGGCGTGCCCGTGACTCAGCAGGGATCGCTTCTGTCCTGGGCGCATCAGGGGGTGCTCCTTCTGAATGCCATTCTGACGGTGAGGGGAGGAGAGGCTGCAAGTCACCGCTCCCTGGGCTGGGAGATGCTGACCGACTCGATCATTCAGGCCGTGTCGGAGACGGCACCGCATGCCGTTTTCATGCTTTGGGGCAATTTCGCTCAAGGCAAGCGCGCTCTCATCGATGAGGAGAAGCATCTGGTCCTCTGTGCCAATCATCCGTCTCCGCTTTCAGCGTTGCGGCCGCCCGTGCCTTTCATCGGGTGTGGTCACTTCGGCGCCGCCAATACGTGGCTGGCGGCGCATGGCCTCAAGCCTGTCGATTGGACGATCTGATCCATGCCCGGCCGAATTCGGTCGGGCTTTTGATTTTCAGGGTGCCGGGTTGGGGAAGAGGATTGACGGGAACCTCGATTTCGGCGCTTCGCAGCAGGTGCTCGCGGAAGTAGTGTATGTGCAAGGTTGAGCCCTTGGCCTGAGTAATCATGCGCTCGATGGTGGCGGCGTCGGCTCGAAGGCCGTTCACGGCAATGATTTCATCGCCTGCGAAGAGACCGGCCGCATAGGCGGAACCGCGACTTTCGGCGTAGCGGACGCGAAGCCCGTCAAGCTGAAGGCCGAGGTGCATTCTGGACGCAGGCGTGTTCTTGTCCGCTTCCTCCGACATCCCGAGGGTGGACAGGGCGCAGCGCCATTCGTTCTCCCAAAGGGTGCGGTCCGAGGACGTGACGAGTTTTTTGAAGCGTTCGGCGATGGATGCGACGGGGATGCGTTCAAAGAAGCCGCCGTCAGGAAGGGATCTTGCCTGCGGGTCGGCAAGTGCCTCGTGAAACCAGGTCTTCAGCACTTCATCAAGGGAGAATCCCGCCTTGCGGAGGGCTGCGTCAAGCATGAAGGCGAGGACGGCTCCCTTTCCGTAATAGGAGGCCTGACAGTAGGCACTGTCGGGCGTCTGCTTGTAGAGGTGCGTCCATGCGTTGAAGCTGGCGTCTGACAGGGACTCGACGTGGAAGCCCTCGCGTTCGCGAACACGGTTGAAGCGTGCGGAGGTCAGGGAGAGGAGCTTGTCTTCGTCCAGTACGCCCGCTCTGAAAGGAAGAACGTTCTCGTAATAGGTGGTGAAGCCTTCGAAGACCCAGAGGTCGTGGGTGTGGCATTCGCGCTCGAGCTTGTAGGGCAGGAAGGATGCGGGACGAAGATGCTTCACCAGCCAGGCATGGAAGTATTCGTGAGCGAAGACAGTGAGGAAGTCCTCATAGTCTTTCGGACGGGAGGATTCGCTGGCGCCGGGAAGGGCCAGTGTGTCTGTCTGAAGCACGCAGGAGGCTTCGTGTTCCAGACCTCCATAGAGACGGGGACCGATTTGGATGTGAAACAGATACTGACGGAAGGGGGCGGCGCCCCAGAAGTCGAGGACAGTTTTCAGAATGGCTTGTGCATCCTGCAGGATGAGGTCCTTGTTGAGAGTGGAGGAGCCGGGGCCGGTGAAGACAAGCGTGTGGGGAATGCCGCAGACGGAGAGGTTGAGAATGCAGTGTTCGCCCTTTGCAGACGTGAAGGTGACGGGGGCGTCGAGAAGCTCCTGGGTGCAGGAGGCTGCAAAACTGTGCGTGCCGATGGGTTCAAGACTGCAGTGAGGAACAAAGCGGCAGTCGGAAAAGTCGAGAAGGCAGGGAGCGTCGATGCCTTCGGGGATGAGAAGCACGGCTGCCGGATTGTAGAAGCCGCGGATGTCGTCGAGCCAAGCGTCGTGAATGCCTACAGAATAAGTGAAGGCTTCCCATTCGATGCGAAGGGTGGCGCCGGGTGTCAGACCCGAGACGGTCCAGTGGCACTTGTCCGTCTGGACGAGCGTGCCTGTGTTGGAGCGGGGGCCGCGGATGCGGCCTGCGTAGTCGCGAATGAGATAGCTGCCGCTTGTCCAGGAAGGCATGTGAAGTGTAACGGCGTCTTGCGGCGGCGTCAGCTCGAGCGAGACGCGCAGCAGGTGGGCGTGAGGATCCGGTGTGACTG
>NZ_JH815514.1:416455-419265 GCF_000297775.1 Sutterella wadsworthensis 2_1_59BFAA
AGGCGAACGAAGCGAACTGAAACATCTAAGTAGCTTCAGGAAAAGAAATCAACCGAGATTCCGAAAGTAGCGGCGAGCGAAATCGGATCAGCCCAGCACTCGATAGCAGCCAACTTACGGGAACGGTCTGGAAAGTCCGGCCATAGAGGGTGATAGCCCCTTACTGGAAAAGGCAGCTGTGGTACTAAGTGTGCGATAAGTAGAGCGGGACACGTGACATCCTGCTCGAAGATGGGGGGACCATCCTCCAAGGCTAAATACTCGTGATCGACCGATAGCGTACCAGTACTGTGAAGGAAAGGTTAAAAGAACCCCGGGAGGGGAGTGAAATAGATCCTGAAACCGCATACATACAAACAGTAGGAGCCTCGTTAAGGGGTGACTGCGTACCTTTTGCATAATGGGTCAGCGACTTACGTTTAATGGCGAGCTTAACCGTATAGGGGAGGCGCAGCGAAAGCGAGTTCGAACAGAGCGTTCAGTCGTTAGGCGTAGACCCGAAACCAGATGATCTATCCATGGCCAGGTTGAAGGTGTGGTAACACACACTGGAGGACCGAACCGACTAGTGTTGCAAAATTAGCGGATGAGCTGTGGATAGGGGTGAAAGGCTAAACAAATCTGGAGATAGCTGGTTCTCCCCGAAAACTATTGAGGTAGTGCCTCGTGTATGACTCCAGGGGGTAGAGCACTGTTATGGCTAGGGGGACATGGCGTCTTACCAAACCATGGCAAACTCCGAATACTTGGAAGTTTGAGCACGGGAGACAGAGCACCGGGTGCTAACGTCCGGACTCAAGAGGGAAACAACCCAGACCGCCGGCTAAGGTCCCTAATATTGACTAAGTGGAAAACGAAGTGGAAAGGCTAAGACAGTCAGGAAGTTGGCTTAGAAGCAGCCATCCTTCAAAGAAAGCGTAATAGCTCACTGATCGAGTCTTTCTGCGCGGAAGATGTAACGGGGCTAAGTCAATAACCGAAGCCGCGGATTCACACTTGTGTGTGAGTGGTAGGGGAGCGTTCTGTAAGCCTGCGAAGGTGACTCGTAAGGGTTGCTGGAGGTATCAGAAGTGCGAATGCTGACATGAGTAACGTTAAAGCGGGTGAAAAGCCCGCTCGCCGTAAGCCCAAGGTTTCCTGCTCTACGTTCATCGGAGCAGGGTGAGTCGGCCCCTAAGGTGAGGCTGAGAAGCGTAACTGATGGGAACAAGGTTAATATTCCTTGACCACCGCTGAATGCGAAGGGGGGACGGAGTATTGAAGATCATCCGGGTGTTGGATATCCCGGTTTGCGAGCGTAGGAGGCTGACAGGCAAATCCGTCAGCGAATCTCCGAGGCAAAGCATCGAGCTCTCTTTTGAGCGAAGTGATTGGATGTGCTTCCAGGAAAAGCCTCTAAGCTCCAGTTCAGCGGGACCGTACCGCAAACCGACACTGGTGGGCGAGCTGAATATGCTCAGGCGCTTGAGAGAACTCAGGAGAAGGAACTCGGCAAATTGACACCGTAACTTCGGGATAAGGTGTGCCTTTGTAGCGTGGAGGGAGAAACACCCCGAGCGCGAAGAGGTCTCAGATAATCGGTGGCTGCGACTGTTTATTAAAAACACAGCACTCTGCAAAGACGAAAGTCGACGTATAGGGTGTGATGCCTGCCCGGTGCTGGAAGATTAATTGATGGGGTGCAAGCTCCTGATCGAAGTCCCAGTAAACGGCGGCCGTAACTATAACGGTCCTAAGGTAGCGAAATTCCTTGTCGGGCAAGTTCCGACCTGCACGAATGGCATAACGATGGCCACACTGTCTCCTCCTGAGACTCAGTGAAGTTGAAGTGTTTGTGATGATGCAATCTCCCCGCGGCTAGACGGAAAGACCCCATGAACCTTTACTGTAGCTTTGCATTGGACTTTGAACCGATCTGTGTAGGATAGGCGGGAGCCTGTGAAACCACAACGCCAGTTGTGGCGGAGGCGTCCTTGAAATACCGCCCTGATTTGTTTGAGGTTCTAACCTGGGACAGTCATCCTGTCCGGGGACCGTGCATGGTAGGCAGTTTGACTGGGGCGGTCTCCTCCTAAAGGGTAACGGAGGAGTGCGAAGGTACGCTAGGTACGGTCGGAAATCGTGCTGATAGTGCAATGGCAAAAGCGTGCTTGACTGCGAGACCCACAAGTCGAGCAGATACGAAAGTAGGTCATAGTGATCCGGTGGCTCTGTATGGAAGGGCCATCGCTCAACGGATAAAAGGTACTCTGGGGATAACAGGCTGATACCGCCCAAGAGTTCATATCGACGGCGGTGTTTGGCACCTCGATGTCGGCTCATCTCATCCTGGGGCTGTAGCCGGTCCCAAGGGTATGGCTGTTCGCCATTTAAAGAGGTACGTGAGCTGGGTTTAAAACGTCGTGAGACAGTTTTGTCCCTATCTGCCGTGGGCGCTGGAAGATTGACGGGGGCTGCTCCTAGTACGAGAGGACCGGAGTGGACTCACCTCTGGTGTACCGGTTGTCACGCCAGTGGCATCGCCGGGTAGCTATGTGGGGAAGAGATAACCGCTGAAAGCATCTAAGCGGGAAACTTGCCTGAAGATAAGTCTTCCTGGAGGCTAGACCTCCCTAAAGAGTCGTTCGAGACCAGGACGTTGATAGGATGGGTGTGTAAGTGCTGTGAGGCACTCAGCTAACCATTACTAATTGCTCGTGAAGCTTGATCCTATAACCGTGAAGCTTTTTTGACTGAATGTCGTCAAGAGAATTTCTGAGTCAATGAATCACAGCTCAGCTTTGTTTCTGACCAAGTGAAGAATTCGCTGC
>NZ_JH815515.1:0-57402 GCF_000297775.1 Sutterella wadsworthensis 2_1_59BFAA
CCAGGTACCACGTACGTCTACATTAAAAGTCAACAGCAGCAGTCCCTGCAGTTTCTGCAGAACGAGTATAAGAGCCTTCAGGAGTTGCGCATTCAAGCAGGCAATCAGATCCACGCGGGACTCGAAGAGTTCGGATGTCCCGTCCGAAAATCTTCAAAGTTCATTAAGACTCGCATGGTGGCGCATCTTGAAAAGCATGCCGAGCTTATTCCTGAGGACGTGATGGCTTCGTTTAAGCGCAGGCGTGAGATTTGGCTCAATCTTCTACAGCAAGAGGAGGAAGCCCAGAGGCGGATGGAACAGGTGGCTGCAACTGATGCCAATGCTAAGCGCATCATGACGGTTCCCTGTGTTGGACCTCAGACGGCAGTAGGACTGCTGGTTCATATTGGCGTCGACATCGGGCGCTTCAAGAATAGCAGGCAGTTCGCGGCCTCCCTTGGGCTTGTACCAAAGCAGAACAGCACCGGCGGCAACAGCAGGCTCAACCACATCACCAAATGTGGGCCCAAGAGGCTTCGTTCCAATCTCGTGCAGTGCGCCCAACTTGTCCTCATGCACACGGATAAGTGGAAAGGGAATTTCGGTGACTGGGTGCGAAAAATGCGAGACAGCGGAAAGAAACATGGCGTCATTGTCTGCGCCATCGCAGCCAAGTTAGCTCGAATCATTTATCGTCTGATGAAAGACAAGGTCGATTACACACCTGTACTAAGCTGTTAAAGGGACAGATCGCACAGAGCGATCATCGGCCAATTCCCGCCAAGGACTACGAAGGCAACTACTAGTGACGAATCGTGCTCAACGCAATAGAGTGATGCTGACATACGAAGGGTGATATCGCATGGTTCGCGATAATTACGCACAGCTGATAAAGCACCTCTATTGCCCCGAATCTCACTATGTCGGTGGAGGTTTAGGAATGAATACCTCCTGACCGCGGATGTATTTCAGTGAAGCCCTTTCTTCAACTTCGAATGAGTTGCAGCAGGTTTCTTCTGGTAGAAGTCTGAATTAGTTACAGGCGCGCAGGGCGCGCTCAAAAAGGAAGGAAATAGAGCTTGATGAAAGCTTGTTGTGCGCAAGTCGACGAGGTCTTTCGAGCGACTTACTGAGCGCTCCGCTGACGAAGAGAATGGGGAACCCAACCCTGGTAGGCAGCTGCCTGTCATATGAAAGCCTTCTCGATTCCGTAATCTGACTTTACAAATTTAGGGCTCTTCGCGGCTTTGAGTGGGTAAGTGCATGGCTAAGTGGAATCATGCCGTCAGGGGCTCCGCCCCCGACACCTTGGCGTTCGCCGCCACGTGGCTCGGGGGAAAGGCGGGCGTTAACGCCCTTACTTTCCCCGAACCACAGGCTATTTGCGCGGAATCGCCTCGTCAATCTGCTTTCGCGGCATATGCTCGGCCTAACGGCCTGCGCTATTCCACGACAGTTTGACGATTCGATTCCGCGCAGGAATTACCCACACGAATCCGCGAAAGGCCAAATTTAGTGGTGTGGCTTCGCCACGTATTGAATGGAGGACGCGCATGGACGCGCCCTCCAGGGGGAGTTGTACCCAAAAAATCCCCCGAACACTTGCAAACGGGGAGCTGACCATGTATGTCCGTATGCAGCCTTGATGGCGACTCGGCGAAGGTAGCTCGGAAATTTCATGAAGTCGTGGCAGAAGTTGTAAGGCGTCATCAGACGCTTTTTCGTACGAACGCTCAGACCTTCGGCAACACGAATGCAATCGTTGGCACGACTGAGATTGGCGAAGTGAGTATTCCAATTCGCAATCACGAGTTCAATGAAGTAATCCACGGCGTGGCGATACACCTCAACCGTGTCGTCAAAGACGCGGTTGAAGTTGCGCAAACGCACGGAGTAAGTGGACGTGATCTTCATCGTTGCATGGCGATGGGTTGGCGGGAATACTCCGTATGGTATCAAGCATCACACAACCTGACACGGTTAATCGACAATTTTATGAGTACAAGCAAAAGTGCTGCATCAGAATCGCAAAATGACCCTGTGATTTTGCGCTCGTTTTACTGCTTAATCCCTGTGCAAGAAGGGACTTAAGAACTTATCCACTGGATCATCTTGAATAACTTGAGATGGACTGACTTCGTCAGCCCCGCTTGACCCCACCCATGTGTGCCACATGGATGGGGAATGCGCGGGGAATCCGTTCAACCGCAACGCCTACCTCGGCGTCGCCTCTCCCTACGGCGAAGTCCGCTTCGGCCGACAGGGCGCGCTCGGATCGGGCGTCAACGGCTCGATCTTCCTCAACAGCTATACGGTCTTCGGCAACCTCTACAAGGAAGCCTAGGCGCTGCAGATCATCAACCATCAGGTCATGCGCGCCGACAACATGATCCGCTACGAATCGCCCGACATGGCCGGCCTGAGGCTCTACGGCGAATACTCCAACGGCGTGGACGGCGACGATGCCGTGCCGAGCTCGCAGCGCGACCGATTCGCCGCCCTCGGCGCCCAGTACCGCCGCGGTCCGCTCCGCGTCGTCTTCGTGGCCGACAACTACTTTTACGAGCGCGGCTCGAGCCCCTACAACCGAGACGACTCGCAGACCTACAACCTCGGTATCCGCTGGAAACTCGACGACCTGACGCTCTACGGCGCCTATCAGTACGGCCACAACGTCGAGAAGGTAGGCAACCAGATGACGCGCCACAAGGACACCAAAAATACCCTGTGCGGCAATGAAGGCTTCGACAGCCACGCCGTCGTTCTCGGCGCCACCCATGAGGTCCTCGGCGGCAAGCTCAAGATACAGACGGGCTACGTCACGGGCGACTACGACACCTTCACGGTCACGGTCAAGTCGGGCAAGCGAACCGACGTCAAGGTCGAGGCCGACGCCTGGCAGATCGCGCTCGGCTATGACTATCCGCTCAGCAAGCGCACGTACCTCTACGCCGCCGCGTCCTACGTCGACCGCACCTACAAGGAGAACGGCAAGGAGGTCTCAGGCTCCAAGAAGACCGACACGGTCAGGGCCGCCATGCTCGGCATCTGCCACAGCTTTTGACAAGTCCTGAGTCCTGACGAACAAAGGGGCTTCCGTCCCCAGACGGCGGCCCCTTCTTCATTCTCCGCGAATCCGATCCTCACGCACGGCGCTTGCGGGATTCCGTGAACCGGATTTCCGTTCTCTCTGCAGGCGGATTGTCGGGCGGGAGCCCCACGAAGGAGCTCACGGCCCGCTCGTAGCCTGCAAAGGTGCTGCGCATGGCGGCCGCAAACCACTCGAAGAAGACGCGCACGCGCTTCATGTGCCAGGCATCGCGGTTCGTCACGATGTAGCACTCGACGGGCGGACGGCTCCAGCCCGGAAGGATCGGCACGAGCTTGCCTTCGGCAAGATCCTCGTAGATCTGCACGAGCGGCATGTCGGCCGCAACGCCCATGCCGGAGAGCACCGCCTCCCGGATCGCAAGCACGTCGGTCGAGCGCACGGCCGTGCCGTACTCGACGGGCGCGCTCACCGCGCCTCTGCAGAGCACCTTCGTCTCGGGACGGACGGGACCCGCGTAGATGTAGCCGCGGTGCTGCCTGAGCTGCTCGGGCGTGACGGGCAACCCGTTGCGGCTGATGTAGTCGGGACTAGCGACGGGAAGATAGAGATTTCTGCCGCGACTCACGTAGACGAGGCCCGGCAAGGTCGGCTCGCCCGTGATGACGGCCACGTCGACAAAGCCCTTCGCGACGTCGGCCTCGGTGCCGCCCGTCTGGATGTCGACCGAAATCCCGGGGTGCGCCTCGGTGAACTCGCGGATGAAGGGCACGAGCTTTCTCGTCGCAAAGCCCGGTGCGGACGAGAGCCTCACGCGGCCCGTGAGCGCGCGGTTGTCGTTGACGAGCGCCTCCATCAGACCATCGTGCGCTCTGAGTATCGTCTCCATGCGCTTCAGGGCAGCCTGTCCCGCCTCCGTCAGCTTCATCGGCCGCATGTTGCGGCGGATGAGCTCGCAGCCGAGCGCCTTCTCAAGCCCGCCGATCGCGCGGGAAATGCTCGAGACCTCCACGTCAAGCGCCTTGGCGGCCGCGCTGAGCGTGCCGCTTCGCGCGACGGTCACGAAGACGCGCCACGCCGAGAGGTCGTCCGTCTTGCTCATGATGAACTCCGGAAATCCTGATGATGCACATTCCGATCATAGCCGAGCGTCGTCTCTGAGTGACACAACACTTTGCGTTTGACGCAAAGTCATTTTGAGTTGTGCATGGTTGTGCGCCACCTTGCGCGGCGGCAGACTTGTGCCATTACCAACACCGGGCGGCCGCATCCGGGCCGCCCCAAAGGACCTGAAAGTGAAAAAGGACGAATTCTTCTGGCTCAACGCCGTCAACCGCGCAACGGTCGTGACGGGCCTTCGCAACGGCCAGTTCGGCGAGGACCTCGCCCGCAGGGCGGCCGCCGGCATTGCGGCCGTCGAGGCCATGGGCGAGGCGGATCCCGCGCTTCGCGTCAAGAGCTACATCGCATGGGAGCCGCTTCTCATCAAGGCCGCGGGCCAGGGCGTGACCGCCATTCACGCGGGCCGCTCGAGCCAGGACATCCTCTCGACGCAGCGCACGGCTATCCTTCGCGACGAAACGCTTGAGTTTGCCGCAGGCCTCGAGGACGTGATCGGCGACCTGCTTGCGCTTGCCGAACGCCACGTCGACACGATCGTGCCGAGCTACACGAACGGCGTCGCCGCGCAGCCGACCTCCTACGCCCATCATCTCCTCGGCATCGCCGCCTCGCTCCTTCGCGTGCGCGAACGCCTCTCCGAATGCCACACCCGCTTCAACATGTGCGCGATGGGCGCCACCGTCCTCAACGGCACGGGCTGGCCCCTTGACCGCGACGCGATGGCCGCCGCGCTCGGCTTTCCGCGTCCCGTCGAGAACGCGCTCGACGCGACGAGCCTCGCGCCCGTGGACATGCCGCTCGAGGTCGCCTCAGCGCTCGCCGCCGCGGCCGTGCGCATCGGCTCGATGGTCGACGACATCATGGTCCAGTACGCGCAGCCACGCCCCTGGATCATCCTGCAGGAAGGCGGCGAGAACACCTACGTCTCCTCGGCCATGCCGCAGAAGCGCAATCCCGGCCTCATGAACAACTGCCGCGAGGACTGCTCGGACGTCATCGGCGAGATGAACGCAGCCTTCCTGCGCGCGCACAACGTCGTGCCCGGCATGATCGATGGCAAGCGCGTCGAGAAGAACGCCCGCATGATGAAGACCGCCATGACGATGCTCACGCGCTTTCGCAAGGTGCTCGCGGCGCTCACGATCAATCCCGCCCGCGCCCTCGAGGAACTCAACAGCGACTGGACGGCCTCCCAGGAAATCGCCGACCGCCTGATGCGCGACCACGGTCTGCCGTTTCGCATCGGCCACCACATGGCGAGCCGCATGGTCGGCTGGGCCCGCGCCAACAACGTGCTCCCGCTCGAATTCCCCTATGCGCAGATGCGCCGCATCTACCGCGAGGAGGTCTCCGAGGAATACCCCGAAGGCCCCGCCGAGCTTCCGATGAGCGAGGAGGAATTCCGCGCCGCGCTCGACCCGAGGAGCATCGTCGCCGCCCGCCGCACCGCCGGCAGCGCCTCGCCCGCCGAGGTGAGGAAGATGCTTGAGGCCGACGCAGGCAGGCTCGCCGCCCTGCGCGCCGAACGCGAGGCCGAAGAGGCCCGTGTCGCGAAGGCCCTCGAGGACCTCGACGAAGCCTTCAGGAAGCTTCTCTGAAGCCAGAGCTGAAAACGTCCGAACAAACTGGAGAACAACATCATGCAAACACTCATGCCCTGGATCGCGGTCGCCGTGACGATCGTCGCCGGCTGGGCGCTCATCAAGCGCTACCAGACGCACATGGTCCTGCTCTTCGCGGGCCTCGTCCTGCTGCTCTGCGCCGCAGGCCTCACCGACGCGAGCTTCCTGCCCAAGGGCGTGAAGCCCTCGGGCTTCTTCCTCTTCGACATCTTCAACACCCTGAAGAGCATCGCCACGAAGCAGAGCGCCGGCATCGGCTTTCTCATCATGACTGCGGGCGGCTTTGCGGCCTACATGGACCGCATCGGCGCCGCACGCGCGCTCGTCGACATCGCCGTCAAGCCGCTCAGCATGCTCAAGGCGCCGTACCTCGTGCTCGTGGGCGGCTACCTCGTTGGCCAGATCCTCGTGATGGTCATTCCGTCCGCAGCCGGCCTCGCCATGCTGCTTCTCGTCGCGCTCTTCCCGATCCTCAAGGCCGTGGGCACCTCGGCCGCATCGGCCGCGGCCGTCATCGGCACCTCCGCCGGCATGACCTTCGCGCCGACGGCGGGCACCGCCAACCTCGCCGCCAAGGTCGCGAACCTCGACCCGATCATCTACCTCGTGCAGTACCAGCTCGTCCTTGCCATTCCGACGCTCATCGTCGTGTGCATCGCGCACTACTTCGTGCAGCGCCACTATGACAGGAAGAACGACGACGTCTACTCCGAAGCCGCCGAGGTGAAGGCTTCCGACGCGCCCGCCGCTCCGAAGTGGTATGCGATCTTCCCGGTCCTGCCGATCGTCCTTCTCATCATCTTCTCGAAGCTCGTCGTCACGTCCATCAAGCTCGACACGATCTCCGCGCTCTTCATGGTCTGGGTCGGCGTCGTCATCGTCGAGATCATCCGCACGAAGTCCGTCAAGAAGGTCTTCAAGGACGCCATGGCCATGTTCCAGAGCATGGGCAAGATGTTCGCGGGCATCGTCGCCCTCATCATCTGCGCCGAGTTCTTCGCCACGGGCCTCAAGGTCTCCGGCCTCATCGACGCGCTCATCAACTCCGCCCAGGGCATCGGAGCGGGCATGGGCGTCATGACCGTCATCCTCACGGCCATCGTCTCCGCCGTCACGTTCCTCACGGGTTCGGGCGTCGGCGCCTACTCGTCCTTCGCCTCGCTCGCTCCCGACGTCGCCGCGGGCCTCGGCGGCTCCGTCGCCGCACTCGTCACGCCGATGCAGTTCGCCTCCGGCATGCTGCGCGCCATGAGCCCGGTCGCAGGCGTCATCATCGCCGTCGCAGGCGCTGCGGGCATCTCGCCCATGGCCGTCGTGCGCCGCACTTGGATCCCGATGATCGCAGGCATGTTCACCACGATCATCGCGAACATGATCTTCTTCGGATAAACAGAATCCGACCAAAAGTCCCCTGCTCCTCGGAGCGAGTCGGGCCGCCCGTTCATTCGGGCGGCCCGACTTGCATCAGCTCAGGAGAAACTTCACCTCGGCCCGCCAGGGCGCCGCGAGGCTGCGCCACCTTTCGGTCTCCACCGACGCCCAGGCCTCGGCCGCACCCGCATAGTCCTTCAGGTTGTAGGCGCAAAGCCCCGAGAGGAAGCGCCACCGGTCCCGCTCGGCAGGCTTCGTCTCGCTTTCGGCGAGCCTCATCGCGCCCTTTCTTGCACCCGTCCAGTCCTCCTCGGCAAAGGCAAGCTCCACTGCCATGCGCTCGCGCCCGTTCCCTGCGCCGCCGTCCCCCGCCTTTCTCAAGAGCTCGAGTGCCTCGGCCCTGCGGCCGCACTTCACGAGAAGAGCCGTCTGCAGCATGCGCCGCTCCTCGGGCTTCCAGGCTTCGGGATGCTCCTCGAGGATGCGAAGCGCCTTGGTCGGCGCGTCATGCTCGATCACGAGCGAAAGAAGAAGCGGCACGAGACGCTCGTCAAGGCGTCCCGCCTTGCGGGCGCTCGAGAGAATGTCGAGCGCCTGACGTCCGTCGCCCGCCTGCTGCACGAGCGAGCCCCATCTGCTCCAGTAGGGCGTCTCGTTCCAGTCGCGCACCATCACGGGCAGGAAGGCCCGCTCGGCCTTCACGTCGCCGAGCGAGGCGCAGAGCGCGAGCACGAAGTCGCCGCGCGCCCGGGCAGGTGCGATGCCGTAGGCCTCCTTCACGCGGGCGAGCGCCTGACGGTCGCGTCCGAGCTCGTGCAGCGCATAGGCCGCCAGCGTCATCATCTCCGCCGTCTCGGCGCGTTCGGTCGCCGTGCGCGGCATGCCCTTCACTTCAATCCAGGCGTCCACGTGTCCGGGCACGGCCTCAAACCGCTCGCTCTGATAACCCAGCTGGGCGGCGAGCTTCAGAAGTCCCGGCCTCTGCTCGGGCGAAGGCTTGAGCTCGAGAAGCACGAGCGCCGCACCGTAGGCCGCCTGATGGCGACCCGACGCGATGCCCCAGCGAAGCATCAGGTAGGCGGCCATCGTGCGCTCGGAGGCGGCGCCCTTCGACCAGCGCTTCGAGAAGGACTCGACCAGCACGCCCGCTGCCCGAAGCCCCTCGGCGTCACCTTCCCTGACGGACTGCAGCTTCATGTCGACCGCACGGTACTCCTCAAAGGCGCCTGCCCTGACGGGCGAGGCCGCGAGCATGCAGGTAAAAACCGCAACGGCCGCAAGGGCAGCGACGGACTTCAGGGGCGGACTCGGAATCAGCTTCATCATTTCTCCAGCTCATAGCGGATGGTGAGGCGCTGCCACGCGGGTTCCGCGGGCGGCATGAAGGCCCAGCGGCGCACGACGCGCAGGGCGGAGGCGCGGAAGACGCCCTCGGGCTTTTCGCGCACGACGCGCACATCCTCGACGCGGCCCTCGGCGTTGATGCGCAGGTCCATGACGACGTAGCCCTCGATGCCCTGCTGCTTCGCCTTCACGGGATACTGAGGCGGCACCCTGTGCACGGGCCTTGCGAGCGCGATCGAGCTCACGGCGGGCGCTGAGGGCGCTGCGGCGGCGGGAGCGGCGGGCGACTCGAACGAAAAGTCGGGCACGGTCATGACGCGATCGACCGTGGGCCTGCCGATCTCGTACTTCGGCATCGGCAGGCCGGCCGCGGCTATTGCGGGCGACTCGAAGGCGAGCGTGACGGGCTTCGGGGGCGCCGACACCTCGGGCACGGTCTCAGCCGTGACGGGGACCTCCTCGGGCGGCGTCTCGTCGGGCGCCTCGGGCGGAGGACCCGACCAGTAGACGACGGGAAGCGTCACCGCGCGCTTCGCCTCATGCCGTCCGCCCATCGTGAGCATCAGGATGAGCGTGAGCACCGCGCCCGTCACGACGAGGGCCGCCAGGGCGGCGGCGAGGCGGTCAGGAATGCCCTGCGTTGGTTGCAACGGCCACATTGGCGACGCCTCCCAGACGGATTTGGTCGATGACTTCGATGAGCAGGCCCGAGGGCACGAGCCTGTCGGCGTTGACGACGACGCTCACGGGCCTGCCCGCGGCCGCGCCGCGCACGAGTCCCGCAACCTCCTCCTTGCCCACCTGCCTGCCGTCGAACCAGATGATGTTCGAGCGGTCCACGCTCACGACGAGGGCCTCGGGCGCCGACCTGTCGTGCGAGGCCGTCGACGGGCGCTCGACGTCGAGCGTCTGCGTCTGCGTGAAGCTCGCAGTGAGCACGAAGAAGATCAGCATGATGAAGACGATGTCCATCATCGGTGTCATGTCGATGCCCGCGTCACGCTCGCGACCGTCCCTGTGTTCAAATCTCATGATCAAACCTCATTTCATTTTTCCTGAACCTGCATTCAGGACCTGCAGCACGAGGGCCGCATGAACCTGCGCAGCCTTGCGCGCACCTTGTCCGCAAGGCGGTCGGTCCTTCGCTCGAGGCGGTGCACGGCGAAGACTCCGGGAAGCGCCGTCACGAGTCCCGCAAGGGTCGTGAGGAGCGCCGCGCTGATGCCGCCCGTGAGGCCGCCGGGGTCGGAGCCCCCTGCGGCGGAGAGCGTCTCGAAGCTCTCGATCATCCCGGTCACGGTGCCGAGAAGTCCGAGGAGCGGCAGGAGCGCCACGATCACTCTGGCCCAGGCGGCCTCGGCCGCGGCCGTGCGCCTCACGCGCACGAGGGCCGCCTGCATCATGCGGCGGCGCGACGCGGCGGTCGCGGTCGCCCACTCGAGGGCGGGCGCGGCGGTGGCGGCCGTCCAGGCCTTCTCCGCGTCCTTCAGGCGCCTCGCGCCCGTGAGAAGAATCATCCAGAGCACCGTCGAGAGGACGAGGATCGCCCAGAGGACGTGCCCGCCCCTGTCCATCAGGAGCGAGAGGTCCTCGAACCACCAGAAGCCTGCAAGTGCTTCGTTCATGGCGCCTCCCTGACTCACTCGTCCCTGCGGCAGGCGCCGCAGCAGCCCGCGGCCTCGCGCACGGCAAGGGTCGAGGCGGCTTCCTCGAGATGCGAGAAGAGCGCGTCGCGCTTCGTCTTCACGGCGCAGTGAAGAAGCAGGATCGGAATCGCGGACACAAGGCCGAGCTCCGTCGTGACGAGCGCCTCGGCGATGCCGCCCGCCAGAAGGCCGGGCTCGGCCGAGCCGTGCTCGCTCATCACCGTGAAGGTCTCGATCATGCCGCTCACGGTCCCGAGCAGACCGAGAAGCGTCGGAATGCCGGCGAGCACCGCAAGCGTCGCGACGCCGCGCTCGAACCCGGGACGCTCGGCGACGATCGCCGCATCGAGCTTCGCCTCGAGGAGCTCGTCCGTGCTCTCCTTCGCGGCCGCGAGCATGCGGCCGAGCGAATTGTCCTCGCGCGGATTCTCCATGTCCTCGAGCTGCCTGCGCACACGCCTTTCCTCAAGGGCGAGCGCCGTCCAGCGCAGGAAGCCCAGAAGAAGCGCCGCAGCAGCCACGAGTCCGATGAAGATGCCGATGACGCCTGCGGGCTTCATCCAGGCCCAGGCCGAATGACGCTCGGCGTAGCCCGCAAGCAGCCTGCCGAAGGACGGATCAAGCGCCACAACGCCCGCTGGAATGCCGGGATCGTCCGCAAGGCGACGCCAGGCGCGCTCTGAAGGCAGATATCGGAGCCACGCGCCGTCCCCCGCCTTCGCGGCAAAGGGACCGTAGAGCGTCACCGTGCCCCTCGAGGGCGCGCCCGCAGCGTCGTAGATCACGGCGTCCTCGACCGTCCTCACGCCCGCCGACCCGGCGACGGCCCCGAGGGCCCTCACCCAGTGGCGGCGCAGGCGTGCGACGCCGTCCGTCTTCGAGACGGGCGCATCGTCCATGAAGGCCTTGCTCCTGCCGATCTGGGTCTTCATCACCGATTCGGTGAGGAGTCCTTCGTGCCTTTCGATCGAGGCGAGCACGGCCTCGACCGAGGCCCTCTCCTTCTCGAGCTTCGCGCGCCTCTCGCGCACGCGCTCCTGAGCGGCCGAAACGGCTTCCTCAAGCGCCGCAACCTCGGCCTCGAGCGACTTCTTCGTTCGGGCGGCCTCGTCACGGGCCGCGCCTGCAGCGGCGGCGGACGCCCTCATGGCATCGACGGCCGCCTTCGCATCAGCCGCCTCGACCCTCGTCCCCTGAGCGACAGCTCGGTATACGTCGTCAAGCGTGGTGGCGTGCGCAGCCGTTCCGGCAAGAATGCCGGCAGCAACGACTGCGGCAAAAACGGTCCTCTTGAAAACACGGGAGATCATCACTTCGCCTCCTTCACGGCCTCGCCGAGGAGCGACTCGGCGACGAGCATCAGATCGGGCGCAGCGGCGCCCGAAGCGGTCTTCACGGCTTCGGCGAGCATGGCGGCATCCTTTTCGGAGAGCTCGCGCCAGCCGTCCGCGGTCTCGATGCGAGCTCGGCGCCCGTCCTCGGAGACCTCTGCGTGAAGAAGCCTGCCGATGCGCAGGAAGACGGCGAGCGCGCCCGAGTCGTTGACACCGCGGTCGGCGCCGACCGTGAGGCCGTAGCTCGCCTCCACCTGCCAGGCATCAAGGAGTACGTCCATCTTCTGGCCGTCGGTGAGCGTCGGATCGGCAAGCACGGCGCGCAGGTTCTCGAGCCTCGCCCGGCGTTCGCCCGAAAGAAACTTCCTGTCCGCCGCCACGACCTCGGCGAGCGAGGCCGCCATCTCGTCCATGAGGGGCCCAGTCTCCATGCGCATTCGGCGCACGGACTCACGCTCCGCCTCGATGGCGGCCTCGGAGGCCTCGAGACGCGAGAGGGATGCGGCGAGCTTGTCGCGGTAGTGCGCAAGAAGCCTTGCCTCGCGCTCCTCCATCCGCCTTGCGGCCTCGGCGTCGTCCTTTCCGTCGACGAGGCGGGCGAGCTCGGCGCCCGCCTTCTGCGCGGCAGACGTGCCCGCGGCGTCACGCTCGAGAATGTCGGGCAGGCCGGCCGCGCCTGCGGCACCCGCCATCATGAAGGCCGACGCAAGCGCGAGGGCCGTTTTCCTGAAGTTCGTCATCACTTGTCTCCGGCCGTCGCGGCGCTCCTTCGGTCCGCGGGCGTCATCATGTAGGTGCGGGGCTCGTCCCCGAAAAGCGTTGCGAGAAGCCTGTTCGTGTCCTCGAGGCCGATCGCCTCGAACCGTGCGGTCCTCCCCGCGAGATCCTCGAAGGCCGTCCTCGAGCCGTCCGTCATGGCGGCGGACTCGCACCAGTAGTAGGCGTCGCGCACGTCGCGCTCATGGCGCACGCGCCACTCGGCCTTGAGCTCCTCGAAGGCCGCCGCGTCGATGCCCGTGCGGGCGAGTGTCTTCAGAACCTCGTCGGCGCGCCTTGCCAGATCCTCGGCCCTCGCGGGCGCGGACGTGAAGTTGAGGCGGCCGATGAAGTACGGGGCGGGCTCCTTCACGAGGAGCGGATTGAGGTTCACAACGTAGACGCCCGAGGCCTTCGTCCTGAGCGACTCGCGCAGCGCGCGGTTCGCCGCATAGCCGATGAGGCTCAGCCTGTCGGCGTCGGCCTCGCTCCAGGGCATGGCGGACCGATAGTGCATCTGCACCATGGCCTTGTCGGCCGTGGCCCAGGGCCAGACCTTCACGCCCGTGCCGGACGCAGGCCTCACGCCCTGATCGCGCCAGAACTCGAAACCCTCGCCGCGCTTGGCGAGCGAGGCGAGCCAGGGTGCCGCCTCTTCATAGGTCTTCTCGACGGACTCCCTCGTAACGATCGTCACCGTCATGCGCGACGGGTCGCCGAGGAGCTTCGCCTCAAGGGCGGAAAGCTTCTCGGTCGAGGCGAGCGCATCCACGTCGTCCCTGCCTGCGACCATCGTGCCGCCCGCCGTGAACGCATCGCGGGCGATTGCGTCCATGAAGCGGCGCTCGGCGGGTGCATGCTCGAGGTCCCTGATGCGGTCGCGCCGCATGTCGGCGAGCGCCTTTTCGTCGAACCTCGGAGCGGAGAGCCTGGCGTGCAGGATCGCCATCATGGCGGGCACGCCCTCAGGGTCGGCCTCGGCCCTGATGCCGTGGTGGAGCTGTTCGGCGTAGCTCATCACCGAGACCTTTGCGTCCCTTGCAACACGGCGGATGTCGGCGGCCGTAAGAGAGCCGATCCCGGACCTCATCGGCAGCGTGAGTGCGGCGGGCACGGCGAGAAGGCCGTGATCGACCGCGGACGTGCCGCCCGCAAGCCTCAGGTTGAGGGTCGTCCTGCCCGTGAGCGACGGATCCTCGATGATCACGAGCTTCAGGCCGTTGGCGAATTCGAATCGACGGGCGCGGCCCGAGCCCGTGGGCGACGGCAGAACCGTCGTTTCGGCCGTGACGGGACCGGCGGGCGGCGTGAGATCGAGCGACACGGTCCTCCTCACCTCGGTCCAGGGCTTTGCGGGCGAGGCGACGCCCTTCGTCCAAGCGGCGCGAAGCGAGGCCTTCGACGTCTTCTCGGAGGCGCCCGCAACGGCGCCGAGCTTGACGCGGGAGGCAAGGAGCGCTGAGGCGGAGGCCCTGACGTGGTCCGCCGTCACCTCGGCGAGGAAGGCCGAGACCATTTCGTCCTGCTGCGTCTCGTCGAGCATCGGCAGCCGGTAGACGACGGCGTCGGCGAAGTCGTCGGCGACGCTCGCGTTCGAAATGCGCACGGCGGCGAGCCTGCGGCTTCGGACCGCGTCGCGTCTTGCCCTCACGGCGGCGTCGAGCTCCTCCTTCGAGGGTCCGAAGGCGGCGAGCGTCTTCAGGGCACCCGAGGCGCGCTCAAGTGCGGCCTCAAGCGGCTCGTCCGTGCCGGGGCGCGCAAGGAGCAGAACCTGCGTCTCGGAGGGCGACAGGATCCAGCTCGACTCGGGCGCCTGAAGCGAGCCCTGTCCGCCGTTTTCTTTCATGAGCGCGAAGCGGCGGCCGAAGATGTCGAGGGTGAGGCGCTCGATCGTCTCGCGCCACGCCTCGTTCACCGTGTCGGAGGTCGACTCGAGCGTGCGCTGGAGTTGGATCTGCACGAAGCGGTCCGAGACCTCGGGGTCGAGCACGAGCGTCGTCAGGCGATCCTCGTTTGCAACGGGTTCGAAGCGGCCCCAGTCGGCGGGCGTCTCGAGCCCGCGGGCAGGTTCGGAGGCGAAATAGCGCTCGATGAGCTCGTCCGCCGTTGCCTCGTCGAAGGCGCCCACGAGAAGGAGCGTCATGTTCTGCGGCGAGTACCAGCGCTCGTAGAAGGCCTTCGCGCGCTCGACGGGCGCCGTGCGGATCACGTCGATGAGACCGATCGGATCACGGTCGCGCGAAGCGCTTCCTTCGTAGCGAAGGGTCTGGAGCGGCCCGTTGATGCGTGCGCCCACGCCTTCCCTCAGGCGCCACTCCTCGACGATGATCTCGCGTTCACGCTCGAAGGCCTCGGGCCTGAACGTGATGTTGAAGGCCCATTCGCGCATGATGTGCAGAGCCGTGTCGAGCCCCGTGCGGGTGGCCTGGGGGACGGAGAGCCTGTAGGTGGTTCCGCCGAGAGACGTGACGGCGTTGACGTCCGCGCCGAGCATGATGCCGTCGGCCTCAAGCGCCTTGAAGGCGCTCTGGTCGGGGAAGTCACGCGTGCCGTTGAAGGCCATGTGCTCGACGTAGTGTGCAAGCCCGCGCTCCTCCTCGGTCTCCTGAAGGCTGCCCGCGCGCACGACGAGGCGCGCTTCGAGGCTGCCCGTCGCATCCCTGCGCGGATAAAGGAACACCGTCATGCCGTTGGGCAGAACACGGCGCTTCATGGCGGATGCCGTCGGAAGCACGCCTTCGCTCACGGTCGCCTCGCTGCGGGCGGCTTCGGCGCCGCCCGTGCGGTCCGCGGCGGTGCAGCCCGTCATGATGAAAAGCGCCTCGCACACGGCCGCGGCCAGCAGTGCGGCGCGCAGGCCTGTCCTGATTTTGTTCATGCTCGTTCTCCGAGATCGTAGAGGCGGTCCGCAATGCGATGGACCGCGGGCTGGTGCGAGACCAGAAGGAAGGTGGTGTCGGGGAGCCGCTCCCTGAGGAGCGTCAGAAGCCTGACGGCGAGCGCGTCGTCGAGCCCCGAGGTCGTCTCGTCCATGAGGACGGCGGCGGGTCTTGCGAGCAGCAGGCGCGCGAAAAGCACGCGCTGCTGCTCGCCGCCCGAGAGCGTGTTCATCCAGCTGCGGGGTTCATCTTCGTCAAGAAGCGGGACGAGCCGCTCTAGCCCTGCGTCGCGAAGCACGGCCTCGCAGCCGCTCCTCGAGACGGCATCAGCACCGTACGGATAGGCAAGCAGCTCTCTGAGCGGCATCGGCGCGAGCCACGTGCGCTGCGTGAGCCAGACGGCGCCCGGCCTGTTTTCAAGATGTCCCTCGACCCAGGGCCAGAAGCCCGCGAGGGCGCGAAGGAGCGTGGTCTTGCCGATGCCGGAAGCACCCCTCACGACGGTGAGGCGGCCGGGCTCGGCCCCGAGGCAGAGGTCTTCAAGAAGCGGCTCGCCCGTCTTCGAGCGCACGAGGCCGCAGGCGGCGACGTGCTCGCCCTGCCTGACGCAGCTTCCCGGAAGGGGCGCGCTCAGGGCGGCCTCGAAGCCCGCGAGTCGGTCGACCGTGGCCGACCACTCGGCGATGTCGCGGTAGGCGTAGATGAACCAGCCGATAGCGGAGGCGACTTGCTGGAAGGCGATGCGGATCTGCATGAGGCCGCCGAGCTGGATGGCGCCCGAGAGGAACTTCGGGAGCGCGAAGAAGATGGGCACGAGCTGCGTCACCTGGCCGAAGCCCACGGTGAAGAACGCGAGGTCTCGCTCCCTGTTCATGAGCGAGCGCCAGTTGCCGACAATACGCTCGAACGAAGCCCTGAGCCTCGCCTGCTCGGCCTCCTCGGCGCCCAGGCCCGCAATCGACTCGCCGTGGCGGCGGATGTCGAAGAGCGAGGTGCGGAAGTCGGCCTCCCGCCTCTGCTGCTCGAAGTTGAGCTTCATCAGGGGACGGCCGATCACGTGCGTGAGGCCCGTCGCGACGAGCGTGTAGCCGATGCAGGTCCAGACCATGTAGCCGGGAAGCGCCCACTCGGTGCCGAACATCGTCCACTCGAGCGTGCCCGACAGCGTCCAGAGGATGGTGACGAAGCTCACGATGGTGAGGAGCGAGCGCAGGAAGGAGATGACGAGCGTGAGCGACGATTCGATCAGGAGCCGCACGTCCTCGGCGATTCGCTGGTCGGGGTTGTCGGGCTCAAGGCCCGCGAGCTGCAGGCGGTAGTGGCGGCCGTCGGCGGAGAGCCAGCGGCCGAGCAGGTCCTCGGTCATCCAGCGGCGCCACTCGATCACGAGCTTCTTGCGCAGCCAGTCCGCATAGACGAGGACGAACACGAAGGCCGCGACGATCGCGATGAATTCCAGAAGAAGCGGGTAGATCGTCCCGCCGTCCATGGCCTGAATGGCATTGAAGAAGGCGCCGTTCCAGGTGTTGAGGCGCACGGAGAACCAGACGGTCGAGAGCGACAGGCCGATGACGGCCAGAAGCAGCAGGCGAGCGCCCGTGCGCCCTGTGCTCTGCATCCAGAAGGGACGCACGAGCCGCCAGAAGGTCTTGAGCTGATGCATGGGACTTGTATTGAAGTGAGGAGCGGCCGGGCGGCGGAGTCGTCCGCCGTCCGGCCGGGTCAGGATTTGAATGAGGCCCGGCTGAGCCTCGGCGGAAGCCGGAGCGCGGATCAGTAGTCGTAGGAGAGCTGGACCCAGAACTGGCGGCCCGGATCGTAGCTCTTGTACTGGGTGCCCTTGTAGACGAAGACGTCAGAGGCGTTGCGGTTGTTGGTCACGTTGTAGACCTCGAGCGAGACGCCCACGCCGCGGGCCCAGTCGGGCCTGTAGAGGACCTTCGTGTCCCAGGACCAGGCGGAGGCGAAGTCGACGCGGCTGTACTTGCGGATCTGCTCGGTCATCGGGCCGTACTCGCCCTCGTGCGTCCAGGCGTAGTACTCGCCGTCGTCGCGCACGGCCTGGCTGCGGTCGAGCGAGAGGTGCAGGAAGTTGTACCAGGTGAGTCCCCACTGAGCCCATTCGGACGTTGCCTCGAGGTCGAACTTCACGGGAATGTTGAAGTCGGTCGAGTCGAGGTCCTCGGCGTCGATCACGCTGCCGTCGTACCAGACCTTGTCCATGTTGACGGTCTTGCCGGACTCGAGCTCGCTGTAGCCCTGGTCGATTGCTGCGTTGCTCTTCGTCTCCTGCCATGCGGCGGAGAAGCGCACCCAGTGGTTCGCCTTCGCGAACTTGAGGGGCGCGGTGTTGTTGATGCTGAAGATCACGGAATCGTGCTCGGACTCGCCGCCGTTGTAGAACTCGCGCACAAAGCGCGTGTCGTAGCCGCTGCCCTCGGTCCTCGAGCGCGAGCGCACCTCGTCGTGGCCGTTGCGGTGCACGTAGGCGGCGGATGCGGACCAGTCGCCGAGGCGCTGCGTGAGGCCGATGCTGAACTCGTCGCTGAAGGGTGTCTTCAGGCGCTCGAGGCCGTCGAAGTCGTTGGCGGCGAACCAGCCGTCGGCGGCGGGACTGTCGTCGGAGGCGTAGTCGTAGATGTTCTCCATCCCGCCGTTCTGCGCTTTGTAGAGCGCGTAGGTGAGGATGTTGCGGCCGTAGTAGCGGTTGGCGCCCACGGTGATGACGGAGCCGCCGTTGCCGAAGAGGTCCCACGAGGTCGTGAAGCGCGGCGCGATGTTGACGTCCTTCGTGAAGTCGTCGTACTCGGCGCGCAGGCCCGTGCGGATCACGAAGTCGCCCACGCCCATCCTGTGCTCGCCGAAGAGCGCCGCCTGGTTGTAGTCGGCCTCGTACGTGCCCGCCTTCCAGCGCGTCGTGTAGAAGTCGGTCTGCGAGAATTCGCCGTAGTCCGACTGCATCACGGACTGCGTGACGCCCCAGCGGTAGTAGTTGCTGCCGCGCCTGTACTCGGCGTGCGTCGAGGAGAGGTCCGCGCCCGCGCTGAACTGATGGCTGACGCTGCCGACCATGACGGGCTCGCAGTCCATCCTCGTCTTCGCGTTGATGACGGACTGCGTGCTCTCGAGGTCCCCGAGACCGCCCGAGGCGGCCGAGGTCATGCTCGTCGTCGAGGTGCTCCCCGTGTCGTCCATGCCGATCGTATAGCGGTCGAGCTGCGTCCAGTTCTTGACGTCGCTCGTGCGCTTGTCGGTCATGCGCGTGTACGCGAGGGACGAGTCGAGCACGCCCGCCTTCATGCGGTGCTTGACGCTGGCCGTCAGGTTGAGGCCGTCGTGGTGATCCTCGTAGCCGGAGTCGGCGACCGTCGTGAGGAAGCCCTTCGACTCGTAGCCCGAATAGGTGAGCGCGAGACTCGCCTCCGTCCAGGGCGTCGCGTAGAGCGTGGCCTTCGCGAAGAAGTTGTCGGCCGTGCGGCGCTGCGTCTGCGTGCCGCCCGCGACCGGCGTCTCAAGAACGCCCCAGCCGGTCCAGTTCTGGTCGTCGGGCACGATGGAGACTCGGGTGCCCGGCACCTGAACGGTCGGGATCTTCGACTCGCGGCGGGTGTAGCCCACGACGACGCCGAGATTGTCGGTAATGCCCCATTCGCCCGTGAAGCCGTAGGTCTTCTTTTCGAAGTCGGTCTGGAACTGGGCGGGCTTCGAGACGTCCGCGTCGCCCGAGCCGACGTCGAGCGCGGAATCGGTGTGGATGCGGCTCCAGCCCGACTTCGTCATGCGGCCGAACACGCTGATGTGGTTTTCGCCCGACCAGCTGCGGGTCTGAGCGTCGATGACGCCGCCCGTGAAGCCGCCGAAGGAGGCGGGAATGTTGTGGTCGTAGACGGTAACGCTGTCGATGAGGCGGCTGTCGACGTAGAAGCCCTGCTCGTCCGAGCCGCCGAGGCGCGTCGTCGTCACCGAAGTCTGCTCGGCGGGATCGAGGTCGCTGTTGGTCGAGATGCCGTCGAGCGTGTAGTTGTTCTGATAGGCGACCGAGCCGTGGATCGAAATGTTCGACGGCTTGATCTCGCCCATCTGCAGAGAGCCGTCGCCGTGATTGGAGAACTGGACCGCAGGATTGCTCTTGAGGAGGTCCGTGATGTTGCCGTCCTCCGTCGGACGCCTGGCGATGTCCTCGCGGGTGAGATGCGTGAACGACGTGAGGCTTTCGCCCGCACGGTCGCGCACGACGACGGATTCGCCTTCGTCTGAGGCTGGTTCGGCGGCGTCCGCCTGCGCAGGCTCCTCGACGGCGCGCGCAGCCTCTTCGGTCGAGGCCCAGGCGGGAGCCGTCGCGGCAAGCACGGCGGCGGCAATGAGAGTTCGGTGAAGCACCATGATCCGGTAGTCCGATTGAAAAAAGTCCAGAGATGTGCCCGTGCGCCCACGGGCGCGCAGTTCCCCGAATCTTATATGAGAATGGTTCTCATTCTTTCATTATTCTTTCTATCTGCGGATGCTTCTCATTTGCATTCGACTATGGTGGACGACGATCATCACATAGTTGAGAATGACTCTCGCCTACTCGCAGTGCGAAAGAGCGTGGGCAAGTGCCGTCACCCGTCCTCGGACACGTTCGGGGTCGGACGCGCGGACCGATACCGCAAACACGTGATGTCTTTACGCAAATCCCAAGGGTTTACCCGCGGCTCATTCAGGCAGGAATCCGCGGCCGTCCGGGATCCAGAGAACGACGAAGCCCCTCGTCCGATGCAGGACAAGGGGCTTTCCGGGATTTCATTCATGCACGCCCGAAGGCGCGCGGACTGCGTCCGTCATTCGAGCACGGCGCCGCTCATGCCCGAGGTCACGAGCTTGGCGTAGCGGGCGAGGTAGCCCGTCGTGATGCGCGGGGCGCGGGGCTTCCAGGCGGCCCTGCGTCGGGCGAGCTCCTCGTTGGTGAGGTCGACGCTGATGGTGTTCGCGGGGATGTCGATCGTGAGCATGTCGCCTTCCTCGAGGAGTCCGATCGGACCGCCCACGGCGGCCTCGGGCGAGACGTGGCCAATGGCGGCGCCGCGGGTTGCACCCGAAAAGCGGCCGTCGGTGATGAGCGCGACGCATCCGCCGAGGCCCGAGCCCATGATGGCGGAGGTCGGGTTGAGCATCTCGCGCATGCCGGGACCGCCCTTGGGACCTTCGTAGCGGATCACGACGACGTCGCCGGGATTGATGCAGCCGCCGTAGATGGCCTCGAGCGCATCCTCCTCGCAGTCGAAGACGCGGGCCGGGCCCGTGTGCATGAGCATTTCGGGCGCCACGGCCGAGCGCTTGACGACGCAGCCGTCGGGCGCCACGTTGCCCTTGAGGACGGCGATGCCGCCTTCCTTCGAGAACGGATCGGAAACGGGACGGATGACCTCGGCGTCGAGGATCTCGCGGCCCTCGATGTTCTCGCCCACGGTTTTGCCCGTAACGGTCGGCAGGTTCGTGTGGAGCAGGCCCGCGCGGGCGAGCTCGTTCATGACGGCGGGGATGCCGCCCGCCTCGTCGAGCTCCTCGATGTAGCGGTGGCCCGCAGGAGCGAGGTGGCAGAGGTTGGGCGTGCGCGCGCTGATGGCGTTGGCCTCCGTGAGGTCGAGCTCGAACCCGCACTCGTGCGCGATGGCGGGCAGGTGCAGCATCGAGTTCGTGGAGCAGCCGAGCGCCATGTCGACGGTGAGCGCGTTCTCGAACGCCTCCTTCGTCATGATGTCGCGCGGACAGACGTTGTTCCTCACGAGCTCCATCACCGCAAGGCCGGCCTCCTTGGCGAGGCGGTAGCGCGCGGACATGACGGCGGGAATCGTGCCGTTGCCGGGCAGCGCCATGCCGAGCACCTCGGTGAGGCAGTTCATGGAGTTGGCCGTGAACATGCCCGAGCAGGAGCCGCAGGTCGGACAGGACTTGTTCTCAAGCTCGAGAAAGGTCTTCGCATCGATCTGGCCCGTGCGAAAGCGGCTCACGCCCTCGGAGATGTCGGAGTAGGAGAGTTTGCGGCCGCAGGCGCGGCCCGCGAGCATCGCGCCGCCCGAGATCACGATGCTCGGGATGTTGAGGCGGGCGGCGGCCATGAGCAGGCCGGGCACGTTCTTGTCGCAGGCGGCCACCATCACGAGGCCGTCGAACGGATGCGCCGTGGCCATCGCCTCGACGCTGTCGGCGATGAGCTCGCGCGAAACGAGCGAATACTTCATGCCCTTGTGGCCCATCGCCAGACCGTCGCAGACGGCGATGGCCGGGAAGACGATGGGCACGCCGCCGCCCAAGGCGACGCCCTGCTTCACCGCGTCCGTAATCTTGTCAAGAAAGACGTGTCCCGGAACGATGTCGTTCTGCGAGGAGACGACGCCGATGAGCGGGCGCTCAATCTCCGCATCGCAGAGACCGAGAGCCTTGAGAAGCGCGCGCTGGGGAGCCGCGTTGATGCCTTTCTTGAGGGGATCAGAACGCATGTAGAAGTATCCTGTGGTGAATTGATGAAGAGAGCCTTTCAAGTGGCCGTCCGATCATTCTATGGGAGCCTCCGGAGCGATTCCGACGCATCTACTCGAGATGTCTTAGGAGAAAAGTCCGAGGAATCTCGAGCGACGTCAAGAGGTACGCAAATATTGGCAGGAAGCCTTCCTCCCCTTCGCTTCCCGCTTGAGGGACGTGCCTTCCGGCATGCCGTCGTACAATGTTCGAAACATCCGGTCAGGACTCAAGACTTCGATTGCGGCCGCATCCGCCGCAGGAGACCCGCAACATGAACTTCTCGCCTCTGCAGCTCCGCAAGCCTGCACTCGCCGCTCTCGGCGAACGGGCCGAAAACCTCTTTCGCGACCACCACTACCGCGAGTGCACGCAGGTCATGCGCCAGTTTGCCGAGGGCGTGCTGCGCACGATCCTCAAGGACGACAGGCACACCTATTCGGAGATGATGCGCACGCCGCTCGTGCGCCAGCTCGCCGACAGCCTCACGTTCGAATACTTCCGCCGCATCCGCGATCTGGGCAACGAGGCCTCGCACTTCAGGCTCGGGACGTCCGGGACGATGCTCGAGACGGGCGAGCGCCACTACCGCGTGCGCACGGCCGACGACGCCGCCGAGTGCCTCAAGTACGGACACGGGATCGCGGTCTGGCTCATGTCGCTTCTCGACCGCGAGTTCCGCTATCCCGACTTCAGGCCGCTCACGCCGCCCAGGGCGAGGATCGCCGCGCAGGGCGCCCCCGTCGTCTTCAACCCCGACCAGCAGGCCGCGATCGAGCTCTCGCAGGGGCGCCATCTCGTGCTCGCACCGCCGGGCTGCGGCAAGACCGCCATCCTCACCGAGCGCATCGCCGTCGCGCTCAAGGACGGCGTGAACCTCTCCGACATGCTCTGCCTCACGTTCACGAACCGAGCCGCGCGCGGCATGAAGGAGCGCATCGACGAGCGCTTCACGGACCGGTGCATGGACACCCTTTACGTGGGCAACCTCCACCGCTTCTGCTCCCGCCTTCTCTTTGACAACGACGTCGTCTCCGAGATCTCGACGATCCTCGACGAGGACGACGTCCACGACGTGATCGAGGGCCTGCTCATCGAGAACATCCCCGGCGGCTGCAGAGGACGATCCCTGCCGGGCAATGCCGCCGACTACATCATGGCGCGCTCGGCAAGGCTCTTTCAGGAGGCGAACGGCTTCCCCGAGGAGACGTTTCATCGCACGCCAGAATTCGACGTCAACAAGAAGAACCAGGACGAGCTCGACGCCTTCGGACTGATCAAGGTCGACGACTTCGGCCGCTGCATCGAGCTCGACCATGCCGCGATCGACGCGGCCGCAAGGCGCTACCTCGAGTACAAGACCGCGCAGCACCTGCTCGACTTCAACGACCTGCTCCTCAAGGCCTGGGCCTGGCTCGACGCCACCCCCGAGGCCTGCGGGCGCTACGCCTGGATCCAGGTCGACGAGGTGCAGGACCTCTCGCCCCTGCAGCTCGACATCGTCAAAAAGCTCTGGAACGACTCGATCGACAGGAGCGTGTGCGTCTACTTCGGCGACGAGCAGCAGGCGATCTTCTCCTTCATGGGCGCCAAGCTCGACACGCTCAGGGCCCTTCACAAGACGCACGAGATCCACCGCCTCTACAGGAACTTCCGCTCGCCCGACTACCTGCTCAACATGTTCAACACCTATGCGCAGCGCGTGCTCGAGTGCGATCCCGAGTTCCTGCCCAAGGCCGAGAAGACGGTCGCAAGACCCGAAGGGGCCCTGCGCGCCATCCGCACGGCCACGCCGCAGTCGCAGCTGATGCTGCTGTGCGACCTGCTCGAAGGGCGACGCCCCGAGGAGACGACGGCCGTCATCGTGCCGAGCAACCGCGAGGCCGACGCCGTCAGCGCCGCCTTCAAGGCACAGGACATCGAGCACTTCAAGATCTCCGGCAGCGACATCTTCAGGCAGAACATCCTCAAGGCCGCCAAGGCCTACCTGAGCGTGCTCAAGGACGACTTCAGAAGCGCCCCCTGGGCCCAGCTCGTCTATCGGCTCAGCTCGAAGAAGAACCTCTCCCTCAAGAAGATCCGAGACTACCTTGCCGTCGAATTTCCCAGGCGCGGGCTTCTTGCCTCCGACCTCATGCTCTACAGCACGCATGACGAAAAGGAGCCCGTCAGCGCGCTCGAGGACTTCATGCGCGCCTACGAGGGCGAGCTCGTCGTCTTCGACACGGAGACCACGGGCCTTGACATCGGCCTCGACGAGGTGATCCAGATCGCCGCCGTCAAGCTGCGTGCGGGCGAAGTCGTCGAGCGGCTCGTGCTCTACCTTGAAACGGAGCGCGAGATTCCGAAGATGCTCGGCAACATCCCGAATCCGATGCTCGAGGAGTACGAGGCGCACCGCGCCGAGCTCGTCACGCCCGAGGCGGGCTTCAAGATCTTCCTCGACTTCGTGGGCTACGCGCCCGTCGTGGGCCACAACGTCGAATACGACGCCAACATCGTCAACGCCCAGTACGCCGTCCTCAAGGACCAGCTCAGGCGCGTGCGCGGCGATGCGGCGGGACCCGACGAGGACGTCGACCGCACCGAGCTCGTGCGCCGCTTCGACACGCTCAAGCTCTCCCATGCGCTCGAGCCCGCGATCCTCAAGGCCGCGGGCCTTGCGCGCCTTCCCTCGCACAAGCTCAAGGACCTCATCGCGGTCCTCGGACTCGAGGGCAGCAACACCCACAAGGCCGACGACGACGTCGAGGCGACCGTCAGCCTGCTGCGCTGGTTCCACGCCCAGGCCCGTCCGCTCGTCGAGCTCCAGCGGCGCTTCCTCTCCAACCCGAGCGTCGTGCGCATGTCCGACACGCTCAGGAAGATCGTGCTCCCGATGTTCCTCGAGCACAGGAACCTCATGTACCGCAGAATGCCCGCCGACGACGAGGCGATCCTCGTCCAGGTCTTCAGGCAGTTCATCGAGGCCCTGCCCAACTACACGGACGACGAGGGCGAGATCGAGAACATCCGCAAGAAGCTCCCGCTCATCTACGAGTACCTCGACCGCGTGCTCATCAACACGACCTCACAGCCGACGCTCTACGCGCAGCTGCAGAGAAACCTCGTGCAGATCAACTCCCTCAAGGAGCCCGACCTCTGCTCGAGCGACATCGTGCGCGACCGCGTCTTCATCTCCACGGTCCACAAGGCCAAGGGGCTCGAGTTCGACAACGTCATCGTCACCAGCGTCATCGACGGCACGTACCCGTTCTTCAAGAACCACGACAAGGCCGACATCCTCGAGGACGCCCGCAAGCTCTACGTCGCCATCAGCCGAACGAAGCGCACGCTCGTCCTGACGATGCCCGCGGCGAACGCCTGGAACTACGCCCAGAGGCCCTCGCGCTTCCTCGAGAGCATCTCAACCTACTTCGAGAAGTCCTCGGCATAGCCGCTGGAAATCCTCTCGAACAGAAACTGCCCCTGCCTTCACGGTGGCCGTTTTCGTTGACGGACACGACGTCAGGCGGCTTCGGCTTCGAAGGCGCGCTCCTCGAACCTGCGCTTGATGCGCTTCATGAGGCGCACGTAGAGGTAGAGCAGCGGCACGACGGTGACGGCCCAGCTGATCGGATAGACGATCATCAGGGTCACGTAGTCGGGGCTTGCCGCGAAGACGGTCCAGACCCAGATGAGGCGCACGGAGCACACGCAGATGAGGGTCGCCATGGCGGGCGGCATCGAGTAGCCGTAGCCTCGCATGGCGCTCGAGGAGACCTCCATGAGCACGCTGATGGGCTCGAAGCTCGCCACCCAGAAGATGCGCGCCATCGCGAGCTCGACGACGGCCGGCACGTCCGTGAAGAGTCCGAGCATCGTGCGTCCGAAGACGAGCACGAGCGCCACCATCAGGACGGTGGCGACCATGTTGAGGCCCGTGGCGACGTAGGTCGCGCGCTTGCAGCGCTCGAGGTTCTTCGCGCCGTAGTTCTGGCTCACGAAGGTCGTGGCGGCCAGACCGAAGGCGTTGATGAAGCAGTAGATGTTGATCTCGATCGTGAAGGCCGCGACCGAACCCGCCATGGCGTCCGCGCCGAGACTGTTGATGGCGGACTGGATGACGAGGTTCGAGATCGAGAAGACCGCGCCCTGAAGGCCCGCGGGCCAGCCGATCCTCACCATCGGGCGCAGCGCCGTCATGTCGATCCGGAACACCTCGCGCGGCTCAATGTGAAGCGGGCCATCGGCCGTTATGAGGCTGAAGAAGAGGAGCGAGGCGGCGAGCGCGTTGGCGAGGACGGTCGCGAGCGCAACACCCGCCGTTCCCATGCCGAAGACGAGCACGAAGAAGAGATTGCCCGCAATGTTGACGAGGGTCGCCGCCACCAGCGCCCAGAGCGGCGTCTGCGTGTCGCCCTGGCTTCGCATCACAGCGGCGAGGAAGTTGTAGATCGCAATGAAGGGCATGCCGAGAAGATAGACGCGCAGATAGGTGAGCGCATCGTCTCTCACGGCCTCGGGCACCGACAGCCAGTCCATGGCGGGCCCCGCGAAGCACTCGCCGACGATCGCCGTGCCTATGCCGAAGATCACCGCCGTGGCGAGCGCCGTGTGCACGGCCCTGTTCGCCCGCTCGGGCTCCTTCATGCCGAGCAGCCTCGCCACCACGACGTTGGCGCCGAGCGCAAGACCCATGCAGAACGCAATGATGAGGCCGATGACGGGCACGTTGTTGCCCACGCCCGCCATCGACTCGTTCGAGACGAAGCGCCCGAGCACCGCAACGTCGGCAGCGTTGAAGAGCTGCTGGAGCATGCCTGTGAAGGCGAGGGGCAGGGCGAAGACGATCATCTTGTCCCAGATCGATCCGTTGAGCATGTCGATCTTCTTGTTCTTGCGGCGCATATCCTTGCGTTGTCCTTTGGCTGGCTGTTGTTCTGCCGTCGAGTCCGGCACTTTCGTTCTTCCGTTCATTCTACCGCCCCCCTCCCGCCCTTCCAAGAGTCCCGAAACGAGCGCGGAGCAGTCTTTTGAGCGACCTCACCCGCGCTTGGCGCGTCGGCCCTTCGCGGCGAGGCGATAGCGTTGCCTCGGGTTCTGGCGCGCCTCGGTGGGCTCGATGACGCCCGCCTCCACAAGACGCTTCACGCGCTTGGCGGCCGTCTGGCGGGAGACGCCCGCAAGGAGCGTGATCTCCTTGACCGAAAGACTGCCCGCCTCCGCGAGCCTCTCCCTGAGAATCGTCTCGAAGTCGGCCTGATCCGCACCCGCCAAAGGCGCTGCGGACTCGTCCGGAGCCTCCGCCCTCACCTCTTCTCTTATGTCGGCTTTTTCCTCCTCGGCCGCCTTTGCGAAGATGACCGTGAAGGCGGCGGGCGTGGTTTCGACGCGCACGGCGAGGCCGTCGGCCCCGCAGCCGAGGATCGCGGCAAACCCGAAGCCCGTGCCTTCGGCGGCGAGGCCACCTGCGAGCGGCGTGAGGGAAAGCATGCGCGCGAGCCTTTCGTTTCGGCTCGCCCTGAGGCCCGCGTCCGAGGCGAGCGCCTCGGGCGCCATGCCGAAGAGTCCGCCCGGGCTCCTGATGTCGACGGCGTCCTCGAAGACGCGCACCCGCACGGGCATGCCTCGTCCTTCAGGCGAATAATCCCTGTGCTCAAGGGCGTTGACGAGCGCGGCGCGAAGGGCTCGGGCGAAGGCCCCATCCGTCGTTTCCGCGGCGGGCGCCCACGACGCCATGACGATCCTCTCCGCCTCCGCGGCCATTTCGGCGGCGGGGCCGGGCACGGGCTTCATGAAGAGCACTCTGCGGCCCTCGTCCGCGCCGTCGCCCCTCGGTCCCTCGAGGACCGACACCTCGAGCACGAGCCTCGGAAAATGCTTCTGCGGGAAGATCGAGCCGGCGACAAGGCCGCCGAGCGTCGGGCAGATCCTGCCGTCGACGCGGGTGAGGACGCCGAGCTGCATCAGGGCCGTCTCGTCGGAGAGTCTCGCGAAGACGTTCGGATGACGCTCCCTCGCAAAGCCGAGCATCGCGGCGATCCGCTCGGCCTCGAGCTCGTCGGGATTCGCGTGCTCGACGGGCTCAATGTCAAAGAGCGGCGGACAGCGCTCCTCCATCATGCGGTAGCGCTCATAGGCGGTCAGAGGCCTGGTGCCCTCGTCAGTTCTCAGAAAGGCGCCCGCACGGCCCGCGCCCTGCACGCGGGCGGGCCTGCGCCTGCGGTCGACCTCATGCACGCGCAGCCAGGCGACGGGCCGTCCGTCAACGGACGCAATCCCCGCCTCCGCGCGCACCTCAGGCTCCACCGCCCCGAGCGCCCCGCGAAGGGCCTCGACCGCCGCCTCGGCATCGAACCCCACCGCAGACCGCCATCCGTCCTCAGGATCGGGGCCGATCAGAATCCATCCGCCCGCCGTGTTCGCAAGGGCCGAAACCGTCGCTGCAAGACTCTCGTCGGGCGCCTTGAGCACCTCGACGCTCCTGCGCAGATTCGCGCCCCTCATGAGACGCGCCAGCACGCCGCCCGCGTCCTCATTCCCGACTTCAGACATGCCGTCCTCCCAACTTGACAAATCAACTGTAAACCCTTCCGCCGGGGTGCACTCCGTCCGCTCCCGCAGCCCCGTCGCGCAACCGGAAATGGCCCCGCGACAGCTCAAACTGTAAACATGCGGTACCGGAACTGTCAACCCCGCCCGCTGACAGTAACGCATACTTTAAACTACAGATCAGACATATTTTACCTTTACACTTGCCGACCCTCTTCCTCCGGCCGGCTCACGGAAAAGCATCCCGGTCATTTCCACTCACGACTGTAAACCACACCAAACCACCGTTCCACCCTTTACAGTTGCAATCCCTCCGTCACTCGAAAATGCATCGTCATGCAACAACTGGAGCTTCAGCTCGACGGGTTCCGAAGCGCTTGTCTTCAGAGCCTGCGAGTCCGCCGTCTCGCCCCGAAGGACGGGCTGAACGCTAGTCGAAGATACTTTGCGAGCTGATTTTCATCGAGCGGCCTCGGCGCATTTTGAGGCCCTCTTTGGCGCGAAGACCGTACGTCCCCTTGAAGTGGCCTTCAAAATGCACCATGCCGCAACGGACGTTCTGATCCTCGAACCGATCCTTCGGGTATGGGCTGCACGAGGTTCCATCATCCCGGATACCTCAGGCGCGCCCGCGTACTCGGAGCCGCGGACGTCGTCGAGCGCTTCATCGTGAAGCAGTCCTGAAAACAATTCGGGCGCCCGCAGCATCTGCCGCAGGCGCCCGAATTGTTCTTGCCCGTCCCTCGACGGCGCCCTTTCCGGGCTTAGCCGCAGACCCAGAGGGCCGTGCGGTAGACGACGAAGGAGAAGGCGTAAGCGAGGAGCGTGTAGGCCACCCACAGGACGGCCGGCGCCTTCCAGGTGCCCATCTCGCGCTTGATGGCGGCGAGCGTCGCGAAGCACGACGGGCTGAAAACGAAGAAGGCGAGGAAGGAGAGGCCCATCGGGATCGTCCAGCTGTGCTGCAGGATCGGCACGAGGGCGTCCTCCGCGTCGCTCGCGGTCGCGTAGAGCGTGCCGAGCACCGAGACGGCCACCTCGCGCGCGCCCATGGCGGGAACGAGCGAGATGCACATCTGCCAGTTGAAGCCGATCGGCGCAAAGAGGGGCTCCAACGCGCGGCCGAGCATGCCCGCGAAGCTGTAGTTGATCGCGGGATCGGTCGCGCCGGCGGGCGCGCCCGGGAAGGTCGTCAGCACCCAGAGGAAGACCGTGAGCGCCAGAATGATCGTGCCCACCTTCTGCAGATAGATGCAGGCGCGCTGCCAGAGGCCGTGCGCGAGCGCGTCGATGCGCGGCAGGTGGTAGCTCGGCAGCTCGAGCATCAGCGTGCGGTTCTCGCCCTTGCCCGTCGTGTGCTTGAGGATCCAGGCGACGACGAGCGCGCCCACCATGCCGAGACAGTAGAGCGCGAAGAGCACGAGGCCCTGCAGGCCCACGCCCCAGACGGAGACGTCGGGCACGAAGGCCGCGATCATCACGGCGTAGACGGGCAGCCTCGCGCCGCAGGTGAGAAGCGGCGCAATGGCGATCGTCGCCCAGCGGTCGCGCTGGTTGCCGACGATGCGAGCCGCCATGATGGCGGGCACCGCGCAGGCGTAGCCCGAGAGAAGCGGCAGGAAGGAGCGGCCCGAAAGGCCCACCGAGCCCATCGTGCGGTCAAGCAGGAACGCCGCTCGCGGCAGGTAGCCCGACTCCTCCATCAGCAGGATGAAGAAGAAGAGGATCAGGATCTGCGGCAGGAACACCACCACGCCGCCCACGCCGCCGATGACGGCGTCGACGAGCAGGTCCTTCACGAACCCGTCGGGCAGGTGCTCGGCGCACAGCTCTCCGAGCATGTTGAAGCCCTCCTCGATCCACTCCATCGGATAGGCGGACCAGGCGAACACCGCCTGGAAGACGAAGAAGAGGATGATCATCAGGATCGTCACGCCGAGCCAAGGATTGAGCACGACGCGGTCGATGCGGTCGGAGAATTCGTCGGGGAAGATCTTGTCAAGCCCGAGCTTGCGCAGGATCCTGTTGAGGCGCGCAAGGTCGTCCTCCTCGGTCGCCTCGGGCACCCAAGACGACCAGGCGGATGGGTCGGAGAGAAGCTCGGTGAGCCTGTCGATGCCCTGCTTGCGCACGGCGATCGTCTCGACCACGGGCACGCCGAGCTCGCGCGAGAGGTCCTCGGCCTTGAGCTCGATCCCGCGGCGGCGCGCGAGGTCCATCATGTTGACCGCCACCACGGCGGGGAGCTTCAGGCGCTGCGCGGCCATGACGAGCTTGAGGCCGCGCCTCAGGTTCGTCGCGTCAAGCACGCAGACGACGAGGTCGGGCCTGCGCTCGCCGCGCGCGACGCCCTTGAGGACGTCGACCGTCACCTTCTCGTCGGGCGAGCGCGGATGAAAGGAATAGGTGCCCGGAAGGTCGAGCACGCGGATCTTCTCGGGCGCGCCGATGAGTTGGCCCTCGACGCGCTCGACGGTCACGCCCGCATAGTTGGCGACCTTCTGCTTCGAACCCGTCAGAATGTTGAAGAGCGACGTCTTGCCGGCATTCGGATTGCCGAGCATCGCGATGAGCGGCCCGGACGGATAGATGTCAACGGTGGAGACGGCCATCAGTCGCGCCTCCTCACCTCGATGCAGCGGGCCTCGACCAGCCTCAGCGCAAACGTCGAGACGCCGATGCGGACCGCGATCGGATCGCCGCCCAGAGCGGCCTTCTGCAACACCACGCACGGTTCGCCCGCGGTGAAGCCGATTTCCTCAAGCCAGATCTCCCAGTCTTCGGGAGCGCCTTCGGCATGGACGCCGACCACCTCGAGCTCGTTTCCGATGGCGGCCTTGTCCAGAGTAAATGTTTCGGACATTTTTAATTATTGAATGGGATTCTGTCTTCTTTCAGCCGTCCCTGCGGGCTCGCTAGGGGATCGACGAGTCCTGCAGAAAAAACGGAACTGAGAAGGAAAATGATTCTCTTTTAGATGAGTGACATTTTACCCTTTTGGCAGGCGATCGGCTAAAGGCAACAAAAAATATTCTCATCCAAATGCATGCGACGAACGCACGGTTTTGAGCCGTCCTCACGCATTACTGCGCGAACGGAATCCAACTGCATGCATTGTCGTTCTTCATGCCTTATTTTCAGAGAACGGCCTTCTCACGTCTCAGGAAGAGAAGAATGTCGCGAAATCGGGAAAAAGGTCAATCGCGGCCGGCAGGAAGAATCCTGAGGCAGAGCGCGCTGCAGACGGCAACGCTGGCGCCGGCGAGGAGCAGCGTGTCGAGCGAGAAATACATCATCAGATGCGGGAAGCAGAAGGCCGAAACGGAGGCCCCCACCCGGCCGACTGCAAAGATCGATCCGACGGCGCTCGCACGCAGAGGTGCGGGGAAGAGCTTGTTGGGATAAAGGTTGTCGAGCGTCGTCTGAAACCCGTAGCTGAAGGCGTACGCCCCGAAGAACAGGCTCAGGAGCATGGGCGAGGACTTTCCACACCCGCGAGCGACGCGGCCATGACGACGGCGGTCACAACCAGCACCTTCGCAGGGTTGATCGTGCGCTTCAGAAGCGTCATCGGAAGGATGCCGATCATGAAGAGCGTGTAGATGAGCGCAACGCGCCCGGTCTGGTCGGCCGATCCCGTCACGTCCGAGAGAATGATCGGGCTGTAGAACAGGATGACCGTGACGGGAATCGTCTGGCAAAGCCAGAATGCGCAGCAGAAGAGCCACTCTCGAGGCTGCGCGCGGAGCACGGCGAGAAGCCCCGCTCTCGGCCTGCTGCAGTTTTTTTATGTGGCCTGCCCCTGCGCACCGCTCTTTGCGACTCGACTACAATAGTCCGACCTCTACTCTTTTCGACAGCACCTCCCATGAGCAGTGAAAAAGCCATTCGAACCCGCGCCTCCATCATCGCCGCCGCACGCAGCATCATTCTCAAGGAAGGCATCGGCGCGCTCACCATGGATCGCGCTGCTCAGGAAGCCGGCATGAGCAAGGGCGCCTGCATGTACCACTTCAAGACGAAGCGCGCGCTTCACGCCGCGCTCATCGAAGACTATGCCGCCCACCTTGAAAGCCAGATGAAGCGCCACGAAGGTCTCTTCGAAGGCCGTCCCGACGAAACGCTCGTGCCGGGCTTCGTCGAATGGTTCAAGACCTTCGACGCCGACACGCGCGACTGGGCCGATGTCGGCGTCGCTCTGCTGTCCAACTTCTTTCACGACGAAGAACTCATGAAGCCCGTGCACGACTGGTACCAGAGACTCTGGGGCCGAATCCTCGCCCTTCCGGAAGAGGAGCGCGTGCCGCGCTTCGTGGCCATCATGGCGCTCGAAGGCTTCTTCTACACAAAGAAATTCGGCGTCAATCCGCCCTTTGCCGAGCTCAACATGCAGGCCTACGGCTTCATCAATGAAAAGCTCGTCGGACACGACGTTCCGAGCAAAAAACAGCGCAGCGCCTGACAACACTCCGTCCATCCGACAAATACTTGCGGCAATCTCAGAATCGCTTGAATCGGCCAAAGCTGTTGATTCACGGCTGCGTACCGCCGCGCCCGATCATGTCCGCCGCCATGCGGCAGAACGCTCGTGCCGCCAGACTCTGATACACGTGCTCATTCCAAGCGATGACCACCGTCTGCACGGGCAGCACGTCCTCAAGAGAGGCAAAACGGCAACGCCGGTGCAGTTCGTGCTGCCTAATGAGATGCTCCTGGCAGACAGTCCAACAAAGTCCTTCCGCCACAAACGGAAGCCTGAGTCCCGGCTTTAATGCCATCATCGGCATTGCGTGCACGGGAATGCCGAGCGCCCGGCTCAGTATCTCCTTTCTTTCCTGATGATTGCTGGGACAAAGAAACGGCAGTCCTGCAATCGGCATCAGATCGACTGAGGTTGCCTTTGGATAAACGCCTTCGCCATTGAATGGCACGCCGACGCTCGCATATTCCGGCGCATCGGGCACTGCCATCAGATATCGCTCCTCAACAAGCGGATAGGCGTTGAGATCAGCCGTCATGAGCCGTTGAAAAAGCACGCCGACATCGGCTCGCCCGGATGCAAGCGCATCAGGAACGTCCTCCAGCAAGAGATCCAATGTCAGGTCAAGCTCAACTTTCGGGTATGCACGTGCAAACGCAGCCGCGACCGGCATCAGCATGCTGATCGAGCGCTCAGAACTGCATGCAATCCGCACGCGTCCGGTGCGCAGCTCCTTGAAGTCGGCGCACTGCTGAAGCGTCTCCACCTCGATAAGCGCCATGCGGCGGAGGCTGTCGAAGACGACCTCGCCCAAAGGCGTCAGGCGAAGGGGCGAGGCATGGCGGTCCACGATCATGGCGCCGTATTTTTCCTCAAGACGCCGCAGGCTCTGCGAAACATGGGGCTGCGTCACGCCGAGCCGCTCTGCCGCTCTGCGAAAGCTCCTCTCCTCCACCAAGGCCTCCAGAAGGCCGAAAGCTCTTTGAGTCATGCTGCCACCAATAACAACTTAGTGATTGTTCATAAAACTTTGATTATTGGATTGTAATACATCGAGATTTATAGAATGCATTTCAGGCCTTCTCGAAAGATCGTGACCGGATCTTAAGACAGGCAACATTCAAAGGAGAAACACAATGCACAAGATCGCTCACATGACCGCCGCCGTCCTCGCAGCGACGGCCTGCTCCGCTCAAGCGGCCGACGTCATCGAACTCTGGCCCGAAGGCGCTCCCAACAAGAGCACCATCACGGCCGCCGAGGAAACGAACGCCCAGGGCTCCATCTTCAACGTCACGCGCGCCCGCCTCGAAGTCTCGGCTCCGGCCAATCCCAACGGCAAGGCCGTCATCGTCATCCCGGGCGGCGGCTACGGCAATCTGTCGATGAGCACCATTGAAAAGAGCTTCGTTCCGTTCTTCCATTCCCAGGGCTTCACGACGTTCGTGCTCAAGTATCGGCTTCCGAAGGGCAACCCGGAAGTGCCGCTCGCAGATGCCAACAAGGCCGTTGAAACCGTTCGCTCTCTCTTCGGCAAGTACAACCTGCACACCGTCGGCGTGATGGGCGCGAGCGCCGGCGGCCACCTGGCCGCCATGTCGAGCGTCTCCTGCAAGGGCGCCGCCTGCCCAGACTTTTCGGTTCTCGTCTATCCGAACATCACGATGATGCAGGAGGAATCCCAGCCAAAGAGCTCCTGCCGCAACAATCTCATCGGGCCCGCCCGCTCCGTGAAGTACGATACGACGTTCTCGGCGTACAAGCATGTTTCGCTTACGACGCCGCCCGCCTTCCTCGCCGTGTCCGCCGGCGATGAGTATGCCGGCAGCCTCGGCTCCATGCTCTACGCCCGCGCCATGATCGAAAACGCCCGCCCCGTCACGCTTCACGTTTACGAATCGGGCAACCACGGCTGGGGCGCCGAATCCTCCGCCGACTTCCCGGACGGCGACAACTTCCGCACCGATCTCTCCATGTGGCTGAAGAAGATCAAGTAACAAGCTGCGCACAACCCATTGCGGGCGAGCCGGACCAGAATGCCCGCCCGCAATGTCATCAGACCAACAAAAGCTGTTTTGCTAGAAGGAGAACAGCCATGCTTTTCCAACGCACTCCTCTCGTCATGGCGCTCGTCCTCGCGGGCGCCTGCTCCGTGGCCACGGCCGCTCAGGCCGATGTCGTCCGTGTTGAATCCGGCGACCTCACGGGCTTCGTGAAAACCATCCCGGGCACGAACGTCCGAGTGGACGTCTTCCTCGGCGTGCCCTACGCGGCCGCCCCGGTCGGCCAGAACCGCTGGGCTTCGGCCAAGCCCGCCGCCGCATGGCGGGGCATCCGCCAGGCCGACACCGCCCCGCAGCCCTGCAAGCAGAAGGGCCAGGGTAGCGAAGACTGCCTCTACGTGAATATCTACAGACCCGCCGGCACCGCGGCCGGCGCCAATCTTCCAGTGGCCGTCTACGCACACGGCGGCGGCAATACGGGCGGCAACGCCAGCGAGCATGACGGCGCTCGTCTTGCCGCCGAAAACGGCATCATCGTCATGACGGTCCAGTACCGTCTCGGCGCCTTCGGCTTCCTCAAGCTTCCCAGCATGGATTCGTCCGCCGGCAACTTCGGCATCACCGACACGCAGACTGCGCTTGCATGGGTGAAGCGCAATGCCGCAGCCTTCGGCGGCAATCCCGACAAAGTCACGTTGGCAACCGAATCGGCGGGCTCGACCAATGCCTGTCGAATCCTCGTTGATCCGAAGTCGAAGGGGCTCGTGGCAGGTGTTATCCTTCAGAGCGAGGACTGCATTCACGACGTTGACTCGCCCAAACAGGCCAAGGAGCGCGCCGACAAGTTCCTCGTGCTCACCGGCTGTGCCGGCGAAGCAGATCCGCTTGCCTGCCTGAGGAAGCTCTCGACCGACAAGCTAGCCGTCGCCAGCGCCGCGCTCGGCGGCTGGAATCCCGTTTCCGACACGAGCGCCGTGAGCGAAATCGCCAAGGGCAACTGGATCAAGGTCCCGGTGCTCTCCGGCTCCAACAAGGAGGAGGGCCGCTCCGCCGGCGCCGCCTATGTCGGCTGGAAGTATCCCGACTACAAGGCCTGGGTCGTCAAGCTCGTGGGCGAGCAGAGCGCCGTCGAGGCTCTGAAGATCTACGATCCGAAGAAGCACGAAGGCCAATACGCGCTTGAATACACGATCGGCGACTTCATCACCGACAGCGGCATGCGCGGCTTGGGCGGCTGCACCAACCTGACGCTCGCCGAAGCAATGGCCCAAACCGGCGCCTCGGCGCCCTGGATCTACACATTCGAGGACTCCACCGTGCCCACGTCTCCGAGTCGCCACAAAGGCTACGACAACGCCGCAAGCCATGCGGCCGAGCTCACCTACCTCTTCCCGGATGCCGGCCAGTACCTGCCGCGCTCCGTCCGCATGACGGACGAGCAGCGTGCGCTTGCACGCCAGATGCGCGCC
Organism: Sutterella wadsworthensis 2_1_59BFAA; assembly: GCF_000297775.1. GTDB lineage: Bacteria > Pseudomonadota > Gammaproteobacteria > Burkholderiales > Burkholderiaceae_F > Sutterella > Sutterella wadsworthensis_A. The sequence continues at coordinate 36,090 of NZ_JH815515.1, forward strand.
TACTGGGGCAATTTCGTCAAGCACCAGAACCCGAACGGCGAAGGCCTCCCCGTCTGGAAACCCTTTGAGGGCGAAGGCGCCATGATGGCACTTCGACTCAACGGCAAGAGCCAGACCGTCCCCGCCTCGTACTTTGCGGACCTGCACCACTGCAGCTTCTGGCACTCGATCCCCGTCGTGCTCGACCGCGGCGACCGCTGATCGAACCTCATGGCGAAGCCGCCTCCCGGTCGGCTTCGCTCAAAAGTCCCGCCGCCAGGAGGCGCGCTCACTCACATGAGATGAGCGCGCCTCTTTTCTTTCTTCTCCACTGCCGCAGCCCCTCCCTCGTTTTTGCAGTCCATTCGTCTGCTTCCGAGACATTTTCTTCAATCACAAGCTCAAGGCGTCCACTCTCCAAAATACCTCGAGGGAGGTACACACAAGCACTTTATCCTAATTCTAACGATGTATTTCTTTTAAATTTCAATAAGTTATTATTATCGGACCCCTGCTATTTCTAGCGGCTTGAGCTCGGCGCCGAGCCCTCTTCAACCACGGAGATCCCCACAGATGACCGAGATGACCGCCCCCGCGCGAGTGCGCGAGATTCCCTACAACTACACGTCGCTCTCGGACCGCGAGATTGTGATCCGTCTCCTGGGCGAAAAGGCCTGGGACACGATTGAGTCTCTTCGCGGCTCTCGCCGCACCGGCCGTTCCGCCCGCATGCTCTTCGAAGTGCTCGGCGACATCTGGGCGGTCGAGCGCAATCCCTATCTGGTCGACGACCTGATCGTGCACCCGAAGCGCCGCAAACTGCTCGTGCGCGAGATGAGCCGCCGCCTCGAGGCCGTTCGCCAGCGCGCCGAGGGCAATGCCGACGTGCTTCGCCTCGTCTCCGAGGCGAGCGCCGCCGTGTGCCGCTTCGACAACAGCTTCCCGAAGCTCATCGAGCGCCGTGCCGAAGTGAAGCGCCGTCTGTCCGCGATCACCGATCCGGACAACATCCGCTTCGACGGCTTTGCGCGCGTCACGCACGTCACCGACGCCACCGACTGGCGCATCGAGTATCCGTTCGTCGTCCTCACGCCCGACCGCGAGGAGGAGATCGCGCCCCTCGTGCGCGCGCTCTTCGAGCTCAAGCTCACCATCATTCCGCGCTCGGGCGGCACGGGCTACACGGGCGGCGCCGTTCCGCTGCACCCCGACACGGCCGTGATCAATATGGAGAAGTTCGACCGCCACAGCGGTCCCGTCATGCGCCGCCTGCCGGGCGTCGAGGGCGAGCATCCCGTGATTGAATGCGGCGCGGGCTGCGTCACCCGCCGCATCGAGGAGGCCGCGGCCGCCGCAGGCCTCGTCTTCGCGGTCGACCCCGCCTCGGCCGACGCCTGCTGCATCGGCGGCAACGTCGCCATCAACGCGGGCGGCAAGAAAGCCGCCCTCTGGGGCACGACGATCGACAACCTCGCCTGGTGGAAGATGGTCGACGTCAACGGCCGCATGATCCGCGTCGAGCGCGTCAACCACAACTTCGGCCGCATCCACGAGGTCGAGACCGCCGAGTTCGACATCCACGAGCTCTCCGACGAGGGCGCGGTCGTCAGGACAGAGCGCCTCTCGATTCCGGGCCGCACCTTCCGCAAGGCGGGCCTCGGCAAGGACGTCACCAACAAGCTTCTCAACGGCCTGCCCGCCATACAGAAGGAAGGCACGGACGGCATCATCGTGAGCGCCGCCTTCGTGCTGCACCGGATGCCCGACTTCGGCCGCACGGTCTGCCTCGAGTTCTACGGCACCGTGGCCGAATCCACACCCGCCATCGTCGAGGTGCGCGACTTCGTGCGCGGCCATCCGACGGTCGAGCTTGCGGGTCTCGAGCACATCGACTGGCGCTACGTGCGCGCCGTCGGCTACCGTGCCAAGCTCGAGGGCCGCGGCATGCCCAAGATGGTGCTTCTCGCCGACATCGTCTCCGACAACGAAGCCGACCTCGACGCCGTGGCCGAACGCTGCTGTGAAATGGCGCGCGCCCGCGGCGGCGCGGGCTTCATCGCCCGCACGTCCGCCGATCGCAAGGCCTACTGGAAGGAGCGCTCCCGCACGGCAGCCATCGCCAAGCACACCAACGCCTTCAAGCTCAACGAGGACGTCGTCATTCCGCTCGAGCGTCTCGGCGAATACTCCGACGAGATCGAGCGCATCAACATCGAGTTCTCCTTCAAGAACAAGATCCGCATCGCGGGCGCCTTCATCGAGCGCCTCGCCGACACCGCGCTCGACGAGCGTCCCGGCATCACCTTCGCGCGCGACCTCGCGGCCCGCGTCAGGACCCGCTGGGAGGAAATGCGCGCCGCCATGGACGGCGACGCCGCGCCCTATCTCGCCGAAGGCGTCGAGCCCCGCGAGGGCGAGACCGTGTTTCTCGCCATGCGCGACGGGCGCCTTCGCATCTCCGTCAAGCGCGAGATCCTCGAGATCCTCGCCGCGACGCTGCCCGCCGACGTGATGGCCGAGCTTCACGCGCTCCACAAGAAGCACGTGAGGAGCCGCCTCTTCGTCGCGCTCCACATGCACGCGGGCGACGGCAACGTCCACACGAACATCCCCGTCAACTCCGACGACTACGGCATGATGCAGGACGCCGAGCACACGCTCGGGCGCATCATGAGCTGCGCCGTGAAGCTCGGCGGCGTCATCACGGGCGAGCACGGCATCGGCCTCACGAAGTTCGAGTTCGTCACCGACGAGGAGCTTCGTCCCTTCCGTGAATGGAAGAACAGGATCGACCCCGAGGGCCGCTTCAACAAGGGCAAGCTCATGCCGGGCGGCGGCCTCGAGCGCGCCTACACGCCCTCGTTCGAGCTTTTCCGCGCGGAGTCCCTCATTCTCGAAAATTCGGGCCTCGGCGCCATCTCGCAGTCCGTCAAGAGCTGCCTGCGCTGCGGCAAGTGCAAGCCCGTCTGCACGACGCATGTCCCGCGCGCCAACATGCTCTACTCGCCGCGCAACAAGATCCTCGCGCTCGGGCTGATGACGGAGGCCTTCCTCTATGAGTCGCAGACCCGCCGCGGCCTTTCGCTCAAGCACTTCAACGAGCTCGTCGATCTGGCCGACCACTGCACGATCTGCCACCGCTGCGTCAAGCCCTGCCCCGTCAAGATCGACTTCGGCAAAGTGACCACTGCCGTCAAGGCCTTCCTCAACCGCTCGGGCCACAGGGATCTCAATCCCGCCGCGCTCGCGGGCGGCGCGCTCGTCGACGCCGTCAACCCGATCGCCGTGCGTGCGCTCCACGCGGGCGCCGTTCGCGCGGGCTTCTCGCTGCAGCGCCTCGGCAACGAGCTCGCCAAGAAGTACCTCGCCGCGGACCTTGCGCGCATTCGTGAAAAGCCCGCCAACACCACGGGCCGTCCGAGCCTCAAGGACCAGGTGATCCATCTCGTCTCGACGCCGCTTCCGGGCCGCATGCCCAGACAGACCATGCGCGCCGCGCTCGGCATCGAGGACGAGATCACGATCCCGATTCTTCGGCGTCCCGACATGCCCGCCGACGCCGAGGCCGTCTTCTACTTCCCGGGCTGCGGCTCCGAACGCCTCTTCGGCGACGTGGGCCTCGCCGTCGAGGCGATGCTCATGCACGCGGGCGTCCAGACCGTGCTCCCGCCGGGCTACCGCTGCTGCGGCCACCCGCAGCTCGCCTACGGCGAGACCGCCAAGGCCGAGAAGATGATGACGGAGAACCGCGTGCTCTTCCACCGCATGGCCAACACGCTCAACTACCTCGACATCAAGACCGTCGTCGTGAGCTGCGGCACCTGCATCAAGGCGCTCGACGAGTACGAGTTCGACCGCATCTTCCCGGGCTGCCGCATCATCGACATCCACGAGTTCCTGCTCGAGCGCGGCATCACCATGCCCGTGCACGCCGACACGTACCTCTACCACGATCCGTGCCACACGCCGCTCAGGCTCAACCCGCCGCTCGAAACGGTCAAGAAGCTCACCGGCGCCAACGTCGTGCAGTCCGAGCGCTGCTGTGGCGAGTCGGGCCTCTTCGCCGTCAAGCGCCCCGACATCGCCTCCCAGGTGCGTCACCGCAAGTTCGAGGAGATCGAGAAGGCCAGGGCCAAGGCCGGCATCAAGGGCCACGTCAAGATGCTCACCACGTGCCCCGGCTGCCTGCAGGGCCTCTCCCGCTATGAGGAGCGCGCCGACATGGACGCCGAGTACATCGTCGTCGAGATGGCCCGCCAGATCCTGGGCGCCAACTGGCGCGACCAGTTCATCCGCACCGTGAAGAACGGCGGCATCGAGAAGGTTCTCGTCTAGGAACGCCTTCTCTCCGGGCCGCCCCTTTCCCTGCCCCGCAGTTCGCAGCCGCGTCCGACGGCTTCGCGCCCCGGCGTCCAAACACGCCGCCTCATGGTTTTTCCTCTCGCGCGTGCGTTTCGAAATGCAAGCGTATTCTTCAGAACAGGCTCGGGGCGCGCGCCCTGACTTATCCTTCGGCTAAGAGAAACAACACAAAGAAGGAACCCACACATGCTCAACGACTAGCAGAAGGCCGTCGTCAAGGCAACTGCTCCCATCCTCGCCACCAACGGCGAGGCGCTGCTCGCTCACTTCTACTCGCGCCTCCTCACCCACAATCCTGAGTTCCAGCAGCTCTTCAACATGACGCACCAACGCACGGGCTCCCAGCCGCGTGCGCTCGCACATGCGGTCCACGCATACGCGACCCACATCGACGATCCGTCCGTGCTTGCGGGCGCCCTAAGGCATACCGCCATGCGGCACTGCTCGGTGGGCGTTCGCGCCGAGCACTATCCGATCATCGGCCGTCATCTGATTGCCGCCATCCGCGAGGTGCTCGGCGAGATTGCGACGCCCTCCGTCATCGACGCCTGGTCCGCCGACTACAACCAGCTGGCCGCCATGATGATCGCGTTGGAGCAGGACCGCTACTCGAGCGCCGCCCAGGCGCCGGGCGGCTGGAGCTGCTGGCGCGGCTTCGTGCTCACCGACAGGCACGAGGAGACGGCCGACGCCGTGAGCCTCACGCTGGGCCCCGCCAACAACGGCTCCGTCGTTCAGGTCCGCCCCGGCGAATACGTCTCAGTGCGCGTCTACATCCCCGGAGAAAACCTCGTCCAGCCCCGCCAGTGCACGGTGACGGCGACCAATGAGAACTCGATCCGCATCACCGTCCGCCGCATTTCCGCAAGAGACAGCCTCCCTGCAGGCATGGTCTCGAACGTCCTCTGCGACCTCGCGGCCGGCGCCCTCGTCGACCTCTCCGCGCCGACGGGAGGCTTCCGCCTGCCCGAGGGCGACGCCCCGCTCGTCTTCATCACGGCGGGCATCGGCGTGACGCCCGCGGCCGCCATGCTCCGCAGCGTGGACGAGATCGAGTCGCGCATCAGCGGCCATGAAGGCCGCCATCTCATCCTGCGCACCACGGCCGACCATGGCCGTCCGTCTGCGGAAGACTTCGCGGCGCTTGTCACCGACAACGCCGACTACCTTCTCTGCGGTCCCGCAGGCTTCATGAAGGCCGCCGCCGAGGCCCTCAGGGCCGCAGGCGTCCTGTCCGCCCGCATCCGCACCGAGAAGTTCGGCACGGGCGAGCCGAAGCTCTGACGGACAGTCAGCCAATTCGCGTGAATCCTCTCCGCCCAATTATTAATTGGACGGGGCTTCCCTGCCTTTTACCGGCAAGGACTGCCTGGGCACAGATAGCGAGCAAGCTCAGAAATCTGCGTTCACATGGAACGCAGCTCCGCGCAAACCCGAATTAGGGTGTCCAGGGTGCGTGTGACCCTCTTGGCACATCCCGGAACTTTTGCCGAGGTGCGCCGCCATTTCGTCACCGAAATGGACTTCTCGTACTCCCTCAGGAAGTACCGAGCTCCTATGTTGTACGAAGCAGACAGGTCGCACGAATAGCGCTTGCCTGTCTGAAACGTACACATGCTGTAGTTGTTCGTGTCTCTTGTAACGACACCGGTGCCGTCAAAGGCAAGCTTCGACGTGTTCCAAGCACAGACGCGACGAATGCGGATTCCGCACCGGTGCGCCTTGTGCTCCACCATCTTCTGGACAGACTTGGCTCGCCAGTGATGGAGTCGCTGACGTTTCGAGCCGCGTTTACGGCCCGCAAGATCAAGGTGTTCCATGACAATGACGTCGACCTTGAATTCGTTCGCAACTCCTGCGATGAAGTTGGCCGTCTTGACGGCAATGTCCTGGTTGACACCATTCGCTCTCGCCCAAAGCCTCGGCGTGCGTTTTGCACCGTTGCTTTGAGCTTTCCTGATGCGCCGCAAGGCACGTTCCAAAGAGTCTTGCTCTACCGGCAGCTTCTTAAAACGTCTGCCGATGATAGTGCCCTTTGAATCCATGACCGAGCACACGCATGCATTGTTGATCCCAAGATCAACGCCCAGGACGAGCTGCGTGTCGAGAGACACCTTCTTCAGAATAACCTTCTCCTCAAAGGAGAAGTCCAGATACCATTTCTTCCCGCGCTTTCTCAATGCCGGCGACAATTCGTTGCGGGTAGCGCATTGAAGTGCAATGTAATCGACATCGTGTTTATCGAGTTCGACATCAACCCAGTCCCAAGTATTGCGAATGCGAACTTTGAGTTTCACGCTGTTGCGTCCGGCTCTGATGAACGTATTGTCGCGGTACATGACCGGAAAGCTTCTGCCGGCCTTCGGCAGACCGGGCTGCCGGCCCTTTTGCCCCGGCTTCGCTTTCCATTGGGCCAGACGCGTTTGATACGACGACACCTGTCCGTATGCAGCCTTGATGGCGACTCGGCGAAGGTAGCTCGGAAATTTCTCGAAATCGTGGCAGAAGTTGTAAGGCGTCATCGGACGCTTGATCGTACGAACGCTCAGACCTTCGGCAACACGAATGCAATCGTTGGCATGACTGAGATTGGCGAAGTGAGTATTCCAATTCGCCATCACGAGTTCGATGAAGTAATCCACTGCGTGGCGATACGGGAGTGTCAGGATTTCTGTGTCTGGGGAGGTTATTCCAGGGGCAGCCCAACGAGGCTGCCCTTTGTTTTTTGTGATGCAGTATGCCAGACCTGATGCGATAGCGCGGGTAGTCTAATCATACCCCTTGTCTTACTCCATGGCACCTGTAAAGCGCTCGCCAAACAGCAGAGCGAACTGAGGCATGGCAGCAGACCACCTGGCTGTAGCACGCTTCCAGGAGGTCGTGAAATTCATGATAGCCAGGTAGATCAGCTTCCGGGCTGCGTCCTCACTAGGGAATAGAGTGCGCGTCTTGATCACCTTCCTGACAGCGCGGTTTAGCCCTTCAATCGCATTGGTCGTATAGATCAGTGTACGGATCTCTGGCGGGAACTGGAAGAACGGGATCACTTGCGCCCAGGCGCGTTCCCAGATCTGGATGATGGCTGGATACTTCTTGCCCATGTCCGTGCTTCCAAAACGCTCCAGAGCGCGTTCTGCAGCGTCGGCATCCACTGCCTGGTAGATGGGCTTCAGCTCCTTGCATACGGCCGCCCTGTCCTTCTGAGAGACGAATGAGGTGGATGCGCGGATAAGGTGGACGATGCAGGTCTGGTGGAGGGTCTGCGGATACACGGTTTCAAGAGCCTCCGTCATGCCCTTCAGGCCGTCCGTAACGGCGATGAGGATGTCCTCCACGCCTCGGGCCTTGAGCCCGTTGAACACGCTCGCCCAGAAGCTTGCGCCCTCGTTCTCGGCGATCCACATGCCCAGAACCTCACGCGTACCGTCCGTGCGAACACCAATCCCGAGATGAACAGCCATGTTCTTTACGGCTGCGCCGCTGCGGATTTTGACTCGAAGGGCGTCGAAGAAAGCGACGGGATACACACTTGCGAGCGGGCGATTCTGCCACTCCCGGACGTCCTCAAGCACTCTGTCAGTAACCTTGCTGACGTAGTCGGGGCTGATGTCCACCCCGTAGAGGTTGTCGATGAAGGCCTGGATGTCACGGGTGCTCATGCCCCTGGCGTACATGGCGATGATCTGCTCGTCCATCTTGCCGAACGAGCGGCTGTGCTTGGGCACGATGATCGGGTCGAAAGTGTTCTGTCGGTCGCGCGGAACGCTCAGCGGCAGAGGACCAAACTCGGTCTTCAGGGTCTTGTGGCTAAAGCCGTTGCGCTTGTTGGAAAGCTGGGGAAGCTCGTCAGCGGCGACCTCTTCAGGAGGCGTTTCAGTGGGCTGACAGCCTGTGAGATGGGCATCCATTTCTCCCTGCAGCATGGCTTCGACGAAGCGTTGGGAGAAGGTACGGACGGCCTCGGAGAAGGCTTCGGGGCCCAGCGGGCGGCCCGATGCTCGAAGCTCGGAAACGTACTGGTCGATATGGTTATCGAGGGGGTTGGTGGACTTCTTACGAGAATTGCGTTTGGTATTCGTGTTCATTGGATGCACCCGATTGGCGGGCTCCGATTATCCCATGGACACAAAATTTCTGACGCTCTCCGACGCACACCTTGCTTTTGGCTATGAGGTTGCCACTGCCGGCCCCTCTCGGGACTTTCACCCGTTAGAACGTGCCCATGCCGAGCACACAAGGGCGGGCCGTCCCCTCGGGACGACCCGCCTTTCTTTCATTCGGCCACTTCCTCGGGGTTTCCCTATTGTGACTGTGTGAATTCACACAGAAACCCAATCCCGAAAATCCGATCATGTTCTCAATGCGGTTTTTGACCGAACCGCATATGCAAGAACAAGACGCCGAGACCACGGCGTCCACAAGGAGAACAGTAATGAAACTCAATCGTCGTCAGCTCATCGGCGGCGCGGCCGTCATGGCCGCCATGCCCGGCATCCCGTCCGCCTTCGCCGCCGTGAAGGAGGAAACCCGCGACCTCGTGATCGTGGGCGGCGGCCTCGGTGGTCTTTCCGCTGCGAACGCGGCCGTCAACAAGGGCTGCAAGGCGCTAGTCATTGAAAAGCTTCCGTTCCTCGGCGGCGCAGGCATCATGCCCGAAGGCTCGCTCGGCATCAACACGAAGTACCAGAAGGCCCATGGCATCAAGACGACCGCCCAGCAGGTCCTCGACGCCGCCCTCCAGTTCCACCACTTCCGCGCCGACCCCGCCGTGCTTCGCGTCCTCATCGAGGAATCAACCCGCACGATCGATGAAATCATCGACATGGGCGTCGAACTTCGCGGCATCCGCACGATGTATCCGAAGGAAGAGTCGCTGATGTGCTGGCACCTATTCAAGGGCGGCACGGCTGAAGTCATCCGCCGTTGGATCGAGAACATCAAGGCCCGCGGCGGCGAGCTTCTGACGAACACCCGCGTCACCAAGCTCATCATGACCGACGGCCGAGTCACGGGCGTCGAGGCCACGACGAAGTCGGGCGACAAGCTCATCATCCACGCCAAAAAGGTCATCATCGCCACCGGCGGCTTCGCGGCCAACAAGGAAATGCTCGCGCAGTACGTCTTCGACTCCTCCGCTCTCGGCATGGTCGAGCCGATCTGGCTCCGCAGCCCCGTGGTCGACGGCCGCACGGGCGACGGCATCAACATGGCCCGCCTCGTCGGCGCAGGCGTTGCAGGCATGCACGCCGTCGCAGGCAACGCCCCGTACCTGCCCGACACGCCCCCGATCAACCAGTTCTCCGGTCCGGACGAGCTCAAGCAGGGCCGCTGCGCCCTCGCCCAGCCCTGGCTCTGGGTCGACCACACGGGCCGCCGCTTCTTCAACGAGTCCCGCGGCTCCGTCTTCGTCGACGTCTACAACGCCATGACGACTGCCGGCGGCGTCTCCTACACGATCTTCGACCAGAAGATGATGGACCGCATGATCAACAAGGGCGCCGTGCTTCCCTTCAATGCCATCGTGCTCGCCGACACGCCGCTCAAGGCCCTTCCCAAGACCTGGGAGATCGGCAAGGAACGCGGCTGGGCCTTCAAGGCCGACTCGATCGAAGAGCTCGCCCAGCAGATCGGCGTCCCGCCCGAAAACCTGAAGGACACGATGAAGAAGGTCAACGGCTACGCCGAAAAGGGACACGACCCCGAGTTCGGCCGCAAGCCCGAGCATCTCGTCAAGTTCGATCTGGAACACGGCCCCTACTACGCCCTCAAGGCCATCCGCGCCTTCTTCCTCACGCTCGGCGGCGTTCAAGTGACGCCGGCCTTCGAGGCCAAGACTCCGCAGGGCGACGTGATCCCGAACCTCTACGTCATCGGTCAGGACATCGGTGGTCTCTACGACTCGTCCTATGACCTGCGCTGCGAAGGCTCCGCTTCGTCCTTCGCCATGACGTCGGGCCGCTATGCTGCTGAGCACGCCCTCAAGCGGATTCAGGAAGGCAAGTAAGCAAACCTCCTTGGCAACAACCGGAATAATCAACGCCAGCCAACAGCCGGTCGTCCGCATCATCGGACGACCGGCTTGTTTTCGTTAAAATCGGATGGCTGTTCCACCTCTCAGGAGATCCCCGATGTCCGACTTCCGCTATGCGCCGATCTACGGTCGAAATCCATGGCTCATGGTCGAAGACGCTGACGAGGTCGCCGATTTCTTCAGGAATTCGGGCACGCCGTTCGTCAGCCACCGCCGCGACATCGTGCATTTCGGCAGTCAGCCTCATGTCTACTGGATAGAGAGCGGACTTGTTGCAAGCTCCGCGACCACGGACGTCGACAAGGTCCGATGGATCGGCCTCTTCTCTCGCAGGACACTGCTCGGCAGCGTGCGTGCCATCGGTCACGGCAAGGCTGCCATGACTCTCATGGCCACGGCCGTCACCGACGTGAGCGGCTTCGCCATCCCCCTCGAGCTCTACGCCCGCTGGGTCTCAGAGAATCCCGAACGCGAGCGCGCCATGCTTCTCAACTGCATCGCCAAGTCCGAGTGTCAGGTTGAGGGCGATCTCGTCAACGACCTCTGCTCCGTCGACGACCGCGTCGAGATCGCCGTTGCGGTGCTCTTTCGCGCCGCAGGCATCACCGAGGCGCAGCTGCCCGCCGCGCTGCCGTGGGACATTCCCGTCTCCGACATCGCGAGCCTCGTGCACGCCGAGCGCGCCATGACGAGCCGAGCCGTGGGCAGGATGGTCTCAAGCGGTCTGCTCGAGCGTTCGGGCAGGACCTTCGTGCTCAAGGCGGTGCCGCCCGCAGCCCGCCTCTGGTGGGACGCCTGAGCGCCCCCGCTGGTCCTCAGTCCTTCCCGGAACGGCGGGACTTGGGCGCAGGAAGCTGCGCGAGTACGACGGCGCCCGCCATCAGCACGCAGCCGAAGAGCTCCCTCTGGGAGAGCACTTCGCCGAGCAGCAGCCAGCCCGCGATCACGGCGATGGCGCTCTCGAGGCTCATGATGAGGCTCGCGACCGTCTCGTTCATGCCGCGCTGGCCCACGATCTGCAGCGTGTAGGCGATGCCGTTGGACATGATGCCCGCCCAGAGGATGGGAAGGAGCGCCCCCTGAAGGCCTTCAATGGTCGGGGACTCCGCGATCAGCACGGCCGCCGAGGCGATGATCGAGCCGCAGACGAACTGTCCGCAGGCGAGCTCGACGCCGTTGACCTTCGTGACGAAGTGCGAGATGACGAGGATGTGAAGCGAGAAGACGAAGGCGCACAGCAGCGTGTAGAGGTCCCCGAGCCTCACCGAAAAGCCTTCGGGCGGCACGCAGAGAAACCAGAGCCCGCCGATCGCGACCGCCACGGCCGCCCAGACGAGCCAGCCCGTCCTGCGGCCGAGCGCAAGCCCGATCATCGGCACGAGCACGATGTAGAGCGCCGTGATGAAGCCCGCCTTGCCGACCTCGGTGTCGTGCACGAGCCCGAACTGCTGAAGCGACTCGCCGCCGAAGAGGCACAGGCCGCAGGCCGCGCCCCCGAGAAGGAGCATCTTCATGTAGGCGGGCGAGGTGCGGCGCGCGTGCTCCGCGGGATTCGAGGCGGCGAGCCTCGAGCGGTTCCACAGGACGAAGGGCAGCAGCACGAGGGCGCCAAGGAACATGCGCGACGCCGTGAAGGTGAAGGGACCGACGTGGTTCATCCCGACCGACTGCGCGACGAAGCTCAGGCCCCAGATCGTGGCCGTGATGAGGAGAAGAACGGTTTGGCGAAGCTGAAAGAGCGACATGACGGGTCTGTTCTGCTTGGAATGTTGTTTTTCTTCAGGGCTGAATCCGCCCATTCTATCAGAGGCCCCGACGCGCGCCGCGGGCACGATCCCGCCCCGGAAACGCCCGCGCGGGGCCGCATTCGCGCACCTTACCCTACCGTCCTCCGGAGCGTGATCCCGAGCTTCTCGAGCCTGCTCCTGAGCGTGTTGGGATGCATGCCCGCCCTTTCGGCCGCGCCGCCCGCACCGCTCACGCGCCCGCCCGTGCGCTCAAGAAGCGCCCTGAAGTAGGCACGCTGCATGTCGTCGAAGGTCATGTCGGCATTCACCTCCGCCTTCATGTCCGCAGGCCCTTCCTGCGCGCCGTGCACGTCCGATGGGCCCGTGACGCCGAGTCCGCGCACGGCAAAGGGGACGGGGTGCACGTCGGGCGCGGCGCCCGTGCTCACGTCAAGCGTCCTGATGACGGGCTCGCCGCTCAGGACGGCTCGGGCCATGACGTTTCTCAATTCGCGCACGTTGCCCGGCCACGGCCAGCGCCTCGCGAAGTCGAGCGCCTCCTCCGCGAGCCTCGGGAGCACGGCCATGCCGTATCGTCTTGCGATCTGCCTGATGAAGTGCGAGGCGAGCGGCTCGATGTCCTCGGGCCTCTCCCTCAGGGGCGCGACGGGAATCGGATAGACGTTGAGGCGATAGTAGAGGTCCTCGCGGAACTTTCCCTCGACGACCATGCTCCTCAGGTCCCTGTTCGTCGCGCAGATGATGCGCACGTCGACCGTCACCTCCTTGTCGCCGCCCACGCGCCTGAAGGACTGGCCCTGCAGCACCCTGAGCAGCTTCGCCTGCACTTCGGGCGGCAGCTCCCCGACCTCGTCGAGAAAGAGCGTACCGCCGTCGGCCTGCTCGAAGAGGCCCGCATGGCGCTCGCGCGCGCCCGTGAACGCCCCGCGCTCGAAGCCGAAAAGTTCGCTCTCGATGAGGGATCCGGGCAGCGCCGCGCAGTTGACCCTCACAAAGGGCGCATTGCGCCTCGCCGACATCTGTTGGATCGTCGTCGCCACGACCTCCTTGCCGCAGCCCGACTCGCCCGTCACGATCACCGTCGCGTCATAGGGCGCCACGCGCCTGATGCGCTGCGCAATCGACTCGAGCGAAGGAGACCTCGCGAGAAGCTCCCTCAGGGGCTCCTCCGACGCCTTCACCGCGTTCTCCCTCAGACGCCGGTTCTCGGCGCTCATCTCCAGCCCAACCGTCCTGAAGTACACGGCAAGCGAATACCCCACGTTGATCGCGATCGGATTGTGAAGCTGCCGCACGATGTCGGCGTGCCGCTCCCCGAAGGCCTTCGGCCTCGTCGAATAAAAGCACACCACGCCGTAGTGGATCCCGTCCATCAGAAGCCTGAGCATCACGTAGGAGCGCACCTCGGGAAGCACGTTCCTGAGCACCTCGTCGGTGAGCGGGTCCTCCCGCCTCTCGTTGACCACCAGGCACTGCCCGCGCCGCTCGTACGACATCTTGAGAAGCCAGTCGTGCGAGACGGGCACCCTCGCCGTCATCGCCTCGGCCCGGGCCTTCGTCGCGTGCGCAAGAAACTGCACGACGAGCTCGTCCTTCATGAAGAAATTCACGAACACGCCGTCGGCGGGCAGCACGGGCGCAAGCGTCAGAAGCGTGGTCCTCAATGCCTGCTCGAGCCTGAGCGTCTCGGAAAGACCCGCATAGGTCCTCAGACGCAGATCGTCGGGAAAATAGGCTTCGCTCATGTCTTGAAAGAGTACGTAATATCGTAAAAGAGAGAAATGTCGTTTCTCATGTTACGACATTTCGTAACTCCGCATGCATGAAAGGTCGGATCTTCAAGGGTTAACACCTCGGGCGGGTTTCTCCTAGGTTTTGCGCAAACGCTTGCGGCACAAGGCCCGGCACGCGCGCACCAAAGTTTGGCATGCCTCTTGCTTTTAAAAGAGCATCCAGACCAGTCATTCCAAGGAGAACCTCATGACTCAGAACATCAACCGCACCCGCCGCAGCCTTCTCGCCGGCGGCACGATGGCCGCTCTCGCCGCCGCCACGGGCGCGGCGCACGCCAAGGAAGGCGCTCCCGCCTTCGACAAGATCTACGACGTGATCGTCGTGGGCTCGGGCTTTGCCGGCCTTGCCGCCGCGCTTCAGGCCCGCCTCAAGGGCGCCGAAGTCCTTCTCATTGAAAAGATGCCCGTCTTCGGCGGCAACTCCGCCATCAACGGCGGCGCCTTCGCCGTCGCGGGTTCTCCGCTTCAGGAAAAGGAAGGCATCAAGGACAGTCCCGAACGCATGCTTCAGGACATGATCCGTTCCGGCCGCGGCCTCTCCCACGTCGACCTGCTCAAGATGATCGTCGAAGGCACGCGTCCCGCCTTTGACTTCACGCTCGAGCACGGCGTCCAGTACAAGCCCTTCGTGCAGCACTTCGGCGGCCACAGCGTCCCGCGCATCATGCAGACCGTCGAATCCACGGGCGGCGGCATCACCCGTCCGCTCGCCGACAGCTGCCGCAAGCACGGCGTCGACATGCACCTCAACGCCAAGATGGAATCCTTCATCCGCGACGCCGACGGCCGCGTGATCGGCCTCAAGGTCCGCGAACGCTACCAGTTCCCGAAGGAAGACTCCGGCGTCCTCCAGACCTACGGCACACGCAAGGGCGTGATCATGGCCACGGGCGGCTTCTCCCGCAACCTCTGGTTCCGCATGCAGCAGGATCCGTCGCTCGACGACCGTCTTGACTCCACGAACCACCTCGGCGCCACGGGCGAAGGCATGCTCGAAATGTTCGCCATCGGCGGCGCTCCGGTCCAAGTCGACCAGATCCAGCTCGGCCCCTGGTCCTCTCCCGACGAAAAGGGCTTCGGTCTCGTCTCCCAGTTCAACACGATCGCCGGCTTCCCGATGGGCATCATGGTCGACGTGCGCACCGGCAAGCGCTTCTGCAACGAGCTCGCCGACCGCAAGGCCCGCACCGACGCCATTCTCGGCCTGATGGAAAACGGCAAGCCCGTCTACCCGGTCTGCTTCACCGACAGCAAGGGCGTCGCCAAGGCCCAGACGCTGCGCAACGGCCTCAAGTACAAGGTCATCTGGCAGTTCGACACGGTCGAGGCCCTCGCCGACCACTTCAAGATCCCGGCTGCCGAGCTCAAGGCCCAGGTCGCCCGTTGGAACGAAATGGTCGCCGCCGGCAACGACAAGGAGTTCGGCCGCGCGCTGCAGCTCGCCATCCAGCTTGACAAGCCGCCCTTCTACGCCTGCCGCGTCTGGCCGAAGGTCCACTACTGCATGGGCGGCGTCGGCATCGACCACCAGGCCCGCGTCCTCACCGTCCACGGCAAGCCGATCGAAGGCCTCTACGCCGCCGGCGAAGTGACGGGCGGCGCCCACGGCGCCAGCCGTCTCGGCGGCTGCGCCATTGCCGACGGCCTCGTCTTCGGCCGCATCGCTGCCGACACCGCCGTCGCCGCCAAGCCCGCCGCTCTCTAACGATTTCGAACCAAAGGACTCCCAATGCTCAAGACCAAACTCTTCGCTGCGGCCATGCTCGCCGCCGCGCTCGGCCTCTCCACGACGGCCAATGCCGGTCCCGCCGAACTCAAGCCCCACCACAAGGCCCTCGGCGACTGCGCGCTCTGCCACACCCAGGAAAACGCCGTCGCCGGCAACGCCTTCGTCGTCCCCGACAACAAAGCCTGCCTCGCCTGCCACGGCTCCTGGCAGGACCTCGCCGAAAAGACGAAGCCCACCGATCCGCATGAGCCCAATCCGCACAAGTCCCACCACTACGGCGAGAACATGTCCTGCACGGCCTGCCACGCCGAGCACAAGGAAAGCCGCGTGATCTGCAACGACTGCCACGCCTTCCCGTTCAAGCCGATGAAGTAAGGCCCGTCGCGCCCCGAACCACGCCGTACACTAAAGGAATTTCAACCATGTACAAGTTCTTCAAGATGACCGCACTCTGCGCCGCTCTCGCCGCGGCGGGCGCCGCCGGCGCCGCCACGATCACGCTCGACGGCACCAGCCTCTCCATCGAGGACGCCTGGAAGATCGCCGCGGGCGAAGCCGACGTCGCCATCGCTCCCGAAGCCGTCAAGCTCCTCGAGGACAGCCACAAGCTCGTCATGGCCTCCGCCGCCAAGGGCCAGGCCGTCTACGGCCTCACCGTGGGCGTCGGCCTCAACAAGGACCAGAAGCTCTTCACCGCCGACGGCAAGCTCTCCCCCGAAGTGCTCGAAGCCTCCCGCGCGTTCAACTACAACGCCCTGCGCTCGCACTCCGCCGGCGTCGGTGAAATGATGCCCGTCGACCTCGCCCGACTCTCCATGGTCGTGCGGCTCAACACGCTCCTCGCCGGCAAGTCCGGCGCCCAGGTCCACGTCGCCGAGCTCTACCGCGACATGCTCAACAAGAACGTGACGCCGCTCATCCCGTCCGAAGGCTCCGTCGGCGAGGCCGACATCCTGCTCGCCTCCCATGTCGGCGCCGTCATGATCGGCGAATGGAAGGCCGACGTGAAGGGCAAGGTCATGACGGGCGCCGACGCCCTCAAGGCCGCCGGCATCAAGCCGCTCCAGCCCGAAGGCAAGGACGCGCTCGCCATCCTCTCCAACAACTCCGTCGCCATGGCCTACGCCATCGACGCCGCCCGCAACGCCGAGCGCATCGTCGAGATGACCCCGACCGTCTACGGCCTCTCGCTCGAAGGCCTCAACGGCAACGTCGCCCCGATCCTCCCGCAGACGATCGGCGCCCGTCCCTTCGACGGCCTCTCCCAGACCGCCGCCGACATGCGCGACGTCCTCAAGGGCTCCTACCTCTGGAACGTCGACGCCACGCGTCCGCTTCAGGACCCGCTTTCCTACCGCGTGACCGTCTACGGCCTGAGCGAAGCCCGCCGCGCCGTCAAGGACCTCAACGACCAGATCGCCGTCCAGATCAACTCCACGGACGACAATCCCGCCACGATCCTCAACGCCGACGAAGCCTATCGCTCTGAGTCCACGCAGGTCGCCAACTACTTCGTCGAGGGCAACGGCGTCAAGGGCGCCATCATCCCGTCGGGCAACTTCAACCCGCTGCCCGTCGCCCTTGCGCTCCAGCGCACCTCGATCGCCATGGCCCACCTCTCCCACTACTCGGTCCAGCGCACGGTGCACCTCTCCTACGACCAGTTCACCGGCCTCACGCGCTTCCTCACCGACCCGAGCAACAAGGGCCACGCCTTCGGCGCCATCCAGAAGTCCTTCATGGGCCTGCACGTCGACAACATGGCGCTCGCCCAGCCCGTGAGCCTCTACGGCATGCCCGTCGCCGGTGAAATCGAAGACACGTTCACGAACCTCCTTCAGGCCTCCAAGCGCCTCGGCAGCATCGACACGAACCTCTATCAGATCTACTCGGTCGAAATGCTCCACGCCGCCCAGGCCGTCGACCTGCGCCGCAACCTGAAGAACAAGGACCTGAAGCTCGCCGACAAGACCGGCGCCTTCTACACCGCCTACCGCGCCAAGGTGCCGTACGTCAAGGCCGACCGAATCTTCACCGACGACATCCGCGCCGGCGTCGACCTCCTCAAGAACTACAGGTTCTGAGGCGGACGCTTCGCCGCATATCCGACAGAATCTCCCGCCGCAGTCAGGTTCGGGGAGCCGTCTCGCAATGCCTCCTGACGAGACGGCTTCCCGGGGGATCCCGCCGGTTGCTCTCTTTTCTTTCCGAAGGACGGTTCTCCTGCGTCCTTCTTCATGAAGAGGATCTTCCCCTCTTTTTGGAGCGGCCTTCCCGAGGTGTGCGTATCGGGACGCCGCTCCTTTTTTTTCACGTTCCCGACCCCTTCCAGGACGCCTTCCTCGTTTGCGTCTTCATCCGCCTTGGGCTACATTTGAAGGACTGCGTCCACTCATTTCTCCAAGGCTTTCCATGCTTGATCTGATTCTTGCCGGCCCCGGCGTCACCCCCGATCTCGTCTGCGACCTCGCCGACGAATTCATGGCGGGCGAAGTCCTCACGCGCCCCAATGCCGCACGCTTCTGCGGCCTCTCCCCGATGACGGCCCGCTCGATCGCACGGCGCCTAGCGGACGACGAATCGATCGACGTCCTCGAAGTGAAGGCGGGGCTTTCCGTCTGGGACTTCCGCGTCATCTGCCTCGACATGGACGGCACCGTCATTCAGAACGAGTGCATCGACGACATGGCCGCGCTTCACGGCGTGGGCGAGGAGGTCTCCTCAGTCACGCGCGCCGCCATGGAGGGCGGCACGAAGCTCACCTTCGCCGAAAGCCTCGAAAAGCGCGTCGCCTTCCTCAGGGACGCCCCCGTCTCGGTCATCGACGAGGCCCTCGCGAGCGTGCGCCTGCAGCCCGGCGCCGCACGCCTCATCGACTTCTGCAACGCCCACGGCATCCGCAGCTACGTCCTCTCGGGCGGCTTCACGCACTTCACGCACGCGATCGCAACCCGCCTCGGCATGACGGGCGACTTCAGCAACATGCTCGGCATCGACGCCGAACGCGGCGTCCTCACGGGCACCGTGACGGGCCCCGCGGGCGGCCGCATCCTCGACGCCGACGGCAAGCGCCGCACGCTCGAGATCCTCTGCCATCAGGCGGGCGCCACGCTCGAACAGGCCATCGCCGCAGGCGACGGCGCCAACGATCTCGAGATGATCGGCGCGGCCGCCCTCGGCATCGCCTACCACGCCAAGCCCGTCGTGCGCGCCCAAGCCCGCCTCGCCGTGACGGCCTCGGGCCTCGACGCCATCACGCTCCTCTTCATCGAAGCCTGGCGCTGACGAGCCGCCCGTCCGCCGCTCATCCGCAGGACGCCGGCAGCCCGTTTTCGCCTGTTCCCCGACACCTGCAGCGCACCGCTCTGCGGGTGTTGTCTTTAGTGTTCACGTTTTCCCTCGAATCCCCTGCCGCAGGCCTTTTGCGTCTTCTTTTGGACCGCAGGTTTGGCTAAAATCGTGTCACCCCAAAACCACCCCCACAAACCGTCTTCAAGAAGAAAATAAAATGATGAAGCAATCCCTTTGGGCGTTGGCGGCTGCGGCGCTCTTTTCCGTCATGGCGGCATTCGTCAAGCTCTGCAGCGACGTACACGGCCCCATCGAAATGGTCTTCTACCGCTCGCTCTTCGGCGTGCTCGTGATCTCCCTCTTCGTCTTCCGCAACCGCGCTACCCTCACCCTCAAGACCCCGCACATCGCGGGCCACATCAAGCGTTCCGTCCTCGGCACGCTCTCGATCATGCTCTGGTTCTTCACGCTCGGAAAGATGCACTTCGGGACCAACATGACCCTCATCTACACGACGCCGCTCTTCATGGCCGCCAACTTCGTGATCCTCGCCTTGATGCGCCACAAGCCCGCGCCGTGGGCGCTCGTGCTCGCCACGATCGCGGGCTTCACGGGCGTCACCATCGTGCTGCAGCCGAGCTTCAACGAGGGCGAGCTGATCCCGGCCCTCATCTGTCTGGGCGTCTCGCTCCTCGACCTCGTCATCTACTGGCAGATGAAGGAGCTCGGCGACATGAAGGAGCCCTCCTGGCGAATCGTCTTCTACTTCACGCTCTTCGGCACCATCGCGGGCCTCATCGCCTGCTACGTCGTCGAGGGCGGCCTGCACATGCCCAACGCCCAAGGCCTCGTCGGCATTCTCGGCATGGGCCTGTGCGCCACGCTCGGCCAGATCTGCACGACCCGCTCCTACGCCTACGGCAACATGCTCCTCTCCTCGTGCCTGGGCTTCTCCGCAATTCCGTTCTCGGTCATCATCAGCTTCTTCTGGTTCGGCGAGAGCGTGACCGCCGCGACCCTCACGGGCGCTGCCGTCATCCTCTGCTCGGGCATGATGGCCACGGTCGCCACCAAGCGCACCGAGGCCGCCGAAAAGGCCGCTAGGGCCGCCGAGGAAGCGGCCAAGGCTGAAACCGAAAAGACCGCCTGACCTCCGTCCGCGACGCGTCACCGACAGAACGGGCCTGCATCCTGCCACGGATGCAGGCCCGTTTTCACAGAAACAGTCGCAGGAAGCCTCCGAATTCATTCGGATGGAGGAATGCGGCCAACCTCTCTCTTCCAATCTATTTGTTGTCCCCGATGAAAGGTGTGTGTCTTTCCAACCCCTGTGCCAAGGTACTCCCATGAGCACGAAATCCTTCATCATCAGTCTTCCGATCATCACCGGAGATCAAGACCGCCGTCGGCTGCGGAAGAGTTTCAGCTTCGGCTGCAACCTTCAGAACGCCGTCATGGGCGGTGGATGGGATCGTGTGCTGCAGATGCGTGCCACACCTGAGTGGCAGGCCACAAGGGCCATGCCGAAAGGCAGAGAAAGAACCAAGGCTTTCCGCGATCTTCGCGTGCGGTTCCGCTTGAGCGAGTACGACTTTCATGCCGACGTCGCCATGCACCGCAAGGCTTCGGGACGCGGCCACTTACTCGGCATCAACGAATGTCAAAAGCTCGCTTCGAGAGCGTGGATCTCGGTGGAACGCCACCTCTACAACGGCGGCGCTCCGAGGTTCATCAGTTCTCGACGCGGACTGCATTCGATCGAAGGGAAGACCAATCGCACCGGCATCATCTGGAAAGCAGATCAGCAATGCGTAACCGTCTGCAAGCAAGTGTACCGTGTTCGCGTTGACAAGCGCGACGACTGGCTCACCCGGGCTTTGCAGGATCCGACGGATCCCACAAAGCCCAGAAAAGTGAAGTACTGTCGGATCGTGCGTGAAATGCGCAAAGGCAAGGAGCGCTTTTTCCTTCAGCTCGTTGCCGAAGGGTCAAGCCCCCTGAAGCACGCCTACGCCGGCAAGGATCTGCGCATGGCCATTGATCCGGGACTCGGTTCGCTCACTTATGCGACTGAGGACGGGACAATTGCCAAAGTGCAGATTGCGCCGAGCGCGGACACGGATCACCGTGCCATACGCCGAATCCAGCGTGCGATGGAGCGAAGCCGCCGTGCGACGAATCCCGACAACTACGAAGCTGTTGACGTTGTTCGTCACGGCAAAAAGAAGAAGTCCTTCAAGGTGAAGTCCGGCAGGCTTCAATGGCGCTTCTCGAAGCGCTATGAAAGTCTGCGGGCAGAACTAGCGGAGATTTTTCGTCTTTCGGCCGCAACTCGCAAGCGCGAGCACGGCGAGGTCTGCAACTGGCTTCTCGGCCATGC
>NZ_JH815515.1:57502-60103 GCF_000297775.1 Sutterella wadsworthensis 2_1_59BFAA
ACCGAGCGCGAGTTCGGGAGGTTCCGACGGCGGGGGATTCCGTCCCTTACCGTACAAGGGTTGCGTCAGCAAGGATTTCGTGGTCGGAGTGACAGCAAATCGGGGACAACCCCGAGGCGAAAAGCCTCGACTGAATCGAAACCCTCCCACTTCAGTGGCGAGGTTGTTTAGGTCCTCTTTTGAGGCACAATGTCGGCACAACCGTCATCACGGAGGAACTTCCGCCATGCTCCGCCTTTTTCCTGCCCTCGCCCTCGTCCTCTCTCTCGGACTTGCAGGCCCGGGCACCGTCTCCGCCGCGCCCCTCATCACCGTCGAAACGGCGCCTGGGGACGATGCCGCCATCATTGACGGCGTCAAGCGCACTCATGCGCCCGATCCGCGCACGAAGCTCTTCGAGGTGACGGCCGAAACGAGCGGCGGCATCACGGTGCTCAAGGGCCGCACGGACTCCGCCGAAGCGCTCTCCGACCTGCGCGCCGCCTACTACGTTCAGAAGCGCCCCGTCGACGTGCGCGTTAAGCTCCTGCCCGACTCGGACGACCTGAAGAAGAAGGTCTGGGCCTTCACGACGGCCCCCGTGACCCGCATCACGGACCTCTCGGGCCGTCCCGTCACGACGGTCCCCGCAGGCACGCCCGCCGCACGCCTTGACGAGAAGGACGGCATGACGCTCCTGCGCCTGCCCGACGGCTCGATCGGTCTAGCCCGAAGCACGGACGTGCGTCCCTGCACCGAGACCGAGATCCTCATCCGCAACAGGCACGAAAGGCTCATCGTGACGGCCGACAAGGCCGTCTTCAAGCCCCTGCAGGAGGAAAGCGCCCCGTCCGCCGACGTCGTGCTGCCCCGCGGTGCGGTCCTTCGCCTTGACGGCGCGGGCGACGGCGTCATGCGCGCCGCGCTCCCCGACGGGCGTCGCGGCACCATCGCGGTCTCCGCCGTCGAGAAGCTCGCCGACTTCGAGCGTCGCGAGGAGAGCGAACGCCGAAGCGATCCCGCCGCCTTCATGAAGGCCCTCTCGGAGACGGCGGTGCGGGAGGCCGCCTCGGGCCGCCACGCGGACGGCGGCTCCTTCCTTCGCAGCGTCTTCCTCGCCCGCGACCTCATCGTGCAGCGCGATCCCGACATGCTGCTCGCCGCCTATCCGAAGGCCGACGGCGGCAGATCGCTCGACAGGTTCAAGCCCGGCGACGTGCTCGTCTTCAGGCCTGTCAACGGCGTCAGGGCCGCAGGCATCTCCCTTGGCGGCAGCCGCTTCGTCTCGGCGCCCGACATGGGCGGAGACCTCCGAAAGGGCGGCGCCAAGGCGCGCGCAGCGCTTCGCAAGTCGCTCGAAGGCGCCGTGCGCATCGATCCGGGCTTCCTCAACGATCCCTGCCTCACCTCCACCCGCTCGAACCCCTACTGGCAGGCCCCCGTCAAGGCCCTCGTACCCTGCAGCAGGCGCGCCGACATCGAAATGATCCGCTAAACAACCTCGCCACTGAAGTGGGAGGGTTTCGATACAGTCGAGGCTTTGCGCCTCGGGGTTGTCCCCGATTTGCTGTCACTCCGACCACGAAATCCTCGCTGACGCAGCCCTTGTACGGTGGAGGACGGAATCCCCCGCCGTCGGAACCTCCCGAACTCGCGCTCGGTGATCCCTTCTCGGGCTTGAATGACTACGACACCGGCGTCAAGCCAGGCTGTTACTCCGGCTAGAACGGCCTCACGGATCCGTTCCGGGGCGTAGGTTTGTTTTTCAAGATCTGCGTACAACAGATTCAGACAAGCCGCCGCATCGCGGTCGATCCAGCGTTCGTCATCA
Organism: Sutterella wadsworthensis 2_1_59BFAA; assembly: GCF_000297775.1. Classification (GTDB taxonomy): domain Bacteria; phylum Pseudomonadota; class Gammaproteobacteria; order Burkholderiales; family Burkholderiaceae_F; genus Sutterella; species Sutterella wadsworthensis_A. Next base: position 59,313 of record NZ_JH815515.1, read on the forward strand.
TCTTCACCCAGTCGCACGCGGCGCTCCCAAAGTTCGTGCTTGACAAATTGGCCCGTCAGCAGATTGTGCTGAGAGGGCTTGAGCTTCCTTGGCGATACAACCGTTACCTGCAAACCGGCGCTTTCAGCCTTGCTTGTCAGTTGGGTGTAGAACGCCGCCGGAGCATGTCGCCCGATGGACTTGCCAAAATGTCCTTTTTGGAACGCCTTGAAGGAGTTGTCCTCCACAATGATGTGGCCTGCATGGCCGAGAAGCCAGTTGCAGACTTCACCGTGCTCGCGCTTTCGCGTGGCGGCGCAAAGACGAAGCATCTCCGCAAGTTCCGACCGGAGTTTTTCGTAGCGCTTCGAGAAACGCCACTGAAGCCTTCCGGACTTCACCTTGAAGGACTTCTTCTTTTTGCCGTGACGAACAACGTCAACAGCTTCGTAGTTGTCGGGATTCGTCGCACGGCGGCTTCGCTCCATCGCACGCTGGATTCGGCGTATGGCACGGTGATCCGTGTCCGCGCTCGGCGCAATCTGCACTTTGGCAATTGTCCCGTCCTCAGTCGCATAAGTGAGCGAACCGAGTCCCGGATCAATGGCCATGCGCAGATCCTTGCCGGCGTAGGCGTGCTTCAGGGGGCTTGACCCTTCGGCAACGAGCTGAAGGAAAAAGCGCTCCTTGCCTTTGCGCATTTCACGCACGATCCGACAGTACTTCACTTTTCTGGGCTTTGTGGGATCCGTCGGATCCTGCAAAGCCCGGGTGAGCCAGTCGTCGCGCTTGTCAACGCGAACACGGTACAC
>NZ_JH815515.1:60203-86693 GCF_000297775.1 Sutterella wadsworthensis 2_1_59BFAA
CCGTCAGCAGATTGTGCTGAGAGGGCTTGAGCTTCCTTGGCGATACAACCGTTACCTGCAAACCGGCGCTTTCAGCCTTGCTTGTCAGTTGGGTGTAGAACGCCGCCGGAGCATGTCGCCCGATGGACTTGCCAAAATGTCCTTTTTGGAACGCCTTGAAGGAGTTGTCCTCCACAATGATGTGGCCTGCATGGCCGAGAAGCCAGTTGCAGACTTCACCGTGCTCGCGCTTTCGCGTGGCGGCGCAAAGACGAAGCATCTCCGCAAGTTCCGACCGGAGTTTTTCGTAGCGCTTCGAGAAACGCCACTGAAGCCTTCCGGACTTCACCTTGAAGGACTTCTTCTTTTTGCCGTGACGAACAACGTCAACAGCTTCGTAGTTGTCGGGATTCGTCGCACGGCGGCTTCGCTCCATCGCACGCTGGATTCGGCGTATGGCACGGTGATCCGTGTCCGCGCTCGGCGCAATCTGCACTTTGGCAATTGTCCCGTCCTCAGTCGCATAAGTGAGCGAACCGAGTCCCGGATCAATGGCCATGCGCAGATCCTTGCCGGCGTAGGCGTGCTTCAGGGGGCTTGACCCTTCGGCAACGAGCTGAAGGAAAAAGCGCTCCTTGCCTTTGCGCATTTCACGCACGATCCGACAGTACTTCACTTTTCTGGGCTTTGTGGGATCCGTCGGATCCTGCAAAGCCCGGGTGAGCCAGTCGTCGCGCTTGTCAACGCGAACACGGTACACGCGCTTGCAGACGGTTACGCACTGCTGATCTGCTTTCCAGATGATGCCGGTGCGATTGGTCTTCCCTTCGATCGAATGCAGTCCGCGTCGAGAACTGATGAACCTCGGAGCGCCGCCGTTGTAGAGGTGGCGTTCCACCGAGATCCACGCTCTCGAAGCGAGCTTTTGACATTCGTTGATGCCGAGTAAGTGGCCGCGTCCCGAAGCCTTGCGGTGCATGGCGACGTCGGCATGAAAGTCGTACTCGCTCAAGCGGAACCGCACGCGAAGATCGCGGAAAGCCTTGGTTCTTTCTCTGCCTTTCGGCATGGCCCTTGTGGCCTGCCACTCAGGTGTGGCACGCATCTGCAACACACGATCCCATCCACCGCCCATGACGGCGTTCTGAAGGTTGCAGCCGAAACTGAAACTCTTCCGCAGTCGACGGCGGTCTTGATCTCCGGTGATGATCGGAAGACTGATGATGAAGGATTTCGTGCTCATGGAAGTACCTTGGCACAGGGGCTGGAAAGACACACGCCTTTCATCGGGGACAACAAATAGATTGGAAGAGAGAAGTTTGCCGCGTTCCTCCATCCGAATGAATTCGGAGGCTTCCTGCGGCTGTTTCTGTGAAAAACATTTCGCCCGCCGACCTCACCGTCAGGCGGGCGAAACTTTCCGGACCAATCGAGCGGACTCAGGTAAAGCCTCAGCGGCTCCTCGTCTCGATCGCATCGATTGCGTCGATCACGGCCGAGCGGAAGCCCTTCCTTTCGAGCGCCGCAACGCCGATGATCGTCGTGCCGCCGGGCGAGCAGACGGCGTCCTTCATCGCACCGGGATGCGCGCCCGTCTCGAGCTGGAGCTTTGCGGTGCCCGCAAGCATCTGGGAGGCGAGCGAATAGGCGGCCGCGCGCGGCACGCCGTGCTTGACGGCACCGTCGGCGAGCGCCTCGATGAACATGGCGGCAAAGGCCGGACCGCAGCCCGCAAGCGTTCCCGCGGCGGACATCATCTTCTCGTCGGCGAATTCGGCAAGGCCGAGCTTCGCAAAGAGCTGCTCCACGAACGCCTCGTCGTCGAGCGTCATCGAATGACGGGCCTCGCAGATCACGATGCCCTCGTTGATGGACACGGGGGTGTTGGGAAGCGTCGAGAGATGGCGTGTGCCGGACTCGAGGATGGACTCGTAGAAGTCAAAGAGCCTGCCCACCGCCACCGAGAGGACGAGCCTGTCCTTGAGGATCCCGCGAATGGGCTTCACGACGCCCTCGACAAGATGGGGCTTCACGGCCACCACGACCACGTCGGCCCAGCGTGCGGCCTCCTCGCAGGTCGCAAAGGCCTTCATGCCGCGCGCCTTCGTGCGCGCCTCGAGCACGTCCTGACGGCGGGAGGCGGCGCCGAGCTGCTCCGGCTTCACCGCTCCCGAACGGATCCAGCCGTCGGCCATGGCCGACGCCATGTTCCCGAAGCCCAAAAACGCAATGCGCACCGTGGATAAATCAAGCATCTTTCTTCCTTCACTTTGAACGGCCCGGGACGCCTGACGGCGCCGCAAAACCGAAAACAGAATCTGATCATTATGGCGCACTTCGAAGGCGAACGGCTCAAACGCGCTCCACGCCTCATTCGACAAGAGAGGCGGGCATGCCTAAAATATCCTCCTGCAGGCGTTCCCAGAGGACGCCACGGTGATGACTTCAACCCTCAAACCACAGCCAGAAGACACAAATTGCGCAACTTTCTCAAGGAATTCCAGGCGTTCATCTCGAAGGGCAACGTCATGGATCTCGCCGTCGCCGTGATCATCGGCGCCGCCTTCTCCAACATCGTCAACTCGCTCGTCAAGGACATCGTCAACCCGATCCTCGGCGTGCTCGTCGGCCGCCCCGACTTCACGAACCTCTTCGTGGTCCTCAAGCCCGTCGAAGGCTACACGGGCCCCCAAACCTACGAGGCCCTCGTCAAGGCCGGCGCCACGGTATTCGGCTACGGCGCCTTCCTCACGGCCGTCGTGCAGTTCCTGCTGCTCGCCTTCGTGATCTTCTGGCTCATCAAGGTCGTCACGACCATCCGCAAGCGCCTCGAGGCCGAAGCCGCCAAGCTTCTCAAGGCCGAAGAGGAGAAGAAGGCCGCCGCTCCCGCCCCCGCCCCCGCGCCCACGCCCGAGGACGTCGTGCTCCTTCGCGAAATCCGCGATCTCCTCAAGAGCAGCGCCGCCTCGAACGCCGAGGTCAAGGCCGCCGTCGAAAAGCTCCAGCAGAAATAAGACCTCCGTCATCGAAAGTCACCGAAAGGCCGCATCGCAGTCGCTGCGATACGGCCTTTTTCATCCTGCAAAAATTCAAAAGGGGCCCCCGCCTCAGGCGGGAGCCCCTTTCGAATCATGGTTCGGACGTCTTCTCCGTCAGGCCTTGAGCGCCCCGGCGAGCCTGAAGAGCTGCGTGGCCGTGAGGCGCACGCCCTCGGCGCCGCTCGACATGGCTTCGCCGAGCGTCATCGGACGGCTCGTCACGGGCATCACAGCCGTGACGCCCTTCTCGTACAGGGCCTCGAGGTTCGTGCCTTCTGCGATGCCGCCTGCGAGCACGACGACGGGCGTGCCGTTCGCACGGGCCGCCACCGCACTGACGAACTTGCCGCCCGCCGTCTGGTCGTCGACCATGCCCTCGCCCGTCACGATGAGGTCCGCATCGGCCGCAAGGGCGGAGAAGTTCATCAGGTCAAGAAGCGCATCGCTGCCCGACAGAAGCCTGCCGTTGAGGAAGGCGACGACGCCCGCGCCGCAGCCGCCGGCCGCGCCCGCGCAGGGCATGTCGGCGAGCTTCGGGCCCTTGTTGCGCTCGAAGATCGTGGCCAGATGCGCCATGCCGGCCTCCATCGTCTCGACCATCTCGGGCGTGGCGCCCTTCTGGGGGCCGAAGACCCTCGCGGAGCCGTTCGGGCCGCACAGGGGATTCGTCACGTCGCACAGCGCCTCGATCCTCACGCCGCTCTCAAAGAAGAACGGATTGAGGGCGATGTGGCGGATGGCGCCGAGCGTGGCGCCCGTTGGGATGAAATTGCGGCCGTTGGGCGCCGTGAAGCGCACGCCGAGCGCAGCGGCCATGCCGCAGCCCGCGTCCGTCGTGCAGCTGCCGCCGAGGGTGATCACGATGCGGCGGTGGCCCGCATTGAGCGCCTCGCCGATGAGCTGGCCCGCGCCGAAGGTCGTCGTGTTGGCGGCGGAGAAGCCGGGCAGCCTGTGCTGCAGGCCCGCAGCCTCCGCGAGCTCCACATAGGCCGTGTCGCCCGCGCTCAGATAGCGCGCGCTCACGGGCTGGCCGCAGGGGCCGGTCACGCTGTGCACCACGAAGGAGCCGCCGATGGAGTTGCGGATGACGTCGAGCGTGCCCTCGCCGCCGTCGGCGGCCGGGATGGACGTCACCTGCGCGTCCGGCATGACGTCGAGCGCCGTCTTCTTCATGATGGCGCAGAGACGGGCGGAGGAAAGGCTCCCCTTGAAGGAGTCGGGAATCAGCAGAATTTTCACGATCAGGTTCCGTAGCGAGAAGTCGGCCGGCGGCCTTCGTGCTCGTCCAGAGCCCCATCGCCGGCCTCATCCGCACGCGTCGGACGGCGTGCGGGAAAAAAGTCCCTACATCATATCGATTTTGCGTGCGTTTTGTACGATTCACGCCCGCAGGGATACATCTGCTCGCCTTTTGTCCGCACGCTCCGCGCGCCCCTATGAACCGCATCCATCCCGTCTGGCATGCACCTCGTCCGCCACGCCGAAACGGTAGTCGTCGAACACCTCCGCCGTCGACGGAAGCACCCACCTGCCCGAGGCATCCCGCTTCCCCGCCTCCGCGAGCCTTGCCCCGTTCGCACCGAGCGTCCAGACGCGTGAGCTGCGCATCTGCGCGCAAAGGCAGGTCTTCTCCCGGATGCCGTCCTGCGCCGTTCCCGCAGCCTCGGCCTCGCGCCAGGCCCTGAGATACGCGCAGCCGCCGTGATCAAGCATGTACCCGTAGGCCGCGCACTGCGGCTTGAGCGCGGCGTTGATCGCGGGACTCGACTTGAGCATCCTCATCGGATAACCCGTCGGCGAAATGCCGTTGACCTCGATGTCCTCCGCCCGCGCGTCGAAGTAGCGCTGCTTGACGGCGTCGGGCAGCCCCGACTCCCTCGTCACCGCAAAGCGCGTCGCGGCCTGAATGCCGTCCGCGCCCGCCTCCGTGATCATCCGCACACCGTCCGTCCCCGTGAAGACGCCGCCCGCCGCGATCACGGGAATCCGAAGCGCATTCTCATGCAGCCAACCCTTCACGTCCCGCACGATGTCGGCAAGCGAAAAGCGCTGCCAGTCCGCTCCGAAGCCCAGATGCCCGCCCGCGAGCGGGCCCTCGACCACGACGTAGTCAGGCAGGCGCCCCGTCTTCGCGGACTTCCTCATGAAGAGATTGAGTGCCCGGCGGCTCGAAACCACCACCCCGAGACACGCATCGCGAAACCTCGGATGCCCGCTCATGAGCGCAAAGGATCCCGCATGCAGGCCCGCCGAAAGGCTGATCCCGTCGACGCCCGCATCAAGCGCCCCGAGAAGGCGGGCCCTCAGGGTTTCGAGCGAGGCGTTCATCGTGAGCTTCTCCATGATGTTGACGTGAATTCGCCCCTCGCCCGTCCTGCCCTCCATCACGCGCCCGAGATAGAGCTTCGCGGCCTCGCGGATCTTCTCCACGGGAAAGTGAAACCCGGCCTCGCCCGTCGTGCGCTCGAGCGCCTTGCAGGCAAGCGCCTTCATGCGCGTGAAGCCCGTCCCGAAAAGACGGTCCGCAAGGTCCGGCACCATCGCGTCCGAGACGTGCCCGATGCCACCGCGCGCGGCCACGGCCTGCGCCATTTCGGCGGTCGAAATGTTCACGCCCATCCCTCCCTGCATGATCGGAACCAAACTTCTCCCCTTGAGCTCAAGGCGAAAGTCGTCAAGTCGAAGGTCTTCGAGGCTTTTCATCTATGATGTCCTTTTCGTGCTTGCGTGCAAAGGCACGGCGCCCGTGCATCGCGTCCGAAAAGTCTGCCCGCGGAACCCTCTCCTCCCCGTCGCCCCATTCTCCGTGCAAACCCCTAGGAACAACCGTCCCCATTATCCCGTCACCCTCGAAACGGCTGCAGCACAATCATGTCAAAACTGCCCGACATGAAGGCTTGTCCGAACAGCCTACCCTTGAGGCGTCATCCGCCTGCATACCGTCAGAAAATGACGACGGGCCCGGAATCGCATGGATTTCGGGCCCGTTGGGCTCTGCATGGATGCAGATGCGCGCCAAAGCGCGCATACCTCTTCAGATGATCATCATTCCATCGGCACAGTCGGCTTCTTCGGAACCTTGCAGCCGAGGATTTCCTTCGTCAGGTCGTTCCAGCGGTAGAGCGTGCCGCCGAATTCCTTCCGGAAGGCAACGGCGGCCTCTTCGGTGCTGAAGGAGGCGAGCGACTTGCCCATCGTGGCCTTGCGGCTCGAGCCCTGGACGTACCAGGCGGTCTTGGCGTCGATGAAGGTGGCGTCAGGATGCTCCCAGTCGTTGCCGACCATGTCGTTGACCCAGATGCCCGCGATCTTGTCGGACTCGCCGCGGCGAAGCAGCGTGCAGGTCATGCACTTCGTGCTGCAGAACTTGTAGACGTGACCGCTCTTCGTCACGATCTCGGCCTTCGGGCCGGGATACTTCGTGATCCACATGTCGCAGCTGTGGCACTGGTCCTGATCGGTGATCGGCTGCGTGCCGTTGTCGGCGGCAACGGTGCCGAAGGAAAGGCACAGAGCGGCGGCGACGCCGGCAAGCCTTGCGGTGAAGTTCATTTCGATTTCTCCCTGTGCGGCCCGTCTGGTCTGAGTGTCAGCGCACACCGCCGGGGGGCGTGCGGAGGCGTCACGGCGTCCGGCCGCAGGACGCTCGTTGTCTATAAGTCGCAGACATTATAGTTCACCCAATCCTGTCGAACGTTTCAATTCATTACGTTCGACTTTACCGAACACTTCGTTCGCCCACGCCTCCAGGGAGGCCCTTCGGACCTCCGTCAGCTCATCGTTCACTGCATGGAGAAGAAGAGCATCAGGATGATCTGGCCTGAGATGATGCGCAGGAACATCGCGAGCGGGTAGACGGTCGAGTAGGCGAGCACGGCAAGGCCGCGTTCGGAGAGGCTGTTGACGAAGCTGAGCGCCGAGCTGCTCGTCGAGGCGCCTGCGATGAGGCCCGCGATCGTATGGAAGTTGAGCCGCATGAAGCGACGCGCGACGACGGCCATGACGGCCATGGGCACGACGCTGATCACGAGGCCGAGCGCCATGTAGACCCAGCCGATGCCGCTCACGAAGGCCTCGATGAACATGTCGCCTGCGGCCAGGCCCGTGCTTGCGAGGAAGAACGTGAGGCCCCACTCCCTGAGCATCAGGTTGGCGGAGACGGTCGTGTACGTGACGAGATGAAAGCGCGGGCCGTAGTAGCTCAGCAGGATGGCCGCGATGAGCGGGCCGCCCGCAAGACCGAGCTTGATCTCGGTGGGCATGCCCGGAAAGGCGATCGGAACGCTGCCCAGAACGAGGCCGAGCGCGATGCCGATGAAGATCGCGAAGACGTTGGGCCTCTCAAGCCGCTTCTCCTGATTGCCCATCATGGCCGCCAGACGCGCCACTGCGTTGGCCGGACCCACGCAGTTGAGCGTGTCGCCGATCTGCAGGCGCAGCGTGTTGTAGGGAAAGAGCACGACGCCCGAGCGGTTGACGCGCGTGATGTTCACGCCGTCCATTCGCGAGAGGTGCAGGTCCTCGATGAGCGCGCCGTTGACCTCCTCGCGCGTGACGCTGATGAGGCGGGAGACGAGCGGCGAGTGCGCGGTCGCAAGGTCGATCTTCGTGTCCTCCTCGCCGCAGAAGGCGACGATCGCCTCCTTGTCGCGCGGGCCCGCCACGATGCGCAGCTTGTCGCCCTCGTGCACGACCGTGTCGGCCGTCGGACTCGTGATCACGCCGTCGTGCAGAATGCGCGAGCAGATGAAGTTGCGGCCCACGAGAGAGCGGATCTCGCGCAGCGTATGATTGTCGAGCGCATGGTTCGAGAGCGTCACGTGAAAGTAGATCGGCGTCTGGGCGCGCTTCTTCTGCGCCTCCTCCCAGAGCATCTCCTCGTGCTTGACGTCGATCCCGAAGACCTTCCTCACGAAGAGAAGCGTCAGAATGACGCCGATGATCGACACGGGATAGGCGCAGGCATAACCCACGGTGATGTCGCCCTTGTACCCCATGGCTGCGAGCGCCTCCTGCGTCGCGCCCAGACCGGGCGTGCTCGTCACGGCGCCGAAGTGCACGCCGAGGAGCTGCGGCAGAGCCAGCGCGCCGTCCGAAGCCGCCCAGATCCCGACCGTCAGAAGCAGGCTCACGCCCACCGACAGGCACATCAGCCCGTTGAGCCCCCAGCCGCTGTTTCTCAGGGTCGAGAAGAACGACGGGCCCACCTGCAGGCCGATGAAGAAGACGAAGAGGACCAGGCCGAAGTTGCGGAAGAACGAAATGATCGAGGGGTCGACGTCAACGCCCAGATAGCGCGCAAAAAGGCCGAGAAAAAGCACGCAGGTGACGCCGACCGAGACGCCGAAGAACCTGAAGCGCCCGATCCAGAGACCCGCCGCAATGATGAGCGAATACGCGAGAAGCGCGTGCGTGAAGGAGCCCGAGTCGGTAAGAAGAGCTTGAAGCCAGCCCATGACAGAAATTTCCGGAAGTTTGAATCCGCAACCAATTGCAATCCGTCATTGTAGTTCAGGGCGCCCCCGAGCCGCCACACGGGCGGCCCCTGCGCTCCTGCGCTTAGGGCTTCCGGGCCACGATGCAGAAGCTCGTCGTCACCTGCGCCTCTCCGCCGCCCGTCGCCACCGTCCTGCGGTCCTCGCTCGCAACGCGCACCTCGGCGCCGAGCGACTCGAGCACCTCGACGTCCCACGCGGGACGTTCGATGCGCGACAGCGGCAGATCGCGCGCAATCCTGTCGATGCGCTCGCTGCTCACGCCCCTCATGTACCTCGCCGCATGCCCCGGCGCGGGCGCGGACCTCAGCGCCCAGAGCGCATAGCGCTCGTCAAAGAGATGCAGATAATGATTGCCGTCGATCACAAGAAGCCTGCCGCCCGGCTTCAGAAGACTCATCCAGCGCCTGTACGCCTCGGCGGGCGCAGGCAGGTTCCAGAGCACGCACCGCGAGACGATCAGGTCCAGCGACGACGGCTCCATCCCGGGATCCGTCACGTCGCCCAGCCTGAAGTCCGCCTCAAGCCCGCGGCTCTTCGCGTTCGCCCCCGCGTGCTCGAGCATCTCGGGCGACAGGTCCATGCCCGTCACCCTGCAGCCGAGTCTCGCCAGCACGATGCTGAAGATCCCCGGACCGCAGCCCGCATCAAGCGCCCGCATCCCGGGCTTCGCCCCGAGCTCCGTCCTGAACAGGTGCTCAAGCACAAGCCCCGTCCCTCCGTCAAGCTCATCGCAGTTGTGAAGCGAATAGCCTTCCGCGCGTGTGTCCCAGTAGTCGCGCACGTCGTCCGAGAGTGTCACGGCGCATCTCCTTTCTTCGTTCTGTTGTCGTGCGTATCGCCTTCACGCTCAAGCCTCCCCGTGCATCGTCGGGTGGCATCAGGCGTATGAAGAGTTTGGATTTCGTATGATACTCCCAAACTCCGCCACACCGCTCCTGGCCGGCGGTACTACGACGATCGGGCTAGCGACTCCGCTCGATCGAAAGCGTTGCCTGAAAAACGTCCCGCCCGATCTTTTCTGATAAAGTTCGACTCTCGGGTTAACCCGACCACGCCTGACGACCTTCGCAAAAGCTTCCGAGCGACCGCCGCGCCTCTCCGGCGCTTCCGGCCGTCCCGCGCAGCCGGGCGCAAGTTCAGAACAACAGGCACCATGTTTATTCGCGCACTCATCTTTTTCTTCGGGCTTCTGATGCTCTCGACGGGCATCTCGGTCATCACGCACGCCGGTCTCGGCACAGGCACCATCAGCTCCGTGGCCCTGGTCCTCTCCAAGGCCCTTCCGCTCTCGATGGGCTTCTTCGTCTTCCTCACGAACGTCTTCTTCTTCGTGCTCCAGACGGCGGTCGATCCGTCACGGTTTCTCGTGAAGCTCGTCAAGCAGATTCCGATCTGCTTCGTCTTCGGCCTCTTCTTCGACGCGGCCTATGCGCTCACGTCCTTCGTCGCGCCCGCCGCCTACCTCGAGCAGCTTGCGACGGTCTTCATCGGCACGGTCTTCAACGGCATGGGCATTGCGGGCATGGTCTTCGCGCGTCTGGCGATCCTGCCGCCCGAAGGTCTCGTCATCAGCATCATCAGGCGCTGGGGCGGCTCCTTCGGCAACCTGCGCACCGGCATCGACGTCTTCCTCGTCATCGCGGCCACCTCGCTCTCCTGCCTTCTCCTCGGCTCGATCGAGGGCGTGCGCGAGGGCACGCTCGTCGCCGCCGTCTGCGGCGGGCAGTTCGCCAAGGTCTTTCTCAAGGTCCTCGGCCGCCTCTTCCCGGCCCACCGCCCCGTCGACTGACGCACGACGCCCCGCCACCTACCTCGCAAGCACCGTCCTCAGGCGCTCAAGCACGCCTGCAATGGGATCGGCCTCCGAGAGCGCATTGACGCGCTCAAGCACCATGTCGGGCACGGGCAGGACGTCCGGGGCCGACGCATTGAAGAACGACCCCTCCTGCGTGCGGTCGTTCGCAACGCTGCCGCAGTAGAGCCAGAGGCCCGCATACACGTCGTCCTTTCTCACCGTCCCGAGCGAGGTCAGGTACTTGAAGGCCTGCTGCATCGCATGGTGCCGCAGCACCGTTCCCACGGTCGAGTACTTGCTGTCCATGACCGCCCAGGCCGTCCTGCCTCCGCTCTCGAGCGAAATCAGGAAGTCGGGCGAATACCAGGCCCTGTCCGTCTCCCTCAGCGTGTCGGCAGCCTCCGCATTGAGGGGCCTCACGGACCAGCGTGTCGTCCTCGCAAGTCCGATGCCGTTCTCGGGCTCAACATTTCCCGCCGCCAGCACGGGCTGGTACCAGAGCCTCACGATCTCCTCGTTCCCTCCGTCGTCTTCCTTCCTCCTGAAGATGAAGGTGTTGAGAAGGGCCGCGGCCGCATTGTCCGCATAAAGCGGACCCGCTCCCGCATACTCGTGCCTCTTCGCCTCCACGCTCGTCCAGCCCCTGCGCTCAAGGCCGCCGAGAAGTGAAACGAGCGAAAAGTACTCGTAGAGCCTCGGACTCGTCACGCTCGCAAGCCTGCTCACGAGCTTCTCGGCCTCGACGGGCCTGAGCTCGAACCACTCGCGCATCAGCTCGTAGACGAGCCTGTACTGGGACGTCTCGATGAAATGCCTCGCGGGCGCGGGCAGCCTGTTCACGGGCTCGGGCGTCACGCCGAGCGCGTCCCGGTAGAGCTCCGCAATGCGCGAGAACACGATGCCGTAGCCCCTCAGGACGTCAGCCTCCGAACTCACGATGCGCACGGCGGCCATGCGGCCGATGGTCCCCGCGTCAAGAGGTCCCGCGCCGACGCGCACCGCGTCCTCGAACGCCTGCGCCAGACGCCTCGTCTCCGACGCAAGATGCAGCGGAAAGCCTGCCACCACGCGGTTTTCATAAAGGTCCCTGCTCAGCTCGGACGTGCGCACGAGCGCATGAGCGGGCATCCAGTTCGCGCCCCGCATGCGGATGCCGTGTCCCGGCGCCACTCTCTGCCACTCGTGCGGATGCGAGGCCATCCAGCGCGCGGCCTCGGGCGTCATGTCGCGCATGCGCTCGATGCTCATGCGTCTGGCAGTGGAGGCGAGCCTGCACTTGGGATCCTCGCGGAAATACGGATACTGCCTCTCGTAGAGAGACGACAGACGCTCGAGCACGCCCAGAAGAATCGTCGCCCGTCCTGACGGCATCGCCCCCGAAGAGCCTCTCCACGTGCTCCGCCACGCTCTCGCTCATCCTGAGCAGATTGTCCGAGGCAAGCCCCGGCTTGAGAATGATGCGAAGCGGCTCGGCATGGAAGAAGCTGCACGCCTGAGGTCCCATGCTCACGAGCACCTCGAGCTTCGCCACGCCGATCATGTTGTCGAAGGGAAGCGGATCCTGCAGCTCGAGGTGTACGCAGTCCTCCTCGCGATACTGGTCGCCCGCGAGCACCTCGCCGCCCATCCTGACGGTGACGGCAGCCCTCGGCGGAAGGCCCGAAACCTCAAGCGACACGGGCACACCCGCCTCCACGGCGGGCTGCCCCGACCAGTCTCCGATCAGGGGCTCAGCCTCATGAAGCGGCAACGGCACGGGGGCCGCGCCCTCGGGGCGGACCGTGAGCACGAGCGTTCCCGCCTGCACGCCCGCACCTGCATCTTCAGCAGTCATGGCCACCTCCGTCAGAAGAAGCGGTAGCAGTCCATGGCCTCGTCGCCCTGACGCAGAATGCGGTCGACGACCTCGACGGACCTCGACAGTCCGAGCGACTCAAGACCGCTCCTGAACTCCACGAGCTTCTCGCGGTAGGCGGCGCCCGTGCCCGTGATGCGCGGCAGGCACTTCTGCATCACCGCAAAGTCGGCCGCATCAAGCCAGGCGGGCTTGTCCCCGTCCGCAAAGATCGAGGACGCCGCGCCCACGTATCCGTTCATCTGGCGGATCGAGCGGGGCGAGAGCCTGATGCCTAAGCCTTCGAGCATGGGCATCAGCCTGTCGTGCAGGTCCGAGAGCTCGCGCGCGTTCTTCGAAACGGCCTTCGCCCCGAAGTAGGCCTGAAGCTCCTTCCAGGACACGGGTCCCACGACCTTCGCGGGGCTCGTGTTTTCAATGCAATCGACGACGGGCAGCGTCACGACGGCTGCACGGTCGATGAGGCGCGGCGAGAGCGTCTCGGTCGTACTGTCGTTGTTGATGGTCGCCATGAAGCGCAGCGTCTCGGGCACCTTCGTCGGCGCCTTGTCCCAGAGCGTCACGATGCCGGACGACGTCTGCTCGTCGCACAGACGCATCCAGTCGGACCAGTAGTACTCCATCGGCGAGAGGTTCGCCTCGTCAAGCAGCATCATCGCGGGATAGACCGACCCCGATGCGCTCCTCTCCTCCGCATCAAGCGTGCGGAGCAGGTCCCATCTGGCGGGATCCGAAGACTCGAACCTGTTCGTGATCGGATTCCAGTAGCCCACGAAGTCGCGCTTCGACGTCCAGCCGTACTCGACCGGCACGTGCACGAAGCGTCCGGCGGAAAGACCCGCACGCTCGTCGGACGACAGCAGGTTGTCGAAGGCGTCCAGACCCAGCGTCCTCGCCAGAATGTGGCAGATCGAGGTCTTGCCCGAGCCGGGCTCGCCCGAGAGCACCGTGAGGAAGTTCTGCGCCCAACAGATGTAGAGGTTGAGCACCGTGTTCTCATCGTAGCGTCGAACCTCCTGCACGGACCTGACGAGCGCATCGGCCAGCTCGCGTCCCCTGAGCTTCGCGGGCCTGACGCCGCAGACGGCCTGCGCGAGCCTTTCGCGACGGCTCCTGTCATCGTCCTCAGTCCAGGCGTCGAGCGCCCTCACGAGGGACTCGGGCATCAGCTCGCCGTCGGCTCCGTGCGTGCGCTCACAGATTCTTTTCGACTCCTCGAGAAGCTTCGTGTGCAGGTTTTCGAGCCTGCGGTAATTCTCGCGACGCTTCTCAAGCATCCCGTCCAGCTTGAGAAGCTGCTCGATCACGTCCTTCTTTGCATCCAGAAGACAGGACGCGAGGGCCTTCCTCCGGAGCTCCGCGTCGAGCTCCTTCTTGCTTATCTCGAGACTGGCGTACTTGCGAGTGAGCTCGTCCCTCTTGCCTTCCTGCACTCGGATGTTTTCGCTGAGCGTCTTCTCCTCGGCCTTCAGGCGCTCGACCCTCACGCCCACGAGAGTCTTTGCGGAGATCTTGTCGATCAGCTTGTCACCGACCGCCACGCGCGAGATCACGGCGTCAATCATGGCGTCGTTGCCGGCCCTGATCTCGTCGAGCACGAAGTTCGCGACATGCTCCTTCACCTCCTCCTTGTACTGCAGGCGGCGCATCACGTTTCTGGCGCGGGCAAGGCGACCGGCCGTCACGTCCGGCTCCACGTCCTCGAAGGCCTCGGGAGACTGGAGCCGGTCCCTGATGTAGGCGGCACGCACAGCAGACTTCTCAAGAAGGCGCCTGAGCAGATCCGCGTCACTCCAGACGTCGACCGAAACCGCATCCATGAAGGCCGTCTTCGCGCAGCGCACGCCCACGTGCACGGGCTGGCCGGCGCCCTCCCACCTGACGTACTCGCGAACCTCCTCGACCTTGTCGGCCTTGATCCTGAAGGCGGACACGAGCCCCTTGTTGACGGTGCCGGAGAACGTGACGTAGTTCTTACCGCGGTTGTCTCTCTTCAGGCGCAGAGGACCGTAGAAACAGTCCTTGTACTCGAGCAGCACGAACTCGTTGGCAACCTTCATCTCGCCTTCCAGATCCTCAGAATCCGTCACGCTGACGGGAATCATCGTCGAGGTGAAGTCGATGCGGTCTAGGTCCTCGGCGGGCTTCACGACAAGATGAATGCCGAAATCAGACGCGCTGAAGAAGCGCTTGCTGCTCGTGATCCTCGAGAAGTCGACGAACTTGCAGAAATCGGAGCGCACGCGGCCGTTTTCGTCGAAGTTCTGCATCAGATCCGACGGGTACAGGTCAATGACGTAAAAGGCGCCTTCCTTGATCTGGTTGCGGCCCGCCGACTTCAGGTTGAAGGCACCGTAGGAGGGGAAAAGCTGCTTGGCCTCCGACTCGAGCGCGCCGAAGCGGTCCTTGTACCACTCGGCGAGAACATAGAAGTTGAAGAAGTTTCCGCCACTCGTGCGGATGTAGCCCAGATAACGGGTCACGCCTCGCGGCAAGGGCGGCACGGTGACGGAGAAGTCTCGCGGAAAGACGGTGCTCGCCTTCGCCCCTTCAGCGGGCACAGGCACGACGGGTGCAGGTACGACGGGGGCAGGCTCGGCGGCAGACTCGGCAACCTTCGCGGCCTCGACGCCGGGGACTTCGTCCCCCGTCTGCGCAGGAGCCTCCCGAGCCCCCTCAGTCTCGGACGCACCGGCAGGGACGGCCTCAGCCGGGGCCTGCTCCTGCGAGGGCTTTTCGGACTTCTCGCCTGCGGACGCCTCTTCGCCTTCAGGATCGCCGTCCTTCCCCTCGTACAGGCTCGGATCAAAGCTGATGGAGAGAGTGGTCTGCGAGTTCGCGCCAAACTCCCTGCAGTAGCGTTCAAGGAAGGCCTTTGCGTACCACGACAGTCCGAATCCGCAGATGTAGATGATGAGCATGGCAAATGCCCTGCGGTCATAAGGAGTGCCGTCGATCTCCTCATGAAAGGCCCTCATCGCCTCCTTCGACTTCTCGTGTGTCGCAGCAGCCTCCACGCGTCTGAAAAAGGCCTCGGGCGTCTTGTCCTCAGACAGCCCCGGATAGTCAAGCGCATGCATCTTCTCCGTGTTGGCGGCTGTCATCAGCGGCAGGGAGCCCAACCCTGCACGATGGGCCGGCCCCGCCACAAGCATCTCGAGAAGACTCTTGTCCTTCTCAAACCAAGAGCCTTTCAGCGTGCGTTTTCCCAGAACATGCTTGAGCCTCTTGGTGAGGTAGTCCCTCTCCTCAGCCTTCAAATGTCTGAAAGCCCAACTCAGCATCTCAGCTTCTGCCAGCCATCCTTCCTTGCCCGGTCCAAACATGCCCATATTCTTACCTCTATATCAAAAAAATTGCGAAGCTCGCGCAATCCTGAAAGGATTTTATAGAGTGGTACGAGATGGTGCATGCTTCGCACGGGAGACGGGCGCGGCGAATCGGGATTCTGGCATGGAAAAAAACGGCCGCCCGCTTCACCCGGCCTGCAATCTGTGGCAAAATAACGCCTTTCACGCTTTTCAAGGCTTCCGCCTTGAGGGGCGCCAGGCAAGATAGAGGCGCAGGGACTGCATCAGTAGACGGCCGAGGAGGTATCCGAGGACGCCGCTCGAAAGGGCAGCCTGCCGAAATGACGCCGCGGACACGCGGCGGCCATTGGTGACGCGGAGAACATCCGCCTCACTCCCGCCGATCCGCGGCGGAGGAGCTGTCGCTGACCGTTCGGTCGCTTTTCGACAGTGCGGCCGGCAGGCCCGCACCCGGAAAAGTTCGCCCGGACATCTGCTGCAAGCCCGCAAGGCCCCGCCGGCCGCTGCAGGTTCGCTCCGTGTCCTCCCTCCTGCGAACGCATTTCTTTCCGGAGATTCCTACCCACATGTCCGACACTACCACCGGCTCCAACACCGGACTGCGCCGAGACCTCAAGGCGCGTCACATCACGATGATCGCCGTCGGCGGCTCCATCGGCACGGGACTTTTCGTGGCGTCCGGCGCGACGATCGCCCAGGCCGGTCCCGGCAGCGCCCTGCTCGCCTACTCGATCATCGGCCTCATGGTCTACTTCCTGATGACGAGCCTCGGCGAACTCGCCGCCTACGAACCCGTGGCCGGCTCGTTCTCCACCTACGGCCGCCGCTACGTCGACGAAGGCTTCGGCTTCGCCCTCGGCTGGAACTACTGCTACAACTGGGCCATTACGGTCGCAGTCGACCTTGTGGCCGCCCAGCTCGTCATGGGCTGGTGGTTCCCCGACGTGCCCGGAACACTCTGGAGCGCACTTTTCCTCGCGTTCATATTCACGCTCAACTACATATCCGTAAAAGGCTTCGGCGAGACGGAATACTGGTTCGCGCTCCTCAAGGTCGTAACCGTGATCCTCTTCATCTGCACGGGCTTCGCGATGATCTTCGGAATCCTCTCGGGCGACACGCCTGCGGGCTTCGAGAACTGGGCGATCGGCGACGCGCCCTTCGTGGGCGGCCTTCCCGCCCTGATCGGCGTCGCCATGGTGGTGGGCTTCTCCTTCCAGGGAACCGAGCTCATCGGCATCGCCGCTGGCGAAACCGAGCATCCCGAGAAGAACATTCCCAAGGCCGTCCGACAGGTCTTCTGGCGAATCCTGCTCTTCTACATCCTCTCGATCTTCGTCATCAGCCTGATCATTCCGTACACCGACCCGCGCCTTCTCAGGAACGACGTGGCCGACATCGCCGTAAGCCCCTTCACGCTCGTCTTCGAGCACGCGGGCCTGCTCTCGGCCGCCGCGCTCATGAACGCCGTGATCCTCACCTCGG
Organism: Sutterella wadsworthensis 2_1_59BFAA; assembly: GCF_000297775.1. Lineage (GTDB taxonomy): Bacteria > Pseudomonadota > Gammaproteobacteria > Burkholderiales > Burkholderiaceae_F > Sutterella > Sutterella wadsworthensis_A. Next base: position 77,165 of record NZ_JH815515.1, read on the forward strand.
TGCTCTCCGCTGGCAACTCTGGCCTCTACGCCTCCACGCGCATGCTCTTCGTGCTCGCGCACCAGGGTTCGGCCCCGAAGATCTTCGGCAAGCTCTCCGCCTCCGGCGTCCCGCGCAACGCGCTCTTCGCCACGACGGCGGTCGCGGGCCTGTGCTTCCTGACGTCCCTCTTTGACAACCAGTCCGTCTACCTCTGGCTGCTCAACACCTCGGGCATGAGCGGCTTCATCGCCTGGCTCGGCATCGCCATCAGCCACTACCGCTTCCGCCGCGGCTACGTGATGAACGGCTACGACGTCAACAAGCTGCCCTACAAGTCGTCCTTCTTCCCGTTCGGACCGATGTTCGCCTTCGCGCTCTGCATGATCATCATGCTCGGCCAGAACTACCAGGCCTTCCTCGCGGGCACGATCGACTGGGCGGGCGTGGTCGCCACCTACATCGGCATCCCGCTCTTCCTCGCCATCTGGCTCGGCTACAAGCTCATCACGGGCTGCCGCTTCGTGCGCTACAGCGACATGAAGTTCCCGGAAAAGTACCGCTAGGAAACTTCACTGACAACGGGCGGCCCGCTTCCATCAAAGCGGCCGCCCGCAGGCTTCACTCCTCCTGGCTCTTCCCATCTGCGGCCTGCGCAGAAATCGTTCCAACCAGTTGCAGCCTCGTCATGGACGTCAGTCGACTACCTGCCTCTCTTCCCGCCTTCTGCATCAGGACGTATCCGGGTGCCCCTCTCTTCGATCTCACGATCTGCATGCCCGACTCTCCGTCGCTTCGTCGACGGGGTCATCGAGCTGCATTATCCGGATGCGCACTATCCGCGGATTCATCGGCAAACCCGGCAGGTCTTCAAGGTGGTGGGGGCGATCTTTCCCAAGCAGGGAAAGCGCGGGCGGTGGTCGAGCAACCAGCAACCTTGAATGCGCAGGCGGGAGGATCGGGCGCGCAATGCTAGAATTTCCGCCTCCTCAAAGGAAGTTCCATGTCAAAAAAGCCTAGCCCCAAAAAGAAGTACGGTCCGCGCGCAGTAGCTGTTCCGCATTATCTCAACAGCCTCACCTCCGATGTAGATCGGAGCCATGACGCCCGCGACGAGAATCGCGTCTTTCTTCTCCAAGTTGCCAACCGAACTGTCGAGAAGAAAGATCTCGCCATGTACGGTCGGATCATGCAGATAACTTGGGTTCTTGCCGCGAAGATGGAACGCGCGAAGGAACTTCGCCAATGTCTCTACAACGGCCTCGTAGCCATCGGATGTTACATTGCGGAGAAGCCAAAGATTCCGTTCGACGACAAGATGTTCGAGGAGCTCTCACTGGCAACGGAAGTCGCGCGAGATATTCTGGAGAACTCGGGCGAGATTGAGCGCGCGCAGGCTGGTGCGGCTGTCTTTTCGGGGCGTGTGAAGTTCGAGTCGGAGGCGGACAAAATCACGGGGTGGGAGATGGTGTTGCGTTGAGAAACAGGAAAAGGAAAGGCAGGCATGAAGAGGCGCTCTCGTATTGCAATGCAATACGCTTTAGATTTTGACATCCTCCCGCGTATTGATACGCCGGGAGGATGTCAAAAGCATCTCGGCTTTCGCTGATGCAAAGTAGGAGATCCGCCAATGCTCTTTTTCGAAATCGAACAGCTTCATTAAGAAAACGGTCGCCCCTCCAAACGGAAGGGCGGCCTAACTATTTCATGGCGTGCAGGACTCACTTGACGCCGTTGATGCGCTGGATGAACCCGACGAAGCAGCCAAAGCCGATCGGGAGCGACGTCTCATCCTGAATGCAGAAGTCCCCTCGATGATGACCGGGATGGTTGCATCCGTAGTAGAAGAACACCGCCTTGCCGCCATGTTCCTGAACGCGACGGATCAGCATCGTGCAGTCTTCACTGCCGATTTTGGCATTCATGTCGACGACGCTGTCGACGCCAGGAACTTGAGCTGCGACTTCCTTGACAATGGAAACAGCTTCTTCGTCGCCTCGGTAGGTCACGGCCTCGCCCATGCGGGTGAGTTCGTAGTCGACGCCGTAAGCTGCGGCAAGCCCCTTGACCGTCATCTCAACGTTGGCTGCCATGTAGTCGTTGATTTCCGTCGATTCGCCGCGCACTTCGAGCTGCATGAAGGCGTTTTCGGCAATGATGTTTCGACCTGTGCCGGATTCGAACCGACCGATCTGCACGCGGGTGATGCCTTGGCTGTGCCCGGGCAATGATCCGAGCGACATGCAGGTCGCGGCGCCGCACATCAGCGCGCTGCGGCCCTTTTCGGGAGAACCGGCCGCAGCGGCAAGACCGTGGTAGCGGAGGTCGAACTTCGTCGTGGCAAGATAGCCGAAATGAGAGACGCCGACTTGACCGAGACGCGCGGAGCAGCCGATGTGGGCGCCAGCAAACCAGTTGACGTCGTCGACGATGCCTTTGGCTGCCATTGCCGCAGCGCCGCGCACGCCTTCTTCGGCAGGCTGGAAGAGAATCTTGACAGTGCCGCAGAGCTTCTCACGGTTTTCCGAGAGCCAGCGGGCGGCGGCAAGGCCCACGGCCGTATGACCGTCATGACCGCAGGCATGCGAGAAGCCGGGATAGACCGAACGATAGTTGCCGGCATTGGCCTCATGAGCCGGATCGTTGCTTTCTTCGATGGGGAGGCAGTCGATGTCAACACGGATGCCGGTCACGGGGCCCGGACGGCCCGTATTGAGAACGGCCATGGCGCCCGTGTAGCCGCCCAAGTGTCCGAGGAAGTCGGCGGGTACGCCGTGCTCAAGCGCCCGCTTTTTAGCCTTCTCAACCAGATCAGCATTACGGCCCATGACGGCGGAGGGTTCGATGACGTCGATGCCGGCCTTCCACTCGAGACCGAGCGCCTTGAGGCGTTGCACGATGAACCACGTCGTTTCGAATTCGCACCAACCTTCTTCAGGGTGGGCGTGAAGATGGCGACGGTCAGCAATGAGTTGTTCTTGAAGAGTCAATTTTGTCATGACGATTCCCTGAAGTATCAAAGGTCGAAGATGAAGCCGAGAAGGATGACGTTAATGATCATCGGGATGGCCATGCGCTTCGAAACCTCAAGCGGAGAGGCCTTGATCATGCCGGCGATGACGAGTGTGGCACCGGCGATCGGCGAACACATGCGGCCCAAGGCGCCTGACAAGGCGGCCACAATGCCGAGGTTGGGAATCTGCATGCCGAATTCGGCGGCATAGGGCGTCACGGCCTGATTAAAGGCGTGGCCTGCGGCGTCACCCGAACCGGTGAGAACGCCCATCAGGAAGGGACCGAAGTTGGCGGCGTAGCCAGCGATCTCGCGAGAGTTCTTGAGCGTTTCGATGAGGGCGTCAATCACGCCTGCCGCACGAAGACCACCTGCAAAGCAGCCGGCCGCGATGATGATGCCCATGATGTTGGCATAGCCCTTGCCCATGCCGTTGAAAAATTCTTTTGTGACCTGTTGAGGATCAGCTCGGGAAACAAGGAACGTGAAGATCACGCCGTAGATCATGGCTTCGGCAATCGACATCTTGAAAATCGGCAGAACCGTGGCGCCCAAAAACAGGATGATGATCGGAAGCACGGGGGCCAACGCCATCAAGATGTTCGGACGTTCGGGCAGCTCGCCGCGGGCGTCGGAAGCCACCTCAAGCGATTCGCCTTCTTCACCGGCTTTTGCCTTCTTGTAGTCGCGGAAGACGAAAACCATGGCCGTCACAAGCAGAATGTTGAGCGCGCAGAGCGTCAGGATTTTCGGGGCGAACTCAACGATGAGGTCCATGACTTCCATGTTGGAGATCTTGGCAACCCAGACGTTGTGGCTCGAACCCGGGCTGAGGGAGGACGGAATGATCGAGCCGATAATGGCCGCACCGGCAATGGCGGGCTTGAAGCCTGCGCGAACCATGAGCGGAATCATCGTGGGACCCAGAGCAGCCGCACAGCCGGCGGCGGACGGAATGGCGATGGCGACGCAGGAGGCAATGAGCATGCAGAAGGGGAGGAGGAAGATGCCCAGACGCCCGAGCGGCTTCACCATCAGGCCGACGAAGTGCACGTCGCAACGCGTGATGGCGATGACGGCGGCAAAGCCCATCGATGAGCAAATGGCCGTGATGAGCGACTTGTTCGTCATGTTGGCGACGAAGGCACCGAGGGCGGTTTGTGGCGAAAGAGCGAAGAGCGCCATCACCAAGCCGGCGACGAAGAGCACAAGGCGCGTTTCGATGCGCTTGAGAAGCGCGGCGATTGTGAGCAGGACGATAAAGCCTGCCATCCAGATAGTCCAGGTCATGCTTTAATCCCCATGGTTCTGAAGTGAGAGAGGGTGCCGTACTTGCAGACGAGAAGTGCGTACTCGTCAGGGTCATAGAAGCGGCACTTGCCGGCGGTGAAGCTTTGCGCAACCTCAATCGAGAAGCGGACGGCTTCGTCGACGTCCGCAACATGTGTGGCGCCCGTCGCGCAACCGGCAACTTGAGATTGCGTCGTGATGGCAACGCCGATGCAGGGACTCGTCGTCGCGACGCTCGGCTGCAGAATCGAATTGATGTGGTAAATATTATTCCCGTACGGGGTAATATCCTGTTGTGCAAGCGGCAGAACCTTCGGCAGGCATCCCGTGGTAGATTCGAGAATGGAGAGCAGATCTTCGCTCGTCCTCAACAGGTAGCCATCCTTGACGGTCGGCGTAATGGCGATGCCGCGTGCGTTGAGAATGCGATTGCCTTTGGTTGTATCGATGCTCAGCAGCGCATCCATGGCCGGATCGACTTCTTCGGCATTGCATTGCGCGCTCGTGACGGGCGAGTCCATGAAGGGCACGGGTTCGTGCGGACGAGTGGGGGCGTTGGGACATACATGAGTTCGAATCATGACGTCGCCCTCCAGAATGTCGCCGCGTACGTGCATCTGGCCGAGCTTGGCGGCAATGGTCAGGGCGGCAAGCGCGCCGTCCCCGTCGGACGTGAAGCCGATGAGAGCCGGACGAGCGCCGAGCCCGCCGAGACGGCCGACAATGCCGAGGGTCGGAGCATTGCCTCCGGCAGTCTTGCCGTTTCGACCGGGAATGAGGACGTTGACAAAGTCCGTGGTTTTTCCGTTCGTGCCGATGGTTTTCGTTGCGGCGTCCCGAACGCCCCAGTCTTTGAGTCGGGTAACGACGGATTCGCCCGTGACACGCGGGTCGTCAAGCAAGTCCAACAGATCCAACAAGATTTTCATTGTGTTCGCCCTCCTTGGGTATGGCTGTAGGAACAATTCTGTTCCTTCGGACTGGGTTGGAGTAGCACCATGCCGAGGAGTATTATTAAGTATTCTCAAGAGGAATAATCCGGCATGAAACTACCGTTTTTCAACGAGTCTCTCAATGCTTTTCTGGCGGTTGCGGCCGAGAGAAGCTTTTCTGCGGCCGCAAAGAAGCTGGGCGTGACCCAGTCTGCGGTCACGAAAGCCGTGGCGCGGCTGGAAAAGGAGCTTGAGGTGGAGCTCTTTGATCGCGGCTGTCGACCGGTCATGTTGACGGAAGAGGCCATGTTGCTCCTCAAGGATGTGCTTGCCTGTCAACATACGCTCGAAAATACAGCCGAATTCATGCAGTCTCGGTCGAACTTGAAGCCTGTTTACCGAATCGGAGTCATCGAAGGATTGTCGAAAAGCCTGATGCCGCAACTGATCAAGGCGCTACAGTCCGAGGCGTCGGAAATCGTGACACAGATCGGCACATCGCTTGTGCTCGTTGAAAAGTTGGTGAGGAATGAGCTCGACTTCGCCTTCACGAGTGCCGCCTACGACGAAGTGCGCGGCTTGTACCGGACAAAGCTCTTCGAAGAAGAATCGATTGTTTTGATGCCCAAGGCCATGGCCGCCAAGCGAGATTCGTGGACGTGGTCCCAGTTGCAGCTTTGCGGCATTCCTTTTCTTCATTTTGCGCGCGAAGGCGGCGTGGGCAGAATCAACGATGCCTATCTCAGTCTTCAGAACATCAAGACGCCCAATCGCATCGAGGTCGACTCGACGGGCATCATGACGTCCCTCATTGCGCAGGGCATGGGGTGGACGGTCGGCAGTCCGCTCACATTGGTGCAGAACTTCGATTTGATTGACGAGATCGCTGCGATTCCGACCCCGCCTCCGGGGCTTCAGAGATCGCTTTTTCTAGTCTGTCGCGATGACAGGAGTGAAGAGAGTCGCCGGAAGTTCATTCGGCTTGCCCAAGAGATGATGAACGCCCATGTGGTGCCGCTCTTTGACGAGGTGAAGCGCCGAGTGGGATGTTGAGGGCGGGCTTTTCGGGGAAAGCAGGGTTTGCACAAAAACAGCCGCAGGCAGCCCCCGAATTCGCGGGGTGGGATGCGGCCGATGTTGCGCAACCGATGTAGCCGGAATCAAGGAAGACCATCTTCTCAAGGCCCTTCAGAAGATCGCCCTGAGTAATGTCATGTTCATTAGCCGGTGCGGCGACCGTGCCGTAGATGATCCCGGATTCGGAGCAGGCAGCAATGTGCTCCTTCATTCCGAAATGCCAGGTGTTGGCCTTCTTGCCCGAAGCCATCTCAGGATCTCGGGCGTGAGCCTTGTTCTTTGTTGACGACGGTGCTTCGATAAAGGTGCCGTCTGCTGCCACCATTTCAAAAGAACAGGCCCCGGCTTCTGCGACCAGACTTACCGTGCGCTCGAGTAATTTTTGCGCCAACCCTGTTGCTCAATGAAATGCCGGAAGCGCAGTATCGTCGAATCTGAGATGAACTGATGCGTGCTGGACACGCGACAGAAGCTACGGGCCACCATGTCGCTCGCCAAATATGACTCCATCTCAAGATCAGACAGATTGAGAGAGACCTGAAGCAGGTGAACGCGAACCATTGCTTCAAGGCGCGTATACGGCCTTCCATGATTGGCTTTGATGTGATAGAGGGGCAGGCAAAGTTGGATCAATTCGTTGATTACGTCATCTGTCAAGCGATCCATGGCATTCACGCGACGATCAGCATGAATCCGACGAATCTGAAGGAATTTTTCAGCCTCAATGTCAGCAAAGCTCAATTGGGCATTGAACAGCTCTTCTCATAGGACGTCTAGATTGCAAACGCTATCATAGTAGCATCTTACTATTGTGTTGGCAAAAAAAACAGCACATTCTGGCGTCGTTAAGAAAAGCCGAACGGAACAATTTTGTTCCATCCGGCTTGGCAACGGGGGTTTTTGAAGAGCTTCCTTAACACGCTTGTGCGAATCGGAAAAAAACGAGAATGCCTTCTGGGAGTGGATTATTCCAATAACGGATATTATCCCAAGGCTTGTCAATTGTATAGGACGGGTATTTTTATCTGAAGAGTGGAAATTCACTTTTCAATAATTCATCTTGGAATGAATTTTGCCCTTTATCAAGGGTTTCACGATGAATTGTAATTGCAGTTTCACCATTATTTCAAAAAGCGTCGAGAACCTTTTTGAGAAAATCTTTTTCTTCCGGCGTAGCCCAGAATTGGAAACGATTCAGACCTTCGACTTGGCGCCGTTTGGTAAAGGCTTCTTGTCTGGCACGGTTCTTTTCGGACATGGCGGCTGGGTAAAAGCGTTAGAGATAACGCCATTGTAGCCGATGACGGCCTCCAAGGGTCAGAAATAACTGTCTACAAATCTGCTTGAATTGCCTGTCTCTCTAGCGTCTAGGCGTTATCTCTACATGACCGATCTACGCTGCGGCGCACACTGCGCATGCAACATTTTCATCCATTGGGTTTCGGTGTAGCATATCGTAGAAAAGATGATCGCCTGAACCGTACTCAATACTATACAGTTGTTGCCGAGCTAACGCTCGGCCCGCTATCCATCCCCACCCAACGCGACGCATTGGATGGGGAATTCCGCGGAAGTTGTTAAATCGATATACAATCATCTTACTAATCGTCACGTTCGATTAGCTATCCGAAAAGGAGCAGTTCAGAGGTCCCCGACCAAGCGGGACTTTTCCACCGGCCGAAAAAGGTATCCTCTGACAATCCCGTACCGACATGCCGACACTTCCATCACGATGCCATCCCTTTTGCACCCCCTCGCCATCACAAGCATGTGTCTCATCCCGGCAGCACACGCCGCCCTGCCGCTAGACGACCCTGCGCTCGCCGAGGATCTCAAGACCTACATCGCCTCCCTCGACCCAACGAAGCCCGAGGACTGCATCGGCTTCGTCAACAGGCATCTGTCGGACATCCTTTACACCCGCTTCACGCACAAGTCCGTGCTCGAGGACGAGCTCGCCCGCATGAAGAGCACTCACGCAACGGCCTGCCTCAGGAACAAGACGCTCAAGGGCATCTCGAAGGAGGAGATCCGCAGGCTCGAGGTGGCCGAGCGCGCCTCCCCGTGGTGGGAGCGCTCGGGATGGGCGACGAAGGACAAGCAGTCTCTTCTGAGGCTTTCCCCCGACGGCATCAAGGATGCTGTCCCCGATGTCGATCCGGCGCTCGCCGCGAATCCGCAGCCGATCGAATCCGCCTCCGAGCCCGAAACACCCCCGGCGTCCGCCGGGCCCACTCCGTCAGAAGCGCCGGTCGCGCCTCCGGCCGCATCCTGTGATCCGCTTCAGGATGCAGGCTGGTGCGATCTTTCCGCACCTCGCTCCTGAGCGTCTCCGTGTTGCAGTTGCCCAGCCCGTTCAGGCGAGTACCACGCAAAACCTTCAGCCGTGCGGGAGAAGTCCTTCTGCTTGATTGGAATAGCTGTCTTTTTAGTAGCCGGCTAAGTATTAACGAAAAGAAAGGTTCATCTCGGAAGTCCGTGGAACGCGGCCTTGACTTTTAAGAAAAAGTACAGATCGTCTCGGAAGCCATAAGCTCGTCGCTTAATTTGCTTGATTTTATTGTTGACACCTTCAAGTACAGAGGTGTTGATCTTAAAGTCCGCGGCTGCAATGATGCCCTGCACATAGCCCCTGAGGTTCTTGCCGAAATCTACCAAGGGCTTGATCCTGCTGTGAGTGGCTCGGTGAATCCAGTCCATAACCAAAGCAATTGCTTGTCCGCGTGTTCCAAAACTCTAGAGATGTCGAAGCTCGTCTCCCATGAGATAGCATTTGAGCAACGGCGTATTAAGTTTCGAAAGCTCCGCCAGTTTTGTATGCTCCTTCTCCGAGAGATTTTCAGGGCGCTTGTACAAGAGGTACCGGGAGCTCTTCACGACTTTTCTTAACCAAGGCGCATGCCTGAGGGAATTGGCCGCGTCCACCCTGACTCTGTCGATCACCTTCCTGCCGAAGTTGGACAGGACATGAAACAAGTCGTAGACAACCACGCCGTTGGGACAGTTCTCTTTCACCTCAAGGTCGAAGGTAGAGTTTTGATCCATGGCAACAGCTCTTATTCCAGCCTTTTGCTCTGGCGTAAGTAAGCTAAAGAACTTTCGAAGCGTAGCTCTGGAGCGACCACGATCAAGCCAAAGGACTTTCTTCGTATCAATGGAGTACACAACTGTGGCGTAACGATGCCCGCGATGAATGGCGAATTCATCCACAGCCAAGCGGCGAGAGTTATCCCAATGG
>NZ_JH815515.1:86793-112186 GCF_000297775.1 Sutterella wadsworthensis 2_1_59BFAA
TTTTTTTCCTTGGAGGGAGCCGACCAGACTTTTTCTTAAAAGTCAAGGCCGCGTTCCACGGACTTCCGAGATGAACCTTTTTTTCTTCCTCCGCCGCGCGCATGCACAAGGCCGACCGGCCGGACAACGAGGGACGCGTTGTTTCCGCACCTCCAATAGAATGCCTCCTGTATGGCACCGCTTCCTGCATGTCCTGCAGGACGGCACCCACACCTCTCAACGGAAGCCAACGAACCACCAACATGAAAGCCTCGCGACTTACCACCGTACTTGAAAACCTTCTCGACCAGCCCTGGGCCGCTTTCATCTGGGGCGCCCCCGGCATCGGCAAGAGCTCGATCGTGCGCCAGATCGCCGAGCGCCGCCGCATGCCGCTCATCGACATCCGCGCCTCCCTGCTCGATCCGACCGACCTGCGCGGCATTCCGATGATCCAGGACGGCACGGCCGTCTGGTGCCCGCCGTCCTTCCTGCCGAAGAAGTCCGACAAGCCCGGCATTCTCTTCCTCGACGAGATCAACGCCGCGCCTCCTCTCGTGCAGGCCGCGCTCTATCAGCTCATTCTCGACCGCAGGGTCGGCGAATACGAACTTCCCGAAGGCTGGCGCATCATTGCGGCAGGCAATCGCCGCGAGGACAAGGCGGTGACCTTCAGGCTCTCGAGCGCGCTCGCCAACCGCTTCATCCACCTCAATCTTGAGGTCGACCCCGATGACTGGCACGCCTGGGCCACCAACCGCGGCATCATCCCCGAAGTCACCGCCTTCCTCAAGTACCGCCCGCAGCTGCTGCAGGCTGCGTCCGAGGACGAGCAGGCTTTTGCGACGCCCCGCAGCTGGGAGATGGTGAGCGACGTGGTGGCGAAGTTCGGCAGCCCTGCCAAAGCCCGCGACGTGATCCCCGGCATCGTCGGGACCGGCCCCGCCGTCGAGTTCCTGACCTTTGCAAAGAAAGCCGTGCTGCGCAAGGAAATCGACGCTATCATCGCCGACCCCGCCGGCGCGACGATCCCCACCGAGCTTGACCGCCTGTGGGTGCTCGTGTCCTTCCTCGTGGCAGGCGCCCAAAACGACGGCATCCTCAAGATCGTGCCCACGCTGCTGCCCCGCCTGCCCGTGGAGTTCAGCATCGTGCTTCTGCGCGACCTGATCCGGTGCAGGCCCCAGATCGTGCAGGAAAAGGGCGTCAGCGACTTCCTCAAGACCAACAAGGTCATGCTGTTCTAAGGAGGGCGCATGGCCATCTCGACGCAGACGCGCATCACACGCGCGCGCATTCAGCTCTGCATGCGAAAGCCCTATCTGTCGACGGCACTGATGCGCTTCCCGCTCGTTCAGGCGGACGGCATCATTGAGACCATCTGCACTGACGGCTACCACATCTTCTGGAGCGAAAGCTTCATCGACTCGCTCACCGACGCCGAACTCAGGGGCGTGCTCGCGCACGAGCTCATGCACGTCATCACGCAGAGCGCCGACCGCAGGCAGGAACGCGACAAGCACCTCTGGAACCTTGCGACCGACTACGCCATCAACCAGGTGCTCGTCAGCTGCGGCTTCAGGCTTCCCGGGGGTGCCCTCCTCTCCCCGCTCTACCGGGACTTGAGCGCAGAACGGATCTACGAGCTCCTCGAGCACAAGGGAAGCGACAATCCGCCGCCTCTGCATTCGGGCGGCTCCCAAGGCCAGAACAAGCAGCGGAAGGATTCCCGGGGCCGGAACAAGCAGCGGGAGGATTCCGATGAATGCGTTCTGAAGGACGTCGGAGAAGACGTCCTCGATCCGAACAGCCCCGAGGCAACCCGCCTGAGGACGCTCACGGGCATCGAGATGCCCGACGAGCAGGAGGTCGACGAGGCCGTCGAGGCGACCCGTCTCGAAACCCTCAAGGCGCTCAGGTCGGCGGGCATCACGGGCGGCAGCCTCGAGAGTCTTCTGCAGGGCTCCAAGATCTCCCGCATCGACTGGCGAACGCTTCTCGCGGAGTGGATGTACGACCGCATCCGCGACGACTGGAGCACGTGGCCGCCTTCGAAAAAGCACATCTGCCGCGGCCTCTACCTTCCCAGCCCGGGCAGGCCCGCACCGATCAAGCTCGTGATGTTCGTCGATACCTCGGGTTCGATGTCCGACGAGAGCCTTGAGCGCATCTTCGGTGAAATCAGAACCTTCCGCGAGACCTTCCCCACGCCCTTCGTGATCATTCAGGCCGACGCCGGCATTCAGAGCGTCGACGAATACGACGCCTACGAGGACTTCAACTTCGAAAAGGTGAAGATCCATGGACGCGGCGGCACCGAATTCATCTCAGGCTACAATTGGATCGAGGAGCACTTCGACTCGGAACCCGTCGCCATCATCCACGCCACCGACGGCTGGGGCAAGTTTCCCCGGTTCAGCAGGGATCCCGTCGTCTTCCTCATTCCGAAGGAGGTGGAGGAGAGATCCGATCTCAGGCAGTTCCCCGAATGGGGCCGAAAAATCATTCTCTGACGACGCTCGACCGGTTCAGGGCCAAGCGCACGGAGCGCAGCTCTCGAGAGTGGCGCTCCATGCCCGGACGCCCCTGACCGCACCCGAGGACACGTTCCCATCAACCCAAGTCAGGTCAATACGCCATGCTGGTTCCTCCTCTATCCAACGAAAGCCGGACCCGAAACGACTCGCCCGTTCCCGAGCGGCTCTTCGAGCTTTCCAACCTTCTCAAGCGGACGCTGTCGCCCGCAGACCACGCGTTTGCGCTTCGCGCGGCGCTTGAAGCGCATGCCATGGGCGCGGACGAATCCGCCGTCGTCGCCACGGCCGCCGCCTGCGGCCTTGACCGTGCGGGCGAGGCGCTCGAACCTCTTCTCACGCTTGAGGAGCTCGCCGCCGCCTCACGCATTTCGGTGGGTCTTCTCAACGTGCGCGCCGTCGCACATTCCTCCGACGCCGTGGCCGACGGAATGCTGGCACTCGCCCGCGTCCGCATCCGCGAGCTTCTGGACGACGCACGCCTTCACAGCGGCCCCGACGACGCCGCGCTCGAAGCGCCCGACGAATACGTCGAGCCGTTCCACGACATTCTTCTGGCGACAGCCGGCCGTCCGGGCGCAGCCGCCCTGAGGGACGCCCTTCATGCCTGGGTCGGCATGCTCGGGATCGAGCCCGCGTGGATGCAGGAGGAACGCCCCGCCTACTGGGTGATCGGACTGCCGGGCGACCGCAACCTCGAGCTCTTCGCCGACGTCTTCCGCAGGCTCGGCTTCCTTTTCGGCAAGATGCTGGGCGACAAGGGCCCCGCAGGCCTCAAGCCCGTTCAGGGCCGCCACGTCCTCACGGTGAGCGCCCCGATCTCGAAGGCCGACTTCCTTCGACGCCTCATGACCAGCATCGCCGCCCGCCATCCGGCCCTCTTCGTGCGCGCCATGGACCGCACCCGCGAAGGACGAGGACTCGTCTGGGAGCGCCCGCGCGGCGACATCTGCGACAAGGGCGCCGCCTTCAGGCGCATCGAGATCTTCTCCTGCCAGGACGTCGATCCCCTGCCCGCCGTTCTCGAGGCCTTCGGACTCAACCCATAAAATTCCGAATATCGGGCGACGCAAAGCCCGCCCCCAGCCTCTCTCAACAACCACCATAGATTTTTTTATACATCCTTGCACGGTGGCGCCCAAAAGTGCGCCTCCCTCGTCACCCTCCTGCTTTTCCTCACAAGCCACTGAACATCAGGCATTTCGAAACATTTGAATTTCGTCTTACGCCCTTGGTACTAGTTCCAATGAAGTCCAAAAACACCCCCTTCGGTCAATGACAGCAAGAAAAATTCCTCATAAACTGAATTCACATCTCGGTTATTGAGAACTATTTCGTTTTAGACGTTGCCTATTGATAGAAGGCATCCGAGCAGTTCCGCCGACTCCTTGAACGAACTTGCCCATGGAGGCTCCTAAAATGCAATACATTGACGCCAAGTACGATCTGCTCATCAACGGCGAATGGGTTCCCGCCGAAGGCGGCGAAACCTTCGAGACGTTCAATCCCGCCAACGGCGAGAAGCTCGCCGACTGCGCCAACGCCTCTCCCGCCGACATCGACCGTGCCGTCGCCGCCGCCCGCGCCGCCTTCCCCGCCTGGGCCGCCAAGTCCCCGCAGGAGCGCGCCGCCCTTCTTCTGAAGGTCGCCGATCTCATCGATGAAAACGCCGCCCGTCTCGCCATGGTCGAAACGCTCGACAACGGCAAGCCGATCCGCGAAACCACGCTCGTCGACGTTCCGCTCTCCTCCGACCACTTCCGCTACTTCACCGGTTGCCTGCGCGCCGAAGAGGGCTCCGCCGTCATGATCGACGAAAACACGATGAGCATCGTGCTGCACGAGCCCATCGGCGTCGTCGGCCAGATCATTCCGTGGAACTTCCCGCTCCTGATGGGCGCCTGGAAGATCGCGCCGGCCCTCGCCGCGGGCAACACGCTCGTGATCAAGTCCTCCTCGACGACGCCGCTTTCGCTCTTCGAGCTCGGCAAGTTCCTCAACCAGGTGCTCCCCGCCGGCGTCGTCAACATCGTCTCCGGCCGCGGCGCCCGCACGGGGCAGGCCATGCTTGACCACCCGGGCTTCGACAAGCTCGCCTTCACGGGCTCGACCGAAGTCGGCTACAGCGTCGCCGAAGCGGCCGCCAAGCGCCTGATTCCGAGCACGCTCGAGCTCGGCGGCAAGTCCGCCAACATCATCTTCGACGACGCCCAGCTCGACAAGGCGATCGAAGGCGCCCAGATCGGCATCCTCTTCAACCAGGGTCAGGTCTGCTGCGCGGGCTCCCGCATCTTCGTGCAGGAAGGCATCTACGACAAGTTCGTGGGCGAACTCACCGAGGCCTTCAAGAAGATCAAGGTGGGCGATCCCACCGACATGTCGACCCAGATGGGCGCCCAGATCAACGAACGCCAGCTCTCCAAGATCCTCGGCTGCGTCGAGGAAGGCGTCAGCGAGGGTGCGCGCGTCCTCGTGGGCGGCGCCCGCGCCTCTGAAAAGGGTGCGTTCATGCAGCCGACGCTCCTCGTCGACGTCACCAACGACATGAAGGTCGCCCGTGAGGAGATCTTCGGCCCGGTCGCCGTCGTCATCAAGTTCAAGACCGAAGAGGAAGTCGTCCGCATGGCCAACGACAGCGACTACGGCCTCGGCGGCGCCGTCTGGACCCGCGACATCAACCGCGCCATGCGCGTCGCCCGCGACGTCCGCACGGGCCGCATGTGGATCAACACCTACAACGAGCTGCCCGCGCACACCCCGTTCGGCGGCTACAAGAAGTCCGGCATCGGCCGCGAGACCCACAAGATGATGCTCGCCCACTACAGCCAGGTGAAGAACATCTACCTCTCGCTCAACGAACAGAAGCGCGGCTTCTACTAACAGGGCGCAGGAGGTCCGGACCTCCGCTCCCAGATCCCGTCTCCGCCTGAAGGGGCCGGCGCGAAAGCGCCGGCCCCTTCTTCATGCCCGTCCTCATTCTCAGCCTCTGGCATCCACTGGGTTGATGCTCCCCTCCCAATCCCATGTCATTAGGGATTGGAAGGGGATTCTGGGGGCCGTGGCCCCCATTCTAGTCACTGTCCAATACGGACTGTGACGGGCTGCATCAAACAGCCCTTATCGGTTTCGACAAGCTTTTTGAGCCAGTCATCACCGAATTCTTTTCTGCCAATGTTCAAGCATCCGTTGACATCAGAGTTGATAACTTGACCGTTCGATCGGAAAAACAGTCCTCGCACTCGCCTGCCCGTGCTAAGAACCTGATTCGCATTCTTATCGCCGTAATTCGGCAATGGATCGAAGTCAAGCGCAGACTGACGCGAGGTGTAGCTTTCCTCACGAACAATCACCTTGATGCCGTACTCCTCCGCCTTGTAGCGAATCATATGGATCAAGCGATTGAACGGAATGCTCACAAAATTTTGATTGTTGACCTTGCCAAGGTTGACGTTCTGCTTCCACCCGTCGTTATGCCCGATGACAACGGTTCCCAAGTCATGTTGAAGGCAAAACTTCACAACGAAGCGGGAAACCTTGTGCAGGTTGTCATTGATGCGGCAAATGCGCTTCATGACCTTGGAGCGACGATGCGCTTGCTTTCCATGAGTCTGAAGACTTGCGGCGTCCTTGTTGTACTTGGCGTTGATGCTTTTCAACATGCCACCTTTGACAACCACGGGATGAATCCCGCTGATCGTCGAAGCAAGAGGGGAGTGTCAGGATTTCTGTGTCTGGGGAGGTTATTCCAGGGGCAGCCCAACGAGGCTGCCCTTTGTATTTGAGATGCAGTATGCCAGACCTGATGCGATAGCGGGGGCTAAGGTGGAGGGGCCCGCGCGGAGCGCGGGAGGATCCTCCTTAGCCCCCGCTATCGCGCGCCGCGAAGCGGCTGGCGCGTTAGCGCGAGAGGTCTAATCATATCCCTTCCTTACTCCATGGCACCTGTAAAGCGCTCACCAAACAGCAGAGCGAACTGGGGCATGGCAGCAGCCCACTTGGGCGTAGCACGCTTCCAGGAGGCCGTGAAATTCATGATGGCCAGGTAAATCAGCTTCTTGGCAGCGTCCTCATTGGGGAACAGAGTGCGCGTCTTGATCACCTTCCTGATAGCACGGTTGAGCCCTTCAATCGCATTGGTCGTATAGATCAGCGTACGGATCTCAGGAGGAAACTGGAAGAACGGGATTACCTGTGCCCAGGCGCGTTCCCAGATCTGGATGATGGCAGGGTACTTCTTGCCCATGGCCGTGCTCCCAAAGCGCTCCAGAGCGCGTTCTGCAGCGTCGGCATCCACTGCCTGATAGATGGGCTTAAGCTCCTTGCACACGGCCGCCCTGTCTTTATGAGAGACGAATGACGTGGATGCGCGGATAAGGTGGACGATGCAGGTCTGATGGAGGGTCTGCGGATAGACGGTTTCAAGAGCTTCCGTCATGCCCTTCAGGCCATCCGTAACGGCGATGAGGATGTCCTCAACACCTCGGGCCTTGAGCCCGTTGAACACGGTTGCCCAGAAGCTTGCACCCTCGTTCTCGGCGATCCACATGCCCAGAACCTCACGCGTACCGTCTGTTCGCACGCCAATCCCGAGATGAACGGCCATGTTCTTCACGGCTGCGCCACTGCGGATTTTGACTCGGATCGCATCGAAAAAGGCGACGGGGTACACACTTTCGAGCGGGCGGTTCTGCCACTCCTGCACGTCCTCAAGCACCCTGTCGGTGACCTTGCTAACGTAGTCGGGGCTGATGTCCACACCGTAGAGGTTGTCGATGAACGCCTGGATGTCGCGGGTGCTCATGCCCCGGGCGTACATGGCGATGATCTGCTCGTCCATCTTGCCGAACGACCGGCTGTGCTTGGGCACGATGATAGGGTCGAAAGTGTTCCGGCGATCACGAGGGACGCTCAGCGGCAGAGGACCGAACTCGGTCTTGAGGGTCTTGTGGCTAAAGCCGTTGCGCTTGTTGGGGACAAGGGAAAGCTCGTCAGCATCAACTTCTTCAGGAGGCGTTTCGGTGGGCTGACAGCCGGTGAGATGGGCATCCATTTCTCCCTGCAGCATGGCTTCGACAAAGCGTTGGGAGAAGGTACGTACGGCCTCGGAGAAGGCTTCGGCTCCTAGGGGGCGGCCCGATGCTCGAAGCTCGGAAACGTACTGCTCGATGTGGCTATCGAGGGGGTTGGTGGACTTCTTACGAGAATTGCGTTTGGTGTTCGTGTTCATTGGATGCACCCGTTTGGCGGGCTCCGATTATCCCATGGACACAAAATTTCTGACGCTCTCTTTCCGACCGAAAGACCGTCTACATTGCACAGAAGCGCAATTCTCTGCCCCCTGTCGAAATCGGCAATGTAATCGGATTGCTCTTCCTGTTTTGCGAATGTCGCGGTAGGCGTCACAACCCTTTGCGGACTTGAGAAAACAACCATTGCGGTATTGAAGCTGTTAACGCGAACCTCATCAATTCGCCCCTCAATCAAAACCTGTTTGCCCTTGTACTTTTTGTTTGCACGAAGTTCGTTACTCTGAAACTCGCGCTCAATTACGTCGACGTCTTGGTAGATTGGGTTTGTACCTCCGGCGGCTATTGCAAACGTTGCCGCCTGGTCCACGTTGTACGCGCCATTGATGTCGTCTCGCACAATGGTGTTAAAAACGTCCTTTTCGGTTTGCGTCAATCCCGCGAATGCCGAGGCGCAAAACAAACTGGCCACAAAAGCCGTAACGGTTTTTCTCATTTTGGTTTAATCCTATGAAAGACTCATAACGAATGTTTTTGAGTCCTTCAAGGATCGCACCTCGCGCCCGCTTCTCGCATTGGCGTTTCCACCAATTGACGAGTTGCTTGTGTTACTGGTTCTGCTGAACGGGCTTGCCGTCAGAACCGACGGGAACGTAAATGACCTGCGGTTGCTGAGGAGCCTGTACCGGCTGCTTCGGTTCGTCGTCCTTCGTCATGGAGTCGTAAATGGCATTGCCCGCCATAGAACCCGCCGTCGAGCCGACAGCCGAACCCATGACAGTCGACCAGAAGCCGCCACCCGAAGAGGTGGTGTTTTGATGAACGGTCTGGTTCACGACGGTAGTGTTTTTCTTCACGACAGTCGTGCGATTCGGGACTGATCTGACAGCAGACGGGCGCGAGAAAGAGCGTCCGCCGAAACCGCGACCACCACGAGCATCTGCGGCGGTAGAGATGAAGAATGCAGCCACAACAGCCGCCAAGAGAATCTTTTTCATGCGTTCAACGCGATTGAGGCGGCAATCCCTGTCGAAAGCAAAGAATGTGGTGGGTAAAGGGGTCACGCGATCGGAAACATGCGAAACGATCACGTCATGTCGAGACCGCCCCACCCGCAAAAGGGGTATAAAAAAGCTCGAACCTTTCGATCCGAGCTTTATTTTCGCTAGATACGACTCTGTCTCCCGACAGGGATTAAAGCCGCACACGACTCGCCTCCGACTGAGGCCAAAAATACTTCATTGCACATTATACGACTCTTTTCTCGCGGATGCAATCGAAGATTCGTTTTAGTTCGCAAACTGCGGCGTAGTGGTGGAAGCGGAAGGTATTGCGCCCGAGGTGCAGGCGCTGTTCGATGTCCTCGGGTTCGAGATGCTCGAAGTAGCGTGCGCGGATGACGGCCTTGGCGATCATCGGGAGCTCGGAGGACGCGAAGGCGGTATCGAGGTCGTCGGCGACCTGTTCATTGGCTCGAAGTTCCTCGGCGCTCGGGGTGATGCGCGGTTGGCGCTTCTCGGCGAAGGGGTTAGCCTCCTCTTCCGCGTCCGGGGATCCCTGCGCGAGGCGCATCATCTGCATGATGACGAACGTCGGGGACTTGACCGTAGGGATGCGGCCCTTGCGGCGCAGACTCGCCCAGAGGCGCAGCAGACGGAAGAATTCTTTTTCGATGATTACCATAGGTTGCTCGGCTCAAAGGTTTCATACTCCCACCCGCCGCCGTCTTTCTTGCGGCGCGGGTAGACCACGATCAGGGTCGCCCACTGGTTGAGCTGTGCGCACATCTTGCACTTCGCCTTGGCGTCGTCTCGGAAGATGGCGCGGCTTCCCTTGACCTCATGGAATTCGATCGAGCCGTCTGGCTTGAGCACGAAGAAGTCGGGCGTGTATCGGAGGTCTTGCGCGAGCTTGAGGGTAATCGCTTCGAAGCGGAAGTCAAGGACTTCGCCTGCGGCCTTGAGTGCGCGGAGGTGGTCGCGGTACGCGGTCTCGGTCTTGTTCATCTGCCCGGGCTTGAGTCGACCCAGTGCGAGCAATGTGTTCGCTCTCATCCCCTGATGCCTCGCTTGCTGAAGATGCGGAAGGCCTCGTAGCTGTCACGCCCGAAGCCGTTGAAGAACAGCGGGAACTTCTTCCCGTTGCGCGGGTTGGTTTCGTCGTATGTCCACGCCTCGAGGTTCGAGGACGGGATGGCGACCTTGTAGAGCGGGATGTAGCAAAAGGACTCGTTGGCGAGGTAGCCGTAGAAGTCGATGCCGTGGCGGATCTTCATGCGGCCCGTGTCGGTGAGGGCCTCGCACTCGCGGAAGTGGAGTCGGCAGCGGCGACCGACCTCGGGGAGGTTCGGGCGGGACTTCTTCGGGTTGATGACGGTATGCCAAGCGTCGGCAATCCTGGTCGTCGGAATCATCGGTTTTGCTCCTGTTGGTCTTTTCTTGCTTTGAGAATCCCCACCGCCTTGATGCGGAGGTCTATTCGCTCCTGTGGCGCTCGTTCGTAGAACGCGCACGGGGGGCGTAGTTCGGTAATGGCCTGAAGGACGTTCCACCGCCCTCCCTTGTGCCCGACCGCGTCGCAGTAGCCCTTTTCCTCTGCGAAGAGCCACCGGGGGGTGCGGTCGGATCCCGCGAGGTAGGCGCAGTCGATGCATCGGATGGTGTTGATGAATCGGTCGCCGAAGAGCGGACGCGGTTCCTTCGGGCCGGTCGGCTCTTCCTCTTTCGGTCGTTTCCACCTCATCGGTCCGCCTCGAAGAAGTTGAGGAGGAGGACGAAGGGCAGTGCGACGATGGCAGCGATGGCGGCGACGGCGATCACCACTGGGCAGGCAGCGAGGAGGAAGAACAGCGCCACGACGTTCACGATGACGAAGAACGGAGCGAGGAGTGCGGAGAACAGGTCTTTCATGGTTCGTAGTTGTGGGTTACTGGGGGTTGTAGCCGCCGTTTTGCAGGATGTGCGCCACGGCGTCACGGTGGAGAAGGCGCGCGTCGGCAAAGGTTGGGAGCTTCCATGACGCGACGGGTCGACCGAAGCGCACGCAGGAGACGGGGGCGAACCACCGCCCGGGCTTGATCGACGTGGTGACTTCGCCCTCGAAGTCGGTGCTGTGAACCTCCCAGAAGTCCCCTCCCTCGACCACGATGGCGGTCTTGAGTTCGTCGGCGGCGTCCGTGGTGCTGACGATGAAAGCTGTGCTCATGGGTTGAATGCTCCTCGTTGGATGGAACCTACGGCGGCGTCATGGACGGCCATGCCGTGAGCTGCATCCCTGCTGTAGCGGACTGCTATGGTGCGCTCGCGCTCGAGCTCGGCGGTGTACCAACGCAGGCCCTCGCGGTCATCGTCGGGACAGGGCTTCGGGAGCAGGCGGTAGGTGACTTTGGTGACGTACTGGCCGCGTCGACCCGAGAAGTCGGGGCGGGAATGCACGCAGAATTCGCGACGGCGGTCGAGACTGAGGAGCCAGGTCGTCTTGCCTCGGCGTTCCTTGATCTCGCGCACGATCTCCGCTCCCGTGGTTTCATCGGACATGGGGCGCACCTCTCTGCACGGCCTGCTCGACGAGTGACTCATGGTGGGTGAAGGCAAGGGAGCGCTCCGCGAACTTGTAGGCGCGGCAGTACTCGAACGTTGCCTGCGTGAGGTCGGTCGGGTCGTCGCCCAGACGGCCCTCGGCGTAGGTCGTGAGGTAGGCGGTCGAGCCGAAGAGGGGCATCGTGGTGATGCGGATCACCTTGCGTCCGAGGAACGTGTGCAGCGTGGTCGTGAGCGACATCGTGTGATGCGACTTGGAGACGACGCGGGCTTTGGTGTCGGGTTCACTCATTGCTTTCCTCCTTCTCCGGCAAGAGGCGGCACTTGCCGCATCGCTTTTTCAGTTCCCGGTTCCCGATGAAGAAGCCGAGGATGAAAATGACGAGCATGGCCAAAATGAGCTCGTCGAGCTGTTGCGTGGTCATTCGTGACACTCCTCGAAGTCCTCGTTCGTGAATTCCACGTCGAAGGCGTGGGCACTGGCCGAGTCGGTCTCGGGCACGGTGAGCGTGAAGCGGAAGCGCCCCTTGGCGTCCGAGCAGTAGCTCGAGCGGTAGTTGGCGATGTCAAGCGCACGGAAGACGGTGTACGCCCAGACCTCCTCGCGGACGTTGTGCTTGAGGAAGTCGTAGACAGAGGCGCAGGTTTTGAGGCGAAGCCCTTTCATTTCGCGTCCTCCTCGTCGGCGAGGTCGTCGTAGTGGACGGCGAAGGAGAACGCGGCCCCACTGATTGAGTGTTCGGCGGGAATGGTCACGGTCACGGAAAGGCGCAGACGGGGTTCGATTGTCTCGTAACGGTCGACGACGTACTGCTCGACCTCGCGGATGATCTGCTCGCAGGTTTCTGCGTCCAGTGCGTTGATTTCGATCAGGCGACGCAGCGGAGATTCGGGCGGGAGGTATTTCATGGGCTTGCTCCTCAGAAAAGTTTGGTCGGGTCGTTGGTTCGGTTGGCGGAGACGCGGCGGTCGCGTCCCGTCTTGAAGGTGAGTGCGTAGCCGGCATTGCGGACGCGGCTCATGATTCGCTCGGTGAGCAGTTCCTCGAGTTCGGCCTTGTCAAGGTTGGTGATGAAGATGGTCGGGCGACCGTTCTTGATCCTGCCGTCGATGATCTGGTACAGCACCTTGAGTTCGTCGTGGTTGCCCTTCTGCACGCCGACCTCGTCGAGGACAAGGCAGGAGACCATGCAGAGCTTCGCCATTGCGGCAATGCGGTCGACCTGCGCGTAGCGGTTCGTCATGACCTCGAGCAGGGAAGGGACGGTTACGTAGAACCCGGGGATGCCCTGCGCATCCAGTTCGTGCAGGATCGCGTAGGCGAGATGGCTCTTGCCGGTCCCAGGATTGCCGATGAAGATGAGGCCCTTGGCGTTGATTTCCCGCCACCCTTCCTGTTGCGCGTCGTGGGCGGTATCGCGTTCGGCCTCGCGGATGCTGAAGCGCTTGGCGAAGCGGGTCGCGACCATCAGGTTCTTTTCCTCCTCGGGGTTTTCGGGGTGATAGGTCTCGAGCGTCTTTCCCTCGAAGTCGGAGGGTCTTCCGAGGCCGAGCATCTTTCGCAGTTCGGCACAGCGTTCGCGTTCGCGGGTGGATGCCTCCTCGATGCGTGCCTGCTTCTCGAGCTCGAGCTTGCGGCACTTAGGGCAGTAGGGAACTTTCCACGTCCCATCCTTGAGTTGATAGGTCGTGTAGGTCATCTTTCCGTGAACAGGGCAGTCAAATTCAACGTCACGGCTTGCCGGAAGCATCGAAGCTGCGGCACTTGCCAACACAGCGTCGAGCTGTTGTGTCTGTGCCGATCGAGCGGCGATCTGGCGGGCTTCAGTAGCAGTCATGGTTTATCTCTCAAACGGGATCATCAGGGTCGTACACGCGGTCGCACTGGCGCTTCTCGCGGAAACCGCCATAGGCGGGGCGGTAGGACGGTGCGCGTTTCCTCGCATACTCTTCGGCGTTGGTTGCCCACGTTCTCCAAGCGGCGTACCAGTCGCAGTAGCGGTTGTCCTTGGAAAGGTGGAAGTCCACGAACTTCGTGAACTCGGCCTGCGCGTCTATGCTCGGGTGCTTCTGCCTCGCGTACTCGAGGTAGGCGGGCGGGATTGCGTCCCCAGAGGAGAACGGGCAGCTCGTCTTAGGCTTCGCTCTCGATTTCTTCGGCTTCGGAGCTACTGGTTCACAGAGAGCGTCCAAAGGCTCAACTGCCTGAAGCTGGCCTATAACTTCTTGGTTCTTTTCTTGGCTCTTTATTGGTTCGGGGTAAAGATCTTTACGGGGGCAAACTTCTTCACCGGGGTGAACTTCTTCGCGGGGGCTAATAGCTTCATTGGTTAATTTCTTGGTTAAATTCATGGTTACATCCCGATTTTCGGGATACCCCCTACCTGTTTTTTGGGATACCCCCACCCGATTTTCGGGATACCCGCACTCCAATTTTTGGGATACCGTATCCCGATTTTTGGAGGGGGTATCCTGATTTTTGGGATACCCCTCCTCGCCCTTCGAGCTCGACCATTCAGTGGCGTCGAACCCGATGAACGTGTATTCGGTGCGCAAGATCTGGCCAGTCTCATCGTCCCTGACCATCTTCCTGCTGATAAAGCCGCCGTCCTCGAGTCGGCGAATGGCCGACAAGACGGTGTCCGCTTTTTTGATTTCGAGGACACGGGCAATCTTTTTCAGGGACGGGAAGCAATCCCCCGTCTTCCTGTTGTGACAGAAGGCAAGCTCACGTAAGACGGCTTTGGCGGTCGAGTTGCCGACCGTCTGTTCCCTCGCCCATCTTTCCGCTTCGTAGCTCATGATTGCCTCAACGGTTGGTGCGAATCATCCGAACGACGTCGGCAGCGAACTGGCTGACCTCTTCGGGCTTGCAACCAGTAAGGCGGCAGAACTGCGCAAGGTAGTTGCGCGTGACGGAGTTGTTGGATACCCACCGCTTGACCGTCTGGCGGGAAATGCCAAGGTCGTCGGCGAGCTTTTGCTGAGTGCCGTAGCGGGCAATGGCATCTCGAACGGAAACTTTTTTCATGTGGAACCCCAATTCAAATTTATGGTACTACCATAGTACCATAACTGGTACCTCTGTGGTACCCTAGTCGCGTCTTTTGGTTGGTACTATCTGAGTACCAAAGGAGTCCCGCTATGTCTTTCCCTGCCCGCCTAAAAGCCCTGTTAGAAGACCGCAAAATTTCGATGCGTGAGCTTGGCCGCCGGATCGGCACGAGTCACGTCACCGTTGGAAAATGGCTGTCTGGCATCCAGATGCCGTCCGACGAGAACCTCGAGGCATTGGCCGAGTACTTCCATGTCACGCCCGCCTTCCTGAGGTTCGGCGATACGTCCCTGTTGCGCCCGCAGACCCTCGAACCCAATGAGGACGTCGTTTCGATCCCCGTGCTAGACGTCAGGGGGTCGTGCGGCTACGGCGGGGAGCTTGCCCAGACCATCCAGTTAGTCCAGATGCTCCGCGTGACCAAACAGTGGCTGCTGTCAAAGTCGACATCCTTCCTGAACTTCCAGACCCTCCACATCATCACCGCCGACGGCGACAGCATGGAACCGGGCATCAAGCGCGGCGACTTCGTCATCGTGGACACGTCCCAGAGCCGCTTCATTGCCGACGGTCTCTACGCCGTTCAGTACTCGAACGCCGTCTTCATCAAGCGCGTGCAGATCCATCCTGGGGGAAAGGTCGAGCTGATCTCAGACAACCCAAAGTACAGGCCGATCCAACTGGATACCTGCGAGTCCGTCGAAGTGATCGGCAGAGCCGTCCTCTGCTTTAACGTGCGCGAACTCTAGCGCCCGGCCACCCTCTCCCACCCTCAATCTCGCCTCGTGCGGGATTTTTTTTGCCCTCAAAAACGCTCGTTGATATAGATCAAATCGATCCGCATTTTTGGTAACCTCTGACTACCATTCTCGGTACTGCCGTGGTACCATAACAGTACCAAATAAGGAACGACACCCGTTCCACTTGGTACCCAAGCCGAAAGGCTCGGAAGAATGAAAATCCCGGTGCTTAGTTGCGTCGGGGACGGCTTGAGAACAGCCACTGCGAGAAGTGAAATTTGCCGCCGCAGGAAGGAGCGTCAAGCCGTAGTCGCAAAGGTCGCGCATGAAAAGTGAGCGGACGGCTGGAGGGTATCTTCCAGTGCGGTTGGGTTGGGGACCACCTGAAAACGACGCAAGCTCGCCCCACGAGCTAGATCGAGAACAGCTGAAACGAAGCAGAGGGCAAAGCCCCGAGCGGCCAGAGCGCAGACGATGCGCAACCGCGTCTCGATTGAAAGCCGATTCAAGCGCCCTTGCCTCTTTTTTCAACGAATACCGAGTCCTCGACTGGTGAGGACGCTTGGATGGACTTTCACAAGAAAGAATGGCCGCGCGGTTTACACCCGCGCCTACAGCGGGTAAGATGAGGCTACCTTGTATGACATGCCCTGATTTCAGGAAGGGAATATCATGACTCAGCCAAACACATCGTTCATGACGAATTTCATGAAAGGCGTGCGCAATGGGCTGGTGGCTCCTTTTGTAGCCTTGAACCCGCCTCGCGTGCAAACGAAAATTGATCGTCGCCTGTTCGAGACGTCCTACCGCTCGCCGGCAGAAGACATGCTCAACATTAAAAGCGACTTCGACAAAGCTGTGACCTATGCCAGAAAAGAGCTCGACGCAACTAGAACGCATTGCCGACGTTGAAGACAATGTGCCGGACGTCCAGACAGAGGCTCAAACTCAGCTAATCGCGGCAAAATCCGAAACCTTTGAGGGACCTTTGCCTCACCCGGACATTTTGGCGCGGTATGAGAATATTCTCCCTGGCATCGCAGACAGAATCGTCAGAATGGCCGAGGCCGAACAAAATGCTCGACACTCTGCCATCGATCAGGATGCCAAAAACAAATCCACTCTTGTTGACATAGCAGCGAAAGAAAGTGCTGGAGCTCTTGAGGCACAGAAAAAAGGACAGAACATCGGTCTGGCCATTTCCCTTGCCTGCGTTCTATGCGCCATCGTTTGCGCGCTCATGGACAAACCAACAATCGTGACATGCGCGTTCTTGGCTGTCCCGACAGCATCGCTCATCGGTTCATTTATGCCAAAACTATGGCGTAACGACGTAAAAGAAGAAAAGTAATCACCAGATCTCACGCTCTAAACACCTTGTTCATACCGCCCTCGGCACTGCCGGGGGCTTTTTTATTGCCGTCTCGCGGGCACCCGCAAAGAGCGACACGCGGGACGGCTACTAGGAGAACAAGAAGGCATTCACGTGCCGCCGGCCACTTCCATGTGGCGCTCTCCTTCGGCGGCATCTGAATGCCTTTTTTCATTTTCAAAACGGAGAGGACGCTATGTCTCTTCTCAATTTCTTCACTGGCCAAAGTGCCGACGAGCTCGTCCAGTACGAGCCGACGTCCGAAGACACCATCGCGTTCGGCCTTCGCCTTTTTACGATCGGTAGCGTCGTCGTCATCGGTCTCACGATCATCGCATTGAGGTACTTCGCATGAGTACCGGCTTCTACTTCGGCATGGGCGGCGTTCCGTCCGTGTATGACGAGTATCCAGACGAACAACCGATCCTCATCGGCGGCGATCCGCTCGACCTCGACACGTTAACGGCGGGCGGCGAACTCGTCACAATCGAAGAGTTCACCGAGGCAGCCATCGACGCAGGGCTCGACAAAGACATTATCGCGGACTGCCTCGAGGAACTTCGCGTGCTCTGGAAGGAACGCGAAGAGGAGGAGGCCGCATGAGCTTTTCCGATCCCGTCAAGATCATCGATCACATTCCACAGGACTTCGACATGAAGATCAAACAGAGACATCGCGGACAGATCAAGCCCGCACCCAAGATCAAGGCTCAGCCGGCGAAAGCCCCTGAGCCTTTTTCATGCGAGCGCCCCGGACGCATCTGGACGCTCATCACCTTCTTCGGTGCGCTGGCCGTCATCGCTGGCGCGCTCATCACTGGAGCATGGAGTAACGAATGAAGACTTTGACTGACATCGCGCGAAGCATCGCGCAGCAGGCAGAGCATACGCCGAACGCGGACATCGACGAGCTCTGCGAGAACTACGTCACGAACAGGCAAGAAGAAGTGCTTGCGGCGTATCTCGTAAATCCCAATTCCTCTACCGATCTCATTGCAGTGATCACGAGCCTTAAGGACGCAAGCTCGGCAAGAGAGGTCACCAAGATCATCGACGCCATCAACGACGAGCTCGAAGTTGCGCTCTTCGAGGCGACGGAAATGATTTTGTATCGCGTCGACTGCATCCTCGCCCCTGAGCCGGGCTTCGAATGCCCAGAGGAGTAAGCATGACGATCACTTCACTTGAGCCGCTCGAGCTACCGATGCCCGAGCCTGAGGACGAGGTCGACGTCGACCCGTATCCCGAATACGCCACGCGAGACGAGTTCGAACGAGCCCAGTGGTTCGGCGAACGTGCAAAGCGTCCCGAGCCGATCTACGACAAGTCGCTTGAAGACTTCTACGCGATCAACGACGACGAAATACCTTTCTGAGGACGACACATCATGACATTCACTTTCAAAAAGGCCGCTCGCAGCGCCTCAAAACTTCGCCTCGCTCTGTCAGGAACATCTGGCTCCGGCAAAACCTACGGCGCTCTTCTGCTCGCCAAGGGGATCGGCGGCAAGATCGCCGTCATCGACACGGAGCGCGGTTCAGCATCTCTCTACGCTGACATGTCCGGCATGCCTGAGTTCGACGTTCTCGATCTGGACGCGCCCTTCACACCAGAGCGATACACGGAAGCCATCAAGGCGGCCGAGGACGCAGGCTACGACATTCTCATCATCGACTCGATGACGCATGAATGGAACGGCAAGGGCGGCTGTCTTGAGGAAGTCGAACGCATTGCGAAGGCACGCTATCGCGGGAACTCGTGGTCTGCCTGGAACGAGATGACACCTCGCCATCGACAGTTTGTCGACGCAATGCTCACCAGTAAACTCCACATCATCGCGACGATGCGGAGTAAGACAGAGATGGCGCAAGAGGACGTCAACGGTAAGAAGGTCATCAAGAAGCTCGGCATGAAGGTCGAGCAGCGCGACGGAGTCGATTATGAGTTCACGATCATGTTTGATCTCGTCCACGACGGGCACTTTGCGAACGCGTCGAAAGACCGTACCGGACTTTTCTCCTCTCGCACTGATCCGCTAATTCTCACACCGGAGGTCGGCGCAGAGATCAAGAAGTGGCTCGATAGCGCTGGCGTCACGCCAGACGAATTCGCCGACCTTATGTCCCGCACAATCAGCGCCGAAACACCCGACGAGCTAATGGCAATGGGTAAGGAGATCGCCTCCAAGGGTCTCTGCTACGAAGACCGCGAAAAGATCGCGCAAGCATTCAGAGCTCGTCGTCACGAACTTGAACAAGCAATGACCGAACAGGCTACACAGGAGGAAGCTAACAATGGCATCAGTGAATAAGATCATCCTCATCGGGAATCTCGGCAACGATCCCCAGATCCGCGTAGGCGATCACGTCATCGCGAATCTCTCCCTCGGCACGTCACGCAAGTGGCGCGACAAGGACGGCAACGTCCAGCAGGAGACCGAGTGGCACCGCATCTGCGCATTCGGTCGACTAGCGGAGATCATACGCGACTACACGGCAAAGGGCGACCCGCTCTATGTCGAAGGTCGTCTGCGCACGCGCAAGTATGAGAAAGACGGCGCAGAACGCTACGTGACGGAGATCATCGCTGAGCAGATCCAGCTCCTGCGTTCAAAGAAGGACAACGATGATAATCCGGCGCAGGCCAAGCCTGCCGCACAGCGACGCGATCCTGAGCCGGCATACGACTCTGACGTACCGTTCTGACAACCCGTTCTGACCATTTTCGTGACGCCACGAAAATCGCAAGCCCTCGGCGAAAGTCGGGGGCTTTTTATTGCCATCCCGTGGGCACCACGCAGAAGAAACTCCTGTCCGAGGAGGCGAAACCGTCGCTCCCCCACCCTTTCAACAAAGAGCATTCACGCGCTTCCGGCCGCCATCACGAGCGGCGGAGTTCCCCCGGTGGCGCTTGAATGCTTTTTGACAAGCAAAGTCGATTGGAATATGGTTGCATAAGGAGTCACTAGCTTTCTCTCTTCCACCAATCAGACGCCATATAATTTTCCATGAATATCAAAGAGTTAACAGAAAAAACAGCCCTTGCGGCGCCACCCTCACAAGAGCAACTTTTCCGTGTTCTTTTCGAGAGAGATGGTTTGAGCGGATTTCGGTAGAATTTCATTATCAGCCCGCATCTAATAGGTTCAGCCAATGACCATCCAATATCCTAACCAAGGAGAGATCCTAATTTGCAACTTTTCTGGTTCTGTAGAGCCAGAAATCTGTAAAAAGCGCCCAGTGATCGTTTTGACGCCTCGCTTTAGAAGGATTCAACGTCTGCTAACAGTCATTCCACTGAGCACTACCGCGCCGACATCAATTCAGAGATGGCATCTTAAGTTGCATCTCGATTTGCCAGCACCGTATGAATCCCCTGAATGCTGGGCAAAATGCGACTTAATTCAAACCGTTTCATGGGATCGTCTCTCCCTGTTTAGAGCGGGCAAAGATTGTTACGGAAAAAGAATCTACCCAAGAATAGAACTGGATAACAACGCTATGGAAAAAGTGTGGGATTGCGTTCTTCACGGGATAGGAAGAAGCGACCTTGTTGGACTAGCGAGGAATTATGAGGAGTTGCAAAGACGCTTGACTACAGATACGTAGTCGAGTATCCTTCAACTGTCTCCCGCTCTGAGCGTCTTGCTTATCGGGCTAAGTCCTGTCTCTTCAGTGAGCAGGCCTCTGCGGAACCGAGATTGCAATCGACCGTAGCGACATTTCAGCCCCGTCGGCGAAAGCCTTCGGGGCTTTGCTTTTTGACAACGCGCCTCTGTTTCGGGTATGCTTCCTGTGTCGACACCGCAATGGTGCGACGCGGGCTTGGCGGCCCGAATACATTGGCGGATAGCCGCCTGTCGTTCGATGGAGCGGCATTTTTGTTGGCTATCCGCGATGGGGTCGTAAAACGCGACCCCATCCGCAAGTCTCCAATTCTGGGTAGGGCTTGCGGGACATCGAAAGATGTGCCAGTTTCCAATGTACTGGTCCGCCAACCCGCAAGTCCTCGCCCACCATCTTGGCGGATGGCACGAGGTTATCAACCTTACATTGGAGACAGCAATGTCAATCGTTATCTCTAACGCCTTCACGGTCATCGAAGGTCGCCCTGTCACGTCCAGCCGCATCGTAGCCGAATACTTTGGGAAACAGCACAAAGACACGCTTCGTGCAATTCGCGACTTGATCGCCGACGCGCCTGAGCTAGAACGTAAGCGCAATTTTGCGCTCACGGAAGAAGAGCAAAAAATCGGCGCAACGACACGCAAGATCCCGCTCTACTGGATGGATCAGAAAGGCTTCTGCATCCTCGCCATGGGATTCACCGGCGCGAAGGCACTCGAATTCAAGTGCGCGTTCTACGATGAGTTCGAACGCATGAAGAACGAGCTCGAGGCACCGACCACGATCACGCCCGCAGAGCAGCGCGCCATTCAGCGCGAAGTGGCAATCCGCGCACATAAGACCGCATCGAACTATCGGACGATCTACCGCGCCATCAAAGCACGCTACCAGATCGCACGATACGACCAACTGCCTCGCACTCAGCTCGAAGACTGCCTCGACTTCATCAGAGAGGTTGAGCTCGATGTCCCCGAGGTGCCGCACACCACGCGCCCCGACGACGGCGGCTGCCCCCACTGTGGCCTGCACCCTATCCCCGCGGGCTCGATCGTCCTCTCCTCGCGTGAGGCCGAGAATCTGCGGACTTTCGTCTACTACTGGAGGTACCTCTTCCGCGAAGACCTCGAGACCGTCCTCAAGCTGATGCGTCTTCTCCAGTCGCCTTTCGCACCTCGCTTCTACGAAGCCGTGACAAGCATGAACATTGGCTCCATCGAGGCCCTGCTCGAGCGCAACGGCTATAGCGTGAAGCAGTTGCCCTGCTATCGCGCACTGACTGCTAAGTAACAGCCACACCAAATTTTCACATCGGCCCTGCCCTAACCGGCGGGGCTTTTTCATAGGTACGCAAAATGAAACTTTACGAAATCTCTGATGCGCTGAGAACCGCGCTCGAACACATCGAGCTCGATCCAGAAACTGGGGAAATCCTTCAGGCCGACGCGCTCCACGCCGTCGAAGCCGAAGCCTCCGAAAAGATCGAGGCCACGGCGCTCTACCTCCGCGAGCTCGATGCCGAGGCCAAGGCTGCCAAGGACGAAGCCGACCGCATGATCGCCCGCGTCAAGTCGATGCAGAAGCGCTCCGACTACCTCAAGGCAATGCTCCTCGATGCCCTGCACGCGACTGGGAAGGTCAAGACCGTCCGCGTGACCGTCTCGATCCGCACGACGAAGGCCGTAGAGATCGCCGAGGGCGCAGACCTGCCCGAGGCCTACACGACCGTCAAGACGACCGTAAGTCCGAACAAGGTCGCCATCAAGCAGGCACTGCTCGACGGCGTCGAGGTCCCCGGCTGCCACCTGGAGGCACGCGAGAGCGTGAGCATTAGATGAGAAATGGGGGATACATCGGAGTGAGGGCAGACAAGGCCCTCAGACTCCTCGGCGAGAAAGGCCCGATGCGCATGTCGGCGCTGCTCTGCGCGTTGGGCCTGCGCCCGCAATGCTCGTCTTTCAAATACACCGTGTCGAAGCTCGTCGACGCGAAGATCTTGAAAGTGACTGGCAGTGCCGACCCGATCGTCAGTCTGGCCGATCAGGCGTACGCAGATCCCGCATGCGCTCGCGAGGTGTACGAAGCGTACAACTCCGAGAAGAAAGCCGAGAAGGAAGCCGAGAAGAAGACCGAGACCAAGGCCGTGATAATTCCCCCGGTTAAGCGATCGATGATCGAGGACATCGCTTTCGGAATGGCAGAACAAGGAGCAAAAGCATGAAAGTCAAGATTAAGAAGCTCAACCCGAACGCGAAGATGCCCAAGCGCGGCACGAAGCATGCTGCAGGATTCGACCTGTACGCCGCTGAAGAATTCGACGCACCGATCCATGAGGAGCAGACCGTCCGCATTCAGACGGGCCTCGCCTTTGAAATTCCTGAGGGCTACGTCGGCGTGGTGTACAGCCGCTCCAGCACTGCGCTGAAAGGTCTCATCATCACGCCTTTGCTTGTGGACGCTGATTACCGCGGTCCTGTTTACGTCACGGTGAAAAACGCTTCAGGCAAGCCTTACGTCGTCCGCAACGGTGATCGACTCGCACAAATGCGCATCGAAAAGCTCGTTGACACTGAGTTCGAGTGGGCTGACGAGCTGAGCGAGACCGCGCGAGGCGCGGGCGGATATGGATCTACAGGAGATTAAGGAATGACGATCAGTGAACTAATCGAACTCCTTCAGGAGATTATGGAAAAGGAAGGCGACATCGAAGTCGCGTACACGTACAACGACGGCGGCTACCCCATGATGGGCGAAGAATATGCCGGGGGCGTCGAAGTTCGGCTTACCCCCTACGGCAAGGCCGTCGTGATCTGGTAAGGAGGACGATGAAGAATGAAAACCCCACGGTTTGAACTGAAAGACTTTCGTCTTAATGAGATTCTCTCAATGCTCACACTGTACAGCGGGCCGAGCCTGTCGGAAGAACTCAATAGAGTTTGGACTGGCGAAGCGAGGACCGTCAAATTCGGCAATCGCTTTTCTGTCGATCTCACCCCCGAAGACGTCAAGGAAAACCCGGAGTTTCGTCCGAACGAATGGAACCCAACGAAGTCTTGGAACATCCCCAAAAACGTCGACCTGATGTTTTCGATTCAGGAAAAAGAATCAGGGAAAGAAATCGCACGATTGCGTGGCCACTTCGACGGTGAGAATTTCAGAAGACCAAGCGGAGAGCCCATGTACGCATTTTGCCGTGGATTTCATGCAACAAAGTACAAATCGCTCATCAAGTGTTGGCCTGATGATCAAAAAAGCGAGTGGATCTCTGGGGACTTTTTAGCTCGAGTGGCTGAATTTGATCGTCGACTTGTAGAAGAAATGGAGGGGTACGAGAAATGCCTGTCAAGATGAAAAAGGAAATCCGCAAGCGAATAGCTTGCATGATGGGCACAACACAAAAAGCGATCCGTGAGGCAGAAGCGGAATGCGATGGACGAGCGTTCATGTATCACGCAAAAGGAACGCTTTGCGGCTTCTACCTCCTCCACGTCCCTGTCAAGGGAAAAATCGCGCCAACGCTCTTTCCGACTGAGTACTTCGTCAAACAGCAGGAGGAGGACGAATGAGGCCTGAAAGAGAATACAGACGCATGGCAATCGTCGCTTTGGACTTCATCCAAGAAAAGAAGACTGCGCGCGGCGCGGGCGGTTACGGGGCAACCGGAGCATGAAAATGAATGAAGAGGAAATTCTGCAAAACATGGATTACGTCTCCGAGCAACTGGTCGGAGCGGCAGAGGCGATCAAGGCCGACACCGATGAGCGACGTTTCGACGAGGCTTACGATCCCATGTTGCGAGACGTGATGATGATGGCGCGGGAACTACTGCACCTGCGTGACCTGCTCGACGAACTTCGAGAAGGCGAGTAACCCACAGGCCGACACCTTGACCGAGGCCGCCGCCACTTTCTGCGAGGAGAGGAGGGGACGGCGGTCTCATCACATGAAGAGGACATGATGAAAAAGTATTCCGATAAGGGGTGGAACTGGCTAATCGACCACTACCCGCATGAACCTGGTCGCTACTGGTTCGAGGGGTTCAACCCGGTCGAAGGCTACCCCAACAAACCCGACCTGACGCGCAAGGACATACACGTCCTCGCCGATGTGGACGACATCACTCACCCGCTCGACGCGACTGCCGTGACCAACGGCGAACCTTTGTACAACCTCTTCTTCTTCGCCACCCTGCCCGGTGCTGACAACCTCGTTCGCTTCAAGCGCTTCGACGAAGAGGCGAAGCGCGAAGCAGAAGAGGAAAAGAGTATGCGCGTCGAGCGCATCGAAAAGGGAAGGATGCAGGCCGAAAAGATTCGCATTATGGCTGCCCCGTCCCCGAACTGGTTCGACGCAATCGTCTGCGCAGGAGACGCTCATGCTTGACGATGAACGCGAAATCATGCTGTACAAAATCGTGAGCTTCCTCCGCAGACACGCGAAGCAGGAATTTTCCGCAGCTCAAATTGCCGCGCAGGTGAACGTACACACGGGATTCATCACGAGCAACATCCGCACGCTGAAGGAACGATGCGCTCCGATCTACGTGCGGGTTTTCAACTCGATCCACTACCTGAGCATGACCGATCACAGCACCGGGCAGGCGCACCTGCACAGAGAGGTCGCACGCGAGAAGCAGGTGCGGCAAATCCTGGAAGGTGCTGCGCCAAACTGGTTCGACGCTCTGGCCACGCCCGCCGCCCCGGTGCGGGATGACGGCGAGATGCAGGCGGCAGTGGCACGGGTCAGTCAACTGGCAGAGAAGGATCTGCACGAAAAGGAAACGATGGTCGCCGTGATCGACATGATCGACCGCGAGGAATTCGACCGAGCCGAGCGTGCCCTCGCGGCGTACAAGGCACAAATCATGAGCAAGGCCGAACTGATCGCGGAGGCGATCGCACAGGTGAGAATGGCAAAAGAACGGGAGGTATTTCAATGGACGGGTGGTTAAGCAAAAAAGAGGTCGGCGAGTACCTTGGCGGGAAGTCTCCGCGCACCGTAGACCGTTGGATCGCGAAGCGCATCATCCCTCAGGGCAAGCGCTTCCCCGGCGGCCTGTTTTGGCGCAAGGACATCATCGACCAATGGCTCGCCGCGGACCAGTACGCGACGAAGTGCGCGAAGGCGCTCAAGCTCCGCGAGGCCACACCCTAACGCAGACAATCGGCAACCCACAGCCCGCCACCGCACCACGGTGACGGGCTTTTTCTTGGTTCATCTCGGAAGTCCGTGGAACGCGGCCTTGACTTTTAAGAAAAAGTACAGATCGTCTCGGAAGCCATAAGCTCGTCGCTTAATTTGCTTGA
>NZ_JH815515.1:114421-145257 GCF_000297775.1 Sutterella wadsworthensis 2_1_59BFAA
CCTACAATATTGGTCATAGCGCTCATCCTTTTTTCGCGGTTCTTCTCTAGTAACTTGAATCTGCCTGAAATTTGGAGTGAGCGCTACTTTTTTTCTTGGAGGGAGCCGACCAGACTTTTTCTTAAAAGTCAAGGCCGCGTTCCACGGACTTCCGAGATGAACCCAATTTTGCCCCAATTTTGTCTGTCTAGAAAATGTCTAGAAGATGTCTAACAGATGTCTAACTCTGTCCCATCATGCTAACCGAAAACGGGCGAAAACCCACGGCTCAACGGGGAAATGTCTAAGGGATGTCTAGGGGATGTCTAGGAGATGTCTAACGGGGTTCGACAGACCCCTTCTCCGCCAGGATTCGTTGTGGCAGAAGGCTTCCAGAAGGGAGTTTGGGTTTTGCCCCAATTTTTGCCCCAATTTTGTCAACGAGAAAGCCCCGAGGGTCATCCCCCCGGGGCTTTTTTCGTGCTTTCAGTCTAGCACTGGTAGAACCTGGCTTCAATCGTTCGCCTCGCACTTCTGATCGCCCAGTCGGGCGCGTCGGGGAAGTGTTCCGCGCAGACCGCATCGAACGAAGCGAGTGCCTGAGGGAACTGGGAGGCTCGAAGTGGATTGCCGAGCAGATCAGGAAGACCATGCCCGAGGAGAAACGGTAGGCAAAAAAAATAAAGCCCCCACGCGAATAGCGCAGGGGCTTTATGCGGCATAGGAGTCCGCTAGATACTACCCGCCAGAGTAGAATCCGTTGCCGATTGTAGCACGGCTTCGCGGACTGGTGAAAAGTCCCCTCGCAGGCGGTTAACAGACCTGCGACCCGCTTGACTAGTCATGTACACAAAGGATGAGCGGGAAAGGGGAACACGGGGGCGCGTGGCGCGGAATCTGGAGCGGCTGTCGGGAGTCGAACCCTTTGAATGCGCCATCAGCGCATCCCCGGCTACCGAGTCACGGAAAAACCGCCGCAAAAAATCCGAGGTAGCGCCAACTACCTCGGAGGAGGTTTAACTTTTTTTAGGAGACTTCTATTATACAACAGGTTTAGGCGCCATCCCTCAAACGTTGCGCCGCAACGGTTTCGGGCTAAAAAAGCGGATCTAGACGCCTACCCCATTTTCTCACCCATCATTTTCGTGACGCCACGAAAATGCCCCCGAATCGGCAATGAATCGAGGGCATGGAATTGGCTCCCCTCTCAGGAGTTGCACCTGAGTCCGCAACGGACTGACGTCTAGGTTCCGAGGCGGTTTTTGGCTCTTAGGGGCGGGTAACTCGGCGGGTTGCGCGTCAATCGAGAGGCGTGCCGAGTGTTGTTGCGTGGAGTTTAGCACTTCACTGGCTCACAATCATCGCCATAGCATCTTTGTCTATCGCAGTCCGCTCAGAAAGGTCGACACCTCGTCGAACCAGGCCTGCGCCTCTGCCGAGTAGGTCCGCGCATCTGGCAAGCTGCTCTCTGCAAGACTTGCAGGAATCCGGACCGGCTCCGGACAGTCGACGGCGGGCGGCGTCGGCCTCGAGGCGCACCCTGTCAAGGTCGCCAGACAAGTCACTAGCGCGAGCCAGTGCGGCATCGCGCACCTCCCACGCTTCAACCAGGCTCTGTGCATAGGTTCTCTCCTTCTCCCTGTACTTGATCTCGAGCGACTGCGCGCGGGTAGCGTAGTCCTCGCGCAAGGCGGCAATGTCTTCGCCGTACAGCGCGGCGGCATACTGGTAGCCCGCGACGAAGATCCCGACGACTGCGGCTACAGAACCCGCCGCCTTCATCCAAGAAGTCATCTCATTTCCTCATCATTTCAACGCGTCACGCCACGCCCTGACTGCCTTCGCCATTCCCCACGCAATCGCTACGCCCCCGAGCGCCAAGAAAACGACGTACATCCCGACAGCCTGCCACGTCAGTTCCTCTTCCATCATCAACTCTCCAAGCCGCAATGCGGCAATCAAATTTGGTAAAATATCTCCCATAGACACCTTTCGCGTTTTGGGTCTTACGAGCCGTTCAGGATTCCGCCCCTGAGCGGCTTTTCATTTCTGTGGCGTCTAGCTCACAGCTTCCATCCCTTCACGGGATTCAGGTAAATACCGACGTACTGTGCCTTCTTGTCTCGGGATCCCCACAGCTTCCAACCCACGTTGATCCGCACACAGCACGGCCTGCCGAGCAACCTGTAGTGCTTGATGTAGTACAGCTGGAACGCGATGAGCTTCCCATCGCAGCGGCAACGCCTGCGGCACGTGCCTGACACGCCGTTCGTGTCGGAGGCATTCTCATCGCCAGTCACCTCCCACGAGTCGCTCGAGCGCACCTCGACCCCGAGAACGTTGATGTCGAAGCCATAGGACGTGTTGCGCCACATCCACGCGACTCGACGTTTGTACGTCGCCCAGGCATCCGTCCCCGGCCATCGTTGCCAGTGGCCCTCGTCGCCGTCTGCGTCGTTGTCGTCAGTGGCGAACCAATCGAGCCATTTCGGCAGACGGTGCGTTTCCTTGTCCACGAAGAACGGAAGAACGGGCGCGAGGATCAAGCCGACGAGAAGCATCAGGTAGCTCAGAGGCATCGAAAGAAGCCAACGCAAGTAGACCATCTCAGTCCTCCCCAAGGAAAAGCTTCGCTTCGGACTTGCGGCGGCGGACGAGCCCCGGAAGCTCCTTGCCGCCCGCCTTCGTGATGTCGAGGAACTGATGCGCGGCCTGCTCGACGTCGCCTGCATTGAGGGCCCTCATGAGCCTCGGGCAGTTGTGCACGACGTAGGACGCGCCCACGTTGAATGCAAGGCTAACGAGCGCGACGTACTGGCCCTCAGTCACGTGCACATTCACGAACGGCGCAAGGGCCTTGACCACGGCCTCGATGTCCTTGCGCAGGAGCTCACGGCTCTGCGCGTAGGTGATCTCGTCGCCCTCATGCACGTCGGGGCCAGTGTGGCCGACGCCGATCGTCCAAACGCCAGCAGGACACTTGTACGCCTGCAAGCGACACCCTTCCCACGCCTCAATGAAGTCCATCGCGGACTCAGCCGAATACTCGCCAAAATTCTTCATTTCAAATCCTCCTTATCCAGACCAAGGCGCTTCTGCAGAACAACCTCAAGAAGACGGATCACCCGCGTGCCGCCCCACCCAGCCATGCCGCTCAAGGCCCCACACAACTGCGGCGGGAACCCTTCGTAAAAAAGCACCTCGTAGCAGATCAAACCGCACACAGCACTGATCGCACCATGAAGCAAAAACTCTCGCCATGTGAAAGCCTTTCCTTCCTGTACCTTCAGCAGGTACGAAAGCCAGCCGCAGATCGTCGCAAAACCACCTGCGGCGGCCAGAAGCTGCCCGTCACTCAAATCTCTGTATGGCATGCAACCTCCCGCATGCCTTGAGTCTCTGACGAGACCTCAAGCACACGCGCATAAAAAAATCCCCCGTGGGATATCCTCAGGGGAGTCGATGTTGGTTTAGGGACGCGAAGCTCAAAGAAAAGAAAAACCCCGCAGTTCTCAGAAAAAGGCCGCGCAAACATAGCCGACGACCGCGCCAATCAAAAGCCCAACCGGGCCCCAGAAGAGGCGCGTCTTGCGACGCGTCTCCGCATCGAGCAGAGCCTTCTGGGCCTCAACCTTGGCGATGAGCTCGTCCGTCACTTCCTCGACCTTGACGCCGAGCTTGTCGAGCCATTCCTTCACTTCGTTTTTCGTCATGTCATACACCTTTTCCTTTAGCGCCTCCTTCAGCGCCTTGACAATCAAACCCCACATACAAAAAAACCGCCTAAAGGCGGTGTGATAAAGTTATGTATACGTACCATGCTCATGGGTGAGCCAACAACCGTGAGCCATTTTTTGCACCCATATCAAACATGTTTCAAGATGTTACCCCCCCCAACCAACATTCTTCGTTTAGTGGTTAACCTTGATCGCTCGGCCGAGCGCCTAGAATCGATTTCAAAACAACTTTCCGCGCAGGGCCTCTCCTTCCAACGCATCCACGCTATAGACGGTCGTAAATTGAGTTCTGAGGAACTCGCCCGGCTAGAGGCCCCCTACGATGCCCCCGAGAAATTCGTCTTCAGAAAAGCGCTGTGGCCAACTGAGATTGCATG
Organism: Sutterella wadsworthensis 2_1_59BFAA; assembly: GCF_000297775.1. Lineage (GTDB taxonomy): Bacteria > Pseudomonadota > Gammaproteobacteria > Burkholderiales > Burkholderiaceae_F > Sutterella > Sutterella wadsworthensis_A. The sequence goes on from NZ_JH815515.1 coordinate 118,515, forward strand.
CTTCCTATCGCACGCAGCCTGTTGGGAAAAGCTCGTAAAAAGCAACTGCGAATGGGGCTTGATCATGGAGGACGACATCGTCCTATCGCCCCGCTTCAAGCTGTTCGCTACCTCTTCCGATTGGATTCCTCAAGGGGTCCACGTCATCCAGCTCCACGGGTCCCGTCAAACGTTCACTGTCGGAGAAAACTATCCAGTTCATGACACGGAATTGTTTCGGATCATCCAGCCAACACCGCTTTGCACCTTTGCGTATCTGATTCATCGCGAAGCCGCTGCCTACGCATTAGCTACCTATATGCCGATACCGGCTCCCGTCGACGACTGGCTGTTCTGTCCTTACTCCGACTTCGCGAAACGTTTCCCTCCGCATAGATTGCTTTCGGCTTGCGTCTGGACGCTTGATGGCCCATCGAACATCGGAGACCGAGCCTGCCGCAGACGCCTACCGACGAGCGTAAAAGTGCGTTTGCTTCGTGCCATCAAGTCCGGTGGCTATCGCCTTACAACGATGTTCCAAAAGAAACGTTCTTTAACGCTGACGCACGATTGAGGATCGTCCTATCGCCTAGAGCGGGGGTGCCAACTTTCTCGATAGTTAACGCCGTTATGCCCGCTCGTAAGGTCTAGGCCAGAGCTCACACATTGTCCCTACGGACTTTGCAAACGCCTCTTTCAGTTGCTCAAGCGTGACTGTCGCGACCTCGTCGTTTGCCAACACCCAGTCGAAAGACGAGAGCCCTGAAATCTCAGCCGCGCGAATAGCGTTCCCCATTCTAGTTTGGGCACGCTCTCCACCATCAAAGACCATCCCATCGACCTCGACGAGGATTGCGCCAACCTGCTCAGCTCTCTCGCGCTTTGCTTCTGCGAGATGCCTTGCCTCCAACTCTTCATCTGGAATCTCAGGCTCATAGCCCGCGACGTAATAGCGTCCATCGTAGGCTTGCTCTACTTCTCCAACTTCCGTATAACCCATTGCTTCGAACCACTCGATGTCCTCACCAATGGCAATAAGCACCTCTTTGGTGTTCTCATTTTGAATCTTGTATCTTTGGGTCATAATATTCACATCATTTTATGGAAATAAATCTTGCCTGGATTGCTAACGGTATATGTTTCTCCGGCTCGTACAGGGAGCATCATTGTCGCATTCCCAGGGTATCTGTTTTGATAGAACTCAAGAATTAAGGCACCGCTGGCTTTGTGTATGACTTTCCCGCCCGTATAGTCACCGCTATTCATATTTTCGAGTCTCAGCCAACCATCTTCGCTCGGAGTGTAATCCCCTGCACCAATTTGAACGTACGATCCATAGTTAGGCATCATCCGTGCCGGAATAGGAATAGTTACATTCCCATCAGTTCCCGGCAAAATTCCGTTGACACTACGAACGAGATTGGGCTTACCGCTCACGCCCGTCCAAGGCACCGTATCCGCCGTTCCTGCGGTCTTCGCCTTGGCGTTGATGCCCAAGTACGTCGAGGCGGCGTCGGCCTTCGTGAGGTACGGCGTCAGGTCGGGGGCGGGGGCCTCGGCTGCCGAAATCGCTCCGATGTTCTTTCGGGCCTGCGCCTGCTGGGCTGTCGTGAGCGTCTGCGCATCATATACGACAGCATACGCATTCTGCGACGCATATTGCTGAGCGAGATCGCGCGCGGCCTCCGCGGCCTTCTGCGCGTTAGCGGCTGAGGTAGCGCTAGACGCGGCGGCTTTTTGTGAATTCGCGGCATTCGTAGCAGAGGTCGACGCGGCAGAAGCAGACGAGGCGGCGGAAGTCTTTGATGCCGCGGCATTCGTCTCGCTAGCCTTTGCGGCCGACGCACTGGACGCCGCCGCAGACTTGGACGAAGACGCCGCGGTCTCGGACGTCTTGGCATTGGTCTCCGAGGTCTTGGCATTAGCTTCGCTAGCCTTAGCCGCGCTTGCGCTCGCAGCCGCTACGTTCTTAGACGAAAGGGCATTAGTCTCCGACGTTTTTGCCGCAGATGCACTGGCCGCCGCTGCATCCTGTGAAGCCTTTGCCGCAGTCTCACTAGCCTTCGAATTCGTCTCGCTAGTCTTGGCCGCCGCCGCGCTCGATGCCGCCGCGTTCTTCGAAGAGAGCGCAGAGGCTTCAGAGGCATCAGCCGCATCCGCACTAGCCTTCGCCTGCTGAGCGTAGTACTTCGATGAGTAGTCAACCTCCGTTCCGTCCGGGACGTTGCCTTCAGTCACCTTGCCGTCCATCTTAACCGCCCACGCCTGAGAGAGCGTAGAGTAGTCTGCAGACTCATTCGCAGACGACTGGGAAGCGGCGGCAGAGGTCGAGGCATTCTGTGCCTGCGCCTTCGTCTCGGCCAGTAGCTGACGCATCGTTGCCACATCGGCATCAGAGTCTACGACGGCCTCTTCGGCAATCGCCTTAGCTTCTTTAGCGATCTCTTTTGCTTCAAGCGCATCGGCAACGGCAGTTTCAGAGTTCGTCTTCGCGGTGTTCGCCGTGCTCGAAGCCGTGTTCGCCGTCTTTACAGCTTGATCGGACTTCGTGTTCGCAGAGTTCGCTGTACTCACGGCCTGAGCAGACTTCGTGTTCGCCGCATTCGCCGTACTCACAGCTTGAGACGCCTTCGCGTTGCTGTCCTTGATCGTCGCGTCCCACGAGTTGACAACGGTCTCAAGGCTGTTCACCTTGCCGCTAGCCGCATTGGCTGTAGAAAGCGCTTCAGACGCATTCTGCTGAGCCGTATTCGCCGTATTGAGCGCTTCGGTGGCTTTATTCAGCGCCTCGGTCGCGTCGGCCGTAGCATCGACCATGTAATCGCCCAAGTCATTGATCGCGTCCTCGGTCTGCGTCAGTACGGACTGACCGCTAATTGAACCCGTGGGCGTTTTGACGTAATGAAATTGAAATTCCTTTGATGCCATATTACTGGATCCTTAGTACCCTGCCGCGTACCAGTTGCCGCCGTTGAAGCGGCGGATGTTGTACGAAAAGGAGCTGCCGTCCACAACCTTCGCAATCGTGTAGCAGTCGTCAGGATGACCGCCGCCCGTCGCCGTTAGCTGAAGCGAAACGGAATCGGGATATTTGAACGGAGTGACAAATTTCGCGGTGCCCGAACCGCCGCCAATCGTCCCGTGCTGTTCGATGAAGCCAGACTTCCACTTTCTGTACCACGTCGAGCCCGATCGATGCGTTTCAACAACATAGTCTTCAGATGCCGAAGAGCTGATCGCATTTTTTACCCACGCCGTGTTAGCGACCTGCTGAGAGCTATCACCGGAGGCGGCAGTTGGCACCGTAGGGGTTCCCGTAAAGGTCGGCGAAGCAACTGGGGCCGCCCCGATGTTCTTTCGGGCCTGCGCCTGCTGATTCGCGTTGAGACTTTGAGGCGTGTGCTTGACGACATCCGCAACGGCCTCCTCAATCGCGTCATTCATGTCGCCTGAGCTCGTCACGCCGATATTGGTGCGCGCCTGAGCCTTCTGTTCATTGCTCAGGCTCTGCGCCTTGTCAAAAGCAACGAAGCCTTTGATGGCGTCTGCGAGTTGCTTGGCGACTTCTGAGGTGCTCTGAACGTCGATGTTTTTGCGCGCTCGCGCCTGATCAGAGGTTGTGAGAGACTGCGCCTTGTCATAGCGAACCTCGCCGACATCCTGATTCGACCAATAGGCAGAGTTTGCCTGGTCAGTCGGAGACTTGACCGTCGAAGACGGGCCATTGGCTTTGATGCAGCGGTACTTGACCGTCCCGACCAACACTTCGTTCCCGGGCTCATAATCCAAGGTGGCGCTATAGTTCATCAGGCCGCCCTGCTGGTACCAAACAAGGAACGACGAAAGCAAGTAGAGAACCGAATTGAAGTCGTCTCGCTTTGGAGGAATGCCGCCCTCACCGATCGGCAAGGAGTTCCATTTGCCCCACCCCTCTTCCTGCGATAGCCTACCTGTTCCTGCCTCAAGCGCCGTCACCGGAACTGCGCTCCTGTCACCGTCTTGGGCAATGGGGCACGAAAGTAAAGTTTGAGGATATTTGCTCATCTTTTCCATCCTAAATAAGACTTCTAATCTCAGCCCACGCAAACGCGACCAACCACGCCATCAATGCCAAACATCCTGTTGTAGCGGTTATCCACACGGCAATACGGAAAATCCGAAACCCAATATTTAATTCGACGCCTGGTTCATTCTTCGTCATAAAACTCACCATCTTGTTGATGACCACCGCCGTAGTGATCGCGGTTATAATCTTTCGCATAGTTCCCTTCTCCTTTTGTTCTTGAGGGACTAAAAAACCCCACAAGGTTGCAGCCCTGTGGGGTTTCGTTTCTTTTGGAATTGGCTCATGTGCCAATCGTTCGCCCAGGATTGAACACGCCTTGGTCAAAGGGAAGCAAGCCGCTTCCCTCAAACCCAAAAATCTGCTCGTCTGGGTAAATGATCAAAAAATTCGTCAGCACGCCCGATGGACGGTTCAAAAGCCCATACACCTCAAGGATTTGAGCCTGCAATTCACTAATGCTCCCAATGATGACAATCGAATTGATAGTCATATTTTGGTAATCAACCACAAACACCTTGGTATCCGTCAACTGACTGAGCATGTTGTTCATCGTTGCGGCAGTTGCGTTCGAAAGATTGCACCTCGCACGATAAAACAACAGGAATCGGTAGTAGTCGTCATCAAACCGCGTGAAATCCGAGCCGACTTTCAGTAAGCGGCTGACGCCTACGCGCGTGCCCCACCAGTCAAGGTACACCCCCTTAGCCGTTCGCATGTCAGCAATCGTTTGCTGGAGGCTTTCGAGTAACTCTGTAGCATCGATCTTGTCCCTGAGCATCGATGCACTCTGCCGGATGCGCGTCGCGTGCGAGTACTGGGACTGAATCGCGTCCGTCGACATGTCGGCAAAGTCGGCCATGTTCTGAACGCAGTCAACGCTCAGGATGTCCTCCCACGTCTGTGTTTCTGCCATCATCAGCCCCCGAAAGCAAGCGTGATTGACTTTTCCGACAACGTCGGGCTTTTGTTCGCAGGCACGTCAACGCTAGAGGACTGTGAGCCCCCAGAGATGCCGATGACGATTTCTTTGATTGGGGCATCCGTCACGTCCTGAATGCACTTATAGAATCGGCTTGCGTAAACCGTCGTAGCGAGCTTCACTCGGGCGTTTTTGAGCTCCCCAAGGAAGTCAGAGATGATCGCTGCTTTGACATTGGCTTGCGTCACAGCGTCCATGTCGTCGCTGAAGAACGTCACCTTGACGGTAAAGTCCACCGCCGTCGGTCGGACGATGTTATAGACATAAGACGCGTTGAAATGCTCGGTGTCAATGAACGCAACCTGAGTGTCGCCCACCGTCCCGCACCCCGCGCTCTTGCGCTCAAAGATCGTGCGGGCAATATCGTCATCATCCCCGCCGACAATGCAGACCGCCACGCTGTGGCCCTTGATCGATATCCCGTACTGAGTTTGGGTTTCGTTCGTATAGTTTTCCAAGACCACACAGTCGAGAACGCCTTCAAGTGCGGACAAATTGGACTGCATGTTCTCAACCGTCCCGTTCGCATTGATCGCATAGCTCTGCTTCATGCGATTGAGTAGCTCGCCGTCCGGCTCCTCGTCTCGCCCGGTGTTCCCCGCGGCAGCGTTCGTCACCGAATCCCACCCCGCGATCACCGTCACGATCTGCGTCACGGTCTTTGCGCCGATCTCAATGGCACCGTGCTCAACGCAGGAAAACTGAGTGTCGACGCTGCCGGAATCCGGGATCATCACCCCGCCAGCCACGGCGTGTCGGAGCTGATTGCCCTGCGTATCCTGCACAATCGCGCCGTAAGGAATGGCAGTGCCTTTCAAACCAGTACATGTACAGACGACGACCGTCGGCTCCGAAATCTTGCGTGTGAGCCCATAGAGCGCGGCTAGGGCATCGAGGAAAACACCCGTTGCGGTCTTCGGATTGAGCTGGTTCGCAAGGAAAGCCACCTCACGATTTTTAGCCGCAACTTCAGTCGTCACCAAGTCCACGACCTGGCCCATGGGCGATGCCGAATCCACGTTTAGGAGCGGGTCGGAGTCACTGACTTTAAAGGCCTCCTGAAAGCCCGAGGCAACGTCGTCTCGCACCTCCTTAACGGTCGGGACGACCACCCCAGTATCCGCGTTAAATTCTAGCTGTGCCATAACTGCCGCCCTCTGTTGTTACCTGTACCTCAGCGCTCAAAACACGTGTTGTTGTATCAAGCGCCTTTAGCTGAACCGACTCAACCGTAAGCACGCCTGGCACACTCAATGCCGCCGAACGCAAATCTTCCGTTGTAATGGCTTCCTGTATCGGCTGAGCGATTTGGTCCGAAAACCAATTGATCCCTTGATCCCACCGAAAGACGGCATCGTGGTAGAAAAGCCGCCCCTCGTTGCAGACGTTTTGCAAGATCGCCGGGGCTTCACGAAGCATCGCCACATTCCCGTTTCCGTCAAGCTGTAAGTCCCACTCTGACGAAAGCTCTGCTGTGTAGGCCGTATGCGTCATATGCGAACCTCTAAGGAAAATTAAGGAGTTGCCATCTGTGGTCACTGGAAGAGCCCGCGAAAAGCCGCGACAGCCGCGACGATCACGCATAGCCACGCGGCGGCACAAACCGCCCACGCAAATACTTTCCCGTAAGGCGGTAAATCTTTGTTTGACATGAACATTAGGACGTGCCTTTCTAAAAATCGTAAAATATTCATGCGTTCATTCACTCTTGCTAAAAATGAATGCAAAAACCCCGCAAGGATGCCACTCCCTGCGGGGTGCTTTTTTTTGATCTGTTTAGGTTCAATGCGGCGCGCTCGTGGTGCCATCTGGGCAGGTATGAACATGACCCTTTAGGCTGATTCCATCTGCCACAACATCACCTGAGACCGTAGCCCCGCCGCCCGATACCGCAAGACCACCCAAGCCTGTGATTTTTCCATCAACCTTAAGCGTGCCCGTGATGTGGGTCTCGGGGGTGTCGATCTTGCAATTGGAGCTCGCATTGATCGTCGCCGTAGCCGTGTTGACGGTGCACGATGATTTCGCGTTGATCGTCTCCACGTTCGTATTGATCGTCACGGTTTTCGGTGCCGTAATTGTTATGTCCCCAGTCTCTTCGACCCTGACGAAAGTTGTCGGAGTCTGCCCCCAGAAACCGCCCAAGTAGAACCCGTCGCTCATGTCGTAGCATCGGAAGCTACCCGGTTGAACAGCTTCGTTTCCGCCCGTAAGCGTCGACACGTCTTGCTGTGCGAAGACAGCCAAACCAACGTCCCCAGGCTTCGGGTCACAAATCAGTGCGGCCGTACCGTGCTGAAGCCGAAACCACCTGAGCTTAGGAATGGAAACAGGCTCGAGCGCCTCGCCGGACGCACTTCGCATCTTGACTAGCGGCGTCGCGCTCAGGTATCCAGCGCCCGCACCATCACCGGGACGCGTGATCGTGTCCACTCGCACGGGAATCGCGGTATTGACCATGCCCTTGATGACCGAGCGAATCAGAAAATCCAGGACGTTGATTTGTGAGCCCGATGTAAACGCGTTCTGCGGCTGTGCGTACTCTGACATTTCATTCTCCTAACCACATGCCATCAAAGGACGTTTCCCAAGAACTCGCCCCAGGGTTGTGCGCGCTCAAAGAATGTTGAAGCTGAGTGATCTTCCATACGCCTGAAGCATGAGGGACGATCGTCTGCACACTCACCGCCGCCGCCACTCGTAGCTCTGGACGGAAAAACGTCCTGCACTGGATGCCCGTATTCGTAAACGTCGGATACCCAATCATCCCTGTGTCAGCAGAGACAACGGGCACGCCGCCTTCTGCACGCCTTACGCCGTCCTTCGGCACAACGATCGTCTTGTCGTCATCAAAGATGATGTCCGCGCCTGCGGCATTCGCAACCGTTTTCATCTTTGTGATCGGGTCTCCGTAGACCGTCATGTCAGAAACCGTTGCCTGCACACCGTCGTTTTGATACTCGAACCCCGCCTGCGCACTCTGAGACTTGATAAAGTCCCCGACGTCCTGAGACCCCTGCACGCTCACAGTCGACGCGGGCTCAAGGAGCGGGTATGCGCCAACCTGCGCTTCTATCTTGAGCACGGGGCTCGAACCGTTGAGATCGGCGTATGCAACCGTGACGCACCCGCGAAAAATCACAGGCAACTCCTGCCCCTGCTCACCGGCCGCGATCTCTATCGCATTCCACCTACGACCGAGAGGCTTGAAGGCGAGTGTCGTCAATTGCCCCATGGTGTCGAGCGACAGGCCGTAAATCTCAACCTGCGCCGTCGCGAAATCCACGCCCCCCGTCTTTGAGATTGCTACATTCGTGGCAAAGCCTTGGAAGGTGTGCTGGTTGTTCACACCGCTCTTGTCAAGAGTGATTGTTACTCGGATGTCCTTTAAGCTGTAAGTGCTCGCCATTCTTCTTCCGTCGCGTAGTTGAGCGTAAAGCGGTCGCCCAGTGCATCGTATTGAGGCGATGCGGATTTTCCACCGCTGTCAAGAAAGAAAAGCCTGCCTGCGAAATCAGGCGTATTCCACACGGGGATAGGCGACATCGTGCGGCACACGTGGCTGTCGCAAATCTTGACCTCATCAGCCGTTAGCGTGAGATACAAAAAGCCGCCCATCTGCCGCAGATTTATAACGCAGTTTTGCCCATCAAGGACGATGGAAAACTCCTGATTAGGAAGCGTCTGCAGTGGTATGCGTATCATCATCTTCCTCACGAAAAGAGATCGGCAACGAGGCCCCCTTGCGCCTGCCCCGTCTGCACCTTGTTCGCTGCATTGGCGCTCTTGGGTGCCCACGCAACAGACGCCCCGCCGACCTTTGCCGATTGCACCTCTCGGAAATCAACATGGATTTCAAGCGCGTTAGCTCCGTTCGTTGCCGAGCGTGTATAGCCGTACGACACGACAGCCATGCGGCTATACACCTTAGAGGGCGTTAGGATGCGAAAGAGCTGCACACCGCACCGGTAGGACTCGAGCCTGGAAACGGCTTCCTGCTGTGCCTGATAGTCGCCAGAGAAAAGGAGGCTGACAGAACACTCGGACGGCTGAGGCACTTTGTCATAAGCGTATAACGCCCCGTTTTCCTGCGGCTCCGTCGGAACATTGGCTGTCGAGTTGTCCTCGAATCCATCAAGTGCCGTGTAGCCGCAGAACGGCCGCGCATTCTCGTCAACGATTGCCCAAACTTCGGCCATCATTTCCTCACTTTGAAATTACGCCAGACTGCGCTGCCACAAGCATGCGATTTCGACGGCTCAACGCATTGTCCATCGCGCCGCCAACGGCCTGCCCGACGGCCTCAGGGTTGCCATTCGTCTGAATGTTGTTTGTCACCTGAATCTGCATGTCGTTCGTCACGCCCGGGCCTGCGATTGCAGACTTAGCCGCTGCAAAGCTCCCGACAGTTGCCTGCATAGGCGTCTCGCTGAAGAAGCCCGAAAGCGCATCACCTAAGCGAGCGAGCGTGTCGGAAGAGCTTTCCTGCGATGGCATGCCGGCGTAGGCAACCGGAGCATCGTACTTGACACGAACGATCTTCGGATCGTTTACTCGAACTGGAGCTTCCGCCCCCTTCTCGTCGCTATCGTTCCCCGAGAAAAAGTCCGCAATGCCGCCGAAAGTATCCTTGATGACGCCCTTGGCAGAGTCCACGACGCCTGATGCCGCGCCCTTGATCTTCCCGCCAATATCGAGAGCATCAAAAATCCACGCGCTAAGTTGGTCGACCAACGCCTTGAACGAGCTCATCGCCCAGTCAATGGCAGACTGTATCCCGCGTTCAATTGCGTCTCCTATAGCGTCACCCAGTGCGCCAACAGCCTCAATCGTTTGCTCGATCGAACCGGCTACGCGATCCGGCAGGGAGGCGAAGAACTCACCGACACCGCCGAAGAAATCCGCCACGCCTTCTTTGAAGGAGCTGCCGATTGACTTGATCGCGTCCCACAATTCGCCGAGAGCCTTGACGGCTTCAGCCGGGAGATTGATGAGGGCGTCAAGCCATTCCTGACAGGTCTCGCGGATCGCCTGAATCCTTTCATCAGATACGCCGATAAAGCTCAGGAAGCGGCCGAGAATCGAGTTCCCGCCCCGAATGAAGGCGAAGAGATCATCGAAAGCCAACGCGAGAGCAACCACAGCGGCAGTCACGACGGCCACGGGGTTCGCGAGCATTGTCGCGTTGAGCGCCGCCATGATGCCCTGACCGCTCTTGAGCACCTTGAAGAACGTCGACGAGGCCGTGATCGCCTGAATGATCGACCGGCCGTAAGTAGCAGCCAAAACCGCACCGACGCCCGCCAAAACGAGCTTGACTGCGCGGCTGTGCTCTCGGATGAAGGCAACGCCGTCGCCGATCACCTTTAGCACTTTGTTCACCACCGGGAGCACGGTAACGCCGAGCATGTTGGCGAGCGCCTGCGCCTGATCAGTGAACTGCCGCCAGCGAATGTTCATCTCGCGCGCGGCCTTTGCCTGTTCCGGTGTGAAGGCAACGCCCTTGTAAGCCTCGGCCGCATCGTTCGCGCTGTCCTTGAACTTAGTAAAGACTGCGGCCGCATCCTGGCTCAGCCCCATCGCATTCAAAAAGTGCGATGCCTGCTGATCGGTCATGCCCTTGACGGCCTCGCCAATGCGGAAAAACTCATCCGCTGAGCGGCGCTTGTCTACCGTCCACGACTCCAGTGCGCTTTTGAATGCCTCCTCGCTGCCGCCGGCGTCACGATTAGCCTTCGCCCACGCGTCGATCTTGTCTGTGGCAACGCCCGTTCTCTCGCTCAGAATGTCGAGACTCTCGCCCACCTGAGAAAGATTCTGAAAGAGCTGGTGGCCCGCAAAGACCGAGGCGAATGGCGCAACTACCTCCTTGAAAAGCGTGCCGAGCTTTCCCATGCGTCCGGCCAGTTCATCCATGGCTCGCCCGGTGATGAGCGAGGCCTTCTGCCCAGCCGTACCGATCGCCATGACGCGCTCGGCCACCTCATCAGAGACTCCGCCGAGCATAAGCGTCGACTTGGACGCTCTGGCTGCCATCTGGTCGATTTTGGCGCCGCTCACCTCCATCCGCTTGCCGAGGTCAGAGACGGCCTTGGACGCATTCTCGAGCCCTTTGTTCAGTTCCTCGCTGTCGAGGCCGAGGGCGATTACGAGTCTGTCTACTACACTAGCCATTTTCTTTCTCTAACCTTTGTTGTGCGAGCCACGAATGGTAGTTACGGAGCTCTAGAACCTCAAGGAGCTCATAGGCCTCCTCAAGCGTCAACTTTTCTTTGAGCTCGACCATGCTGGCCAAACCTGCGGCGACAATCGCGCCGCAGATCTTGGGAACATTCGCAAAGGACGCCACGCCCTTTACTTTTAGGCAGGCGTTTCGGTACTTTGCGGCATAAGGGACTTCAAGACGTCGCCATCGAAGAAAAAACCGAAATTCCGACGAAGCGATTCAATCCTGAGCTTCGTGAGCGTCAACGGGCTCTCGATGACGGCGCACGCGGACTCTCCTTCGAGGCGGCGCAGCGCATTACCCTGCACAAGCGTGCAGCACGAAAGGAGATCGTCAAGCAGAGGGCGTGCCTCGTCGTAGGGAATCGTGAGGATGGTCTTCAACAAATCCGCGGGCTTGTCGCTGAAAACCTGCTGAATGTCGTCAACGTTACGCCCCATGGCAAAAGCCGCGCGGTACATCCACTGCTCGGCCTTGTAAGCCGACATGGGCGCGATCGTGAAGCTCTTCAGCGTCGTGCCGTCTTGTACTTCAATCTTAGAGACGTCCATGTTCGCTCCTTAAAGCACGCGCTCAAAGTCAAAGCCCCACTGCGTCGGCTGCATCGTGCGAGACGCCGCCGACATCGGAGGGGCACTCTTGAGGACGCCCTTCACGAACGTGCGCGTAACCCCCAGCGCAGGGATGTAGCACGTTAGAGTGCATTCATACGGCTTATCGTTCGCCTCCATGCAATCGCGCACATACTCAAGCGCAGAGGCAGACGGAGAGGAGGCTTCGAGCGTGAGCGTCACAGACGAAATGTTCTTGATCACGCCTGCCACCATGTATCCATCGACAGAGCGACGCGTTTCCGCCATCTCGATCGAGTCGCTGGAGAAAATGCCGTCGGCGCTGAACTGCTGAAGCTGAATGCCGGACGGGTAAAGCTCATCTACAGTGAGAACGAGCTGAGCGTTCGCGGACGTGACGTCAAAATTAGAGCTGGCCATTTTATGCCCCTAAAAAGAGGCCCCAACGGTCAAACCGTCAGGGCCGATGATGTTCACTAGATAACTGCAATCACTTCTGCGGAAAGAGCCTGAACGCTTCCCGCATACGCGTAGAAGATTGTCACGGAAGGCGCTTCGCGGTTCGCACGACCTGCGGCATCGGGCAGGGTGATGCCTAGCCAATAGCCCTTGGAGGTGATCGCCTGAATCACGTCCTCGCCATCGTCGCCCGTCTCCTGCATGATCTGCGACTTCTGCGATTCATTGAGCGCGAGACCGGCGTCAATCACGCCGTTGTTGATGCAACGGTTGATCGGATCCTGGCACCACGCGCGAATCAGTGCCTCGCCTGCGGCGTTGTACGGCACTCGGTTGACGTTCTTGAAGCCCGACATGCAACTCGTCTGGATCGCGGAGCGCAGGTAGATCGAGCCATAGAGCACGTCAACGAAGCCATAGAAGTCGCTAGAGAGCGTCCCTCGGTTGAAGAACTGGAACTGATCATTTCGCGTAGCGTACTGGCCGATGAAGTTGATGCGGTTGCTCTCAAGCGCGTTCGCAACGGATTCCTCGAGAACGTTCGGAGAAAGGCCGGAGGCATACTTGGCAAACCAAGTCTTCATGCCCTGCGTGCGGTTCCAAGCGATAGAAGCGCCGCAGGCCATTGCCATAGCGGAAAGTCCCCACGTCGGGAAGTAGATCGGGACTACGACGTCGTACTTATCAACAATCTTTGCAAGCGCGCCGTTCGAAGCCGTCAGCGTGCTTTCAAGATTCTTGTCGCTAGACCACGGGAAGTAAACGAAGTCGTCGTAGATGTCCGCCCACGCGGCAAGAGCTTCAATTTCTTCAAGCTCGGCCTCCCAGAGGGTCGTAAAGCCCACCCAGTTTCGCGTGACGGCGCAGACGGCTTCCATGTTGGCCGCCTCGGTCATGGCATCAACACCCTGAGAGACGACTGCGCCTGCGGCCTGCGTCAGGCCGAGCATTTCGCTGAGGTCGGTGCCGCTGTCGGACTTAGAGGCGTAGCCAATCGTTGCAGCCTTGCCCTTCGTGTCCGTTGTAAACGTGAAGGCGTTGAGATTGCTGTCGTACGTGCCCTTGACGTCTGAGATCGCCGTAGCAATTATCGTCGCGGCATCAGAGAGCGAAGTAGCAGAGGAGAGATCGATCGAAGCGGCCTTCTTTTCCTGACCGCCGACGCTAATCTTGAAAGAGCCGTCAGTGATTTTCTTCAGGGCTTCGAGCGTAACGGAAAGCTCGCCGCCGCGAATCCAAGCGCCGTCAGCCTCGGTGACACGGCGTGCGATCACAAGAGACTTCGGCGCGCTCTGCTGGTTCTGCACGCCGCCGAAGTACTGCTGAGCAAAAGCCGTCTCTTCGGCCTCGGCTCCGAACATGGCAGACACATCCGACGTCGACGAAAAGGCTACCGCAGGCGTACCGGCGGGTAGAACCGTGTTCTTCGTGAGCAGGAGCCCATTGGTTTCAAGATCGCTACCGCCGCCGCTGATTACGCGCGGAGAGACCGCAACGATGCGGGATGCAGGCAAAGACATATGGATATCCTCCAATAAAAAAGCGCCTCTGCGTGGCGCTCCTTGGGTAAGTTAATTAAGACAATGCACATCAGCGCGGCGGGAATCGTACATCGACGTTATGCACGCCGACATGCACGGCATCAGTGCTTTCAACATCAAGCCTGACGACGTGCGTGTAGGTGATGTGAAGCGTCGTCGTCCATCGCTGAACGAACTGATTTTCATCTACCACCACGGTTGTATTGCGAACGTCATCAGCGTAGAGACTGGATAGGCCGTACTTCTGAAAGAAGTCGCAGCCTGACACCGTTCTGGCCACCGTCGCGACCGATTCTGCGCGCATACGGGCAGTTTCAGGATGATCGCTATAGACGTCGATTTGAACGCTCATCTCGACCAACCTAGAGACCACAGCGTCCATTTTCTGAGTCGCCGTGTCCCACTCATAGGACTCGACGGGCGTCCCGATCTCCCGGTGCGCGATGATCGTATTAACGACGTAATCGCGCGAGTCCGGCAGAGAAAGGTTGTTTTGATTTCCCGCGATGACGTGCGTAGCCTCAAGGCCGGACATCATCAGCAACTCGAAGTCTTTGACGGCCTTGTAGACCGTCTCATCGGAGACGATCGTAGAGCGCGTAGGAGGGCTTTGCATCATAACCATACAATCCCCTGCGGCGGGCTTAGCTGAAGCGTAGCGCGCACACTCAACCAGTTGACGCCTGAAAAGTTTTCTAGAACCGCATCTACAGCCCATACCGTCCCGTCCTTGCGCAGGATGTAATCCCCTGCGCGGGAGAGCGGGCGAAAGATGCCTGCGGTCTGTTTTGCAAAGTCCTTCGGTGCGAATAGGTAGAACTTGCGCACAATCGAATTAGCCCCCGCCATGTCGGCATGAAACAGCGCCGCATCGCCCTCGCTCTGCACCTGCGCCATGACGCCCATGGTGCGCTCATACTGCGGAGCGGCAAAGCCATTCTCATCAGGCACTGAACCCGTCGAGTGAAGCAGCTGAACCTCCTCATCGGGGTGGATTGCATTGATCGATCCGCGTACCACTGCGTGTAAATTCAGCCCCATACAACTCCCTGATTCTCAACCCTGAAGCTCATGTTCACTTGACCTCAAACGAAATTGAGTGAAGCAACGCCCCAGACAAAACCATCGGCTGCGTCGTGGCGGAGCTGGCTTTCGACGAGTGGTTTTTGCCCCCAGTCTTACGCCCTGCGGACTGCGCGGCATAGAGCTCCATCGTAAGCGGAGCACGCTCTGGAAACTTTTCCTTTGACGTCCCGCCACTGGCGATCGTTGCCTGCACGTCCTGCGCGGCCACAGTGCCCAGCACCGCAAGTGCAGTGCTTGGGTCTTTCATGCCTGCGAGCGCCTTCTTCAGCACAGCCTTCCATTTTTCCTGCTCAGCAACGAGCGTCCCTCGCAGGAAAGGACGGGGCGGGTTGACTAAGGCCACACCGGGCTTAATGGCAGCGTTCGCGAAGTCTGGCTGTCCTCTATCGCCCATCGGCACAGGTCGCCCGATCGCACCGCTCAAGAAGAGCGATTGCTTAGGCGTGACGCGTTGCACCCAACCGAATTCGACGTACTGCGCGTACTCGGCAATGCTTGCGTCAGTCACCCCAACCTCGACCACTTTTGCGGCACGATTTCCGTACTGCTTGGCGAGCCCCTCCAGCCTTTGCGTCACCTTGCCGGCGTCAACCTTGATGCCCATCACTACCCCCACGGATGATAGTTGTCAGAGACGTACAGGCGTCCTCCGAGACGGTATTTGCCCGTCATCATCCAATACGTAGACCCACAGGGCGTCTGATTCCACCACTGCGCGGACTGCGAGTTGCTCTTGATGAGATCGAAGGATGACGACACCGAGCCTTCTGATGCACTGGCCACGCGACCGGGCTGATCGCCGCGCGTAGAGAGCGTGGCCATATGACACAGCGCGTAATAGAGAAGCACTTTACGCTCGAGCACTGGGGGCGTCGCATCAGGATCGAACGGGGCAAAGCTATCTGCGTCAGTCGTGCCGACAATCGCCCCCACCTGATCCCACAGCACACCCAAGAGCACATCATTGATGACGGCCTCCGTCAGCCCCGGGAACCATGAGCGGAATTCTTCAATATCAAGCGCTACGTCCATTTTTAGGCCTCGATGTCTTTTACCTTCTCAACGCCGACCGAAGCCGGATCGACAGGCTCGACGCCCGTGCGCATCTCGGCAATCTCATCGCGGCGCGCCTTGAATTCCTTCTCGCTCCTCATCTCCCAGAGGAGCGGGGGCATGGCGGTGAAGGCGCGCTCGCCACCATGTTTGCGCTTAATGTCCTCCCAGTCTCGGCGTGCTACGCCCACCAGGACGGCATTCCCTGCGCCGAGGAGAACGCCCTTGGCCTGCCCCCTTAGCGCGTGATTAACCCCCGGGAAAACAACGGTTTTCGCGCCACCATTGCCATTGTCAACGTCATCAAACTTGAGCCCGAGCGGCATGCCGCAGGCAATGTAAATGATCTCATCGCCTGCGATGTCAGAAACCTTCTTTGCTTCCTGCTCAGCGGTGTCGGCAATGATGCCCGTGGTGCCGAGAGCAGAAGCCTTACGAGTACGAGTAGTGCGAGCCATAAAAAACCTATTCGTGACAAGAGGTTGGGCAGGGCAGGCGTGAACCCGCCCCGCCGTGGAGATAAAGGCCGTTCGTGACGGCCTGCGAGTTTTAGATGCCGACCATCGTCGCAACGAGGCTCGGGCGGCGAATCACGCAACCCCACGTGCCAGCAGTTGCCTTCTGCGTGAAGCTGGATTCATGCGCGATCAGGCGACCGAGGCCGAAGGCGCGGGAGAAGGCGGAGAAGCCCGTCTCGTCGCCATACACTTCCTTGACCGTCATGTAGAGCATTTCGCCGGCGGCCGTGGAGAGCTCGGGAAGCTGAACGATTTCGATGTTCGGATAGTTTTCCTGCAGCATGACCTTGGCCGTCTTGCCAAACTGGTTCGGCTGAGTCAGGTAGCCAATCATCTTGTTGGAGATGCCCAGAACAATCGGGGCGTTCACGTCAAGATGACCGCCATTGTTAGCAGTCAGTTCCTGCCACAGCTTGTTCACGTCATTGAACACGAGCGTGGCCGCGTTGTTCGGGTCGGCCGCGATCTTTTCAGCCCACGTAGATTTGCTATTGACCGACACCGGAGAAATCGATTCCGGGATGTTCGGATCATTGAGCATGCCGTAGATTTCCATGCCCGCAACGCCGTAGAGCTGGAACTTGTTTTCAGCTCGGGCAATGATCTGCGCGGCCGCGTTCTGCTTGCGAGCAGGGAGGTTGACATTGGCCTCGGCGAGCTTCGCCGTTTCGAGATCGCCGTACTTAATCGTCGTCTGATAACGGAAGTTCTGGCGAACCGGGAAGTTGTAGTTGACATCAGTGCTCGTGCCGTTCGCGAAGTCGTTGTACGGCGAGACCTGACCGGCCACTTCTTCCACGCTGAAGGTCGCGTAGTCCTGCGTAAAGGAGCCAACGAGCGTCTTGTCAAAGAACTTCGTGGCATTCGTGACACCGAAGAGCACATCAATGATGCGCGGGTCGACGTACGTGTAGAGAGCCGCAGGCGCGCCGACGTTCGGCTGCGTGGAAAGCGCGGCATCCTGTGCGAGCTGGTCGCGGTTGATGTTCTTGAGAACGATGCGACCGTCCTTTTCATCGAACGGCATAAAGCCGACGGCGTACGGAGCCTCGATGCCGCGCGCCTTGGCATTCAGAAAGTTTTGATCCATATGAATATTCATGGCCTTTGCTCATCACAAAGGCCACTCCTCCAAATAGTTTGTTTAGGGAAGCGTTGCAAGCGCGGTGCCGATAGAGCACGTTCCACCACTCGCCGCCGTGACCGCGTAAAGCTTTTTCGTCGTAGCGTCCAGCACGATGTCGCCGACGGCGTAGGGAAGTTGCGCGTTGGTAGGCGTGAGCGCCGTTGCGGCAATGCCCGTCTGGCTATCAGCGAGAGCGGTTGCAGAGACACGGAAGCAAGAGCCATTCTTGCCCGCCGCCCCAGCCGCGCCTCGTTCGCCTTGGTCGCCCTTGGCGCCCGCAGCCCCCGTTTCGCCTTTAGCCCCAGTCGCACCCGCGACACCCTGAGCACCCGTTGCGCCTTTGAGCCCCGTGAAAGCGAAGGTAAACGTCGGCGCGGTCGTCGTGCCGCCCTTGCTTACCGTGACCTTGGGCGTGCCGACGGTGGCGTCAACAGTGGCCGTAGCGGTAATCGTAGGCGTAGCGCCCGTTTCACCCTTAGCGCCCTGTGCACCAGTGTCGCCCTTGGCACCCTGAGCACCGGCGGCACCCTGCGCGCCCGTCTGACCGCGAGGGATGCCGAGCTTCAGAACGCCACCCTCGATGACAGCAGTTGCAGGAGCCCCGGCGGCGAGCGTCGTTGCCTGCGCAGACTGAATGTCAACGCTGGCAGCGGCCTGCAGTCCCGTCTCGACCTTGTTTAGCCTCTCGGCGGTGATGATGTCGCCGCGTTTCCACAACGTAGGAGAGTAAGCCATAAGCCCAACCTCCTTAGCCCGCGGAGGCCTCGTCAACCTTTGCAGAGTCAGCGAGAGCGGCGGCCATTGCGCCGGTCGCAACCGTAACGCCAAAGTTCTGATAAATCACGACATCATCCTTGGCGGCGCTCTTGACGCCGCGGGGGAAAATCACTCGCCAACCCGTGTCGTTCGTAGTGCCGGCGGCACCATACGTAATGGCACCCGTGGCCGGATCGCACAGGACGGACTGGCCTTCCGTAACCGCGCCCGTAGCGACAGCATAGAACTGGCCGCGAATGGCGATCGGCGGGCAGGCGCCCTGCGGATAGACCTGCGATGCGTCAGCAGTGAGCGTCGGAATCGTAGCGATGACGTCACGTTCGACAAAACCGACGGGCTTGGCACCGGACGTGCCCTTGAGGGAGACGATGTTCGTTTCACCCGTAACGTTGCCCTTGAGCGCCGTAGCAAAGCAGAAAGTACCTGCCTGAACGGTGCCGTCGGAGACGTAGTTGAAGGCCGTGTAAACGGCCTGCTTCGGATTCACTTCCTGACCGGCAATGCCGACGGCAGGATCAGTCTTAACAACTGCCTGAAAACCCATGATTAATACCCCTTCTTGATTTGAGAAAGCTTAGTGGAGAGAATGGAGTCGGCCTTACCCGTCTTGAGCTGGGCGTCCTGAGCGAGCGAGCGCTTGGCAGAGACCTTCTTGCCGGCCATGAAGGCGAGATAAGCGGTGCGGGCGGCTTCGGGACGAACGCCCTTGATGCTCACACCCTCCTGCTCCAGCGCGGCCAAATAGACGCTTTCGGCAGAGTCGTAGGCATTGAAGCGGACGCGACCGAGCGTCTGAGCGCACTCATCCATTGCCGTAAAGCGTCGAGCGATGCGGCGTTCGACACGCTTAAGCGCGGCGTCCTGCCCCAGTGCGCGTTCTTCGCCTTCGGATTCATGCTCACGATCGAGCTTTTCAGGCTCGGTCTTTTCCTTTCGTTCGCCATAGCGCACACCCTCGGCAAACGCCTTCTGGAACTCTTCTGGCTCCTCGTCGTAGCCGCAGGCCTTCAGGCCGTCCTGGATGAGCTGAGCGCACTCGTCCTCATCTTCGGCAGGCTTTTCGGCCTCTTCACCGATGTTGATGTCCTCATCTTCGGCCTCGGCTTCGGCATAGGCGAGCCCCTTGAGCGCATCGGCAAAGCCTTCGGCATCCTCAGGCTTCATGCCCTTGGAAACCATTTCGGCGATGATTCGCTTGATGGCTGCGTCCTTGTCCTCGTCAGCGGCTTGCGCCTCTTCAGCGGGCTTGTCGACCACATTCCCCTCCTCGTCCTGCTCATGCAGGTCTTTGATCCCATCGGCGGCAGCGGCGATTGCGTCAGCAAGTGCCACCTCCTTCTTCTCGACGGCAGGATCGCCGTCAGCTGCGGCTACGGGAGCCGCGTTCTTTTCCGTCACGTCCATAGGTTGAGCCTCTCTTAAGTGACTGTCTTGCACCAACACATCGCGCCCCGCGCGGCCCTGCTCCACCAGCGCAACATGGTTGGCGGTAATGTCACGCATAACGAAGTCATAGTCTTCGCCGTCCGGCGTCTTGCCAGGGATGAAGTCAGGGGTATATCTGTACGAAAGAGACAACTCACGCATCGACCCATCGACGATGCGCTTGATTGCATCCTCAACAGTGAAGTGCAGCGAGTTGTCTAGGTATGGCGCTCTAAATGCGCCGTCTGTCCCAGTGGAGCCGACGCGCGTTTTGATCTGCGGCGCGTCTGCGTAGTCTGGATGATGGTTGAGCTGAATCGGGATGCCGTTCGTGCTCTCGATCGTCTCGGGCTTGCTCAGCTCCTCTGGCGGGCAGTATCCGCGATAGATCTTCTGCGGATCGAGCCTCAGACGCTCCCAGTCAGGCACCTCATGCCCGTAGTACGGTCGCACCTGCGCTTTGGTCAAGTGCGAGACGGTGACATGGAGGTTCCCGTTCTTGTCATACCTCCTCACGCTCTCGGCATCTAGGGCAAGTAAATAGCGGTCGTTGTTCATTTCAATATGTCCGATATATCTAGACGGAAAATGCATCGGCAAAACGGCAACAACCCGGGCGTTACGTTCTGGCCTACAGCCGGGTCGTAAAGCCCCTCGGAAAGGTCGAAGCGTTTGCCGTCCATTGCGAGATGCGTCTCGCGTGATGAATACCGCCCCGGGACGTGAACCCATACCGCGTGCTTGATGCCCAATGCCTCGGCGTTGCCGCGTTGGATGCCCTGACTGACTTTGATCGACTGATCAAGCGCAACTCGCTTGGCACGGGCCTCCGTGAAGCCCCTAGAGGCTTTCAGCACGCTTTCGATCTCTCCCAGACTCTGACCCTCGTAGAGGCCGCGTGTAATCGTCTCTCGCACTCTGGCGAGGTCATCCGCCTGCATTTTGGTGATGAGCCCCGTCATGCCGTCCACAAGCCCCGGCAACGCTTTTGCCGTGCTCGGCGCCATGTATCGATTCTTGACGATAGGGATCGTCCATTTTTCTTTGAGCAGAGTAGGAGTGATGCCCGCGCGTATCAGCGCACGCCGCTGGCTCGCTGTCACGTTTTGCGCCATTGCGCGGACAAACCATCCCGAGACGAGCTTTGCGCTTTCTCCCGCGTGAATCATCCACCGCGCCATTTTCTCGGTGAGACTCAGGTCAAGCTTTCGAGCGGCATCGGCGGGATTAGACGCTTTGAAAGCGCGTATCGCCTCATCTATGATCTTTTTCTCTTTGCGTCCCCACAGTGCGGCGTCCTGCGCAACCGTCTCGACAGGCTGCGTGAAGCAGCCCGAATCGATCAGGTTGCGCAGGAGCTCGGCCGTTGCCTCGCGCGTCTGTTTCTCAATGAGAGCAATCAGCCGCTTTTGCAAGGCCGCCTTGAGCCCGGCATTCGGCTCGATCGCGGGGATCGTCTTGATGCGTTTAGCCATTCAAGCCACCTAGGGACTGAAGCAGTTGCCGCGATTCGTCGGGCGGGTTCGATGCTGGAGCAGGCTCTGCCACTGCGGTCGTTGCCTGCTGAAGCGCGCCAAGCAAGCCCTCGATATCCTCAAGCTCCCCTTCGGGCACCTCGTCACTCAAAAAGCCCAAGTGCATCGCCGGCTCTTTCTTGACCGCTTCGCGCATTTCCTCTGCGCTGATTGCCTGAACTTGTGCAAGCGTTGCAAGAGCGCCTGCGCGCGTCTGAGCGGTCATGGCCGCGCTGGCTTCATCTTCCTTGCTCAATTCGTTGAAGTCGAAGGAGATATTCGAATTGATGCTCCCCATTTCGACTAGTTCAATTGCCTCTAAGCAAGTGTTAATTGCTTCGCGACGCAGCTCTTGCTTGGAACGAATGTAATCGTAGTAGTTACGAATATCGCTTTCGCCCGTTGCGTTGAAGCCGCTAGGACTGATGCCCAAGAGCTTCACGGCAGGCGTGCGGTTGATCGACGCAATCATCTCGAGCGACTGGCGCACGACGTCCGTACAGCCCGCGATTGACGTCTGCACGTTCATCACACTTTCGCCTTCCTTGTCGCAGACGAACACGGCGTTGTTATCGCGATAGCGCTGAAGCGCCTTCATACGGATGTCGAACAACCGCACCCCGTTAGGCGAGTTGAAGATGTCATCCGTGCTCGTCTGGAAAACGAGAAGCGAGACCTTGCGCACCAAGTCGGCCGTATAGACCCGGCACTGATTCCAGTGCATCACGTAGTCCCAGAGGATCTGAGCCTGCGGAATGCCAAGGAAGTTGTATGCCGGTCGCAGAAGCGTCGGCGGCGGATTGTCAAAAAGCCTAAGCAAGCGCGACTCATGCACCTTCGTTCCCAGCACCCAGAAGTAGCGGGGCTTGAGGTAGTCGGACTTGAGCGGGTCGATGGCGTTGTAGTCGCCCGGCGATACGTTCACAGGATCGACCACGACAAACCGGAGCTTCGTACCCGGCTGTAGCTCTGCGCTTTCGTTTGAGTAGCGCAGGGGCAACTCGGGATTTTCCGTGCCGGTGTCGACGTAGATAAAAGCCCCGCCCATGTATCCGGTTAGTGTTGCGGCCTCATGAAAGAGCGTGCGTAGGTGGTACTTCTTCTCTTGAAGTGTCTGAATCTCCTCAACAGCCTCCGCGTCATCGCCCGTGATCGTAATCCACTCGCGGGTAATATCATCCGCAACGGTCTGCACGCAAGCACGGATCATGCCGTTCTGCGCAATCTGCTGAAGCGCGCCGTAACCTACGAAAGAGGTCACTGGGTACTGCCCGAGCTCGTAGCCGTGCTGTTGAAGGCTGCGATGAATTGCGCCATAAAAGCCCGCGTCAGAAAGTGCCTCATCTTGCGCTAGGCGCTCTTTTTCAGACACCCCGAGAGTCACCGGAGGGGCGAAACGCTCCCTCACCTTCTCGACCGTCTCGAAGAGCTGAGTGGCTTGCGGCGGCGTGCGTAGCGTGCGGTCGATCTCCTCAAGCGCGGCGATGCGCTTTGCCTGCGCGAGGAGTTTGCCGTTAGGCGCTTGGGTTTTCGCCGTCTTTCTTTTCTTCTTGCTCACAATGCTTAATCTCCACTTTGCGCCATTCGCTCAGGAATCGGCGGAAAACGCGGCGCCTTGCGGCCTGCCACCGCACATGCCCGACCAAGTCGACAACGGCCTCAACTGCCTTTGCAATTGCGAATATGGCCACCGACGCGCCTATGGCATACAAGATGATCAAAGCGCCCCAAGCGCGTAACGTCAGTTCAGGTTGCATGAGTTGTGCCTACCGTCCAAGTAAGTAAGCTAGATTCGTCGGATCGATATGCAAGCCGCTGTGCTTATTTAGATCCGTCAATGCCTGGCTCATCGCGTCGATGGTGTCATCGTGAGCACCTGACGGAAATGCGAGGAGCTCAGGCACCAGATCGCGCTCGACCCACGGGAACCGCTCAGGTGGAGGCAAGTACACGTTCCCAGCCTCCCATAATGGCGTTACGGCCGACGCGCGCGCCTCCTTGCTTTCTTTTGGCGTGATCGGGATGATGCCCGACACTTTTTTCTTGAGCGTCGCGATGATCGCCGACCCGTTCGCTTTGTCTTCCACGAGCTTGCGAGTCACGCGCGGGTACTTGTTTGCCGCCGCGACGAACTGCTCGAGCGTCTTAACGAAGTCCCACTGACCGCGGAATTGGTCGATGAGATAGAAAGAGCTGCCCTTTCTGCCCCAAACCTGCCCGACAACGAAGTCGGACGCTTTCGAGTCTTTGAAAGTCATGTCCCACGAGATCACACTCGCATCGAAGCGCTCGGGCAAAGTGTCCCAATACTGCACCCAGTCACTCTTGAAAAGCCCGCCGCCTCGAGGCACCGGGCGTTGTTGGAACTGACCTGCGACAGCATAGCCACCCATGACCTTCTCCATTTCATCCACCTGAGTGGCGGTAAAGCGCTCGGGAAAGAGCAGCTCACCTTCTTTCTGGCGAGGGTCGGTGAAGCCGATGCAAGTCTTGCACCTGCGGCTTTCCTCAAAGCGCATCGGCAACATCAGGTGTTCGTACCCGAGTTCGCGGGCTAGGATGACGCCCGAGGTGTCGCGTTCATGCAAGCGCTGCATGATCACGATGATCGCGCTGTCTGAGTTGTTCACACGGGACGGGACGGCTTCTAGGAAGGTCGTCTCGACCGAGTGCAGCGCGGCCTCGGAAAACGCATCAGCGACGCTCAAAGGGTCGTCGATGATGATGCGGTCGCCTCGGCTACCCGTCAGGCTTCGGAAGGCCATGGACTCGCGAAAGCCCGTGGCGGTGTTCTCGAACTTCGTCTTCGCGTTCTGGTCGCCGCAGAGTTCGACGCCCCATCGCTCCTGATACCAGTCCGAGGAGATCAAGCGGCGGCACTTGAGGTTGTCTCGGATTGCGAGGTCTTCCTTATGCGCCGTCGTGAGGTAGCGCAGGGACGGCGAGCCGCCCGCGCCCCATTCCCATGCGGGGAAGAAAACGCCCGTAAGGAGCGACTTCATCATGCCCGGCGGGACGTTCATCAGAAGGCGCTTGATCTGTCCGCTGTGGACAGCTTCTAGGTGCTCGCACATCGCGTCGAGCGCCCAGCCCCATTTGATCGGAGTTGCAGGCTCGAGCACGTGCCATGCCATCTTGCAGAACTCAGACAGGCTGCGCCGCGCAATCTCCTGATCAAGTTCGATCAGTGTCGGCAGTCGAGTTGCCATAAAGCATTTCCTTTACCGCCTTAAGTTTGTCCAAATCAACACCGGAGAGGTCGGGCGTGGCGTCAACCTTGATTGCGCCGCCGTTCGCGCCCGACAATTCGTTGCGCGAGGTTTCCTTCCAGCCGCAACGGGCTTTCATGTAAAAGATGATGGAGGCCGTGTCGCCCCCTCGAATCTTTTCCATGAGCTTGCCGCCGACGAAAACGTTAGCCTTGGCCTTGCCTCTTTTTATCGCTTCCGCAAAATCCGCATATTCCTGTTTTCGGCGAGTCAGGGTGTCTTGGGAAATCCCAAGAGCAAAAGCGATTTCCTCCTCGCTGTCGCAGACTTGAGCGTATTCCTCAACCTTTCTCAAGTCGATTGGAATTTTTGTTCTAGCCATATGAATACTCTCGGAAGGTACGGGGCAGTTCCGATGTTCGCCGAGTTAAGACAATCCTTCAAACATGGTTGTAAAACTCTCGGTTACTGGGTCACCCCTCCGAGAGTTTTCAAATCAGCGAGTTGTAGGTTTTGCCGTCATCTCGAACGGCTTCAAGCCCCGTCATTTCCTGCCAACGTTTGATGATGACATCAACGTAAACGGGATCAAGTTCCATCAGGTACGCAATGCGCCCGGTCTGTTCTGCTGCGACAAGAGTTGTCCCTGAGCCGCCAAAGCTGTCCAAAACGCTGTCGCCTTTCTTCGTTGAGTTTTCCATCAAATAACGGAAAAGCTCCACAGGCTTCATCGTCGGATGCTCGCCGTTTCTCATCGGGCGATCACAGTCGATAACCGTCGTCTGGCTTCTGTCTGAGTACCACTCATGACTCGCGCCGTCTTTCCACCCATAAAGGCAGGGTTCGTGTTTCCACTGGTAGTCCTGGCGACCAAGAACAAAGGCGTTCTTGTTCCAGATCAGGCACTCGCGCACCTTCCAGCCAACGTCTCGGCAAGCGCCACGGAAGTTGTATCCCTCCGAGTCGGCGTGCCAGATGTAGAAAACGCCGCCCGGCTCAAGGACGGTGTCCGCCATTGAAAACGCATCAACGAGGAACTGCCTAAAGGCCCCATCCTCCATCGAATCGTTTTCAATCGTAAGAGCGTCTTTCGTCTTGCCTTCGTAGGCTACGTTGTAGGGAGGGTCCGTCAGGTAGAGGTTTACCCTACCCCCCCACAAGCTTAGAAATATCTGTGGCAGAGCATGAATCACCGCACATTACTCGGTGAACACCAAGCGTCCAAACGTCGCCGCGTTTCGATACAGGGTCTGGCTTAGGCTCAGGAATATCAGGCTCGTCGGAATCGTCAGAATCGTCAACGGTCAATAAGTCGTCAAGCTCTTCCGAAGAAAAGCCTATGTCGTCAAGTTCCACGCCTTCCAGTTTCAGCTCTTCGAGTTCGACCTTTAGCAGTTCGTCGTCCCAGCCCGCGTCCAATGCGAGCTTGTTGTCAGCGAGAATGTAGGCGCGTTTCTGTGTTTTGCTCAGTCCCGCCAATTCGATCACGGGGACTTCGCTCATGCCGAGCTTTCGTGCTGCCGCTAGGCGGCCATGTCCCGCGAGAATGCCGTTTGTGCCGTCAACAAGAATTGGGTTAGTCCAGCCAAATTCTTGGATCGATCCCGCAATGCGAGAAACTTGCTCATCGCTATGCGTTCGAGCGTTTCGGGCGTAGGGTATGAGGTCTGCGACCTTTCGGTATTCCACCTTGAGCCGCGTGGACGGCGTAATTTCGTTGCCCATCTCGACCTCCTCAAGTCGTTTGCTGGACGAAAAAAAACTCCCGTAGTTTCCTACGAGAGTTCGTGTGTTCTTTGTTTTTGGCGTTTACTTGGGAAACGTCAAGCCCAAGGCTTTCAGTCGTTCTTGCGTTTTGGGGCTTGTTGTCAAATCCTTGAGATTTGGCATAACTCGCTTTAAACAATCACTCGTTGCATCAGGCTTGGCGACGGCGGCAGCCTCCTCGGGCGTCAGCGCACCAGCGACCCCGACAGAAACAGCTATCAGTTTGCTTAACCATTCCTCTTTTGGTGCGCGACCTTTTTCAAGCTCTTCCAGACACGCTGTTGCGCCGTCTTGGAATTTTTTCACCATGTAAGGGACGGTCTGGCACTCGCTAAATCGAACGTTTCCGACGGGAGTGTCAGGATTTCTGTGTCTGGGGAGGTTATTCCAGGGGCAGCCCAACGAGGCTGCCCTTTGTATTTGAGATGCAGTATGCCAGACCTGAT
>NZ_JH815515.1:145867-163627 GCF_000297775.1 Sutterella wadsworthensis 2_1_59BFAA
GTGACCTTGCTAACGTAGTCGGGGCTGATGTCCACACCGTAGAGGTTGTCGATGAACGCCTGGATGTCGCGGGTGCTCATGCCCCGGGCGTACATGGCGATGATCTGCTCGTCCATCTTGCCGAACGACCGGCTGTGCTTGGGCACGATGATAGGGTCGAAAGTGTTCCGGCGATCACGAGGGACGCTCAGCGGCAGAGGACCGAACTCGGTCTTGAGGGTCTTGTGGCTAAAGCCGTTGCGCTTGTTGGGGACAAGGGAAAGCTCGTCAGCATCAACTTCTTCAGGAGGCGTTTCGGTGGGCTGACAGCCGGTGAGATGGGCATCCATTTCTCCCTGCAGCATGGCTTCGACAAAGCGTTGGGAGAAGGTACGTACGGCCTCGGAGAAGGCTTCGGCTCCTAGGGGGCGGCCCGATGCTCGAAGCTCGGAAACGTACTGCTCGATGTGGCTATCGAGGGGGGTGGTGGACTTCTTACGAGAATTGCGTTTGGTGTTCGTGTTCATTGGATGCACCCGTTTGGCGGGCTCCGATTATCCCATGGACACAAAATTTCTGACGCTCTCAGCAAGAGTGACGATATTGCGAAGCCCAACATCAACCAGGCACGCACGGCTGCCGTCGAGCAGGATGGAGGTCGAACAAGCGACCTGATAGGTCAGTTCGATGAAAAAGGCGTTCCCGTGCGGAACAATTCGCACGTCGCCAACTATCGTTTCATTTATTTTGGCGTTGAGAGGCTGATTTTCACAAGAGCGGATTGGCAACCGAGGAAAACCAATGTCGTTCTTGTCGGTGATAACAAGATTGCCATCGACAACCTTATAGCCATTACGCCCAACGACGAAAGTTCGATACTTTTTGCTGTAACCCGGCAGTCGCGGCATCGCCTGGAACTTGCTCGGATCAGACAGATAAGCTTTCTTGGCCTTATTCCATGAAACGAATTGCTCTTGGATGATCTGAGTCTGTCGTTGAGCGGATGCAGCCGAAGGCATATTTCTATACGACTCGGTGCATTCGCTCCGAACGGTTTGATCCAACTGAACTCGGTTCAACCAAGGTTCTTTGGCAAAAATTCTCTGCCGTTGGATGTAGACGGCCTGATTGCCCAACTTGCGGGCGGCAGAACACAGCCTATGGCACGCGAGGTAATGCGTATGCCCAGGCTTGACGACTATCCGTTCCACTCGTTGAGACATTTCAAAGACCGTTATTTCGAAGCCGCGCAGACAGCGTCTGCAACAGTTACATCCATTGGGATTTGGTGGTGTCGAATCATGGAAAAATGAGCACCAGAACCGTACTCAATACTATACAGCTGTAGCCGAGCTAACGCTCGGCCCGCTATACATCCCCACCCAATGCGTCGCATTGGATGGGGAATTACGCGGGTTTTGTTAATCCTCTGGTGCACTTGCCGCACGACTTCGTACACTTCCTGCAAAAGCCCGCGAAGAAGGAGCGTGCATCATGCAGGATCCGAACAAGCTGCTCGCCAAAATCGTGCGCCGCCTGCGCACCATCGGCACGGACACTCAGCTCGTCGAAGTGAAGGAGGCCGCCTGGAAGCTGCCCGAGAGCATCGGTGAGACGCTTTCGGCCTTCATGAACCACACGGGCGGCATCCTCATCCTCGGCCTCTCCGAGCGCCGCGGCTTCACACCGGTCGAGGGCTTCAACGCAAGACGCCTTCACAACGCGCTCCTTTCCGCCTGCGACACCATCACGCCTCCCTGCAGACCCGACAGCCGTTCGAGGGCGCCGAAGTCGTGGCCGCCGTCATTCCTGCGCTCGAACCCGACCTGAGGCCCGCCTACATCACGGACCGCGGCCCCGTGGCCGGAAGCTTCATCCGCACGGGCGACGGCGACAAGCGACTGACGCACTACGAGGTCGACCGCATGTGCGAAAGCCGCATGCAGCCCGTCTGGGACACCGAGCACGTCTCCGAGGCGTCCGTCACGGACCTCGACGCCGCCGTCCTCAAGACGATGGTCGAGCGCAACCGCGCCATGACGCCCTCCGTCTTCGGCGGCATGGCGGGCGAGGAGATTCTCGTCAAGACGGGCGTGCTCGCCGAGGGCGCGGGACGCCTTGTCCCGACGCTCGGCGGACTTCTCGCGGCGGGCGTCTATCCGCAGCAGTTCTTTCCAAGGCTCAACATCGTCCTCACGGTCAGAGGAACGGGTGAAACCCGTTCCATCAACGGCCCCGTGCCCTACATGGTCGAGACGGCCGTGAACCTCCTTGCAGAGCGCCTGAGGACGGCGGACGGCTTCGCATATCCGCTTCGCGCCTGCCACGAGGCGGTCGTGAACGCGCTTCAGCACCGCGACTATTCGCCCGAAGGCCGTGGCTCGCAGGTGCGCATCGACCTCTTCGACGACAGGCTCGAGATCCTCAATCCGGGCGGTTTCTTCAGGGCGGCCGTCTACAACCGCCAGATCCACGGTCTGGCGGCGCTTCGCAACGCCAACCTCACACGCATTCTCGAGTGCACGCCCTGCCCTGATGCGGACGGAAGGCCCGGCACCGTGCTCGAGCCTGGCACTCAGGGGCTGCTTCTCATCGACGAGGCGCTTGAGGCCGCAGGCAGACCCAGAGCCGTCGTGCACGACTGGGTCTCCGCCGTTTCGCTCGTCTTCTTCCGCGAGGAGCGCATCGTGCACTGGACGGACTTCGAATACGACCTCACGACGGCGCTCTCCGAGCGTGACTCGATTGCGCTCACCGAGATCGTGCGATGTTCGGGCCTCTCGAGAAGCACCGTGCTCGCCAAGCTCCGCCGCATGATCGACGCAGGCCTCATCGAGCGCATGGAACCGCTCCACAGCCCGCGGCAGCGCTACAGGCTCTCCAGTTGAAGACGGACTGCCGAACGGCTTACAAAAAAGAGGCGGCTCCCTGCGGAGTCCGCCTCTTTTCGATGTCTCTTTCGCCGTCCGGCACTATGCCTTTTCCGAAGGCTCGCCGCTAGCGGGAAGCCCGTCGCCCTGCCCTGTCTGAGCGGGCGGGCGCTCATTGTCGCCCTCGCCGCGCGCGGCCATTTCGCGGGCGCCCCAGGCGTCGAGCCCCTCCTTGACGCTGCGCCAGAGCCCCTCGAGGCGGCCGATCCAGCCGTCGATGCGTTCTCCGGCCGCCTTGACGAAGGCCCTGAGGTCCTCGGGCGAAAGAATGAAAAGGAGCACGAGCGCCACCGCCGCCAGCACGAGGCCGTAGAGAAGGAGCGCCGTCACGGCGGCCAGGGCGGAGACGGCCAGTACCGTGACGAGCACGGCGAGGATAATCTTCAGGATCCTGGTCGGGAGGGAGTCTTTCTGCATGCGCAATCCGTGGCGGCGGTGGTGAATGCCCGTATTTTAGAGGACGCGGCGGTGCTGCTGCAGGTGCAGGGCAAGAAGCGCCATGAAGGCGACGCCCGCCCAGAGATGCAGCCCCGTCTGCCTGACGCCGAGCGCGCCGATCGAGAGCGCAAGGGCGCCGAGCATCGTGCGGTTCTGCAGGATGCGGGCGGCGCGCTTCGGATTGCGCCTCGACGTTTCGGGCATGAGCGTGCGGGCGGCCGCGCCGAAGGTGCCGACGCCTGCGGACTCGATCCTGCCGAGCACGCTCCCGGCGGCTTCCGCCGCCCTTTCGACGGCACGACATGCCGTGCAGGACGTCTCCTTTTCGTCCGCGGGCGCAGCGGCCCCAGCCTCATCTTCTGCGCCTGCGGCGAAGAAGATGGCGGCGTAGCCCTCGACCGTCTCAAGCAGCGTCTCGGCCGTCGTCTCGGCCTCGTTCCAGGTGATGAGGAGCGAGCCCACGCGCGGGTTGATCGACACGCCCGTCACGCCGGGAATGGTCTCGAGCATGCCCGCGACCTCCCTGCAAGACTCGGCCTCCAGGCCGTGAAGCATGGGATGGCGCAGGCGCGCGCGTCCCGGCAGCAGGCTTCTCACGCAGTCGCGAATGTCTGCCATGTCTGTCTCCTTATGCGACGCCCGTGGCTTCGAGCGCGGTCACGGCAACGCGCGGAGCGCCGGCGGCCTCCGAATCGACGCCGCGGATCACGCCGCCCAGGCGGTTGAACATGTCGGCCACGTCCTTCCGGAGTTCGTCCGCATAACGGGTCTCCCCGTCGTAGTGGCCGAGTTCGGGGCGCATGGCGTTGAGGCACACGCCGATCGTCGTGGCGTTGTGAAGCAGCGCCGAGACGGCCGGCATCAGAATGCCCGTGAGGCCGCCCGCAAGGAACGCCGAGTTGAGGCCCACGGAAATGCCGACGTTGCTGCGGATGCGCTTCATCGTGGCTTCGCCGAGGTCAAGGGCGACGAGCAGGTATTCGAGCGAAGGCGCCATGATGACGTCCGCCACCTCCTGCGCGATGTCCGTGCCGTCGCGCATCGTCACGCCGACATCGGCCGCGCTCAGCGCGGGACTGTCGTTGATGCCGTCGCCGATCATCAGGACCTTCGCGCCCGCGTCCTTGAGACGCAGGACTTCGTCGGCCTTGTCGGACGGAAGCACCTGAGCGCGCCAGGCGTCGATGCCGAGGCGTGCCGCGACGGCCGCAGCCGTGCGCTCATCGTCACCCGTGAGCATGACGACCTTCTTGCCGCGGGCGTGCAGTGCCTTGATGACGCCTTCAGCCTCATCGCGGATCGGATCCTCGATGCCGAGCACGCCGATGAGGCGGCCCGAAAGCGCGACGTAGAGAATGGTCTTGCCCTGAGAGGCCAGACGCTCGACGTGGGGGCGTGCGGCTTCGCAGCTCACGCCTTCGTCGTCCTCGATGAAGTGGCGCGAACCCAGCAGCACGGTCTCGCCGTCGACCTTCGAGCAGATGCCGTGGGCGACGACGTACTTCACCTCGGCGTCGTGCTGCTCGTCATGGTGTGCAAGCCCCTTCTCTTCGGCCGCGTCCACGATGGCGCGCGAGACGGGATGCGGGAAGTGCTCCTCAAGACAGGCGGAGAGCGTCAGCAGCTCGTCCTCGGACATGTCCTCCGTGAGGGAGACCACGTCGGAGAGGTGCGGAGTGGCGTTGGTGAGCGTGCCCGTCTTGTCGAAGACGACGGTGTCGACTTCGGCAAGCGCCTCGAGGTAGCGGCCGCCCTTGACGACGACCCCTCGGGCCGTGCCTTCCTTCATGGAGGAGAGGATGGCAAGCGGCGTCGCCAGGCGCAGCGCGCAGCTGTAGTCGACGAGCAGCACGGAGGCCGTGCGGGTCAGATCGCGCGTGACGAGCCAGACGATGGCCGCGAGCGCGAAGTTGAAGGGCACGATCGCATCGGCGAACTTGAGCGCCTTGCTCTCGATGCCCGCCTTCACCTTCTCGCTTTCCTCGACGAAGCTGATGATCTGCGAGAGGCGCGTGCCGTCGCCGATGCCCGTCGGACGAATGCCGATCTCGCCGCTCTCGACGACGGTGCCGGCAAAGACGGCGCCGCCCGTGGTGCGGTGAACTGCGAGCGGCTCGCCCGTCATCGCGGTCTGGTTCACGGCGGCCTCGCCGTCAAGCACAACGCCGTCGACGGGAATGACGCTGCCAGAGCGCACGACGATCACGTCCTCGGGCGTCACGTCGGCGAGGGGCTTCTGGCGCAGTTCTTCGTCCTCGCGGACCCAGACGACGTCGCACTTCACCGAGAGCTGCTCGGCGAGCGAGGCCATCGACTTCCTGCGCGCGTAGTTCTCGAGCATCTCGCCCATGCCGAGCAGCAGAACGAGCAGGCCGGCGGTCTTGAAGTCGCGGCGCAGGAGCGAGACGATGAGCGCGGAGGCGTCGAGTACGGCGACATTGAGACGGCCCTTGAAAAGCTCGGAGATGCCCTCGCGGATGATCGGCACGGCGCCGAGGAAGGCGTTGGCCGCATTGGCAACGACGGGCAGGAAAGGGCGAAGGAAGACGAAGCGCGCAAGCGGACCGAAGTCGAGCTCGGCGTCGTCCGCCCGGTAGTTGTTGGCGGCAAGGGCGCCCTCGCCGCCCGCAGCCTTCGGCGAGGCAAGCGCGGGCGCGACGCGGGAGACGATTCCGCCCATGCCCTGCCCCGCCAGTCCGAGGAAGCGCAGGATCGGGCGCACCACGAACGAGAGGACGGGCATGTTGGAGGCGCCCGAGCGCACCGCCTTCGAGACGTGTCTCACGAGACGGTTTTCGCTCAGCACCTCGATCGCCTCGGCGGCGCGGGTGGGCACCACGCGGCGCACGACCTCGGCGGGCTCGAGCACGGCGGGGCCGCGGGGCGCGGAAACGAACGCCGCGCGCTCGGCGCGGCGGATCGGCGGATTGACGGCAAGGCCGGCGAGATATTCGGCCAGCGCTGCACGGGCCTCGCCCGTGTCGTAGGTCACGATCACGGAGCCCGTGCGCGGATTGGCCGACACGCCGGTGACGCCGGCAATGCCTGAGATCTGATCGGCAATCAGCGCCGCGGAGGCGTGCGAAAGAGTCTCCTTCGTACGCCAGCGCTGGCGGTTGCCGACCTCATGTACAAGATGGAAAAGCATGTGCGCATGCCTATAGAGTCGGGCCGGCGGGGCCGGCGATCAGGCGGCTTCAGCCGTCTTGTCCTCGACCTTGGCGGCTTCGGCCTCTTCGGCGCGGGCCTTCTTCTCCTGAGACTTGACCTGGGCTTCGGCGACGGCGTCGGCGATGTCCTCCTTCGCGCTTTCAACTGCGGACAGGGCCTTTTCCTTGAGGTCGATGCCGGCGGAGAGGAGGTCCGTGGCCAGCGGCTTGACGTCGAGCTTGCCGCGGGTCACCGCCACTGCACCAAGAGCACCGAGGACAACGCCGCCGAGGAAAAAGAGGCCGTACTTCGTCGTTTCATTCATTTTTCGTTCTCCGCACGCCTTCGTGGGAAAAAGGAGCGGCCGCCGGCGTGCTGGTCCGGCCGTCCTGAAAATGTGCGCGGGAATGCGTCTCCTGAAGCCGCCCCGCCGACTGTATTCTATACGCGAACAATTCTCATTGTCACGCCAAAAATCGGGCGGCACGCCCGACCTGTCGCGCAAAGACAACGAAAACGCCTGAAATGCAATCGTTTCTGCGAAATTCCATTATCGCCGTCTTTGGTGCGTCCTGCTCAAGCGAATGCAAAAAAGCACGAAACCCGTCGAAAAAGGGCTCCGTGCTCAGGATGGCTGTTGTTTTCGCACCAATTTTTATCAGGGTTTATCCCTACCCTCGGCTGTGTGTGCGCTCGTGTGGTGGCGCGGTGCGAGTCTTTCGGCGAGCGTGTCGCCGTCCTCGGTCTCCCAGGCGGCGGCTCCCGCCGAGGTGCGCATTACGATCGAGGCGGCCTGCACGGGCGAGGCGAGGCTCACGTCTCGCACGAAGGTCCAGACGCCGTCGCGCTTTTCAAGATCGCCCGCGTCGACGAGGCGCTTGATGGCGTCGCGGATCGGGGCGATGAGGGACGGCGTTGCGTCGGAGGGCGAGCAGCGGCTCCCTGCAAGGATGAGGATGCCGCCGCGCACAAGCCGTGCGCGGGCCTGTGCGCCGCGCCCCGTGCAGGAGAGCGGCAGACCGGGGAACGCGCGGGCGCAGTCTCCGTCACGGACGTCGTGACGTTCGGCAAGCCATGCGGGCGCTCCGCCCGCCACGGCCGCAAGCGAGGTCCAGGCGGCGGGCAGCGGCCCCGCCTCTTCCTGCGCCTCGACGCCGTCAAGGAAGGTCACGCCGCCCGAGGACGCCACCGCTGCGCGGACCGCATACTCAAGGTGCGCCGCCCCCGGAGCGCCGAGCACGACGACCGACGTGAAGGGCGTCCTGCCGTTTTCAGGCAGGCACCCCGCCGCAGCCTCGCGAACGTCTCCCGAGACGACGGCCGCCACCAGGCGTCCCGGCATCGCATCGGGCCCCGCGAACACCGTCACGGCCTCACACCCGCCAAGAAGCGCAAGCGCCTCCCGAGCGGCGTCATCCGCTCCGAGGATCGAGACGAAGGCGTCCCCCTCGAAGACGGTCCTCGCGCCCGCGGGCGTGCCGTCGTGAAGCCAGAGTCTGATGTCGCGCAGTGCCATGGAGGCGCCTCCCTTGTGCCGTGTCCTGAAAATCTCCTGCCTCATTCTAGTGCCTCTGCAGACGCCTCCGCGAGTTCCGCCTCAAGGCGCCCCGAACGGGACTCCAAGTCCTCTCCTATGGCTTTCGCTCTCGCAATAGGGAATGAGATTGCTTCTCATTTGACTTACATCAAGAAAAATACATGCTGCATAAGGAGAACGATTCTCACTCCATTCAATGTTTTCCCCACTGCCGCAACGCTCCCGAAGCCGTCGGCGCCCGTCTTGACAAAAGTTGTAATGCGAATGGTTCTCAGTTATATTCCGATCACCATTCCGTCCACAACGGCGGAATCGTCCTTACTCACACTCGGACAAGCCGCAAATGATGAACAACACTCCCGCAAAAACGCTCCGCCGTCTCACGGATCTTGAGACCGGCTCCTGCGCCTCGGTCGCCCGCATCAAGCTCGATGCCGCCGAAGAGGCGCGTCTGTCCGAGCTCGGTCTTCGCCCCGGCGCCGAAATCCGCCGTCTTCATGGTGAAGCCGGCCAGAGCATTCTCATTGGCGTCGGCGACGGCCGCATCGGCGTCAACTTCGACACGGCCAAGCGCATCTACGTCTTCTAATCAGAAAAAGGATCCACTCTCATGCTTCTCAAGGAACTCTCTCCCGGCGCCCGCGGCAGGATCGTCGCCCTCAGAAAGGAACAGCCCGAATACCGCCGTCGTCTCCTGATGCTCGGCGCCACGCCCGGCGCCGAATTCGAAGTGGTCCGCATCGCACCTCTGGGCGATCCGGTTGAAATCCGCGTTCGCGGCAGCATGATCAGCGTGCGCCGCGACGAAGCCGCCATCATGGAAGTCTCCGTGGACTGATTCACGCCGACCGCATTCACTTTCCAACCATTCAAGCGAACATCATGACGAAAAAAGCCATCTGCGTTGTCGGCAATCCGAACTGCGGCAAGACGACGCTCTTCAATGCGCTCACGGGCGCCAAGCAAGACGTGGGCAACTGGCCCGGCGTGACCGTCGAGAAGAAGACGGGCTCCTACGCCTGGCGCGGCGAGGAAGTCGAGATCACCGACCTTCCCGGCATCTACTCCATCACGCCGTCCTCCGCAGCGGGCGAGGATGAGCGCGTCGCTCGCGACTACATCCTCACGGGCGAGACGGAATGCGTCGTCAACATCATCGACGCCTCCAACCTCGAGCGCAACCTCTACCTCACCGCACAGCTCATCGAGATGCGCGTGCCGATGCTCGTCGTCGTCAACATGCTCGACGTCGCGAAGCAGCACAAGATCGAAATCCGCCTCAACGAGCTTGAGAAGGCCCTCGGCTGCCCCGTCGTGGGCATCGTCGCCTCCCGCTCCTCGGGCATCAGCGAGCTCAAGGACCGCATCAGCGAGTTCCTCGCCAACCCCGTCGTCCCGCCGATGAAGATCCGCTTCGACGAGCGCATCACCACCTGCATCGACAAGCTCGAGGCCGAGCTCAAGGCGGGCGGCGTCGCCCGTCCGCGCTGGTTTGCCCTCCAGGTGATGGAATCCGCTCCCGGCATCGAGGAAAAGCTCCCCGACGGCATGTTCGAGCGCGCCAAGTCGATCATGGAGCCCGTCTCCGCCGACTTCGACGGCGACCTTGACATCGCCATCGCGGGCGCCCGCTACGAATTCGTCGGCGCGATCGCCGCCGACGCCGTCGTCCGCAAGGGCAAGCCCGGCGAGACGCTCACGGACAGGATCGACCGCATCGTGCTCAACCGCTGGCTCGGCCTGCCGATCTTCCTCTTCGTGATGTACCTGATGTTCCTCTTCACGCAGAATCTCGGGGCGGCCTTCATCGACTTCTTCGACATTCTCGTGGGCGGCGTCCTCGTCGACGGCTTCGGCGCCCTGCTCGAAACCCTCGGCGCGCCCGACTGGCTGCGCGTCATGCTCGCCAACGGCATCGGCGGCGGCATCCAGACGGTCGCAACCTTCATCCCGGTCGTCTTCTTCCTCTTCTTCTTCCTCGCCATTCTCGAGGACTCCGGCTACATGGCCCGCGCCGCATTCGTCATGGACCGCCTGATGCGCGCCCTCGGCCTGCCGGGCAAGGCCTTCGTGCCGCTGCTCGTCGGCTTCGGCTGCAACGTGCCCGCCATCATGGCCACCCGCACGATGGACCGCGCCTCCGACCGCATCATCACGATCATGATGGCTCCGTTCATGAGCTGCGGCGCCCGTCTCCCGGTCTACGTGCTCTTCGCCACGGCGTTCTTCCCGACCAACGGCCAGAACCTCGTCTTCGGCCTCTACCTCATCGGCATCCTCGCCGCCGTCGTCACGGGCCTCCTGCTCAAGCGCATCGCCCTTCCGGGCGCCGCCTCGGCCTTCGTGATGGAGATCCCGCCGTACCACATCCCGACCGTCAAGGGCGTGATGCTGCGCACCTGGGACCGCCTCAAGGGCTTCGTGCTGCACGCCGGCCGCGTCATCGTCGTGATCGTCGCCTGTCTCTCCATCCTCAACTCGATGGGCACCGACGGCACCTGGGGCCATGAGGACACGAACGAGTCCGTCCTCTCCGAAATCGGCCGCACGATCGTTCCGGTCCTCGAGCCCATGGGCGTCTCCGAAGAGAACTGGCCTGCCGCCGTCGGCATCTTCACGGGCGTCCTCGCCAAGGAAGCCGTGGTCGGCACGATGAACTCGCTCTACGACAGCATGGCCCGCGCAAAGAACGCCGAGAACGGCGTTGCCGAGGAAGCCTCTGAAGACGAAGCCGGCTGGTCCTTCGGCGCCACGCTCGTCGAGGCCCTCGAAAGCGTCAGGACGAACCTCGCCGATCTCGGCGGCGCTCTCCTCGACCCGGCTGGCATCCACGTCGACGACCTCTCCGACACGGCCGCTGCCGCCGAAGAACAGGAAGTCGCCGTCGACACGATCGACATGATGCAGCAGCTCTTCGGAGGCGGCTTCGCAGCCTTCTGCTACCTGCTCATGGTCCTGCTCTACATGCCCTGCGGCGCCGCCGTCGCGACCGTCTGGCGCGAAGCGGGCACGGCATGGACGCTCTTCCTGTGCGGCTGGACAACGGCGCTCGGCTACACCTCCGCCACGATCGTCTACCGCCTCGGCACCTTCGCCGAAAACCCGACGTACTCGATCGTCGCCATCGCCCTCTCCGTCGCCATCCTGGCAGGCATGCTCCTCTGGATGCGCACCTTCGCGAAGAAGAACGGCGGCAAGGGCCGCAAGGTGATCCCGATCTACGCCACGCGATGATCAGTGCCGCCGTCAGGCTCCGCCCTGACGGCAGCACGGCTCCCCAGGCCTTCCCGAAGGGGCCGGCGGTCGCACGACCGCCGGCCCCTTTCCCCAGCATCCCGCCTTCCTCCCTCGCACGTCACGAAGTCGTCACAAAAGTCGCCTTCAGATGACGTTTCCATTGGTTTGCAAGTGTTTGTTAGATCGCCGCACGCGACGGCCGGGTTCCTGTACCATTCAAGTCGCTGAGATGGACGCGGTTCTTCCGACCGAAGGACGCGAAAGTCGAAAGCCGCTGTTGGGAGTCCATTCGAAGCGCCTCAAGGATCTTCGAGCTCGAGACAAGGCGGCCGGAGGCAGGAAATGCCTAAGTTCATCACGGCAGTCGGGAAGCGTCCTTCCGGGACGGGCCCCGAACGCGTCAGGCGGCAAGCGGATTCGTGAAGACGAGCCGCATGCACGCGGAATGCGGACGACGGATGCAACAAAATGCAACGTCGACTTGCAAATCCGTGGAAACCCTGATATAGTTAACTCTGTTGTGGTTGATGTGGTTCCTTGCGTATCAGACCGGAACTTCGAAATCACGGGTCGCTGTTGGGAGTCCATTTGGGCAGCAGGTGTTGCAAGCTGCCGCAAGCCTGGATCAAGAAGCCGACGGTTTGAGACCACTCACCACAAGGCGCGGGACATGTTGAAGAACGTGTCCCTTTTTTATTGCACGCTGACTGAAGGCCGATTCCGACTCGCGGACCGGCCTTTTTTGTTTTGCGCCCCTGCTTTTCTCATCAAGCCTCTCTCCGGGCCTTCTTCCCCCCGGCTTCAAGCCCCTCTTGGTCCGCGCGCCTTCGGCGCTAGAATGTCCCTACGCAATACTGCTTAGAACGACGCCGTCCGGTTCTCCCTTTCCGGCCGGCCTTCAACTGTTTGGAGAGACTTTCATGCAATTCGTCGACTT
The DNA here is from genome assembly GCF_000297775.1 of Sutterella wadsworthensis 2_1_59BFAA. GTDB lineage: Bacteria > Pseudomonadota > Gammaproteobacteria > Burkholderiales > Burkholderiaceae_F > Sutterella > Sutterella wadsworthensis_A. The sequence goes on from NZ_JH815515.1 coordinate 158,076, forward strand.
CGCCCCGGTCAAGCTTGTTTTCGGTCCCGGCAGGCTCGAGGCCCTTCGCACCGAGCCCCTGCCCGGCACCAGGGCCCTGCTTCTCACCTCGAACGGCCGCTCGATGGAGCGCATCGGCGCGCTCGCGCGCGTCACCGCCATACTCGAGGAACGTGGCGTTGCCGTGGTTCACATGGGCGTCGTCGAGCCCAACCCGATGGTCTCGACCGTCATGAAGGTGGCGGCCCGCATGAAGGACGAGAGATGCGACTTCCTCGTCGCGCTGGGCGGCGGCTCCGTCATGGACTGCGCGAAGATCTCGGGCCTCATGGCGACGAATCCCGGCGAGCTCTGGGACTACGTCCAGGGCGGTACCGGCGGACGCAGGGCCTTCGAGCATGATCCGCTTCCGCTCGTCGCGATCACGACGACCGCGGGCACCGGCAGCGAAGTCGACGCCGGCGGCGTCATCACCAATCCCGAAACGAGGGAGAAAGTCGGCATCGGGCACCCGGGCTGCTTCCCGAAGCTCGCTATCGTCGACCCCGAACTCATGGTCTCCGTTCCGCCCGCCCTCACCACCTACCAGGGCTTCGACGCGCTCTTCCACGCTGTCGAAGGCTACGTGGGCAAGCGTCCGAACTTCATGAGCGACATGTATGCGCTTGAGGCCGTCCGCCATCTCGCCGCGTGGCTTCCCAAGGCCGTCGCTGACGGCACCGACATCAAGGCCCGCGAACACGTCGCCTTCGCCAACACCATGGCGGGCTTCGTCATGACGACTACGCGCCTCACGAGCCACCATGCGATGGAGCACGCGCTCTCGGCCTTCCATCCCGAACTCCCGCACGGCGCAGGCCTCATCATGCTCTCGATGGCCTACTTCGGCCACATGGTCGCCGTGGGCGCACAGTCCGAACGCTTCGTCGCGCTCGCCAGGGCCATGGGCGTCGAGGACGCCGTGCAGCCCTCCGACTTCCTGAGCGCGCTCTCGCGTCTCATCCACGACTGCGGCATGCAGGACCTGAAGATGAGCGACTGGGGCATCACGTGCGAGGAGCTGCCCGCCATGACCGAAGTCTGCCGCTCTGCAGGCGCCCACGCCTTCGAGCAGGACGCGAACTACTTCACCTTCGAAGACACGCTCGCCGTGTACGAAGCCGCCTTCCGCTAAGAAAAGGGCCTCATGTCGAGTCTCTTCGCGCTCTTTCTCGTCACGAGCCTCGCGAACATCCTGACGCCGGGGCTCGGCGTCGTGATGATCATCACGCTCGCCGCCGAGTACGGGTGGCGCCGGACCATGTCGGGCGCCCTCGGCACGGCGCTCGGCATCGCGTTCCTCTTCATCGCGGGCATGTCCGGCGTGGGTGTCATCGTCGCCTCGAGTCCCATGCTCTTCGCGGCGATCAAGCTCCTCGGCGCCTGCTTCCTCATCTGGCTGTCGTTGAAGCTCCCCTGTTTAAAGACAGAGGATTCACTTTGACCATCAGACAGCTCTTTCGGGGGGCAAAGCCGCCTGAACGTCACCGTCCGTACAAAGTGTGCGCGGCAGACCTCTTAATTAGATGGTCAGCTCCCAAGGGGCATCGAACACCGGAGACCATCCATGCAGAACTTGACAAACGGGCAAAAAAAGAAGCACTCTCTCTTTTCTCTCGCTAGCGGGCTCGGGGCCCATGCGAGTACACCGGCATCAAAGTGCCATTGAGTCCTGATACTCATACGACAAGAGGAGTGCTTCGACATGAATACTACACAAAATTCGACTAAAAGCAAAATCGTGAAAGTCATCGGCGTTGACCTCGCGAAAGATCACTGCGATGTCATCGGCTACGATGAGAACGGAAAAATTTGCTTAAGGCTGGATGGATGCTCCTATGCAAAGCTTCGGGAGATTCTGTCCAATCTGCCTCAGGCTGTTGTCCTGATGGAGGCATGCAAGGGCAGCATGTTCCATGCTCGGAGTATCGCTGATCTCGGTCATGAGGTGCGCCTTGTTAAAGGGGCCGACGTAAAGGCACTTCGCAATATCAATCATAAGAATGACCTGCGTGACGCCGCCTATATCGCCAAGCTTTACTTCGTACCAGGTACCACGTACGTCTACATTAAAAGTCAACAGCAGCAGTCCCTGCAGTTTCTGCAGAACGAGTATAAGAGCCTTCAGGAGTTGCGCATTCAAGCAGGCAATCAGATCCACGCGGGACTCGAAGAGTTCGGATGTCCCGTCCGAAAATCTTCGAAGTTCATTAAGACCCGCATGGTGGCACATCTTGAAAAGCATGCCGAGCTTATTCCTGAGGACGTGATGGCTTCGTTTAAGCGCAGGCGTGAGATTTGGCTCAATCTTCTTCAGCAAGAGGAGGAAGCCAAGAGGCGGCTGGAACAGGTGGCGGCAACGGATGCCAATGCAAAGCGCATCATGACGGTTCCCTGCGTTGGACCTCAGACGGCAGTAGGACTGCTGGTTCATGTTGGCGTCGACTTCGGGCGCTTCAAGAACAGCAGGCAGTTTGCGGCCTCCCTCGGGCTTGTACCAAAGCAGAACAGCACCGGCGGCAACAACACGCTCAACCACATCACCAAATGTGGGCCCAAGAGGCTTCGCTCCAATCTCGTGCAGTGCGCGCAACTCGTCCTCATGTACGCGGAAAAGTGGAAGGGGAATTTCGGTGACTGGGTGCGAAAAATGCGAGACAGCGGAAAGAAACATGGCGTCATTGTCTGCGCCATCGCAGCCAAGTTAGCTCGAATCATTTATCGTCTGATGAAAGACAAGGTCGATTACACATCTGTACTAAGCTGTTAAAGGTGCATATCGCACAGAGCGATCATCGGCCAATTCCCGCCAAGGACTACGAAGGCAACTACTAGTGACGAATCGTGCTCAACGCAATAGAGTGATGCTGTGAACGGTAATGTGATATCGCGTAGTTAGCGTTAATCACGCCCTCTTAATAAAGCACCTCTATTGCCCCGAATCTCACTATGTCGGCGGAGGTTTAGGAATGAATACCTCCTGACCGCGGATGTATTTCAGTGAAGCCCTTTCTTCAACTTCGAATGAGTTGCAGCAGGTTTCTTCTGGTAGAAGTCTGAATGAGTTACAGGCGCGCAGTGCGCGCTCAAAAAGGAAGGAAATAGAGTCTGCTGAAAGCTTGTTGTGCGCAAGTCGACGAGGCCTTTCGAGCGACTTACCGGGCGCTGCGCTCACGAAGAGAATGGGGAACCAAACCCGGGCAGGCAGCTGCTTGTCATATGAAAGCCTTCTCGATTCCGTAATCTGACTTTACAAATTTAGTGGTGTGGCTTCGCCACGTATTGGATGGAGGACGCGCATGGGCGCGCCCTCCAGGGGGAGTTGTACCCCAAAAAATGCCCCGAACACTTGCAAACGGGGAGCTGACCATGTATTCCCGTTCCGCCTTGCTCCCGCAATTCGGCTTCGTGAGCCCCGAAGCGTCTTTCGATACTTCAGGGTCGCTACAAGGTTCATGACGACACAGACCGCTGCCGCTCAACAGTGCTTCCGCAGTCGTCCACTTCTCCAGGAGAAGGGCTCGGTCGTGTCCTTTTTCAGTTGCATGGCACGCCAGAAATGCACTCATGGCGTCTCGCTGCACGAGCGTGCCGGTGTTTCCCCAGCGGTGCCACCTTTCCTTCAACGGCTTCTTACGATACACATCCGTTTGCGGATCGTACTGCGACATCTTCAGCTTATAGGCATTGAGTTCGATCACCTCGCAGCCGGCACTTTCAGCCTTGCGTTTGAGATGCTCCACAAACTCGCCCATTCCCCTCCGATTCGTCGATCGTCCGAAGCAGCGTTGAAAAGATCGGTAATTGTTTTTCTCAATTTTGATCGTGCCGCCGATCTGCAACAGATCGTTCACAAGCTCACCGTGGTCGCGCTTGCGGGTGGCCGCCAGGCACCGATGGTGCTCGGCAAGCTTTGCCGCCGTCCTGCGTCCGCGATTGCTTGTGTTCCAAGTCGACGAACCCTTTTTCACGGTTCCGTCGGGATTGTAGTTGTCGGGATGGTTCGCTCGTCTTGAACGGTCGATCCTTCGCTGCAGAAGACGGATCTTCGGCTCCTGAAGATCTACGTGAGGAGCAACCTCGACAATCGCCGCATGCTGCTCATGAAAATAAGCAATGCGGCTTGGACCCGGGTCGATGCCGACAACCTCGCATTTGGGCGCATAGACCTTGCGAACAGGCGGCAGGCTTTCAACCACGAGCTGCACGAACCAGCGTTTGACGCCGTTGAGCGTCCTGCGCACAATTCGGCAGTATTTCACTTTGCGGTCAGAGGCAAGCGCCTCTTTCATGTAGACGGTATCGGGCTTCATGTACTTGATGGCGTGTTTGCGCCAGACAATGGCTCCACGCTCGGGCTTGTACATGATTTCCCGATTGTTCGTGCCTTCGATGGAATTGAGTCCACGCCTGAAGGATTTGAAGCGAGGTCTGCCGGCTTTCCGGAACATGTGACGCTGTAGAGCCCTCCAGACCGCTTTACCAATGCTTTGCGCTTCATGAGCGCCAATGTCTTTTCGACCGCTCGCCTTGCGATGATTATTCGCAATGATCGTAAGGCCGAACTCGGTTAGTCCAAAGGCTTTATGAACAGCACTGAACGCTTTCGTGCGTGCTTTCCCCTTGGGCATGTCCCGTGCCACCCGCCACTCCTGCGTTTCACGCATGCGCTGCAGACGCCCGAGAGCTGACCCGAGCGTCGCATTGTAGAGCGTGCGTCCGAACTCAAACGCCTTTTCGAGAAAACGATTCTGCTGATCGTTCACACGAAGCGGAAGTTCGACGATGTAGGAAGAGGTGGAGGTGCGCATAAGGCAATGTTACTGCACGTCCGAAAACTTTGTGCGCCTTACCTCCCATTGATCTCTGGACCACCCACTCTTGTCAAGCAAGATGTTAAGGTTTCTTCGCCGCAGGCGATGCGGGAGCGCGAATGCGCTCTCGCAGTGGCCGCGGGCCGTACTTATTTGAGCGAGCTTGCTCGCGTGAATTCAGAAAATGAGGCCCGCCCAGGAACGCAGGAAAACGACGGGAAAAAGCGCCCCTGATCCGCAGCCTATTACCAGGTTATGCGGACTCAGATCAAGCAAATTCTCTTCATGCGAGAGGCCCATCCACCAATCTCTCAGAGCTGTCGGGATCCCGTTTAGGACTCCATGCTCAACATGAACTTCAGAAGACCGTCAGTGCCAGATAAGGACGAATGCAAGTACCTGCAACTTCAGGGCAATGGCTGTTTGACGGCGCCTTTAAGGCATCTCATGAATCGATCTTGCTTGACTCTTTGGGGCGGTTAAACTTATGCGGCTTTTGCTTGTTCAAGCTCCCACTGCTTTAGAACCGCCTTTGATATGCCAGCTTTCTCGTAGCTGAACGTCTCTCCGTATTTGAGGAGAGCAGTAGCTATGCGCACCAGCTTGGCTGCGACATAGACTAGGACTTAGTATGAAAGCGGAAGCGCCGGAAACCAAAAAGAAAAAACACCCCCGGTAGGAATACTCGATTCCTATGTTGATGGGGCATTACTATGGACT
>NZ_JH815515.1:165737-170104 GCF_000297775.1 Sutterella wadsworthensis 2_1_59BFAA
AGCAATGACGCTCAGACAGGGGATCGATACTCGCAGGCTCATTTTAGAAACGCGAAGGGATCGCACATCCAGCACCGAGCAACTACTGTCCCCCATAAGATTTTAGGGCGTACAACCGTGGTTGTACGCCCTAATTTAATTCCCCGCTTTCATGCGCAGGGGGGTGGCACTAAAGTGCTACACACCTCTTAGAAATCCCACCATTAAGGATTTCATTTACAACCACCGCATGGCGCTCAGCTTGCTGTCGCTGTTTTTCGTCTGCCTGTTCCTGCACTATCTTTTGGTGAACGCAGAAGTCAAGAAGAAAACGCAATCTCTGCGGGCTGCTTCTGAAGCTAGAGAAAAGGCTCAGGAGAAAACGATGGCGATGCTTCGCCGACTGCATGCATTGGAACGCATCAGTCTGGTCGGCATGCTGTCAAACACGGTGGCTCACGAACTCAAGCAGCCCATTGGGACGATAGCAAATTTCGCCGATGGAATTCGGACGGTCAATAGGGTTGAGAACCCGGATCGAGCGCTTATCGACGAAGCCGTCGAGGAAATCCTTCAACAGACATGCCGCGCAAACGCGATCATTGAACGAGTACGCAGTTATGCCAAGCCTACCGTACTGAAGCTCGAAAGGATTCGGATCAGTGAGTTGGTCAAGCGTGCCACCCTTGACCTTCAGGAGTTGGGCTTGCGCATGCCAGAGCTCCTTGACAAGGTTCCAGAAGACATCACTGTCAATGTGGACCGGGTTGAAATGACGTTGGTGCTCCTCAATCTGCTTCGTAATGCGGTAGAGGCGGTAGTTGGCGTGCCAGAAGCGCGAGTGTCGATTGTTGCGTCCGATGACGGGCACCACGTTACTATAATGATTACAGACAATGGCCCGACCACCGACGTTTCAGATCTGCAGTATTTGTTTGCCCCCAAAGCTTCAACCAAAGCCGGAGGGTTGGGTATAGGACTTGCCATTGCGGCAAGAATGATTGAACGATTCAGAGGTACGCTCTCAATCGTTGCCAATCAACCTCACGGCGTTTGTGCCAAAATCGTTTTGCCGTCTGTTGCTTCCGAGATGAGTGATGATCCCCGAAATTGAAAAGCCTCTTCCAGATGAGAACGAAGCGGCTCGAATCAAAAAGATCGCCTTGATTCGAGTTGTGGATGACGATGCAGGGATGCTGAGGTCATATAAGTTCATGTTCTCCTCGCAGGGGTGGAACGTCAAATGTTACTCTGACGCAGCTTCTTTTCTTGAAGAGGTGACCGATGTCCCGGGTTGTCTGATCCTCGATGTGAGAATGCCCGAGATGAGCGGCTTGACCTTGCAACGGGAGATGATGAAGCGCGGTATCGCTCTTCCCATCCTGTTCGTGACGGGCCATGGCGATGTGGATATGGCGGTGGAAACGATGCAGATGGGGGCTTGTGATTTTATGCTCAAACCCGTGGATCCAGCACGACTGCGCAAAGCTGTACTTCGGTGGAGCGCTTTCGCCGTCCAGCAGCATCTGGATCGGCTGAAGAGAGAGGCCAAGCAAGCCGACTTTTCGACGTTGTCGACTCGTGAGCGGGAAGTTTTACAGCTGATTTCTGAGGGGCTCCAATACAAACAGATCGCCGATCAGTTGGGTATTTCCGAACGAACGGTGAAATTCCACCGAGCCTCCCTATGCGAGAAGCTTGGAGTCAAAACGACTCAGGAATTGGCAGTGTGCGCAGTCGAAGGCTTCAAGATTTGAAGCCATTGTGATCCTCCGAGACTAGCTTTGATCATAGGCATAAACGCCGTCTATACAAAAGGCAAACGTGCAATCCAACGTTCAAATCAGATTGGTTATGCAGGATGTCGACGGCAGCCGGCGTTTGGAGGATGATTTTTCCAGGTCCCCGCTGCTGAGCTGGATGAAAGCGGTCTGGGCCGAATACTTGTGTATTGTTGGGCGATTGCCCTGATGCCGCAGCTGTGCGATGAATACAAACCTGCAAGTCGTCAAAAGATCACTCAAAGCCCAGAAACGAAGCAGACACTTCTCTTAAAAGCCCTGTTTAATCGGGGCTTTTTTCTTGCACCGTGATGGGTGTATATGATATAATCATATACACCCATCAAAGGAGATCAAATGGCAGCTCGGAAGGAGTTCCCGGTCAAAGTTCGCCGTGTGGCAGTAACGAACAAAAAGACCGGCGTCAAATACATCGAGGAACGTCGCTATCAATACGATCCGGCAAAGGGCTACAACGTCCTTCTGTCGAGCCGTCGGACGGGTGAAAAAAATCCTGGAAGGCGAAACGGTGACAACCCGTTGCCGCCCCAAGAAGAAGCCAGCCGAAGCGGCTCAGACTGCCGAGCTCTCTGCCAAACGAACCCGTGTAGGGGCTCTGGACTTGATTCGTCATGCCGGGGCAGTGGCCGGACTCGAAAGTTCGGTCCGCAGGGCGTATCCCAACGGTGGAACCTCCGAGAAGCTGCTCTCTGTCTCTCAGTACTTGGTCGCTACGGGGGAAACTGTTCACAACGTGGAGGCCTGGCAATGCGAACATGATCTCCCCTACGAAGCCGGCCTGTCCGAGGACATTTGCTACGACCTCTTCCACGAGCTCGGTCTGGATGAATCCGGTTCGCAGTCTCTCTTCCGGGAACTGGCCCGTACGGCAGGCAACGACGAACAGCCGGCCATCGCATTCGATTCAACCTCGCATTCCGTCTACGGCAACGGCCTGAAACCGTACGCGCGGCAAGGCTTCAACAAAGACGACGACGGCTTGGACATCTACAAGATCATCACTTTCTACTCGCTTGATTCCGGTCTGCCCGTTTCTTTCGAGCTTCAGCCCGGCAACATCCCCGACGTGATTTCTCTCGTCAATGCCGTGCCTCGGGCCAAGGCATACGGCTTGAAGAATCCGGAGTTCTGCCTCGACAACGGGTTCTTCAGCAAGGAGAACGTGCTGCGCTTCCTGCGCAAGAATTTCAAGTTCACGATCCTCGTCACGCTCAAGCACGCCTGGATCTACAAGCACTTGGACAGCGCCGCCGATGATGGGACCAAACTGAGAGACCACTTCTCGCGGTACGCTTCTCAGTGCCCGTTCGACGAGAAGATCAGTGCCGTATCGGTGTCTGAAATGACGCCGTTTGAATGGAAGCGGCAGCGCACGCGCAATGGCGTAGCCGCCGAGGATACGGAGTCGAAATCCTTCCGACTGTACTTTCACTATTTCCGCAACAATGCCCGAGCTGTCATGGAAGCTTCAGCCTTCCACACGAAGCTCAAAAGCTACGAAATGAGTCTTGCAGCCGGCAAGGAAAATGAAATGGACGATGCCGAGCTTGAGTTCGCGCACCGGTACTTCTCGTGGAAGCGTGTTCGAGGCGGAGGCATCAAGGTCATCCCCAACGAAGAGGCCATTCTGGCCGCACAGAAGGACTTTGGGATTTTCGTCATCCTTTCAAATCTTCATGCGAGCCCGTGGGACGCGCTTCGTCGCTACCGTCGCCGCAACGACATTGAAACCTCGTATCGCGTCGTCAAGTCCGACCTTGACGGGCGAAAGCCCCGAGTCTGGACGATGACCAGCGTACGCGGGAAAGAAATCTGCCGACACGTCGCACTCGGCTACCGTTTCGTGCTGCAGAGCATGATGGAGCGCACGGCTCAGGAAGCCGAGCGGCGAGCCAACGATGAGTCGCTCGGGAAGACTGTGCGGAAGCAGTACGAAAAACTGACCGCCTGGATTCGATCGATGACGCTCAAGCAGTTGCTCGATTGGTTCGACTGCGTGGAAAGGGTCGAGGTGAGGAACAGGGTGGCTCAGTACCGTTGGTCTACGGAGACGACGGCCAGAGACCAGATGTTCCTCGAGCTCTTCTTCGACGAATCTGACTGAGTGTAGATTCCACGGTTTTCAAGTAACTACCCAGCTTCCCGTCATGCTGGATTTGCAGCCCGGGAACATTCCTGACGTCGCGTCAGCAATCAATGCGATCAAGCGCGTCAAAACTTACGGGCTGAAAAAGCCAGAGCTCGTTTTAGACAATGGGTTCTTCAGCAAGGACAACGTCCGCGCCTTCGTTACAGCTCACGTTGGTTTCACCATGAGAGCCACTTTGAACGATCGCTGGATCTATCGCCTGATCGACGAAGAAACCGCTAGCGGGCGTCTCGCGCGGGGAGTGTCAGGATTTCTGTGTCTGGGGAGGTTATTCCAGGGGCAGCCCAACGAGGCTGCCCTTTGTTTTTTGTGATGCAGTATGCCAGACCTGATGCGATAGCGCGGGTAGTCTAATCATACCCCTTGTCTTACTCCATGGCACCTGTAAAGCGCTCGCCAAACAGCAGAGCGAACTGAGGCATGGCAGCAGACCACCT
>NZ_JH815515.1:173699-236021 GCF_000297775.1 Sutterella wadsworthensis 2_1_59BFAA
CGAAGCGTTGGGAGAAGGTACGGACGGCCTCGGAGAAGGCTTCGGGGCCCAGCGGGCGGCCCGATGCTCGAAGCTCGGAAACGTACTGGTCGATATGGTTATCGAGGGGGTTGGTGGACTTCTTACGAGAATTGCGTTTGGTATTCGTGTTCATTGGATGCACCCGATTGGCGGGCTCCGATTATCCCATGGACACAAAATTTCTGACGCTCTCCTCGCGCGTGAGATATTTGCGAACCCATCAGCTGCTTGTCCGTTCGACTCCAACATTTATGTCACGTCCTTCACGGAGGCAACCGAATTAGGCCCGGTGAAAACCAGCGATCCAAAGGGCGAAAAAGTGTCGACAAAGCTTCATTACCACTACTACAAGAACAAAGGCAAAGCCGCTTTGGAAGAAGAAAACTTCGTCGGCGAACTCCATAAAATCCAGAAGAAGCTGGAAGGTGGGGTTGCAAGGGAAGATCTGGAGCCGGCCGAACAGAAGATGTGTGAGAAGTTTTTGACTGTCATTCCCAAGCGCGGTCGCGGCAAGCCAACAGTCCTGATCAAGGATGAGCCCTGCAAAGCGGAAATGTTGAATTTTGGAATCTTCGTTCTGATCTCCAATCGGCACCGTGACCCCTGGCAGGCTCTGCGACATTACCGTCGACGCAATGATATCGAAGCGTCTTACCACATGATCAAGAGCGAGCTTGATGGCGCTCGTGCCAGATGTTGGGACATAAAGCGTGTCAGAGGAAAGGAGCTATGCCGCTTAATTGCACTTAGCTACCGCTTCCATTTGCAGAATGCTTTGCAGAGTACCCAGGAAGAAGCCGAGCGCCGTTCCAGAGACGAGGAACTGAGCAAGCTCGAACGCGACAGGATGGCTGGAGTAGCGGCCTGGCTCAAGAAAACCACCCTGCGACAGTTCTTGGGTTGGTTTGATTGCATCGAGACCGTCACCGTTAGGAACAAACGTGCGAAGTATCGTTGGTCGACCGAATGCACGGCGAGGGATCACCTTGCGCTTCAAATGTTGGAGGAAAATTTGGGCTCATTCTCCGTTGAGGGTTAACACCTAAAGGCGAGAGATCGAGTTAGTGTGTATTTTTTCCGCTTTTAGGAAGAGAACTGAGGGCAGGCACGCTCTGAGGAACGCTGCCGAAGGGCGAACCGTCCAGATGATATCTTGTAGAAAGACTGTTCTTTTTCGAGTACAATCTCATAATAATAAAAAAGCTCCCGAAACAGGAGCTTTTTATGTCGCACAGTCAAGCCACAGCGTACGTCAATAAAGTCGAAGACAACTGTACATCAACCCTTTGCAACGCCCCAGACGTCGCCCCAGTCACCTGTAAGGGCGCCCTTTGCATAATCCACGACTTTATTTTCGAAAAAGTTCGTGTGCGATACACCCAGCATAGCATCCACCCACGGAAGCGGATTCTTTTTGATGCCAAAGATGCCCTTCATGCCGAGACCGATGAGGCGGCGGTCGGCGATGTAGCGGATGTAGCTGCGGACCTCCTCGCGGGTGAGGCGGCGCATTTCGGAGACGCCGAAGGCGAGGTCGATGAAGCGGTCCTCGAGTTCGACCATGGTTTCGGCGATGCCGTAGATCTTGGCCTTGAGAGAGTCGTTCCAGAGTTCGGGGTTCTCGACGATGTACTCGCGGAAGAGCTTCGTCATGGACTCGGTGTGGAGCGTCTCGTCGGCGATGGACCAGGCGATGATCTGGCCCATGCCCTTCATCGTGCCGTTTCGCGTGAAGTTGAGCAGCATGACGAAGGACGAAAAGAGCTGCATGCCCTCGGTGAATGCCGAGAAGGCGGCGATCTGCGCGGCGAGGTCGCGGCTGTCCTCGGCGACTTCGTTGAAGAAGTCGTGCTTGGCGGCCATGGCCTCGTACTGCAGGAACTCGTTGTAGATGGACTCGGGGAGCCCGATCGTCTCGATGAGGTGCGAGTAGGCAGCGATGTGCACGGCCTCGCGCGCGGCGAACGACGAGAGCATCATTCGGACCTCGGGCTGACCGAAGCGCGGGAGGTAGTGGTTGACGTAGGCGCCCGAGACGTCGATGTCGCCCTGGGTGAAGAAGCGCAGGATCTTCGTGAGGAAGTCGCGCTCGCTGTCGGTGAGCTTCTGGCCGTAGTCCTTGACGTCCTCGAGCATGGGCACTTCGGTCCAGAGCCAGTGCATCTGCTCGGACTGCATGAAGGCCTCGTAGGCCCAGGGGTACTTGAAGGGCTTGAAGCAGGTGCGGGTCGAAAGGAGCCCGCCGGCGGTGTTCTTGTCGGTCATGATGTGGTTCCCTCCGGTCAGCCTTCGCAGGCGAGGCAGGTGGTGTTGTCGGCGACGGCCTGCATACTGATCTGATCCTCGATGCGGCGGCGCTCGACCTGGACGCCGACTCGGTCCGCCTTGCGGAGCTTGTCGGAGCGGTTGTAGTAGAGGCTCTTGAGGCCCTTCTTCCAGGCGGAGAAGTGGCAGGCGTGCAGATAGGCGATCGAGACGTCGGGCGGGAAGAAGAGGTTCACGCTCTGGCCCTGGTCGATGAATGCCTGCCTGTCGGCGGCAAGTTCAATGATCCAGCGCTGGTCGAGTTCGATGGCGGTCTTGAAGACGTCGCGCACTTCCTTCGGAAGGTCCTCACGGTGCTGCACGGAGCCGTCATGGGCGATGATGTCGGCCCAGACGTCATCCGTGTCAAGGCCGCGCTTTGCGAGCTCGGCCTTGAGAAAGCGGTTCTTCACGATGTAGGCGCCGGAGATCGTATCCTGACGGTAGATGTTGGCACGATAGGGCTCGATCGAGGGACTCGTGCCGCCCATGATGAGGGACGAGGAGGCATTGGGCGCGACGGCCATGCGGTGCGAGAAGCGGCGCATGACGCCGGAGTCGGCCGCGTCGGGACAGGGGCCGCGCTCGGCGCACAGGCGCGCGTCGGCCTTTTCGACCGCTGCGGCGATGTGCCTGAACATGTCGCGGTTCGTGAACTTGGCGGCGGCGGACTCGAAGGCGATGCCGCGCTTCTGCAGATAGGCGTGAAAGCCCATGGCGCCGAGGCCCACGCTGCGCTCGCGCATGGCGGAGTAACGCGCGCGGCGGATGCCGTCGGGCGCGTGCTCGATGAAGTACTGGAGCACGTTGTCGAGGAACTCCATCGCGTCGTCGATGAACTGCTCGTTGCCGCGCCACTCGTCGTAGTACTCGAGGTTGACGGAGGAGAGGCAGCAGACGGCCGTGCGGTCCTTCGAGGTCGGCAGGAAAATCTCGGTGCAGAGGTTGGAGCCGTGAATGGAGAGCCCCTTGTCCTTGAGCCAGGAGGGCAGCGCGCGGTTGGCCGTGTCGGTGAAGACGAGATAGGGCTCGCCCGTGTGCATGCGCATCTCAAGGAGGCGCTGCCAGAGGTCGCGGGCGGAGACGGTCGCGACGACCTCGCCCGTGGTCGGGTGACGAAGATCCCAGGAGTCGTCCGCATCGGCGTCGCGCATCGAGGCCTCGATCTTCTCCATGAAGGCGTCGGTGATGTTGACGCCGTGGTGCAGATTGAGGGCCTTGAGGTTCTGGTCGCCCGTGGGCTTGCGCATCTCGATGAACGGAATGATGTCCGGATGGTCGATCGAGAGGAAGGCGGCGTAGGAGCCGCGGCGGGTAGAACCCTGACGGTAGGCGAGGCAGGAGGCGTCGTAGACCTTGAGGTGCGGCATCACGCCCACGGACTTCTCGTCGGCCGAGCGGATGCCGACGTGGATGCCCACGCCGCCGCCGAGCATGGAGAGGCGGTTAACCTCGGAGAGCGTCTCGATGAGGCCTTCGGCGCTGTCGTCCATGTAGGAGAGATAGCACGAGACGGGAAGCCCGCGGCCCGTGCGGCCGAAGGCGAGAATGGGCGTCGCAAAGGAAAGCCAGTGGCGGCTTGCGTATTCGTAGATGCGGGCGGCGTGCTCCGGGTTCGAGCCGAAGGTCTCGGCCACGAACTTGAAGCGCTCCTGCGGACTCTTCTCGTCCGCGCGCATGTAGCTTTCGCGAAGGCGCATGAGCCCGAGCTCATCAAAGAGCGCGTCGCGGCTCTGATCGATCTGAACGGCCATCGATGGGGTTCCTTTCAAAAGGGATTTCGGAATTTCGTGGAATCCTGGCAGATGTCTGCGGCAGAGGCGCCTGAAGGCACACCCACAACATCTTGTGGTTTGAAGCGTGAACGGACACAAGAACTTGCGTCCGTGAAGTGAGTCTCATAGTACAGAGAAACCCGCCCGCGCGCCAATAAGGGAGGCCTAACCGGACAATAAGGATTATTTACGAGGCTTGTGCGACGGGACTTTGTACGCTTTTCAGAGGAACCAGGGTGTTTGACCTATTGCGCGAATGCGGTATGGGGGCGTAGAGTATGCGGAAGCGGTGCCTCGAACGGCACCTGCAGTTCAAGATCAATCAAAAGATCAATTGGATTTGGAAACGGAAGTCATCATGACGCACGCCTTCAACGCTCAGTCTCTTCTTTGGTGGTGGCACCCCCAGCAAGCGGGTACCGGCCAGAGATAGTCACGAGCGTCAAGAACGCAAGTCAACAGTTTCCCCACAACCCGCGGATGTCGAATCAGCGGGTTTTCTTTTATCCAATCTCCCCCTCCGGTTCGGCAGCCGCAAGCACCAGACAAAGGTTTTGCGATGTCAAGCCCAGTTCTCCCCCTCATCAGACAACTGCTCCTGAAGACCCTCAAGCCCGAGGCCAGGCCCTGGCCCGGCTTTCTCCGCGCGCCCGCCGGCACGGCCGGAATCCCCGCGGGACGCCTCCCCTGAAGCGTCCGCGAAAACACAGGATCAACTGAAAATCAATTGAAAACCAACGGAAAAAGCCGACCGGGAATGAAAGGAGCACGAAATGGATGCCCGACTTGAAACCCTCTACCGCATGCAGCCCCTGAGCACTGCCGAAACCGACACCCTCTTCACCGAGGTCTTTGCAGGCAGCATGAGCGAGCCTGAGCTTGCGTCCCTTCTCACCGCCCTGAAGATGAAGGGCGAGACGCTCGACGAAATCCGCGGAGCGGCCGCCGCGATGCTGCGCGCCGCGAGGCCCTTCCCGAAATCCGCCTTCGAGGTGGGCGAGATCGTCGGCACGGGCGGCGACGGCGCAGGCACGATCAACGTCTCGACGATGACGGCGCTCGCCGCGGCGGGCGCAGGTCTCAGGATCGCCAAGCACGGCAACCGCGGCGTGTCGTCCCCGTCGGGCGCCTCGTCGCCCAGTCCGGCATCCGCACCCACGCCGACGTCGAGCGCGTCGCACGCGCGGCCCGCGTCTTCCTCGTGGGCTCCGTCCTCAATCAGGCCGACGACGTCTCGCTCGCCGTGAGAAGACTCGTCTTCGGCGAAATGACGGTCTGCGGCATCACACGGGCCGACGATGCGACCAGGGCCGCGCTCGAGGGCTTTTCCGCAGCAGGCGTCGTGCTCGCGAAGCGCTCACCCAGAGCGGTCACACCCGAAGGACTCGCGGTCCTCTCGAATGAGATCAAGGAACGCACGAAGGCCCTCGGCCTCACGATGCCCGTCACGGCCGTCGTCGACACAGACGAAACGGACGTTCTCCGGGCCATCGCCTCGCCCGCCGCCGCAGGCGCCTTCACGCCCCTCCAGATCCACGGTGACGTGACGGACGCAGACCTCGAAGGACTTCGTGTCCTGTTTCCGGGAAAGGCCCTCCATCTCGCGGCCGCTCTCCCCGAGGACCCCGTCGCGCTCGCCGAGGCGGCCCGCAGGCTCGAGGGGCTTCTCGAGCGGGGACTCGCCGAAAGGATCGTCGTCGACGGCACCTCGGACGGCCTCGCGGGCGGACTCACGCCCGAAAACGCACGGACCGCCGCAGCTGCGGGTGCGGCGGGGCTCGACGCGAACTCGGGCGTCGAGTCGGCGCCGGGCCTCAAGGATCCGCGCCTTCTGGCCCTCTTCGCGGGCGCCGTGCGGGGATGCCCCCGACGCAGACCCAAAAACCGAACACACTGAACTACACAGAACCGAACTCGAAAAAGGAATCTCCATCATGCTGCTCAATCCCTACTTCGGCCAATACGGCGGCCAGTTCGTCCCCGAGCTTCTCCTTCCCGCCCTCGACCAGCTCGAGCGCGCCTACGTCGACGCGAAGGACGATCCCGCCTTCAGGACGGAGCTCGACCGCCTGCTGACGACCTATGCGGGCCGTCCGACGCCGCTCACGAGGCTCACGCGCCTTACGGAGGGCACGAAGACGACGATCTACCTCAAGCGCGAGGACTTGCTGCACGGCGGCGCCCACAAAACGAACCAGGTGCTCGGCCAGGCGCTCCTCACGAAGCGCATGGGCAAGACCCGCGTGATCGCCGAGACGGGCGCGGGCCAGCACGGCGTCGCCACGGCGCTCGCCTCGGCCCTATTCGGCTTCAAGTGCAGGATCTACATGGGCGCCAAGGACGTTGAGCGCCAGAAGCCCAACGTCTTCAGGATGGAGCTCATGGGCGCCGAGGTCGTGCCCGTCACGGCGGGAAGCGGCACGCTCAAGGAGGCCTGCAACGCGGCCCTTCGCAACTGGGCCGAATCCTTCGAGGACACGCACTACATGCTCGGCACCGCCGCGGGCCCTCATCCCTTCCCGACGATCGTGCGTGAGTTCCAGAAGGTGATCGGCGAGGAGGCCCGCGCCCAGTTCGCCGAGGCCGAGAACGGACTCCTGCCCGACGCCGTCATCGCCTGCGTGGGCGGGGGCTCCAACGCCATCGGCCTCTTCACGGACTTCAGGCCCTTCGAAGACACCCGCCTTATCGGCGTCGAGCCCGCGGGCATGGGCATCGCCTCGGGCAAGCACGGCGTCACGCTCGGCGAGGGTCAGCTCGGCATCTTCTTCGGCGCGCGCTCCTACAACATGCAGACGCCCGAAGGCCAGATCAACGAGTCGTACTCGATCTCGGCCGGCCTCGACTTCCCGTCGGTCGGCCCCGAACACGCCCACCTCAAGTACACGGGCAGGGCCGAGTACGTGAGCGTCACCGACCGCGAAGCCCTCGGCGCCTTCCTCGAACTCTCCCTCAAGGAAGGCATCATCCCCGCGCTCGAAAGCTCCCACGCCCTCGCCTACGCGCTCAAGATGGCCCGCGCGGAACCTGAAAAGGAACAGAAGCTCGTCGTCAACCTCTCGGGCCGAGGCGACAAGGACATCTTCCAGGTGGCCGCGAGGCTCGAGGCCGACGGCTGCCTGAAGGACGGCCGCCTCAGCTCCGACGCACTCGGAGCCTACGCCGACTGAGATGCGGAAAAAGACTACGGAACACACAACGGAAACACTGCTGAATGAGAGACGCCATGACCGAACGCTTTGAAAACCTCTTCGCCCGACTCGCCCAAAGGCGCGAGGGCGCATTCGTCCCCTTCGTGAACCTCTGCGACCCCGATCCCGAGACCTCGCTCGCCGTTCTCGAAACGCTCGTCGCCTCGGGCGCCGACGCGCTAGAGCTCGGGATCCCGTTCTCCGACCCGTGCGCCGACGGCCCCGTCGTCGAGGCCTCCGCCGACAGGGCCCTCGCCAACGGCGCCACGCCCGCACGCTGCCTCGACGTACTGCGCAGGTTCAGGACCGCACATCCCGAGACGCCCGTCTGCCTCATGCTCTACATCAACCTCGTCGCGACCCCCGGCGTCAGGCGCTTCATGCAGGCCGCCGCCGACGCGGGCGCAGACGCCGTGCTCATTCCCGACCTCCCGACGAGCATGCGCGAGGCCGAGCCCGAATGGGACGAGGCCGCCCGCGAGGCGGGCCTGCACCTCGTCGCCATCGTGCCGCCCAACGCCTCCGACGAGCGCGTCGCAAGAATCGCGGGACTCACGAGCGGATACACCTATCTGCTCTCGCGCGTCGGCATCACCGGCACCGACCACGCCTCGGGCACGCCCGCAGAGCGCATCATCCGCGACCTCGAGAGGGCCAAGGCCCCGCCCACCCTGCTCGGCTTCGGCATCTCCACGCCCGGACACGTCAGGCGCGCGCTCGAAGCGGGCGCCGCAGGCGTCATCGTGGGCTCCGCCCTCGTGAAGATCGTCTCCGAACACCTCGGCGACAGGGACGCCATGCTCAAGGCCCTCGGCAGCGCCGCCGCCTCCTTCAAGGCCGCCACGCGAACGGCCTGAAGAACCATGGACCACGCATGAGCATTCCAAATGTTTTTAGATTATTAAAAAAGGGGCACCCGCAGACGAAAACTTCTGCTGGCGCCCTGCCTTCTTCACAAGAAACAGCGTCTAAACGCCTGCAACGCGGTTGCAAAAGATGTCTGACGTCCAACAGTCACGTCACGCAAGCAGAAAACACTTGCAATTAGAGGATGGTACATGATAGGATGTATCTAACAAATCAAACGACGGCATCCCGGAGGCAGGCGAACCCGCCGCCCCGAAAGCTCCCGTCCTCTTGAAGGAGAAATTCTCATGAACGACATCGTGATGGTCAACGACGCCAACGTCGAATCCGTGATTGCAGCCGACAAGCCCGTGATTCTCGCCATCGGCGCGAGCTGGTGCCCCGACTGCCGCCGCGCCCAGCCCTTCTTCACGCAGCTCGCGGCTGTCAACGCCGAACGCGCCGTCTTCGCCTCCTGCGACTCCGAGCAGAATCCGCAGGTCGTCGCGAAGTACGCCGTGCAGCACATCCCGACGATGGTCGCGCTCAAGGGCGGCAGGGAAGTCGACCGGATCGTCGAGGTGAAGACGCCGGGCGAGCTCAAGGCCTTCGTCGAGCGCAACATCTGACGCCCGCACAAGTCCTTCTCAGGATCTCCCGATCCGAGATATCTTTTTGAGGCACCCGCAGGACAAGACGCCTGCGGGTGCCTTTTTGTCTGAAAAATTCGTTGCACTGACATAGGAAGTCCTCAGTTCCGCCCATGTCTGCGCTAATTTTCACTTCTTAGACTTCAGTCCGATTCGAACAGTGCGCCGCGGCAAGCGAGCCGCTCTCCCGCGCACCGGCAACAGCAACTGTTTGAAGAGGTTTTGACAATGAAGATCAAGAACACCACTGCCGCCATGACGGCCGCCACCACCGCCTGGGCCGTCGACGCCGCCCCCGCATCCGTCCCGCAGATCACGGAAAACGCGCAGCCGCAGGTTGGCATGAGCGCCGCAACTGCTGCGGCCGAAGAGGCCTACGGCGGACAGACCCGCTCCGCCCGCCTGCACATGAGCCGCGAATACGGTCCCGTCTTGGACGTCCGCGTGGTGAAGGACGACGGCACGAACGTCCACACCTTCGTGGACGCGCAGACGGGCAAGGTGGTCGCCGCCGACGAATTCGGCATCGGCGAAGGTCGCCACATGCACGACGGCCGCGGATACGGCCACCGCGATCACGACCGGGGCGACTGCGGCTTCGGCTTCGGTCACGGCTTCGGGTTCCATGGCGGCCGCGCCTGCTGGTGATGAATGATTCCGGCGCACGATGAGGCGCCCGAAATACAGGGATGAAGAACGGGAGCGGACTCGGAGCCGGCTCCCGTTCTTTGCTTTTGGGAACGAAGGCTTTGGAAAACCCGCCCTCAGGAGAAAACCGTGAAGACCGCGAGCGCGAGGAAGAGCACAGCGCTGCCGCGGTTGAGCCAGAGCGAAAATGCGGGGCTCTGCAGCTTCTTCGCCGCAGCGCCCGCCGCCCAGGCGATGGCCGAGAAGACGACGAAGGTGGCGAGGATGAAGGTGAGGCCCTGCACGACCATCTGAAGGACCAGAGCCCAGCCCGTCGTGCCGGGTGCGACGAACTGCGGGAAGAAGGCAAGAAAGAAGATCTGCACCTTCGGGTTCGTGATGTTCATGATGAGGCCGCGGCGCCAGAGTTGCACGGGCGAGAGCTCGACGGCGCGCTCCGTGCCGACGGGATCGGCCGCGTGGGTCCATGCACCCCAGGCAAGATAAAGAAGATAGGCGGCGCCCGCGAGCTTGATCGCCATGAAGAGTGCAGGAACGGCCGCGACGACGGCTGCAAGGCCACAGGCCGCGAAGAACGTCTGCAGCACCAGACCGGTCATGAGGCCGAACACGACGGTGACGCCCGCTCGCACGCCGTAGACGGCGCTCTGCGCGAGCACAAAGAGATTGTCGGGACCGGGAGCGGCAGAAAGCAGCAGGCTCGCGCCGAGGAATGTGAGCCAGACGGAGAAGGTCATGATGAGGGCCTGTTGTGCGTTGTGCAGTGTTGTTGTGTTTTGGCGGACCGTGCGGAAATGCACGGGACAAAAAAACCCGCAGCGGGCTACGGGAAGAGGCTTGGGCCTGCCGCACTGCGGGGAAACAGCAAGCTTCATATTGCGCGAGCTTCACCGGTTGAGCCAGGAGGTAATGATGCAACACGGGAGCTCGAGAGAGAAGCGCAAGTGCTTGCTTGAATCATCATAGAACAAGCATCCGCACTCAAGCCCCTTCTTTGAACGGTTCTTGCGGCACGTCAGGAAAGGCCAACGGACGGGTTTATTACTGCAGGTCCTTCATAGTAAAATGGATTTTTCCCTTCCGATTCAGGGACCTCCGGCGAGGCCCCGTCCTCTTCCCTCCTTGTCCTCCCATCAAAGCCACCAGACGGTGCTCCAGGGCGACAGCGCCTCCTCCACGTCCGCGGCGGACGAAACCGTCTGAACGAGCGGGCGTCCCTGCGAATCGAGGGGAGGATTCTCAAGAAGCCTGATCGCCCACGGCTCGCCCTCCTCGACGATCGAGTGCCACAGCAGCACGGGGTGTCCAAGCTCGAGCGAGAACGCGACCTCGCGCAGGGTGCTCGAGCCCTCCTTTCCCGCCATCACCAGACTTCCGAGCCCGAGGGCCGCGATCGCGCGGTTGCGTGCGCGAAGGCTCTCCGCGCGCTCCTCGTCCGTGAACGAGAGTCCGTTCACCTGAGGGGCGAGCGAGATGAGCAGGCCGTATTCGGCGATGCGGCGCGCAAGGCGCGCGTTGGCGGGCGGCCAGGGCTGCGAGAGCGGCGTGCCCATGACGGCGATGGTGCGCCCGACCGTGCCCGACGGACTCCTCGCCTCGAGCGCGCCCTCGTGGGCGGCGGTGTCGATGCCTGCGGCAAGCCCCGAGACGACGACGGCCCCGCGTGCGGCAAGCTCGCGGGCGACGCGACGCGCATCGGCGCGGGCTGAGTCGGACGCATCCCTCGAACCCACGATCGAGACGCGCAGCTGGCGCTCGGTGAGCGACAGGTCGCCTTCGTGCACGAGCACGGCGGGATGCTCCTCAAGGGCGGCAAGCTCGGGCGGATAGGAGGGATCGGAGGCGGCGACGAGCTTCGTGCCGTCGGGGAGCGTCTCGTCGAGAAGACGCACGACCACTTCGCGACCCGCGCGTTCAAAGGGGCGCTTTTCAAGCGTGACGAGCATGTCAAAGGCGTCGGTGGGGATCTTGTGCATGGTTTCTCCTTGACGGATCGGGGAGCAGAACGCCGATGAAAGGCCTAGTTGGGGGCAGCTGGTCCGGAACACATGCCTGAAACGCCGTTTTTGCGGGGACGCGCGGCATTGGCCGGCCCTCGACTGTCCGTCTTCATGCAGTTCATCATAAGGGCCCCGTCCGATCAGTACCATTGGGTCTTTTGCCAAACGGGTTTACCCACTCGGGGAAAGCCCCATCAACACTACCACTCAGAGGGTATACCTGACCACGTTTCCCCCTATCATCAAATGCACCCGCATTCTGCGCAAGCTCCTCGCGCCGACATCATTCCACCCGCCGCCCGCCCATTTAAATAAGGGATCTAACCTACCTCTATATGGGTATTTCAACCTATTGAAAGCGGCACTTTTTTCCTCTTCTTCCCTCTCTCAGTGCGCTTTATTGCAAACGTTTGCGTTACGGCAAATTTCAGGGCGTCTTAACATGGGACTCTCCTCTATATTTAGGGCTGGAAAAAAAGCCGGACCTGTTGTCCGGCACACAATTTCCCGAATGCCCGCTAGGAGAGGTCCGAAGAAGACCGGCGGGGGTTCGGAAGACTTGAGATAGGAGAACTTTCCATGAAGAAGATTCTGGTTGCCACTGCTGTCGCCGCCGCCTTCGGCGTTTCCGGCGTTCAGGCTGCCGAAGACATCACCGTCGACGTCGCCGTGATCGGCGCGGGAGGCGCAGGCCTTTCCGCCGCAGTGGAAGCCGCCAACCTCGGCGCCAAGGTCGTCGTCGTTGAAAAGATGGGCATGCCCGGCGGCAACACGATCCGCGCCGCTGGCGGTCTCAATGCTGCCGGCACGGCCCTGCAGCAGGCCAAGGGCACGAAGGACTCCGTTGAAATCGCCTACTTCGACACGATGAAGGGCGGTCACTGGAAGAACGATCCCGAACTCGTTCGCACGCTTGTTTCCGGCGCTGCCGGCTCCGTCGAATGGCTCCTCGCCCTCGGCGGCGACCTGCGCGACGTCGGCCTGATGGCCGGCGCCTCCCAGCCCCGCACGCACCGCCCGACCGGCGGCGCCCTCGTCGGTCCTGAAGTCGTCAAGACCCTCTACAATGCCGCCAAGGCCCGCCAGATCGACATGCGCATGAACACGCAGGCCACGAAGATCCTCATGAAGGACGGCAAGGTCACGGGCATCCAGGTCACGAACAAGAAGGACGGCACCTACACGATCCACGCCAAGGCCGTCGTTGACGCCGCCGGCGGCTTCGGTGCCAACAACGACCTCGTCTCCAAGTACGTGCCCCGCCTGAAGGGCTTCGCCACGACGAACCATCCGGGCGCCACGGGCGACGGCCTCGTCCTCGCTGAAAAGGCCGGTGCCCAGCTCATCGACATGACCGAAATCCAGACGCACCCGACCGTGGTGCCGAAAGTCGGCGAAATGATCACCGAAGCCGTTCGCGGCAACGGCGCCATCCTCATCAACAAGGACGGCAAGCGCTTCTTCAACGAGCTCAACACCCGCGACGCGGTCTCCGCCGCCATCCTCAAGCAGAAGGACGGCGTGGCCTACCTCTTCTTCGACTCCGACATGCAGAAGTCCCTGAAGGCCACGAACAAGTACATCAAGCAGTCCTACTGCGTCTCCGGCGCCACGATTGAAGAAGTCGCCGGCAAGATGGGCGTTCCCGCCGCCGAACTCCAGGCCTCCATCGACGCCTGGAAGAAGGGCAAGGCTGCCGGCAAGGACGCCTTCGGCCGCGCCGACATGCCGCGCAACCTCGATCAGGCTCCGTTCTACGCCATCATGGTCACGCCGGCCGTCCACCACACCATGGGTGGCATCAAGATCGACTCCAAGACCCAGGTCTACAACACCAAGGGCCAGGTCGTTCCGGGCCTCTTCGCTGCGGGTGAAATCACCGGCGGCGTCCACGGCGGCAACCGCCTCGGCGGTAACGCCCAGGCCGACATCGTGACCTTCGGCCGCATCGCCGGCCAGCAGTCCTACATCTACGCGATGCAGGCCGCTGCCGCCGACAAGGCCAAGAAGTAATCGGACTCAAGCCGATGACTGAAGGCGCCGTCCTCAGGGACGGCGTCCTGCAGGCCTCCAAGAACTCCCGTCTGCCCTGCAGGCGGGAGTTCTTTCGTTTTTCCCTTCTCAAAACGCCTGCCGCCCCGATGTGTCACGGCGTTTCGCGCTCCAATCTGCACCCGGGTTTTCCCTAAGCCTCAGTCAATACAACAAACGCACCAAAGGCACGGCGCACGCACGCCGGCCAAAAAGGCAGCAACATGCCCAGACACCTTCTCGCCCTCGCGCTCGGCGTGTGTGCGGGCGTCGCCGTCATGGTGGTCGCCGCCCGCGGCATCGCGCTCTCGCGCATGCTCTACCTCCTGGCGGGCCTGATCTTCGCGGGAAACCTCTTCGCGGCCCTCGCCTTCGACTACTGGTCGATGCTCGCCGCACGATTCATCGCGGGCCTTCCGCACGGCGCCTACTTCGGCGTGGGCGCCATCGTGGCGATCAGTCTCGCGGCGCCCGGCCAGGCCTCGCGAGACGTCTGCCTGATGGTCACGGGCATGACGATCGCCAACCTCGTCGGCGTGCCGCTCGGCAGCTTCCTCGCGTGGTCGCTCTCGTGGCGCGCCACCTTCGCCGTCGTGGCCTGTGCGGCGCTCCTCCTCATTCTGGCGCTCAGGCTCTGGATGCCCCATGTGCCCGCCCTGCCCAACAAGGGCTTCAGGGCCCAGTTCCGCTTTCTCGGACACCTGACGCCCTGGCTCGTGCTCGGCGCCATCGGCCTCGGCAACGGCGGCTTCTTCGCCTGCTACAGCTACGTCAATCCCATCATGGAGACGGTCGCGAGCGTGCCCACCTCGCTCATGAGCGCCGTCATCGCGCTCGCGGGCTTCGGCATGAACGCCCTCATCTGGCCCTCGCCCGAACAGTATCAGGAGGCCATCAGGAAGGTCGACTTCTCGTTTGCCGCCGACAACTTCTACCGTGACGAAACGCATCACGACATGGACATCGTGTTGCCCGCCGCCCTCAACTTCGAGCGCTACGCGCCCTTCGGCGTGCACGGCCGCAAGGTGAGCGTGCGCCGTCCCGTGAAGCCTCAGGGCGAAGTCTGGGAGGACTGGAAGATCGCCTGCACGATCAGCGCCGCCGTCTGCGACCCCGAGACCTTCTTCCACGGCGATCCCGTCAAGGCCTGCGACTCGATCCTCAAGGACTGGGGCGTCACGTATGAAAAGCAGCAGGGCGTGCTTCCGAACCTGCAGACCGTAGAGTTCTTCCCGCCGCAGACGACCGGCAAGCACGAGAAGGCGCTTCTGCGCTTCGACGGCAAGCCCGGCTTCAGGACGCCGTCGGGCAAGATCGAGCTCGTCGCGAGCCTTCAGGCCAAGCACGGCTTCCCCGGCCTGCCCGTCTACGTCGAGCCGCCCAAGCCCACGGCCGAATATCCGTTCAAGCTCCTCAACGGCACGAGGCGCCCGTACATCACGCACTCGAAGACCCGTAGCGACCAACCCTACCTGCTTGAGCTCGAACCCGAGAGCACGATCAACATGCACCCGAAGGACGCCGAAAAGCTCGGCATCAAGGAAGGCGACGGCGTCTGGCTCGTCTCGCCCTACTGCGACCACAAGGTGCGTGCCAAGGTCCGCGTGACGATCCTCTGCCAGCCCGGCCTCATCGACGCCCAGTACGGCTGGCGCGGCGATCAGGAAACGCAGCCGCTCATTCCGCGCAAGAACTGGGACCCGATCTCAGGCTACCCGTGCTGCAATGACGTCTGCATCCGCGTTGAAAAGGCATAAAGGAGGTTCACCATGTCCCGTTACGGCATCATCGTCAACGTCGACCGCTGCGCCGGGTGCTTTGCCTGCGCGATCGCCTGCAAGGAAGAAAACCAGGTCGCTCCCGGCATCTTCTGGGAAAAGATCAAGCGCGACGAAAACGTCCGCGACAACGTCATCAACTGGTTCCGCATGAGCTGCATGCACTGCGACGATCCGGCCTGCATGAAGGTCTGCCCGATGAAGGCGATCCACAAGGGCCCGCACGGCGAAGTGCTCGTCGACCAGCAGAAGTGCATCGGCTGCAAGATGTGCGCCAATGCCTGCCCGTACGACGTTCCCGTCTTCAACACCGAAGGCAGGACCAGCTACTTCGGCGACAAGCAGCCGCTCGTCGTGCGTCCGGCCAAGCCTCACACCGAGCGCACGCCGGGCAAGGCCGAGCACTGCACGCTGTGCGTGCACCGCACCGAGCGCGGCCTGCTACCGGCCTGCGTCGAGGCCTGCGGCATCCACGCCATGACGCTCGTCGACTACGACAACCCGACGCCCGAAACAGCAAAACTCATCGAGGCCGCCCGCCCGATGAACGAAGCTGCGGGCACGCATCCGAAGATCCGCTACATCGCAAGGCACATGGATGCCGCGAAGATGGCGGTGAAGCTCGGCTAGCCGCCGGCTGACTACCGGTCCTAAGGGGCCGCGGCCTTCATGGGAAGGACGCGGCCCTTCCTTTTTCCCGCCCATCGTCCTTCGGCTTGTCCTTCGATTCGTTCTCCCGCCGCGCCCTCCCGAAGGCGGAAAAAAAGAAAAAGCCTTTTCGGAATGTGACGCAGGGGATGGCGGCGAAGGCCGGCTTTCTATAATTGCATGATCATCGAATCACTTCCGGAGACCACGAGATGGCTGCTTTTGAGATTACGGGCGGGATCGATCCGCTCCTTGCGGTGACGCTTGAGAAGGGCGAGGCAATTCTCGCCGAGTCGAACGCCATGGTCGCCATGGACACGGCGCTCTCCCTCAAGGGAAAGACCCGCGGCGGCCTCATGGGCTCGATCGCCCGCAAGTTCATGAACGACGAGACGTTCTTCCAGCAGAGGATCGAGGCGGACGACCAGGCGGGCACGGTGCTCCTCGCGCCGAACCTTCCCGGCGACGTGCGCATCCTCGACGTGGGTCCCGCGCAGTACCTGCTCTCGGACGGCGCCTTTCTCGCCTGCACCGAGGGCGTCGAACTCTCGACGAAGTCCCAGGGAATCGGCCGCGCGCTGCTCGGCGACTCCGGCGGCTTCTTCGTGATGGGCACCGAGGGCAGCGGCCGCATCGCCGTCTCGGGCTTCGGCTCCATCCGCGAGCTCGACGTCACGCCCGAGCGCCCGATCACGGTCGACAACGGCCACCTCGTCGCCTGGGACGCACGCCTGAGCTACGACCTGAGCATCAACACGGGCAAGAGCGGCTTCCTCGGCAAGCTCGTCAACAGCCAGACGACGGGCGAAGGCGTCGTGCTCAAGTTCCGCGGCACGGGCAAGGTCCTCGTCTGCTCGCGCAACAAGGGCGGCTTCCTCGACTGGATCCTCGGCAACATGCCCGCGCAGAAGACCGTCGAAAACTGACGCAGCCAAGGCACCCGACATGAACGCGAAAGGGCGCCCTGACCATTCGGACGGGCGCCCTTTCTGCGTCTTCGGCTCTCAGGATTTTTCCCTGCACCGAAATCCGCCTCCGGCACGTTGCGTCTTTGCCTGAATACGCCTTTCCTGCAGGGAATGAGAAGCGAATGCGCAAAATGGCGGCGTTTTTCACAGAAACAGCCGCAGGAAGCCTCCGAATTCATTCGGATGGAGGAACGCAGCAAACCTCTCTCTTCCAATCTATTTGTTGTCCCCGATGAAAGGCGTGTGTCTTTCCAGCCCCTGTGCTAAGGTACTTCCATGAGCACGAAATCCTTCATCATCAGTCTTCCGATCATCACGACCGCCGTCGGCTGCAGAAGAGTTTCAGCTTCGGCTGCAACCTTCAGAACGCCGTCATGGGTGGTGGATGGGATCGTGTTCTGATACATGGTCAGCTCCCTTTTTGCAAGGGTTGGGTGTCGCTTTTAGGGTACAGCTTCCCCCTGAGGGCGCGCAAACCCAAACGCGCGCCCTCATTCAATTCCGTGGCGAAGCCACATTCTGAAAACGTAACTCGATGGTCTGAAGCTCCGGCGTCGCGTGTTGGCGCACGAATAGGCTAAATTCCCCATTCTCCTGCCTGGAAAGCGCTTAGAGAGACGCTCGAGAGCCTACATCGACTCGCGCACAATTAGCTGTCATCAGTCTTCGATCCCGTCCAAATCTTTAGCGCGGAACGCGCTAGTGACTTCGTTCAGACTTCTACCAGAAGAACCGCTTTCAACAATAATCGAAGTTGAAGAAAGGGCTTCACTGAAATACATCCGCGGTCAGGAGGCATTCATTCCTAAGCCTCCGCCGACATAGTGAGATTCGGGACAATAGAGGTGTTTTATAAAAATGGCGTGATTAATGCCATCAAGGCGATATCACATCAGAACACTCAGCATCACTCTATTGCGTTGAGCACGATTCATCACTAGTAGTTGCCTTCGTAGTCCTTGGCGGAATATTGCCGATGATCGCTATGCGCGATCCGTACCTTTAACGGCTCGGTACGGGTGTGTAATCTACCTTGTCCTTCATCAGGCGATAAACAATTCTGGCGATCTTGGCTGCAATTGCACAGACAATCACACCTCGTTTCTTGCCGCTGTCTCGCAACTTTCGAACCCAATCGCCAAAATTCCCTTTCAGCTTATCGGCGTGCATGAGTATTACCTGTCCGCATTGCACCAGATTCGCTCGCAGCCTCTTGGGGCCGCATTTTGTGATGCCGTTTAGCGTGGTGTTGCCACCGGTGCTGTTCTGCTTTGGAACAAGCCCAATGGAGGCGGCAAACTGCCCGCTGTTTTTGAACCGCCCGATGTCGCCTCCGATGTGCACCAACATTCCGACTGCCGTCTGAGCACCAACCCCCGGTACGGTCATAATGCGTTGGGCGTCGTCATCCGTCTTGGCGATCTCCTCCATGCGCTTTTTGGCTTCCTCCTCTTGCTCGAACAGGTTGAGCCACATCTCGCGTCGTCGGAGAAAAGACGACATCACTTCCTCAGGAATCGGTTCCGCATTCTTTTCAAGGTGAGCCATCATGCGAGACTGGATGAATTTTTTCGACTTGGGTCCGGGACAGCCGAACTCTTCGAGACCGGCATGGATCTGATTCCCCACCTGGATCCGCAACTCCTGAATGCTCTTGTACTCGTTCTGAAGGAATTGCAGCGACTGTTGGCGTTGATTCTTCACGAAGACGAATTTGGTGCCGGGGACGTAGAGGAGCCTGGCAATGTAGTCCGCATCTCGAATGTCGTTCTTTTGACAAACATTGCGCAATGCCTTGACATCAGCCCCTTTGACGAGCCGGGTGTCATGGCCGAGATCGGCAATGTCACGTGCGCGAACATGGCAACCTTTGCATGACTCCATCAGGACAACTGCAGGCTGTGCGTTTGCAAGCCATTCCATAAGGTGCGGGTAGGCCCAGTTGGCTTTGGTGAAGCAGATCTTGTTGTCGGCATTGTATGCAACAACGTCGCAATGGTCTTTGGCCAGGTCGATGCCGATCGCAACGGCAATCTTGCGTTTCTCAAAAACTTGTGTAGTATTCATGACGAAGCACTCCTCTTATCGTTTGAGTTTTCACTGGACTCATTGGCACTTAGATGCCGCGGTACTCTCGGCCAGAAGCGAGATTTAAGAGAGAGTGCTTCTTTTGTTTGCAAGTTGTCAAGTTCTGCATTGATGGTCTCCGGTGTTCGATGCCCCTTCTGGAGCTGACCATCTAATTAAAATGCGCGCCACGGCCGAGTGGCAGACCGCAAGAGCCATGCCGAAGAGCAGTGAAAGAACCAAGGCTTTCCGCGATCTTCGCGTGCGGTTCCGCTTGAGCGAGTACGACTTTCATGCCGACGTCGCCAAGCACCGCAAGGCTTCGGGACGTTGCCACCTGCTCGGTATCAACGAATCTCAAAAACTTGCTTCGAGAGCGTGGATCTCGGTGGAACGCCACCTCTACAACGGCGGCTCTCCGAGGTTCATCAGTTCTCGACGCGGACTGCATTCGATCGAAGGGAAGACCAATCGCACCGGCATCATCTGGAAAGCAGATCAGCAGTGCGTAACCGTCTGCAAGCACGTATACCGTGTTCGCGTTGACAAGTGCGACGACTGGCTCACCCGAGCTTTGCAGGATCCGACGGATCCCACAAGGCCCAGAAAGGTGAAGTATTGTCGGATCGTGCGTGAAATGCGCAAGGGCAAGGAGCGCTTTCTCCTGCAACTTGTTGCCGAAGGAACAAGCCCTCTGAAGCACGCCTACGCCGGCAAGGATCTGCGCATGGCCATTGATCCGGGACTCGGGTCGCTCACCTATGCGACTGAAGACGGGACAATTGCCAAAGTGCAGATTGCGCCGAGCGCGGACACGGATCACCGTGCCGTGCGCAAGCTTCAGCGTGCGATGGAGCGCAGCCGCCAAGCGACGAATCCCGACAACTACGAAACGGTTGAGGTGGTTCGTCACGGCAAGAAGCACAAGTCTCTGAAGGTGAAGTCCGGAAGGCTTCAGTGGCGGTTCTCGAAGCGCTATGAAAGTCTGCGGGCAGAACTAGCGGAGATTTTTCGTCTTTCGGCCGCAACTCGCAAGCGCGAGCACGGCGAG
The DNA here is from genome assembly GCF_000297775.1 of Sutterella wadsworthensis 2_1_59BFAA. Classification (GTDB taxonomy): domain Bacteria; phylum Pseudomonadota; class Gammaproteobacteria; order Burkholderiales; family Burkholderiaceae_F; genus Sutterella; species Sutterella wadsworthensis_A. The sequence continues at coordinate 193,678 of NZ_JH815515.1, forward strand.
GTCTGCAACTGGCTTCTCGGCCATGCGGGCCACATCATTGTGGAGGACAATAGTTATAAGGCGTTCCAGAGGGGACGGTTCGGCAAGACCATCGGGCGACATGCGCCGGCAGCGTTATACGCACAACTGACGAACAAGGCTGAAAGCGCCGGTTTGTTGGTGGAAGTCGTATCGCCAAAGAAGCTCAAGCCCACGCAGCACAATCTGCTGACGGGCCAATTTGTCAAGCACGAACTTTGGGAGCGCCGCGTACGATTGGGCAACGATGACGACGATCGCTGGATCGACCGCGATGCGGCGGCTTGTCTGAATCTGTTGTACGCAGATCTTGAAAAACAAACCTACGTCCCGGAACGGATCTGTGAGGCCGTTCTAGCCGGAGTAACAGCCTGGCTTGACGCCGGTGTCGTAGTCATTCAAGCCCGAGAAGGAATCACCGAGCGCGAGTTCGGGAGGTTCCGACGGCGGGGGATTCCGTCCCTTACCGTACAAGGGTTGCGTCAGCAAGGATTTCGTGGTCGGAGTGACAGCAAATCGGGGACAACCCCGAGGCGAAAAGCCTCGACTGTATCGAAACCCTCCCACTTCAGTGGCGAGGTTGTTTAGACAAAAGCAAAAAAAGCAGGCATGATATTCACATGAGGTCCCTCGCTCAGGGCCTGCCTGTCGGCGGTCCGCAGAAGAGGCGAAGAGGGCACTGGAGGTAAACTTATGAACATTCTCGTTCCCGTCGACGGCACCGAACACAGCCTGCGCGCCGTTGAATTCCTGACCACCCGCACCGACCTGCTCGGCGCCGCTCCGAAGATCACGATCTTCTTCTCGCAGCATCCCGTGCCGCAGCGCATGATCACGAGCCTCGAACCGCTCACGATCAAGGACTACTACGCCGAGGAGGCCGAAAGCCTCTTCGCGTCCGTGCGCGCCCTGCTCGGCGACACGAAGCTCAACATCGAGATGCACTACGCCGTCGGCTCTCCCGCCGAGGAGATCGTGAAGGAAGCCGACCTCGTCGACGCCGACCTCATCATCATGGGCATCCGCGGGCATTCCGCCGTGAGCAGCTTCCTCTTCGGCTCCGTCTCGAACGCCGTTCTCGCCCACACCCACCGTCCGATCCTGATGCTGCGCGACAAGCTCCCCGAAGGGACCTCGCTTCTTCGCATCGGCATCGCCTGCGACGGCTCCGAATACGGCGAGCGCGCCGTGGACTTCGTGCTCAAGAACCGCGCGCTCTTCGGCTCCGAAACCCGCTACGAGCTTCTCAACGCGGGCCGCTCCACCCATACGATCGGCCTCTCCTCGATGGCAAGCATGATGTCGAGTCCGACGGCCGCCGCCGACATGGTCAAGCTTCGCGGCCAGCACTTCGACGCAGTGATGGCCGCCCTCATGCCCAAGTTCGAGGCCGAAGGCATCAAGCCGCGCCCCGTGCGCCTTGACGGCAACCCCGGCGAAGTGATCGCCGACTACGCCGAAAACACGCCGCTCGACCTGCTCCTCATGGGCTCGCACGGCTACGGCAACCTGCGCTCCGCGCTCATGGGCTCCACCGCCCAGAAGATCGCGGCCAACAGCTCCGTGCCGCTGCTCATCATCCGATAAGCACAATCCGCATGACTGAAAGCGGGCGCCTTCCGATCAGGAAGACGCCCGCGTCTCATTCATGCGTCAATGCATCGACGAAAACCAGAGGAATGACCTCATTCGATGGCGATCATCTTCTTGGCCTTGGCTTCGATCGCCTCCTTCTTCGGGATCGAGATGCTCAGGACGCCGTTTTCGTACTTCGCCTTGACGTCTTCTTCAGTCACGCCCTCGCCCACGTAGAACGCGCGGCTCAGAGCGCCGGACCAGCGTTCGCGGCGAACGCACTGGCCCTTCTTTTCGGCCTCCTGCGTCTCCTCAACGGCCTTTTCAGCGCTGATCGTCAGATAGCCGTCCTTGAGCGTGGCGCTGATGTTCTCCTTGCGGAAGCCCGGAAGCTCAACATCAAGCTCCCAGCTCTTTTCGCCTTCGCGCACGTCGGTCTTCATCAGACGGCCGGCGCGGTTGCCGAAGAGCTTGTCATGACCGTGACGATCGGTCATGCCGGCGAACGGGAACGTTTCATCGAAAAGGTCTTCACCAAAAACAGACGGAAGCAGCATTTTGTTTTCCTTCATTGTCTTCTGCCGTCGACCATGGCGGTGTGCATTCGGAGAAGTGCCTGTGCGGCACCCTTTCGGGCGCCCCGCACCTCTCTCTGAGGACTATATGGAGGCTTCAAGTCTGATTTCAAGCTCGGAAAAAGCGAAACCTTTGCCTAAAGGCAAAAGAAAAGCGGAGTTCGTGCATCAGGAAGGCTCCCCTCCTCTTCAGACGGCTCAAGGATTGTCGAGAGCCTTCGGATATACTCGAAAAATCCTGAAGCTCCCGGAGATGCGTCATGGAAGACGTGAAGGCTCAACTTGCCCTTTTGACACGGGTCGTCACTGACCTTCAGAAAGTCGTGCTCGAACTCAAGGCGGAAATCTCGGCGCTGCGCAGCCAAAGCAGTTTGCCCAAAGCCGTCGAACCGCTCAAAGCAGTCGAAACCCCGCCCGCAACCGCCACGTCAGGCCTCGAGATTCCTGATGAGCCGTGGACGGACGCTGAAGCCAAAACACAAGCCCCATGCGGCAGCACCGGAAAACAATTGGTCAAGACGCCGAAGATTGTTGCGGAAACGGATCTCACTTCACGAGAGAAGGTCGAGCTGTTCGCAGGTCTATTTGCAGGCAGATCCGATGTCTACGCAACCCGCTGGGCCTCCAGGACCGACGCGCAAAAGTCCGGCTACTCGCCGAAATGCACCATGCGTTACACCGAAGGCTGCAGCCTGAAGTGCCACCTGTGCCCGCACCGAGCCTACGAAAAGGTGACTGCCGGGACCTACTACTTCCATCTCAAAGGCGACATCGTGATGGGCGTCTATCCGCTCCTGACGGACAACACCTGCCGATTTGCCGTTCTTGACTTTGATAACAGTGACTGGGAGCGTGACGGCAAAGCCGTCATCAAGACCGCCAGAAAGCACGGCATTCCACTCGTTCCTGAAATCTCCCGATCCGCCTGCGGCGTGCACCTGTGGCTCTTCCTGTCCGTACCCATGCAGGCCGCAGTGGTCAGACGGGTTCTTGAAAGACTGATTGCGCTCACAATCGCCGATGAGGGGCTACTCAAGCTCGACTCCTTCGACCGCATCATTCCCTGTCAGGACGAACTGCCGCGCGGCAACAGCAGCATCGGCAATCTGGTGGCGCTTCCCATGCAGCCTGAAGCCAAGGCGCGCGGTGGTTCATCCTTCATTCGAAGGGACGCCCGCCTTTCATTCATGCGTCAAGCCCGCATGCATCTCAGGACTTCGCGAAGACACCGCGCATGACGGGACCGACGCGCAGGAGACAGAAGAGCGCGCCTGCGGCCGCAATGGCACCGCCCGCCCAACCGATGTCGGCGATCGAGGCGTGGGTGCAGACGAGGCCGCCCACGAGGGCGCCCGAACCGATGCCCACGTTATAGATGCCCGAATAGACGCTCATGGCAACGGCCGTGCCCGACGGAACGGCACGGATGATGGCCGACTGGAAGACCAGGTTGTAGAGCGTCACCGCAAGCCCCCAGAAGATGCAGAGCAGCACGATCGTGAGTTCGCCGCCGCCCAGAGGCGCCATGAGAAAGAGGCTCGCGACGATGCCGAACACTGAGAACTGCAGGAAGCCGATCGGACGGCGGTCAAAGAAGTGCGAGAAGATCCAGCTGCCGAGAATGCCCACGGCGCCGTAGGCGACGAGCACCCAGGTAATGCGGTCGGGATGCATGCCGGTCACCTGCGCGAGGAAGGGCTCGATGTACGAGTAGACCGTGAAGTTCCCCGTCATGATGAGCGGCGTCAGGATATAGATGCCCATGAGAGCGGGCCGGCTCAGAAGTGCTGGCACCTTGTCGAGCGCCACGGCATTGCGGCTGTGCACGCTCGGGAAAAAGCGCCAGAGGCAGACGAGCGCAATCGCCGCGACAAGCCCGATGGCGAGGAAGGTCATGCGCCAGCCCAGATAGAGGCCGAGCACGCGTCCGAGCGGCAGGCCCGCGATCATGGCGATGGACGAACCCGCGACCACAAGGCCGAGCGCGGCGGAGGTCTTGTGCTTCGGTGCAACCTCGACGGCAAGCGGGCTCACGACGGACCAGAAAATCGCGTGCGAGCAGGCGACGCCAAGGCGCGACGCGAGGAGAATCCAGTAGTTGGATGCGACGACCGAGAGCACGTGGCTCGCGACGAAGAGCGCAAGCACCGACATCATGAGGCGACGACACTCCATCTTCGAGGCGAGCAGCATCAGCGGCAGCGACATGAGCGCGACGACCCAGGCGTAGGTCGTCACGAGCCAACCCATCTCGGCCTCGGTGCGGCCGAAGTCACGGCCGATGTCGGTGAGAAGCCCGATCGGAATGAATTCGGAGGTGTTGAAGACGAAGGTGCAGAGCGTGAGCGTCAATACGGGAAGCCAACGCATGAAGATGGTCTTTTCGCCGGTGTCGGTCATGATGATGTGCGCTTTGATTTTGTCCGGGACTGTCGTTTTCATCCGCAGGCGGGACCTGCGTTTTTTTGGCGGATGAGAATCTTAGCGCAGCCGTCCGGCGAAGGCAGCGGCCTGAAGCGGCGTCAATGACGCACATCAAGCCGCTGCGGGAGACTTGCTCTGTGTGAGGAACGAACGGGGCGGGCGGCCTTGCGCCCCGCCCCGAATGAAGCTTGAGGGCCGCTCGTCAGGCGTCTTCGTCGGGCAGGCGAACGTCGGGGACGTGCTCCTCGCGTGCGTTCTTCGAGAGGATGAAGTCGAAGTAGTCGCTGATGTACTCGCGGGGCGAGCCGATGAGCTCGTTGCCCACGAGCACGTGGATTAAGATCGACTGGATGAGCGGCGCGACGAGGACGACGGGACGGTTGCGCACGAAGTCGGGGACGTCCTCCTTCTCGAGCATGCGGGCAAGAAGGCCGTCATTTCTGAAGACAGGCACGAAGAGCCTCGCGTAAAGGTCGTGCATGATCTCGGGCGAGCGCAGGCCCTCGGCCCAGACGAGTCGGAAAACGCGCAGGTTGCGCTTTGAGCGCGGCGTGCCGTCGGTGAGCGGCGCGACGACCTTCATGAGCCTATCCTTGAGGGGAAGGCCCTCGTTTTCGGAGCTCGTCACGTTTTCGAGGTTGCGGTGCATGACGCCCGCGATGCCTTCGGCAAGCGCGTGCAGGAGTTCCTCCTTGCCCTTGAAGTAGTTGTAGATCGTCCCCTTGGCGACGCCCGCGCTGCGGGCGATGTCTTCCATTCGGGTGGCGGCAAAGCCCCTTTCCTCGAAGCAGTCGAGGGCCGCCGAAAGGATGCGGCGGCGCTTGTCTTCAGTCTTGACGGCCATGTCCGGTTGACTCCCTTTTCAAAAGTTTCTTGTCTTCGGCGCAGATCACGAGATCTTGTGCCTGAAGAGATAGGTTGCGAGGCTCATCGAGCCGAGCCCCACGAGAGCGACGGGCCAGACGAGCGGCAGGATGTCCATGAGGCCCGCGCCCTCGAAGTAGACGGCGCGGATGGCCTGGATGCTGTAGCGAAGCGGATTGAGGATCGTAGCGGTCTGCATCCAGTGGGGCATGGCGCGCACGCTCGTCATGAGGCCCGAGAGGATCACCATCGGGAGCATCATCACGATGATCATGACGATCGACTGCTGGATGTTGTCCGCAACGGCCGAGACGCCCAGACCCAGGCCCACCATGCAGAGGCTGAATCCAAAGATCACGAGGCCGAGCAGCAGGAACGAGCCCTTGAAAGGAAGCTCGAACCAGAGGAAGCCGATCTCGAAGATCAGGAAGGCCTGTCCGCAGGCGATGAGGGTCGGCATGACGGCCTTGCCGATCAGGATCTCGATGCTGTCGGCGGGCGTCATGAGCATCATGTCGAACGAGCCGTCCTCGCGCTCGCGCGAGACCGAGAGACCGGCAAGCAGCAGCACCTGAATGAGCGCGAGCACGGGAATGAGGCCAGGCACGATCGTGTAGCGGGTGATCCCGTTCTCATTCCAACGCGCGCGGTCGCGCACCTCGACGGCGAGCCCGCCGCCGTGCTTCGCGTTGACCTGCGTCGCGATCGAGCTGATGTAGCCGTAAGCGATGCCCGCGGTCGTGGAGTTGCGAGCGTCGGAGACGACCATCATCTCGCCCTTGCGGTCGAAGTCGTTCGGGAAGTAGACCCCGACGAGCGCCTCACTCGAGTCGATGCTCTTCTCGAAGTCGGCGAGCGAGACGGCGTTTCGCTTGAGGTCGAAGATGCCGTTGCCCGTGATGCCGCGCACGATTTCGGCCGAGGCCGACGAGTGCGACTCGTCAAGAAGCACCCAGGGCACGCGCTCAAGGTTGAAGGTCGCGCCGTAGCCAAAGAGAATGGCCTGCAGGAACACAGGCGCGATGAGCACCATGCGCGAGCCCTTGTCGCCGAACGTGACGGCGAACTCCTTCACGACGATGGCGAAGATGCGGTTGAGAGACGCGCGCACGTCCCGCCAGAGGGACTTCAGCATGATGCGCCTCCCTTCGGTTCGGACTTGTCGGGGACCGTCACAGGCGGGCGCTTGCGCAGGACCCGCACGGCCATGCAGAAGAAGAGCGCGGCCCAGCAGCAGAGGATCCCGACGTTGCGCCACAGGATCGGACCGTCGCCCGCCAGGAAGCACTGCTTGAAGGCCTCGACGGCGTAGGTGGGCGGCAGGAGCCTGCCGACGAACTCGATCCAGACAGGGACGCTCCTCAGATCGAAGAGGAAGCCCGAAAGCATCAGGCTCGGCATGTAGGCGAGCACGACGGCGAGCTCGATCGCGAGGAACTGGTTCTTCACCTTGGCGGAGATGAAGAGGCCGAGCGCCGTGCCCATGGCGGTCAGGGTGAGCAGGATGGCGAGCACGCCCGCGATGCTTCCCCTGAGCGGCTGTCCGAAGACGAGGAAGCTCGTGCAGAGCGAGAGGAGCGAGCCGCCGAAGGCGATCGTCCAGTAGCTGAGCCACTTCGCGAGGAAGATCTCAAGGGGCGAGGCCGGCGTCGCGAAGATCGCGGCCATGGTGCCGCGCTCCCATTCGCGCGCGATCACGATGGCGCTCATCATGGTGGACGCTGCGCCCACGACGATGACGAGGATGCCCGGTACGAGGTACCAGGTCGAGATGCTCGCCTCGTTGAACCAACTGCGGGACGCGAGCGACTTGACGGGCCCAGCCGAGACGCGCGAGGCGACGGCGGACTCGATCATGCCGTTCGATACCATCTTCGTGACGGAGCTGTTGAGCTGTCCGAGCACGTAGCTCTTGAAGAGCGTCGCGGAATTGCTGTCGACGCCGTAGACCGTGAGGCCGAGCTCGGCCGCCTCGCCCTGCTGGGCGTTGGCCGCAAAGCCCGCCGGAATCGTGAGGATGCACTCGACCTCGCGGGCCTCAAGCGCCTTTTCGGCGGGCGCCTTCGCGTAGAAGACCTTCGCGTCGAAGTACGGATTCGCGGTGAAGTCGACGGCAATGCGCTGCGCGACGGGCGTGCGCTCCTCGAGGACGATCGCGACGGGCACGTCCTTCATGTCCATCGAGATGCCGAAGCCGCAGACGAGCAGCATGAAGAGCGGCAGGAAGACGCCGATGACGAGCGCAGACGGATCGCACCCGATCTGGTGCCACTCCTTGACGATGAGCGCCAGACATCTGGAAGCCGAAAAGCGCAGCAGTCCTGTTTTTCTCGCGGCGGTCATGATGCGGCCTCCTTTTTCCTCACAGCTCGGGCGGCTTCGACGATGGCGATGAAGGCGTCCTCGATCGAGCGGATCGTGCGGCCCGGCGCATCCTTGGCGGCGAAGGCGCGCACCTCACCGGGCGAACCCAGCGCCAGAATGCGACCCGCGTCCTGGATGAGGAAACGGTCGCAGTACTCTGCCTCCTCCATGAAGTGAGTCGTCACGACGATCGTCGTACCTGCGGCCGCAAGCTTCGTGAGACTGCGCCAGAAGGCGCGGCGGGACGCGAGGTCGGCGCCCGAGGTCGCCTCGTCAAGAAAGAGGATCTTCGGATGGTGAAGAAGCGCGCAGGCGATCGACAAATCGCGCTTCGCACCCACGGGCAGCGACTTGGCAGGCATGCGCCTGTAGGCCGAAAGCCCGTAGCCGCGCATCGCCTCGGCGACGCGGCGGGTGAGCCTCGGACCCCAGAAGCCGTAGCTTCGCCCGAAGTAGCGCAGGTTCTGCTCGACCGTGAGCTTGTCGTAGAGGGAGAACTTCTGGGCGACGTAGCCGATCTCGGCGCGCACCTCGGCCTTGGCCTCGCGAAGATCCCAGCCCACGACCTCGATCTCTCCGCCCGAAGGCGCAAGAAGGCCGCAGAGCATGCGGAAGGTCGTGGTCTTGCCCGCGCCGTTGGGGCCGAGCAGGCCGAAGATCTCTCCGCGCTTCACGTCAAAGGTCGTGTCAGCGACCGCCACGAAGCTGCCGAACGTGCGCGAAAGATCGCGCGCGCGGATCGGCACGTCGCCCGTGTCAAGCCGCCCCGGATCGTCGGGGTCGGGCGCTGCGGACGAGGCGGCGTCGTCGGCGCGCACGGTCTCCATCGTGAAGGTGAGGAGCGCATAGGCGTCCTCCATGCGCGGCGCACGTTCGAGAACGTCGAAGTCGGGAACGGTCCCCGTCTCGTCCCTGCGAAGCGCGAGTTCGACCTCGCGCTCGGCGAATTCGCGGGTGTTGGGGGCGTTGAGCAGCAGGTCGATGCCGCCGTCGCGGGGGACGGCGTCGAGAAAGACCGACTTTTCGGGGGCAGGCGAAACCTTGAGCATCATGCGGCGCGAGAGCGACTTCCTCTCGGCGTCTGAAAAACCCGAAAGATCGAGCGCATAGGTGCGGCCCTTCGTGCGCCCGAGAAGCTCCGCGGGCGTGCCCGAGCCGATGATGCGACCCTCCGACATGCAGAGCACCCAGTCGGCCGACTCAGCCTCCTCGAGATAGGCGGTGGAGAAGAAGCACGTCGTGACGCCCTGCCCGACCATGCGCCGGATCACGGCCCAGAGCTCGCGGCGCGAGAGCGGGTCGACGCCCACGGTGGGCTCGTCGAGGAGAAGGAGCGCGGGCGCGCGCACGAGCGCGACGGCCAGCGCGAGCTTCTGCTTCATGCCGCCCGAGAGCTTGCCCGCAGGGCGGCCCTCGAAGCCCTCAAGGCCCGTGAGCGCAATGAGGCTCGCGTAGTACGCCTCGATCGTCATGTCTTCGGGAGGCTTCGCGCCCCTGAGCGCACCGAAGAGCTTCATGTTCTCCATGACGGAGAGGTCCTTGTAGAGGCCGAGCGTCTGCGGCATGTAGCCCACGGCGTTGACGAAGTCCTCGTCGTCGGGGTCCGGAGTACGCCCGAGCACGCTGAGCGAGCCTGAGTCCTGGCCCACGAGCCCGCAGATCATCTGCATGAGCGTCGACTTGCCCGCGCCGTCGGGACCGATGAGCGCGACCAAGCGCGCCTCGGGCGGTACGGCGAAGGTGACGCCGTCGACCGCACGCACGGGCTCGCGTCCGTCCTCGGACGCAAAGACCCTGCAGAGCGCCGACGCTTCAATGACGGATGTCGTCATGACGTGCTTTCCTCCAGCGGCGGATTCAGGGCGCGAAGTCCACGGTCACGGGCTGGCCGAGACGCAGGCGGTTGCCCGGATCCTCGACGTTGAGCCTCACCTCGTAGACGAGCACCGTGCGCAGGTCCTGCGTCGCAACGGTCTTGGGCGTGAACTCGGCCTCGCTCGAGATGTGGCCCACGCGGGCCTTGAGCGGCTCGGTCGTGTCGGTCGTCACGAGCGCCTCGGCGCCTTCCTGCACGTACTTGAGCTGGGTCTCGGAAACGTAGGCGCGGACCCACTTCGGATCCATGATGCTGATCTGATAGACGGTCCTCGCGGCGGAGGCCATGTCGCCCGGCTCGGCCATGCGCGTGCGCACGACGCCGTTGACGGGCGAGACGAGAACGGCGGCCGTCTCGATCTGATAGGTGAGCGAGTCGACGGCGGCGCGGCCCGCATCAAGGGCGGCCTTCGTTTGGCGGACCTCGTCGGGACGCAGACCCGCGACCTTGAGTTCGTAGACCGCACGGGCGCTCGCAGCCTGCTTTTCAAGCACAATGCGGCTCCAGCGCGCGTTGTCCACGTTCTGAGCCGTCGTGGCGTTGGCCTTCCAGAGCTTGAGCTGGCGGTCCTCGGTCTTTCTTGCAAGCGCAAGATTGCTCTCCACCGCATCGAGCTCGGCCTTCGCGGAACTGATCTCCTCCTTGCGGAAGCCCTCTTCGGCCAGACGCCACTGGGCGTCAAGCCCTTCGGCCTGCGCTTCTGCGCGACGGCGCTCGATCTCGAGCGCACGCGTGTCGAGGCGCCCGATCACGTCGCCCGCCTTCACGGCCTCGCCTTCCTCCCTGAGAAGCTCGGCGATGCGCCCGCCCCCCTCGAAGGCCAGGGACACCTCGCGCGCATCCACGCTGCCCCAGGCCACGCTCGGCTTCGCCTCGCGGCTCTTCTGCCACTCTGCGAAGCCCCAGCCTGCTCCCGCCGCGACCGCCGCCGCAACGACCAGCACCACGGCCTTCTTTCCAACCGCCATTTCAAGCCTCCTTGAGGGCGGATTCATTTTGAATCGCCCGGTTCATTTTCTTAAGGAGACTATAACACCGTTCCAGCCCATTTTGAACCCGTCGGTCACCTTTGTTTTGTACTGACCGGCCATTTCACAATGAGGGTGCAAAAGGCCCCTCCCGGCCCCTATTCGGACGCGGGGAGAGGCCTTTTCGAGGTTCTGGTGACGGTGCGGGAAGGTCAGCCGCGGGCGGCCTTCGCGCGCTCGGCGAGGCGGTCGGCGAGGCCCGAGACGCGCACGGTGCGATTCTCGACGGAGGCGTTGAGGACCCGCTCCGTGCCAAAGATGTCGACGGAGCGCTTGGTGCGGGTGACGCCCGTGTAGAGGAGCTCGCGGGTGGCGAGGCCCGAGGCGGGGTCGGTCGGCAGGAAGACGGCGACCTCGGGGAATTCGGACCCCTGGGACTGGTGGATCGTCATGGCGAAGGCCGTGTCGTGCGCGGGCATGAGCGCGGGCGGCATGCTGCGGTCGGCGTCGAAGAAGACGGCGCGCAGGTCGCCGTGCTCGTCGGGGAGCACGATGCCGACGTCGCCGTTAAAGACGCCGAGGATGTCGTCGTTGCTTCGGATGATGACGGCGCGGCCGGGATAGTTCCAGCGGTCCTCGGCGAAGGTTTTGAAGTCTGCGCCGGCGAGCGCCGTCCTGACCTTAGCCTCGGCCCAGGCGTTGATGCCCTCGACGCTCTGCGGGCCGCGGCGCTGGGCGCACAGCGGCCTGAAGGTCTGGAAGATCTCCCAGAGGGCGCGGCCCGCGGCCTTCAGGTCGTCGGCCTTCGGCTCGGGGCGCGTGACGACGCGCATGTAGTCGATGAGCGCGGCCGTGTAGCGCGAGAAGCGTTCCTCGAGCCACGCGGTGGCAGCGGGCGCCAGGCCGTAACCGCCTTCGCCCTGCGGCATGGCGTCGTCCCAGGCGATGCGCCAGTCAGGGTCGCCGTCGGTCTGCGCGTCGGCCAGCAGGCGCTTGACCGTCGTGCAGGCGGTGGAGCTCGAAATCCCGCCGTCGTGATTGATCGCGGCGGCAAGCTTGGCGATGACGGAGCCTTCGGCGAAGCGGCGGCTCGTCTTGAGGTCGACCGTGCTTGCGGCAAGCGCGCCGTCGGTGGCGGAGATGTCCGCAAAGACGGCGCCCGGTCCCACGGCGGCGAGCTGGTGCTTGTCGCCAAGAATGATCACGCGCGTACTCTCCGAGACCACCTCGAAGAGGCGGGCCGCCAGATGGATGTCGACCATCGAGGCCTCGTCGATGATGAGCACGTCGGCGGGAAGCGGATTGTCCGCCGAGGGCTTCTCGCCCGAAGGCGTCTTCTTGACGAGCCACTTGTGGATCGTGTGCTCCTCGACGCGTCGCGGGGCGCCCTGAGCCGTCTCCTCGGAAACGACCTCCTTCATGCGCGGGAAATTGCCCGCGATCGGGCCCTGGGTCATCGCGACGATCGACTGGCGCATGCGACTCGTGGCCTTGCCCGTCGGAGCGGCAAGATAGATGGAAAGGTCCTTGTTCTCCTCGAGCAGACACTCGAGGATGAGAACCACGGTGGTCGTCTTGCCAGTGCCGGGACCGCCCGAAATCACCGCAAGGCGGTTCTCGAGCGCAAGCCTCACGGCCTTGGTCTGGAGTTCGTCGGCGTGCAGGGCGCCCGTGAGCTTCTCGACGAGCGCGGCCGTCACCTCGGGAAGCGTGCGCGGAGGCTTCGAGGCGATCCGCACGAGCGCAGCCGCAAGGCGCTGCTCCTCGGCGAAGAACCTCGCAAAATAAAGTCGGGAGGTAAGCCCGCCTGCGCCTTCGTCGAGCATGAGGGGCGCCAAGGGGCGCGCGCCCTCTGCGGGTGCACCCGCAGCGGCAAGCCCCCAGCGGGCGAGCTCTTCGAGATGCGCGCGGATGTCCGCGTCGTACGCCTCCTCGTCCTCCCCGACCTCAAGGCCCATGCGGCGCGCAACGTCGAAAAGCCTTACGCAGACGCTGCCGCGGTCGTCGGCGCCCGCGAAGGCGGACGTGACGGCACGCATGAAGACGTGCATGTCCTCGCCGAAGGGCTCGAGCCCCTGCGCCTCGCGCGCACGGTCGGCGATGCGAAGAAGCGACTCGCCGAACTCCGCAAGCTTGGGCGGGAGTGTGCGGCCGGGATCGTTGGTGGTGATGTTCGTCATTTCTGCTCCCATTCAGGCAGGAAGAGTTCGTCAAGGCGGGCGATCCTTTCGGCGCCCACGGGGTCGTATACGACGCCCTGGATGCCTTCGGGGCCTCGCCGGGCATCGGCGCTGACGCCGCGCAGGAACACGTAGCAGGCGCCACCGAGGAGTGAGTCGTCGTAGTCGCGCCCGAGCCTCGCCTTGAGGAAGCGCCTGAGCGCCACAAGGTAGATGAGGTACTGGAGACGGTAGCGGTGCACGCGCATCTCGTCGGACATGACATGCTGCGTGAAGTCGGCCTGCGTCCTCACGAAGCGGGTGATCGCATTGCTCTTCCAGTCGAGAATCCAGAACCTGCCCTTCGCGCCGAACGCAAGGTCGATGAAGCCCGTGAGAAAGCCCGAGAGGTCGTCGTCCGAGAGGTTCGGAATCGCGTACATATCCCCGAACCTCTCAAGCGTATCCTTGAGGTCCGACGCGCTGAGTCCGTCCCGCATGCGCAGGAGGAACGGCATTTCGGAGGCTCGCTCCGTCATCTTCACGTCGCGCAGGCGGATGCCGGGCAGGATCTCGGCGTTGACGACGTCGTAGATCATGCGCGCGGCCTCTCCGACGGCCTTGTCGAGCGAGGCCTCATCGGGGAAGGAGAGGAACTGTTCGATCCGGCTGCGGGCGATGCTGCGGCGCAGCGCATCGGCCTCGGGCGTATCGGGCGCAACTGCGGGAAAGTCGGCGATCTCAAGCATGCCGTGCATCGCGTCACCCGCCTTCGTGCCGCGCGGGAAGGCCAGAATGCCCTCGAGCGGACCGGCCGACTGCTTTGGACCGAACCAGGCGACTTCGTCGTCGGTGACGGAGCGGTTGATGCTTGAGAACGAGCTCACGCGCCACTTCGGCAGGATGGGCTTCGCGTGATCGACGCCGAGATCGGTATCGAGCGCGGGCGGCGCGACCGTAATGTCGTCGGCCGTCTCCGTAAGGAGCGTCTCGATCTCGACGCAGCGCACGCCGGGCAGGCTGCCGAGCTCCCGGAAACTGTCGAGCACGATGTCGCGATCCGGCTCGAGCGAGCCCGTGAGCGCCATGAAGTAGGCGTTCTTCCTGTAATTCCCGTGCCAGCCCGTAGACGTTCTGTTTTGTGGCACCACGAGCACGAGCCGGCACGCCGCACGGGTCATGGCGACGTAGGCAAGGCGCACGAGCTCCTCCTTGCGCTTGACCTTGAGCGCATCGGACTCCTGCACCTCCCCGTGGGTGATCGAGAGCTCCATGCCCGAAGCGTCGCTCTGCTTGAAGACGGAGCGCTTCTCCCCCTTCATGACGGCCATGGACTCGGCACTCGGCAGATAGACGATCGGATACTGCAGGCCCTTGCTCGAGTGAATGGTCTCGACCGTCACGAGGTTCGCGTCGGAGGCAAGGCGCAGGTTGCGCGTCTCGCCGCCCTTTTGCGCCCTGGCGGACTCGAACCAGCTCAGCAGGCCTGCAGGCGTCGCATACTTCCTGCCCGCCTCGTTGAGAAGCTCGATGATGTGCGCGTAGTTCGTGAGGCGCTGCTCGCCGCCCTCGACGGGCAACAGGCGCTCGGCGAGGTGCTCCTCGTCGATGAAGGCCGAGAGCGCAGCCGCCGCACCCGCACGACGCCAGCGGGCGACGCCCGCCTCAAGGCGCTCGCGAAGGTCCGAGCGCGCCTGCTCGTCCTGGTCGCAGAGCTCGGAGAGCGTGGCGGCCATGAGACGGGTCGCCCTGAGCGCCGTGAGCACGCGCTCGACGCCGGGCTCGGCGAAGGCGTGCAGCAGGCAGAGCATGTCGTGCGCCTCCTCGGTCCTGAAGACGTCGTCGTTGCTCTTCATGACGACGCGCACGCCTCGGCGGGCGAGCGCCCGCTTCACATTGTCGACGTGACCGCGCTTCTGCACGAGGATCGCAATGTCGCGGGCCTCGACGGCGCGAAGAGCAATGGTCTTCGCCACGGGCTTCTTCGTCTCGCCGTCCTCGACTTCGATCACGACCGAGCCGATCACATGGTCGTCGGGACCTGCGGCGATCGCAGCCCTGCCGTCGCGCCCGAGCGTGATGAGTCGGGCGATGTCGTCGGCAACAGAGCGGGCCGTCGCAACGTTCATCGCGTCCTTGCCCTCAAGCCCTTCCTCGGTGTACCAGATTTCAAATACGTCCGCCTCGCGCCAGATCCCATCCTCGTCGAGCAGGAAGAGGCCCGTGCGGTCGACCTTCGCATCGACGGGCTTGTAGGCGAGGTCGTGGCGCAGGAAGGCGTCGGGACCCGCGATCGAGAAGAACCGGTTGACCGCCTCGACGAGCTTCGGGCAGGAGCGGAAGTTGCGTCCGAGGCGGCTGTGGCGACTGATGAGCTTGCGCGCACGCATGTAGGTGTCGAGGTCGGCCGAGCGGAAGCTGTAGATGGCCTGCTTCGGGTCGCCCACGAAGAAGAGCGCGCGGGGCTTGTCCGCCGAGCGCTCGCTCTTCGGGATCTCGAGGAAGAGCTTCCTGAAGATGGCAAACTGCACGGGGTCCGTGTCCTGGAACTCGTCGATCAGCACGCCCCTGTAAGTGTTCCTGATGCCGGCCACAAAGGCGCCCGTGGCATCGTCGCGCAGCGTGAGCCACATCTCGGCGAGCAGGTCGTCGTAGGTCGCGAGCCTCCTGGCGCGCTTGAGGGCGCGAAGCGCCGCAGGCGCGGTGCCGATGAAGCGCTCGAGCCATTCGCGGGGCAGCGGCTCGACATCGTCGGGAATGACGCGCTTTGCCAGATCTTCGGGCAGGCCGGCCAGCGTTCTGAGCTTTTCCGCCCAGTCGTCGCCCTGCATAAGCAGGCGACGCTCGTCGGCCGACGTGCAGGCGTCGAGTTCGCGTCGCAGGAAGGACTCCGTCACCTCGTCGCGCAGGGCTGCGTCGTCGTCCGAGAGCTCCGTATCGAAGTTCCCCGCCGACGTGAAGACGTGTTCGGAGAGCATCTTCTGGCAGAAGCCGTGAATCGTGTTGATGGCCGAGTCGTCAAAGCGCGCAAGCGATTCGCGCAGGCGCTTGACGGCATCCTCGTCGCTGATGGACATGCCACGCCAGATCTCCACCTGCCTCACGACGAGGGGATCGACGTCCTCGGCGGCGTAGATGCCCGTCAGATAGCTGTGCGTCTCGGCAAGATGCTCGCGGATGCGGCTCTTGAGCTCCGCCGTGGCCGCCTTCGTGAAGGTCACGACGAGAAGACTGTTGATCGGGATCTCCTGCTCGACGATCAGCCTGAGCACCAGATGCTTGATCGAGAAGGTCTTGCCCGTGCCCGCAGACGCCTCAAGAAGCGTCGGAACGGTGAGGTCGGCCTTCTCCACCACGAAGCCGTCGCTGTCGGCGGACTTCACGGCGAGGGACTCCTCATGCTCAGGTTCGGACGCGGGAGCGTCGTCGAAGAAATCGTCGGGGACGCAGGATTCCTGCGCAGCCGCGCAGTCCTCGACGTCCGCACACGACGGCACATCGTCGCAGTACTCGGGCACGGCGTCGCAGGCGGCCGCAGCGTCGCCGTCATTGAGTTCCGAAAGCGGCGGCACCGCTTCGAAACGGGAATTCGTGTCTTTAGTCATCTTGCTGGTCATCCTGCGTCGGTTCAGCCATGGCCTTGAGGGCCTCGTCCACCTTTTCTTCAAAAGCGGCCACCAGTTTTTCGTCCTGTGTCTTCTTGAGCAGCTTCTTCTTGAAAAGCTCGAAGCGCATCTTGCGCCTTTCGTCCGCAACCCTGCGCATCCTGTCTAAGTCGCCTCCGCGCCAGAGAATGAGGTCGGCGGACTCGTCCTCCTCCCCATAATCACCGAACGTGTCGACGCCCTGGGCGGCCGAAGCCGCCGCAGCGAGACAGGGCCTGAGCAGGGCGCGGAGGATCCTGCGCGCCTCATCGGCCGAATAGGCCTTGAAGGCGATCGTCACGAGCTTCTCGGGATTGGTGTCGTCCTTGGGCTCCTTCACGCCGTTGCCGAGCTCTTTGGTCCAGCCCGCGATGATTGCGCCCTCGTCGACGCGCTCAAGCGCGCAAGCCGCGATGAATTCGGTGAAGGCCAGCGTCACGGGGTTGCCCGTGCCCTTCGAAACCGTCGCGCGCACGAAGCGGCGCACGTCGCCGGACTCGTACACGCCCCTGAGGCGCATCGTCACGCGGGGGAAGCCCTCGCCGAGGTCGATCTCGAGATCCTCCTCGGGCAGCTCCCTGCCGACGGCGGCCTCGATCCTGAGCTCCTCGACCCTGGCCGCATAGGCGGCCGCGTCCTCGCTGAGCCAGTCGCGAATGCCCTCGGCTCCGAACCTCGGATCGCAGGCGGTGCGCCTGAGCCAGTTCGCGCAGTCGCCCGACGCAGCGGCCTCGAGGGCCTCGTTCCTGCGCATCCAGCTCGAGAGTCCGTCATCGGGCGGCATCATGCCGCGCTCGTCGTCGCCTGCCTCGTCCGGAAGCCTGACGCCGGCCGCAGCCAGCGTCTTCCTGGCAGGCGCCTTCCAGAAGTCGCAGATCTCGCGCACCGAGACTTCGGTGCGCCTGAAGACCTCGAGGCCAGTATCGGCGAACTTCTGCTCGGTCGCGGCGTAGCCCGCCGACACGGCCTTCCTGAGCGCCTCGAAAAGAGCGGGATCATGGCTTCGCCAGCCCCTGCCCGCATCGCGGAAGCTCTCGGTCGAATAGGCGTTGAGCGGCACGTTGACGGTGAGGAGCGCCTCTGCGCGGCGGCGTTCGGCGCGGCCCGGCGCAAAGGTGAGCAGCCATTCTCGAAGCTCCTGCGCGACCACGGATGGCTGGCGCTCGGCCGAACCCGCACCCGTTCCGCAGACGTACGAGATGAGGAGCGTCCTTCTCGCGGCGAGCAGGATGTCGAGGAAGACGTTGCGGTTGTCGCGGCGGCTGTCGCGGTCCCCGCGGCGGGCTGCATGCGCCATGAGGTCGAACTCCTGGCGGTGCGGATTGCCGGGGAAGGCGCAGTCCTCGTTGAGACCCACGACGGCGATGATCTTGTAGGGAAGCGGACGCAGCTGCGACATGCCCGTGAAGGTGACGCGGGGCGTCGGCATGCCGCCGCCGGGCGAGGTCTCCTGGGCAAGTTCGAGGCTCTTCATGAAGATGCCGAACGGAATTTCGGTCACGCCCGCGCGCTCGATCTCCTCGCGCAACGTGGCGGCCGCGTTGCGGATGCGGTTGAAGGCCCCGCCCTCGTCATCCCTGAAGAAAACGGCGGTTGCGTCAGCGAGCCACGTCGTCCAGGCCTCGGGGGCCGCAGCCTTCTCGGTGCGCAGCCTGAAGCCCTCGAGCGAGGCGGCGAGCCTGCTCACGGCGTCGAGCAGTCCGGGCTCCTCGCTCACGTCCTTCCAGCCGTCCTCCTCGGTGCCCCTGACGGGCAGCGTGTCAAAGAGCGGATCGCCTTCGGAGGCGGGCAGCGCAAAGCCCATCACGAGGCGCTCGACGGCGCGCGAGAGCGTCATGTCCCTGACGTTCGCATGGGTGACGGGATCGAGATTGCGCAGGTGCGCGTCGGAAAGACCGTAGCGGTAGCCCGCGGCGCGAAGCCAGGTGCCGAGCATCGGCACCGTCTCGGACGTGAAGCCGAAGCGCTTCGCAACATGCGGGAGCGCAATCCAAGCCTCGAACGACTCGAGCGTGGCGCGGCCCGTGACGAGCTCAACGAGTCCGAGCACGGCCTGAGCCGCCTTGTCGGCCTCGAAGCCCGAAAGGCCCGAGATGCGCCATTCGATGCGGCGCTCGGGCGGCAGGCTGTCGAAGACGTTGGCGATGAGCGGCGCGGCGGTCGAGATGTCGGGCGTCACGACGAGCACGTCGTCGGGACCGAGTCCGGGATCGGCCGCAAACTGCGCGTGCAGCCAGTCGGCAAGCGCCTCAAGCTCGCGCGTGGGCGTGGGCGAGCGCATGAAGCGGATCGAGCGGTCGTCCTCGCGAAAGAGCGGCGCGCCTCCTCCCGTCTTCTTGAGATCCGCATCAAGGTTCAGGATCGAGTCCTGCACGCGGGAGAGAAGATCGGTGCTGTTCCGCTCGATGTAGTAGCTGTCGTTGGCAACGGCCATGTCGGCACGGATCTCCTGATGCCGGCCCGCATATCCCTTGAGGAAGTCCGACGACAGGAACCTACGGGTTCCCTGCGGCAGACGACTGACGGTGTCCTCATCGAGCTCCTCGGACACGCCGAGTTCCGAAAGGCCCGCAGCCGTGTCAGGCGCGGCCGTGAATCGCCAGATTCGGTCGATGTTGGCGCGGGTCGACCCGCCGTTGTCGGCAAGAAGCGGATGTCCGTCGAGCTCGGCGCCCTCGGGGGCGTTCTTCCAGTCGAAGAGCCTGCGCGGCAGAAGGTCGTACCAGTATTCGCTCGTGGGATTGAGAAGATAGAACCAGACGTCGCGCCCCGAGGCCGCATAGGCCTTGATGATCGGCAGCATGACGGGCGGCACGACGAAAGGCACGAACACGTGCAGCGCATCGGGAAGCGTCACGGTGAAGTCGTTCTCGAGCTTCACGCGCTTAGAGCCGCCGCTCGCGGCGAGGCGGCGGAGCATGTCGGGGAAGCCCTCGAGGAAGCGGCGTCCGCGCCAGGACGGGCGGCTCGCGAGCTCGCGCCAGAGGTCGCGCTGCCATGCAAAGTCGGGATGGCGCTCAAGCACCTTCTGCTCTGTCGTGCGTGCGTCCGTGTCGTTGAGCATCTCGGGATGCATGCCCAGCCAGTCGAGGACCCAGTCGAGACGATAGGTCGAATAGACGACGAACACCTCGGCGATGCGCCTCGCCAGATGCCAGACGTCCTCGTCGCTCCTGCCCTCGAGATAGTGGCGCAGGCGCTCGCGACCCGGGCCCTCGCGGAAGCTCCCAGACCCCGTGCGGCGCAACAGGTCCCAGATCATCCAGTCGGCCTCGTTGCCGACGATGTTGGCCATGGGCTCCTTGGAGAAGAAGCCCATCCAGGAGGAGAGCTTCATGAAGTCGATGCCCGCGCAGATGCCGTCGCGGTCGGCAACGGCGCGGCGGAGGTCCTCCTCAACCGCGTTGTTGGGCGTGATGACGGGCACTTTCTCGAAGGCGCGCTCGAAAAGACTGGCGCCGCCCGACCCGCCTGTGGAGACGCCGAGCGCCTCGATGTTGTTCATGAGGCAGACGCGCAAGACCTCGTAGCTGTTGCTGTAGACGGTGTGGATCATGTCTGGAGGATCGCTTGAAACAGGAATGAGTTCATTCTAGCGGGTGTTGACAAAAGACCCGCCCCTCATGCCACGATACGCGCCCGTGCGTCATTATGTGACGCACACGGACGTGCTTCGCGGATGTGAAGAGGCCGCCGGCGCATGAAAGCGGCAGGCGGCCCGGGGAAAATGCAAACGAAAGGCCGCGCCTTCCGTTCCTTCCGTTTTCAGTTACTTGCGAACGGCGTACTTGTCGGCGAGCTTTTCGAAGTAGGCGGGCACGGCGGGATCGGCCCAGTCAACGAAGCCGCGCACGAAGCCCACGAGGTGGCCGTGGCCGTCGAGGACGAAGAAGCCGGGCAGCACGTCGGCGGGAAGCGTCGCGGGAATGACGAGGTCGGGATCATGCCAGGAGGTGAAGGTCTCGGGGAGCTTCGTCTTCTTCACGAACTTCGTCACGCGCTTCGGGTTCTTGTCGAGCGAGATGGAAACGAAGCGGATGCGGCTCTCGGGCTTGTTGTACTTCGCCTGGAATTCGGCCATGAGCGGCGCGCTGCGCTGGCAGGTGGCGCTCCAGGAACCCCAGACGTCGACGATCACGAGCTTGTCCTTGAACTGCGAAAGCGACTGCGGATTGCCTGCGAGGTCCTTGTAGCCGTCGAGCGGGAAGCCGCGGGCGGTGCGGAACTCGATGAAGTCGCGGGCGACAAGGGGCTTTTCGGCGATGGGCTGGCCGTTCTTCTCGAACTTCTGGTTGAAGGCGGGAAGCGCGGCCGAGGCGCACTGGGCGCCGATCACGAAGGCGAGCGCGATCAGGGCTTTCTTGAACATGTCGGTGAATCTCCTCTCTGAATGCTGTCTGTCGATTCTGTCTTTTGAATTCCGAGGCTGGACGAGGCGTCTCAGGCCCTGTCGGCCTTGGCACCCTTCCTGCGCATGCGCGCGGCGAGGAAGAGCCCGCAGGCGCCGAGCGCTACCCAGGGCGCGGCCCAGAGGGCGGCGGTGCCCGCGTTCATGTCGGGCTCGTAGCGGATCTGCTCGCCGTAGCGGGCGACCATGAAGTCGAAGATCTGCTCGCGGGTTTCGCCCGCGCGCAGCTTTTCGTAGATGACGCCCTTGAGCTCGTTGGCGATGGCGCTCTCGCTGTCGTAGAGCGTGAGGTTGGGCGAGACTGGGCAGCGGAGCACCTTGGAGATGCTCACGGCCTCCTTCTGAAGCTCGGCCCCCGTAAGCGGCTTCGTCTCGGCGGCGAGGAGCGGCGCGGCGAGCATCATGCCCGTCTCGAGCGCTGCCGTTCTCACGAGGGTCCTGCGTGTCATGAAGATCATTTGGAAGGAGCCTCCAACTCCTGCGCCGCCGTCTCGGTTTCGCGACGGCGCGTGAAGAGAATGATGAGCGCGGCCAGAATCATGACGGCGCCGCCGCCCCAAATCCAGCCGGCGAGCGGCTTGATGGAGAGCCTGACGAGCCACTCGGTGTCGGTGAGCTTGTTGCCCATCGAGACATAGTAGTCGCGCAGGAAGCCGTGGTCGATGCCGGCTGCGGACATCTGCATGCCGTTGGCGACGAAGGTCTGGCGCTCGGGCCTGAGCGTCGTGATGAGGGACTCGTCGTCAAGCCTGAGCACCTCGATCACGCCCTGCTGTCCGAAGTAGGAGTGGTTGTTGACGAAGCGCGTCTCCGTATAGACGAAGACCACGTCGTCGACGGGCTTGCCGAGGCCGGGCCCCATGCGCACGAGCGCCTCGCTCTCGTACTGCTCGACGCCGACCGCACCCGCAATGGAGACGGCGATGCCCACGTGCGCGAGCAGCGCGGCAAGGCTCATGCGGCGGGCCGGGAAAGGCAGGCAGTGCGAGACGGCCGTGACGACGAGCCAGACGGCGGCCGCGACCGCAAAGCCCGTCATGACGGGCGAGCGCGGGTCGGTGAGGAGCGCGACGGCTGCGCCTGCGGCGACGGAGGCCGCTGCGCAGACGGCCCAGCGGACCGGATTCCTGAGGCCGAGCTGGGCGGCGCCCGCGAGCGCCGCGGCGATGAGAGTCATCGGCGCGAAGAAGTTGTTGAAGTACGGCGCGCCGACCGTCAGCGTGCGGCCCGCGAAGACCTCGTATCCAAGCGGATAGAGCGTGCCGAAGAGCACCGCGAAGGCGGCGGCCATCAACAGGAACACGGCGCCCGTCATCAGGGCGTCCGAGCCGTTCATCGGCGCCTCCTCGGTCCTGCAGACAGGCTCGATGCGCGCGCAGTAGAGGAAGGCGGCGGGCACGAGCAGCACAATGGCGAGCACCTGAAGCGCGATCCCGCGGCCCGGATCCGTCGCGAACGCATGCACGGACTGCATGGCGCCCGAGCGCACGAGGAAGGTGCCGAGCAGGCAGAGCGCGAAGCCCACGAGCGTGAGGAAGACGGTGAGGCGCCTGAGTTGCCCTCGCCTTCTCGTCTGGATGAGCGCGTGCATGAGCGCGGTGGTCGTCAGCCACGGAATGAAGGACGCGTTCTCAACGGGATCCCAGAACCACCAGCCGCCCCAGCCGAGCTCGTTGTAGGCCCACCAGGATCCGAGCATGTTGCCCGCCGTCAGGAAGCCCCAGGTGACGATCGAAAGACGCGTCGTGAAGTCGATGGCCGTCTTCGACCAGCGGCCCGAAAGCAGCAGCGCGCACATGGCCGCGAACATCAGCGCCAGGCCCGCATAGCCCATGAAGAGCACGGGCGGATGCAGGATCATGCCGATGTCCTGCAGGATGGGATTGAGGTCACGACCGTCGGGCGGCACCATCGGCAGGTTGCGCAGGAACGGATTCGACGTGAAGAGCAGGAACGCGCAGAAGCCCGCGAGCACCGCAAGCATCAGCCCCTGAAGCCGCGCCGTGAAGAGCCTGTCGGCGCACCGGACGAAGCCCGCCCCGGCCGTGCCGACCGCCATGAGCCAGATCCAGAGGAGCATCGAGCCTTCGTGCGAGCCCCAGAGGGCCGCGGCCTTGTAGGCGGGCGCGAGCTTGGTGTTCGAGTGATTTGCGACGTAGGCGACGGAGAAATCGTCGGTCAGGAAGGCCCAGACGAGCGCGGCCGTCGAAAGCGTGAGCATGAGCGCCGTCAGAAGAGACGCAGGGCGGCTGAAGCCCGCATAGAAGTCGTCGCCCCTTCGAATGCCGTAGAAGACCACGGCGGGTGCAAGGAGCGCCGTCATGGCGGCGATGATGAGCAGGAAGTGGCCGAGTTCGGGGATCACTTTGGATGTCCTGATGGTTGGTCTGGTCGGATGTATGCAGACTGGAATTTAACGCGCAAACCTGCACTGAGGCTTAAGACGGCTTCCGGTCCGAGGGCCTGCGAAACGCCCGTCGTGCCTGCCGTACAAACTGCAGCGGCACGACCGGCGATTCCTGTTCGTGACCCGGACGACCTTCTGCGGAGCTTATAGCCTGCGGACGGCGAGCGTCCTTGCGCAGATCGCGAAGAGCACCGCAATCCATGCGGCGAGAATGCCCGAGAGGACCGCAGCGGACGGCACCTCGAAGGAGAGGACACCGATCACGGACTGGTTGAGAAGCCTGAAGACGCTCGCGGGATTGGCGAGCATGAGGGCCGTCAATGTTCCGCGGCCGAGCACGTCCGCACCCGCAACCGTCACGACAAGAAGACCGAGGTCGTAGAGAAGCACGGCGACGAACCAGACGACGAGCAGAAGCGCGAGGGCCTGCGCCTTGTGACGAACCGAAAGGCTCACCCAGTAGGCGGCGAGCATGAAGAGGAGTCCGAGCGCCCACCCGCTCAGAACGAGCACGCAGAGAGACGAAAGCAACTCACCCATGCCGTAGGGCACCGGCAGGAAGGCCTGGATGAGCGGCAGGACCGCAAAGCCCAGCACGAGAACGAGAAGGAGCGCCGCCCCCTGCCCGAGCGCCTTGCCTGCGAGCCACTGAAGGCGCGAGAGCGGATAGGTGAGCATCAGAAGAAGCGTGCCCGACTCCGCCTCGCCCACGAAGGCGTCGTAGGAGAGGAGCAGCGCGAGAAGCGGCAGCAGGAAGACCGTGAGGCTCAGGAGCGAGTTCATCACGGAAGGCAGCGGCTGGTACTGAAGCGTGCCGCCGATGGCGGCCGTGCCGAAGAAGACGGCCAGACCCAGAATCGCGAAGAGCGCGCTTCCGAAGACGAGCCAGCGGCTTCTCAAGCAGTCGCGGAACTCCTTGCCCGCCACGATGGAGACGGTGGCGAGGGCGCCGATGCGGGAGCCGGTGCCGATGGCGGATGAAGTGCTAGAAGTCATTACAGTTCCTCCACGGGCACGTCCAGAACGAAGTGCGCGAAGATCATGCCCAGATCCGCCTTGCGAAGCTGGAAGTCGTAGACGCCGTGCGCCTCGGTGAGGCGCCTGACGACGCGGGCGACGTCGCCCTCGGGAACGGCGAGACGCGTGCCGCGCACGTAGGGCGCGAGCTCGGGGTCGGCAAGCGCGTCGCCGCTGCCGACGTTCGTGATGAGCGCGGGCAGCGCGGCCTTGGCGCGCAGGTCCTCAAGCGTGCCGCTGCCGCGGCACTCGCCTGTGGCCAGAAGCAGCACCTGGTCGAGATAGGGTTCGACGAGCGCAAGCTCGTGCGTGCAGACGACGACGGCGCAGCCCGCGTCGCGAAGCGCGGAGAGCTCGCGGTACATGAGGGACGAGGCGGCGGGGTCGAGGCCCACGGTCGGCTCGTCGAGCATCAGAAGGCGCGGGCGGGTGAGAAGCGCCTGTGCAAGGCCGAGGCGCTGGCGCTGGCCCTTCGAGCACTGGCCGAGGCGCTGGCGCAGCACGACACCGAGCCCGAGCTCCTCGACGAGCTCGTCGATGCGCGGGCGCGCGACGCCCTTGAGGCCCGCGAAGTAGCGGAGATGCTCCTCGACGGTCATGGCGTCGTAGAAGCTCACGTTCTCGGGCAGGTAGCCCACGTCAAGGGGCGAGGCGCCCGGCGCACCGCCGAGCACCTCGAGCCTGCCCGAAGCGGGCTTGAGAAGGCCGAGGATCAGCTTGATGAGGGTCGACTTGCCTGCGCCGTTGTGACCGATGAGGCCGAGAAGCCTTCCCGGAGCGAGCTCGAAGCCGATCCTGTTGAGGACGGTCCTGTCGCCGCGGCGGAAGACGAGGTCGTCGCATGTGATGGCGTTCATTTGGCAGGCTCCTTGTTCTTCGCGTTGTCTGTCTTGATTTCGTGCACGTCGGGGCCGACGGGCGGGCGCACGAGCGGGTGGGAGTCGGTAACGCCCTTGCCGCGGTCGATTTCAAACTGGCTGGCGAGCCACCTGAGGAGCGCCGTCACGGGGCTGTCCATCAGGAAGCGGGCCTCGGGATAGATCCAGAAGATGCGGTCGAGGCTGTCGTTGGGCTGATAGGCGCGGTCGGAGATGCCGTCATGGTCGACGTCCCAACCGAGGTTCGTGCTCCAGTAGTTGCCGCGACCCTCGAAGCTCCACTCGAGCGGCGTCTCGCCCACGTAGCGGACCTGGATCTGATTGTCGACGAAGGCGTTGTCCCAGAGGACGTTGCCCTCGCCGCCCAGGGCGACGCCGATGCCGATGTCGCTTTCGGCGATCCAGTTGCGGGTTACGCGGCTCTTGCCGGGACCGTAGATGAAGATGCCCTTCCCTTCATTGTCGAGCGCCGCGCGTCCCTTGGAATTGTGCACGCCCTCGACGGTGTTCTCCTCGACGAGGCAGCCGTCGGCCACGTTGAGGAGGATGCCGAACTCGATGTTGCGCGAGCTGTAGCTCTTCGTGAGCGTCACGCGGTCGCTGCTCATGAGGGCGTAGCCGCCTCGCACGCCCACGGCGCGGTTGCCCGTGGCGGTGCAGTCGCGCGTGTACATGTAGTGGATGCCGTACTGGGCGCCCGTGAAGTAGTTGAAGTCGGACTTCGCGGCGTCGACGTTTTCGAGGTAGTAGCCGTCGCGCACGTTGCGAAGCGAATTGTGGTTGAGGCGCGCGTTCTTCACGTAGGAGAGGAAGATGCCGTCGCCGCGGTCGAGTACGTGGCGGGCCGCGTCGCCCTCAATCGTGCAGCCCTCGACCACGAGGGCGTTCATGCGGTCGGCCCTGACGCCGAAGCCCGGGCCCTGAAGCGTGAGGTTGACGAGCTCGGTGCCGTCGGCGCCGTCGCCCACCATCACGCCCGCGTCGCGCGCATAAAGGTCGCCCCCGTAGTTGCGCACGGTGAGGTTCTCGATCCTGACCTTCGGGACGCGGACGATGAAGCCCGAGCCCCGACCGCCCGCGTCGATGACGGCGCCCTGCTCGCCCCGCACGGTGACGCGCGAGAAGATTTCGAGCGGAGCCTCGAGTTCGTAGACGCCCTTCTTGATCACGATCTCGTCGCCGTCCTCGGCCTCGATGACGGCGTTGTCAAGCTCGGCGAAGTCGGAGACCTCGAAGGTGCGCGCCTGCGCCCCGAGGGCGAGGCCCGAGAGGGCCGTGCAAAGGAGAAGCCGCGCAAATGCGTTCATGCCGGGCTTCCTCAGTCAAGGCGCTTGAGGGTGATTTCCTCGTACTTGTAGACCTGGCCGCCCCACTTTGCGATAAAGGCGTCGGCCCTGGACTTTTCGGTGAAGGCGACGGGTTCGTCCCCCATCACGCCCTCGCGGCCGTGGCCGTAGACGTACATGGCGGAAGCCGCGAGCACGAGCGCGTCGTCGGCGGGCGTCTCCCAGGAGGTCTTGCCGAGGTCGTGGATGAAGAAGGCGAGAAGCCTGCGCTGGTTCTCGGGCTGGAGCGCGTAGGTGAAGGCGTCGCGACCGCTGCAGAACATGAGCGGTGTGTCTTCTGCGCCCTTGATGATGATCTGGGCCTTGGGGCCCTCGTAGTGTGCAAGGACCATGCCGCAGAGATGGCAGCGGTCGTGCTTGGTGAAGGGGACAGGCGAGTAGGTCTTCTTCGAGGCCTCATCGCCGCATCCTGCAAGCAGGACGGCCGCGAGAGCCGCAGCGCAGGCGGCCGCGGCGGTCTTCAACATCTTCTTCTGCATCGTCATTGCACGCTCCTCATATGGTTGGCGGAAAGCTTCGGGGAAAAATCCAATCGTACGACGTTCTCGAACGATGCGTTCGAAAATGCGGACGGGTCTCCTGATAAAAAAACGGCCCGTTGACGGGCTCGGGGGAATTCTCGATTTTTTCTCAGCCATCTGCCCCGCCGTTGCCGGCGGGGCGGATGGTTGATTGGTCGCGTGCTTTCACACGCTTCGGTTCAGATGACCGCGAGGGACATTAGAGACCGAAGATCTGACCGGCGTACAGGATGAAGTGACGCAGGCAGAGCATGCCGACGACGCTGCAGAGACCGGCGAGGTAGAAGCTCGCGGTGCTCTTGACGAAGTTCAGCAGCACGGGCAGCACGAAGCCGACGCCGACGACACCGACCCAGAACACGGTGGACCAGGTACCCGAGACAAAGGCCTCGACGGCAGCCTGAGCAGCGGCGTTGCCGGAGATCAGGGAGACCGCGATCATGAAGATGCAGAGCGCTTCGGCGGCCATGATCGGCCATTCGGCGCCGTGCAGGAGCTTCATGTCGGCACTGTGTTCTTCTTCGCCGAAGCAGCCGACGGCGACGAGCTTGGCAGCAGCGGCACCGGCGGACAGACCCGAGGCGATGAATAGCGCCGGGAGCACAGCCGTGTTGATGAGCGGGAAGCGGATCAGGGCGGAGATCAGGAAGCCGGTGTACGCGCAGATCGTGATTGCGAGAATCAGGACGATCCACTGAAGCGCACCGCGGATGCCGTCAAAGGCGCCGATGATGCCGTCGAGCCAGGCCAGCGCGCCGCAGCCCTTCACTTCCTTGCGGAAGGCGACGAGCATGAGCACGAAGACGAGCGGGATATAGAACAGAAGCGCTATAACACCGAGGCTCATCACGGAGGTCAGGTTGTAGTAGATGAGAATGCGCCAGAATACCAGCGGATTCGTCAAGTCGGCCACGAGGCAGATCATGCCGAGCACGATGGTGACAAAGCCGACGAGCGTCGCGGCCTTGAGAACCGGCGTGTTCTCCGCAACCTGGTTGCGGTAGCGGTTAAGCATGAGCGCCACAGCCACGGCGCCGCCCGAGATGCCTGCGAGGAACAGGTACACGGCGATCGGCCACGGCCAGGCGATCCCTTGGCTCAGACCAAGTGTAAAGTTCATGGCGATGTCCATCTTTACACTCCTTGCTTAACAATGGGGATGTAACGCAGGCTGGGCTCCGTGCCGAGTTCCGGGCGGATGCGCACGGAATCCTTGACGGCGAGCAGCTTGTTGATGTACGAGTTCGGATCGTTGAGGTCACCGAACACGAGGGCGTCGTACTTGCAGGCTTCCACGCATGCAGGCTGCTGACCCTTTTCGAGTCGCGTGTGCAGGCAGAAGTCGCAGTTGTCGGCGACCTTCGTCTCCTCATTGATGAAACGCGCGTTGTACGGGCAGGCGACGATGCAGTACTTGCAGCCGACGCACTTGTCGGCGTACATCGTCACGATGCCGGTCTTCGGGTCGCGATGGGCGGCGCCCGTCGGGCAGACCGTGACGCACGGGGCGTCAGAGCACTGCTGGCAGGACACGCGCACGTAGCGGCGGTCGGCGGCATAGCCGCGCTTGCCTTCGATTTTGTCGTCCTGCAACTCGAGCAACAGACGAGTCACTCCCTTGGGAAGCTTGTTCGTTTCGTTGCAGGCGATTCTGCAGTCGCGGCAGCCAACGCACTTGTTCTGGTCGAAGACCATACCATAGTGAGGCGTACCGGGCTGACGGACCTGGCTGGAGCCGCATCCGCCGAGGGACACGAGGACCAGGGAGCCAGCACCGGCGCCAGCGAGAAATTTTCTCCTGTCGATCTTTTCGCTCACGATGTTCTCCAATGACAGACCTCCCGGGGTTAGGAGAATCTGTCGGTTAAATTGCTTACCGAGTCATCCTGGCTTCGGCTTTGGCAATCGCAGTCTTGAGGGCGCGCTCCTTGTCGGGAGCCGCTCCCGCATCCAGAAGCATCCGCCAATGGACAACCGCTTCGGCGTATCTGCCGTTGAGGAAGGCGTCCTGACCGAGGAGCATCCTGGTGCGGACCTCAAGGGGGTTCATGTCGAACACCCGCCCGACGGCGGCCTGCGTCTCGGGGGCGAACTGCCTGCCGTCGCGATAGTACTGGGCGAAGACCTTGATGCCCAGCAGCTCGGGAGTTTCTCCCGCGATGCTGATGCTGCGGTCAATCGCCGAGACTGCATCCTCGTACCGGCCCACTTCGAGCGAGACCAGTGCGAGCTGCTGCTGAGCGTATGCGCTGTCGGGGGTCATCTGGACCAGACGGCGCGCATCCGTCAGCTTCGCGGCGAGCAGATAGTCGACGTCGTGGTCGACCTCTGCCTTGTCCCAGTCGCTCCAGCGTCCAAGCGTTGCATAGACGCCGAGGCTTGAGACGAGCAGCACGCCTGCGAAACCGGCGAGGAACACGCTCTTGCCTGCGGCGGCCGGACCACGGGTCCGCATCCGGTAGCCTGCAAGAACCGCACCTGCGAGGAGGGCGGCGCCTGCGAAGAGGGCTGCGAGCATGTTCATCACGCGTTCTCCATGCGATTGCGAAGAATCATCCTCACTTGTGGGGATTCATCTTCTCCATCATTTCCTTGGACATGCCGCCGGACATGCCGGGCATGCCGAAGCTCTGCTGATGAGCACCAACCTTTTCGACCTTGACGAGCTGGAGGTCGAAGACGAGGGCGGATTCGGGAGGAATCTGACCTGCGCCGTCATGACCGTAGGCAAGCTCGGCCGGAACCGTGAAGCGGTAGCGGGAGCCCGGGGTCATGAGGGCGACGCCTTCGGCGAGGCCCGGAATCACGGACATCATCACAAAGCGGGCCGGTTCCTTCGTCTGCCAGGTGTTTTCAAACTCCTTGCCGTCGATGAAGGATCCGACGTAATTGACGGTAACCACATCCTCCACGCGGGGCTTGTCGCCCTTGCCTTCGGTCAGGACTTCGTACTGCAGGCCGGACTTGGTCGTGACAACGCCCTTCTTCTTGGCGTTTTCAGCGAGGTAAGCCTTGGACTTCTCGGAATTGGCCTTGGCGACCTTTTCCAGGTGAGCCTCTTCGAGCTTGTTGAGCTGTTCGGCGCGCACGTTGAGGATCTTCAGCATGTCGTCGTCGGAAAGCTCGGTCTTGCCCTTGAGAGCATCGTTGAAGCCCTGGACGACCGCAGCCATGTCGACTTCGGCGCCCAGTTCGGTCTGGCGATAGACCTGCCCGGCAATGACGTTGCCGAGCGTAGCACCCATACTGTAAGACTCCTTCTGGATCTGCGTCTGCGGAGCCTGTGCAAATGCCACGGAGCTCACGGTCAGCGCAAGCGAGGCAGAGAGAATGACTTTTTTCAGGGTAAACATAATTTTCTCAATTGAATGTCTGTGTGAATTACCGTCCCGCCCTGAGGCGAGGCACGCATCTTACGGAAGCTCGATCGGCCGGTTTGAACGACGCCAGCCGACGATGCCCTCGGGCATCTGACGAACATCCGTATAACCAAGCTTCATGACTTCGCGCGCTGCCATCTCGCTGCTCGTGCAGAGCGGGTTGACGCAATAGAACACGAGCGTGGTGCTCTTGTCCTCGGGGAGCAGCTTCTTCCAATCCTTCACGTTGAAGAAGATCGCGCCGGGGATGTAACCCTGGGCCCAGATCTCCAACTCGTTGGCATCGTAGAACTGCACGCCTTCCTCGAAAAGCATTTCAGCTTCCCGAAGCGAAATCTGATTGAGAACTTCGTCATAGACGGGGGCCGGCTCGATCGGACCGTCGGCACCGGCCATGGCGGCCGATGCGCTGATGGCCATGATCAAACCCATGACCGACCGTTTCAGATGCGCTTTCATAATTCCTTCTTGGTCTTTCCCCCGGACCTCATGAGAGGCCCGGGGATTTAAGGCTGGAAGCAAACGTGACTTCCAAACTTACTTGGCGGCAGCCTGGTCGATGATCGACTGGGCCTTGTCAAGGTAAGCCTGAGCGGTTTCAGCACGCTGCTTCAGGTACTTCGGAGCGTGGACACCCCAGGAGCCGTCCTTCTCGATTTCCTTCGTGATGTCCTTCGACTTGTCGAGGAGCATCAGGACTTCGGTCTTGGCGGTGGCGTCGAGCTTCGTGACTTCAAGAAGCTTCACGATGCGTTCCTGAGCGCCGACGGCAGCCTTGTAGCCGTCCTTGACCGGGGTCTGCCATTCCATGACGTCGTCATAGGCCTGCTTCTGATCGGAGTACTGGAGACCCTTTTCAAGTTCAGACATGAAGACGGAGTGGCAGCCCTTGTTTTCCGTAACGGCAACTTCAGCGTTGGCCGTACGGGCGCAGGACCACATAAGGTCGAGGTAGCCGTGGCCTTCCTCGTCCTTGGCAATGCGCCAGCCCTTGGAGTTGGAGGCGCGGGACTGACCTTCGGCCGGGTTCATCATCTTGGCGGTCGGGTCGACCTTGATGTTGAACACGTGCGAACGGCGGACGGCGTCGAAGCCGGCCATGTCCGGACGCTGGATGGCCGTGAAGTTTTCACAGGACATCGTGAACGGCATATGGCAGTCGATGCAGTCCATCTTCTTGTGGGTGTCGGTCTGGGCGACGACATCAGCCTGTTCCTTATGGCAGTCCTGGCAGGTCTGCTTGATGGCCGGCTTGGTGTAGTAGTCCTTCCAGTCGTTGCTGGTGACTTCATGCGGGTCGTGGCAGGTAACGCAGCGCATGCCCTTTTCATAATGCTTGGACATCATGAGCTGGGAGCCTTCCGTACCGCAGGACGGGCAGGAGGACTTCGTCTTGACGTTGAAGCCGTTTTCGATCTTGCCCTGACCGGCTTCCGTGTTCACGTCTTCCGGGATGAAGTTGGAGCGCTGGTGGCAGCGTTCGCAGTTCGTCTGGAAGCCGTTGGACTCGGCACCAACAAGGTGGCCGCCGGCGCCGTGGCATTCTTCACAAGCAATACCCTTGGAGATGGTGTGCTTCTGGAGTTCCTTCGGGTTGCCGAGAGCGGCGAAGAATTCCTTCTTGTCCTTAAAGTCGAACTTGAAGGCGTGGCAGACTTCGCAGTAGGAGGAAGCCGGCTGGAAGAGGAATTCCTTTTCGTACTTGGAACCGTAGGAGGTCATGCCCCACTGGTGGGAGCCGGACGCACCGAAGTCTTCCATCTTGGTCGGGAAGTCGGGGATCACCTTGGCGATTTCAGCGCAGCGTTCCGGGGAGAGCCAGGAAGCCCAGCCGCGGGAGAACTGGTTGCCGCCGGCGACGAGCGTACCCGTACCGTCACGGAGAAGGCCGTCGCGGATATGGTAGGAACCGCGGACGAGCCAAGCGTCGACGTAGCCGTACTTCGTGCGGGGCGTGCCGACCGTAGCGTAGATGACATCAGGCGTGATGCCGTCAGGCAGGATCGAAGCGTCGGAGCCGTACAGCTTCTTCTTCAGGTCGTTGTCGACTTCCGGATGTTCGCCCGGGAAGCGGATCGTCTGAGCATGACGGGAGCGCTTCCA
Source organism: Sutterella wadsworthensis 2_1_59BFAA (assembly GCF_000297775.1). Lineage (GTDB taxonomy): Bacteria > Pseudomonadota > Gammaproteobacteria > Burkholderiales > Burkholderiaceae_F > Sutterella > Sutterella wadsworthensis_A. Next base: position 226,205 of record NZ_JH815515.1, read on the forward strand.
CTTCTGGTACTGGACCGCGTGGCATTCGCCGCAACGTTCCGGACCCACAAACTTGTTCGGGTAGTCGAGAATGGACTTGGCAGCGAGACGGTACTGGGAAGCGGACGGCTTGGCGCCGGCGGCCTTCGTGTACTTCTGGGCATTGCCTTCACCGAGGAATTCGGAACCGCGCGTGGACACCTTGTAGACGCCCTTGATGCGGTTTTCGGCTGCGTACTTGAAAACGGGGTGGTTTTCGAAGAGGAAGTCGAAGAGTTCCTTTTCCTGAACGATGTAGTCCTGCAGCGTCTTGACGCCCTTCGTGGCTTCGTCGCCGTCCGGGTTCGCGTAAATCGGCTGCGTGAGCGCGTTCACATTCTTGTTACCGACACCCGGGGCGTCCGCAGCAACAGCCTGAGCGGCCAGAGCCATGGCGACCGAGCAAAACAGGACGGAAGCCGCTGCTTTTCTGGTAGTGGATTGCATAGTTTTATCTCCTAATGTCTGTCTTCTCCGTTCCCCAGATCGGAAAAGGCATCATCGCGTGAAGAAGAGGCCGTCGTCTTCAGCGCGACGAGCAACATCGATTTTTGGTTGTCTTCCCTTTCCGATCTGAGAATCGGGCGGGGATTGTTATCCCTTCCCCGGGAAACGAGGAGAGGCAATGGGGTCAATGCGGTCCCGAAGAACCGCAACGGTATGATGCATCAGTCGATTTGCTTAGGTAATTCTGAAAATGCCCTGTTTCGCATCTCAGTTGACCTAGATCAATCAGGGGCAAGCAAACCCTGACACGGCCACCATAACACCACAAAAACAACTGTCCCACAGGCATTTTGAAAAATCAATGGTACTGGGATATCCTTTTCCCGTCCCTTTTCACCCCTCTCTGAGGAACTACCTCTTTGGGAGTATTCGACGCCAAATCCCTAAGGGTTGGCGAGGTTCCGTTTCACTTATCGGAACGCATGGTTTCGCAAAACGGCGCCTCTACTCGCTAGCCCCTAGTTTTCACTTAGCCATTTACATTTGCTTGAACCCATCGTTCGATCTTTCCGAACATAGCGAAAGGGGGATATGTCGACCTGCAAAAACCGCCGTTTCGATTGCGATCCTCTATGACTAAGATCTCTCGATTTATTTTTTCCAATCGCACAAAACGGCTTATCTTAAGGTCCGAACGTCGTGTTCGGATTCATTGAAACAGCGCCCGCGCACCTTCTCTTCGCCTGAAAGAGTGCCGTTTTTTCGATTTGGCACGAATTTTCCCGCACTCGGGCGAAGGCTCGAGCCGCTTTGCCGGGGCGCGAATCTTAAGGTTGTAAAACGCTCCCTGAAGCCCTCCTGAACAGTTGTTCATGGTGATGCATGAAGGCGGCATGCATTCATCAGCATGGCCCTCGATCCGGTCCGACGAAGGCGGGCATCCCGGTTTCGTTCAGTTTTGCAGAACCGCCGGACACATGCGGAAATGGTTTTTCACGGGCACAAAGAAAGGACGGAGACCGCGGAGGTGTCCGTCCTTTTCATTCAGAAGACAGGCCTGAGGCTCAGACCCTCTTCATGCTGCAGGGGCCTGCCTCAGGCGGCGAGGGAGCCCTTTTCGCCCTTGCGGCCGACCATGGCGAGCGCAGCGAGCAGAGCGAGCTGCGGGCCGAGGTGCATGTCGGTCGAGTCGAAGTATTCCTTGAGGCTGTGTTCGAGGAAGGTCTCGCCGCCCGTGCCAACGCAGATGGCCGGGATGTTGAGGGACATCGGCTGGTTGGCGTCGGTGGAGCTGCACTTGACGTGGCGGGCTTCGATGCCGAGGGCGTCAAGGGCGCCGAGGGCGGCCTGGACCGCCGGGCAGTCGGCGGGACGCATGCCGGCGGGACGATTGCCGATCTGGGTCTTCACGAGCTTGAGCTGGTGGGCTTCGTCGGCCTTGGGCCAGTGGGCGTTTTCAATGCGGACGGCCTCTTCGAAGGCGGCGAGCACCTTGGCTTCGAGCGCTTCGAGGGTCGGCAGGTCGACGCTGCGCATGTCGACGTCGACTTCGCAGCGCGCAGCGATCGTATTGACGGTCGTGCCGCCCTTGATCGTGCCGATCGTGTAGGTGGTCTTAGGATCCTCAGGCAGGTCAAGGTCGGCGATCATCGCGCCGGCGCGGCACATCGCGTGGATGGCGGAGGGCACGTGGCCGTAGTCGAGGTAGGAGTGGCCGCCTTCGCCCTCGATGGCAAGACGCCAGCGATGAGCGCCCGTGGCGCCGTTCTGAACCGTGAAGACGTCGGCCATGTCGAGGGCCATGAAGCCGTCGATCTTACGGGAGCCGTCGAAGAGGGCCTTGGCGCCGCGGATGTCGCCGTTGCCTTCCTCGCCGACCGTGCCGACGAAGAGGATGTCACCGTCCGTCTCGATGCCGGCCTTTTCAAGGGCGCGGAGCACCTGAAGCATGGAACGGAGGCCGGAGGCGTTGTCGCCGATGCCGGGACCGTAGTAGAGATGACCTTCCTTGCGGACCTTGAGGTTCGTACCGGCCGGGAAGACCGTGTCAAGGTGGGCGGCGATGGCGAGCACGGGGCCCGAGCCTGTGCCCGGACGACGGCCGACGACGTTGCCGCTAGGATCGATCACGACGTCGGTCAGACCGTATTCCTTCAGAAGACGGGCGATTTCCTCGCCGCGGACGCCTTCGGCAAACGTGGGGGATTCAATCTCGGAAATGTGAATCTGCTCCTCCATCGCGCGGTCCGCTTCATCCACACAGACCTGCAGGGCGGTCTTCACGCGGTCGTCGCCGCACAGGTCGGCAAGGCGGGCCTTCATTGCTTCGGAAAGCGTCGGTTTCATGTCTGTCTCCTTATGGTTTCAAGTCGGGTTGCGCCCTGCGGGACAATCGTTGGTGGATATCCGCAGGGCGGCAATCCGGAAATTTTACCCATCCGTACCGAAATTTCGCCATCCTCCCAAACCCTATGGCCAAGCGGGTTTTACCCGACAGCCAGCGCCTCCCGCCAGGTCATCTCAAGATCAGCGAGCCGCAGGCGCGCGTTCGCGGGACTCGTCGAGGGAAGCGCGAGAACGCGAAGGTCGGGCCGCTCCAAGAGCGCCTCCCGCTGCGCATGCCGCCTCCAGACCACCGCACTCTTTGAGCCGTTGAGAACCACCGTCCCGATCGTCGGATGCGACTTCAGAAGACCCGCCACGTCGTTGGGCGTCATGTTCCGGATGCTGCTGTCGAGGCTTCCCGCCCGCTCGCACGAGCCGATCGTGTCCCAGAGCGCAACGCCCGACCGCCTGAGTCCTTCGAGCCTCTCCTCATAGTCGGGAGACGAGAGACGAGCCGTCTCCTCCGGAAACAGCAGCGCCATCAGCGGCCAGAAGCGGTTGGCGGGATGCGCGTAGTACTGTGCTGCGGCGAGCGACGCCGCTCCCGGCATGCTACCGAGAATCAGGATGAGGGGCGCCTCGCCCACGACGGGCACGAGTCCCGTGAGCACGACGGCGCCCTCCTCGTCCGCTCCCGTCGTCTTTTCGTTTTTCCTTTCTCTCATGGACCTTCCCCCCGACAAAAATGTTCTCAGACACAGGCATCGATCCTTATATATAAATGTCGCCCCGTGCCGGATTTGACTTTGGACAGCTTCCCTAGGACAACCTCTCTAGTCCGAAAGGAGTGCTTGCAATTTTTTCTGCGGCATGCTCGCTTTTCTTGCCTTTCGATGTGCTATTATCGCCGCGCCTGCTTCTCCGACGCCCGCTCCACAAACCGATCGGCCGGCCTCGGGAAGACGCACACACGCATTTCAAAACCACTACAAACCGAGGTTTTTACATCATGATGAAGAAGCTTATCGTCGTCGCCGCTGCCGCTCTCGTCGCCGCCGGCGCCCAGGCCGCCTCCTACAAGGACGGTTCCTACACGGGCGAAGGCAAGGGCCGCGAATCCCAGATCCAGGTCCAGGTCGACGTCGCCGGCGGCAAGATCGCCGCTGTCAAGGTTCTCAAGCACGGCGAGACCGACATGATCATCGCTGCTCCGATCGAAACGATGATTCCGGAAATCGTCGCCAAGAACGGTGTTGAAGGCGTTGAAAGCGTCGGCGGCGCCACGATGTCCTCCGACGGCATCAAGGCCGCCGTTCAGGACGCCCTCGCCAAGGCCAAGTAATCTTCTTCGCCCGAAGCAAGGGTTCTGAAGGAAGCCTCTTCCTTCAATGAAGCCTTACGAGAGGGAGGTTCGCACTGCGGACCTCCCTCTTTTTTTTATTTTGCAAACGCCTTCTCCACACGCGAATCGCACGTCCGTGCCCTTCGCGCATCTTTTTTGACGCCTCCCTGACTATCCGCAGGACCACTAAGGCGTTTGTCGGATCTCTCCGGCCCGATTCCGCGTGACAATGGACCCTACGCCGCTTGAAAAAGACGGCATCGAACCCGCACAACCCCTGCAGAAAAAAGAAAAGGATTTCATCATGCAGCCGAACTACTCCGTCAGCCTCCCGCACTATTCCGTCGGTCCCGAAGCCTACAGCCTTGTTGGCGACATCATTCGACCCTACGGCACCCGCGTTGCGGTCGTCGGCGGCGAAACGGCCATGACGAAGGCCAATCCCTCCCTTCTGCCCGCGCTCGAGGCGGCCGGCCTCACCGTCACGGACGTCCACGTCTACGGTCATGACTCCACGGTCGCCAACGTCGAGGCGATCAAGGCCCGCTCCGGCGTCAGGAATGCCGACGTGATCCTCGCCGTGGGCGGCGGCCGCTGCTGCGACGCCGTCAAGACTGCGGCTGACATGATGGGCAAGCCCGTCATGACCTGCCCGACCGTCGCCTCCAACTGCGCGCCGGTCTCCGCCATCGCCGTGCTCTACAAGGAGGACGGCTCTCTGCACGGCTACCACTTCGGCAAGGCCTGCCCCGCCCACTGCTTCATCAACACGTCCGTCATCATGGACAGCCCCGAGCCCCTCTTCTGGGCGGGCCTCGGCGACGCGCTCTCCAAGCAGATCGAAGTGCTCTACTGCACGCGCGGCAAGCACCTCTTCCACACACCGCTCCTCGGCGCCCAGCTCGCATGCGCCTGCCAAGAGCCGCTCCTGCAGTTCGGCCGTCAGGCCCTCGACGACTTCCGCGCCAAGACCATGTCCGACGCCTTCACCGAATGCGTGCTCGACATCATCGTCTCGACGGGCGTCGTCTCCAACCTCGTGACGCACACCGAGTACTACTACAACTCGTCCCTCGCCCACTGCTTCTACAACGCCTCGATGGTCCTTCCGTCCGCCCACGCGCACCTGCACGGTGAAGTCGTCTCCTTCGGCAACCTGGTGCTCCTCGCCTATGACGGCCAGGACGAACTCCTCGAACGCTTCCTCGACTTCAACACCAGCATCGGCCTGCCCGTCACGCTCGCCCAGATCGGCATCACCACCGACGAGCAGCTCATGAAGCTTGTCAGCGCCGCCGAACACATCAAGGAATGGTCCACGGGTCCCGAACCCGCCGTGCGCGAACAGTTCGTCGCCGCCATCCGCAAGGTCGACACCCTCGGCGCCGCACGCCTTGCCGCCGCGGCCTAATTGCCCTGAAATTCAGACCTGAAAGGGACGGCGTCCTGCCCGGACGCCGTCCCTTTTTTCGCGCCGTCAACAAACGCTTGCAAAGCCGCCGCTCTCCCGAAGGACGTCCTGCGCTACAGTTGTCGCTCGTCCAACCCGACCGGAATGCCGCCATGCTCAGCCTCATCGTCGAGCGCGCCCTTCGAGGAGAAGCCTCTCCGCGCGCCGACCTCGACTTTCTTGAAGACAGCCCCGCCCTCGACGAACTCGTCGAGGCCGCGCACCTCGTGACGACGAAGTGCGCCTCCCGCGTCTTCAACTTCTGCACGATCGTCAACGCCAAGTCGGGCAGATGCGCCGAAGACTGCCGCTGGTGTTCGCAATCCTCAAAATGGACCACGAATGCCCCCGTCTTTCCCATCGTGCCCGCAACACGAGGCGAATCCGCCGCCGCGCGGGCCCTCGAACACGGCATCCGCAGGCTCTCCTTCGTGACCTCGGGCAGAAAGCTCTCCGCACGGGAGCTGCGTGAAATCCGCCCCGTCGTCGAAGCCGCCGCCTCCACGGGACTTGAAGTCTGCGCCTCAATGGGCCTTCTCACCGAACCCGAACTCACAGGCCTGCGGGAGGCGGGACTCGTGCGCTACCACTGCAACCTCGAGACGGGCCCCGACTTTTTCCCCAAGGTCTGCACCACGCACACCCAGACCGACAAGATCCGCACGCTTGAGGCCGCCCGCCGCGCCGGACTCGAACTCTGCTCGGGCGGACTCTTCGGCATGGGCGAGACCATGGCGGACCGCATCGACCTCGCCTGCGGGCTGCGCCGCCTCGAGATCCCCTCGATTCCGCTCAACTTCCTCATCCCGATTCCCGGCACGCCGCTTGCGGACCGTCCTCCCATGACGCACGATGAAGTCGTCCGAACCGTCGCCGTCTTCCGTCTCGTCAATCCGTCCGCATGCCTCAGGTTCGCGGGCGGCAGGCAGAACCTCGCGCCCGAAACCGCCCGCGCCGCACTGCGCGCAGGCATCAACGGCGCCATCACTGGCGACCTGCTCACAACACCGGGCAGCTCCGTCGAGGAGGAGCGCCGCCTCGTCCTCGAGGCAGGCTACAGCCTCTAGCTTCCGAAACCCGGTTCCCAAAAGAAGCTCTCCATAAGGAAAGGGCGCGGCCTTCGCCGCGCCCTTTCCCGAATCCATCCCACAAAAAACACAAAAGGCGCCTCTCTCCTGACGCCTTTCGGTTGCCGCCCGCCACATTCACGCGGGCCACGGGGCTTCCGCCCCATCTGCTCTTCTTTATTTAAGAAGCATGTCGGTGCCGACTTCGCACACGCCGCCGATGCACCAGCCCATTCCGTTGAGCACGAGGGCAAGCAGAATGAGGAAGATGATGAAGAGGAATATCTGGGCCCAACCGTTCTTCTTCCTGTCATTGTTCGCACGCATTGAGAACCTCCGTTTTCACAGTCTTTCCCTTGGGTTCGTTTTCATGTTATCGCTCTGTCAAGCATTCGAATATTGGGAATCCTACCCATTGCGGCACAGGCGTCCGCAAGAAAACCCGATAATTATTATCATTGCGCAATAGAAAACAAATCAACAAGCGTTCAGCATTTCCGCCTCGTCCCCACACTGCGGACCTTCCGCCCGTTCCACTGAACAAGCGTTCACAAAATCTCCCTGCGAATCCGTATCAGACGCCCCGCAGCACAAATCCGGAGAACAGTCATAGGCGCGCCGACCGTCATGCATTCGTCATTCGTCCGCCGTCGTTTCGTCATGAAGCCTCTCGATAATGCCTCTCATCCTTGACTGAACAAACGACCGTTGAAGATCATGAAAAGACAAGTCAATGCCTGCCGGCTGCTCACGCCCGGCCCCGTCTCCATTGAAGCATCCGTCCTCGAGGCCATGACCTGCTGTCCGTCTCCCGCTGATGCCGCATTCATCTCGATGATGGAGGACGTGCGCAGTCGTCTCCTGCGTGTCGCGGGCATGCGTCCCGCCGAATACGCCGCTGTCCTGATGGCGGGTCCCTGCGCCTTCGCGCTCGAAGCTGCGCTCACGACGCTCATCCCTGAGGAGAGCCGTGTGCTCGTCGTCTGCAACGGCGCCCGCGCTGAAGCCGCCTGCCGCATGCTCGCGCGTGCGGACATTGCGTTCGAGAAGCTCGAGACGGGATTCGAACAGGCTGCGGGCGCGGCCGAGATCGCCATGCTTCTCGACGAACGTCCCGACATCACGCACGTCGCCGTCGTCCACGTCGACGCCGTCTCGGGACTCAGGAACGACCTCGGGAAAATCGGCCGTGCCGTCCGGGCGGAGGGCAGGACGTTCATCGTCGACGCAGGCGTCTCCTTCGGCGCCACAAGCATCGACGCGGAAGCGCTCGGCATCGACGTGCTCCTCTCGGTCGCGGACTGCGGCCTCAAAGGCGTCTCCGGCCTCTCCTTCGTGCTGGCCCGCCGCAACATTCTCGAGTCGTCCGAAGGACGGGCGCGCAGCGTCTCGCTCGACCTCTTCGAAGGCCTGCGCAGGCAGGAAGCCGGCATCGAAAACTCCCTGCCGCCTCAGGCCGTCTCCGCCCTGCATGCCGCGCTGGACGCTCTCGACAAGGAGGGCGGCTCCGCCGTGCGCGAGACGTCCTGTCGCGCGGCTGCCGAAAAGCTCGCCGCCGGCATGATCAGACTCGGCTTCGAGCCCTGTCTCGAGGAGGATGCGCGTAGCCCGCACGTACTCTCCTTCCTTCATCCTTCCGACACGTTCTCGTTCGAGCATCTGCAGTGCGTCCTCAGGGCCGCAGGCTGGCTCATTGCGTCCGCCGCCATTGAAAACCGGTCCGTCGTCAGCCTCTCGACGCTCTCGGGCATCGACGACACGGAAGCCGACCGCCTGCTCGCCGTTTTCCACGAATACCTTGAGTCGCTCTGCGACTGCAGCACGAAATAATAGGTGCGTTAGGCCTTCATCTCTTGAAAAGGACGTGACAAGGGGCGGGTCCGCCGGGAACCGCCCCTTTCGCATCTCAATCGATTCATCCAGCGCCGCCTACTTGGAGGAATTCCTCCATCATGAAGGCTTCGAGCGCTCCGCGCCAGGCCTTTCTCAATCCACAGGCGGGCGAATCAGCCAGAAGCTCGGCGGGCGTTGCGCGACGAATGCGGCTCTCGAAGATCCTAAGCGTGACGCCCGCACGTTCGTGCGGCGTCTTCGCCGCAGCCTCGAGCCAGGCCATGAAGGGCGCGATGCCGCCCGCCACCCAGGTCTGCGGCCTGTCGTCAAGGACGAGACGGAAGGCGCCCCACGGGCCCTCGAGCCTGACGGTCATCCCCTTCGGAACGTTCGGAACGACCTCGCCCGTATAGTCGCCAAGCCTGAGGGGCAGAAGCATGATCCTTCCCTTGTCGATACCCGCCACCGAGAACGGATGAAGCGGCTCTCCCTCGGTCGCGGCAAAGACGAACTGACCGGGAAGAACACGTCTGGAAAGCGGCGTCTCGACCACCCACCTGGTGGTGGCGCCCTCGCACGCCGTCTCGACGATCGTGCCTTCTTCGCGAAGCTTCGCGCCGGGACCTCTGAAGAGCAGGATCAGGGCGGCGACGCTGCCCGCAACCGTGATGATGAGGTTGAGCCAGCCGAAAGACATCATGAAGTCGGTCGTGTCCATCAGGCGCACGCAGTGCAGCGTGAGACCGAGAAAGACGATCGAGAGCACCTGGTGGAACTTGAGCCAGTGCGTGTAGCGAAGCGTCCGCACGACAGCCAGAAGGCAGAGGACGAGCATCGCCTAGGTAAGCCACTCGGCCGAGGTGTTGGCGATGGGCCTGAGCGAATTCCAGAGTCCTTCCCAGAAGCCGGGATCAGCCGCATGCACGACCTTGCCGGGCTTGGGCAGGTTGAAGAGCGCCAGCACGGGCGAAAAGATCGTCTTCCTAAACAACCTCACCACTGAAGTGGGAGGGTTTCGATACAGTCGAGGCTTTTCGCCTCGGGGTTGCCCCCGATGTGCTGTCACTCCGACCACGAAATCCTTGCTGACGCAGCCCTTGTACGGTAAGGGACGGAATCCCCCGCCGTCGGAACCTCCCGAACTCGCGCTCGGTGATCCCTTCTCGGGCTTGAATGACTACGACACCGGCGTCAAGCCAGGCTGTTACTCCGGCTAGAACGGCCTCACGGATCCGTTCCGGGGCGTAGGTTTGTTTTTCAAGATCTGCGTACAACAGATTCAGACAAGCCGCCGCATCGCGGTCGATCCAGCGATCGTCGTCATCGTTGCCCAAT
>NZ_JH815515.1:236121-286281 GCF_000297775.1 Sutterella wadsworthensis 2_1_59BFAA
TTTGTTTTTCAAGATCTGCGTACAACAGATTCAGACAAGCCGCCGCATCGCGGTCGATCCAGCGATCGTCGTCATCGTTGCCCAATCGTACGCGGCGCTCCCAAAGTTCGTGCTTGACAAATTGGCCCGTCAGCAGATTGTGCTGCGTGGGCTTGAGCTTCTTTGGCGATACGACTTCCACCAACAAACCGGCGCTTTCAGCCTTGTTCGTCAGTTGTGCGTATAACGCTGCCGGCGCATGTCGCCCGATGGTCTTGCCGAACCGTCCCCTCTGGAACGCCTTATAACTGTTGTCCTCCACAATGATGTGGCCCGCATGGCCGAGAAGCCAGTTGCAGACCTCACCGTGCTCGCGCTTTCGCGTGGCGGCGGAAAGACGAAGCATCTCCGCAAGTTCCGACCGGAGCTTTTCGTAGCGTTTCGAGAAACGATACCGCCGAAACCTCACAATTAGCTAGCTAAGTTTCCATTATCAAAAGAGCTGTACGTATCTTGACGATCAGCTAAGGATGAGGCGGAAGAAGATGCGGGGAAAACGTCACGCCCGGGCCGTGTGTCCGGCATGGCAAGTTCCTTCTTCTTGCGGTAGCATAGGCGCGGCCGGCAGAGCCTTGAAAAGGGGCGAAAAGCCGACCTGTTCCCAATCTTCAAACAGTCTCCCTCCTGGCGGTGCGCCGTGAAAAAGGCCTTCCTTCAGCTTCACATCTCCATTCTTCTGGCCGGCTGGACCGGCGTCTTCGGCAAGCTCATGATGCTCTCGCCCGGCCTCATCGTCTTCTGGCGCATCGTGATTGCGGGCGGCTGCCTGTGGCTCTGGGCCTGGCTGACGAAGCGCCTTGAGAAGGTGACGCCGCGCGACAGGATCGCGATCATGGGCGTGGGCGCGCTTCTCGCCGTGCAGTGGACGCTCTTCTATGCCTCGATCAAGGCCTCGAACGTGAGCATCGGCGTCGTGGCCTTCTCGTCGATCGGCTTTTTCACGGCGCTCATCGAGCCGCTGATGAACAGGGCCCGCATCTCGCTGCGCGAGATGCTTTTCTCGCTCGTGACGATCTTCGGCATCTCGCTCATCTTCCACTTCGACGCGCAGTACCGCCTCGGCATTGCTCTCGGCCTCGTGGGCGCCGCAGCGGCGGCGCTTCTGGCCGTCTACTTCAAGCGCTACCGAGCCAAGTACTCGAGCGTCACCGTCATGAGCTGGCAGCTACTCGGCGGCTTCGCCTTCTCCTGCGTTGCGATCCCCATCTACGTCTCGCTCATGCCGCCCGAGCCCTTCATCCCGACCTGGCCCGACACGCTCTATCTGCCGATCTTCGCGATCTTCTGCACGCTCTTCATGTACATCCTGCAGATCCAGTCGCTCGAGCATATCTCGGCCTTCACGGTCAACCTCTCCTACAACCTCGAGCCGATCTACTCGATCATCCTCGCCATGGTCATCTTCGGCGAGGCCCGCGACCTCGGTCCTTCCTTCTACGCAGGCATCGGACTCATCGCACTATCCGTGGCGCTGCAAACCAGTTCGGTCGTGCGCGGCAGGAAGCGCCAGAAGCGCATCGAGGCCCGAAAGGCCGCCGAGTCCGCGAAGGCCGGGAAGACTGAAAACTCTTGAGACAAAGTCGTTTGCGGTTTTTTCCCGTTCGCACGCGGGCGGTGGCACGATTCTGCGTGTTCCTTTTTCACATCAGGAAAGCCCATGCCCCACATTCTCAAGAGACTGGCCGCGGCCGCCTGCATGACGCTCACGCTTGGCATCGCCTTCGCCGGCCAGCCCCTCAAGATCGAATCCATCACCTACGAGCCGCAGGCGAACGTCAACGGCGAGCAACTTCTGCTCAACGGTGCGGGCCTTCGCACGAAAATCTTCTTCAAGGTCTACACGGCAGGGCTCTACCTGAAGGCGCCCGCCCGCAGGAACACCGAGGTCATGGCCCAGAACAGCGCTGCCCGCGTTCGTCTCGGCCTGCTACGCGACGTCTCCTGCGCGAGCTTCATCGACTCGCTCAACGACGGCATCAAGGCGAACCTCCAGCCTGCCAAGGAAAAGGCGATTTCCGCCGGACTTGAGGCCCTGCGCAGCCTCATGAGGTCGATCGGCGACGTGAAAACGGGCGACATCATCGACTTCGACTATTCGCCCGACAAGGGCACCACGGTCCATCTGAATGACAAGCCCGTGGGCGAGCCCATCGGCGGCGGCCGCGCGCTCTACAACGCCGTGCTCGCCATCTGGCTTGGCGACAATGCCATCGACGACGGCCTCAAGAAGAAGCTTTTGAAATCAGGCGACTGAATGCCCTGAAAAATACAACGGCCCGGAACCGCAAGGTTTCGGGCCGTCTTTTCATTGAAGGACTGCGGGTCATTCGCCCCTGAGCTTCCTCAGGAAGCGCTTGGCGGTGCCGCACGCATAGCCGAGCGCATAGAAGCGCTCGCCCATCGCGTGGATGATGGCCTCGACGTCGGGCAGCGGAAGCTTGTCGGCGATGTAGCCGCGAAGCTCCTCACGAAGAACGTCCTCGGCGGGACGGTTTCGCATTTCGGAGACGGCGCGAAGCGTGCGCATGGCCTCGGGGGAAAGACGCCCCATGATCTCGCGGGTGACGTCGGGAGCGTGCTCTTCAAGCGGACTGCGCGCCATGGCTAACCTCAGGCGAATTCGGGCGGAACGCCCGTGAAGACCTGCGCCCACATGCCTGCGACCTGCGCCAGCGCCTGACGGGCCGCGGGCGTGTCGAGGCCGCCGCGCTCGACGATCTCGCGCGCGAGGTTGTCGGCGTCGTCGGCAAAGAGCGCGGCCGCATGCGTGATCACCTGACGGGGCGAATGGCCGTGATAGTCGAGCGTCTCGGCCAGATAGTCGGCGAGACCGCCGTTGCCGTGCCACTCGGAGTCGGCCTCATAGTGAGGATTCTCGCCCGAAAAGGCGTTGACGAGCCAGCGCACGAGCTTGCTCTTGGCCTCCTCATACTCCTCGTCGCTCATCATGCCCGCGGCGCGCTGAGCGGCGCGAAGCGTCATGTTGCGGACGGCCTTCGCGAAGATCTCGCCCGTCACCTCGACGCTCAGAAGATTGGGCAGACGCTCCGCCCTGGAACTGAAGTCCTTGCAGCATCCTGCGCTGCAGTTCGATCCGCAACCGGCCATGTCCCGTCTCCGATCGTTCAGTTGAGTTTGTCGGCCCTGCGGCCGGTGAAGCGCAGCGTCCAGAGCGCGGCGGTCGAATTCACGGTCTCGGAGAGCTTCTCGGGCGTCATCTCATCGGCCTTCGTCAGCGTGCGGACCATGTCGTAAATGCCGTGCAGGAAGGTGCGGCACACGTAGACCATGACGGCGCGCGGATTGGCACTGTCGATCTCCTCGGGGAGCTCGTCCTCGGCATAGTCGGGAAGCTTGCGCAGCTCCTCGACGAGCGCGGGACCGACGAGCGGAAGCGCGCTCGTGAAGCCGGGATTCTCACCCATGAGCGTGCGGGCGAGGTGACGCGCAATGGCATCGTCCTCCTCGGTTGCCTGGTCGGGCGTGATGGCCTTCGTGGCAACGCGGTGCATGCGGCGGAGCACGTCCCAGATGCAACCGACCAGCAGCTGTTCGAGCACGTTCTCGTCAAGAACGACAGCCTCGACCTTTTCCTCGCCCTGCTCCGGGGCCTGCTCCTCGATCTTCTTTTCGTCCGTCATTCCGTCTTGTCTCCTTCGCTGTCATCCGCCGCGCCTTCCTCGTCCTCCTCTTCGGGGGCAATGCCGAGGATCATCTCAGCCCAGGTGGCGAAGTGGGCGGAGAAGAGTTCGTCATGAAGGACGCCGTTCAGAATGGTCTGCATGTCCGTCGTCTCGTGGGCATCGGCCCAGTACTCTGCGATGGCGGCGGCCTCCTGGAAGCAGGTCATGACGGCGAGCACAAGGAGACTCTCGTCATCGGCGAAGGTCCTGCGGTCCTCCTCGGGCATGTTTTCAAGCATGTCGGAAAGAAGCGGACGAAGGGCGGCGCCCCGCGCGGCGGGATCCCAGCCCTCGGGAAGCTCGAGCGAGTCGGTGTGCCCCATGAAGATCGAGGCGACGCCGAAGACGATCCTGGAGAAGTCATTGGGATCGCCCTGCTCATTCAGCATGACGGCGATCGCATCACGTCCGGTGTACATCAGGATCTCGGCGAGAACGGCGGAATCGCCGATCGAAGGAAGCGCCACGACGGCGCCGCTCGTATTCTGTTCGGTCATAGGAAATTTCATCCTTTGGGGCCATCATGCAGGGGTGCCGCGGCTCTTGTGAAAACATGCCGACATTATACAGAGCGAAGGCCCCGCACCCGCTTCAGGAGTACGAAACGGCATGCGGTGCAGGTGATGATGGAGGTGCGACGGAAAAGGCGCCCGCGGACGAATCCTGCGGGCGCCTTCGGAAGGTGCTTCAAAGGACGGCTCAGGCCTTGGGCGGGAGCTGGGCCTTGGCGCCGTCGACGATCTTCATCGCCGAGGCGATCATGCCGGAGATGTCGCCGAGGTTGCCCGGGACGATGAGCGTGTTGTTGGTCTTCGCGAGCTGCGAGAAGGCCTCGACGTACTTTTCGGCGACCTGCAGGTTGACGGCGTTCATGCCGCCTTCGGCCTGCGTGGCGGCGGCAACGCGGCGAAGGGCCTCGGCCGTTGCCGTGGCAAGGGCGAGCGTGGCGGCCGCCTGGCCTTCGGCCTTGTTGATCTCGGCCTGCTTTTCCCCCTCGGACTGGGCGATGGCGGCCTCGCGGGCGCCGGTGGCGAGGTTGATCTGCTCGAGCTTGCGGCCTTCGGATGCGGCGACGACGGCGCGCTTTTCGCGCTCGGCCGTGATCTGCTGCTGCATGGCCTGCAGGATGACGGCGGGCGGCGTCAGGTCCTTGATCTCGTAGCGGAGCACCTTGACGCCCCAGTTGAGGGCCGCCTCGTCAATCGCGGAGACGACGGACTTGTTGATGAGATCGCGCTCCTCGAAGGTCTTGTCGAGCTCCATCCTGCCGACGACGGAGCGAAGCGTCGTCTGGGCGAGCTGCGTGATGGCGACGACGTAGTTGGACGTGCCGTAGGAGGCGCGCTGCGGGTCGGTCACTTGGAAGAAGAGGACGCCGTCGACCGTGAGCTGGGTATTGTCGCGCGTGATGCAGACCTGGCTCGGCGTGTCGAGCGGAATCTCCTTGAGGGAGTGGCGGTAGGCGACGCGGTCGATGAAGGGAATGATGAAGTTGAGGCCCGGCGTGAGCACGGCGTGGAACTTGCCGAGGCGCTCGACCACCCACGCGGTCTGCTGGGGCACGACCTTGACGGACTGGAACGCAAAGAGCACCGCCACGACGACGAGCACGAGCGTAAAGATGAGAAAGCCGCTGACGTTCATTTTTTCAATGACTCCGTATGACGTGTGAAATGGGCGTCGCCTCTACTTGAGGGCGGCGGAACGAAGGACGAGGCGAGTACCGTCGACGCGGGCGATGATCCAGGTGCCCGGCGTGAGATCGCCCTCTTCGGCGCAGGCGATCCAGGGCGCGCCGCGGTACTGCACGACGGCGGTGCCGCCCGTGCCCACTGATTCGACTCGGATGCGCTCGCCCTCGTCAAGATTCATGAGACGATCGGCCTGCGGATTCTTCCTGCGGCGCAGGAGATGCGCAAGCGCGCAGCCGATGACGGTCACGAGGGCGCAGACCGCGAACTGCCAGCTCGCCGAGAGGCCAAGCCAGCTCGCGGCGCCCGCGGCCGCGCACGCCAACGTGACGGCCAGAAGATAGACCGTGCCCGTCACCATCTCGACGGCGGCGACGATCAGCGCCAGTATGAACCAGAGAACCGTACCTGATATGAACAACGTTCCTGCCTCCGCAAGCGCCCCTGATCCGCCGCAGGAACCGCCCTGCGGGCCACAGAGGCCGTACCAGAACACTCTAGCACAGCGGCGAACGGCGGCACTCCTAGGTTTTCACGCACTTACGAAACGACAATCGGGAAGACAAAAAGACCGGCGCCCGCATTCCTCCGAAGAGAACTGCGGGCGCCGATCCTCACTCAACTGCAGAAGTCGTGAAAACTATTCTCCGTGCGTACGGTCTCGAATCGCATCCAGTCCTGTCGCCGCGGCAAAGGCAGCGATCGCCGCCGCAAAGCTCGCCTGCGGCGCGAGAAGACCGAGAACGGGCGCCGCAAGAAAGAATGCGGAGACCGAAAGACCTGCGGTTGAGGCGGCTCTGAGCGCCGTGCGCGTCCTTGCAGCTGCATGCTTCGTCATGTTGCCCTTCCCTGCGCCCGAAAGGCGCCTGTGATTCGTGTGGTCCTGCCCGTTCGCACCTGCGAATGGTTCCCATTCGTGTTAATGATAATCATTCTCATGGCACATGTCAAGCACGGACGTGAAAACATCTCGGGCACACGCGATTCGAAGGGACCAGACAAAAGCCCCCGGCGCCTTTCGGAGCCGGGGGCTTTGTTCGGACTAGCGTCTCAGCGCGTCAATTACTTGACGGCGAGGCGACGCCACGTGTCGACGACGGTGTCGGGGTTGAGCGAGATGGACTCGATGCCCTGTTCCATCAGCCAGGCGGCGAAGTCGGCGTGGTCGGAAGGACCCTGGCCGCAGATGCCGACGTACTTGCCGCGTTCGCGGCAGGCCTTGATGGCCATGGCGAGGAGCGCCTTGACGGCCGGATCGCGTTCGTCGAAGGACGCGGCGACGAGGCCGGAGTCTCGGTCGAGACCGAGGGCGAGCTGCGTCATGTCGTTCGAGCCGATGGAGAAGCCGTCGAAGTACTCGAGGAACTGGTCGGCGAGGACGGCGTTGGACGGGATTTCGCACATCATGTTGAGGCGAAGGCCGTTGACGCCGCGCTTGAGGCCGTACTGTTCCATGATTTCGTTGACGCGCTTGGCTTCATTGAGCGTACGCACGAACGGAATCATCAGTTCGACGTTGGTGAGGCCCATTTCGTCGCGCACGAACTTCATGGCGCGGCATTCCATCGCGAAGCATTCGGCGAACTGGTTCGAGATGTAGCGGGAGGCGCCGCGGAAGCCGAGCATCGGATTTTCTTCATCCGGCTCGTAGAGGGCGCCGCCGATGAGCTTGCGGTACTCGTTAGACTTGAAGTCGGACATGCGGACGATGACCTTCTTCGGGTAGAAGGCGGCGGCAATCGTGGCCACGCCTTCGGCGATGCGCTTCTCGAAGAATTCCTTCGGGCTGGCATAGCCGGCGGAGAGGCGTTCGGCGGCGTCGCGCAATTCGCTCGGGACGTTCGGGTACTCAAGAACAACCTTCGGGTGGATGCCGATGTTGTTGTTGATGATGAACTCAAGGCGGGCAAGGCCGACGCCCTTGTTCGGGATGGCCTGGAACTCGAAGGCGAGCTGCGGGTTGCCGACGTTCATCATGACCTTGACCGGGATTTCCGGGAGGGCGCCGCGCTGGACTTCCTCAACGGCCACTTCCTGGATGCCTTCGTAGATGTTGCCCGTGTCGCCTTCGGCGCAGGACACCGTCACTTCGTCGTTTTCGCAGAGGCGTTCCGTGGCGTCGCCGCAGCCGACGACGGCCGGGATGCCGAGTTCGCGGGCGATGATGGCCGCGTGGCAGGTACGACCGCCGCGGTTCGTCACGATGGCGGAGGCCTTCTTCATCACCGGTTCCCAGTTGGGGTCGGTCATGTCCGTGACGAGAACGTCGCCGGCCTGAACGCGATCCATTTCAGCGGCGCTGTCGACGATGCGGACCGGGCCCGTGCCGATCTTCTGGCCGATGGCGCGGCCCTGACAGAGCAGGCGGCCCTTAGACTTGAGCGTGTAGCGGAGCTGCACGTCGGCCTTGTTCTGCTGGGACTTCACCGTTTCAGGACGGGCCTGAAGGATGTAGATCTTGCCGTCGTTGCCGTCCTTGCCCCACTCGATGTCCATCGGACGACCGTAGTGCTTTTCAATGATGCGGGCGAAGCGGGCCAGTTCGATCACATCTTCGTCGGTGATGGCGAACTTGCGGCGGTCTTCGGCCGGGACATCGACCGTGCGGACCGTGCGGCCGACGGACTTGTCGGATTCGAACTCCATCTTGATGAGCTTGGAGCCGAGCGTCTTGCGGATGATCGGATACTTGCCGGCATCAAGGATGGGCTTGTGGACGTAGAACTCGTCGGGATTCACGGCGCCCTGAACCACGGTTTCGCCGAGGCCGTAGGAGGCGGTGATGAAGACCACCTGGTCGAAGCCGGATTCGGTGTCGAGCGTGAACATCACGCCGGCGGCGCCGCGGTCGGAGCGGCACATGCGCTGCACGCCGGCGGACAGGGCGACTTCAGCGTGCGTGAAGCCCTTGTGGACGCGGTAGGAGATGGCGCGGTCGTTGTAGAGGGAGGCGAAGACCTCCTTCATGTGCTTGAAGACGGCGTCGATGCCGACGACGTTGAGCACCGTTTCCTGCTGACCGGCGAAGGAGGCGTCGGGAAGGTCTTCAGCCGTGGCGGAAGAGCGAACGGCAACGGAGATTTCCTCCTGACCGTCCTTGAGCCATTCGTAGAATTCGCGGATTTCCTTTTCGAGCTCGGCCGGGAACGGAGCGGCTTCAATCCAGCCGCGGATCTCGGCGCC
Organism: Sutterella wadsworthensis 2_1_59BFAA; assembly: GCF_000297775.1. GTDB lineage: Bacteria > Pseudomonadota > Gammaproteobacteria > Burkholderiales > Burkholderiaceae_F > Sutterella > Sutterella wadsworthensis_A. The sequence goes on from NZ_JH815515.1 coordinate 244,718, forward strand.
GGCAGCGGCGAGCGCCTTGACGTCGTCGACGTCAAGGGTGGTGAGACGCTGAGCAATGCGCTCCTCGAGACCGCCTTCCTTCAGGAAGAGGCGGAAGGCTTCGGCCGTGGTGGCGAAACCGTCCGGCACGCGGATGCCGGCGCTCGTGAGCTGGCTGAGCAGTTCGCCGAGCGAAGCGTTCTTGCCGCCGACGCGATCAACGTCGGTCATGCGAAGCTGACTAAAGGGGAAAACGTAACGACCCTGTACCATGCTTATCCTCTTAAGCCCCAAGAACCGGGGCGGTGGTTCAATTGTGGGGGATTTTACCCGTTCAGAGCGCTTTATGCGCCGGAAAATGGGCCTACCCTGCATATTTTTTGATCCCGCAGGACAATTTCAGGGATTTTCCGCAGGTCCGATCCGCCTCAATAGATGAAATCTAGACGCAGGCAGAGTGTCATTGTTCCCATCTAGGTGGTTTTGAGTAGGGCGAGGCACTTTCACGCGGCAGCAGATAAAATGACCTGATCCGATCCGGCCGGCAGGCGCCGCCCCCGCGGCCCCGCCCCACCGCCTCCAGACCGTCTATATATAGAGAGCAAGCCCGTGGTCACCCAGCAGCTGCAGGACTTTGCGCGTCAGTCCGTCTACGACGCGCTTTCCGCCCTCTTTCTCCAGCCCGAGGCGAAGGGCGCCTATGAAAATTATGTCGAGGCGATGCGCGCGGCCGCAGGGCTCGCAGCCGAACTCGGCACGAACGCCGCCCCGTTCGAGGCGGTGCTCGACGCCCCCGCGCCCGAGCCGCTTGAGCTCGAACGCGAGTACGCCAGACTCTTCCTTGGCACATGCGAGGGCACGGTGCCCCTTGCCGAATCCGCCTGGCTCCACAGGGACGAGATCCCGCTCTCCCAGCTCGAGTGCCGCAAGGCCTACGCCGACGCGGGGCTTGAGACCGCAGGCATCCTCGGCGTGCCCGAAGACCATCTCGGCCTGCAGCTCGGCTTTCTCACCGTCCTGATCCTCAAGAACGACCCTGCGGCCGCCACCGCCTTCTTCGAGGCGCACGCCGCCAAATGGCTCCCCGCCTTCGCCGTAGCCGTTCGCGCACGCAGTGACGCCCGACTCTACGCACTGGCGGCCGGCGTCCTCGAGGGCGTCATCGAAATCGAAGCCGCCCTCGCCCAGAAGGCCTGACGGAGGGGAGGCTTGACCTCCCCGTCTTCATCCACCCCTCCACCCTCTTTTCTTGGCAGAGCCGTTCGCTATTCCCATTGCGAATAGCGAACGGCTCTGCCCATGATCTCCCTTCACTTCACGACGCGTCTTCCGGGTTTCACGCTCGAGGCGGACTGCGATCTGCCCGGCGACGGCTTCACGGCCGTGCTCGGCCCCTCGAGCTGCGGCAAGTCGACGCTCACCGGCAGCATCGCGGATCTCGTGAAGCCCGCATCGGGCACGATCAGCGTCAACGGCCGCGTCTTCAGATCGGACGATCCGTGCATCGACCTTCCCGTCGAATCGCGCGGCATCGGCTTCGTCTTCCAGTCCCACAGGCTCTTTCCGCACCTCACCGTTCGCAAGAACCTGCTCTTCGGCAGGCGCCTCGGAGGACGCCGCACCGCAGTCGACCAGGAGCGCCTCATCGAGGTGCTCGGCATTGCGCATCTTCTTTCACGTGGTCCCGACACGCTCTCGGGCGGCGAAAGCCAGCGCGTCGCGCTCGGGCGCGGCATTCTCGCCGCCGAGACGCTCCTCATCATGGACGAGCCGCTCGCGAGTCTCGACTCGGAGCGCAAGGCCGAGCTTCTCGGCTACTTCGAGCGCATTCCCGAAATCACGGGCATTCCCGTCCTCTACATCACGCATGCCGCCGACGAAGCCGAGAGGCTCGCGAAGACCGTCCTCACGATGAAGGACGGCCGCATCGCGGACATCCGCGACGAAAGCGCCGTCGTACACATGACCGTGCGTCCCGTGCGGGGCGCCGAGGCCGACACCGACGTGAAGGCCTTCATGGACTTCCTCGCCTCCGAAAAGGTGAAGCCCCTCCTGAGGAAGTTCGGCATCGAATGAGGACGCCCGCGACGCACGCCCGCCATGATCGACCTGATTCTCAACTAGCCGCAGCTCCTCTTCTCGCTTGCACTCACCGCGAAGACCTGTCTCGTCGCGCTCGCGGGCTTCATTGCGGGCCTACCGCTCGTCGTGCGTCCGCTTCAGGCGGCGTTCGCCTCGCCGCGCCTCATCGAACTCGAGGAGGCCGCCCGCATCCACGGCGCGAGCAGGCGCGACGTCTTCCTCAGGGTCACGCTCCCGCTCGTTCGGCCGAGTCTCGCGGCGGCGCTCCTTCTCGGCAGCGCCGCGTCTCGGGCGAGGTGGGCGCGGCAACATCTCGGAGCGCACCAACACGCTCTCGCTCGAAATCTTCAACGCCGTCTCACGCGTCGACTTCGACGCCGCGAACGCGCTCTGCCTCCTGCTCTCGCTCTTGGCGGCCGTCATCTTCCTTGCGGCCGAGCTCCTCATCAGGCGCAGCCCAAGGCTCTGACCTCAAACGCCCGTGTGACGCGGGAAACCCTCAGACTCGACTCATCGGGAATGGCCGATCGGGTAAAATGGAAGGATTACCCAATCCTTCTCAACTATCCGCCATGACAGACACCCAGAAGTGCGCCCCCTGCCGACAGATCTTCATCGTGAGCGACGGCACCGCCATCACCGCCGAAACGCTCGCGCATTCGATCATGACGCAGTTCCCCGACCTCGACTACCACCAGACGCGCATCCCGTTCGTCAACACGGTCGAGAAGGCGCTTGAAACCGCGCAGCGCATCAATCAGGTGGAAAAGGAAGAAGGCCTTCGTCCGATCATCTTCACGACCTTCGTGGATCCGGACATCATGCGCACCTTCAACGAACACGTGAGCGGTCACATCATCGACCTCTTCCGCAAGTTCGTCGGCCCGCTCGAGACCGAGCTCGGCATGAAGAGCGCGCACTCCATCGGCCAGAGCCACCGCATCCGCGACGACGCGAAGTACAACCGCCGCATCGCCGCCATCGACTACACGCTCCAGCACGATGACGGCCAGACGAACCGCGGCCTCGACGAAGCGGACGTGATCCTCGTGGGCGTCTCCCGCTCGGGTAAGACCCCGACGTCGCTCTACCTCGCCATGCAGTTCGGCATCAAGGTCGCCAACTACCCGCTTATCCCCGAGGACTTCGACCGCGGCTCCCTGCCCGACGCCCTCATTCCGCTTCGTGAAAAGCTCTTCGGCCTCTCCATCAAGCCCGAGCGCCTTTCCGAAATTCGCAACGAGCGCCGTCCGAACAGCCGCTACGCCAGCATCGAGAACTGCCGTCAGGAAATCGCCGACGCCGAAGGCCTGATGGCCCGCGAAGGCATCCGCTGGCTCAACTCCACGACGAAGTCGATCGAGGAAATCTCCGCCACGATCATGGCCGATCTCGGCCTCGACAAGCGCCGCAACTCCTGACGCCGACGACAGTCAAACCCCAAGAAGGCCCGGCTTCTTCTCGGAAGGCCGGGCCTTCTTTCTTTCCCGGGCCTCAGGCAGCTACGCCAGAAGCTGCGCCTGCGCAGGCGGCTCTCTCCAGGGGCCGTTCATAAGCTCCTCGTACGCCTCAAGCCAGCCGAGCCTCTCGACGGCTGACCTGAAGGGACCCTCGACGAGCGGCGCACGGATGTCGATCTCCTCGCCCGTGACGGGATGCGGGAGCGTCATCCTCGCACAGTGGAGCATCAGGCGGTCCGCACCGAACCATTGCGCGACCGCACGGTTGAGGGGGCCCTTCCCGTAGGTGGCGTCCCCGATGACGGGGTGCGCAAGCCACTTGAGATGACGGCGGATCTGATGCCTTCTGCCCGTGAAGAGCTCGGCCTCGACGAGGCCGAGGCGGGTCGTCTCGAACCTGCCCGAAGGAACGGGCGCCTCGCCCCTTGCGCGCTCGATGAAGACCGTGCGCGCATCCTGAGGCTCCGACGGACCGCGTCGTTTCTTCAGATACGGATCCTCGGGGAGCGAGAGCGGATGGCGGCAGTCGACGGATTCCTCGAGCCAGCCGCGCACGACGGCCGCATAGCGCTTCTTCACCTCGCCCGCCATCATGATGCGCCCGAGCCTCGAGGCCGTGTCCGCATCACACGCAAAGACGAGCACGCCCGACGTCCCGCGGTCGAGCCTGTGCACGGGCCAGACCCGACGGCCGAGCTGCTCACGCACGCACTGCACGGCAAAGACCGTGTCGCCGTTGGCGATCTCGGTGCGGTGCACGAGAAGCTTCTCGGGCTTCATCACGGCACACATCACGTCATCAAGATAAAGGACGGGAAGAACGGGAGGAACGGGCTCGGCCTGAACGGCCGCTTCGGCTTCGAATGACAGCATGGAGAGGTGGAAATGGCGTCGGTTGACGGAACGGGCGCCCATCATACCCAAATCCGGGCCTTTTTCGGCGGGATTCGTCGACAAAACCCGCCTCAGGACGCGCAACGGCGGACCTTCACATGCCGACACGAGGCCCCAGTCCGTGACCAGCATCCGGCATCCATTTGCCTTCGACTGCGGCTCTAGCGAAGAAAACGGAATGAAGCACAAGCGTCACGCCTTAATGACGTAACAATTTGTGTATCCATTCGCCACATCGAAAACCCATCTATAAAATGTGGTCAATTTAGCCGCAGAAACGTCATCCCTTTCAAACCGACGTATCCGCGGCTTTTTCCTGAGTACTGACGGCAAATACCACTTTTGTTTTCGCTAACTGCGAAGGAGATGTTCTTAATGTCTACGCCAAACGCCCCCCTGACGATTCGCGACATGATCGAACCGGCCATCATGGCCGCCGGCGGCTGGGTCAACACCCACGCTCATGCAGACCGTGCCTACACCCTCAGCCCCGACGTTCTCGAGATGCGCCGCACCTGCACGCTTCAGCAGAAATGGGACGCCCTCGACGCCCTCAAGCGCAACTCCACGGAAGAAGACTTCTACCGCCGCTTCTCGATGTTCTTTGAAAACCAGATCGCCCAGGGCGTGTCCGCCCTCGCGACCTTCGTCGACATCGACCCGCAGTCTGAAGACCGCGCCATCAAGGCCGGCCTGCGTGCCCGCGAACACTATCAGGACCAGCTGACCGTCAAGTTCGCCAACCAGACCCTCAAGGGCGTGATCCATCCGGAAGCCCGCAAGTGGTTCGACATTGGCGCTGAACTCGTCGACATCATCGGCGCGCTCCCGAAGCGCGACGAACGCGACTACGGCCGCGGCGACGAAGCCTTCGACATCATCATGGAAACGGCCAAGTCCCGCAACAAGATGGTCCACGTCCACGTCGACCAGTTCAACGAAAGCCTTGAATACGAAACCGAGCAGCTCTGCGAAAAGACCATCCAGCACGGCATGCAGGGCAAGGTCGTCGCCATTCACGGCATCTCGATCGCCGCTCACTCCCGCGCCTACCGCCAGCGTCTCTACACGCTCATGCGCGAAGCCGACGTGATGATGATCGCCTGCCCGACCGCCTGGATCGACACCCCGCGTTCCGAACAGATTGGCCCGATGCACAACTCCATGACCCCGGTCGACGAACTCGTCCCGGCCGGCATCACCGTCGCCCTCGGCACGGACAACGTCTGCGACGCCATGGTGCCCTGGAACGCCGGCGACATGTGGCACGAAATGACCACGCTCGCCACGGGCTGCCGCTTCGACTACTTCGACGAACTCGTCAAGATTGCCACGGTCAACGGCCGCAAGGCGATCGGCATCGACTAATTTTCAGGAAAGAGATATAGAAAATGTTCAAGTCCAAGATTGCTGAAAACATCCTCGCCGAACACCTCATCAACAACGGCGCCGTGTCCTTCCTGACGGAACGTCCGATGCGCCTCAAGTCCGGCCTGATCACCCCGATCTACGTCGACAACCGCCGCCTGACGGCCGTCCCGGAAGCCTGGCGCGACATCCTTGAAACTATGGCCACGAAGGTCGTCGAACTCGGTCTCGAATTCGACATCGTTGCGGGCGTCGAAGGCGCCGGCGTCTCCCACGCCGCCGCTCTGGCCTACCGTCTCAACAAGCCGAGCATCTTCGTTCGTCAGGCCGCCAAGACCTACGGCAACAAGAGCCGCGTCGAAGGCTGCGACATCGCCGGCAAGCGCGTCCTCCTCATCGAGGACCACATCTCCACCGGCCTCTCGCTCCTCTCCGCCGTCGAAGGCCTCAAGGCTGAAGGCGCCACGGTCACGGACTGCCTCGCCATCACCTCCTTCGGCATCGACGAGACCAACAAGCTCTTCGAAAAGCAGCAAGTCCGCTGCCACGAAATGATCGACTTCACGAAGGTCATCGACAAGGCCATCGAACTCGGCACGATCTCCGCCGACAAGAAGGAAGTCCTCAACGACTGGCTCGCCAATCCGTGGACCTGGGCCGCTCGTCACGCCCTCACCCCGATGGACAACGAAAACTAATTTCCGTCGATCGGTTTGAATAGTCCCGCGTTCTTTGTAAACGCGCGCGGGACAGTCGAAAGGAGCGCTTTGCGAAAGCAGCGCTCCTTTTTTGCATCAAGTGCACGCCGCCGCGAAGATCAGCCGCACCCCCTCCCGAACGACAAGCGTGAAATCCTGATTTCATTTCTGGTAGAATTGATTCGATGAGCTTCGGCAGAAACTGATGGAGTCTCGAACATGATGCGTGCGCTTCTGCTTGCGTCACATACTGACGCACCCCGTCATATTCTTCCCTCATGCAGATGCTGAAGCCCACCAAGGAGGAGAGAAACAATGAATGCAGTTGTCCGCAACGGTTGCTGTGAGATCAGAGGCGGCGCCGGCAAGCCCCGCGTCACGCTTCCCCCGATGAACATCGACGAAGCCATCCTTCATCGCGACCATGTCGCCGTCGTCCTGAGAAACGGCTACTGTCAGCTTTACAACACCGAAGGCAAGCTCGTCACGACGTACAGTGTCAACGACGCCAAGTTCGTCCGCTTCGTCGGCGACGACCAGCTGGCCATCCACCGCCGCAACGGCCGCGTCGAAATCCACGACTTCACCGGCCGTCTCGTCCGCGTGTCCGCCTGATCAGGGCCCGCGACGCACCGCAAAGCCGCAGATTCCGCAGCGACCGGCGGCTTTTCTACATCCACTGCATCCTGCCTGCGCAAGGATGCGTAACGTCTTGTTTCGGACCGCAGCCCTCATCCGCCCGCCGCACCCGCAATGGTGTATCGTGAGGATGTGGACTGAACGGAAGATCAGTCCAAAATGACCGTTTTTTCGACCCAAGACAAGAACAAAGCCATGCCCCAGAAGAAACTCCTCGTGATCGGCCTTTTCAGCCTGACCGTCGCCCTCAGCGGCTGCGCCACCGACGGCAACTACTATCGTTCCGACGTCTACAGCTCCAGCCAGGTGAACCAGGCTCAGCGAGTGAACACGGTTGAAATCATCGCCATCAATCCCGCTCAGGTGGCCGTGAACAACAGCGAAAACTCCGACCGTGCCCGCGCCACGGGCGCCATCCTCGGCGCGATCGCCGGCGCCGCCATCGGCAACCACAACAACCACTCGACCTCGTCCCGCGTCCTCGGCGGCCTTGCCGGCGGCGCGATCGGCGGTCTTGCAGGCGACGCCGTCGGCGGCTCCGGCACGACCTATGTCGACGGCGTGCAGCTCGTCTACCGCTCCTCCGACGGGCAGGTCTACCAGTCCACGCAGGTCGGCCGCATCTGCGAATACAAGCTCGGCTCCGCCATCATGGCCTCGTCTCGCAGCGGCGAGACCCGCATCCAGCCGAACAACCCGTACGGCTGCGACAAGCGCTGATCCGGGTTTCCTGAAGGAAGTGTCATCATGAAGAAGCAGATCATGACGGTCGCCGCCCTCGGCGCCGCTCTTCTCGCCGCAGGCTGCACGACCAATGCCGACCGCCGCGCCGAGCAGTACGCCGAAGCAGGCGGCCAGATGGAGTACAACATCGGCGTCGTGAAGGCCGAACAGGAACGCATCCAGGCCGAGGAATACTACGCCGAACAGGCTCGCCAGAAGGCCGAAGCCCAGAAGCAGGCCGCCAAGGCGAAGGCCGACAAGGCCCGCGCCCAAGCGAACGCCAAGGCCAACGCCGCCAAGAAGGCCAAGCAGGACAAGCTTGATGCACTCGCCCTTCGCGAACGCGAGCTCAAGGTCCGCCTCGCCGAGCTGAAGGTCCAGGAGCGTGAAGCCCAGGTCGGCACGTCCGTTGCCGAAGAGGCCGTCCGCACCGAGAAAGCCCGTGAAAAAGTCGAACTCGAGCTTGAACGCACCCGCGCCGAAATCAAGAAGCTCGACCAATGAGCCCGGCCAAGGCCCTCAGGCCTGAAACCTTGAACAAGGCCCCGCAGGATTCGCTCCTGCAGGGCCTTTCGTTTGTTCAAGCCGTTGCCGAGGTCATTCGAACAGGCTGTCGACCTGCCTTGCCTGAGCCTCCCTCGCCTTCTTCTCCTCGAGAAGCGCGTCCCAGACGGCCTCCTCTTTCTTCACGCCGTCGATGCCGGCGAAGAATTCAAGGGTGCCCTCCTCGACGGTGCTGCCCGCGGCCTTGCGATAGGGCGTGAAGCGGATGACGGCAGGCCAGACGTTGCGCGCAGGCGCCTCGCCCGCCTCGAATTCGCCGGGCTTGCCCGTGGGCCTGTAGCGCTTTTCAAGCGCAGGCAGCACGGAGGCAAATCCCACGGCGTCGCCGCGGCTCTGCAGGAAGAGGCGCGTGAGCCTGCCGCTGTCGGCGGCAATCCACGCCAGCGACTGATATTCGCCCGGCACCCCGAAACAGGGACCGCTGAGCGCATAGGTCGAGGAGCCGTCCTTCGCATGGCTCGGCCCCAGGATGCGGCAGCGCTTGCCGTCGGCCTTCGCCTTGACGTCGGCCGCCGTCGAGATGCCGATCGAAAGTCCCGCAAAGCGCGGTGCGCGGTGAGCGGGATCGGCCTCGATCCAGGCGCGCGTCTCGCGGATCTGGCGCGCCGTCGCGCCGTACTCGACCGTGAAGTCGTCGCCCTTGACGGGGCCCACGGAGAGTTCTGCGGTCTTCGTGCGCCAGCAGTCGCGCCCGCCATCCGAAGTCCAGATGCCGTCGGGATTCATCGAGGGCGTCATCTCCCTGAGGGCCTCGAGCACGCGGGGACGCTCCTTCGCGGGAATCCTCAGGAAGACGTCGGAGAGAAGTCCGCCGTCCGTGTAGTAGACGAGAATGCTCGTGACGCCGAGATCGAAGTCCTGACCCGTGATGATGTGGCGTCTGCCGTAGCGTCCGTCGTCATAGAGGCGGGCATTCTTGCCGAAGACCTCCTCGACGTCCTTGAGGCTCGTCACGTAGGGCATGAAGTCCAGAAACGGCGGCACGATCGCAAGAGGCGACACCGCATCGGCCGTGCGCAGCTCGGCAACACCGTCCGCTCCGGACTCGGCCGCACTCCCCGCGCCGGCATCCTCGTTTTTTTCCTCAGACTTTGCGTCCGCCGCCCCGGTCTTGTCCCCGGCCGTTCCTTCAGCGACTTCCTGAGCCGCATCCGTACGAGCCTCTTCGGCCTTCTCCCCTTCGGGCGAGGCCTCCCCCGTCTCCGAGGCGGAGGCGAGGCCGTTCACCACGCTGTCGAGCGCGTCCTCCGACTCCGAGTCCGGAGCGGATGCGGGCGCAGCCACGGGGGCGGCGGTGGACGCCGCCAGAGCTGCGGCGGGCGCTTCGGCCGCGATGGCCGGCAGGGCCAGCGAGGCGATGGCAAGGGCGATGAGCTTTTTGTTCTGCATGTCGAGACCAGTGTGGGCCGCAGGCTCTTGGGCGGGCGGCGCGTCTTCAATAACGAGTTCTATATTAGCGGGATTTTGACGCCGGAACACGGAGAGCGCGGCGAGTGGCCCTCTCGCCAAGAGGCTTTCAGCCGTCCATGCTATCCTCCCTGCATCACGCATCCCTCGGCCCCAGCCTGTCCCGCAGGCGCCCTCAGACTGCCTCAGCTTTATCACCGATCCTGACCGTTACGTATTCCGATCGTTGCATCGGCTACAATGTGGCCGCTCTTCAATCCCGCCCGTCACCCGCCGACATGAAACGCCTTCTCCTCCCCGCCGTCCTTGCAACGATCCTTGCGGCCGGATGCGCCCAGAATTCGACGCCCGCTCCGTACGGATCCTGCGCCACGCAGCCCTCCAAGCCCCAGGCCGTGCGCACGTCGGCGGCGCCCGAACTCAAGGCGAAGGCTCAGGCTGCGGCCGATGACGCAGGCAAGCCCGCCTCCTGCATCGTGGCGGCCCCGCTCTTTCGCCCAGACTTCCGCGCAGGCGTGAGGTTCGACGAAACGCAGCGCATGAGGTTCTCCTTCTCGAAGGAGGCCGTGAGCGAAGGCGCCCCCGAACAGATTCCCGACTTCTCCGCCTCGATCATCGTCAAGGGCGACTCGATCAGCGCATCCCTCTCCGCGCTAAACACGCCCTTCTGGCGCATCAGCGCAACGCCCTCGACGACGGCCGAGTCCCGCCATCCGCTCCTTTCCTCAAGATTCCGCGCCAAGGGCCTCATCAGGGACCTCACCTTCATGTACTGGCCCGTGGACTCGATCAGGGCCTCCCTCGCCAAGACCTGCCCCGACTGCACGCTCTCCGTCTCGGGTTCGACCCGCACACTCGCCCGAAGCGGCCAGCGCGTGCTCGAATCGAGCACCCGGGGCGGCGCCACGGTTCTAAGGAACTACCCTGAGGGATACGAGCTCTCCATCGAGCCCGAAAGCGCCCGATAATCGAGGTCAAATCACGCAAAACGCCACGGCCGCAGTCATCCGCGGCCGTTTTTGCATGTCTTCGAACCTCCTCCTGCGCACGTCAGAATGTGACACGATTCAGGGAAACGTCATCAATGCGTCATGGCATCGTCATGAAAAATGGCACACAATATAAGAATCGACATTCGTTGTGCTGCTAGACAAGGACAATAGAGACATGACTGATTCCAAGAACCCCCAGCCCGAAGCCTCCGCCGCGACCGAAGCTGCCCCTCAGCAGGCCGCGCAGGCCGAAGCCGCGGGCAAGCCCGCCCGCCGCACGACCGCACGACGCACCGCCAGAAAGACGGCCGAAAAGACCGTTGAAAAGTCCGTTGAGAAAGCCGGGGCTCCCGTCGCCCCCAAGATCGTCGACGTTGACGATCCGTCCCTCTACATCAACCGCGAGATCAGCTGGATCGAATTCGACCGCAAGGTGCTCGAGACGGCCGCCGATCCGACGGTGCCGCTGTTGCAGCGCGTTCAGTTCCTCGCAATCTTCTTCAACAACCTCGATGAGTTCTACATGGTTCGCGTGATGAACCTGCAGCGTCAGGCCCGCATGGGTGCGGAGCCCACGGGCGCCGACAGGATGCCGCCCGCCCGCCAGCTCACCGAGATCCGCCGCAAGGTCACCGAAATGCTCGAGGTCGCCGAAGACCTCTGGCTCAAGACCCTCAAGCCCGCCCTCGAGAAGAAGGACATCAAGTTCGGCCGCTACTCGCAGCTCTCTCCGAAGCGCCGCAGCGCGCTTGACCGCTACTTCGACCGCCAGATCTTCCCGATCCTCACGCCGCAGGCCGTCGACGCGGGCCATCCCTTCCCGATGATCTCGAACACGAGCATCAACTTCGTGGTCGAACTCGAAGGCGTGCACGCCGACGAGCCGGGCAAGGTCCGCTTCGGCCGCGTGAAGTGCCCGAACAACGTCCCGCGCTTCCTCTTCCTGCCCGAAGACGCCGACGAGACGACGGTGCTTGACGTGCGCTCGCGCGAAGGCACGATCATCATGGTCGAGGACCTCATCATGCAGCGCATGGAGAAGCTCTTCCCGGGCTACCGCGTGCGCTCCCAGGGCCTCTTCCGCATCACCCGCAACACCGACGGCGAAATCGAGGAGGACGAGGCCGACGACCTGCTCGCGGCCGTGCGCGACTACGTCGAGCAGCGCCGCTTCGGCTCCATCGTGCGCCTCGAGCTCGAGCGCGGCATGCCGCAGTGTCTGCAGGACTTCCTCGTCAAGCATCTCGGCACGCGCCCCTATCAGGTGTTCAAGTCCAGAATGCCGCTCGCCTTCAGCGAGTTCATGGGCCTCGGCGGCATCGACCGCCCCGCGCTCAAGTACCCGCCCTTCCACCCGACGCTTCCCGAAGCGCTCGAGCCTGAAACCGACACGTTCGCCGCGATCCGCAAGCGCGACCTGATGTTCTACCACCCGTACGAAACCTTCGGCGGCGTGCTCAACTTCCTGCAGAAGGCCGCGACCGATCCGAACGTCGTCGCCATCAAGCAGACGCTCTACCGCTGCGGCAGCGACTCGCCCGTGGTGAGGAGCCTCCTTGAGGCCCGCCGTCTCGGCAAGCAGGTCACGGCCGTCGTGGAGCTCAAGGCCCGCTTCGACGAAGAGCAGAACATCAACTGGGCCGAGGAACTCGAAGCCGCCGGCGTCAACGTCGTCTACGGCTTCGCCGGCCTCAAGATCCACGCCAAGCTCTGCCTCGTCGTGCGCCGCGAACCCGAGGGCCTGCGCCGCTACGTGCACGTGGGCACCGGCAACTACAACGCCGGCTCCGCCAAGATCTACACCGACCTCGGCATCCTCACGGCCGACGACGCAATCTGCGACGACGTCCAGGACCTCTTCAACGTGATGACGGGCTGCGGCATCATCGACGAATACCGCAAGCTCTTCGTCTCCCCGAAGGGCACGCGTCCGAACATCGTCCGCCTCATCGAGGAAGAGGTCGCGCTGCACAAGAAGCACGGCGGCGGCCACATCATCCTCAAGTGCAACCAGCTCGTCGACCCGGGCATCGTGCGCGAGCTCTACAAGGCCAGTCAGGCCGGCGTGCGCATCGAATGCATCGTGCGCGGCATCTGCTCGATCCGTCCGGGCATCCCCGGCGTCTCCGAGACGATCACCGTCCGCTCGATCGTCGGCCGCCTGCTCGAGCACGCCCGCATCTACTACTTCCGCCATGCGGGCAACGAGAAGATGTACGTGGGCAGCGCCGACCTGATGCCGCGAAACCTCAACGGCCGCATCGAAGTCCTCGCACCAGTCACGGATCCCGACATCCGCGCCAACGTGCTTGACCAGATCGTCCGTCCGCAGCTCGCCGACAACATCCACGCCTGGGAACTCCAGGCCGACGGCAGCTACGTCAAGCAGCATCCCGCCGAGGGCGAGGCCGTCTACGACTCCCAGGAAGAGATCGGCCGAGTCCTCAACCTGATGAAGCGCCGCAAGTGATCCGCGCGCCTCATCCCGTCAGGCCTGTGATCTGAACCCGAAGCCCGCGGTCTCCTGCCGCGGGCTTCGCCGCATATCCCCCATCGGGTGCGGCCTCACTTCACGTTTTCGGACTCGTTCGACGGACTTCTTCTTTAGTACAATCTAAACCCGTTGAAAATGTAGAAACGCTCTGCTCCCGCAGAGCCTCAATCGCATGAAGTACCTGATTGTCGATGATCACGCGCTCGTGAGGAGCGCCCTTTCCATGATGCTTCTCGACCGGGATCCCTCGGCCGAAGTGCTGACGGCCGGCGACGTGCCCACAACCCTTGAGCTCATCGGGCGTGAAGGCGAGACCGCCGACCTGCTCATTCTCGACCTGAACCTGCCCGGCGTCGAAGGCACGGAGCTGATGGAGGAAATCGTCCGCCGCCAGCCCATGCTCAAGATCCTCGTCCTTTCGGGCCTCACCGACCGCGGCCGCATCATGCGCGTACTGCAGCTCGGCGCAGCGGGCTTCGTGCCGAAATCCCTCGACACCGACATGCTCACGAACGCCATTGAGTTCGTCCTCAGGGGCGGCGTCTTCATTCCGTCCAAGCTGCTCGCCGAAAGCCAGCGCGAGGGCTTCTTCTCCGAAACCGCCCGCTCGCTCCCGCACCTCTCGAGCAACGCCCCCAAGCTCACCGACCGCCAGAAGGACGTGCTGATGCTTCTCGCCAAGGGCGCGCCCATCAAGCGCATCTGCCTCGAGCTCAACCTCTCCGAGGGCACCGTGAAGACCCACGTCGCCGCCATCTACCGCATCTTCGGCGCAAGCAACCGAACCGAGGCCCTTCTTGCAGCCCGCCGCGCGGGCTACAGCATCGAGATCTGACGATCCCGCCGCACAAGCCCTGAGGCCCCGCAGGACGAGAGTCCCGCGGGGCCTCTTCGTCTGCGTCTCCCCTTCCTTCTCCTTTTGCGTCTCCGCCTCTCCGCTTCCCTTCCCGCGCAGGCTCCTCCACGAATTGTGGGTTTTTCACAACACTACTCCTCGCATGTCCGCGCTACGACACTTGTCCTAAAAACACGACATTCTTCCTCATCCGTTCGCACTAGTTCCAAAAACAGCACGCCGTTCCCCGTCCGTCCGCAACCGCCTGCAGCAGAACGAAACTTGAAGAACACACCCGGAAGTGCGCTTTTCCCTCGTCCTGAATTCCGCCTCACCTCAGACATTTGTAACCGCCGCACGAAGTTGAGCGAACGCGTCCTGAAAGCGGATACATTGAATCGACCAAGCGGTGCACTTCCGCATCCCCCACTCATACGGAGAACACACATGTTCAAGAAGTCTTTCGCCGCGCTTGCCGTCCTCGGCTTCTGCGCCTCCTATGCCAACGCCTCCAGCGTCATCCTCTACGGTGTCGTTGACGAAGCCCTCGTCTTCACGCACGAAAAGTTCGACGTAACGGGTGAAGAAGGCACGAAGACCAACACCTTCGGTCTCGAAAGCGGTCTCAACGCTCCGTCCCGCTTCGGTCTTCGCGGCGTCGAAGACCTCGGCAACGGCCTTCAGGTGAGCTTCGTCGCCGAAAACAGCTTCAGCGCCGACGACGGCTCCCTCGGCATGGGCCGCCTCTTCGGCCGCGAACTCTCCGCCACGGTCTCCGGCGACTTCGGCCGCGTGTCCCTCGGCCGCATGGGCGGCGTCGGCTCCTCCGCCGGCTCCTATGACCTCGTGTACGCCTATGGCGACGCCTTTGACGGCGGCGACAACAACATCTTCGGTCTTGCCGCCTCCAGCCGCTACGACAACATGGTGACCTACCAGACGCCCGACTTCGCCGGCGTCAAGACCACGGTCCAGTACTCCTTCAACGAAGACTCCGTAAACGACAAGGACCGCGAAGGCTCCTCCGCCGTGAACCGCTACGCGTCCGCCGCCCTCACGGGTGACTTCGGCGCCCTCCAGACGGTTCTCGCCTACGAATTCCAGAACTACCAGTCCTTCGGCACGGACGTCAACCCCAGCGTTGAAGACGGCCACACCGTCTACCTCGGCGGCAACTACGACTTCGGCGTCACCCGCCTCTTCGCGATGGCCCAGTACTTCAAGGGCCTGAGCGCCACTCAGCTCACGGCGATCGCCGATGAGACGAGGGCTGAAACCGCCGACAACATGTGGAGCGACGGCGCCAAGGGCTACGGCCTGCACCTCGGCACGGTCACGCCGGTCTTCGGCGGCGATTTCACGGCCGGTCTTTACTTCGTCGACGCCAAGTTCCAAAACGGCGCCAACGCTGCCAATCAAAACGATGCCGACCTTTCCTACTACGGTGCCGCCCTTCGTTATGGCTACCCGCTCTCCAAGCGAACGACCGTCTACACGGGCGTGGGCTACGGCGTGTCCAAGCTTGAGTTCAACAACAACGGTCAGGATGTGGAAGCCAAGAACCAGGTCGGTCAGGCCTACCTCGGCCTGACCCACATGTTCTGATCCTAATTCGACTTGAGTCCCGCTCCGGCGGGACTCAACACGGAACCAGACAAAAGGCCTGCCGTCCCATCACGGGGCGGCAGGCCTTTTTTGCGCATTCCGAGGGTACGGCTTATTTTTCGCGGTCCTTCGAGCGGAACTCGAGGCCCTCCTGAAGCGAGACGGCGTGCTCGTTGAGAAGCTCGCCCGCGTCCTTCGCGCCCTCGCCGGCGGCGCCGAGGATTTCGGCGGCCTGACGGGTGGTTTCTTCAGGCATCTTCACGATGCGCTCGTGGATGTGCTCCTTCGTGCGGTCGACGACGCCCTTGGCCTCGTCGCTCAACTCGATCGTCTTGTCGGCGACCTTCGAGACGGCATTGGTGCCCGCCTCGCGGGCGGCCTCGATGTCCTCCTTGCTGCAGCCTGCGATGCAGGCGGCGACGGCGGCCGTCATGACGAGTAGCATGCTCTTCCTGATCATGGATCGATCCATTTCCTCAAGTGTCCTGTGAATTGAAGGCCGGCCCGCCGCGGCGGGCCGGCCGTGTCACGACAGTATATCGGCTCGCACCGCAAGCGCCTGCGCCGCAGAGGCTCTCAGCTCAAAAAAACTTGCAAGCGGATGTATGCGGAGCCTTCATCGGGCCATCACGTCGAGAATGCCCGCGAGCTGCTCGTCGTACCAAGGATTGAAGGTGAGCTTCGCGCAGTTGCGCCCGTCGCCCGGCTGATGGCGCTCGCCCGAATACCAGATCTCGGCGCCTTCCTCGCAGGCCTTGGATTCGGCCTTCGACTGACCGTTCCAGCAGAGGCGCTCCGCCCCCGATTCGCCGTACATGGGATTGTCGGGACGATACGTCATGGACATGTGCGAGAAGCTCGCGATGCGCTTCTCGGGCACCGCTTCGGGCAGGATGCGCACGTGCGCCGAAAGTCCCCTTGCGAACCTCTCCTCGCCGTACCAGAAGATGCGGGTCCTCGGATTCGGGAAGGCGCGGTCGAACCTCGCGAGCAGGTCCTCCGTCTCGACGAGTCCGTCGTGCTCCGCGAGCATCACGGCCGCCGGACCGCTCCAGGGCTTCTTCTCAAGGCGCTCAAGCACGTCGTCCGCCCGCACCATCGTGTCGTGGAAGGCCGCAAAGCCCTTCATCGGCACCACGAAGTACTGGAACGGATTGCGCCCGCCGTTGGGACGGCTCTCAGGCGTCACGAGCCAGTCCCTGAAGTTCGAGACGAAGGACGCCGCCCAAGCGAACGGCGGCCTCACCTCGACCGCGGGCGAGAAGAGCACAAAGCCCTTCGTCCTGCCGGGGTTCGCGTCAGCGTAGTCGAGCACAAGGTTGCACCCCGTCGAATAGCCGCCGAGCCACATCTCGTCGACCTCCCTCGAAAGGATGTCGGCCTGCTCCTGCACGACGCGCCGCCAGTCGTCCGCCGTCGCGGGCATCATGTCGGCGGGCTGCGTGCCGCAGCCGGGCAGAAGCACCGTCCTCACCAGAATGCCGTTCGCCGCAAGCGACTGCGCAATGTCGGAGAAGGACCAGGGCGAGTCGCCGAGCCCGTGCACGAGCAGGATCCCGCGCCCGTCGGAATGCTCGGGGCGGTACTCCTTCGGCAGGTTCGCCTCGAGCTCCATCTTCCTGCCCTCGTCCGTGTCGAGCACGAAGCTGCGGTTGGCGCCGATCCACGCCTTTGCGTCGGCCGCATACTGCGCGAAGCTCGTCTGGCCGAGCGGCATAACGTGCCTCTGCGCGTCCTCGAGCGACGGTGCGGCACAGCTCGTGACGGAAAGCAGAATCGAGGCGGCGAGGATTCCGGAACGGACGAACATGAAGGACTCCTGAAAACGGGTGGGTGAGGACACTTTCTCACGTTCAGCCTGAAACCTCAAGTGCACGCCAGACCCCTGCACGCGCATGTGCCGCAGCGGGTCTGCGACGCCGCACGCCCGCCCCGTCCTCGACACGCTCCTCAACGTGCGCAGACGTCCTCAAAAAATCCTCGACCCGGCGCGCCTTAATCGGTACAATGCGGGGTTTGCTTTTTTCAACCAACACCAAGAAAGATATCCAACCAGAGACGCCATTATGAAAACGATCGAAAAGCCGAAGATGACCTGTCTGCAGCTCACGATGGCCGTGATGCTCAACATGCTCGGATCCTCCATCATCCTGATGCCGACGAAGCTCGCTGAAGTCGGCACGATGTCCATCCTGGCCTGGCTCGTCACCATCAGCGGTGCGACCACCATTGCCTACGTCTTTGCCAAATGCGGCATGTTCAGCAAGAAGAGCGGCGGCATCGGCGGCTACGCCGCCTATGCCTTCGGCAAGTCCGGAAGCTTCATTGCGAACTTCAGCTACGGCGTCTCGCTCATCATTGCGAACCTCACAATCGCCATTTCGATCGTCGGCTATCTGATGGTGCTCTTCGAGTGGAACCTCACCCCGCTCGAAATGGGTATTGCAAGCATCATCGTGATCTGGCTCTGCTCGCTGCCCAACATCCGCGGCGCGCGCTTCATCGGCCAGCTCTCGCACTTCTCGAGCTACGGCATCCTGATTCCGATCCTGATCCTCACCGTGATCGGCTGGAACTGGTTCTCGGTCGACCGCTACATCGGCGCCTGGAACCCGCAGAACCTCTCGCTCTTCGACGGCATCTCCGCAGGCATCTCCATGACGCTCTGGGGCTTCCTCGGCCTTGAGACCGCCAGCGCGAACTCCGAGGCCGTGGAGGATCCCGAAAAGTCGGTCCCGCGCGCCATGGTGCTCGCCACGCTCGGCGCCGGCACCGTCTACGTGCTCGCCAACAACATCAGCTTCGGCATCGTCGACAACGAGCTCCTCTCGCACTCGACCGCACCCTTCGGCCTCGTCTTCGCCACGATGTTCAGCCCCGAAATCGGCAAGTTCGTCATGGCCCTGATGGCGCTCGCCTGCGCGGGCTGCCTCACAAGCTGGCAGTTCACGATCGCCGAGGTCTTCCGCGTCTCCGCCCGCGAGGAATACTTCCCGAAGCTCTTCGCCAAGGTCACCCGCCTCAACGTGCCCGTGATCGGCATGGTCGTGATCCTGCTCCTGCAGTCCCTAGCCGCGCTCCTCACGATCGACCCGCGCCTCGAGCAGCAGTTCTACATCCTGAAGGACCTCGCCGTCGTGACGAACCTCGTCCCGTACCTGCTCGCCTTCGCCGCCGCCAACGTCATCGTGCACCGCGAGCCCGCAGACCCGAAGACTGCCTCTCGCATCACCATCGTCGCAACCATCGCCTCGGTCTACTCGCTCTACGCGCTTTACGCCTGCGGCGAGAGCGCCATGATGTGGGGCGCCCTCACGACCTTCGCGGGCATCTGGCTCTACGGCTTTGCCGCAAAGTCCCTTGAGATCAAGGGCCGCCTGCGCGGCGAAGAATAAGCCTCACCGCCTTCGGGTCCATCCCGCAACCGTCAATGCAACTCGGGCGTGTCTCCCTTCGGAGACACGCCCGAGTTCTTTTCCGCCTCTTTGGCATCCCTTCATCAGAACGCCGCGTTCTCGGCCATCGGCCTCACGCGCATGATCGCCTCATTGAGGCTCTTTGCGTCAGCGGGCTTCTGAAGGATGTGCGGCAGCGACGAGGGCACCACGCGGCCCCTCTCGCGGCGCTTCCTGTACTCGCCCTCGATCAGGTCGACCGCAACGGCCGTGAGCATCACGGTGGGCACGGGGCGCTTCATGTGCGCCTCGATCATGCCCGCCGCCTCGAGTCCCGTGGGCTTCTCGGCCCCGAGGTTGTAGTCGCTCACGAGCGCGATCACATTTTCGGTCTCAGCGGCGAGCCTGTAGAACTCCTCGCAGGGCTCGCCCGCATCGATCACCTCGGCTCCCCAGCTCTCGAGCATGCTCTTGAGGGCATCGCGCACGAAGCGATTGTCCTCGAGAAGCAGGATCCTGCCCTTGAGGGCCCTGATCTCGCCGCCGATCGGCACGGCCTTCTCGAAGCGGTCGGCCTGCTCGGACTCGTCGATGCTGAAGGCGAGACGGAAGACGCTGCCTCGGCCCGGCTTCGAGCCGAGCGTAAGCTCAAGCCCGAGCTGTCTTGCGATGCCGCGCACGATCGAGAGCCCCAGGCCATAGCCCGAGCCCGGCGCCGCACGGCCCGCAGCTCCGCGATAGAAGGTGCCGAAGATGCGGCTCCTGTCCTCGGCCGAGATGCCTGGACCGCAGTCGTAGACGCCGATCACGAGGCGGCTCTCCACCCGTCGCGCGCCGAGCACGATCTCGGGCACGCGGGCCTTCGCGGGATCGGAGTACGCGACAGCGTTGCTCACCAGATTCTTGAGGGCGCGCTTGACCATCGTGACGTCCGTAAGGATCGTCACGGGAGGCGCCGAGACGCGAAGCCTCAGGCCCTTCTTTTCCGCGATCGGACGGCACTCCTCGGCGAGCTCCTCGAGAAGCTCGCGCACGCTTACATGCTCGGGATGGAGCTCCATCTGCCCGAACTCCATGCGCGTGACGGTGAGAACCTGCTCGACCAGGGTCGAGATGGCCGAAATCGAGAGCGCAAGCTGCTTGACGACGGGCACGGTCTGAGGCGTCGCCCTGCGTCCGAGAATGTCGATGTAGATCCCCATGGCCTGAAGCGGCTGGCGGATGTCGTGATTGGCGGCCGCAAAGAACTTCGAGCGGCGCTCGCTCTCCTCCTCGGTCTGCCTGCGCGCCTTCTCCGCGCGCGCGATCTCGATCCTGAGGCGCTCGACGAGACGCTCATTCTGGGCGGCCGTGATGATCGAGTTGACGACCATTTCGTTGAGCTTCCTGCCCGAATAGAGAATGAAGACCGTCGTGACGAGAATGATGAGCGCAATGAGGGTCTGGCTCACGCCGAACTGCACGGCGCCCGCCACGATGACGGGCGTGAGCGAGCAGAGCGTGAAGGCCGAGAGCGACGGCAGCCAGCAGGAGTAGACGGGCCAGCTTGCGAACGTCACGGCCACGATGGTCGCGACCGTGATCATCTGGTGCGCCCCCTGGAAGGGGACCATCAGCGTGGGCCCCGCTACGCCCCAGATGATGCCTGCCGAGACGGCGAGCGCCGTCCAACGGCGGATCCACTTGCGAATGTTGGCCTCGCGGTTCGCGTCACGCCAGAAAAGACGCACGTAGCGAAGCGACAGCCAGATCTGAATGAGGCCGCAGCAGAACCACACGGTGAGAAACACCTCGCTCACGCCGCTCTGCCAGTAGACGGCCGTGAGCGACGCCATGCCCGTGAACTGTGCCGTGAGGGCAACAGGAAAGAGCTTGAGGCTCGAGAGAATGAGCTTGGCGAGCGTGCCCGCCGTGATGTGGTGCACCGTGCTCGTCATGAAGAAGGCGCGCAGAAAGCGCCAGGTCTGCTCGCGGATCGGAAAGAAGTTCATGGCGCGGCCTCCAGCGACACCCGTCCCTCATGCGACGAAAGCCTCACCCGCATCCCGACGGGAAGCGAGAGCTTCCTGTGAAGGTGCCCGAAGGGACAGCCCGTCACGAAGGGAAGCCCCGTGCGAGCCCGCATGAAGTCGAGCGCATGCGAGAGCCTGAAGTCGCCTTCCCAGCCTGCGGGCCTGTCCGCGCCCTGCAGGTCGCAGACGACGACCGCCTGCTGACGCCTCAGGATCCCCGCCATGTCGAGCGTGAGCAGCATGCGCTCGATCCTGTAGGCGGGCTCGGCCACGTCCTCGATGAAGAGAATGCCGTTTTCAACCTGAGGCATCCAAGGCGTGCCCGCCAACGAGGCGATCATCGCCAGATTGCCGCCCCAGAGGACGCCCTCGGCATCTGCATCGTCCGTGTCGTCCGACTGCCACGTCGACGCGAAGGGCCTGCGGCCGACGACGGCCAGAAGCCCCTCGATCGTGAGGGGATCAGGATCAATCAAGTCCCTGAGCGTCGGGCCCTGCCAGCTCGTGCGGCCCGTCCTTGCCAGAAGCGCGAGCTCGAAGGCCGTCACGTCCGAAAAGCCGACGAAGGGCGTAGACGCGGCACCGATCCGCTCCCAGTCGAGCATGTCGAGAATGCGTCCGCACCCATAGCCGCCGCGCATCGCCATGACGAGATCCGCATCGAGCTCTGTGAGCGCACAGGTCAGATCCCCGGCCCTGACGGCGTCGGGACCTGCAAAGCGCGCCTCCTCGAGATACGTGCCCTCAAGTTCGCGCACGCGAAAGCCGAGCGCTTCGGCGGCCGAGAACGCCCGGCGCCTGAGCGCCCAGTCAATGCCGCCCTCGTTCGTCACCCACTGTCGTGACGGCGCCGCGACGGCAAGCGTCAGTCCCTCGAAGGGCCTTGCGGAATCGGTCATCGGGCTTCTCCTTCGCCTTCCCTTTCGTTTTCCTTCGCGCCGCGGCGCGCGGCGAAGAAATCGGCGAGCAGCGTCTTCGCCTCCTGCGCCATGACGCCGCGCCTCACCCACGGGCGGTGGTTGACGCCGGGCAGCTCGAAGAGCGAGAGTGCGCCGCCCACGGCGCCCATGCGCTCGTCGGTCGCGCCGAAGACGATGCGGCCGGGTCTTGCCTGCACGATCGCGCCCGCGCACATCGGGCAGGGCTCGAGCGTGACGTAGAGCGTCGTCTCGGCAAGCCTGTGGTTCTTCATGACGCGGGCGCCCTCGCGCAGCACGAGCATTTCGGCGTGCGCCGTCGGATCGCCGTTGCGAAGCGTGCGGTTGCCCGCACACGCGATGATCCTGCCGTCCGCAACAAGCACGGCGCCCACGGGCACCTCGCCCGCCTGCGCGGCGGCCCTCGCCTCGGCGAGCGCCTCGGTCATGAAGCGGCGGTCGGCCTCGTCGTCGACGGGCGGCTCTCCGCTGTTGACAGCGCGGTTCTTCGCCTGCAGCGCCTCGCGCGTTCGGGCGCGTCGTGCGGCAAGGATCGCCGCGGCGGTCTCGAGCTCGTCGGTGAGCCTTGCGGCCGTCACGTTCGGGCGCGGCGCGAGTCCGTTGGCAAAGCCTTCGAACGTCTTCTCAAGAAGGCCCGACTCAAGGGCGGCGGCAACAAGTCCCTCGGGCGTTTCGTTCATCCAGGCGCCGGGCCCCGCAAGAAAGCGCTCTGCGGATGCGCGAACCGCCGCCTCATCCGCCGCCTTCGGCAGAAAGAGGAGCCACGCGCCCGTGACGATGCGCAGATTGTCGGAGGAGGCCTTCGCGAGGCTCGCGATCGTGCTGCCCCTGCGGATGGAGAGCGCGCTGAACGCCTCGATGTCGGCGATGGAATAGTCCCTGACGATGAGAGAGTACATCTTCGTTCTCACCTTTTTTCGTGTCGAATATTGACGGGAAAGCGCCCGCTGAGGAGCGCGCGCGTAGAATGTTCCCGATTTGAAGAAAGTCCGTTTGGAACCTCATCACAAGGATTCATGATCGTGAAGAACAAGCTTGTTGCGGGCGCCCTGGCGCTCTCCCTTTTTGCGACTCCCATTGTAGCGGTTCAGGCCGCCTCCACTTCGGACACAAGCGAAGCGCTTGCCGAGTGTCTCTACAAGCACGCCACCGCGAGCGACAAGCAGGTCCTCGTGCAGTGGGCCTACGTCACGCTCTCGAAGACCTCCGCCGCCAAGCAGATCCAGACGATTCCGTCGGCCAAGGTGAAGAACATCGAGTCGAGCGCCCAGAAGGCGCTGACGAACCTCGTCGTCGGCCGCTGCTCCTCGCCCGCCGTCAAGGTCCTCATGAAGAATCCCAAGAACGGCCTGCAGGAGACCATGACGCTGCTCGCGGGCAAGCTCGTCAACGCCGAAATCGAGCGCCGCGCCTCGCCCATCCTCTCGCTCACGATGACCGACCTGATGGGCCTCAGGAAGTAGGCCCCGGTCCCGCACATCGAGAAAAACGGCGAAAAGTCCGTCCTCCCGGCGGGCTTTTCCGCATTGACGAACGGGCGTCGACGCCCGATACTTGATTATTTCCGCCCAATCTCTGGAGATCCCGCATGCGCAAGCTCTGCCTCGTTCCCGCTCTTCTTCTGGCCGCCGCCAGCGCCTCGGCTGAAACGCCGGTCAAGCTCTGGAACGACTACGTCTACAACCAGCCCGTCGAGAGCGTGAAGGCCGAAGCCGGGATCTTCGACTGCTCGCAGCGCGGCCAGCAGATGTTCTGCCGCGCCAACGTCGAATTTGCGGGCCACAAGGACTGGGGCGAGGTGTTCTTCTTCACGAACGGCCGCCTCAAGGCCGTCTCGCTCTTCGCGCCGATCTCCCGCGCCCACTTCACCGATGCGGCCGCCGCCGTGCGCAAGACGGGCATGACGCCCGCCGTCCTCACGGACCACGAGGACAAGGTCGCCTTCGACTTCTTCCAGGCCAAGCTTCAGGCGAAGTCCATGGCCTCCATCGACCGCGAGCTCGCCACGAAGGAAACCGAGCTTCTCAAGGGCAAGAAGGTGGGCTACGTCTTCATCGACGCCAAGACGCTCCTTGAAAGCGTCAAGAGCGGCAACGTCACCAATGCCGCCCAGTTCTTCCAGATCCACGCCCCGCGCACCCTGCGCACCACCGAGATCCTGCTCGACGAACAGGGCGTTGCCGTGAGCTTCCGCGCCCCGATGGCCGTCCAGGACGAGACGGGCAAGAGCATGCTCGAAGAAAAGAAGTCCAAATAAGCCCGACTTTCCGGCACACGCGACACGAAAGGCCGGTCTCCGCTGCGGAGGACCGGCCTTTCTTCATTTTTCAGAGTCTGCCTCGGGACTCTTACTTCGCCTCGGCGGCCTTTTCGCGGCTCGCGTGGCGGGCGCGCAGCACGTCGATCACGTCGGCGAGCTCGAGGTCCGCGTCGGCGAGGAGCACGAGCAGGTGATAGACGAGGTCGGCGGCCTCGTTCCTGAGCTCCTCCCTGTCGTGCACGGTAGCGGCGAGCGCCGTCTCGACGCCCTCTTCGCCCACCTTCTGCGCGATGCGCTTGGTGCCGCGGGCGTAGAGGCTGGCGGTGTAGGACGTGGCCGGATCGGCGTTGCGGCGGCTCTCTAGGAGCACCTCCAGATCGCGCAGGAAGTTCCACTTGTGCTCGACGGGCGAGAAGCAGCTCGGCGTGCCGCGGTGGCAGGTCGGGCCGTCGGGATTGACGAGCACGAGGAGCGCGTCGCTGTCGCAGTCCGTGCCGATGTCGACGAGGTGCAGCCAGTTGCCGCTCGTCTCGCCCTTGGTCCAGAGGCGGCCCTTGGTGCGGGACCAGAACGTGACCTTCTTCGTCTCGAGGGTCTTTTCAAGCGCCTCGGGGTTCATGCAGCCGAGCATGAGCACCCGGCCCGAGCAGGCGTCCTGCACGACGGCCGGAATCAGTCCGCCGGTCTTCTCCCAGTCGAGCGCCTTGATGTCTTCGTTGGTCAGCATGTTCTCACCTCAATGTTGTTCTCGCGGAGATAGTTCTTCAGGTCTCCGATGTTGATGATCTTCTTGTGGAAGACGGAGGCGGCAAGCGCTCCGTCGACCTTCGCGTCTCGGAAGGCCTCGAGGAAGTGGACGGGCTCGCCCGCGCCGCCGCTCGCGATGAGCGGCACGCGGCAGACCGAGCGCACGGCGGCGAGCTGCCTGAGGTCGTAGCCGCGGCGCACGCCGTCCTGGTTCATCATGTTGAGCACGATCTCGCCCGCGCCGCGCTTCTGCACCTCCTCGACCCAGTCGAGGGTGCTCCACTGCGTGACGCGCGTCTTCTTTTCGTCGCCCGTGAACTGGTTGACGCGGTATTCGTCCGAACCTTCCTCATGACGGGAGTCGATCCCGACCACGACGCACTGCACGCCGAAGCGGTCCGCAAGACGGGAGATGAGGTCCGGGTCGGCGAGCGCCGGCGAGTTGACGGAGATCTTGTCGGCGCCGTAGGCGAGAAGCCTGCCGGCGTCCTCGACCGTGCGGATGCCGCCCGCGACGCAGAACGGGATGTCGATCGCCTCGGCGACGCGGCTGATCCAGCTCTTGTCGACGACGCGGCCGTCGGACGAGGCGGTGATGTCGTAGAAGACGAGCTCGTCGGCGCCCTCTTCGGCATAGCGCTTTGCGAGCGGCACGATTTCGCCCACGACCTCGTGGCCGCGGAACTTGACGCCCTTGACGACGACGCCGTCCTTCACGTCAAGACAGGGGATTATGCGTTTGGCCAGCATTCGATAGCCTCTTCAACGGTAAAGCGTCCCTCGAGAAGCGCGCGGCCGACGATGACGCCGGAGGCGCCCGTCGTACTGACCGCACGGATGTCGTCCAGCCCGCCGATGCCGCCCGAGGCCTGGAAGCCGATGGCGGGGAAGGCCTTCGAAAGGTCCGCGTAGAGCGCGGCGTTGGAACCCGAGAGGGTGCCGTCGCGCGAGATGTCGGTGGTGAGCACGTGGCGCAGGCCCGCAGGCTCGAAGACGCGGATCAGATCCTCGATCACGACGCCCGAGTCCTCCTGCCAGCCGCTCACGGCGATGTTGCGGCGGCCTGCCGCGTCGATGCGCACGTCGAGCGCGAGCACGATGCGCTCGGCGCCGAAGGTCTTCATCCAGCGAAGAACCTCCTCCGTGCACCTCACGGCGGTGGAGCCCACTACGACGCGGGTGGCGCCCGCATCAAGAAGAGCCCTCACATCCTCCTCGCTCCTGACGCCACCGCCCGTCTGCACGGGCACGGAGAGATTCGAAAGAAGGTGCCTGAGAAGCGGGATCTGGCGCTTGGCCGGATCCTTCGCACCCGTCAGATCCACGATGTGCAGGAGCTTCGCCCCTGCGGCCTCGTAGGCCTGAAGGCGCTCGAGGGGATCGTCGCCGTAGCTTCGCTCGGCGCCGTAGTCGCCCTGGTGCAGCCGCACGACGCGGCCGTCGATGAGGTCGATGGCGGGGATGATCATGCTTCGATTCCCAGGAAGTTTGCAATCAGGCGTGCGCCGGCGCGGCCGGAGCGTTCCGGATGGAACTGCACGCCCATGAAGTTTTCGTGTGCCGCAGCTGCCGTGAACTCCTCGCCGTACGTGCAGCGGGCGGTCGTGCAGGCGCCCGTGGGCATTGCGTAGCTGTGCACGAAGTAGAACCAGTCGCCGGCCTCGATGCCCCTGAAGAGGAGTCTCGCATGAGGCGTGTCCTCGGGATAGACCCTGTTCCAGCCCATGTGCGGCAGCGGCAGGCCGTCGGCCCTGAGGGCGCGGACGTCGGCATCGATGAGGCCGAGCAGGTCCACGCCGCCCGTCTCCTCGCTGCGGCGTCCGAGAATCTGTTCGCCGAGGCAGATGCCGAGCACGGGCTGCGTCGCCTCACGGATGAGGTCCGCAAGGCCGCGCTCCTCGATGGCGGCCATCGCGGCTCGGGCCGTGCCCACGCCGGGCAGGAAGATGCGGTCGGCGGCGCGGATCTCGGCCGCCTCGCGCGTAATGATGGGCTCGACGCCGAGCCTCTTCACCGCAAAGGCGAGCGAAGAGAGGTTGGCGACGCCCGTATCAAGAATGACGGCACGCATCAGAGCACCCCCTTGGAGGACGGCAGATCGCTCCCCTCAATTTTCACAGCGTCGCGCAGCGTGCGCCCGAACGCCTTGAAGAGTCCCTCGGCCACGTGGTGGTCGTTCCTGCCCTGCGCCTTGAGGTTGAGCGTCACGCCCATCGTCTGGGCGAGCGAGCGGAAGAAGTGCTCGACCATCTCGGTGGACATGTCGCCCACCTTGTGGTGCTTGAACTTCGCCTTGAAGGTTAGGTACGGCCTGCCAGAGATGTCGAGCGCGCAGCGCGCGAGCGTCTCGTCCATCGGCAGCAGGAAGCCGAAGCGGCGGATGCCGCGCTTGTCGCCGAGCGCCTCCTTGAGCGCCTCGCCGAGCGCAAGGCCGACGTCCTCGATCGTGTGGTGGTCGTCGATCTCAAGGTCGCCCACCGCACGCACGTGCAGTCTGATGCCGCCGTGCACGGCGATCTGCGTGAGCATGTGGTCGAAGAAACCCACGCCCGTGTTGATTTCATTCTTGCCCGAGCGATCGAGCCAGGCTTCGACGACGATGCGGGTCTCCTTCGTGTTGCGCTCGACGCGGGCGTGACGGGCGGACTTCGCCGCATTCTCGATCTCGTCGGCGATCTCGGCCCAGCTGCGGCCGTCGGGCCCGACGCGAAGGCCCCTGAGGCCCATGTTGTCGGCGAGCTTCATGTCGGTCTCGCGGTCACCGATCACGTAGCAGTTCGCGACGTCAAGCACGCCGTCCTTGAGGTACTTCTTCACGAGGCCCGTTCCGGGCTTCCTGCACTCACAGCCCTCGCCGGGCATGTGCGGGCAGATGAGCACCTCGTCGAAGCGGGCGCCCTGGCTCTCGAGGATCTGCATCATCAGTTCGTGCGGCCCCGTGAAATCGGCCCTCGGGAAGCTCTTCGTGCCGAGCCCGTCCTGGTTCGAGACCATGACGAGCTTCCAGCCCGCCTCGCGCAGGCGCTTCAGGGCGGGCAGAACGCCCTCGACGAACCTCATCTTCTCGAAGCGGTCGACCTGAAAGTCCTCGGGCTCCTCGAGAATGGTGCCGTCGCGGTCCACAAAGAGAATGCGCTCGTTCATGCGGCCTCCTTCAGAATCTCTTCAAGTTCGGTGAGAAGGCGCTCGTTCTCGTCCTTCGTGCCCACCGTGATGCGGATGCAGTTCTCGAGCGTCGGCTGGCGGCTCTGGTCGCGCAGGATGATGCCGCGGTCGCGCAACGCCGTGAAGACGCGGGCGGCGTCGACGAACCTCACGAGAAGGAAGTTCGAGGCGCTCGGATACACGGCCTCGACGCCATCGAGGTCCTCAAGCGCAACCTCAAGCTCACACTTGCGCATCACGCACTGGGCGGCGCGCCTGTGCATGAGGCTCACGCTCTCGGGCGAGAGCGCCTGCGCGGCGATGTCGGCGCAGGGCACGGGAATCGGATAGGGCGCGATCACCTTCCTCAGCATGCCGATGACGGCGGGCGAGGAAAGCAGGAACCCGCAGCGCAGGCCCGCCAGCGCAAAGGCCTTCGAGAGCGTGCGGATGATCACGACGTGCGGATAGTCCTTGAGAAGCTCGACGGCCGTGTTCGCGGGCGTAAATTCGATGTAGGCCTCGTCGATGACGAGAAGAGCCCTGCCCGCGGTGAGCTCGGCGAGCTTGCGCAGCATGCCCACGGGAATCAGCGTGCCCGTCGGATTGCCGGGCGAGCAGGCGAAGACGAGCTTGACGTCCGTCCTCTCCTCGAGGACCTTCGCGGCCTCGGCCACGTCGGGCAACCAGCCGCGGTCGGGCGAGGTGACGAGGTTCACGACCTCGGCGCCGTTCGTCTCGGCGGAGACGGCGTACATGCCGTAGGTGGGCGGAAACTGCAGGACGGCGTCCTCGCCGGGGCGGCAGAACGTGCGCACGAGAAGCTCGATGCCTTCGTCTCCGCCTCGCGTCACGAGGATCTGTTCGGGACTCACGCCCGCATAGGCCGCATAGCGTTCGACGACGGCCTCGGGCTGGGGCTCGGGATAGCGGTTGAAGAGCTTCGTCTCGGGCGCCATCGGCTCGGCCTCGGCCGACTCGTTGGCGTTGAGCCAGACTTCGCCCGTCACGCCCGCGGCCTGCATGATGCGGCGCGCGGACTGGTAGGGCGTGAGCTTCTGCACGTCCGGCCGGGCCAGCAGGCCCGGATCGGCGGCGGTTCGTTCACAAAAGACGGCCATGACGGATCACTCCTTCGACTGCTTGATTCGGTCCATGCGCACGAGAACGGCGTTCATGTGCGCGTCGAGCTCTTCGGCGTGCGCAAGAAGCGCGATGGCGGGGCCGAGCTTTTCAAAGCCCTGCGGCGTCATTTCCTGAACGGTCATGCGCTTCGTGAAGTCGGCGAGCCCGAGGCTCGAGTACGTGGCGGCATAGCCGTAGGTCGGAAGAACGTGGTTCGTGCCCGTGGCGTAGTCGCCGCCCGACTCGGGAGACCAGTCGCCCACGAAGACGGAGCCCGCGTTCTGCACGAGCGGCACCAGATCGCGGGCGTTTCGCGTCTGGATGATGAGGTGTTCGGGCGCGTAGCGGTTCGAGACCTCCACGCACGCCTCGAGGTCCTTGACGAGGATGAGGCGGCTCGCAGACAGGGCCTTCGTCGCGATCTCGCGGCGCGGCAGGGCGGCGAGCTGGGAGGCGACCTCGCCCGCAACGGCTTCGGCGAGCTTGCGCGAGGGCGTCACGAGCACCACCTGGCTGTCGGGACCGTGTTCGGCCTGAGAGAGCAGGTCGGCCGCAACGAAGGCCGGATCGGCGCCTTCGTCGGCGATCACGAGCACCTCGGAGGGGCCCGCGGGCATGTCGATGGCGGCGCCGTCGGGACGGCTGCTCACCTGACGCTTGGCCTCGGTCACGTAGGCGTTGCCCGGACCGAAGATCTTGCCCACGCGCGGAATCGTCGCCGTGCCGAAGGCCATCGCGGCCACGGCCTGGGCGCCGCCCACCTGATAGATCTCGTCAATGCCGCAAAGGCGCGCGGCGGCGAGGATCGGATCGGCGATCGGAGGCGGCGAGCAGAGGATGACGCGGCCGCAGCCCGCGATCTTGGCAGGAATGCCGAGCATCAGCACCGTGGAAAAGAGCGGAGCCGTGCCGCCGGGAATGTAGAGGCCCACCGCGCCGATCGGACGCGTGACCTGCTGGCAGACGACGCCGGGCATCGTCTCGACCGTGACGGGCTCAAGCACTTCGGCGCTGTGGAACTTCTCGATGTTGGCGGCGGCCGTCTTCAGAGCGGCCATGAAGTCCTCGGGCAGACGTGCGACGGCGGCGTCGACCTCCTCGGCCGAGACCCTGAAGTCCTTCACCTCGGTGCGATCGAACTTCGCGGAGAATTCGCGAAGGGCCTCGTCACCGCGCTCGCGCACGGCCTCGAGAATGCCCTCGACCACGGTCTTGATGCGGTCGCCCGCCATCACGGCGGGGCGTCGGAGAATCTCCTCGCGCTCCGTTTCATTGAGCGCGCCCCATTCGATCACGTCGTTGAAGTTGAACTGAGACATCTTGACTACTCCATCATTTTTTCAATCGGCAGGACGAGAATCGAGCTGGCGCCGAGCGCCTTGAGCTCTTCCATTGTTTCCCAGAAAAGGCTTTCGCTGCTCACCATGTGAAGGGCCACATGGTCGTCGGACCCCGCAAGCGGCAGGATCGTCGGGTGCTCCGCGCCGGGCAGAAGCGCCGTTACTTCGGCGAGCTTCGCCTTCGGGGCGTGCAGCATGATGTACTTGCATTCGCGGGCCCTTGAGACGCCCTGCATGCGCACGAGAAGCTTCTCGACCAGGGCCTCCTTGTCGGCGTCGAGCGGCTCGCTCTTCGCGATGAGGCAGGCCTTCGAACGGTAGACCACCTCCACTTCGCGCAGGCCGTTCGCTTCAAGCGTCGCGCCCGAGCTCACGAGGTCACAGATCGCGTCGGCCAGCCCCGCGCGCGGTGCCACCTCGACGGAGCCCGTCAGCAGGCATGGCTTGAACGTGAGGCCGCGCTCGTCGAAGCAGCGCTTGAGAAGCTGCGGATAGCTCGTCGCGATGCGGCAGCCGTCAAGGCTCTCAAGCCCCGCCCACTCCTGGTCGGCCGGGATCGCGATCGAGAGGCGGCAGCCGCCAAAGTCGAAGCGGCGCAACATCCTGAAGTCCGTGGACTGGCCCTGGCTGCGGCGTGCAAGAACCGTCTCCTCAAGCACGTTTTCGCCGATGATGCCCAGATCCACGACCCCGTCCATCACGAGGCCGGGAATGTCGTCATCCCTGACGCGCAGGATTTCGACCGGCATGTTCTCGGCCATCGCCAGCAGGCGCTGCGCGTGGTAGCGAACCTTGAGTCCGCAGCGTTCAAGAAGATCCTGCGAATCGTCGGAAAGACGTCCCGACTTCTGCATTGCAATCCTCAGACGATTGGTTTCGGTCATTTGCTTCCCTGAAATTTGATTTGATGACTGTTGCTCGCCGAAGCGGAGCTTCGTGTCCAGCCCCTCGACATCCGCACCCCGGATTGTGAAAAAGCCCCCGGAAGGCGTGCTTCCGGGGGCTTTGCTTGATTGTCCTGCTGGAGTCTCACTCCGCACCGCCGAAAGCATGAACCCATCCTCCCGACAGCGTTTCCGCGCCCGAGGGATGTCTTACGTATGGTGGTGATGGCGGCGAAGGAGGGAGAGGTACACTTTTTCGTGCTCCGGCTGTGTTTGTTGCGCTTGAATTCGTTTCCCGTCAGGCATGACTGCGCCTGACTTTCGTCCATTATGGCACGCTGATCCCGCGCATCAAACCCTCCTCAGGCCCTCGCACCAGGAGAATCGCCTTCTCGTGCGAATCATCAGACCTTCTGGGCAGAAGTGCCTAGGACGTTCTCCCTAAAAGTCTCACTTTTTGCGTGAAATCTTTCACTTTCGCACTCAATGCCCCCAAAAACCGAAAACTCACGGAAAAACCGAACGGCCTGCCTCAGCTGTTCGGACGATCGGAAGAAGGACTTAAGAACGGACTTCTCGCCCCGCCGAATAAGGGCATCGGACAGGGCTGCGAGAGGATCGTGCAGGCGGCACGCTTGACGAGCCCCTGCAGGAAAGGCAGAGTATTGGACATGATTCCATGCTCAAGTTCTGTACGAAGATCCGTCCAAATGCTCGAACGCCTTCGCAATCTCGTCCTCGAGGCCCTGCCTGAAGAGGGCCGCATCGAAAACCCGATGCCCTGTCTGGCCCTCACCCGCTTCAACGGGCCGCAGCAAAGCCGCCAGTGTTTCTACCATCCAATGATGACGCTAGGGCTCGGCGGCGAGAAGGAAAGCCTCATCGGCGGACGCCCCGTCGTCTACGGCGCGGGAGAGGCGGTCGTCGTGGCGCTCGACCTTCCCGGCACCTATCAGATCCGGAACGCCTCGCCCGAGCAACCCTTCCTGTCGCTCTCCATTCGTCTTGACCGTGCGATCATCACGGAGCTCCTCACCGAGGCGCCCGAACTCAGGCCCGCCCCGAACGGCCGCGACGCACAGGAGAGCGTGAGTGTGGAGCACCTGCCCGACGAAA
The DNA here is from genome assembly GCF_000297775.1 of Sutterella wadsworthensis 2_1_59BFAA. Taxonomy (GTDB): domain Bacteria; phylum Pseudomonadota; class Gammaproteobacteria; order Burkholderiales; family Burkholderiaceae_F; genus Sutterella; species Sutterella wadsworthensis_A. The sequence continues at coordinate 277,419 of NZ_JH815515.1, forward strand.
TTCTCAATGCGCTCGTGCGCTACCTTGAGGCCATGCGAAGCCCGCGCCGTGCGGCGGTTCTCGGGCCCATGATCCTCAAGGAGATCCACTATCTGCTTCTCGAAGGCCCTCAGGGCCGGGTTCTGGCCGACGTCTGCTCGGAGGCCGCGCCGGGATCCCGCATCCTCACGGCCGTTCGCTGGCTTCGCGAGCACTTCGACGAGCCGCTCGACATCGCGACGATTTCGGAGCGCACCGCCATGGCGCCGTCGACCTTCCACCGCCAGTTCAGGGCCATCACCTCGCTCTCGCCCGTGCAGTACCAGAAGCGCCTGCGCCTTCACGAGGCCCAGCGCCTTATGCTCGTCGAGTCCCTCGGCGTCGAGGCCGCGGCAAGACGCGTGGGCTACGAAAGCTGCTCACAGTTCTCCCGCGAATACAAGCGCCTCTTCGGAGACGCGCCCGCCAGGGACATCAGGGAGAAGTCGGTCGCCGCCTCCGACGCAGGGAAATGCGCCTCCATAATGGAGGCCTGAGGCACGCCTCTCAGGATTGAGAGGATCGGGCAGGAACTTGAGACATCTCGACATCGTCCCGAGGGCGCGTTTTTTCTACCATGACTGCAACGACGGAGCTCAGGCTCCGCCGGCCTCATGGAGAAACATCATGCAAAAGCGCCGTCTTCTCGCCTCCGCCGCCCTTGCCATCACCGCCCTCGGCTGCGGCGCCACCTCACTCAGCAGGACCGCCGGGGCCGCCGAGTCCCCAAAACAGGCGCCCGCCGACAATCGCCGCATCGCCGTCGTCTACTTCACGAAGACGGGCAACACGAAAAGTCTCGCCGAGGCGGTCCGACACATGACGGGCGCGGCGCTCTTTCGCGTCGAGACCGTCGAGCCCTATCCGGAAAGCTATGGTTCCGCCACCGAGATCGTGAAGGACGAGCTCCAGCGCGGCGTCATCCGTCCGATCAGGCCGCTCGCCTTCAATCCCGACGACTACGACGTAGTCGTGCTCGCCACGCCCACGTGGTGGCACCACGCGGCGATGCCGCTGCAGACCTGGATCAGGTCCGTCGACCTCAGCGCCAAGAAGATCCTCACCGCCAACACCCACGGTGGCGGCGGCCTCATGCACACCCGCGAGGACTTCGAGGCGCTGCTCGCAGGCCGCAGGCTCGGCACGCACCTCACGGTCTACGGGGCCGTGCGCCCGCAGGACGCAAAGGTCCGCAGCTGGCTCGAGGAAAACGGCTGTCTCTGACGCCCGAAACACAATCACGGACAGGAATCCGACATGGAGAGGATTGAACCTTCCAACAGTGTGAAGATGCCTGCCATGAACTTCGGCGTCTACTGGATCACCGATCCCACGGAATGCGAAGCCGCAGTCCTCAGCGCCTGGCGCGGCATCGACACCGCCGCCTCCTACCTCAACGAGAGGGCCGTCGGCCGCGCCGTCGCTCGCTCGGGCATCCCGTGCTCCGAACTCTTCATCTCCACGAAGCTCTGGGTGCAGGACACTTCAGAAGCGGGCGCCGAGCGCGCCATCAGGCGCTCGCTCGAGCTGCTCAGAACGGACACGATCGACTTGTACCTGATCCATCAGCCTTATGGCGACATTTATGGCGCATGGCGCACGATGGAGCGGTTTTATGAAGCGGGCGACCTGAGGGCGATCGGCGTGAGCAACTTCCAGCCCGACCGCATCACGGACTTTGCGCTCCACCAGCGCATTCGCCCGACGGTCAATCAGATTGAAGTGAATCCGTTCTGCCAGCAGCGGGAGGCCGACGCCGTCAACCGCGTGCTCGGCGTCATGCCCTCGGCATGGGCGCCCTTTGCCGAAGGCAGGGACGGCCTCTTAGAGAATCCCGTGCTCAGGGAGATCGCCGCAGACCGCGGCGCCACGGTCGCGCAGGTGGCGCTTGCGTGGCTTGCCGAACGCGGCATCATCTCGATCTCGAAGACCGTCTCGCCCGCACGCATGGCGGAGAACCTCGCCGCCTCAAACGTGAAGCTCACGCCCGAGGACATGGCGAAAATCGCGACGCTCGACACGGGCACGAGCCGCTTTTTCTCTCATCGAGACCCGAAGATCGTCGAGTGGCTCTGCACTCGAAGGCTGCCTTCTGAGCCATGAGGCGGGGATTCTCACGGCAGGATCTCAACTGAACGAAACTTCAGTTTCGTTCGCTCAATCCTCAGGCGAGCTCGTCCTCGACCGTCTCGCGCATGACGTAGAGACGGTCGTTCTCCCTGATCTTTTCAGGCACCCTGAAGGTGACGTCGTCGCCCTTGACGGCCTCCGCAGCCTCGGCGTCGTCGACGCGCAGCCCCTCGGGCCTCACGAAGACGGCGCCCGTCGTCGGCCCGCAGACGAGCAGTTCGTCGCCCGGGCGGATCGTCTCACCGTGGACCGTGAAGCGGCCGACGCCCGCCTTTGCGTAGTAGCCCGTGCACTTGCCGCAGTAGAGCTTCTTCTTCGTCGCGCGCGAGCCGTAGCGGTCGGTGCGCTCGAGCATCGTCGCGCCCTGGTACCAGCCGTCCCAGAACCCGCGGTTGAAGACCGTCGAGAGACGTTCGTCCCAGGACTTCGAGACCTCCTCGCTCCAGCGTCCCTCAAGGATTGCATCGAGCGCCTCGCCGTAGCACTCGACCGCAGTGCGCACGTATTCGGGACCGCGGGCGCGGCCCTCGATCTTGAAGACGGTGACGCCCGCCTTCACCATCAGGTCCAGAAAGGCGATGGTCTTCAGATCCTTCGGGGACATGAAGTAGCCGTTGTCGAGCGCAATCTCCGTGCCGCGCTCGCGGTCGACGGCGATGTAGTCGCGCCTGCAGCTCTGCAGGCACTCGCCCCTGTTGGCGCTCTTGCCTCTCGTGTGCAGGCTCAGCCAGCACTTTCCGCTCACGGCCATGCAGAGCGCGCCGTGGCAGAACATCTCGATGCGCACGGGCCTGCCCGAGGGGCCCTTGATGCCCTCGCGATCGATCGCGGCGCGGATGTCCGCCACCTGACGCAGCGTCAGCTCGCGCGCGAGCACGACGACGTCGGCGAACTGCGCGTAAAAGCGCAGGGCCTCGACGTTCGCGATGTTGAGCTGCGTGGAGAGGTGCACCTCGACGCCGAGCTCCCTGCAGCACTGCATGACCGCAACGTCGGAGGCGATGACGGCCGAGACGCCTGCAGCCTTCGCCGCCGAGACGATCTCGCGCATGGCGGCGAGGTCGCCGTCGTAGATGACGGTGTTGACGGTGAGGTAGCTTTTGGCGCCGTGCTCGCGGCAGAGGGCCGCAATCTCATTCAGGTCGTCGATCGTGAAGCCGCCCGCCGAGTGCGCGCGCATGTTGAGCGCACCGATCCCGAAGTAGACGCTGTCGGCGCCCGCCTGCAGGGCGGCCGCCAGGGTTTCGCGCGAGCCCGCAGGGGCCATGATTTCGAAGTCGGATCTCTGCATGTTGTCTGCCTCGTCGGATGGGAGCTGAAAAACGGTGAAGCGTCGATTCTAGCGGACGCGGCGACCGCACTCGTGCCGCAGAGCCCGCCGTTCCTGCAAAAACTGTTACCTCGACTGAGGAAATCCTAAGTTTCACCCATGTGAATCCTAATTTTCATGGGATACACTGACAATACACAGAAAGAGGACGCCGCGCCGCGCAGCAGAGCGCCGCCCTGCGTCCGCCCCCGACAACGCATGCCATGAGGAACAAGTCATGAAGAAGACCACGCTTGCCGCTCTCCTTTCCGCTGCCGCGATTACCGTCGCCGGCGCCGCCTGGGCCGTTGAAGCCCAGCCCGCCCAGCCTGCTCCCGCCCCCGCCGCCGAAGCGGCCGCCGAGCAGCCCGCCCCGATGGTAGGCATGTCCGACGCCGTCGCCGTCGCCGAAAAGGAATACAAGGCCAAGACCTACCGCGCCAACCTGCGCAACAGCGGCCAGTACGGCCTCGTATGGGACGTGCACATGGTGAAGGAAGACGAAACGCACGTGCGCGCCTACGTCGATGCGAAGACCGGCAAGGTCGTCGCCGCCGACGTCAAGGGCATTCAGGAACGCCGCCCTGGCCGCGGCATGGGTCCCGGCCCGCGTCCGCAGTGCCCCGTGACGGGCGGCGCCCCGGGCACGAACCCCGACTGTCCGATGGCCGGCGGCTTCCGCCACCCGGGCTTCCACGGCTACCATCACTGGTAACCTCTGCCCAAGCGGCCTGAACCGCCGCTGATATACTCACGCGGGAGGGCCTTCCTCAGGGGAAAGTCCTCCCGTTTTCCGTTTCCGAAACGCACTCAGGGGCGCTTCGCGCGTCCGTCCGCCATCATGCACATCCTTCTTGTCGAAGACGATCCGTTCATTGCCAAGGCCGTCTGCGCGGCGCTCGAAAGCGAGGCGCACGCCGTCACGTGGACCCCGACGGGCCGCGAGGGGCTCGCCGTCATCGCAACCGGCACGCCCGACGCCGTGCTCCTCGATCTGGGACTCCCCGGCATGGACGGCATCGACGTCCTCAAGAGCATCCGCGCCATGACGAAGCCCCTCTGCGACACGCCCGTCATCATCGTGACGGCGAGGGAGGCGCTTGAAAGCCGCCTTGAGGGACTCGATGCAGGGGCGGACGACTACATCCTCAAGCCCTTCCACATGTCGGAGCTCATCGCGCGCCTTCGCGCCGTGGTGCGCCGCCGCTCGCCGCTCGCACCCGACGTGCTGCGCGCAGGCTCCCTCTCGCTCAACACCGTCACCCACGCCTGCAGCGTCGGAAGCGAATCCGTCACGCTCAGCAAGCGCGAGTACGCGCTGCTTGCGGCCCTCATGACGCGACCGGGCGCCATCCTCTCGAGGCGCGCCCTCGAAGAGAAGCTCTATGCGCCGGGCGACGAGCCCGAGAGCAATGCAGTCGAATACCTGATCCACTCGCTTCGCAAGAAGATCGGCGCTTCGGCCATTGAAAACATCCGCGGCCTGGGCTGGCGCGTGCCCGCCGACAAGAACGCCGCACAATAATCCACCGACGGACGTCCCGATGAGCCGCCTGAGCATCCTCCGCACTCTCTGCGCACACTGGCGCACCTCGATCCTCATGCGAACCGTGGCGGTCGCCGCCACGGCGACGGTTGCGCTCACTCTGGTGACCGCCGCCGTCGTCTTTCAGGGCGCCGAAAAGGACGCCCTCGTCGAGCAGGACGCCCGGCTCTCCGACATTGCTGTCGCCATGGCCCGAGGCGAACTCGGAACCGTGCTTCCGCGCGCGCTCACGATGCCGCAGGCCCAGTTCGAGGCCAGACTTGAATCCGACGAGCCCCTGCCCCGCCCGCGCCGCATGCACCGCCACATGATGGCCCACTGCCCGACGGCCGCTTCCGACGATCCGAACGCGCCCCGTCTTATTCCCGCGGGCTCCCCCGTCTACGTGCGCATGCTCAACGACCAGGGACGCGCCAAACGCGCGGTCTTCGACGAACCCGTCGAGGGCGGCCTTACGACCCGCACCATCAAGGGCGAGACCTACCGCATGGCCGTGCTCTTCCTTCCCGGGGGCCGCTACACGGCCGTGGCCGATCCCGTCTCGACGCGCGAGGTCTACGCCCGCAGCGCCGCCATGACGGCCGTGCTCCCGATTCTGATTCTTCTGCCGGTCCTCGTCATCGTGATCGGCCTCACGCTCTGGCGCATGCTCGCGCCGATCCGAAGCGCCGCCCGAGCCGCGGCCGAGCGTCCCGCCACCGACCTCACGCCCCTGCCTTCCGAGGGCGTTCCCGCCGAGGTGAAGCCCTTCGTCGAGGCCGTCAACAGCCTGCTCGGACGCGTGAGTGAAGCGCGCACGCGCGAGCTCCGCTTCACAGCCGATGCTGCGCACGAGCTCCGCTCGCCGCTCACGTCGCTCACGATCGAGGCCGAACACCTCGGCCGCCTCGACCTGCCCGCCGAAGCGCGTCCCGTCGTGGCTCGTCTTGAGTCCGGACTCGAGCGGGCCGTCAAGCAGGTCTCGCAGCTCCTGCAGTTTGCACGCGCGCAGGCGGGCGAGGCTCCTGAAATCCTCAGGCGCGACACGCGTCCCTGGTACCTCTCGGAACTTCTGGGCGAGATTCTCGAGCCCCTGATGAACTGCGCCGCCGACAAGGACCTGCAGTTCGACGTCGAGGGCCTTGACGACGGCGCCGAAGCGCCCGTCGAAGGCGTGAGCCGGGCGGCCCTGCTGGCGATTCTGCGAAACCTTCTTGAAAACGCCTTCCACTACACGCCCGCGGGCGGATCCGTGACGCTTCGCGTCTCGCGCACGCCCGAGCGCCTCGTGATGAGCGTGGCCGACACGGGCCCCGGCATTGCGCCCGAGGAGCGTTCGCGCGTCTTCGATCCCTTCTACCGCGTCACGGGTTCCGGGCTTCCGGGCACGGGCCTCGGCCTTGCGATCGTGAAGACCTACGCCGACATGACGGGCGCCGAGGTGACGCTCGCCGACACGGTGCCGGGCGGCACGCCTCCCGGCCTGACGGCGACGGTCAGCTGTCCTCTGCCGCCCGTCGGTTGATCTCGCGCCTCAGACGGGCGGTCGTGCGGACCGTGTCGACCGTGAAGACGACGACGGCCGTCCAGATCAGCACGAAGCCCGTCATCATCTCGACCGAAAAAGGCTCCCCGAACGCAAAGCGCCCGAGTAGAAAGACGATGGTCGGGCTCACGTACTGGATGATACCCACCGTCGAATAGGGGATGCGGCGCACGCCGGACGCAAAGAGAAGAAGCGGAATCGTCGTGATCGGTCCCGCCAGCAGAAGCAGGGTCTTCACGTCCCAGCCTTCCGTCGCAAAGAGAAGCTCGCCTCTCTCAAGCAGCCAGAACATGTAGCCGAGCGCAAACGGCGCGAGGATCACGTTCTCAAGCGCCATGCCCTCAAGACTTCCCAGAGGCGCGAGCTTTCGGATGAGGCCGTAGAGCGCAAAGCTCGCGGCCAGAACTAGACCGAGGAACGGTGCCGTCCCCGTCGAGATCGTGATGTAGAGGACGCCCGCAGCCGCCAGAGCCACGGCTCCAAGCTGGGCCTTCGAGAGGCGCTCGCCCAGAAAGAGCGCCCCCAGAGCCACCGACATCAGCGGGTTGATGAAGTAGCCCAGCGAGGCCTCGATCGTCTGCCCGCTCACGATCGAATAAACGTAGGTTCCCCAGTTGAGGCCGATGAGAAGCGCGGAGCCCGTGAAGATCGCAAGCGTCCTGGGTTCCTTCACGAGCCCTCTGATCCACTCTCCACGGCGAAGCGCCATCAGGATCGCCGCAGTCACGACGAGCGACCAGACGATTCGGTGCGCAAGAATTTCAAGGGCGCTCACGTCCTGAAGCGCATGGAAATAAAGAGGAAAGAGGCCCCAGAGAAGATAGGCCGCGAGGGTGAAGAGAACGCCGATTCTGTCCATGTGACGCCGTGTTTTTTCTTGTTCGTTAGACCGGTTGTGCGCCAGCGGGCGCCCTTCCTAGTCTACCTTTTCGGCGCGTGCGCGGCCTCAGGCGGAATGACTAGTCCGGCTTTTCATCCTGCCTCATCTCTTCGAAATCCCACCCGCAAGAAGTATTCCAGCCGTACGATCAAAAACTTCGGGCGTCTGGATCTTCTTTTGGAAAACGATCCTAACGCTCTGGAGAAGTTGCGCCTTCAGGCGGAGCAGCTCAATGCGGAACGGGAGACGGCCAAGCAGACAGCGGTTCAGCAACGTTTGACCGAAGCGCCCCGTCAGATGGAGATCAAGGACGATACGAATGCCGACAACATACGGTGATGATCGGCGCCATCCTGTACCGTCAAATCTGGAACAAGCTGAATCTGACCCGAAAATTGCAGGATTTCCAACAAGCAGGCAAAACGCGTCATGACCTGGCGGAGGCGATTTTCTACATGACCGTCGCCCGCAGTCTCATGCCCGACTCCGGATTGGCGCAGTGGAACAAGCACAACACCTTTCTTTACAGTGGAGCCCGCCTTCAGCTCCGCCATCACCTCCGCGCCCTCAACGAGCTGCTGCCTCATAAGCAGGAGCTTCTGGCCTACCTGAATCGCCAGATGGAGAAGCATTTTGACCGCACCGTGAACACGGCACCCTGTGTCGTGACGACCTGCAGGTTCGATGCACGGGACGCCGACACGCTGCGCACGTTCGACTCCGACAGGAACAACAAGGACAATCAGGTTCAGGTGACCATGACCATCCTGATCGATCAAACCGGCATTCCCATCGATTACGATCTGTTTCACGGGGAAGCGAGTGAGCCCGAATCCCTGAGCCTGTTCCTGGATCAGATGACGACGAAGTACGGGATCGGGCAGGTTTTCGTGATGGCCGATCGTGATCCCAACAGCGATACCAGTCTTCAGCAGATTCTCGATCTCGGACCGGAATTCGTCATCAATGTCCAACGAGCGGAAGGAAATCCGAAGGCTGACGAGAATCGAATCGATGCAGGCAGCCTCTTCGACAGGCACGGAGAGATGCGCCACCGCCTCCGGCAGACTGAGGAATGGTTCCGCATATCGAAATCGCTTTTGGAAGCGCATTCAGACTTTCACCGGAAGGAATCCCGCATTGAGGCGCACTGTCTGATCAGCTGTCTGGCGCTCATGCTTCACAGACTTCTGGAGAAAACCGTCAGGGATGCCGGCGAAAACATGACGTCGAAACAGATGGCGGAGGCTCTGGCTTCGGCAGAACTCATGGAGGTCCTGCTGCCTGACGGGCAGACCTTCTACGCCAAGGCGAGAGCCTGCGGGGACTTTGAAAGAATCTGCCGGGCCGTCGGCTTGGGAGTGCTGCCGAGACTGGCAAAGTCGGCTGACCTAAACAACCTCGCCACTGAAGTGGGAGGGTTTCGATACAGTCGAGGCTTTTCGCCTCGGGGTT
>NZ_JH815515.1:287406-365543 GCF_000297775.1 Sutterella wadsworthensis 2_1_59BFAA
GTGATGATCGGTAGATTGATGATGAAGGATTTCGTGCTCATGGGAGTACCTTAGCACAGGGGGTGGAAAGACACACGCCTTTCATCGGGGACAACCAAATAGATCGGAAGAGAGAGGTTTGCCGCATTCCTCCATCCGAATGAATTCGGAGGCTTCCTGCGGCTGTTTCTGTGAAGCGAGCGCTCAGGTTGAAGGAACTTTGACCGTCGCAGCGGTCATGCCAGGCGGCTGGGGAAAACGCCTCGGCTTCTCCTCCATCGCCATCACTGCCGCACAAAAAGAACCGCCCGCCGGGCGCGAGCCTCGGCGGGCGTTTCCCGAAGTCACTGACTTCGGACTCAGAGCGTCATGCGTTTCAGAGCTTGCCGCCCGGGACGATCTTGCGAAGGTCGAACTTCGTGCCGAGCGCGATGCGCTCGAGCCTCATGCCCATCTCGGCCTGGCGGAACCAGTAAAGGGCTTCGGCGTCCTTCGGACCGATGACTTCGCAGTCATGTTCGCCGGTCACGAAGAGAGCGGTGCCTTCGGGCAAACCGATGACTTCCTCGTCCTTGTTGTACCACAGGAACTCTTCAAGACGGTCTTCGCGCGTTTCGTTGTTGAGGCCGGACGTGCCCGCAGCGGAGATGAAGTGCGGGTTCGTCTGGAACGGGATGAACCCGAAGGTGTTGAAGGACGGCGGTTCGGCGATCGGCATGTCGTTCGTCGTGCGCAACGTCGGGCAGGCGACGTTGCCGCCGGCGGACCAGCCGCAGTACGGGATGCCGCCGTTGACACGGTCGCGGATCAGGTCGATGATGCCGGCCTCGTACATGCGGGTGACGAGCGCCCACGTGTTGCCGCCGCCCACCGCGATGGCGGACGCTTCGCGAACGGCCTTCTGCGGATCCTTGAAGCGATGGATCGAGACGATCTTGTGGCCGAAGGGCTTGAAGGCGTCCTGAACCTGCTTTTCATACCCGTCGTAAGTGCCCGCAACCTTGGCATAGGGGATGAAGAGAATCTCGTACTTCGTGCTGCCGTAGAGCTGCTCGTACTGCTCGCCCGCGAAGTCGAGGTAGCCCGACGTGTGGTAGTGGGAGCTCGACTGGATGAGGACGCGGCGCTTTTCGCTCACCTTCTGAGCGGGAAGCGGCTTCTTGATCTTGGCTTGGGCGGAACCCGCAGCGCCCGCAAGGGCGGCGACGGAGCCGAGAACGGCGGTCTGCATGAGCGAACGGCGTGACAGCGACATGATTCTCTCCTTCATGTCGAAAAGGTCTCCGGATTCTGGTCGGAAATCCGGACTGATGGTCACCGTGTCCGACACGCTGCACGCATTCGGGCGGCCCCTGTCGAAGCACGTGCGTTGAGTCTACGTTGAGACCCCAGGCCCCGACACCACGGGAAATCCTTACCGCTCATGGTGTTATCCATGATTGTGCATTACATCTCTTACACTTTCCAAAACGCCTGTCCGCGAAGAGCTTGCGGCGCAACGCCGTCGAAAGGCGACACGTTGCCCGCGTTTTCCCGATGCCTGAAAAGGTCGGCAACAACTTGCGGGAAAATCCCGACTGGGGGATCCCGCCCGAAAGCGGGCGAAAGAAGAACGTCAAAAAGGGCGCCCGTTCCGATGAGAACGGACGCCCCGAAGGCTGCGCGGGCGGTGGCCCGCGCCTCAAGACGACGAAAAGAAGGCGTCACCAGCCGCGAACGTGATCTAGCGCGGCCGTCACGCGTCCCTCCTCATTGACGAGAAGGAGCTTTTCATAGGGCGCCGCGGTCGGGCAGGCGTGGTTGGGCATGATGCGAAGGCGCGTGCCGACGGGCAGGTCCTCGGGCTTGAGTCGGTCGCCTGCGGCGGCCTCGATGATGCCGTGTTCCTGATTGGCGCCCGTCATGCGGATGTCGCAGCCGCGAAGCGGCCTGCCGTCAACGTCGCAGACGAGGCCGTAGCCGAAGTCGCAGTGCTGGCGGGCGGTGCCGCGGTCGCGGGACATGGCCATCCAGCCCGCGTCGACGATCACCTGGCCCTTTTCAGGCTGGTGGCCGATGACGGTGCAGAGCACCGTGCCTGCAATGCGGTCCATCGGCACGACGCCGAGATTCATCATGAAGAGGTCGCCGAGCGCATAGACGCCCGCGCGGATTTCGGTCACGCCCGTCTCGTCCTCGGCATGGGTCATGGTGGGCGTCGAGCCGATCGAGACGATGCGCACTTCAAAGCCCGCCTCCCTCAGGCGGTTCGCGGCCGTCACGATCCCGTCGCGTTCATTGGCAGCGGCCCTGCGGATGACGGCGAGGTTTTCGACGTCGTAGCTTGCGCCCGCATGCGTGAAAACGCCCGCGAGCTCGGCGCCGTCCGTGAGGGCGCGCGCGATCTCGATGAGGAGTTCGCTTTCGGGCCTGACGCCCGAGCGGTGGCCGTCGCAGTCGACCTCAATGAGGACGGGAATCGTGACGTCGCGCCCGGCACAGAAGGCGCTGACGGCCTTCGCGGCCGCGACGTTGTCGAGGATGATCTTCAGATCGCACCCGGCTTCGCGGATGGCGGCGACGTCGGCGAGCTTCTGCGGGGCGATGCCCACGGCGTAGATCAGGTCCTTCACGCCGTTTTCGGCGAAGTAGCGGGCCTCGGCGAGCGTGGAGACGGTGGCGGGTCCTTCGGGCGAAAGCATCTGGCGGCGGGCGATCTCGATCGACTTGTGGGTCTTGAGATGCGGGCGCAGGGTCACGCCGAGACGGGCGGCCTTCTCTTTTGCGCAGTCAAGGTTCACCTGCAGCTTCGCGTCGTCGATGACGAAGGCGGGGGTAGCGACTTCGGGGTCGGTAAGCAGACGGCCGACGGGGTCGGCGGGACGGAGACAGTTGGTCATGGATTAACTCTCCTCAAGGCTGTGGGCTGTGTCCTGCGAAGGTGGTCGGCCTGCGCGGGGATCCTGCAGATGTGATCAAGCCCACCGTACGCCTCGCGGGCGTCCGATGGGCTCGGAACGGAACTCGCCGCAGGCGCCTGCAGGTGCGTGCGTCGGCGGCGGAGCGTCGATCAGTTCGGGATGAAGGCGGCGACGGCCTGCTGTTCACCCTGAAGTTCGGCGACGTTCTTCGCGATGCGGGCCTTCGTGTCCTCGGTGAGTTCGAGACCCTTGACGATTTCGTACGAGCCGTCCTCCTTCACGATGCAGGGGAAGCCGAAGACCATGCCTTCGGGGACGCCGTAGGAGCCGTCGGACGGAACGCCCATCGTGACCCAGCGGCCTTCGGAGCCGCAGAACCAGTCGTGGATGTGGTCGATGGCGGCACTGCCGGCGGAAGCGGCGGAGCTCGCGCCGCGGGCGGCGATGATGGCGGAGCCGCGCTTGGCGACGGTCGGCATGAAGTCGTTCTTCACCCATTCGTCATCGACGAGGGACGGAGCGGCCTTGCCTTCGACCGTGGCGAACGTGATGTCGGGAACCATGGCCGGGGAATGGTTGCCCCAGACGGCCATGTGCTCGATCGAGGCGACGGGGGCGCCCGTCTTTTCGGCGAACTGCGACATGGCGCGGTTCTGGTCGAGGCGGAGCATAGCGGAGAAGCACTTCGGATCAAGATCCGGGGCGTTCTTCATGGCGATCCAGGCATTGGTGTTGCACGGATTGCCGACGACGAGCACCTTGACGTTGCGGCTGGCGGCGACGTTGAGGGCCTGGCCCTGCTGGCGGAAGATGGCGGCGTTGGCCTCGAGCAGGTCCGCGCGTTCCATGCCGGGACCGCGCGGACGGGCGCCGATGAGGAGCGCGACCTCGCAGTCGCGGAAGGCCTCGACGGGATCCTGAACGGCGCGCATGCCGGCCAGAAGCGGGAAGGCGCAGTCGGAGAGCTCCATCATCACGCCCTTGAGGGCGGCGGCGGAGGTCGGGTTGGCGCGTTCGAGCAGCGTGAGGAACACGGGCTGGTCCGGGCCAAACATGGCGCCGGAGGCGATGCGGAAGAGCGTGGCGTAGCCGATCTGGCCGGCGGGGCCGGTCACCGTCACGCGAACGGGTGCTTTCATGGTTTCTTCTCCTTGATCCTGAAGCATTCAGGATGAAAATGAATTCGGATGTTTAACCGGATTGTCTGCTTATTATGCACGGCCCCGCAGGCGGATGCGCCTGCGGACGCCCTGCTCGGAAATCAAACGCTGGCGAGCTCGACGGCCGACTCGATGGTGCGGTAGTCGGGCTTTTCGGAGCGGCGTTCGCGCTCCCTGTATTCACAATGCAGAAGCTCGTGCGCAAGCGGGCTGCCGGGCTCGCCGAGGAAGTCCCTGTAGAGCCTCACGACGTCCTCGTTTTCGTGCGACGTGCGCAGCTTCATCGAGGCGTCGGTGCTGTAGACGGCGTTCTGCCTGCGCTCGAGCGTGCTGCGCCAGACGATGCCGCGCACCGTTCCGCCGCCGCCCACGCAGCCGCCGGGACAGGCCATGACCTCGACGAAGTGGTAGGGTGAGCGACCCTCGCGCACCATCCTGATCACCTCGTCGGCCGCGCGCATGCCGTGCACGACCGCGATCCTCAGTTTGCCGAAGGCCTCCGTCTCGACTTCGGCCTCCTTGAAGGTCGCAAGCCCCCTGACGGGCTCGAAGGCGATACGGCCGAGATCAGGCCCGCCCGCAAGCGCCGAAACCGTCCTGAGCGCGGCCTCCATCACGCCGCCCGTCGTCGCGAAGAGCTGCGCGGCGCCCGAACCCTCGCTCATGAAGGGCGAGTCGAATTCGGCGGGCTCGAGGCTCATGAGGTCGATCCCGCGACGGTCGAGCATGGCCGCAAACTCCTGGACCGTGAGCACGAGATCCACGTCCTGTTCGCCACCGTGCTTGAGAAGCTCGCGCGCGGCCTCGTCCTTCTTCGCCGTGCAGGGCATGATCGAGATCGATCGAATGCGCTCCGCGGGAATGCCGAGCGTCTTCGGCAGCCAGGTCTTGGCGAGCGCGCCGAAGATCGCCTGCGGACTCCTCGTCGAGGAGATGTGCGGGATCATGTCGGGGCAGTTCTTCTCGATGTGGTTGATCCAGCCCGGACAGCAGGAGGTGAACATCGTGTCGGGATGCCCGTGCAGCGTCCCCTCCTCCTTCTGCCTGAGAAGGCGTTCGAGCAGCTCGGTTCCCTCTTCCATGATCGTCACGTCGGCGGACCAGCGCGTATCCATCACGCAGTCGGCGCCGAGCTTTCTGAGCGCGGCGACGATCCTGCCCTGCAGGTTTTCGCCCGGACGCGCGCCGATGCTCTCACCGATCGTCACGCGCACGGCGGGCGCGAACTGCACGACGGTCGTGACTGCGGGATCGTCGAACCAGTCGAGCGCGCAGTCGGTCTGATCCTTGACGGCCAGGGCGCCGGTCGGGCATACGAGCGCGCACTGGCCGCACTGGATGCAGGTCTCGGACTCGCCCCAGGGGCCACCGAAGCTCACCGCGGCGTTGGTACCCGTATGGTCGAGCTTGATGACGCCGATGCCCTGCACCTGGCGGCAGGCCTCGATGCAGCGAAGGCAGCGGATGCACTTGTCGGGCGTGAAGACGAGGCCGTTGGCCGAGGCGTCCGTCTCGACGGGACGCGTTGCGAGGCGGCCCGAAAGGCGCGTGACGTCAAGGCCCACGACGCGGGCGACCTTCTGCAGCTCGCAGGCGCCGTGGCGCGCGCAGCCCGAGCAGGTCTCGCAGTGGTCCGAGAAGAGGAGCTCCGCCTGGAGCTTCTGCATGCGGCGGACCTTGTGCGAGTAGGTGTCGACGACGTCGCCCTCGACAAGACGGGTCTCGCAGGCCGTCACCACGCGGCTCGTGCCGTCGGCGCGGGTGACCTCGACGAGGCACATGCGGCAAGTGCCCGGACGGTGATTGAGCGCCGCAAATTCGCAAAGCGTCGGAATGAAGGTGCCCGTGCGCCGGGCGACTTCTAGAATGGTTTCGCCCTCGGTGAACTCGACGGGCTGTAGATTGATCGTGGCCAGCATTCTGGAGGTCTCCTTCACGCGATCAGAGTTCGTCCATGGCGCTCTTGCCGGGGATCGGGAAGAGCGTCTTCACGCCGAAGAGGCGGTAGCAGCGCAGGCAGCGCTTCGCCTCCTCACGGGCGTCGGACTCGGTGAGTCCGTGCTCGACTTCCTCCCAGTTGCCCACGCGCTCGGCGGCGGACAGCATGCCGATCTCCCTGCGGGGCCTGAAGACGACGGGACGGTCGGGCACGCACTTGCCGAGAAGGTCGGCCTTCCTGATGAGGTCCGCAAAGCGCAGGCGCGGATTGAACCCCGGTGCGTCGGTCATCAGGTACTCGTGGATCGCCATGGCGGCGTTCTGGCCCTGGGCCATGCCCCAGATGAGGGACGTCGGGCCCGAGGAGGCGTCGCCGCCCGCGAAGACGCCTTCGCGCGAAGTGCGCAGCGACTCGTCGACCTCGATGGTGCCGCGCTTCGTGAGTCGGATGCCGTCGGCCTCGCAGAAGATCGACGTGTCGAGCTTCTGGCCGATGGCGGCAATCACATAGCGGCACGGCACGACGAATTCGCTCCCCTCGACGGGCCTGACGGAACGGCGGCCCGAGGCGTCGGGCTCGCCTTCGGCCATGCGCACGAGGCGGATGCCCGTGACGCGGCCGTCCTCGACGATCACCTCAACGGGCGCCGTCAGGAATTCGAATCCGATGTCCTCCTCCATGGCGGCCTTGATCTCCTCGGGGTCCGCGGGGGCGGAAGCGCGGGTGCGCCTGTAGGAGACCGTCACCCTGCCGCCCTTCATCAGGCGGCGGGCCGTGCGGCAGCAGTCCATGGCGACGTTGCCGCAGCCAACGACCACGACGTCGCCGTCAAGCTCGATCGGCTCGCCGCGGCTCTGGTGGCCCTCGACGTCGACGAGGAAGTCGAGCCCCTTGAGGTAGCCGTCGGCGGACTTGTCCTCGCCCGGCAGGTTGAGGTACTGGCCGAGCGCGCAGCCCACGCCGAGGAAGACCGCGTTGTAGCCGCGTCTGAAGAGCGAGTCGAGCGTGAAGTCGCGCCCGAAGCGGCTGTTGAAGAAGTACTGGCCGCCCATGCGCTCGATCGCGGTCGTCTCCGTCTCGAGAAGCGAGTTCGGCAGACGGTAGGCGGGAATGCCGAGGCGAGCCATGCCGCCCGCGCCCGCATGCTCTTCATAAATGTCGACCATGTGGCCGCGGCGAAGCAGATGGTAGGCGCAGTTGATGCCGGCGGGACCCGCGCCGATCACGGCGACGCGCTTCGAGACGGGCGTGGGCTCCACGCGCTCGTTCCTGAAGAGCGCCTCGATCGTCTGGCCGCAGTAGTCGGCCGCATAGCGCTTGAGGTCCTTGATCGCGACGGGGCGGTCGACGTGGTTGCGCGCGCAGGCCGTCTCGCAGGGGCGCACGCACACGCGGCCGCAGGAGCCGACGAGCGGATAATGGCGTAGCAACACGCCCGTGGCGAGCTCGGGGTGGCCGTCGCGGATGTAGTCGATGTAGCGCGGCACGTTCACCTTCGCGGGACAGGCCTCAATGCAGGGGGCCGTCGCCACGCTGATGAAGTCGCGCTGGGTGGCGGGCATGACGGGCGCGTTGACGAGAAGCTCGGGAAAGTGCTCGAGCGCGCCGAGAATGGGCTCGGGCGTCGTGAGGCCTATGCCGCAGAGGCTCGTCTCCTTCATCTGAAGGGCAATGTCGCGGATGCGCTCCCAGTCGACTTCGGATCCCCTGCCCTCGCAGGCGGCTTCAAGCGCCTCGACGATCATCACGCCGCCCGCACGGCACGGCGTGCAGCGGCCGCAGGCGAGCTCCCTGACGCGCTTGTAATAGGAAAGCAGCACGTCCGCGAGCGTCACGCGATTGTCGAACATCAGGAAGCCCTGGGGACCGGCAAAGCCCGCAACGGGATTGCCGCTGTTGAAGGCGAGGAATTCGCTCAGCGGAAGGCCCTCGGGCGCCTTTCCGTCGATCGTGCGGCGGTTGTCGTACGCGCGTCCCTTCCAGACGCCGTAAATCAGCTCGTCCATATGAAAACATCCTCTCAAGCAGGATTCGGCCGGGCGCGCCTTTTCATGCGCGGACCGGGAGTTTCAGCATAAAAGTCTACGGGAACCCGTCAAGTGTATAGTTTTTTATAGACGCAGAGGAGCCGCCACTGTATGATGGGGTCTAGCGGTTCTCAGCACCGTCCCGACGCGGCCTTCAGCCGGCGTTCAGGCAAGGGTTCCCGTCGGGAGGAAATTATAGCTAGAAAAATTTTTACAAGCAATAAATTTTTTTATATATCCACTTATGAAGCCCATACTCGCCCCGTACGTTCCGATTGCCGACCTTGTTGCCAAGACCTTCGGCGAAGACGTTGAAGTCGTTCTTCACGACCTGTCGGATCCGCAGCATTCGGTCGTCTACGTCGCCAACAACAAGGTGACGGGCCGCCAGGTGGGCGAAAGCTTCCGTCATCTGATCACGAAGGCGATCCATTCGCCGGGCGAATCGGGCGACGTCAACCCGAACTTCTACTTCCGCCACGAGGGGCGCCTCATCCGCAGCTCCTCCTCGATCATCCGTGACGAGAACGGGCACATTGCGGGTGCGTTCTGCATCAACGTCGACACGACGCGCATCACCCGCCAGATCGACATGCTCGCTCAGATGCTCCCCGGGATCGACAAGGGCGTACTTCCGCTCCTGCCCGACGAGGAAAACGAGGACGTCTGTCCCGTCGACACGAACCGCACCGTGATGGAGATCATGACGGACCTCGTCGACAACATCACGGGCGACATTCCCTCGGGCTCGATGACGCGAGAAAAGAGGATCGAGCTCATCCGCTTCATGGACCAGCGCGGCGTCTTCCTCGTGAAGGGCGCCATCGACCGCGTCGCCGAAAAGCTCGGCATCTCGAAGGTGACCGTCTACTCCTACCTCGACGAAGTCCGCGGCAAGCGCTGACCGCCACCTGTTTCTCGCCCCGAACCGCGTGACCTGCGGTCCGGGGCGTTCTGCATTCACAGACCAGACAAGGAGACTCTGATGAAATTCGTCCAACCCCCGTTCAAGGGTGAAAACAAGGGCCACTACACGCCGGGCATCATCTCGAAGGGCATGCTCTACGTCTCGGGCCAGCTCTCGATCGATCCCGACACGCGCGAGGTCTGCCGGGGCGACATCCGCGCCCATGCGCGCCTTGCGCTCGGCAACGTCGACCGCGTGCTCAAGGAGGCCGGCGTGCGCCGCGACCAGGTCGTCTACTGCCGTGTCTTCACCACGAAGGGCGAGTACTGGGGCCCGATCAACGAGGTCTACGCCGAATTCTTCGGCGCGCACAAGCCCGGCCGCCTCGTCGCCACCGTGCCCGAGCTGCACTTCGGCTGCCTCGTCGAGATCGAGGCCGTGGCCGAGCTCGACGAGAACTGATCCGCATCTCTTTTTCTGGGAGACAGCCACATGACCTCCGGCTACGTCTGCACCTCCTGCGGCGCCGCATGCGCCGCCGACACCCATGAACCCAAGTGCCGCTGCGGCGGCCTCTTCGAGCTCGACTTCACGCCACCCGCGTGGGATCCCGCCCGCATCGACCGCTCCGAATGGAGCATCTTCCGCTACCGCGACTTCATGGCCGTGGACGGCGACATCTGGCGCTCCGTCACGATGGGCGAAGGCATGACGCCCGTGATCGAGATGGACGGCAGAAACGGCGTCCTGCTCAAGATGGACTACGCCATGCCCACGCTCTCCTTCAAGGACCGCGGCGCGGCGACGCTCGTGAGCCACATGCTGGCGATCGGCGTCAGGACCTGCGTGCAGGACTCCTCGGGCAACGCGGGCAACTCCGTCGCGGCCTACGCGGCCCGCGCCGGGATCGCATGCGAGATCTACGTACCCGAAGGCACGAGCCCCAAGAAGATCACGATGATCGAGTCCCACGGCGCCAAGGTGCACGTGGTGCCGGGCACGCGCGACCACTGCGCGGACGTCTGCCGCGCGCAGGTGGCCGAACGCGGCGCGTACTACGCCAACCACGTCTACAACCCGTACTTCTACGAAGGCATGAAGGCCTACGTCTACGAGACCTTCGAGCAGCTCGGCCGTATCCCGGCCAACATCGTGATTCCCGTCGGCAACGGCACGCTCTTCATCGGCGCCGTCAAGGCGCTCGAGCATCTGCACGCCTCGGGGGCAATCGAGCGCTTCCCCAACATCATCGCGCTCCAGAGCGAGAAGTGCGATCCGCTCTACCGCGCCCGCGAGGCGGGGCTTGAGGATCCTGCACGCGTCACGCCCGCGCCCACGATGGCCGAGGGCATCGCCATCGGCGTTCCGATGCGCGGCCGCGAGATCCTTGACATGATGAAGCGCCACGACATCAGGGTCGTGCACGCTCCTGAGGACCGCATCCTCGAGGCCCGAGCCCTGCTCGCCCGCCGCGGCATCTACTGCGAGCACACCACGGCCGCCAACTACGCCGCCTGGGGCCGCTACTGCGAGCTCTACGGCCCCACGCCCGACACGCTCATCACCATGTGCGGCGCAGGCATCAAGTCCGACCACTGACCCGCACGCTCAGCCGTTGCGGCTCCCTGCACCTCAGCCTAAAAGTCGTCGAAAGACCCCACGAAACCCTGTTGGGAGTAGGTCTTTTAAACTAAAAGTCCGTGAAACACACGGACTTTTTATTGACTCCAATAGTGCACCTATAATATAATACAGGTACACCATTGGAGCAGATTATGGGACGTCCTCTCACTGGAAAAAAGCATGTTGGAATTCGTCGTGACACCCGCCCGAATGGCGATGTTTACGTGTATGAACGCGTCACCGGATATGACGCCAAGACGCAGAAAACCAAGACGATCTCTACCCGACTTCTTGGAAAAATCCTGGCCGGAACGACGGAAATGATCCCGACTCGCCCCAAAAAATCGCGTTCTGAGGTTGTAGAGCCTCCGGTTGAAGCTGTGCGCACGCATGTCGGACTGCAGACAATTCTCGAATGGGCCGGAAAGGAATCGGGCATCGATGAGGATCTGAAGACATGCTTCGAGATTGGGGAGGCTCAGAAATTGAGTTCAATCGCCCGATATTGGGTTGCCACTGATGGTGATACGCTGCCTCGCATGGAGACGTGGCAGATGATGAATCCGTTGCCTTACGAGTACCCCATCACGCAGGATGTGTACGGCAAGCTTTTTGCGTCTGTCGGACGTAATGAGTCAGGCGTGCAAGCCTATTTTCGAAGCCGTGCTCAAAGAGTTTCCTCGTCGGGCTTGAATTTGGCTCTGGACACAACGACCTTTTCTACATATTCGAAGAATCAAATCGAAGCGCGTCAGGGATTCAACAAGGATGGCGACGGACTGGATACGATCAAGCTTCTGGTCCTGTATTCAGTTGAGAATCGAGAACCGGTAGCTTTCAGCAAGCAGCCGGGAAACATTCCGGACAAGATCTCGCTGGCAAATTCTCTACGGCAGCTTGAGGTGCTGGGTCTCTCTGCACCGGTTATCGTGGCTGACAACGGCTTTTACTGTCAGGCCAACATGACGTACCTCGCGCGGGAGCACGTGAAGTTCCTGATGCTCGCCAACAGCACCGACAAATGGGTTCGTGAAGAAATTGATGCTGTTCGCGAAGAGATTGGCGCTTTCGAAAATTCCTGTCCGTTTGATGTCGGTGTCAATGCCGTCATGCGTCGTCGCCAGCACGATTTCAGCATCGTTCGTCAGCGCACGCGCGGCAACTACGAAGCAGGACAGACTGAAACATTCACCCGGCGATTGTATGTTCATGTTTGTTACAAGCCGGAAGCAGCTCCGATTCAAGAAAGACGTCTCAAGGAGAGCCTTTTTTCAATCAAGAAAGATTTGGAAGATGGTGTTGAAGAATTCCGACCTGCCGCCCAGAAGCTGATCGACAACTTCCTCATCGTGAAGCGCACAAGCAAAGGCGTCAAGGTTTCCTTCAAGAATGAAAAGATCGAAGAAGCCAAGCGATACTGGGGGTACTTTGTCCTCGTGAGCAACGAAATTTGCGATCCCTTTGAAGCTCTGAAAGCATACCGCTCCCGCGAAAAGATTGAAGAGTTGTTCGCGACCTACAAGGACAGCTTCGACGGACGCAAGCCCAGAACGTGGTATCCGGAAAACCTTTACGGCAGACAATTCGCACAATTCGTCGGGCTGGGCTATCACTGCTTCCTGACGAAGAGAATTCAGGATGTGAAAAAGGGGCTTGCCCAAAAGAGCACTGAAAAGAAAACGAAGGAAGAGTTGAATCTCGAAGAAAAGCTGCTTGCTTGGCTCGATCAGCACTCACTGATTCAAATTCTTGATTGGTTCCGTTGCGTCGACTACGTTGCTACGACAGGTAACGACAGCGCTTCCAAATGGGCCACGGAAACAACCAAACGCGATCAGCTATTCCTCAAGCTGCTTGGTGTCAGTTGAATCGTGGCCGCATTAGACGACTTTTAGGACCTCAGGGAACCGCAACGCGCATCCGCCCCCTTCACCATCCTCCCTGCGGCCTCCTCCCGCCTTCCCATCCTGCTTCCTGATGCCTCGGACACCGCCTTCAAGTGCTGACGGAGAGCACGTTCCCCGAGTATTTTGACTCAAGACAAAACCCTGTCCCACGAAGGGAATACGCCGTAGGCAAAACGCCTTAGGGCTGTCATTTATAAGAGACGTGAAATTTCAGTTGAATTGCAAACCCTCTTTGACGGCTTGACGCAGGCCACAAGACGGCGTTTTGACGTCCGAATCCGTCCTCGAGCAGGCACATGATTGAATGGCGCGGGCCCCTCGCCCGCACACCCGAACGCGCTTCGAGCGCCGCCGCCTTCCTGTCGCTCACGCTATGCGCCTTCTTCGGCATTCTGAAGACGAAGGGCGCGCTGATGGGCTTCGGCAACGGCACGATCTAGCTCATCGTCTGCGCGTTCTTCCTCTCGCGCGGCTTCATCAAGATGAGGCTCGGCCGCCGCATTGCGTTTCGCATCATTCAGGCGATCGGCAGGAGCGCCACGTCGCTCGGCTATTCGATCTGTCTCGCAGAACTCATCATCTCTCCCGCCATGCCGTCGGCCACGACCCGAGGAGGAGGCGGCGTCTTCTATCCGATCGTCCAGTCGCTCTCGAGCGCCTTCGACTCCGAACCCGACCCCACCGCAGGCCGCATCGGCAAGTACCTGATGCAGGTCGGCTTCCATGCCGACGCCGTGACCTGCATAATGTCCCTCACCTCGATGGCCGGCAACCCGCTCTGCGTGGGTCTGGCCGCGAGCGCCATCGGCGTCGAGCTCACCTGAATGCAGTGGGCGGTCGCCGCCATCGTACCGGGCCTCGTCTGCCTGCTCCTCGTGCCGCTCGTCCTCCTCAGGATTGCGCCGCCCGAAATCAGGCAGATTCCGAATGCACGTCAGATCGCGCGTGACGAACTCGAGAAGATGGGGCCGATGTCCTGCGACGAACTCGTGCTCTCCTTCGTCTTCCTGATGTGCCTCGTGCTCTGGGCCACGGGCAGCCTCACGGGTCTGGGTGCCACGTCGATCGCGATGCTCGCGGTCTCCATCATGCTCATCGCCGGCGTCCTCACCTGGAAGGACATCCTCGCCGAAAAGGGCGCCTGGGACGCGATGTTCTGGATGGGCGGGCTGATGGCGCTCGCCACGGTCCTCGCCAAATCCGGCTTCATCAAGTGGGCCGCTGCCTTCATTGCGGACGGCATCGCGGACGCGCACATGGGCTGGATCTCCTCCTTCCTGATCATCTCGCTCATCTACATCTACTCGCACTACTGCTTCGCTTCGGTGACGGCCAGCATCTCCGCCATGTATGCCGCCTTCGTCGCCGTCGCGGCGGCCTGCGGCGCCCCCGCCCTGATGGTCGCGGTCGCCTTCGGCATCTTCGCCAACCTTCCCATCTCGCTCACCCACTACGGCAACGGCGCCGTCCCCGTCTATTTCGGCACAGGCTACGTGAGCCAGAGCGACTGGTGGCGCAACGGCTTCATCGTCTGCACGGTCAACACCGTCGTGTGGCTCACCGTCGGCATGACCTGGTGGAAACTCATCGGCCTCTGGTGACCGGAGCTTGATCAAACGGCCCGATCGGTCCGCATCCCTCGGGGATGCGGACCTTTTTCGTCATGGACCGTACGGTTCGATGAGGCATCAGCGGCGCCTGTCGGCAATGAATTCAAGGCCCCTCGCGGCGCACCAGGCGCAGCAGAGCCCGAGCAGGATGCCTGCCATGACGTCCGTAGGGAAGTGCACGAAGAGATAGAGGCGGGAGAAGGCGATGAGGGCCGCCAGCACGAGGGCGGGCCGGAAGAAGGCCGAGCGGCGCAGCCACAGCACGGCGGCCGACGCAAAGGAGGCGGCCGTGTGGCCCGAGGGGAAGGAAGGATCGGGCGGACACGCGGGCAGAAGCGTGAAGCCCATGATGTCGCAGGGACGAAGTCGATCAAAGAGCGGCTTGAGTCCCATGTTGCCGACAAGTGCGACCAGAGTGAGCGCGAGAAGGATTGCGGCTCCCGTGAGCCTCGTTCTGCGAAAGAGGAGAAGAGCGACGCCGAGCGCGATCCAGACGGCGCCATGATCGCCCAGCGCGGTGACCGCACGCATCCAGCCGTCCCAGGTGCCCGACTCGAAGGCCTCCCTGATGGCGAGAAGCACGGGAAAGTCGAAGTGACGGTTGAAGAGATCGACGGCCATGGAACGAATCAGCCAGCGGGATGAAGGGGAATGACGCGCTGGTTGGAGCTTCCGAACCAGCAGCCCTTTTCATGCACCTTGAGCTTTTCGACGTAGGGACCGTCGACGAGCACGTCGACGTACTCGAGCACGGGGCAGTCCGCCACCTTCTCGTGGCGGCGGCCCGTCCAGAGCCAGATGGTCTTCGTGCTGCCGAACCTTTCGCGCACGGCCCTGACGATCCTCAGGACCTCGTCCCGATTCTCGGGTTCTAGCGGATCGCCGCCGAGCAGGCTGAGGCCCTCGACGAAGTCCTCCTCGAGCGCCTTGAGAAGCGTCGCGAGGGTTTCGTCGGTGAAGGGCCTCCCGGCTCCGAAGTCCCAGCTCTCCTCGTTGAAGCAGCCGGGACAGTGTAGCGTGCACCCCGAGCAGAAGAGCGAGACGCGCACGCCGGGGCCGTTGGCCGTGTCGCAGGTGCTCAAGCCGATGTAGTTCATCGGAGGATCCTTACATGCTCTTGCGGTTGCGGATTTCGGCCATCTTGCCGTCGTTCATGCGGGACATGCCGTTGACGTTGGAGTAGCCGAGGTAGCCGCAGACGCGGGAGATGACGGAGAGGTTCGCGCTGCCGCAGTGCGGGCACTTGAAGAGCACGTTCGTGCTGTGCCTGCCGCAGTCGCCGCAGTAGGCGCTGTCGAAGTTGACGCCCTGATAGAAGCCCTTCTTCATGCCGCGGCGGATGACCGCCTTGACGGCCTCGAAGTTCTCGGGGTTGTCGAGGCGCACGTACTGGATGTGGCCGCCTTCGCAGAGATGGAAGTCCGTGAACTCGCGGTCCTGCTTCTCAAAGGGCGTGATGTCCTCCGTCACGTTGACGTGGAAGGAGTTCGTGAAGTACTCGGGGCTGTAGTGCTCGGTCGAGCGGAACACGTTCTCGACGCCTTCGTCGCGGCAGAAGCGGTCGTACTGACGGGCCTGCGTGGCGCAGAGCGACTCGGCCGGCGTGCCGTAGATGGCGTAGAGGTGGCCGTCCTCCTTCTTGAACTGCGCGAGCTTTTCCTTGAGGTGGCGAAGCACGGAGGCGGAGAAGTCGCCGCCCTCTTCGACGAGGCGCCTGCCGCTCCAGAGATAGGTGGCTTCGTCAAGGGCCGTGATGCCGAACGAGGCCGTCATGTAGCGCACGAGGTCGCCCACGCGGTCGTCGGGGCTCTTCGTGCCCTCGTAGAAGCCGCCCTGCGTGAAGGCGAGCGGGTTGCTCGAGCACTTCTGGTTGCGGATGATGTCGTAGCGCTTCTTGAAGAAGGAGCGGATGAATTCGAGACGCTCGTCGAGAATGCGCCAGAAGTCATTGCGCCAGGTGTCGGGATGACGGAGCTGGGCGAGCTTGAGGATGATCGGCAGGTTGAGCGAGACGGCGCCGATGTTGCAGCGCCCGACCGTGACGGCCCTGCCCTCTTCATTGCACCAGAGCGAGAGGAAGGCGCGGCAGCCCATGGGCGACGTGATGGCGCCGTACTGCTGGAAGATCTCGGAGACGCTGCCGTTCTCGGACGAAAGGCTCAGGTAGTCCGGGTACATGCACTCGGAGGAGGTCCTGACGGCCTCGTCGAAGAGCTGGGCGGACCACTTGTCGGCCTCGATCTGGCGCTCGTCATAGAGATAGACAAGCTTCGGGAAGACGACGGGCTTGCCGTCCTTGCCGTGGCCGTTGCGGCGGACCTGGAGCATGATGCGGCTGATCGTCATGAGCCACTCGCGCTCCTCCTCGGTGAAGAGCTCGGGATTCCACTGACCGAAAGTGATCGTCGTGAAGGCGAAATCGCCGCGGCTGCACGGCACGGTGTTGAGCTTCAATTCGAGGGACTGGAAGCCCTGCTCGAGCTCGCGCACGACGTCGCGCGAGGCGACGCGCTCGACGGTATCCTCGTCAAGGCCGAGGTCGCGGTACTTGGCGCGGGCGGCAGCGAGGCTCTTCTCGACATAGGGCAGGAGCACCTTGTCAAGCTCGGGCAGCGTGAAGCCGCCGAACTGCTGGGCGGTCGCCACAAGCGTGATGTCACCGATCACCTGAAGAGCGGAAAGCACGGACTTGGGCTCGGAATACTGGACGTTCGACATCTCGAAGCCGCCCTTGAGGACGTGGCCGATGTCGAAGAGGCAGCAGTTGATGCAGCCGAGGATCATGTCGCGCAGGTCGTGGATGTAGATGTCGCCGCGCTCGATCAGGGCCTTCTCCTTGCCCGAAAGATAGAACTGCTTGTAGAGGCTCTTCGTGAGGTAGCCCTTGATCAGGGAGCCCTTCGTGGAGACGAGCGAGCTGTCGTAGTTAGCGTTCTCGCGGTCGCCGAGGCGCAGCACGTCGTCGGCATCCTGACGGAGCTGCTCGAACGTGCGGGCGTACGTCGTTTTGTAGTAGCGGTATTCGGCATAGGCCTCCGCCACCTGCTTGTGCTGCTGGGCGGAGAGAACGGCGATGACAAGCTCGTGAAGCTCAAGCACGGACACCTCGTCGCGGCCCTCAAGGCGCGAACGGACCTCACTGACGATGCGGGCGAGACCCTCGTCGTCGATGAGCGTGTCGCAGCGGAAGGCCGCCTTCTTCACCGCGTCAACGATCTTCTCGTCAATGAATTCTTCGGTCGTGTTGTCCTTCTTGATAACCGTCAGCATGTCGTCGTCCTTCTTTTAATCCTTCTCAACAGCGGCCGTCATTGAAACCAACGGACGGACCCGAAAAAACGAACTGCCGCCCCATGGGCGGCAGGGACTTAATCTTATGGAAAAGCCCCGAGAATCTCAACACTCTTTTCTTCGTCAAACGGATGTTTGCGGTATTGACAAACCTGCGCAAAAGTGCTTCCTCAAAACATCCCCGGCGGCCCGGAACGCCTCCCCGCATCCGCTCCTCCTTAGAGGGAGGCGCGTTTGAAGTCCCTCCCCCGGCGGTCCGAACCGCCTTTTTCCATCCATTCTTTTTTTTCTATGAGAAGCATCGGCACCATACAATCGGACGCCGAAAAAGTCACTACATCATGTGGTTTGACGACACCACAACCACAATATCTTGTGTTTTGCACAGATTTCACTCCAGAGAAATGACGCCCCGAACAACGGTCGAAAGCAATGGGGGAGAGGGTTTTACAAGCGGGTGAAGGAGGAGGCAGCCGAACTCGGGGAGGTGCGCCGGCACAAGATGTGGGAAAGGGCGTCCGACGGCGTGCGCGGGCGGCGGCGAAGACGGATGTGAAAAAGGCCGCGCCTTCACGTGAGGAAAGTGCGCGGCCCGTTGCCCCGGATTCAGCCTGAACCTCGGGAGGTTCGAAGCATCAGCTTCAGAAGGCGTTCTTCAGGATCGCCTCGACGTCGGACGCCTCAAGCGGCAGGAGGCGGCCCACGGGGCCGCGGCGGCAGCAGTGGCGCGCGAGCGACTCGACGGGGCATTCGTCGGCGCCGAGCTCGCCCATGCGGGTCGGCATGCCGAGGGACTTGTAGAAGGCGACGAGCGCCTCGATACCCTTCTTCGCAGCCTCGGCGTCGTCGGCCTCGACGATGCCGAAGACGTTGCGGGCGAACTGCGCCAAGCGCGCGGGCGTGCGTTCAGAGACGTAGCGCATCCAGGCGGGGATCACGACGGAGAGGCCCATGCCGTGGGTGATGGCCTCGTTCCAGCCGGAGATTTCATGCTCGATGGCGTGACAGGCCCAGTCCTCCTCGCGGCCCAGACCGAAGTAGCCGTTGTGCGCGAAGCTGCCGACCATGCCGATCTGGCACCAGGAATCGTAGTCGCGGGCATCCGCCCAGACCTTCGGGCCGAATTCGATCGCGGTGCGCATGGCAGCCTCGGACTGCGCGTCGACGTAGGCCGTCGCGGTCGTGCGCGTGAAATAGCGCTCCATGATGTGGGAGATCATGTCGACGACGCCGGCGGCGACCTGATGGCGCGGCAGCGTCATGAAGCATTCGGGATTGACGATGGCCGCGGCGGGGCGCAGGCATTCGGCGCCGATACCGGCCTTCGTGCCGTGGTGCGAGATCACGCACCGCACGGACTGCTCGGAACCCGCGGCGGGGATCGTCAGCACGGCGAGCACGGGCAGGGCCTTTTCGGGAACGGCGTGGCCGTCGAAGAAGTCCCAGCAGTCGCCCTCGTACTCGAGGCCAAGGGCAATGCACTTGGCGGTGTCGATCACGGAGCCGCCGCCCACGGCGACGACAAGACCCACGCCCTGATCGCGCATCCAGTCGACCGTCTCGCGCACGAAGCACAGGCGGGGGTTGGGATGGACGCCGCCCTTTTCAATCACCGTCATGCCTGCGGCCTCGAGGCTCTTCCTCACCGAGGCGAGAAGGCCGGAACGGACGACGGAGCCGCCGCCGTAGACCACAAGGCACTTGTGGGTGCGGGCAACGGTTTCAGCCAGACGACCGGCTTCATTTTCGGCGCCGCGTCCGAAGACGAGGCGGACAGGATTGTGGTAGGCAAAGTTCAGCATGCTTGTGAGGCGGGCCTCCGTCCCCTCCTCTTCATGCCGGGAGGGACGGCGGCCGGCGGCCTTGTGTTTTTTTTTCCGAAAAAAATAAACGCCGGGGTCTGCGCTCCTGGCACTCCCGGCGACGTCAGGTGCGCAGTTTATCCGTTTGACGGCCGCCCTGCATGAAAAATTCGGGTTTTTCTTTAGGGATTTTCTCCTATATGCAACACCCGCTTTCTTCGCGGAAAAGGCATCACGACCGCAGATCCAGCCGCCCGAAAAGCCCCGTGCGGGAGGCGTGCAGGCGTCGGAAGACGCGTTCGCACGACACCCTGCGAGGGCGAAGGAGCACCCGGTCCCCCACCCTTCACCGCATCACGCGAGCGTCAGGCGCCCCTGCGCGCAAAGCGCCTGCGGCGGGTGTCGAAGAGGCAGACGGCGGCCGCGGCGCCCACGTTGAGGCTTTCGCACGCGGCCTCGATCGGAATGTAGAAGCGACGGTCGGCAGCCTCAAGGCCCGCATCGGAGACGCCTGGTCCCTCGGCGCCCATCAGCCAGCAAACGGGGCCCTCGGCAACGTCGTCCGCCGCGAGGAAGAGATCCTCGCCGCCGCGGGCGTCGGCCGCGTAGATGCGGCCGCGATAGGCCCTGCGGAAGGCCTCGGGCGTGATGTTCTCGATGAAGACGGCGCCGAAGTGCGCGCCCATGCCGGCGCGCATCACCTTCGGGGACCAGAGGGTTGCGGCGACGGGACTTGCCGCCACGACGCGAACGCCTGCGGCGACCGCAGTGCGGATCAGCGTGCCCGCGTTGCCCGCGTCCTGCACACCGTCGAGATAGAGCGCGTCGGCGGACTTCCAGGCGTCGTCGGCGGGCGCGGGCGGAACGGCCGCCTCGCACATGACGCCGACGCCGTGCTCGACGGGCGAAAGCTGGTCGTAGAGGGCGGGCGAGAGCGCAAAGAGGTCTGCGCCGCTCTTCCTGCAGAGCTCAAGGGCGAGTTCGCGGGCCTCGCGCGAGGCGCGGTCCGCATCGATCAGAACGGCGTTGACGCGGCAGCCGGATTCGAGCGCCACCTGCATCAGATGGATGCCCTCCATCAGGGTGGCCCTCTCCTTTCTCACGGCGCGCGCGTCGCGCGCGAGCTTTTTCCAACGCTTGAACTTCGCGTTGGCCTCGCTTTCAATGAACTTTTCAATCATTCTCGTTCTCCTTGGCTGCCTTGCCGGCGATCATGGACTTGACGGGCTCGAAAGAGCGGCGGTGCTCGGGCGTGATGCCGAGCGTGCGGATCGCCTCGACGTGCCTTGCGGTGCCGTAGCCCGCATGAGCGGCGAAGCCGTAGCCCGGATAGATCTTGTCGAGTTCGGCCATGCGGGCGTCTCGTGCGGTCTTCGCGAGGATCGAGGCGGCCGAGATGGCGGCGACCCTGGCGTCGCCCTTCACGACGGCGGAGGTGGGAGCGGGCAGCCCCTGGGGCGTGCGGTTGCCGTCGACGAGGATGAGCTCGGGCCTGACGCCGAGCCCCTCAACGGCGCGCTTCATGGCGAGCATCGTCGCCTGAAGGATGTTCAGCGTGTCGATCTCGTGGACGTCGGCCCAGGCGACGCACCAAGCGAGCGCGCGCTCGCGAATGAGCGGCGCGAGCGCCTCGCGCCTCGCGGCCGAGAGCTTCTTCGAGTCGTTGAGGCCCTCGACAGGACGGTCGGGATCAAGAATCACGGCCGCCGCGCAGACGGGGCCCGCGAGCGGGCCGCGGCCCGCCTCGTCGACCCCTGCGACGAGCGTCGATGAAAAGAGCGGATCCTCCGAACCGAAGAGGCTCGGCAGGTCGGTGGTGGGCTGCGTTTTGGAAGCGGCGGATTTGGCCACGGTCAGGTCCTGGTGAATGAATGGGAAAAAGAAAAGGCGCTCCGCGGAACCGGCCGGCGAAGCGCCCCTGCGGGCTTGCCCTCTCTCAGAGCTCTCGAGCCCCTCAGGATCTTGCGACGCTCATGATGACGTCGGCGGCGAGAGCGGGCGTGTCAGCGATGAGGCTCTCGTGCATGGCCGAGAAGCGTTCCTCGAGCATCCTGCGGCGGGCTTCGTTCTGAAGCGCGTCCTCAAGCGCGTAGGAGATCGGATCGGGCTCGCAGAAGAACTGCAGGAACTCGGGCACGACGTTTTCGCCGAGCAGGATGTTCGGCAGGGAAACGCAGTGGATGAGCGCCTTCTTCTGCATGATCATGCCCGTGAGGGCGGGCATCTTGTAGCCCACGACCATCGGCTTCTTGTAGAGCGCGCACTCGAGCGCGGCCGTGCCGGAGGCGACGAGCACCGCGTCGGCGGCCTCGATCGTGCGATGGCTTTCACCCGTGACGATCTGCATCGCCTGGGCAAGGCGCGGGTACATGCTCGCCACCTGCAGGATGCGGGTACGGACCTGCTCGTCGACGGCGGGAATCAGGACGTGGGCGCCGCCGTTGCGGGCGAGAAGACGCTCGACGGCGTTGAAGAAGACCGGAGCACAGCCCTTGAGCTCGTCGACGCGCGAGCCGGGCATCACGGTGATGACGGGCAGGCCGTCGTCACCAATGCCGAAGCTCCTGCGGGCGCCCGCCGTGTCGGGCGTCATCGGGATGATGCCCGCGAGCGGATGGCCGACGAAGGTGGCGGGCACGCCGGCCTTGCGGTAGATCTCCTGCTCGAACGGGAAGACGAGCAGCATGTGGTCGACGGCGCGGCGGATCGTCTGGATGCGCTCGGGACGCCAAGCCCAGATCGAGGGGCTCACGAAGTGAACGGTCGGAACGCCGCGGCGGCGCAACTTCTCCTCGACGGCGAGGTTGAAGTCGGGAGCGTCGACGCCCACAAACACCTGCGGCATCGAGTCGCCGAAGCGGGTGATGAGGTCCTTGCGGAAGCTCAGCAGGCGCGGCAGGTGCGTGAGCACTTCGACATAGCCGCGCACGGAAAGCTCGCGCGAGTCGTACCAGGCGCGAAAGCCCGCGGCGCGCATCTTGTCGCCGCCCACGCCGTACTGCGGAGCACCGCCCATGCGTGCGGCCACCTCAGGAATCACAAGGCTGGCGATGAAGTCGCCGCTCGCCTCGCCGGCAAGCCAGACGGCGCCGTTGCGTTCAAGCGTCGGAATGGAAGACTGAATGCCCATGAGTTTCCCCTCGTTGATGGTACGGTTCGTAGTGGTGAGAATGAATGCGCCGGGCGGATCAGCGGATCACGCCGCGCGGGCTGCTGCCGATGAATTCGATGAAGCGGGTGAGCTGCTCGACGGCGTCCGGGAAGTCGGCCTTGAGGGCCTCGATCTTCACGAGCGCCTCCTTGACGATGAGGCCCTCGCGGTACATCAGGCGGTAGGCCTGGTGCAGCGCGCGCACCTGCGTGTCGGAGTAGCCGAAGCGGCGCAGGCCCACGGTGTTGAGGCCGTGAGGCGCACAGGGGTTGTCGGAGCAGATCACGTAGGGCGGAACGTCGCGCAGAACGGCGGAGGCGCCGCCCACCATGGCGTGCTCGCCGATGCGCACGAACTGATGCACGCCCGTCTGACCGCCCACGATTGCCCAGTCGTCGACGCGGACGTGGCCCGCGAGCGCGACGTTGTTGGCGATGATCGTGTGGCTGCCGACGCGGCAGTCGTGTGCCACGTGGACGTTGGCCATGAAGAGGTTGTCGCTGCCGACCGTCGTGACGCCCTCGTCCTGAATCGTGCCGATCGAGAACGTGCAGTTTTCGCGGATCACGTTGTTGTCGCCCACGACGAGCACCGTGTCCTCGCCCGCATACTTCTTGTCCTGCGGATCGCAGCCGATCGAAGCGCCCGCGTAGATCACGTTGCCGCTGCCGATCGTCGTGCGGCCCTCGACGCAGACGTGGCTGCGCAGGTGAGTGCCCGCACCGATCCGAACCTTCGGCCCGACGAGGCAGAAGGGGCCGACGACGACGTCGGCGGCGAGCACGGCATCGGGATGAACGATGGAGGACGGATGAATTTGAGCCATGACAATTCCTTTTTTGACCTTGTTCGCGCGCCTTCTTCGGAAATTTCGCGGCATCCCGCCGCCCGCCGTGCATCTGACGTTCTCGTGAAACGGAGCACGGGCGCCCGTGCGCGCAGGCTCCCGCAGGGGCGGAAGCCGAGCAATCCCAATATTATAGATTAGACTGCCCGTGCGCCGAGAAGACGGATCGCGCCCCGGCGAGGAGCCTCCCGCCGAAAATGCCATACGCAGCTTGCGTTTCAGGGCGTTCCTCCTCAGGAACACGCGTGCAGGGCGAACGCAAAAAAAGAGGCCAGCGGTCCTTGGGACTGCGAGCTGAAGTTTTCCAACCAAAAGGAGCGGAGGACTCATGCATTGCTGCGGCGTTCTCCATGCCCTCCATGAGCCGAATCCCGCCCGCCATCCGTTTCGAACTTCCCGGGAGATGTAACAAGAGGTCGGAACGAAACACTTCGAGCATCTCGGAACAACCCCTTGAAACGCCTCTGCAGGAGACGCCCCGCATGACTTTGAGCGAAGAACGCCCCACAGGATTCTTGCATCTCGTTGCAAGCGCCCCGCCGAGGTCAAAAACAAGGCCTGCAGTCGTTTTCCTGCAGGCCGAAATCATGTTCTTGAAGTCTCCGGAGGGCAGCTTCGCCTTCCTGATGCATTGACTGTACCTGAAGGGCCTCCCGGTGCTGTTTCGTCATTGGGCCTTCTGTAACAGAGCTTCCTGCCGCGCCGCTCCGCCTCCCTGCCCTCCGCACACAAGACGCCTCGTGCAGAGGGATATATCGCCCGACGGCGCTGCACGGCCTCGTGGAACGCACTTGCATTCTGACGCATTTTGGCGGGATTCCGCCGCAGCCCGACGAAGCAGGCAAACCCGAGGCTCCGAAGAAGCAAAAAAAGAGGCCCGCGGGCAACGCCTGCAGGCCTGAAGCTTTCCAACCAAAAGGAGCGGAGGTCCTCCGTGCTCGTCGCACTTCGTTCTCCATGTCTCGTACTTTAGGGCATGTCGCTTCGCGAGCTGTTTCGACTTCCCGGCGGACGTAACAGAGCGCAGGACGAAACCTCGCCCGCGAACCTAGGGTTAACCCTCCAGACGCTACTGCGAGAGGTCTTTTCAGTTGCGGGCGCAGGCGAAAGGCTCGCGGCGACTTTTGCATTCCGTAGCATCTCAGGCGCCTTTCTTACGGGTTCTCGGAAGGAAAATTCCTCCGAAAACCCCTGCGGCACTGCATAACGGCATGCTAGAATGCGCTCCGCACTCTTCAGGGGAGTAGCTCGGGCGGCCGCAACGGCCGCCGTCCTGCGTCAACATGCTTGAAGCGCCTTGCTTTATGGCGCAGGAATGCGAGCCTCGGGGACTCATCGTTCCCGGCGCGGCATGAGCAAGACCTGCGGTGTGTCCTCTTCCGGATAAACCGCAAGGACGCCCAGGACGCGCCCGGGCCGGCGCATCGGGCAGGAAGAGGATGCGCCCGCAGTTTCTTAACACATGCCCCACGCGCCGTCCCCGACAATCCCCCATGCTTGAAGCTCTTCAGACTCTTCTTCTCTCCACCGGCGTCGTCACCGCAAGCGAAATCGGCGACAAGACCATGCTCATGGCCATCTGCCTCGCCGCCAGATTCCGCAGGCCTGCTCCCATCATCTGGGGCATCCTCGTCGCCACGGTCCTCAACCACGCGATGGCGGGCGGCGTGGGCGCCATGCTCGCCACCCTCATCACGCCCGAAATCCTCCGCTGGATCCTGATCGTCTCGTTCGCCGCCATGGCCGCCTGGATGCTCGTCCCCGACAAGCTCGACGACGAGGAGACGGACGAGGGCCGCATGAAGCGCTTCGGCGTCTTCGGCACCACCGTCGTGCTCTTCTTCCTCGCCGAAATGGGCGACAAGACCCAGCTCGCCACCGTGGCGCTCGCCGCGAAGTTCCCCGCCGAGGCCCTCTGGGTCATCTCGGGCACGACGCTCGGCATGATGATCGCCGACGCGCCCGCCGTCTTCATCGGCAACAAGCTCGCCGAGCGCCTCTCTATGAAGCTCATGCGCCGGATCGCCGCCGCGGTCTTCGCCATCCTCGCCGTTGCCGCCTGGCTCGGCTGCTGATCCTGCCGCACTCACCCCGCCGCCACGGCGGCAGGGGCCTGAAGCCTCGAAAAAAAATAAAAAAAGCCCGCGGTCTCAGTGACAGCGGGCGAATAAATCCAACCAAAAGGAGCGGAGGACTCGTCGCCTTCCGGCGTCGTTCTCCGATGAGCTAACTTTACCTGACGAGCTCTCCGCCAAGTTTTCAGACGTCGGGGCAAATGTAACAAGTCTTCAGGAAAAACCC
Organism: Sutterella wadsworthensis 2_1_59BFAA; assembly: GCF_000297775.1. Taxonomy (GTDB): domain Bacteria; phylum Pseudomonadota; class Gammaproteobacteria; order Burkholderiales; family Burkholderiaceae_F; genus Sutterella; species Sutterella wadsworthensis_A. The sequence goes on from NZ_JH815515.1 coordinate 312,851, forward strand.
TAGGTCGATTAGTAGTTACCCTGCCTCCCTCCCGCTCTTGCCCGTCACCACAGGCGAATTCAAACTTCACAAGAAAGGCCTAGGCAGTTTGTACTAGATGCATTTTGTTGCATTTCTAGGGGTTTCTTCGTCCCTTCAGGTGCCTTTCGAGCCCTTTGGCAAGGCTTTTTTCCCTGTTCGCGCTTCCCAAAAAAATCCTGCGCGGAGAGGATTCTCCTGCGCAGGACTTCTGCTACCGCCGGCTTTGACAAGCTTCAGGCGCGTCGGGACTTCAGGGCCCTTAGGCCTGCTTGCCGGCGTCGGACGTCTTGGGCGCGACGGGGCGGTAGGCGCACATCATCTCAGCCTGGGCGACGACCTTGCCGTCGACGCGGGCGACGGCCTCGAAGATGCCGAGACCGAGCTTGGAGCGGATGAACTTGCCTTCGATCATGAGCTGATCGCCGGGCTGCACGACCTGCTTGAAGCGGGCCTTGTCGATGCCTGCGAAGTAGAAGAGCGAGTTCTTGCGGTCCGTGCCTTCGGGAAGGCGGGAGAGCGCGATGATCGCGCAGGCCTGGGCCATCGCCTCGATGATCAGAACGCCGGGCATGACGGGCACGCCGGGGAAGTGTCCCGTGAACTGCGGCTCGTTGGCAGTGACGTTCTTGAGCGCAACCACGCGGCCGGCCTCCGTGTCGAGTTCGACGATGCGGTCGATGAGAAGGAACGGATAACGGTGCGGAAGCATGTCCATGATGTCACGGATGTCGAGCGTACTCATATTGGAACGTAACCTCTATTGAAAAATGGGGCCTTGGCGTGCGGCGGGACGCCGCCGCTCTCCGGGGGCATCCTCTTATTGTCGCGCCTTTTGAAAAATTATTCTTCGGCAGAACGGATTAACGCCTCGAGTTCGGCCATGCGGCGGACAAGGGCCTTGAGCTCCTTGCGCATGGCGGGAAGACGCGAGATCGTGGCGCTGACGAGTTGGAAGTCGCGGCCCTCCAGGGCGGGGAAGAAGCCGGTCTTCTGGGCGGGTTCCTTGCCCCAGCCCGTGATGGCCGTTCCCGGACCGATGCCGGAGCCTGCGGGGATGTTGATGTGGCCGTTGATCATGGCCGCGCCGCCCACCATGCAGTGGTCGCCCACGGTGGTCGAACCCGCGATGCCCACGCAAGCGGCCATCACGACGTGGCGGCCGATGCGGTCGTTGTGGCCAAGTTGGATCTGGTTGTCGAGCTTGGTGCCGTCGCCGATCACGGTGTCCTCGAGGGCGCCGCGGTCGACCGTCGTGCCCGCGCCGATCTCGACGTCGTCGCCGATCACCACGCGGCCCACCTGCGGGATCTTGACCCACTCGCCCTTGAAGGGCGCAAAGCCGAAGCCGTCGCCGCCGATCACGCAGCCGGGCTGGAAGATGCAGCGGTTGCCGACGACCGTGCCGCGTTCAAGCACGCAGTTCGGGTAAAGAATGCAGTCCTCGCCCACGACCGTGTCCTCACCCACGACGGCGCCCGTCTTGATGACGGTGCGTGCGCCAACGCGCGCGCCGCGGCGCACGACGGCGAGCGCCTCGACCGTTGCGCTCGGATCCACCTCGGCGCCCTCTTCAACGAAGGCGCGCGGATGAATGCCCGCAGGCGTTTCGACGTGGAAGAGAATCTGGGAGGCGAATGCAAAGAAGGCGTACGGATTGTCGCAGACGAGCACGGCGCGGCCGGGTTCGTCCGAACCGAAGAGCGCCTCGACATCCTGCTCGCGCATGATGAGGAGCGAGGCCCTCGAAGCCTTCATCGCCTCGGCGTAGGCGGCGTTCGTGAGAAAGGCCATGTCGCCTTCGCCCGCAGTCTGGGGCGGCATGAAGCGGGAGACTTCGGCGCATTCGCCCAGAAGGCGCATTTCAAGCCTTCCGCGGCTCATTCCGGACACGCGGGCAATCAGATCGGTAACGGCATAACGCGGCAGATTTTCGGCCATGACGGCTCCTCAGTAAGTTGTGGTTTCGTTGTTGCATGACGGCGAACGGGCCTCAGGCCCGTTCATGCCGCTTTGCTTTTTCCATTATTTTTTCTTCTTCGCAGGCTTGACGTCGGCGTCAAGCGCCTTCATCACGCGGTCCGTGATGTCGACCTTGGGACTGGCATAGAAGAACTCGTAGAACACCAGATCGAACTTCTCGGTCTCGGCGATCTGCTGGATGATGCGTCCTGCGCGTCCCTGCAGCAGGAGCACCTCCTCGTTGCGTCGCTGATTGAACTCGTCGCGGGCCTCGCGGCTGCGGCGCGCAACGTCGCGCTCCATCTCGGCGAGCTCCCTGCGCTCGGTGACGCGCTCGCTCTCGCTCATGTCGGAGGCGCCCTTCTCGAAGCGCTCGAGACGCTGCTTGAAGCGCTTGGTGAGCGCATCAATCTCCTCCTGACGGCGCATGCCCTCGGCATTGAGGCGCTCGCCCGCTTGGGCGGCGGAGAGAGAGTCGCGCAGAATGCGCTCCATGTTGACGACGCCGATGCGAAGATCCGCGGCGCCCACGGGCGCGAGCATGGCGAGGCCGAGCACGGCGGCCGAGAGAACGGAGGGCAGAAGCTTTTTCACGGTGTTCACCTTTGGGCTTGAAAAAAACGGGGCGCCCGATTTGGGCAGCCCCGTCTGCAGGCATTTTCGTATTTTACCGCCGCGCACGGCCCGACGACGGGCCGCCCGCGCGGCTCGGCAGGTCTTAGAAGCCCGTGCCGATCTGGAACTGGAAGCGCTGCGTCTTGTCGCCTTCCTTCTCGTTGAGCGGGAAGGCCAGCGAGAACTTCAGCGGGCCGAGCGGAGAGATCCAGGCCACGCCGATACCGGTCGAGTAGCGCAGGTCGCTCATGCTGAATTCCTGACGCCTGTAGTCGGCATGGCCGTTGGCGTTGACGAAGCCTTCGTAGCCCCAGGCGTAGCCGGCGTCGAGGAAGCCGAAGATACGCAGCGTGCGGTCGCCGCCCGGCAGCGGGGCGAGGAGTTCAAGCGAGGCATTGACCATGCGGTCGCCGCCCAGATTGTCCGCGTCGTCGTTCATCTTGTTCGTGCTGTCCTTCGGACCGAGCGTGCCGGATTCGAAGCCGCGCACCGAGCCGATGCCGCCCACGTAGAAGTTCTTGAAGAACGGGAACATGTCGGTCTGGCCGTAGACGTCGCCGTAGCCCACTTCGCCGTTGAAGGCCAGCGTCCACGTCCTCGAGAGCGGGAAGTAGTGCTGGTACTGGTAGGTGAACTTGTAGTACTCGATGTCCATGCCCGGCAGGCCGACTTCACCGTTGAGTCGCTGGTACACGCCGCGCGTCGGAGCGAGCGAGTTGTCGCGGGAGTCGCGGGACCAGCCGACCGTGGCGGCCACGGACACGGGATCGGCGCCGTAGCGGTTCACGTAGTCCTGATAGCGCTGCGGGGAGTTGCTGTTGGCGTCAACCTTCGTGGATTCGATCTTGCCGCCGAGGAACACGCGGTCGTTTTCCGTGAACGGGATGCCGAACGCGAGCGAGGCGCCGCGGGTTTCGTATTCCACGTCGGCGACGTCGAGCTCTTCAAGGTCGACGCGGCGGTCATAGACTTCCCACGAGCGGCTGATGCCCTCGGGCGTGATGTACGGTTCGACGACGGAGAGCGCGTAGGTGCGCTGGGACTTCGACGTGTTGACGTCGACGGACACGGACTTGCCGGTACCGAAGACGTTGTTCTGCGCGAAGCCCGCCGAAAGGATGATGCCGTCGGACGTGGAGTAGCCCGCACCGAGCGAGACGGAGCCGGTCGGACGCTCCTTCACCTTGATGTCGACGTCGACCTGGTCGCGCGTGCCGGGCACGGGCACCGGGTCGGCCGTCACGGACTCGAAGTAGCCGAGACGGTCGATGCGGTCGCGCGAGAGCTTGACCTTGGAGCTGTCGAACCAAGCGGATTCGTACTGGCGGACTTCACGGCGGATCACCTCGTCCTTCGTGCGGTTGTTGCCCGTGATGTTCACGCGGCGAACATAGGCGCGGCGGCCCGGGTCGATTGTGTAGACGACCTCGACCGTGCGGTTCTCGCGATCGGCGATCGGATTGGGCGTCGCGGTCGCAAAGGCGTAGCCGAGCGTGGAGAGCTTGTCGACGAGCGCCGTGGAGACGTTGTTGACCTGCTCGGCACTGTAGATCTCGCCCGCCTTGAGCGTCAGGAGCTTGTTGAGCTCCTCGTCGATGCCGAGAAGGTCGCCCGTGAGCTTGGCGCCGGCGATCGTGTACTTCTCGCCCTCGGTCATGTTGATCGTGATGTAGACGTCGGACTTGTTGGGCGCGATGGAAACCTGGACGGAGTCGATCTTGAAGTCGAGGTAGCCCTGATTCATGTAGAAGGAGCGGATCGTCTCAAGGTCGGCCGCAAGCTTTTCACGGCTGTAGAGATCGCGCTTCGTGTACCAGCTGAACCAGTTCGGCATGCCGAGCTGCATCTGGTCGAGCAGCTCGTCGGCATCGAAGAGGCGGTTGCCCGTGAAGCGGATCGAGGCGATCGACGAGGCACGGCCTTCGTCGACGTTGATCGTGATGCGCACGCGATTGCGTTCGAGCGGCGTGGCGATCGTCTTGATCTTCACGCCGTAATAGCCGCGGGCGAGGTACTGGCGGCGCAGCTCCTGGTCGGCGCGGTCAAGCGTCGCCTGGTCGAAGATGCGGCCCTCGGCCATGCCGACGTCGCGCAGGCTGGTCTCGACAGCGTCCTTGTCGAAGGCCTTGATGCCGTGCGTCTCAATGGTCGCCACGGCGGGACGCTCGACGATGTGCACGACGAGCACGTCGCCGTCCTGAGAGAGCGACACGTCCTTGAAGAGGCCGGAGCGGTAGAGCGAGTGGATGGCGCGGGTGCCCATGTCGGGCGTGTACTCGTCGCCTGTGCGGAACGGAAGATGCGAAAAGACCGTACCGGGTTCGGTACGCATCAGGCCTTCAACTCGAATGTCGGAAATGACAAAAGCCGAGGCCCCCTCGGCGCACACCATGGCCGCAATGACAGCGGCGGCCGTCTTCGTCAGATTGGCAGACAAAATGAATTCTCTCTATATCGTCACGGGTCACGCCCTCCGCCCTTGCACGGTCTGCTTCAGGTTCATCCCCGAAGACGACCGCAAACGGCGGCGGCAAATTTGTGTAAGGTTACCAAATCTTGAGGCTCTCCGTTAGCGGGCGGCGGGACCTCTTTCACGACAGAACGGGTAATCCCTGTCTTCGAGGCCGCATTCACGCGCCGCCCGACTCCCGCCGAGCCCCGTCACACGCCCTCGAACAGGCGCGTGAGGTCGTTGTTCATTGCAAAGGCAAAGACGACGAGCATCAGGCCGAAGCCCGCCTTGCCGATCCAGTTCTTCGTCCTTTCGGAAAAGTCCCGGCCGCGCAGGCCCTCGAGGCCAAGCACCACGAGCTGTCCGCCGTCGAGCACCGGCACGGGGATCAGGTTCATGAAGCCGATCGCGATCGAGATGAGCGCAAGATATTCAAGGAAGGGCACGAAGCCACCGCGAACGGCGTCGCCCGCCATGTCGGCAATGCCGATCGGGCCCGTCAGGTTCTTCGTGCAGGCCTCGCCCGTGGCCATCTGGCTAACGCCTCTGGCCTGAAGGGTGGTGATGCTTTTCACCTTGCGCCAACCCGCGGCGACTGCGTCAACAGGCGAGAGCCTCACGACGACCATCTCGGGAAGCGCCCTGATGCGGATGCCGACAACCGTGCGGCCCTCGGACGTCACGGGCATGATCTCCACCACGCGCTCGGTCTCGGGCGTCCTGATGTTCGAAAGCGTCAGCCTCACGGGCGAGCCCGCGGGCGTCGCGCCTATGGCCTCAACCGCCTCCTGGACCGAGCTCACCCCTGCGCCGTTGACGGCCAGAATCCTGTCGCCGCTCGCAAGCCCCGCCTTTTCGGCGGGCGAATCCTTCACCGTTCCCGCCACGACGGGGTCCCTGAGCCAGGGCACGAGGCCGAGATGGATGACGGGCGGGCGCCCGCTCATGTCGTCAAGGCTCACGCCTGCGAGCGAGAAATGCCTGACGAAGGTCTCATCACCGCGGGAGAACCTGACGGGAATGTCGGCGCTGCCCGCCAGACCGAAAAGCTCGACGTTCATGTCCGTGATGCCGAGAACCGGCGCACCGTTGACGGACAGCACGCGGTCGCCCTGCCTCACGTTCTCGCTCGCCGCCTGCGTGCCTGCGGGCGGCGTGCCCATGACGGCCGCGAAGTCGGGCGTTCCGATCGCGCCGACCATCACGTAGAGAAAAAAGGCGAGGATGAAGTTCGTGGCAGGACCCGCAAAGAGCACGAGGCCGCGCTTCCAGCGGGCCTGACGGGTGTAGAGCCTGCTGCGGTCCTCTTCAGTGAGATCCGCATCCGCCTCGTCGGCCATCCTCACGTAGCCGCCGAGCGGCAGGGCCGAGAAGCAGTATTCAGTCTCCCCCTTTCTCCTTCGCCAGAGCACGGGTCCCATGCCGAAGGAGAATCGCGTCACCTTGATGTTGAAGAACTTGGCCGTGAAGAAATGCCCGCCCTCGTGAACGATGACGATGATGCCGATGGTGAGTAGAAAGCCTGCGAGGCCCAGAAGAAAGCTCATGATCAGATGCGGGAGATTGGAGTCGGACCCAACAAGATACACGGTTTGAGCCGCGCACGCGCGGCTCCTCCGCGCCCTGCGGACGATTGGTTACGCTTTTGCTCGGGAGGATCCGCCTCAGGCCGTCTGCAGCTCGACGAGACGCGCGAAGGCGCCCTGTGCGGCCATCAGCTCGTTGTAGGAGCCGATTTCGATGATGCAGCCGTCCTTCATCACGACGATGCGGTCCGCGTCGGCGATGGTCGAGAGCCTGTGCGCGACGACGAGGCACGTGCGACCCGAGCGCAGTCGGCCCATGGCCTCGGAGACGTGCTTCTCGGTCTTGCTGTCGAGCGCGCTCGTCGCCTCATCCATGATGAGGATCGGCGCGTTGCGCAGGAACGCTCTGGCGATCGAGATGCGCTGCTTCTGACCGCCAGAGAAGAGGCTGCCGCCGTCGCCCGTGCGGGTGTCGAGCCCGTCGGGAAGCTCCGCCACCATCTCGGTCAGCGAGGCCGCCTCAAGCGCCTCCCTGATCTGCTCGTCGGTGACGTTCTCAAGGCCGTAGGTCAGATTGTTCCTCAGCGTGTCGTCGAAGATCACGACGTCCTGAGTAACGAAGGCGATGCGGCTTCGCAGGCTGCCGAGCCTGAAGTCGCGGATGTCGCGCCCGTCGATCATGACGCGGCCCGACTCGGGCTCGAGGAAGCGCGGCAGAAGATTGATGAGGGTCGTCTTGCCCGAGCCCGACTGGCCCACGACCGCGATGCACTCGCCCGGCCTGACCGTGAGGCTGAAGTCCCTGACGGCGGGAACGTCCTTGCCGGGATAGCGGACGACGACGTGCTCGAACTCGATGCGTCCCTCGCCCGGACCTATCTCAAGCTCCTCCGTGCCCTCGGTCTCTACGGGCGAGTCTAGCGTCTCGAAGATGCTCTCCGCCGCGACCGAGATGCCCGCGAACGTGCCGCTCAGGCCCGAGAGATGCTGGATCGGCGCCTTGATGAGCAGCAGGGCCGAAAGGAAGGTGACGAACTCGCCGATCGTGAGCATGCCATGCTGCGCCTGATAGAGCGCAACGCCGACGACGCATGCGATGGCAACGAGCGTGAGGATCTGCGTGACGGGCGTCGTGACCGCGCTGAGCTTGAGCGACTTGAGGCTAAGCCTGCGGATGCCGTCGTTGACGTCCGCAAAGCGCCTTTCCTCGAAGTCGTAGGCGTTGCTTACCTTGACGAGGCGCTCGGCCTCGTAGGTTTCCTGCACGCGCGAGATCATGCCGCCGAGAAGCTCCTGGCTTTCTCCGACGATCTTTCGGATGCGCGTCGAGATGAAGCGAAGGGTGACGGCCAGACCGGGAATGATGACAAACGTGACAAGCGTGAGCTTCCAGTCCTGCCAAAAGAGGACGACAAGAAGCGCGGCGACCTGCACGGAGTCGCGCACGAGAACGGTGAACGAGCCGACGGCGCCCGAAAGGGCCGAAGCCGCCTCGTTAACGAACTTGGAGCTCATGCGGCCCGACGTGTGCTTCTGGAATTCGCTTTCGGGCCAGTGAAGGATGTGCTCGAAGAGCAGACCTCGCATGGTGAGGAGGACCGACTGGCTCACCTGCGCCATCAGGTAGGCGCTCATCACGGTGCAGAAGGCGAAGCCCACCGTGACGGCGATGAGCGCGACCGGCGCCGCATAGATCATCCAGCTTTCCTGCTGATAGAAGCCCAAGTCGGCCATCTTGCCGAGCAGCGTGGCCGTGATGGACGACATGCTTGCGGACCCCATCAGAAAGACGCACGCAAAGCCGAGCCTCCACTTGTAGGGCATGAAGTAGCGGTAGAGCCTGATCAGGTTGGGATCAATCATCTTGAAGGTCTTCATGCCTGCACCTCCGTGGCGGTCTCGGCAGGTGCATCCGAAAAGTCCCCTGGATGCTCGAGCGCCTGGAGCCTGGAGAGCTCGGCGAAAAGGCCGTTCTTCACGAGAAGCTCCTCGCGGGTGCCCGTTTCCTGAACGACGCCGTCGGCCATCGCGACGATCTGCGTGGCGTGCTCGATCGTCGAGAAGCGGTGCGCGACCATGAAGGTCGTGCGACCCTTCATCAGTTCGATCAGGGCGTCCTTGATCTTCTCCTCGCTCTCGCTGTCGAGCGCGCTCGTCGCCTCGTCGAGAATGAGGACGGGCGTGTCGCGCAGGAACGCGCGCGCAATCGAGACGCGCTGCTTCTGGCCGCCCGACAGGAGGCCGCCGTGCTCGCCCACGGGCGTGTCGAGCCCTTCGGGGAGCGAGCGCACGAAGTCGCCGAGCGCAGCCATGTCGAGCGCCTTCCAGATTTCCTCCTCGGTCGCGTCGGGAGAGCCGTAGGTCACGTTGCCGCGGATCGTGTCGTTGAAGAGCCTCACGTCCTGAGAAACCGTCGCAATATTGGCGCGAAGCGAGTCAAGCGTGTATTTCTGAGAGTCGACGCCGTCGATCAGGATGCGGCCCGAGGTTGGATTCCAGAAGCGCGGGATCATGTGCACGAGCGAGCTCTTGCCCGAACCCGAAAGACCAACGAAGGCGACGCATTCGCCCGGCCTGACGGTGAGCGAGAGGTCGTGGACCGCGTCCCTCTCCGTTCCGGGGTAGCGGAGCGAAACATGTTCGAAGACGAATTCGCCGCGGCAGTCCCTGAGCTCGATCGTGCCCTCGTCCGCCTCATCAGGCTCGTCGAGCAGGCCGAAGATGCTTTCGGCCGCAACGCCCATCTGCGCAAAGCCCGTGTTGACGCCCGCGAGGTTGCGAAGCGGCGGCATCAGCAGAAGAAGCGCGGCGAGGAAGGTGACGAAGTCACCCATCGTCAGGAGCCCGAGGCTCGTCTGGTACATGGCGAAGGCCAGCACGACGGCGACGCCCGACATGCAGATCACCTGCGTGAGCGGCGTTCCGAGCGAGGAGACCTTCGTCATTTCGAGCAGCATCCTGCGCATCGTGTCGTTGATGCTGTGGAAGCGCCCGAGTTCGTATTCGTAGGTGTCGGAGAGCTTGACGAGCCTGTGGCCGTCGTACACCTGTTTGATGCGGCCCAGCACTTCGGCGAAGGACTCCTGACAGTGCTTCATCAGCACCTTGACGCGGGACGAGATGAATCGCAGAAGCTTGACGATCAGGGGCGCGAGCAGGAGGCTCACGAGGGCGAGCATCCAGTTGTTCCAGAGAAGCACGCACACGAGCGCGACCACCTGGCAGGTGTCGCGCACGAGAATGATGCTCGACTTGGCTGCGCTCGAAAGCGCCACGTTTGATTCGTAGATGAACTTCGAGGTGACGGCTCCCGTGGGATAGCCCTGATAGGTGGCGGCAGGCCAGCGCAGGAGCTTCCTGAAGATCTCGCCGCGCAGCTGCACGAGAACGCTCTGCGTCGTCTTGCCGAGCAGGTAGTTGCTCATGAACATGCTGCCGCCGTGCAGGAAGGCGATGAAGATGAGCGCCGCAGGCGCGCCGAGCACGATCCACTCCTCCTGGTCATAGAAGCCCACGTCGGTGAGCTTGCCCAGAAGCAGCGCAATGAGCGAGGAGCCCGCGCCCGCCCCGATCATGAAGAAGACGGACATGAGGAGCTTTCCCTTGTGCGGCTTCAGGTAGGCAAGGAGCCTGACGAGGTTGGGATTGAGCTTGGACTGGAGGCGTTGGATAAGTGGCATGCAGTGAGGTGTGCAGACGGTGGGTCCTGCGCGTTGTGCGGATGCGTCTCGCCTGCGGTGCGGGCGGGACGGCACGGAACGCGATTTCCGTGCCTGCCGCTATTTTACAGAGGCGATGCGCGCGGGCAAATCGGGAAACGCATTGTTTCGCTCCCGATGCCCGGCCGGTCAGAAGATCGAGCGGATTCAGCGAACCGCGAGGCGTTCGCGGGTCTTGGCGCGAACGGCGCGGTCGAGCTCAATGATCTCGTCGACCGAACCGGGAAGCGGCGCCAAAATGCTCTCGAGCATGCCGCGCACCGTGCTGAAGATGTCGGTGAAGCCGATGCGGCCCTCGAGGAAGGCCTCGACGGCGATTTCATTGGCGGCGTTGAGGACGATGGTCGCGCCGTTGTCGGCGGCCAGCGCATCGTAGGCGGCCTGAAGAAGCGGGAAGGTCTTCGTGTCGGGCTCCTCGAAGGTCAGCCGACCGATTTCGGCAAGGCTCAGGCGCTTCGCGCAGCCGTCAAGCCTTTCGGGCCAGCCGAGGGAGTAGGCAATCGGCGTGCGCATGTCAGCCGAACCCAGCTGCGCGATGACCGCGCCGTCCTCGAACTCGACCGCCGAGTGTACGATGCTCTCGGGGTGGACCACGACCTTGATGCGCCCGGGCTCGAAGTCGAAGAGCCAGCGCGCCTCGATCACCTCAAGGCCCTTGTTCATGAGGCTCGCGGAGTCGACGCTGATCTTGCGGCCCATGGACCACTTCGGATGAGCGACGGCCTGCTCAGGCGTGATGCCCTCAAGATTCGTGCGACCGCGGAACGGGCCGCCGGAGGCCGTAAGGACGATCCTCGCCCCCGCCCTCGCCTTTTCAGTCGCGCCCGCGAGGCACTGGAAGATCGCATTGTGCTCGCTGTCGACGGGCAGAAGCTCGCAACCTGAATTCCTGACGGTCTCCATCAGAAGACGGCCGCCGCAGACGACGCTCTCCTTGTTGGCAAGAAGAAGGCGCTTGCCCGCGCGAGCGGCCGCAAAGGTGGGCGCAACACCCGCGGCGCCGACCACGGCCTGCACGACGACGTCCGTGTCGGGATCATCCGCGAGGCGGGAGACGGCCTCGGGGCCGCCGAGCACCTCGATGTCACCGAGGCCGACCGTGCAGAGGGCCTGTTCAAGCTCCACCACCTTCGAGGCATCCGCAATGACGGCGCGCTTCGGACGTGCAGAGAGGCAGACGTCCACCAGCGGCTCCACGCGGGAGCCGCCCGCCACGGCGTGAACGCTGAAGCGCTCGGGATAGCGCGAGACGACGTCAAGCGTCGAACGGCCGATGCTGCCCGTTGCGCCGAGAATCGTGATGGACTGTGTCATGTTGCCCCTTGTCAGTTGTTGGTTCGATTGTTCCTGTCGGTCGGCCTGCGGTCCTTGCCGTCAGGCTTCCATTGTTCTGCGCAGTATTTTACCCGCGGCCGAACGCCCGGGCCTTAAGCCTTAGACCTTTCGGGATAGCGTGAAGACGGCGATCTCGCTTGGCACCCCGACGCGCACGGGGAATCCGTTCCAGACGCCCGAGCCCGAATGCACGTAGAGCCTCGCATGCTTAAGCGCATACCAGCCCCGCACGAAGGCCGCGTTGAGGATCGCCACCAGCTCGGTGAGCGCAAAGAGCTGCCCGCCATGGGTGTGCCCCGAAAGCAGCAGGTCAAAACGCACAGCCTCGTCGTACTTTCGGGCGTGCTTGGGCTGATGGGAAAGAAGAATTCTCGGTCCTTTTTCGGGTGCGCCCGCAAAGGCCTTGATGGGATCGGGCAGCTCGCGTCCGAAGCGCCTTGCCCAAGGATCCGTCACGCCGCCCACGACAAGGGTGGCCCCGTTGTGCTCGACGGCCCTCCACTCGTTTCTCAGAAGCCTTATGCCGAGCGACGGAATCTTCTTCATCCAACCTTCGTAGTCAAGGTAGTGCTCGTGATTGCCCTCGACCGCGATGACGCCGTGCCGTGCACGAAGTTCCGCGAGCGGAGCAACGTCCTCGGACCTGACGTCCACCTCGCCGTCGACGAGATCGCCCGTGATGACGACGAGATCGGGCGAGAGGCTGTTGACGCTTGCCACGAGATCCTTCATGTGGGGCGCGCGCAGAAGCGCCGACGCATGCAGGTCGGAGAGTTGCACGATCCTCATGCCCTCAAGTCCCGCAGGCAGGTCCTCGATCGAAACCGTCATCTCCTTGACGCAGGGAACCCTGAGTCCCTGCCGAAGACCGAAGGCCGAAATGCCGACGGCCGCGGCCGTCATGCCGATCGCCACGCGCCTGTCCTTCTGCACGAAGCGATGCATGCGCTCTCCCGAACGGCCGGCCAGAACGGACAGAAAGATGACGACCTCGCGAAGCAGCGTGAGGCCTGCAAGCACGGTGAGCGCGAAGACGCAGCCGTTGCCGGCGGCCAGCACCCAGGCGGGCAGCTCGGGGCTAACGAGCCCGCCGAAGAACGTGGCGGTGACGGCGGGAAAGGCGGCGATGAGAAGCGTCACAACAAAGCCCGCGACCTTCACCGCCCGCGGTGCATTCATCGGAAGCCAGAAGCGCCAGAGCACCCAGAGCGCACAGACGGCATGAAAAATTGCAAAACGCACGGCGAACCAATCCTCTCGTCCTGTTTAGGCCTTGCGGCCGGCAAATCCTGCAGGGCGAACTGCCCATGATCCCATTCTAGACCGCTATGTTTTCACGCGATCCTTCTCTTGCGAAGACTTGCAGCCTGACAGATGCAGTCACATTCATGGGATCCCCCCGGGCTTGAATCTCCCTGAGGACCTACTCCTCGTCAATCGGATCGATGAGCGCTTCGCCCGCCGTGGCCTCCAACAGGCGCTCGACGAAGGCGTCCGCCTCGTCCGACGGGACGAGCACCTCGAAGGTTGCGTCAAAGCGGAAGTCCGACGACTGCACGCGTCCCCTCGCCTCGGCGAGAAAGTGCTGGAAGTCCGAAACCTGATGGGGTTCGATCGAAACCACGAAGCGGCGCATGTCCTCGCGAAGCGTGACGGGAAGGCCCTCAAGTCCGAGCTTGACCGAACCCTGATACGCCCTGACAAGACCGCCAGTACCGAGCAGGATGCCGCCGAAGTAGCGCGTCACGACGGCCGCCACCTCACCCACGTCACTGTGCAGGAGTGCGGTGAGCATGGGACGTCCCGCCGTGCCCTTTGGCTCTCCGTCGTCGCTCGCGCCCACCTGAGCCGTGTCGCCGGGTGCGCCTGCGTTGTAGGCCCAGCAGTTGTGAGTGGCGCCCGCGTGCTCCTCTCGGATGCGGTCGATGAAGGCCTTCGCCTCCTCGGGACTCGAAACCCTCGCCATCGTCACAATGAAGCGGGAGCGGCGCACGGTCTCTTCAGCCCGGTGAAAGGCGCCGGGCGCAAGGTCGGGGACTTTGTAGGCGTCGGTCATGAATCAGGGTCCAAAATAAGAACGGGCGCGGGCCGAGTTGTCGGTACCGCGCCCTCTGCATGATCCTCAGTTCAGGCTTAGTGAACGATCAGTTGGATCCACAGCATGATGAAGGCCGTGGCAGGCAGAACGGGGAGCGAGGCGTCCATGCGGTCGAAGAAGCCGCCGTGGCCGGGCAGCAGGTTAGAAGAGTCCTTGATTCCGACAAGGCGCTTGAGCATCGACTCCCAGAGGTCGCCGGCAATCGAGAGCGCAACGAGCATCGCGAGCACGCCGACGCCCCACAGGAAGCCCGCATTGTCGAAAAGGTAGTTCGTGAAGACGTTCTGCTGCACGCAGAAGACGTACGTGAGCGCGAAGAAGACGATCACGATCACGTAGGCGCCGATCGCGCCCTCGAAGGTCTTCTTGGGCGAAATGGCGGGCGCCATGCGGTGCTTGCCCCAGGCGCGACCGCAGAAGTAGGCGGAGATGTCGGCGCCCCAGACGATAAGGAGCACGGAGAGGACGAGCACCCAGTCCCCCTGTTCAAAGAGCCAGAGAAGCGACAGGTAGGCGGCGGGCACGAAGGTCACGGCGGACCAGAGGCACTGGCGCTGCGAGACCTTGAAGCCGTTTTCACGATGGAAGAGTTCCGCAAAGAAGATCACGAACCAGGCCAGCATCACGCAGCCGTTCATGAGCATCAGGAACCAGTTCATGCGGTCAAGCGCACCCGCCCAGTAGAGCGAAAGCTGGACTACCATTTCGACGGCGGCGACGAGAAGAGCGGGACGGGGACCGAGGCCGCCGATGCGCAGCCACTCATAGAGCGTGGCGCCGAAGGCAATGGCCATGACGCTTGCAAAGGCAAACGGACCAATGTAGATCGAGAGCGTCAGAACGGCCAGCAGCACGGCTGCGGTGATCACGCGCGTAAGCAACATGATGAAGGAACCTCCGGCCGGTTCTCGTGACCGGCGCGTTGTATGTCTATGGGGGTGTCGCCTTTCATATAAAGGCCAGCATCCTGCCATTTTAGCCAATGCAGGACCTCGCGTGGCCGAATTCCTCAAAGGGGCGCGTTGAAAACACCGTCTTGTTCAGGCCTGCGCCCGCTCCTCACTGCAGGCCTCATGTCCTGCATCCGAAACCCAGAAAGCCGAAAACGCGGCTGCATTCAGGCGAAGACGAGCACTCCCGTTCTTCCGCCTCTTCGGTTGGAGCGCACAAGAAAGTCCCGCTGAAAGGCAGGCCGTCTCTACATCCATGTTGTCGGAAAGTCGGAAAGCTCCCCTGACTTCAGCCGCCGTTCCTGAGCTGTTCGCTCGTGCGACCGAAGCGGCGCTCGCGCCCCTCATACCAGCGAAGAGCCTCCTTCAAGTCGTCCTCGCCGAAGTCGGGCCAGAGCGCATCGGTGAAGTAGATTTCCGCGTAAGCACTCTGCCACAAAAGAAAGTTGGAAATCCTGCATTCGCCGCCCGTACGAATCAAAAGATCGACATCAGGCACGCTCATGAACCTTCCGATATTCTCGGGCGTCATCTCAAGCCCTGCCGCGGCGCATTCGGACGCCGCCTGACAGCAGTCCCAGCGTCCGCCGTAGTTCGCCGCAATGACGAGCTCCATCTTCGTGCCACCCGCAGTGGCAGCTTCATTTTCAGCGATGGCCTCGCGAACCGTATCGGAAAAGGCCGTCCTGTCTCCGATGACTCGAAGCCTGACGCCCGCCTCGGCGAGCGGCTCGCACCAGCGGCGGAGCGCCTGTGCGAAAAGCTTCATGAGCATCGAGACCTCTGCGGCGGGCCTGCGCCAGTTTTCGCTCGAAAAGGCGAATACCGTCAGGCGTTCGATGCCTGCCCTGGCGGCCGCCTCCACCACGCGGTTGAGCGCCTCGACGCCCTGCCTGTGCCCCTCTGTCCTCGGACGCAGACGCGACTTGGCCCAGCGGCCGTTGCCGTCCATGATGATCGCGACGTGATGGGGAATGTGGGAGGCGGACATGAGAAAGGAGCAGGAAAAGCGGTGTTTGTACAAGGCAGGCATTTTACACGCCGAGGCGCTGAGAACAGCCCCGGAACGCATCCCGTAACGTATTTGTCCGCTAGCCAAAACAAACATCCGGCAGACCCGCAAGCCTGCCGGATGCCGCTGTTCTTCCGGAGAGAGGAATTACCGAGCCGCAGGAGTGCCACCCGCCTCAGCATTCTTCTTGAGCGCCGCTGCAAACTCGACCGCATACTGCGCGACCTGCTGCAGGTTCACCTGGTTGTTTTCAACGGGAGCGTTGGCGGCAAGCTCAGGCTGACCGTTCTTGAAGCTCTGGAAGACGAAGGCCTTCACGCCGTCGCGCTTCTCGTTGAGCATGAGGCCGTAGAGCACACAATGATCACAGGCGTCGGTCTTGGCGTCTTCGGGCAGGACCTTGACTTCATAGCCCGCAGTCTTCAACCCCGCGGACACGGCCTCAAGCAGCTGCGGGGTCGGCGTGCGCGGAATTACGCAGAGCTGGTTGTCTGCGGACGCGGCAACCTCCTCGGACTGGGCGCCTCCGCCCAGAGTTGCACCGCAGCCCGTCAGGCCCAGGGCCAAAAGCGCCGCAGCGCCGGTCATGGCGATAGTCTTCTTGAACATTCTTTTGTCTCTCCGCAAATGGTTCAGTCAACCCTCCGACTGGAGGCCGTTCTTCAATCATACGCGAACACTTAGGCCAATGACAATGATTCTGATTTAGAAATCCTGCAAATCGCCGTCCACAAAACTGGGAGCATCAGGCAACAAGGGGACTCCTCTTTTGCAAAGGAGTCCCCTTTACGAGAGCGGCATGCTTGCGCTCATCTCAAGAGCAACAGCCGCTGTGGCAGCTCAGTTCATCAGAAGCCGGTCATTTGCCGGCGGGAGTCTTGGCCGCCTTGACAAAATCGGCGACCACGATGCCGTACACCGCCGCACTCGTAAGCTGGGCGCCGCCAATGTAGTTGTCGTAGAAGAGACCGCCCGCAGCGTTGCCAATGGCGAACAAACCATCGATAACGTGGTTTTCCGTATCGAGCACCTGCCCCTTGACGTTGATGAGCGGACCGCCGAAAGTAGCCGTCATGCCCCCCTGGAAGGGAACGATATAGAACGGTGCCTTTTCAACCGTGCGTGCCTTCGGCAGGGTGTTGACCGGCGTCAGGGTCTTGCCCTTGCCCGCAGCGATCGCCTCGTTGTAAGCCTTGACAGTGGCCTTGACGGCGTCAACGGGAAGACCTGCCTTTTCGGCCGCTTCGTCAAGCGTCTGACCGACGTACACGGGAGCCTTGGTGCGTTTGTAGGATTCCCAGTCATTGGCAAGAATCGGCACGTCATGTCCCGTCTGGTCGACGATCATGTACGCCCAGTTGGCCTTGGTCATGGCCGCAACGTCTCGAGACATCTGCACGTAGGTCTGGCCTTCGTCCGTGAAGCGTTCGCCCTTGTCATTGACGCAGATGCCGTTATTGACAATGTTGAGCGGGTTCGCGCCGGTCGGACCGTAGATCGGACCGCAGTGGTATTGGTCAACGTTGACGATCTTCGGCATGAACGGGAGCGCAAGATTGATGTTCTCACCTGCGATGATGCGCGAACCGCGGATCGGCATCTTGGCCCCACCCGAACCGATGTACTGCGTGACCATGGCCTGATTGGCGGAGAAGCCGCCCGTGGCCAACACGACGCCGAACTTCGAATGAATTTCGGAGAGGCCTTCCTTCGTCTTGACGCGCACGCCGTTCACGGCGCCCGTCTTTTCATCGGAAAGCAGTGCCACGGCCTTCGTATTGAAGCGGATCTCGACACCAAGCTCCTTGGCCTTCTTCATGAGCGTCAGGGCCAGCTCGCCGCCACCCGGCTTGTGTTCGCCAACAACGAGATGTGCGCGGGAAAGCATCGGCCAGACAAGCTTGGAACCAGCCGCAAAGTTGATGCCGCAATAACCGTGAAGCCATTCAAGGGTGGCATCGGCGTTTTCGCAAACAACACGAGCGAGCTTTTCATCAGCCTTGCCCTGCGTGACCTTCATCCAGTCCTTGAGGAACTGTTCGGCGGAATCGCCCTGAACATTCTTGGCCTTCTGGAAGGAGGTGTTGACGCCAAGGAGGAAGCCCGCAGCATAAATCGTGTTGCCCGCAGGCATGGCCATCTTTTCAAGAAGAAGCGGCTTGAGGCCGTTTTCAGCCGCGCGCACGGCACAGGTGAGGCCGCCACAACCAGCGCCCAAAATGATGATGTCGTACTTGGAGGGGGCCGCAGCCTTGGCTTCAGCGGCAACCGTGCCGAATGCAGCACCTGCACCAACCGCTCCCATGGCGGCGGTCTTGAAGAATTCACGACGAGAGGTAGTCATTTACCTGTTCTCCATTAGTCTTTATGGTCCCGATGCGGTTGTGCTCCCGCATCGCTTGAAATCGACTATAGGCTCCTCCCGACGGAATCTAAAGCACATCGGGATCTTGACAAGACTGACAAAAAGTGATCTCAACGCTTGAGAACCGCCGTCCTTCCCGCAATCCGACCGAAAGTCAGCGCATCGGCGATGCCATTGCCGCCCATGCGGTTTTCACCGTGCACGCTTCCTGTGATCTCCCCGGCTGCAAAGAGTCCGGTCACCGGCTTGCCGTCGAGTCCAACAACCTGTGCGTCAGGCGTAATGACGAGTCCTCCCATCGTCGTGTGAATATTGAGGACGACTCTTGACGCCCAATAGGGCGGCTCCGACAGCTGCAGGCAGCGTACACGTGCGCACTTGCCGCCGCCCATGCCTGCTTCGACGTTGAAAACACGGACACTGTCCTTGAGCGCATCTGCATCGACCCCCATCAGTAGAGCCAATGCGTCCCAGGAATCGGCACGGAGCGCGTCGCCCGTCTGCAACCCTCTGTAGACGTCCTTTCTGCTGATAAGATCCATGGCTTTGACCGCGCCATCGTCTGTCACCATCCAGACGGACCCTCTGGGTCTGGCGAGTATCGCCTTCGCGAGTCCGTCACGCGAGCCGTCCTCGTCAATAAAGCGGCGTCCTCCGCCATCCACCATCAGAACACGGCCCGCGTCCAGATCAAGTCTCACCTGGAAGCCCCGTCCTTCAGGGGCGCCTGGCACGCACTGAATGCATTCGAGCGCGTTCGAAGCGGCACCAGCCCTTATCGCCTCAAGCATGACCTCGCCCGTACTCCCTGGATTGTTGTCCGTAGGAATGCCAGCAAGGTCAGCCCTGTAGCTTTCCACCAGTTCAGGATTCGCCGCAAAGCCTCCCGCCGTCAGAATGACGGCCTTTCTGGCATGAAAGATCATCTTGTCCTTCCCTCTTCCGGAGGAAAGATCCTCGACTTCGATGCTTGCTGCTCGGCCGTTCTTCATTAGAAGCCTCGTCATGGCACATCTTGTGCGGATCTTTACGCCACGCCTTATGCACTCCGAGGAAAGCGTCCGGATGTAGGCCTGCCCCCTCGGTTGCGTGGGCTTGTGGCCGCGCGGCCATTCTGCGCCCCAGGTGGCGACAGTTTCGGGCATGAATCGAACGCCAAGAGACTCAAGCCACTTCAAGGTTGGCAACGCTTCGCACACGAAGCGCCTCACAACAGCCGGGTCGTTTCGGCCGTGTCCTGACGCCATCGTCTGTTCATAGTGCCAGGAAGGGGAGTCCGTGATACCCATCGGCTCCTGACGGGCAGGATCAGACGCATTGAACAGACCGCTTGCACGCAACGTGTTGCCGCCGATCGCCGCCATCTTCTCGACAAGCAGCACCGACGCTCCTTGCTCGGCGGCTGAAAGTGCGGCGGCAAGCCCCGCACCGCCAGCCCCCGCCACCACGACGTCAAATTCGTCTTCCGCGAACGAAAACGCGCTCACAGGGATAGGAGTCATCATGGCAAGCGCGCTCGCCGCGCACAAAGTCCGCCTCCTCATTCTGCCGTCCTCCACCAGTGTGCCTCAGTTCTGAGCTCCGCCATGTCATGCAGAAACTCAGAGAGTTCTGCTGCATTGTGAAGCTCAAGCTTTCCGAACACTGACGCCCTTCGGCTTCTGACGGTGTCCTCCGAAAGGCCCAGAATTTCAGCCGCCTGCCGGTTGGGGAGCCCCTTGGCGACAAGCTCTGCCGTCCGCCGTTCCGCATCAGTGAGTTCGTTCCAGAGAACCTCAGCCCGCTTCAGATCCCTTGCGACAGCCCTTCTCCGCCTATGAAGTTCACACCCTCGTGCGAGAAGCGGCAGAAGCGCTTCGGCATCGACAGGCTTTTCGAGAAAGTCGAGGGCCCCTGCCTGCACGGCCTCCACCGCCATGCGGACTTCGCCGTGAGCCGTCAGAAAGATGATCGGCAGATCACACTTCATCTTCGCGAGTCTTGTCTGAAGCTCGGGACCGGACAGCCCAGACATGCGCACGTCGAGAAGCATGCAGCCTTCGCGGGTAGGATCATCACCGTCAAGAAACTCAGTTGCGGATTCATAGGTCCTCACCTGATAGCCCACGGCCTCAAGCACAAATCTGAAGGATGCTCCCACGCTAGGATCGTCGTCAACGATGCGAATCAAAGGCACCTGCTTCATGTTTCCATTCCTGATTGTTGATGTTGAGCTCCCGCAGTCGCGGGAGCACGAGCGAGGCCTTCAGCCCCTGGGGAGTTCTGCGCGCAAAGGCGAGATGGCCCCGATGCATCTCGGCAATAGAGGATGCAATGAAAAGTCCGAACCCAAGTCCTTCCTTGCTAACGCTTTTCGTAAGTTTGCCCAGCGCTCCGAACACCTCATCGGAGACGGCAGGTCCTTCGTCGAGAACGCTCACCTCAACGATCTCGTTCTGACAGAGGACCTCAACGACAATCGAGCTCCGAGAGGGAAGATCCGCAACCGCCCTGACCGCATTCTTGAGGAAGTTCACAACCACGAGCTCCAGTTCAAGCGCATCCCCCTTCACCAGTACCTCTTCGTCAGGAAACACGGTCTTTACGTCGACCACCTCGGACAAGTGCCCCGCATGCTTCAGCGCCTCACCGACAAGCCCCCGTACGTCGACGGGCTCGAATCCAGGCGTTTCCTTTCGAAGAACCGTGCGAACGCGCTCGATGATGTCCGCCGCCCTGTGCGTCTCGTGCTCGGCTGCCGACAGAGCCTCGGTCCACTTGGGAACATCAAAGTTTCCCATTTTCATCATCAACCTGATACCCGTCAGATAGTTGGCGATGCTCGTCAGAGGCTGCTTGATCTCGTGTGCAAACATGGCGGCGAGTTGAGAGGCCATGCCTGCACGCTCAACAAGCGCGAGGTTCTCCTGACTGGCCCTAAGGGCTTCGGCGGCCGCTCCTCTCGCACTCTCCTCAGCCCTGAGTTCTGCCGTCCTGCGCTTGAGAAGACGATTGACGCGCCAGTGATGCACAAGCAGAAGAAGCAGAACCAGCCCCATGACCGCAAGCTCATTGCACCAACGGAGCGCAAGTGCCGTGATCGAATTGTCCCTCAGATAGGCGTATGGACCGATTTTCAGCCGAACAAGAAGTGCCTCCCCCCCCTGCATGCGAGTGTTTGACAGCCAGTCAAGACCGTTGGCATCGGCGGGCATCGAAAGAAGGGCCACAGTTACCGCCTTCACCACATCGGGATCCGCCGATGGGGAAGAGGCGAACATTAGGTCGGGATAGAGTTCAGTCGAAGTTGCACAGCCGCCTGCCGCCCTTTCGGGACGTTCGCCGACGATCCTCACATCCTCGGCCTGTATAACGCCTGTTCTGACCGCCTGCTCAAGCTCACACGCAGGAAGCACGCCCGCATCGCTCATGCCCGTCACCACAAGCGTGAGCACATCGGGAAAGTTCCATTCTGTGAAAGTCACTTCACGAAAGAAGTCCTCGGGATCGAACCCACGTCTGGCGATCTCTCCTTGAGGAATGAGCCACCCCTCAAAAGACCAAGGTGCCGTCGCGGCCACCCTGCGGCCCCGCAGGTCTTCGATCGTCTGCACGGGACTTCCCGCCGGTACGAGAAAGACTGCGCCTACACTGCGGCTAACATCTGCACATCGACTCTTGCGAAGCGTTGCAATCTGCTGGAGCCCCGCACGCGAAAGCATGCGCGCTCCTCCACTAGACACGATGACGAAGTCGATGTTCTCCACAGACTCGGGCTTCATTGCATCGGCATGAGAAATCTCCTTCGTCTCGAACCTGTACTGCGGCAGTCTGGCCTTGAGCGACTCGATAAGCGGCGTATAGACGTCAATATAAAAGCTCGGTGTAAAGGTGTCGACAAGTCCAACACGCACAACACCTGAAGCGTCCCCGGAGGGTGCGACCATCCCCGTCTCAGCGGCAATTGCGGCGGAGGCGCCAAAAAGAAATGCCAGACATGTCGCTTTAAGGCGGACGGGAAATGCAGTCACGACGTACAGTGTCCTCAAGTTCGCTTCGGATAATTCTAAAAGCTTCAGCTTTTACTGAGGCTCCTCATCGTTCACGTCTGATCTTCAGTCAGGGTAGACACGCACATTTACGCCGAGGCGCGCCATCCGTTGCATCAGGTCTTCCCGCAACAAGCCACGCCACCACGCACCACATGAGCACGAGGATCATGAGAAGCACGGGCATGCGGCCGAATCCGAAGGCCGAAGCCCAGGCGCCCGCCATCATGGGTGCAAGGCCGGCCAGCAGGTAACCGCCGCACTGAACGAGCCCCGTCACGCGAAGAATGTCAGCTTCCGGCGTCTTCTTCGTCACGGCGGTCAGCGAAATCGTCACGAATGCTCCCTGCAGCACGCCCATTACAAGCGCCGCTCCCATGAGGCCTGCGAATCCTCCGACCCCCTCCATCCAGATCCAGAGCCCCGTCAGATAAACGGCGCCGACCACAGGATAGATTGTTCTCGCCACAGGCAGAAAGCCGCACCCGAGAGATCCGGCAAACATGGCGCCAAGGTAGAACGTCACGGCATTGACCGCATCAGGTCTGGAAAAGCCCGCAACCTCAAGCCCTGAGGGCATCATCGACGCAACGGTGAAGGTGAGCCCCGCCTGAATAGCAACGAACCACACGAGAAGTGCAACGGGAGCTCCGCTCTTCTCGAGACGCTTTTCCTTCCGTTCTGGAACGGGCAGAGGAACGCCTCCAAAACCCACTGCCCAGACAAGCGGCGCAAGAGCCGCCAATCCCCAGACTGCAAAAGGACCCCACCAGACGCCGCCCGCCTCCAGAGCCGGCATGACCGAGGCCGTACCCAGCAGGCCGCTGATGCTGAGCACCGCCGTATAGACGCCCATCACCTGAGACTGGCGGTCATGAAAGACCACCTTGATGACAGAGGGAACCCAGACGTTCAGGCCCGCGATTGAAACGCTCAGAATCAGCGTTCCGAGAAAGAGAGCGGGCATCCACTCGATGCATCGGACGAAGGATCCGAGTGCGGCTCCGGTCAGAGCAGCGACGGCGAAGGTTCTACTTCCGAATCCGGCCACAAGCGGCAGGACAGCGAGGCTACAGAGTCCAAAGGCCATGGTCGGAATGCCTGCGAGTACGCCGAAAGCCTCCCACGGCAGATCGAAGACATCGCGAACGACGGGCGCCATCGGACCCACTGCATTGATGGGCCCGCGCATGACAAGTGCGGCAAGGACGATCATGAGGAGAATTTGCTTTTGGCTGTGCATCAGAAGCCTTCGGAAAAGTGATTACTGAAAAGGCTATCCCTTCGTGTGTGCCTTGACCAGATTGGTTTTCCCGAACAGAGGGTTTTCGCCACCGCTCGCGGCCACCTCCCACGAGCCGTATCGGCGTTCGGATTAGTTCTTTAGGATGAAGGACATGCTTAGGGCGCGGGGCCGGACACGGTCCCTGGAGGGCGCCTCAACCATATCAACCAAGGAGAAAAACATCATGCTTTCGAATCGCCGCCGCTTCCTTCAGGGTGCCGCCTCCGCGAAGGTCGCCCCCGTCACGCTCCAGGACCGCAGCTACGAGCCACTGAAGCTTCCGCGTCCGATCAGTCTGGCCGCCCTCACCATTCTCGACGTCTCTCCCGCCAATCAGGTGCTCTGCGCCGTCAAGGCGGGCTACAGCCACGTCGGCATCCGCCTCGTGCCCGCCACCCCGACCGAAACGCAGTACGACATGATCGGCAACACGCCCATGATCCGTGAAGTCGAAGCCAATCTGAAGGCCACCGGCATCAAGGTCCTCGACATCGAAATTCTCCGCATCAAGCCCGACACTCGTGCCGTAAACTGGAAGGCCTTCTTCGAAACCGGCACCCGCCTCGGCGCCACTCAGGTGCTCTGCGCAGGCAACGACCCCGACATCAACCGCCTGACGGACAACTACGCCGAACTCTGCGAGCTCGCCCATCCGTACGGCCTCAACCTCAGCATCGAGCCGATGCCCTGATGCAACGTCTCGACCATCAAGCAGCACGGTGAGATCCTCCGCAAGATCAACCGTCCGAACGCAGGCTGCCTCGTCGACCCGATCCATTTCTACCGCGCCAAGAACGACTACAAGGACATCGACAACCTGCCCGCCGGCTCGCTCAAGTACTGCCAGATGTGCGCCATCACGGCCGAAATGCCCGACACGATGGACGGCATCCTCTATCAGGCCCGCAACTTCCGCCTGTCTTCGGGCACCGGCGCTGCCTACCTCGTGCAGCTTCTCAAGCACCTGCCGATCTCCATCGAGGTCTGCAACGCGAACCTTGCCCTGACGATGTCTCCGCTTGACCGCGCCCGCATGTACCTCGAGGACATGGTCGCCGTGCTCAACGCCGCAGGCGAACACTGATCCTCACAAGGTCTCTCAGCAAGTTCTCCCATTTCGTGCATTCCGCACAGGCGGATTCCTTCCGGAATCCGCCGCTTTTTTTGTGGGATTGATCCCTGAAAAAAAGGTTCATCTCGGAAGTCCGTGGAACGCGGCGTGGAAAGAGTCGAGGTGAGGAACAGGGTGGCTCAGTACCGTTGGTCTACGGAGACGACGGCCAGAGACCAGATGTTCCTCGAGCTCTTCTTCGACGAATCTGACTGAGTGTAGATTCCACGGTTTTCAGGTTGAAGAGCCTCCAACGCAACTCTTCAGGGAGCGAAACGCGCGATTTGTCGGAATGGGTTAACGCCATTAATGCCAATGAGGAAGCCAGGGGCATGCTGCGTAGCGTCTCGAACCAAATAACGGGCGAGGCTGCAGTTCAACGTAACAAAATGGCGGAAGAATTCAAGCGTCAGGGCTATCGGGCCGATGTTGCCTACGATATGGCGAACTTCCAAATTATTGGCCATCATCAACACTTGGGCGGCGAAGCCATGAAAGCCCAGATCGCGGCGACTTCGACGGGTATCAGCGGTATGGACGGTCTGGCGGCACCTGTCAAACAGGATTATCTCGAAAAAGGACCGGAGACCATTTCACATGACGGTCTGAAATCCCAGATTGTTGGTGCGGATTATGACGACAGGCGCCACGAACTGGGTATGAATGAGCCATCTGAGGAAGCTCTTCAAAACCCCCATCTCTGAACGATGGGGGAAGCAGATTTGTTTAAACGAGTGACTTTTGCCCAGGTGTTGAAAAGCGTCGAAAGTTCCCGTGAACGTTAGTCGTTCGATTTTTCCGAATAATGCTGAAACAACTCGATATTTGCCTAAAAATTGGGCAAATACCGTTTTCAAGAGTCGGCAAGGCCCCATGGCACTCGAGACGAAGCGCGCACCAGAGTTTCGGGGTAATCAGCAAGGTAGCCTTGGCGGAGCGCACCATTTGCGCAAGCGGTTGCAGTTGTAGAGAGCAAACAACGTGAGCGCTCGACTGTGATTTTTCGCCAACCCGCGATAACGAACCTTGGCATAGCCATAAATCCTCTTCAGCCAGAGGAAGCTCCACTCAATCGAGCATCGCACCGATGCTTTCGCATGCTCCAAATGCCGTCTTACGTTCACGCATTCGACGAGCGCTTGACCAAGTTCGCCTCCGAAATTCTTACTGATTGACAATTCCTTCTTCCATGCACTTGGTTTGGCTGCTATGTACCAGGACACATCCTTGAAAGGAATCGCCTGAATTTCAGCGCGCTTGGGGCAACCGATGTAGCCGGAATCAAGGAAGACCATCTTCTCAAGGCCCTTCAGAAGATCGCCCAGATGAGTAATGTCATGTTCATTGGCCGGTGCGGCGACCGTGCCGTAGATGATCCCTGATTCGGTGCAGGCTACAATGTGCTCCTTCATCCCGAAATGCCAGGTGTTGGCCTTCTTGCCCGAAGCCATCTCAGGATCTCGAGCGTGAGCCTGGTTCTTCGTTGACGACGGCGCTTCGATAAAGGTGCCGTCAGCGGCAACCATTTCAAAAGAACAAGCTCCGGCCTCTACGGCCAGATTTACCGTGCGCTCGAGGAATTTTTGAGCAAACCCATATTGGTCAATGAAATACCTGAAGCGCAGTATCGTCGAGTCTGAGATGAACAGACGTGTGCTGGACACGCGGCAGAAGTTGCGAGCCACCATGTCGCTCGCCAAATATGACTCCATCTCTGGATCAGACAGGTTGAGAGAGACCTGAAGCAGGTGAACCCGAACCATCGTTGATTGCGGCATGGAAGCTTCGGCCTCCGGCTTAATCCCGGAAAGTCTGAGCATCAGCGTGTCAACGGTCCCGGACGTTCAATTTTGGCAAATTCTGGTACCATATTCCCAAAATTACACGCCCTTTTGGGAATATAATCCCAAAATGTTCCAAACCTGCAGGTTAGCTCATCATGTTCAACTTTCCCTACATTCGCCGCGAGCTCGAAGCCCCCATCTTAAGAGGCACACTCCGCAATCGAGCGGAGCTGATTCTCGGTCCTCGACAGGTAGGTAAAAGTACAATGCTCGATCATCTTGTACAGAACCAGCGTTTCATTAAGCTCACCGGAGAAGATGAGGACGACCTGAGCATCCTTGCAGATCCGAAGACATTTCTCACGCTAACGCAACAATTCCCAAATGTCATCATTGACGAAGCGCAGTTTGTACCGAACATTGGCCGCGTGATCAAGCGCTTAGTCGATAACAACACAACGGACTCGCGCATCTTCGTAACCGGTTCCAGCGCCCTGGACCTTGGTGGCCATCTCAAAGAATCTGCTGCCGGCCGCTTCAATTCGTACAACCTTTGGCCTCTTTCTCTGGAAGAACTTGCCGAACACAGCAGCTGGATCGAAGTCAAGCGTCAAATCAATGATCGCATGATCTATGGTTGCCATCCTGATGTAATCAATGATCCGGCCCATGCCAAAGAGTATCTTCTCGACTTCACGGATTCCATTTTGTACAAGGACCTGTTCAAACTGGCTGAAGTCCGGAAGCCTACCGATCTCACGAAGTTGGTTACGTTCCTTGCAGCTAACGTTGGCTCCGAAATCCGCTACGGCTCCATCGCTTCCGAACTTGGCATTCAAAACAAGACTATCGAACGCTATGTCGATTTATTGGCCTCCTGTTTCATCTTGAAGGTTGTTCCTTCGTGGTCGAGAAACCCAACGGCAGAGCTCAAACTCAGTAAGAAAATCTATTTCTACGACAATGGAATTCGCAATGCGCTATTGAAGAACTTCGCGCCTGTGCCTGCACGCGAAGACAAGGGCGCTCTTTGGGAAAACCTGTTCTTCACCGAACGCTTAAAGCTCCATGCCTTCAGGCGAGACGGCGGAGAAATCTATTTCTGGCGAACCAAAAAGCAGCATGAGATGGACTTTATCGAGATTGTGAACGGCACCATTGCTGCCTTTGAGTGCAAGGCTGGCAACAAAATCAACTCCACCTCAATCAAAGCATTCTCTCGCGCCTATCCGAACATTCCGGTGACAGTTGTCTCCCCTGACAATATTGACCAAGAGCCGGCGGAGCCTGCGAGCTTAGCAAATGCATTTGACGCCCCTCCAAATCCCTGACCGTCCCGACGGTAAGTCTTCAATTTGGCAAATATTGGGATTATATTCCCAGAATGTTCGGCTTTTTTTGGGATTATAATCCCAAAATGTTCCGTTGATAGTCTGATCAGGCCGGGCTTTTGACTTTCTCCCAGCGTCTGATCTCTGGACCACCCTAGCCTTTCTAGCTCTTCGGGGATATCTGTGGGTAAAGGATATCCCCGCTGTCAAGCAATACTCAGGTTCCCGGCGCCGGCGCAACTCAACGAAATGGATCTTTCGTTGAAACTCTTGTATCGGGCGGAGCTAGGAAACGCGCGGTTCTCGCTTGGCTGCCTCAGGCAGTAGCTTCAACACCGTTGCAATATCATGGTCGAGATCACGCACTCGATTGATCATGAGGTGCAGAGTCTTTGCCAATTAAAGCATCAACGCGTCTGCCCAACGTTCGAGAATCATGGGTGCCTGCCATTCAAGGGGACGACAGTAGTACGGGACCCCGACGATTCGTCCTTCTCTCAGAGCTCTGTATGATTGCAGTTCAGGATGAGCCTTTACGGCTTTTCGAATCACGGCTCCCCCCGCCGCAGTATCGCCTGCGATGGCTATGACGTCTGGATTCTTCATCAAAAGTTCCGAAATGTCGCCAAGAGGCTGAATGCCTTCGATCTGATCGAGCTCTCTCGAAGATTCGAATAGATTGATCACGTCCCATTGCTCGGCAAGAAGTTGTGACAGTTCGCTATGAGCTGCAACGCGGAATACATAGCTTTCGTGCCTGATAGGACTCCGAATGGCGAGAAGGATGACGGCGGTCTGTCCCTTCGGCACCTCAAGTTTTGAGAGGGCTTCAAGGCGCTCGCTTCTCTCACGAATCACGCGCTCAGCCTGTCGCTGTTCTCCAAACAGTTCACCTGCTCGTCTAAGCACCTCTTCGGGCGTTCCATTAACATCCAGCACCTTAACAGGGATGCCCATTTCAACCAAGCGCCCTTCTGCGGTACTCGGATCGAATCCAGCCTTTCCGTTGGCTTCAAGCAGGACAAAATCTGCCCCGATCTTTCTGACGGCAGGCGCAAGAATCTGCTCCGGATGATTCAAAAAGCACGAAATGCACTCCAGATGCTTTTCGTTGGGATGACGCAGCTCCATCGAAGGCACTTCGCCTCCTATGAGTCCCTTGCCGAAGATTCTCAGAGCTCCGAGAATTTCGGTTGCCGTGTCGCCAACAATGATGATGTTTTCATTGCGTGGAAAGGGAATGAATGGATTGCCCATGAGTATCTCCGTTTAGCGTGATGACGACATCCGCTAGCGCGCGAACGGCGTCTTGATGTGAAACCATCAGAATGGCAGTATTTGGAAGCCGGCGTCGCAGGAGTCGGATCATTCTTCCAACTTCAGGCTCGTCGAGACCGCTTGTCATTTCATCTGCAAGCAGTACGTCAGGCGAAGCCAAAACAGCTCTTAGAAGTGAGCATCGCTGCTGCTCTCCGCCGGACAAAAGCGTCATCCAGTCAGCTGTTTCCTCAAGCTTTCCAACAAGATGCGCCAGTCCAGCATCGGCGAGCAGCTGCCGAACAGAATCGCCTGGCACATCGCCTGGGGCCATCGGATACGTGAGCGCCGCCTTGAGCGTCCCCTTCGGAAGATAGGTTCGTTGAGGGAGCCAAAATATTCTTCCGCGTGAGGCTATGTCTCCCTGAAAGCCGCCGCGAAAGCCTGCAAGCACCTGTAGAAGCGTGCTTTTACCTATGCCTGAAGGACCTGTCACCAGGGTGATCGTTCCAGGGCTGAGCTTCAGGTCGACGCCAACCGTTCGGATTTTGTCTCCAAACGGGACGCTCAGCGTCATATCTGCAGCCAATGGCACGTCCGAAGCTATACGCGCCGCGGCGAGCGAGCAATGAGTTTCGTCTGCATCTGTAAGACCTTGCTCCAATCTTTGAAGACGTTCGTATGCAGCGGCGAGCCGCATCAAATCGTCATAGGCCATGATGAACCAGGACAATGATCGGGCGACATCGTTGAAGGCTCCCCGTATCTGCATCAGGCCGCCGAGCTGAATGGAACCTGACAAAAATGAAGGAAGCGCGAAAAAGATCGGAGCCAGATGCGTAAACTGCCCAACGCTAACAGTAAAAAGGTCGAGATCCCTCTTCCGCTTAAGCAGCGCTATCTGCACATCCACCAGATAAACGAGACGATCCTTCAATCCCGCTACCTCGACGCTTTCAGCGCGAGCACCCGCAATTGAATCCGAATGCCTATGCTTTTCGATGAGAGCGGCACGGAGGTTGGCCTCGCGATGTTGCGCCTCAATGTTGAGAGGCTTAAGTTTGCGTCCGATGAAATGCGTGATAGCCGTTGCGATCAGCGTGTAAATAATGCATGTCCAGAACATGTAGCCGGGAATCGTGAAGCCGAACAGGACTGCAGATCCCGACAGATTCCATAGGATCACCGAAAAGCTACCGATGGTTAGAAGTGAGTCGTAGAAGCTTACGGCAAGGCTCACTGCATAGGCCACCAGTGTCTTGACATCTTCAGTGATTCGCTGGTCGGGGTTGTCGGGCTCGCGTCCACTTTCCCTTAGCAAGTAATGCGCGCTGTCTGGTGATAGCCACCGGTTGAAGAAGAGTGACGTCAAGTCTCGGCGAAGCGCGAGCGTAAGGCGGTCCTTGAGATATCCAGCCCAGACCAAAAGCAGGATAATGACGGCGGCAAGTCCGATGAAGTAGAGAAGCTCACGAAAGATGCCGTCGCTGTCCACTGCCTGCAAGGCGTTGAAGAAGCGCCCATTCCAATCGTTGTAGAGAACCGCAAGCTTGATGTTGAAGGCATAGGCCGCCAGAACGACGCCAAAAAGAAGCCACAGCCTCCAACGAACCCGATTGAACAGATAAGCGAGAAGAAGTCGCTTCAGGCCTCCGTTAGTCGTCCGAATCATGTTAAAAAATCGGCGGAGCATCCGCTTGAAGAGACGCTCCGCCCGCAGTCAGAAATGATCAAAACTGAGCCGAGAGCCACGCGCGGAACGAACGGGCGTAGCCGTAGGAATCCGTTACCGAGACATATTTCTTGTTTGTGAGATTGTCGACGGCAATGCCGGCTCTCACGGTGTAGAAGTTCGGAATCTTCGGCGTCCAGGTCAGGCCGACGGAATGCGTAGCATAGCCGCCCTGATATTTATCCTGGGAAGTCCAACCGCCCTTGGCGCAATGAAGCTTGTACCAGGGTTCGAGCTGAACTTCCTCAAATCTGTAGCCGGTGCGTAAATTGGCGGACTGAGGCGTGACGCCGGTCACGCGCTCGTTCGTATCCTTGTTCTCCGACTTGAGGTAGCCGTAGGATGCCGACACTTTGAAGCTGTCAATTACATACGAAGCCGAAAGCTCGATGCCCTTGTTCACGACGTGGCCCAGATTCTTCGCACGGTAGGTGAATACCGGCAAACTGCCGCTGTTGTCAGGTTCCACTTCCACGTTGATGAAGTCCTTCACATCATCGTAGAAGACAGAAGCGCGAGCCGTGAACCGATCGCCAACACCGCTAAGGTTCTTAAAGTCAAGGCTAGTGCCGATTTCGTAGTTGACGGACTTTTCAGGCTTGAGATCCGGATTTGGGATGACCACTGATTGGATTCCCCAGCTCGAATAGTCCATACGGTAATACATCTCGTCAAGAATCGGCGGACGATAGCCTGTCGTGACGGAGCCCCAGAACATCACCTCTTCTATCGACGTGAGCTTGACCGTGACACCGGGCGTGAGCTTGCTGTCCGACAGGGACGGATAATCTGCGTTAGACTGGCGCTTGAAGTACGACCAGCGTAGCTGGGGCGCGATGGCGAGGTAATTTGTCAGCTTGTACTGATCCTCGATAAAAACACCTGCGTCCAGGCCTTCGGCATCAGGGCGCGAAGTGTCATCCGCCCATTCGCCTGAATTTTTAGTTAACCCGCTTTGCTCCGTGCGGGAAAAGTCTAAACCGTAGGTTAGGTCGTGTCGACCGAACAATTCAAAACGGCTCGTGTTCTGAAAGTTTCCGCTGAACGACTCAAACTTGTCCTTAAAGATACGGGGAACATTGTTTTCAAAATTGAAATTCGACTGAGCGTACTGAAGGCCGGTCTTGAGATTAATGAACTCGTCTAATTCGTACTCCCACTGGCCGATGATGCGGTGTTGCTCATAGCGGTAACTGTCGAACCGAGTCCCCTTTTCACTGTCGTTGTGCGCGATGTCATAGGCATAGGAAAGCGTAGCTGCATTGTTGTCAGTCGGAGAAAGCGTGGCCTTGATAAAGACGGACGTCGAATCATTGTCCACGTCCGCCGTGGAGCGCAGTCCCTTATATGACGTTTTAGCCGCACCAGAATCTCTGCGTGTTACGCCGGCTACAACGTCCCACATATCGCTGCGTCCAAACGCATAGGCACTTTTCGACCATGAGATGGAATCAGAACCGTAGCCGACCTTGACGAGAGCGCCGAAGTCCTTGTCCGAGTCGGCCAGAAAATCAGCGGCCGATTTCGTTTCCAGAGCAAGCGTGCCGCCGATGCCGCCGTTGCCGTACAGCGCGCTGCCGCCGCCGTTTCGAACCTCCACCTGCTTAAGGATTTCAGGGTCGGCAAAGACGCCCATCGGACGGTTGCCGCCCATCGTCAAGTCGTCCTGACGCATGCCGTCAATCAGATATGTTATCTGATTGGGTTGAGAGCCTCGAATAGACACGCGGTTATACATCACCGAAGTTGAGGACGTCGTATCTACGTTCGGAATCGTATCCAGAATTTCGGCAAACGTCAGAGGCTGAGTTTGCGCGATCTCCTTTTCCGACACAACCGTTATAGAACTGGCCGCCTCGGACAGCGGCTGGTTCACACGGGTGGCTGTTACGACCACTGTCTCAACCGATTGAACAGTTTCAGCTACGGACAACGTGGAAATGGCGGAAAGAATCGCTAGCGTAACGGGAGCAACAAGAGGTTGCGCTGGAAAGCTAGTTGCGAATTGGTTGGATTTCTTCATATTTTCGTCTCGCAAGCAGTTGAAATGCTCATGCACAATGAGAATGCTTCTCATTATGCCATCAAACTAAATGGTGCGATGATACGGGTTTTCCCGCTCTTTCCGAGAACTCCAGTTTGTCGCATCCCTCTTCTTTTTTTCTTGGAGGGAGCCGACCAGACTTTTTCTTAAAAGTCAAGGCCGCGTTCCACGGACTTCCGAGATGAACCGAAAAAAAGCCTGCAGAACTGGGTTCTGCAGGCTTTTTCGTCAATCGCACTTGTTCGAACTGACTCGAGCGGACGGTTAGACCGTCATGATTTCCTTGTCCTTCTCGGCAACGACCTTGTCGACTTCGCCGATGAAGCGGTCGGTGATCTTCTGGATTTCGGTTTCGGCGCGGCGCTGGTCGTCCTCGCTGATTTCCTTGTCCTTGCAGAGACGGTCAACGTGGGTGTTGGCGTCGCGGCGGAGGTTGCGGACGGCAACCTTGGCGTCTTCGCCCATGCCCTTGACGACCTTCGTGAGTTCGCGGCGGCGCTCTTCGGTGAGCGGGGGCAGCGGAACGCGGATCACCATGCCGCTCGTGGCGGGGTTGAGGCCGAGGTCGGAGTTGCGGATGGCCTTTTCAACGACGGCGACCATGTTCTTCTCCCACGGCTGGACCGTGAGCGTACGGGCGTCGCCGACGCCGAGCTGGGCGACCTGCGTGAGCGGGGTCGGGCAGCCGTAGTAGTCGACCATGATGTGTTCGAGAAGACCCGTGGAGGCACGGCCCGTACGGATCTTCGTGAAGTCTTCGCGAAGCGTTTCGATGGTGCGTCCCATCTTGTGCTGGGTCTGGCTGATGATGTCAGCAACAGTCATTTTTAGCTCCTGATTGGATTTCCGCACGGTCCCTCGCGGACGGGCAGAAACGCGGCGCCCGACATAGGCGGACGACGCTAGGGGATTGAATCAATTGAAGAGCCTGCGGGCCGTCAGGTCTGCAGGCTCACGTCATACTGATATTTTAGCCAAATATCAGGAATGCACGAGCGTGCCTTCCTGTTCGCCGAGAATGACGCGGCGCAGGGCGCCCTTCTTGTTGATGTTGAAGACCTTGATCGGCAGGCCCTGTTCGCGGCAGAGCGCGAAGGCGGTGGCGTCCATCACCTTGAGGTTGGAGCGGAGCGCGTCGTCGAAGGTGATTTCGTCGAACATCGTGGCGGTCGGATCCTTCTTCGGGTCGGCCGTGTAGATGCCGTCGACCTTCGTGGCCTTGATCACGATCTCGGCGCCGATTTCGGCACCGCGCAGGGCGGCCGTCGTGTCGGTCGTCATGAAGGGGTTGCCCGTGCCGGCGGCGAAGATCACCACGCGGCCGAGACGCAGATGACGGAGGGCCTTGCCGCGGATGTACGGCTCGGCGACCTGCTCGATGTTGAGGGCGGACTGAACGCGGGCCTCGACGCCGTTGTTGCGGCAGGCGTCCTGGAGAGCCATGGCGTTCATGACCGTGGCGAGCATGCCCATGTAGTCGCCCGTGGCGCGGTCCATGCCGGTGGCGCCGAGCGCGACGCCGCGGAAGATGTTGCCGCCGCCCACGACGATGCCGACCTGAACGCCGAGCTCGACGACGCTCTTGATTTCCTCAACCATGCGGGCAAGAACCGTACGATTGATGCCGAAGCTGTCTTCGCCCATCAGGGCCTCGCCGGAAAGCTTGAGAAGAATGCGCTTGTAGGCGGGCTTGGCCGCCGTTTCCGCCGTCTGATCCATGTCGTCACTCCGAAAGTCAAACTGTAATTTGTGCTGTCAACCATGCCTGCAGGGCGCCGAAAAGTACGCCCCGTAGGCAAAATTACCTAATTATAAGCTAGCCCGATTTTTACGCAAACAATATTTTCAGAGGCCCTGACGAGACTCAGACAAAGCCTGCGAGACACTGCACACGAGCCGTTTCGGCACGGTTTGTGCTTGCCTGACCGCCATAAAAAAACGGGATGTCCCGCAACAGGGCATCCCGTTTTCACTTGAGGCTGAATCAGCCGCAGGGGCCGATTCGTGCACGCGTCAGATTAGGCCTTGGCGGCGGCAACCTGGGCGGCGACTTCAGCGGCGAAGTCGTCAACGCGCTTTTCGATGCCTTCACCGACGACGAAGAGCGTGTAGCCGCCGATCTGAGCGCCGGCAGCCTTCACGAGTTCGCCGACGGACTTCTTGTCGTCCTTGACGAACGGCTGGTTGACGAGCGTGACTTCCTTGAGGAACTTCTTGACCGTACCTTCGGCGATGCGTTCGAGCATGGCTTCCGGCTTGCCGGCTTCGCGGGCCTTTTCGATGGCGATGCGGCGTTCGGCTTCGATCTGGGCCTGGTCAACGCCGGTCTCGTCGAGAGCCTTCGGCTTGGCGGCGGCGATGTGCATGGCCACGTCGTGGGAGAGTTCGGCATTGCCGCCGATCACGTCGACGATGACGCCGATCTTGGAGCCGTGGATGTAGGAGTTGAGCTCGCCCTTGGCTTCAACGCGCGTGAAGCGACGGAACGTCATGTTTTCACCGATCTTGCCGACGAGGCCCTTGCGGACTTCTTCGAGCGTGGCGTCGCCGATCTTGCAGGCGGCGAGAGCTTCGATGTCGGCCGGGTTCTGTTCGGCGACGGCGCGGACGGCGTCAGCAGCCATCTGCAGGAATTCCGGGTTCTTGGCAACGAAGTCCGTTTCGGAGTTGACTTCGAGGATGGCGCCGAGCTTGCGATCGTCGGAAAGGTAGACAGCGACGACGCCTTCGGCAGCGATGCGGGCGGCGGCCTTCGTGGCCTTGTTGCCGAGCTTGACGCGAAGGATTTCCTCAGCCTTGGCCATGTCGCCGTCGGCTTCCGTGAGGGCCTTCTTGCATTCCATCATCGGGGCGTCCGTCTTGACGCGCAGTTCCTTGACCATCGCGGCGGTAATAGCAGCCATGTTCACTCTCCTAGAGTATCAGTAGAAAATTTTAGAATTCAGAATCACGAAAAAAGGGGGTGACATGATGTCGCCCCCTTTCTTCAGCCGGAGACCTGAGGGGCAGAAGTAATTCGGCCTGCCAGAGGCTCCAGCTTAAGGACAGAGTCGCGGTTCTCTGCGAACGGTCGACATTGTAATGTATGTCGACCGCCGGTGCAGGGAATCCGCTTCAACCGAAATTAGGCAGCGGGCTGTTCTTCGGCTTCAGCAGCCACTTCGACGAATTCTTCGTCAGCGGCGGCTTCAACGATTTCCGTCTGGCTGTCGGCACGGCCGGCCAGAACGGCGTCAGCGATGCCGCGGGCGTAGATGGCGACAGCCTTGGAGGAGTCGTCATTGCCCGGAACAACGTAGTCAACGCCATCCGGAGAGTGGTTCGTGTCGACGATGCCGATGACCGGGATGCCAAGCTTGTTGGCTTCCTGGATGGCGATCTTGTGGTAGCCAACGTCAACGATGAAGAGAGCGTCCGGAAGAGCGGACATTTCCTTGATGCCGCCGATGGACTTGTTGAGCTTTTCAACGTTGCGCTGGAAGTCGAGGGCTTCCTTCTTCGTCAGGTTGGCAGCAGAGCCGTCTTCGAGCTGCTGTTCCATGTCCTTGAGACGCTTGATCGTGCCGCGCACCGTCTTGAAGTTGGTGAGCGTACCGCCGAGCCAGCGCTGGTCAACCCAGCAGCTGCCGCAACGCTGGGCTTCGGCGGCGATGATTTCGCGACCGCCGCGCTTGGCGTCGACGAAGAGGATCTTGCCGCCCTGAGCGGAGAGCTGGCGGGCGAACTTGCAGGCTTCTTCGAACTTGGCAACCGTCTTTTCGAGGTTGATGATGTGAATCTTGTTGCGGGCGCCAAAGATGTACTGACCCATCTTCGGGTTCCAGAAACGGGTCTGGTGACCGAAATGGCAACCAGCTTCAAGCATTTCACGCATGCTGACCATGATTAATTCTCCAAGGTTTAGAGTCTGACACGTCCTGATAAGTTGAGCGCAGGACAAGCCTGCACAGCACCTCGGAACAGAACGTGCGCTGATTTCACCCGGGACCGACCAAGGTTCACCGGGCAGGATGAAAAACTCCGGGGCACGAGGCTCCGGATCTGAAAGCGCACGATTATACGTGAGGGCTGAACGGCGTTGCAAGCGTCGCGAGCAATTTTCTTCGGTCCATCACGCGCCTCCCGTCCGCCCTCGGGGCGTCCGCCTGCAGTTGCCCCCGTCGAATTGGTGTACTATCGCCGATAAGGACCGCCCGCCGCCCCGACAGCAGGGGCCGCCTGCGGTCATGCAACACTATTAAACAGCAACAAATTCCGCACATCATGGCCATCCACATCAAAACGCCGGAGGAGATTGCGGGCCTGCGCATCGCCGGCCGCCTCGCCTCCGAACTTCTCGACTACCTGACGCCCTTCGTCAAGCCGGGCATCACCACGGGCGAACTCGACAAGCTCGCCTACGACTACACGGTCAACGTCCAGAAGTGCATCCCCGCCTGCCTCGGCTACCAGCCCGAAGGCATGACGCCGTATCCCGCCACCACCTGCATCTCGATCAACCACGTGGTCTGCCACGGCATTCCGGGTGAAAAGAAGCTCAAGCACGGCGACATCGTCAACATCGACGTCACGAGCATCAAGGACGGCTTCCACGGCGACACGTCCCGCATGTTCGTCGTCGGCAAGCCGACCATCGCGGGCAAGCGCCTCTGCGACCTCGCCTTCAAGACGATGTGGGCGGGCATCGAGGCCGTGCGTCCTGGCGGCATGTTCAACGACATCGGCGTCGCCTGTCAGGC
The DNA here is from genome assembly GCF_000297775.1 of Sutterella wadsworthensis 2_1_59BFAA. Classification (GTDB taxonomy): domain Bacteria; phylum Pseudomonadota; class Gammaproteobacteria; order Burkholderiales; family Burkholderiaceae_F; genus Sutterella; species Sutterella wadsworthensis_A. The sequence goes on from NZ_JH815515.1 coordinate 350,214, forward strand.
CTTTGCCGACAAGAACGGCATCTCCGTCGTGCGCGACTACGGCGGCCACGGCATCGGCCGCGGCTTCCACGAGGAACCCCACGTCCACCACTTCCCGATCAACCACCCGACGCCGAAGTTCGTCCCAGGCATGGTCTTCACGATCGAACCCATGGTGAACGCCGGCCGCTACGGCGTCACGATGCTCGGCGACGGCTGGACCGTCGTCACGCGCGACCGCTCGCTCTCCGCACAGTGGGAGCACATGGTCCTCGTCACCGAAACGGGCTACGACATCCTGACGTGCTCCGCGGGCACACCCGAGCCGCCCGACTTCGTCAAGGGCTGGAAGAAGCCCGAGGGCCTCTGAGCCTGAACCTCCGCAGGCCGTCTCCGACGGCCTGCACCGCATCCTGAACGGCCCAGTCCGCGCAGGAGCCCCGCCCCCGTGGGAGTTTCCGCATGCCCGCAGAACCCGCCGCATACAGGCCGGTCATCGTGATCCCGGTCTACAACCATCCCGCCACGGTGGAGGACGTCGTCAGACGCCTGCTCTCCACGGGCACTCCCGTCCTTCTCGTCGACGACGCCTCCGACCCGCCCGCGCAGGAAGCCTGCGAACGATGCAGGGCCATGGGCGCCGGCCTCGTCCGCCGTCAGTCGACGGGCGGCAGGGGCGCCTCCATCCTCACGGGCTTCAAGGCCGCAAGGCAGGCGGGCTTCACGCACGCGCTCGTCTTCGACGCAGGCGGCAGGCATGATCCCGCCGCCGTCGGCAGCTTTCTCGAACTCTCCCGCAAGCATCCCAACGACCTCGTCTGCGGCTATGCCCGCACGTCGAGCGCCTATCCCGCCCGCGCACGTCTCGCACGCCGCATGGCCGACGCAGGTGCATGTTTGGCCGCACTCAGCCTTGCTCCCAAGGACGTCATGTGCCGCCTGCGCGTCTACCCGCTCGCCGCCGTCTCGCAGCTCTCCGCCTGCATCGGACTCGGCAGGCGCGCCGAATTCGAATTCGAGTCACTCGTGCGCCTCATGTGGATGGGACTTCGCCTGCGCGAACTTCCCGTCGATCCCAGACCGCCCGCCGACGGCGTCTCCCATTACCAGCCCGTGCGCGACACGCTCCGCATCGCAGGCATGAGCGCCAAGCTCTTCATCATCATGCTCACGAGGCTCCCCGCCGTGCTGATCTCCCGTTCCACGGGCTGGTCGCCCGCCCCGGGACTCGGCTCCGAGCACCCTCAAGCACATCCGTCCAGGAGTCCATCCGATGACCGCTCCCGAACCTGACGCCGCAGGCGCACTCGCTCCCACCATCCGCGAGGTCTTCGACCGCGAACGCGAGCGGCTCGCTCGCGATTGGGAGGCCAAGCACGACAGCGAGGCCTATCTAAGAGCCCACACGAGCGTGCTCGACACGGCGGTTCTCGCCATGCTCGCCGAGAGCGGCCTGCCCGCCGACCGCATTGCGGTGGCGGCCGTGGGCGGCTACGGACGCGGCGAACTCTACCCCTATTCCGACATCGACCTTCTCGTCCTCACGGACGAGTCCGTCAAGGAGGACGAGGTCTGTCAGACGGCCATCGCCGCCTTCACGACCAGACTCTGGGAGCTCGGCCTCACGGTCGGCGCATCGGTGCGCAGCACCTCTGAATTTCTCTCCGAGGCCGCCGAGGACGTTTCAATCGCGACCACGTATCTCGAAAGCCGCTGCCTCTGGGGCAACGGCAGACTCTACGCCCAGGCGAGAATGCACTTCGCTCAGACGCTTGACCCCAGGTGCTTCTTCCGCGACAAGATGCTTGAACTTGCCCGACGCCATCAGAAGTTCGAGGACACGCCCTATTCGCTCGAGCCCAACATCAAGGAGAGCCCCGGTGGCCTTCGCGACCTGCAGGTCTTTCTCTGGTGCGCCCAGGCCGCAGGCATTGCACAGTCCGTCTCCGACATGGCCTCCGCAGGCCTCATCACCGAGCGCGAGATGCATACGCTCGTCGCCTGCGAGCGCCATCTCGAGTCGCTTCGCATCACACTGCATCTGCTCACGCACCGCCCGGAAAACCGTCTGCTCTTCGACGTGCAGGAGGCGCTTGCGAGCGCACTCGGCTACAGCGCCACGGCACAGCTGAGGCCCTCCGAGGCATTGATGAAGCGCTACTACCTCAACGCCAAGGCCGTCGTGCAGATGTCTGTCATTCAGCTTCAGGCAATTGCTGACCGTCTGTTCGGCAGCTACGACAACGTGCCCGCCGTCAGGCTTGAGACCGCGTTCGTCGCTCGCGGAGACGAGATGGACATCGCCGGAGACGACGTCTTCAGGACCGATCCCAACGCGATGCTGAGGCTCTTCTACGTCTACCATTCGCATCCCGAGCTCACTCGCCTCTCGACGCGCCTGCTGCGCGCACTCTGGCACGCCGCCCCGACGATCGACGACGCCTTCCGGCACGATCCGATCAATCAGGCGACCTTCCTCGACATCCTCAGGATGCCCAAGGGAACCTATCATTCGCTCAAGCTCATGAACATGTGGGGCGTGCTCGGACGCTTCCTGCCGCCCTTCAGGCACATCGTGGGGCAGATGCAGCACGACCTCTACCACATCTTCACGGTCGACCAGCACACGCTCAGGACGGTGCGCAACATCCGCCGCTTCGCGCGAAGTGAATTCGGGCACGAATATCCTCTTTGCTCCCAGATCATGGGCGAGATTCCCGACAACTGGCGTCTGGCGCTCGCGGGCCTCTACCATGACATCGGAAAGGGACTCGGCGGCCACCATGAGATCATCGGCGCCGAAAAGGTCACGGCCTTCTGCCGCGCCTTCGGGCTCGACGATTCAACGACAGACTTCATCGCCTTCCTCGTGAGGGAGCACCTCACGATGAGTCTTACGGCCCAGAAGCGCGACATCTCCGACCCCGAGGTCGTGCGCAGATTCGCGGACGTCGTCAAGACCAAGACGCGGCTCGACGCCCTTTACCTTCTCACCGTCGCCGACATCCGTGCGACGAGCCCCAAGGTCTGGTCGCCCTGGAAGGCCCAACTTCTCGAAACGCTCTATCACTCGACCCTCGCCATGCTGCAGGGCGAGGACACGGCCGTTTCGACCGAACACACGCAGGCCGAACGCAAGACCCGAGCGCTCAAAATTCTCGACGACACGGTTCCTGATCAGGTCCGAGAGGCCTTCTGGCGCGAGCTCAACGTCGTCTACTTCATGCGCCACACGCCCGAGGAAATCGCCTGGCACACTGCATCGCTCGCCGAGCGCATGCACACGACAGAACCCGTAGTCGAAGTCAGAAGAAGCGATCGCATGGGCGGCATCCTAATCCTTCTCTACCTTCCCGACCGCAAGGACCTCTTCCTGAGAGCCGTAGCGGCGATCGGCAAGTGCAGCCTTTCGGTCGTCGATGCGCGCGTGCACACGACCCGCCACGGCTGGGCGCTGGACACCTTCCTCGTCACCGACCGCTACGAGCGGGAGGACGAGGAGGCGCTCTCCAGAAAGATCACCCGGGAGATGATGAAGCTCCTCACGGGCGACGGCCCTCTTCCGCCCGCCCCGAAGGGCAAGCTCTCCAGACGCTCCCGCCACTTCCCGACCCGCACGGTCGTGACGACGCTGCCCGACGAAAGCGGCAGGGCCTGGATTCTCAACATCATCTGCACGGACAGGCCAGGCCTGCTCTACAGCATCTCCGAGGTGCTGGCCCAATACCGCATCAACCTGCAGACGGCCCGCATCGCCACGCTCGGCGAGAGAGCCGAGGACGTCTTCCTCATCGACGGCCCCGTGCTCTCAGACGATGAGACGCTCCTTGAGGTAGAAGCGAAGCTCGTTGAGGCAGTGGCACCGCCGAAATAAAAGAAGAAGCACTCGCGCCATGAAAAAGCCGCCCGCAGTCACACGCTGCCGGGCGGCTTTGCCTTTGCTGCCTGAGGAGAGACTCAATCTCCCTGCAAGGCGGGACGGACAGGAAGTGCGGAGGGCGCTTCCTGAATCTGACGTCCACCCTTCATTCTGAAGGGCACAAGACAGAAGAGGCGTGTCTTTTCCGAAATCCAGCGTGCGAGGAGCGCGAAGAGGAAGACTTCCGTCATGAAGCCGAAGAAGGCGACATAGGCGAACCAGACGTTCTGCGTCTCGTTGACGATCGGAATGATGAGCCATCGCAGATCGCCGTGAACGATGTAGATGAACATCGAGAGGCCGCCCGTCCAGACGAGGAACCTCGAGGCCGAGAGCTTCTCCCGGAAGATGCCGTAAAGAAGGAAGGCAACCGTCACGACCGAGAGGAAGCTCAGGTGGAAGAACTCGGGATCGACGAAAGTGAGCGGCAGCACGGCGGCAAGCCCGAAGACGACGGTCGCGGGAATGCGGCGGCCTGCGGCAAGCCATGCGCCGAGAAGGAAGAGCGGCAGCTGGCCCAGAGGCGTTGCATAGACGAGGACGCCTGCGTCCAGAAGCGGCTGGTAGAAGGCGTAGGCGCCCGTCATCGAAAGGAGCGCGACGCCCGCAGCGCCCCAGGCGCTGCCCGTGGCAAGCCTGTAGACGAACGGGAAGAGCAGATAACACTGCACGATGAGCGCCATGAACCACCAGACGGTCACGAAGTAGCCGAAATCGCCCGGGCGGAGATTTTCGGTGAAGGTGAGGAAGACGAGGTACTTCCTGAAGAACTCCGCGTCGGGAAGGCCGCCGTAGGCCATCAGCTTGTAGAGGATGAGGACAGAGACGCCCACGACCGTGAGAAGCACGATCTTGGCAATCTGGTTGCCCGCCATGCGGAAGAGATCGGCCGTCGAAATGCCGCCCTGCCTCGAGGCGATGCCGAGCGCCTTCTTCATGAGACCGTAGCCGGAAAGAAGAATGAAGACATGCACGCCGTAGTGCCCGAAAAAGGAGACGAGCGGGTGGAAGGCGTCAAGGGGATTGGCGGCGATCTGCTCGACCGTGTTTCGGAAGGTCGCCTCGCCGAAGGCCATCTCGTTTTCGCCCGGGAAGGGCTTGACCTGATGGAAGAAGTTGTGCGCGGCGATGAGGAGGATGGCCAGTGCCTTGAGGACGGCGGAGTCGTTTCTGGCAAGCTCCGCGCCGCCGAAGACCGATCGCTCGTAGAGATGAGTGAGCCTTTGCATGTCGCGTATCCGGTAAGTCCGGCACGAAGCCGGGCGTTGACGGGCCGGAGCATGGCTCCGGTCGGACGGACGACGATTCCGGCAAGAGGACGTCGGAGGACCGGCGTCAGGAAGGGACATCCGCTCACCGCAGCCTTCGTCCGATGCCCCATTATGTCGGCGGCACGCCGCGTCACGGTTCCCCTTTTTGACACTGCATCGGACTTTGCGTTTGGCAACAACCTCCAAACATTTATTTACGACACCTTCCTCGAACTCACTGTCCCGCAGGCGAAGAGGAAAGGATACGAAAAGGCGGACGAAAAAAAGGGAGGAGGCTCCGAGAACCTTCTCCCCTGCAGCGAAAGGCGCCTTTGCAACGTCAGGACTGAGGATCCTGCGGCGTCTCGACAGCCTTTTTCTTCTGCCTGTGGTGACGGGCACGGCGCGTGGAGACGCCGATGTTCCCCGCGTTCACCTTCGGGATATCCTCGACGCCTTCGCCCCCGAGCTCTCGAATCTGCTCGCTCAGCTTCTCGATGACGGCGTTCTGCTCGTGCGTCACGCGCACCAGCTCCTTAATGGCGACGGAGTACGGGTCGTCGCTCTTTTCAACGGCGTAGGCCTCGAAGCGCTTCGCCTCGTCGGGCTTGTGTTCGCCCGCCTGACGGCCGGGCACGCCCACGATGGTTGCGCCGGCGGCGACGGGCTTGACGACGACGGCATTGGAGCCGATGCGGGCGCCCTCGCCCACGGTGAAGGCACCGAGCACCTTGGCGCCTGCGCCGACGATGACGTTGGGTTCGAGCGTGGGATGGCGCTTCGTACCTTCGGCAAGGCTCGTACCTCCGAGCGTCACGCCGTGATAGAGCGTGCAGTCGTCGCCCACCTCGGCCGTTTCGCCGATGACGACGCCCATGCCGTGGTCGATGAAGACGCGACGGCCGATTCTGGCGCCGGGGTGGATTTCAATGCCGGTCAGAAAGCGACCCGCGTGCGAGACGATACGCGCAACCGTCTTCCAGTCCTGCGTCCAGCACCAGTGCGACAGACGATGGATCATCACGGCGTGAAAGCCCGGATAGGCGAGGACGACCTCCCAGCGGGAATGAGCCGCGGGGTCCTTCTGCATGATGGTCGCGATGAGTTCGCGTGCGTACTGAAGCATGGATGTGTCTCTGTAGGTGAGGCCCGCCGCGCGGGCCGAAGATTCTATTGTGGCAGAAAGCGAGGGGACTCGCAGGACGGATGCTCTCAGGCGCCCGTCTTCGACCCCTTGCGCTCGCGCTTGGGACGGATGATCGCCGCACAGATGCCGCGCAGGAGATCAATCTCGGTCTGTGTGAGGCCGCTGCGTCCGAAGAGCCTTCGCGTAATCGGCATCAGGAACTTGGGATTGGCGGGATCGTGCACGCCGCAGGCGGTCATGGCCTCCTCCCAGTGGCGGAAGAACCCCTCGACGGCCTCGACGCTTGCGGGCTGCTCGTGCTCGAAGCGGGACTGCCAGTCGTAGAGCTCGCCCTCATGTCCCTCGGCCGCCATGAGCGCCATGTGCATCTCGTAGGCCGTGATCTGGACGGCCTGAGCGAGGTTGAGGCTCGGACTCGCGGGATCGGCAGCGATGGCGGCGCAGCCCTGACAGAGCATGACCTCCTCGTTCGTCATGCCGCTTCGCTCGGTGCCGAAGACGAAGGCGATGTCGCCCTCCACTTCGTCGAGCCAGGCGACGGAGCGCTCGGCGGCGGGGCGCAGGGGGCTCATAGGAGGCCCGAACTCTCGGTCGTAGCCCGTGAGCGCCCAAGCGAAGGTCACCCCCTCGAGCGCTTCGGCGAGCGTGTCGTGCATGCGGGAGGCCTCGAGCACGTCGACGGAGCTCGTCGCATAGGCAACCGCCTCTTCATGCGTGCGGTAGCCTGGCTCGCGAGGTGCGACGACGCGAAGGTCTCGAAAGCCCATCGTCTTGATGGCGCGGGCGGCGGAGCCGATGTTGCCGGGATGTGCAGGCTCGCAGAGCACAAAGCGCATGCGGGAGGCGAGCTGGGGAATGTCCATGTCGATGTATCCGAAAGCGGCTGCGGCACAAGATGAAGACGTGGCGCAGAATGGGAGGGCGAACCGCAGGGAGCGTCCGCCGCAGGGAATCCGCTCATTCTACCTAAATTCGGCCGCGGCGCCCGTGCGGCAGAGGGAGACGGCGGAAGGCGCACCTCGCCGAAGACCTCAATTCAAGCCCGCATTTTTGCTCAGCAGTCCCTTTGATCGGCTAAAATGATTGTTTGCGTCGACAAGGGTCGAGCCCTCTGCTCCCCGGTCGTGCGCCGAAACGTTTTACATCCCACACTGTTTCTCATCGTATGAAATCGCCTTATATCGCCGTCGCCGTCAAGGCCGCCCGTCGCGCCGCCTCGGAAATCACCCGCGCCGCCACGAGCCTCGACACCCTCGAAGTTGAAAACAAGTCCGTCAACGATTTCGTGACCGCCGCCGACCGCGCCGCCGAAGCCGCCATCGTCGACTGCCTGCAGCACGCCTATCCCGATCACGCCATTCTGACGGAAGAAGCCGGCCGCATCGGCGCCGCCAAGAGCGACTACCTCTGGATCGTTGATCCGATCGACGGCACGCTCAACTTCATGCACGGCATTCCGCAGTACGCCGTCTCGATCGCCCTCGCCTACCGCGGCGAAGTGGTCGCCGGCGTGATCTACGACGTGGCGAAGAACGAGCTCTTCACGGCCGCCAAGGGCGAAGGCGCCTTCCTCGACAACCGCCGCATCCGCGTCTCCGACCGCAAGGACATGAACCGCGCCGTCATCGGCACGGGCTTCCCGTTCCGCCGCTCGGACGACTTCAAGGGCTACATGATGAGCTTCATGCGCGTTGCCGAACGCACCGCCGGCATCCGCCGTCCGGGCTCCGCCGCGCTTGACCTCGCCTGGGTTGCCGCCGGCCGCTACGACGGCTTCTGGGAATCCGGCCTCAGCAAGTGGGACATCGCCGCCGGCGGCCTGATGGTTCTCGAAGCGGGCGGCCTCATCACCGACCTTTCGGGCGGCGAAGACTGGCTCGAGCAGGGCCGCGTCTGCGCCGGCACGCCGCGCATCTTCGCCCAGCTCCTGCCGCTCGTGGGCAAGCTGCCCGCCGCCGGCGAAGCCCAGAAGGCCTAATACCTCGGCTGCACCAGCAGTCTGACGGGCCGGACCAATTCGTCGTCCGGCCCTTTTTCATCACCGGAGCCCGCATCCGCGCCCTCCTTTCCCTGAAGATCCCATGACCGAGACTTTCATTCACGACGAAGACCTTGACCTCAACGACTTCACGCCTGCGATGCGTCAGTTCATCGAGGTGAAGCGCCGGTACCCCGAGACGCTCGTTCTGTTTCGCATGGGTGACTTCTACGAGACGTTCTTCGACGACGCCGCCAAGGCCAACCGCCTGATCGGCATCACGCTCACGAAGCGCGGGAAGCTCAAGAACGGCGATCCGATCCCGATGGCCGGCATTCCGATGGTCTCGCTCGACCAGTACGTCGCCCGCCTCGTGAGACTCGGCGAGTCCGTCGTGATCGCCGAGCAGCTCGGCACGCCGGGCAAGGGCCTGATGGAACGCCGCATCTCGCGCATCATCACGCCGGGCACTCTTACGGACACCTCGCTTCTTCCTGAAAAGGACGACGCGGTGCTCCTCTCCGTCTCCCGCCCCGCAGGCAAGAACGCCGTCTGGGGCTTTGCCTGGCTCACGCTCTCGAACGGCGACTTCTTCGCGACCGAGGTGACGGACGAGCAGTTCGACTCCGAAGTGGCGCGCATTTCGCCCTCCGAGGTCCTCGTTTCCGAAAAGCTCCGCGATGCCATGAGGGAGACGCATCCCGAACTCACCGTGACGCCGATGCCCGCCTGGCACTTCGATGCCGAGCACGGCGAAGAAGCCCTCAAGAAGACGTTCGGCCTCGACAATCTCGACGCCTGGGGCGTGACAGGCAAGACGGGCGTGCTCGCAGCCGCCAATGCGCTTCTCGACTACACGGCCGAGACTCAGGTCGACATGATTCCGTTCATCAGCCCGCTGAAGCTCACGGACGAATCCGAATACATCATCATCGACCCCGCAAGCCGCCGCAACCTTGAGATCTCGGACACGATCCGAAGCGAGGGCCGAGGCCCCACGCTCTTCTCCGTACTCGACCGCTGCGGCACGTCGATGGGCAGTCGCGAGCTTCGCCGCTGGCTCAATCTTCCGCTTACAAAGGCCGACGAGGCCCGCGGACGCCATGACGCCCTCGAGGCGCTCGCAGAGGATCAGGACTTCTCGAGCTTCGTCGAGAGAAGGCTTCAGGGGCTGCCCGACATCGAGCGCATCGCAAGCCGCATCGCACTTGGAACGGTGCGTCCGAAGGAACTGGCGGCGCTTCGCGACGCGCTTCCGCTCGTGGGCGAGCTCAATGCCGAAATCGCCGCCCGCGAGGAGGTCTGGTTCGGCCTGACGGCGAAGACGCTTTCCCTGCCCGCCGAAATCTTCTCGAACCTCGAGGCCGCGCTCCTTCCCGAGCCCGCCACGCTTCTGCGCGAGGGCGACGTCATTCGCTCCGACTTCAACGAGGAGCTGGGGCTCCTGCGCCAGATGCGCGACAACACAGGCCAGTTCCTCCTCGACCTTGAAAAGCGCGAGCGCGAAAAGACGGGGCTCACGAGCCTTCGCGTCGAGTACAACCGCGTCCACGGCTTCTACATCGAGGTCTCCAAGGGACAGGCCGCGTCCGTCCCCGTCGAATACCACCGCCGCCAGACGCTCAAGAACACCGAGCGCTTCATCACGCCCGAGCTCAAGAACTACGAGGATCAAGCACTCTCCTCGAAGGAGCGCTCCGCCGCGCTTGAGAAGGAGCTCTATGACGGCCTCGTCGCCTCGCTTGCCAGCCACGTGCCCGCTCTGATGGCCGCAGCTCGTGCGCTCGCCCAGCTCGACGTCGTGGGCACGCTCGCGCGCCACGCGGTCGAGCACCACTGGGTTCGCCCGACGCTTACCGCCCGTCCCGGCATCGAGATCATCAAGGGCCGCCACCCCGTCGTCGAGACGACGATCGAGTCCTACGTGCCGAGCGACTGCCGCCTCGGAGACGGCCGCCGCTGCCTCATCATCACGGGCCCCAACATGGGCGGCAAGTCAACCTACATGCGCGCCGTGGCGCTCATCACGCTTCTGGCGTGGGCGGGCTCGTTCGTGCCTGCAGAATCGGTCACGATCGGTCCCGTCGACCGCATTCACACCCGCATCGGCGCATCCGACGATCTTGCCCGCGGACGCTCGACCTTCATGGTCGAAATGACGGAGGCTGCCGCAATCCTTCATCAGGCAACCGACCGCTCGCTCGTGCTGATGGACGAAATCGGCCGAGGCACGGCCACGTTCGACGGCCTGTCGCTTGCAGGCGCGATCGCTCAGGAACTCGTCGAGACGACCCGCTCGCTCACGCTCTTCGCGACCCACTACTTCGAGCTCACGCAGCTTGCCGTCAACCTCAAGGAGGCCGCCAACGTGCATGTCTCCGCCGCTCAGACCCGCTCGAAGATCGTCTTCCTGCATGAGATCGAGGAAGGTCCTGCGAGCCGCAGCTACGGCATTGCGGTGGCCCAGCTCGCGGGCGTGCCCGCACCCGTCGTTCGCCGTGCGCGCGCCATGCTCACGAAGCTCGAGAACCGCGAGGCCGCCATCGACTCGCCTCAGGCCGACCTCTTCGGCGACGGCCTCTTCTTCGAGGGACAGACCTCGTCCGCCGCCGTTCTCGAGGCCCCTGCCGAGCCCGATCCCGCGCTTCGCGAGTTTGCGGAGGCGGTTGCGGGTCTTGACGTCGACAGTCTGACGCCGAGAGAGGCTCTGGCGAAGCTCTACGAAATCCGCGAGGAGGCCGTGAAGGCCGCCAAGGGCATCTGACGCAGAACAGAAAGTTTTCAGCAGGCTCGGGACGAACCGGAACCTGCGACCGGCGGCAGGATTGTGCGCCCGCATTTGCAAACCCTCAAAAAACCTCTAAAATTAACAGAATTTTCACGTTTCGGATCTCCCGGGAGTCATTGTGTCGAAACAGGATCAGCTTTCCATGGATGAAGAGGCGCTCTTTCGCGACATTCATCACCACATTCTTCGCCAGGCCAAGGCCGGCGAACGCATTGATACGGAGACCGAACTGGCCACTCGCTTCAACGTGACGCGCTACAAGGTGCGCAAGGCACTGAGCGTTCTCTCCCAGATGGGCGTCGTCGACCGTGCGCCCAAGCGTGGCATGACCGTCAATGCGCTCGGTCCCAAGAACCTCTCCGCCCAGATTCAGGTTCAGATGGACATCGCGAACTTCGACATCCGCGAGTTCATCGAGGCCCGTCAGCTCATTGAGGTGAACATCATCCCGCTCGCAATCCGCCGCATGACGCCCGCCCTGCTCGGCCGCCTTGAGGACGCGATCAGCCGCATCGAAGCAAACGCCGGCAATTCCGCCGAAGCCGACCGCTGGGACCGCGAGTTCCACCTTCTCCTTCTTGAAGCCTGCGGCAACCGCGTGCTTCAAGTCTTCTCCGCCGCACTCGTAACGTACTTCGAGAAGACGACCGAGAACCTCCCGCAGAACGATCCCCAGTTCTTCCTCGACATCGCGAAGAATGAACGCCTTCTGCTCACGGCCATCAAGGCTGGCAGGGAGGATGAAGCCAAGGCGCTCCTGAGCCATCAGCTCGGCGAACAGGTCGAACTCCTTCAGGGCACGCGCTGAGCATCCTGACGCAAAGCTTCCAGACGGGGCGGTCTTCCGAAAGAAGACCGCCCTTCTTTTCATCCTTGGTACGCACGAAACCCTGCAGTCGCACGCAGTTGCGCTCTGAAGAGCCTCAGATGACGGTCCCGGACGAGCACCCAGAACGTTGCGCCCGCGCCGAAGACGTCCATGAGCACCCTGCAGACAGCGCCAGCAAGCCGTTCCTGAGCCGCAGTCACGGATGTCGCAGGACAGAAGACAAGCAGGCGCAGAAAAGCAAAAACCCCAGTCTCTTTCGAAACCGGGGTTCTTGGAATGGTGAGCCTGACGATGTCCTACTTTCACTGGAAATACAACCAACTATCATCGGCGATAAGGTGTTTCACTGTCCTGTTCGGAATGGGAAGGAGTGGGACCACCTCTCTATGGTCATCAGGCAAAGGCTTTGCTGCGCAAGCAGCGAATTCTTCACTTGGTCAGAAACAAAGCTGAGCTGTGATTCATCGACTCAGAAATTCTCTTGACGACATTCAGTCAAAAAAGCTTCACGGTTATAGGATCAAGCTTCACGAGCAATTAGTAATGGTTAGCTGAGTGCCTCACAGCACTTACACACCCATCCTATCAACGTCCTGGTCTCGAACGACTCTTTAGGGAGGTCTAGCCTCCAGGAAGACTTATCTTCAGGCAAGTTTCCCGCTTAGATGCTTTCAGCGGTTATCTCTTCCCCACATAGCTACCCGGCGATGCCACTGGCGTGACAACCGGTACACCAGAGGTGAGTCCACTCCGGTCCTCTCGTACTAGGAGCAGCCCCCGTCAATCTTCCAGCGCCCACGGCAGATAGGGACAAAACTGTCTCACGACGTTTTAAACCCAGCTCACGTACCTCTTTAAATGGCGAACAGCCATACCCTTGGGACCGGCTACAGCCCCAGGATGAGATGAGCCGACATCGAGGTGCCAAACACCGCCGTCGATATGAACTCTTGGGCGGTATCAGCCTGTTATCCCCAGAGTACCTTTTATCCGTTGAGCGATGGCCCTTCCATACAGAGCCACCGGATCACTATGACCTACTTTCGTATCTGCTCGACTTGTGGGTCTCGCAGTCAAGCACGCTTTTGCCATTGCACTATCAGCACGATTTCCGACCGTACCTAGCGTACCTTCGCACTCCTCCGTTACCCTTTAGGAGGAGACCGCCCCAGTCAAACTGCCTACCATGCACGGTCCCCGGACAGGATGACTGTCCCAGGTTAGAACCTCAAACAAATCAGGGCGGTATTTCAAGGACGCCTCCGCCACAACTGGCGTTGTGGTTTCACAGGCTCCCGCCTATCCTACACAGATCGGTTCAAAGTCCAATGCAAAGCTACAGTAAAGGTTCATGGGGTCTTTCCGTCTAGCCGCGGGGAGATTGCATCATCACAAACACTTCAACTTCACTGAGTCTCAGGAGGAGACAGTGTGGCCATCGTTATGCCATTCGTGCAGGTCGGAACTTGCCCGACAAGGAATTTCGCTACCTTAGGACCGTTATAGTTACGGCCGCCGTTTACTGGGACTTCGATCAGGAGCTTGCACCCCATCAATTAATCTTCCAGCACCGGGCAGGCATCACACCCTATACGTCGACTTTCGTCTTTGCAGAGTGCTGTGTTTTTAATAAACAGTCGCAGCCACCGATTATCTGAGACCTCTTCGCGCTCGGGGTGTTTCTCCCTCCACGCTACAAAGGCACACCTTATCCCGAAGTTACGGTGTCAATTTGCCGAGTTCCTTCTCCTGAGTTCTCTCAAGCGCCTGAGCATATTCAGCTCGCCCACCAGTGTCGGTTTGCGGTACGGTCCCGCTGAACTGGAGCTTAGAGGCTTTTCCTGGAAGCACATCCAATCACTTCGCTCAAAAGAGAGCTCGATGCTTCGCCTCGGAGATTCGCTGACGGATTTGCCTGTCAGCCTCCTACGCTCGCAAACCGGGATATCCAACACCCGGATGATCTTCAATACTCCGTCCCCCCCTTCGCATTCAGCGGTGGTCAAGGAATATTAACCTTGTTCCCATCAGTTACGCTTCTCAGCCTCACCTTAGGGGCCGACTCACCCTGCTCCGATGAACGTAGAGCAGGAAACCTTGGGCTTACGGCGAGCGGGCTTTTCACCCGCTTTAACGTTACTCATGTCAGCATTCGCACTTCTGATACCTCCAGCAACCCTTACGAGTCACCTTCGCAGGCTTACAGAACGCTCCCCTACCACTCACACACAAGTGTGAATCCGCGGCTTCGGTTATTGACTTAGCCCCGTTACATCTTCCGCGCAGAAAGACTCGATCAGTGAGCTATTACGCTTTCTTTGAAGGATGGCTGCTTCTAAGCCAACTTCCTGACTGTCTTAGCCTTTCCACTTCGTTTTCCACTTAGTCAATATTAGGGACCTTAGCCGGCGGTCTGGGTTGTTTCCCTCTTGAGTCCGGACGTTAGCACCCGGTGCTCTGTCTCCCGTGCTCAAACTTCCAAGTATTCGGAGTTTGCCATGGTTTGGTAAGACGCCATGTCCCCCTAGCCATAACAGTGCTCTACCCCCTGGAGTCATACACGAGGCACTACCTCAATAGTTTTCGGGGAGAACCAGCTATCTCCAGATTTGTTTAGCCTTTCACCCCTATCCACAGCTCATCCGCTAATTTTGCAACACTAGTCGGTTCGGTCCTCCAGTGTGTGTTACCACACCTTCAACCTGGCCATGGATAGATCATCTGGTTTCGGGTCTACGCCTAACGACTGAACGCTCTGTTCGAACTCGCTTTCGCTGCGCCTCCCCTATACGGTTAAGCTCGCCATTAAACGTAAGTCGCTGACCCATTATGCAAAAGGTACGCAGTCACCCCTTAACGAGGCTCCTACTGTTTGTATGTATGCGGTTTCAGGATCTATTTCACTCCCCTCCCGGGGTTCTTTTAACCTTTCCTTCACAGTACTGGTACGCTATCGGTCGATCACGAGTATTTAGCCTTGGAGGATGGTCCCCCCATCTTCGAGCAGGATGTCACGTGTCCCGCTCTACTTATCGCACACTTAGTACCACAGCTGCCTTTTCCAGTAAGGGGCTATCACCCTCTATGGCCGGACTTTCCAGACCGTTCCCGTAAGTTGGCTGCTATCGAGTGCTGGGCTGATCCGATTTCGCTCGCCACTACTTTCGGAATCTCGGTTGATTTCTTTTCCTGAAGCTACTTAGATGTTTCAGTTCGCTTCGTTCGCCTCCCATCCCTATATATTCAGGATGGGATACCTGCAAAGCAGGTGAGTTCCCTCATTCGGACATCTGTGGATCAAAGCTTATTTGCCAGCTCCCCACAGCTTTTCGCAGGCTGTCACGTCCTTCATCGCCTGTGATCGCCAAGGCATCCACCACATACACTTAGTCGCTTGATCCTATAACCCTGAGGCCTTTTGCCCTCAAAGTCACAAGCAA
>NZ_JH815516.1:0-9125 GCF_000297775.1 Sutterella wadsworthensis 2_1_59BFAA
GGTCTGCTGCCATGCCTCAGTTCGCTCTGCTGTTTGGCGAGCGCTTTACAGGTGCCATGGAGTAAGACAAGGGGTATGATTAGACTACCCGCGCTATCGCATCAGGTCTGGCATACTGCATCACAAAAAACAAAGGGCAGCCTCGTTGGGCTGCCCCTGGAATAACCTCCCCAGACACAGAAATCCTGACACTCCCGCCGCGCACACTTTGTACGGACGGTGAGGTTCAGGCGGCTTTGCCTCCTGAAAGAGCTGTCTGACGGTCAAAGTGAATCCTCTGTCTTCAGACAGGGGAGCTTCAATTCTCAGCAGGTCTCGCCCTCGCCACAATCTCGAGAAGATGCCTCCGGCTTGGCGTGTCGCAGAGCTTCTCCCTTGGCTCGAGGGTCCTGTCGAACGCTTCGATCTCGTCCATCGCGTCCGTGGATGACGTCCCGCACGCCCGCCACGTGGCCTGCGATCGAGCCGTCGAGGGCGGCGACGAGGCTCAGTTCTGGAATGAAGGCCGCGACTTCGCGGCGCACGAGGAGTGCTGTGGACATGCGGTTCCCAGTGGAAAAATGAGCTTGAAGAATGTCGTGCGGCTTCTTCCAAAACCGCGCGGATCAAGGCTTTGGAGAGGGCTTCTTTGGGTGCGCGGGGGAGGAGGAAAGTCGCCCGACCATGTAAAATATACGGCCTATGAAAGCCAGCATCTCATACCCCGGCTTCCAGCGTCTGCGCGCAGCGCCCCTCTGGAAGCTTCTGGCGGCAGCCAATGCGCCCGCCATCATCGCCATCCTGGCCGAACACCTCTACGAGGCGGACCACGGGATGCGTGCGTCCGAATTTTACGCGCGCGTCGACCGCAGTCTCGAGGAGCTTCGCGCAACGGGCGTCGACATGCCGTCGACGGCCCGCGAATACGCGTCGCAGTGGCTCGCCCAGGGGCTTCTCGAACGCACGCTGCCCTACGGCAGCGACGAGGAGGTCTATTCGCTCACCTCGGCCTCGGTCGACGCCGTGAGGTTTGTGACCGGCATGGGCAGGCCCCGTGCGGAGGCGACGGAATCCCGCCTGCAGCTTGTGATCACCGCGCTCGACGGACTTGAAGAAGACACCGACGCGGACGTCGAACGCCGCGAGCATCGTCTCATCGAGGAGCAGAGCCGCATCCGCCGCGAGCTTGAGGCCGTGGGCAGGGGCGAGGTGAAGGTGCTGGACAAGGACACCGCGCTAGAGCGCACCCGCGAGATTCTCACGCTCTTCTCGGGGCTTGTGGGCGACTTTCATCGCGTGCGCGACAGCTTCGAGGCGCTCAACGCTGACCTTCGCCGCCGCATCATGGAGTGCTCGGGCTCGAGGGGCGACGTCCTCGAGGACGTCTTCGCAGGGCTCGATCTCATCAGGCTCAGCCCTGCAGGCCGAACCTTCTTCGCGTTCTGGCGCCTGCTCAACGATCCCGTCGAGTCCGCCCGCTTCGAGGAGGCGATCGACGCCGTGCTCTCGCGCGACTTTGCGCGCGATCTTACCGTCGAAGAGCGCAGGATGCTGCGCACGATGCGCCGCAACCTGCTCGAAAGGGGCGGGGATGTGCACGACACGACGAAGCGTCTGGCCCAGGGTCTCAGGAACTTTGTGGAAAGCCGCCAGTATCTCGAGGAACACCGTCTCAACAGGCTCCTCACCGAGGCGATGCGCGCAGGGATCGATGCGGCCGACGAGCAGAGTCCCGTCCGTAGGACCGGGATCGAACTTTCGAGGACGGGCTTCACACCGAGGTCCGCGGGCCAGATGGTCCTCTGGGATCCCGTCACCTATGCGCCTCCGCCGCCCGTCGAGGACGGCACGCCGCCTCCGCTTGACCTCTCCGCCGTGGGCGAGCGCATTGCAAGATCCGAAATCAACATCCGCGAGCTCAGGGAGAACGTCGCCGACGTGCTCTCCCGCAAGGACCAGGCGAGTGTCGGCGAGGTACTCGAGGCGCATCCCGCGAAGCAGGGCCTCGGCAGCGTCGTCGGTCTCATGGAGCTCGCGCTTCGTCACGGCATTCCCGGCTCGGGCACCGAGAGCCTCAAGTGGACGGGGCTCGACGGCCGCGAGCGCTCCGCCACCGTGAATCAACTCTTCTTTGTTAAGGACAAGATCGATGAACTCACCCGAATCTACTGACGCCGCGCGCAATGACGAACAGGCCGCGGGCCTCTGGCGCGGTGACGCGGGCGGGTTGAAGCTCGACGCAAGGCGCGCGCTCGTGCAGCTTCTCAAGGGCCCCGTGCTCGACGGCATGCGCATGCCCGTCATCTGGAAGGCCCTGCTTGAGAGCGAGGACCTGATCCGCAGCCGCCTCAACGACCTCTTTCTCGACCTCGTGATCGACCGCGAGCAGCTCTTCGCGTTCACGCGCCAGGCGGACACCGATCCCGTCAAGGCGCCGATCCTTCTGAAGCGCAAGCCGCTCAACTACATCGAGACCTATCTTTTCCTCTTCCTGCGCCTGAGGCTCTCAAGCGCCGAGGGCAGGGGCGAGCGCGCCGTCATCGGTCTTGACGAAATCCGCGAGCATCTAGCCGACATCGCGGGCCGCAATCGCGACGCCGTCGGCTTCGAGAGGCATCTGGCGGGTGCCGTCACCAAGGCGGACCACTTCGGCGTGCTGCGCCGCCTCAAGAGCGGCGAGGACGCCTTCGAGATCTCGCCCGTCCTCAAGATGCTCATGACGGCCGACCTCGTCGAGCAGGTCAAGGGCTACTACGAGGGCAGGGCCGCCAAGCCGGGCGAGGTCGCCGCCGAAATTCCCGCCGGCATTGAAAACGACGAATCCGAAGACGAAGACGACGAAGACGATGCGGAGGACATGGAATGACCGATCTCGCGCTTTTCCCCGAGCTCATGCCCGAAGAACAGTTCAGGGCCGTGCGCCTGCAGGTACACAACTGGGGCACCTTCTCGGGCTGCAACGACATTCCGATCGCCGAAGAGGGCTTTCTCTTCGTGGGCGCCTCGGGCTCGGGCAAGTCGACGCTTCTCGACGCCTTCTCCCAGCTGCTGATTCCGCCCCGCTGGGTGGACTTCAACGCCGCCGCGCATGAGACGGGCGGCAAGGTCAAGGGCGACCGCTCGATCGTCTCCTACGTCCGCGGCGCATGGTCCGAGCTTCAGACCGATGCGGGCGTGACAACGCAGTACCTGCGCGAGGAGACGACCGCCTCGGGCCTTGCGCTCACCTTCCGCAACGCCCGCCGCATCGTGACGCTCCTGCAGGTATTCTGGATCCGCGGAAAGCTCAACGGCGTGGGCGACGTCAAGCGCCTCTACGCCGTCGTCGAGCGGGACGTCGACCTCAAGGCCCTCATCACCGGCTTTTCGGAGTCCGACTACGATCTCAGGCGCCTCAAGATCGATCTGGGCGACGCCAGGTGCTCGGACCTCTTTCCGCCCTACGAGACCGCCTTCACGGCGCTCCTCGGCATCAAGAGCAGCCTTGCGCTCAAGCTCCTTCACAAGACGCAGTCCGCGAAGAACCTTGGCGACCTCAACGAATTTCTGAGGAACTTCATGCTCGATGAGCCGCGCACCTACACGATCGCCGCCCGTCTCGTCGACGAGTTTGTCGAGCTCGAGGCCTCGCACCGCGCCGTCGTGGCCGCCAACGCCCAGATCCGCGTGCTCTCGCCCGCGCAGACGGCGTTCGGCGATATGCAGCAGGCAGAAGAGGGCCGCCTCCGCGCGAAGCTCCTCGCGGAGGCGCTCCCCGCCTACCGCGAGTCCTGGCGCGCGAACCTTCTGACCGCCCAGGCCGCGAAGCTCGAGAACGAGCGCCGCACGCATGAGGAGAACGTCCGCACGATTCAGGCCGATCTCGTCGCAAGGCGCAGCACGCTCGCCGACCTTGAGCTTCGCGAGCGCCAGAGCGGCGGCGACCAGATCGCCGGCTGGGAGGCCGAAAAGGCCCGTCGCGAACAGGACCGCGACCGCGCGATGCGCGAGCGCGGAAAGGTCGAGGCCGCCGCGCGCGAGCTCGGCGAGGCTCTGCCGCCCACGGCTGACGAATTCCGCACGCTCGTTGAGGTTGCCGCCGCTGAAGAGGCGGGTGCCGCCGACTTGAAGAAGGCGAGGGACGCGAAGATCGAGGCCCTCATCGGCGAAGAGCACGGCATCAAGAGCGAGCTCGACGTCCTCTGCGAGGAAATCGAGTCGCTCGAATCGCAGCGCTCGGGCATTCCCGCCGTGCAGCTCAGGATCCGCGAGAAGGTCGCTGCCGAGGCGGGGCTCAGGACCACGGACCTGCCCTTTGCGGGCGAATTCATCGAGGTGCTGCCCGAGCAGATCGCCTGGAGAGGCGCTCTCGAACGCGCGCTCAGGCCGCTCGCCCTTTCGATTCTCGTGCCCTCCGAACATTTCGAAGCTGTTTCCCGTGTCGTCAACGGCGCCCACTGGGGCGCCCACGTGCGCCTGCTGAGGACGGGCGGCGCGATCGTCGAGGAGGCGGGGAGCCTTTCGGACGACTCCGTCATCCGCAAGATCCGGGTCACCGACGGCGTGCACGCCCAGTGGCTCGAGAGCGTCCTTCGCCGCGACTACGACCTCGCCTGCGTCGAGACGCCCGAGGCCTTCGCCGCCGCGCGCCGCGCCGTGACGAAGACGGGCTTCGTGAAGGACACGCACGCACGATACGACAAGAACGACACCCGCGCGGTCGACGATCCGCGCGCCTGGGTGCTCGGCATGGACAATCGCGCCAAGCTCGCGGCCCTCAGGGCCGAAGAGGAGATTCGCCGTCGTGATCTTCATGAGAAGAGGCGCGCGATCACGGCCCTCAAGAACGAGGAGGCTGAGGCCAGCCGCAGGCTCGTGCACTGCCACACCCTTGCGGCCGCCTCCTGGATCGACATCGATCCCGCTCCGATTCTTGCCGACATCCACCGCCTCGAGGCCCAGATCCGCGCCGTGCGCGAGGGCAACGAGGCCCTCAGGGAGCTCGCGAAGGCCATCGAGGAGACGCGCATTCAGATTGCCGCCGTCGAGGAGAAGCTCTCCGACGCAAAGGCCGACCTCAAGACCGCCGACGGCGCGCTCACGACCGTCAGGAAGCGCCTGCAGACCCTGAATGACGCCTGGAGCACGCAGATCGCGGCGCTCACCGACGGCATGCGCAAGGGACTCGGCGACCGCTTCGGTGCAAGGCTCGGCGAGATCCGCCTCGACACGCTCGACGACCTCGTCAACATGGTCGCGCGTGAAATCAATGACGAAATCTCGAAGCTCGTCGCTCGCGTGAAGGACATGGAGATCCGCGTCACGACCGCGTTCGACAAGTTCCGCGACCAGTTCCCCGCAGAGTCGGCCGACCTCGGCGCGGGCCTTGAGTTCGCGGGCGACTACTTCAGGCTGCTCGAGACGCTCGAGCGCGACCGCCTGCCCGACTTCGAGGCGAAGTTCCGCGAGCTCCTGCGCCAACAGAGCATGCAGAACCTCTCGCAGCTGCGCCAGTACCTCACCGAGGAGCGCCGTGACATTCTGCAGCGCCTCGAACTCGTGAACGAAAGCCTTCACGTCGTGCCCTTCAACGTGACGAACGGTCGCAGGACCTTCCTTCGCATCACGACGCAGGAGCGCATGCTCCCGGAAGTGGTCGAGTTCAGGAAGCGGATCCGCGACGCCCTCGAGGGCGCCTGGGACGTCAAGGTCGAGGACGGCGAGGCTGAAAAGCGCTTCGCGATCCTCGCCGAGCTCGTGTCGAGTCTCAAGGACCTGCCTGAAAACCGCCGCTACCGCGACACAGTGCTTGACGTACGCCGCCACGTCGACTTCATTGGCGAGGAAGTGGATGACGACGGACGCCAGATCGAGGTCTACCGCAGCGGCGCCGGCAAGTCCGGCGGCCAGCGCCAGAAGCTCACGACGACTTGCCTGGCTGCCGCCCTCAGGTACCAGCTCTGCGGCGACAGCGTGTCGGTCCCGACCTATGCGCTCGTGGTGCTCGACGAGGCCTTCGACAAGGCCGACAGCGACTTCACGACGCTCGCCATGAACATCTTCCGCCAGTTCGGCTTCCAGATGATCGTCGCCACGCCCGACAAGGCCGTCACGACGCTCGAGCCCTTCATTGGTGGCGCCTGCGTGGTGCACATCGTCGAGCGCAAGTACTCGAGCGTGCTTACGATCCCCTACGACGGCGCGGTCCACCGCCTCGTCTGGAAGGCGCCCGCTGAATCCGCAGAACCCGTGAAGGAGGCCTGATGAAGACGCCGGCCGAGGTCCGCACGACTGTGGCGCGTCGATTCCGGGCGTCGTGCCGCAGGTGGCTCGCCGGTCATCTGGGCCTTCCCGACGACTCGGCCTGGCCGTTTGCCGTCCCGCTTGGCGTTCCTTCCGAGCGCGAGGTCCTCGCCGACCCGCAGAAGACGCTCGACTGGCGCGACGCATGGAGCGCGGAGGCCGAATCGGGCCGTCTCAAGGTGGCCTTCGCGGTGCGGGACTGGACGGCCTGCGGCCGTCAGACCGTTCCCGAACGTGCGGTGTTCGAGTCGCCCGAAGCCGTTGCGCGTGCAGCGGGCGAGCTTCACACATGGAGACGTGCGCTCGAGCGTGCCTCCCGCCTCGTCGACGGCGAAGACGGCCTGAGGGAGGCGCTCGTGCGTGCCTGGAGCGTGCTCGCCGAATGGGAGGACGAGGATTTCGCGATTCTGCTCTCCGCCTTCAGGTGGCTTGCCGACAATCCCGAAAGCGGTCTCTATGTTCGTCAGCTGCCCGTCGAGGGCATGGATACCAAGTGGCTCACGAAGCCCAGAATGACGGTGCTTCGCGATCTTCTCGCCGCCCGCTGGCGTGCTTCCGGGAGGCCCGTGCCCGAGGCGCAGGCCTTCGAGGCCTTCGCAGGTCTGAGGAGCAGGCCCTCGAGCGTGCGCATGAGGCTTCTTGATCCCGCAGACCGTGCGCTCATGCACGGACTCTCCGACCTCTCAGCGCCGCCGGAGGAAATCGCGATCCTGCCGCTTCATCCGAGAATCGTCTTCATTTCCGAAAACGAGCAGTCGGGCCTTGCGTTCGGCGACGTGCCGGGCGCCGTCCTCTTTTTCGGTTTGGGCAAGGGCGTCACGCAGCTCGATGCCGTTCCCTGGATTCATGAGGGGACGGTCATCTACTGGGGCGATGCCGACACGTGGGGCCTTCAGATTCTCGCGTCTTTAAGACGGCGCTTTCCCAAGACGCGCGCCGTCATGATGGACGAGGCGACGCTCGTGCGCTTTCATGCCTACGCCGTCGAGGAGCCCAGGCAGGCGCCCGAAGCTGTCTGCGAGGGCCTTCTGCCTGCTGAAGCCGCGCTTTGGGACGCACTCAAGTCCGACAAATATGGCATGCGCCTTCGCCTTGAGCAGGAGCGCATCCCCTGGGCCCATGCCTGGGCCGAACTCATGAAGGCAGTTGCCGAAGCTTCCAGAAAGTCCTGAGTCTGAGGTCTAATCTAAACGGCACATGCACCCTCATGCTCCGTCGAGTGCGAGCGTTTGCGCATCGAGCGCTACGGTTCGACCTATGATGATCCGTAAGCTCTCCATAGAATTGCCGCGAGGGAACATCCGACTTCAGTCGGGTGAGGAATCGCGGCTTACTCCTTTCGTAGTTCAGTCAAAAAAGTTTTGCGTGTTTCGAGAAGACTCAGTTTTTTGCAATTGATGTCTGTCCCGATCACAGTTTTGTCAAGGCGACGAATGTTGAATGTGCCTCTAACGCGTCGCCCGAAAACAAAACCAATCTGTCCGCCGATTCTCACCTTGTCGAATAGGCGGAACCCCTTGACGAGGAATGGCGCCTGATTGAGCGTCCTCACGCCACCCTTGAGAATCGAACACTTGTGTATCTGTCGGTTGTGCTTTCGCGTCTGTTGTTGGAAGAGGAAATCTCCTCTTCGCAACGCTTTCAGATTTCCCGCAATGCAGAAGGCGTCGGCGCAATGCGTCTTGGGCAAGCCAAGAGCAATGCGCTTGTGCTTCGTCAGATAGCCGTAGGTGTTCTCGACAGGCAGTTTAGGGTGCGTCTTGCGTACGCGGTCAAGCAGCGTCCAGCGCATGATGCCCATGAAGGCTTCCGCCCTGAACGATTGACCGCGCTTGACCTTCAACTTGATCTTTCCTGCGTGATAAGCCTTGTGGCATGTCTCGCACAGCGTGATCAGGTTGTTTGGCGCATCTCCGCCCGTTTTACGACTCTCAAGATGATGCACGTTGAGGATCGGATCCTTGGATCGGCCTCGACAGTGCTGACAGATATGACCGTCTCTGAAAAGAACGTACTCGCGCACGTTCCAGAATCCAAGCTGGTCGCCCTGCTGATAGCCCGTCCCTTCGACTTCGGGATTCCTGATCTTTTGAATGTCGAAGGATGCGGTTTCAATCACGATCTTGGTGACGGGAAGCAGTCTGCAGACCGCCTCGATGCGCGAAATGTGCGCTTGGATACGGTTCTCCACGGACGGCGCAAGCCATCCCTTGTGCTTTGATCGAACGCGATTGTTGAAGCGCGGAGCGCGGTAGCGCGTCTTTCGATTGCGCCTTGCACGTCGGAATGCCAGACGATCGGCCAGAAGTCCCGTGATGTCCTGTCGAAGCGCGACTTCGGATGCGAAGACCTCCTCCTTTTCCGTCGTGGCGGAAATGCCAACGTGCCTTGCGCCTGCATCGACGCCAAGCGTCACGTCCTGCTTCGTCTCGCCTGTGGCGATGGTCAGCTTGATCGTGAACGGCGTTCGACGCACGACGAAGGCCTTGCCCGCCTTCAGCATGTGTCGCGCCTTTGCTGGCGAACACGGCATCAGCGGCTTGCCGCGCATGTTCAAAACAAAAACTTTCAAAGTATCTCCTTTGCGGATACCCGCAGGCTCCGCTTGCTCGGCCCGAAGGCCGGTTGTTCGGCCCGAGGGCCGATTCTCATCCTTCGTCAATGTTGGAATGGGTTTCTTGTCTGCATCACCGTTCCTACCTCTCAGAACTTTTAAACACAGACCGCAGAGCGTGGGACTAGGATAAACATCCCACGGTGCCTGTACATTCCAAACCAACGTAGCTCGCCTCCCAGAGGAGGTTTGCTGAGACTAGTCAATAAAGGCTCTTTGAAGCCTCCGCCTTTAGGCGGGGGTTATTGAC